>NZ_OZ245767.1:3362500-4562500 GCF_965227665.1 Reyranella sp.
CGCGCTCCATTGAGCCGCTAGTGCGAGTAACCGTCACTGCAGAGTGTCTGGAGCTGCGACAGGGAAAGGGAATCGATGTCGAGGGCGGCTAAAAGGTCGTTCTCGGCCGTGAAGTCGCGCCCGTACATCGCCGAGAAGAGGCTGACGCCAGCCTCGTGCAGCGGCGCGGGAGAGCCCGCGAGGCGGCCGAGTTTCGCGGTCGGAACCAGGCCGAACGGCACGTCCTCGGTGACGTAGCGGCTGTCGGCGGTGGTCGGGCCGGCGCCGCTCTTGCCGAGGGCATGCATGGCCTGGTGCATCTCGTGCGCCGAGCCCAGGGGCACACCGAACGAGAGGTTGAGGTGCTGGAAGATCGTACGAACCTCCAGGCCGAGCGCCATCGCAACGGCGAGACGCTCGCGATCGAGTTCCTCGAGCAATCGGCCGATCTTGGGCGTCACGTTCTCGGCCTGGCCCCACGTCTCGGCCCGCTCCATGCGCGTCATGTTGCCCAGCGCAATGCCCATATGGATCGTCGGATTGAGATTGCTGAGCGCGATGGCCAGCAGGCTCTGCCGATCGACGAAGCGGTCGCCGAACAGGGACTGGCAGAGGGCGAGACCCTCGGCACTGCGCGAGGTGGGCAACGTGGCGAGATCGACCGTCTTGCGCACCGTGTTCACTTGCACCTTGGCAAGCCCGGACTGGCGGCCGCTCACCAGCGTCGTGCCCCAGGCGACGATCGGCACCGTGATGCCACGCGCGGCCAGCAGCCGCGACAGATAGAGCGCGCCGAACGAGGCATGCGAACTCACGATCACCGTCTGCGCCGCGGTGATGTGCGGCGCGATCCGCTCGAAGACGAGCTTGTGCCCGTAGGCCGGCAAGGCGATCAGGAGCACCTCGGCATCGGCTACGAGCGTCTCGGCGCTGGTGGCGACAGCCGGCTTGAGCGATCCCTCGATCGCGCCCGCAGCGACGAGCGGTTCAACCGCAGCCAAGGCCTTGGTGCGCTCGCCCGATGGCGACCACAGCGTGGCCTTGTGCCCCTCGCATTCGAGAAACGCCGCCATTCCAAACGCGATCGAACCCGCGCCGACGATGCCTACTTTCATCTTCTACGTCCTTATATCCCCGTCGTCTCGACCGAAACCGAGCGCAGCGAGGCGAAGTGGAAAGACCTTCTCTCGATCAAAAGCCGGCAATTCGTGGAGAGAAGATCTCTTGTGTACGGCGCTGGTGCCAAGATGCGCGAACGGGCGGCTGCTCCAACAACCGCCCGTCGCCAGATCTGAGCCCGAAGGTCTCCAAGGCACAAGCCTGTAGCGGAGCGAGGGACAGGTCCGGTGTCTTCCTGAACCCGAACAGTTGCAAGGGCCGTTGAGCCCGTACGAGCAAGGAAGGGACACGAGGATGGCACAGGAACAAGTCGTTGTCGGCATCGATGTTGCCAAGGAGAAGGTCGACGTGGCGATCCGGCGGGGCGCCGAATGCTGCTTTGCCAACGATCCGCAGGGCCATCGCCAGCTGCGGGCCTGGCTGAAAGAGCATGCCGTCGGTCAGGCGGTGATGGAGGCCAGCGGCGGCTACGAGCGGAGCTGGGCCCGCCTGTTGCGTGCCGCGGGCCTCGAGGTGGTGATCGTCGACCCCAAGCGGGTCCGCCACTTCGCCAAGTCGGCCGGACAGCTGGCCAAGAACGACCCGATCGACGCCCGCATGATCGCCTGGTTCGGCGAGGCCTTCGAGCATCGAGGCAAGCCCGAGGATGCCGCCCGCGAGGAGCTTGACCAGCTGGTCACTGCCCGCCGCGGCCTCTCTCGCCTCAAGGAGAAGATCGACAACTGGGGCGAACACGAGCAGCCCAAGGCCGTGCAGAGGGCCTATCAGGCACTGCTCAAGGAGATCACCCGCCAGCAGGCCCGGCTGGAAGCCTTCATTGTCGACAGGATCGAGCAGAGCGAGCACTTCGCCGAGCGCGCCGAGATCATCCAGAGCGTACCGGGCCTCGCCGGTAACAGCGCAGCGGCTCTCCTCGCCCTCCTGCCCGAGCTCGGCCAGGTCGACCGCCAAGCTGCGTCGGCCCTGCTAGGCGTCGCTCCCTTCGACGACGACAGCGGCAAACGCCACGGTCATCGTCATATCCAGGGCGGGCGGCGCAAGCTGCGATGCCTGCTGTTCACCCCCATCCTCGGGGCCGCGACACAGCACAACCCGGTCCTCAAGGACTACTACCGGCGTCTCATCGCCAAGGGCAAGGAGCACAAGGTTGCCTTGGTCGCCTGCATGCGCAAGCTCATCTGCATCCTCAACACGATGCTACAGCGCCGTGAGAAATGGGATCCCGCAAGGCACGCTCTCGCTTAAGCTCTCGCCGATCCACTCGCCTCTCAACAATACAGTTGCTCCGCTCCGCGCTGCGCGCTTCGGTCGAGATGACGGTGTTTAAGCCATCTTGCGGTCGAGCCAGTCGCGGGTGCGGTAGAGAGCGCCGATCAGCGGCAGATACAGCGAGGGATCGCCGTTGTAGAGCGGATGCTCGGGAAACTCGCGGCCGTCGAAGGCATTGACCGGGGCATTGGAGCCGCCTGCGATCTTCTTGGCCGTCTGGGTGCCGAGATAGGTCATCATCGCGACGCCGCTGCCGTTGCAGGCGAGCAGATAGTGCATGCCGTCGTCCTGGCCCATGTGCGACATCGAATCGAGCGCGAAGGCCACGTTGCCCGTCCAGACATGGGTGATGCGGATGCCCTTCAGCTGCGGGAAGCGGTCGATCATGTACTGGTAGAGGATCGGTGCGCTGACTTCCGGCGGCGCCGCCGTAAAGCGGGCGCGGCCGCCGAAGATCATGTGCTTGGCGTCGGGCGAGGGCCGATAATAGGTCAGCACCCGCTTGGTGTCGCCGATCGAGCGCTGCAGCGGGATCAGGTCCGTCGCCGGCATCGGCAGTTCTTCGGTGGCGATGATGTGGCTGGCCACCGGCACGACGCGCATCTTCAGCTTCGGCGTCAGGTCGCCGGTATAGCCGTTGGTGGCGATGACGACTTCCCGGCAGGCGATCGGCCCCTTGGCGGTCAGCACGCGCCAGCCGCTGCCGGTCTTCGCGTCCTTCGTCTTCTCGATGCGCTCGGCCTCGACCTCGCCGCAGAGGATGGCGCCCTGCGTGTGGGCGGCTTCGAGCAGGCCCTTGTAGTAGCGCGCGGGGTGGAGGTTGCCGCCGCTCTTCACGTACATGCCGCCATAGTAATAGTCGGAGGCCATCATCTCGCGCACCCGCTCGCGCGGGATCATCTCGGCGCCGACATTGGCGTACTTGTTGAACATCTCGACCTTGCGCGCCTGGTCGTCGTAGTGCTTGGGCGTCCAGGCGCCGGTGAAGCGGCCGTTGGTGATCAGGCCGCAGTCGATCTTCTCGCGATGGATGATGTCGATCAGGGTCTGCAGCGAATCCGCACCACTGCCCAGGAACGCCGCCTTGTTGGCCTCGAACTCGGCCTCGACCTTGGGGTTCTTGCCGCCCAGTCCCTTGGCGATGTTGGTGCCGCCCGAGAGCATGCCGCCGTTGCGCGTCGAGGCGCCGATGCCGAAGACGCCGCGCTCCAGCACCACGCAGTCGATGCCGTTGCGCCGCAACTCCAGTGCCGTCGACAGGCCGCCATAGCCCGCCCCCACGATCACCACGTCGGTCTTCGCGGGCGGGTCGACGCTCAGCGCGTTGTTGGGCGTCCACGCCTCCCACCACCAGGGTTGCGCCTTGAAGCTGGGGTGGAAGATGTCGGCTTTGCTCATGGATCTACTCGGAGTTCTTCGGATCGAGCAGGCGAGGCAGTCTTCGTGCCATCGCCTTGCGTCTAGAAATCCGTGACCTTGCCGTTGAACTGCCAGTCGCCGTAGCGGGTGGGCTCGGGGCCGGGCGGGCCGCCGATCTCCTCGACCTTCTTCGGCTTCTCGGGGACAGGGGGGATTGCCGGATCGGCCTTGGGCGGCTCCGGCGGAGTGGGCTTTTTGCTGTCGGTCATGACTGCATGATGCCTGTCCCCACCTTGATTCGCCACTTTTGCAGACCAACTTACCCGGCATGAATTACGTCAAGACCGCCCTCCTGCTCGCCGCGCTGACGGGCTTTGTCCTCGTGGCGGGCTACCTGCTGGGAGGCCAGACCGGCCTCGTCATCGCCCTCGTCGCCGCGCTGGGCATGAACCTCTTCGCCTACTGGAACAGCGACCAGATGGTCCTGCGCATGGCCAACGCCCAGGAAGTCGGGCCGGAGAATGCGCCGGAGCTGTTCAACATCGTCCACGAGCTGGTGCAGCGCGCCGGCCTGCCGATGCCGCGCGTCTACCTGATCGACGAGGACCAGCCGAACGCCTTCGCGACCGGCCGCGATCCCGAGCATGCCGCCGTGGCCGCGACCACGGGCCTGCTGCGCTACCTCAGCCGCGAGGAAGTCGCGGGCGTCATGGCCCACGAGCTGGCCCATGTCCGCCACCGCGACACGCTGATCATGACCGTGGCCGCGACCCTCTCGGGCGCCATCGGCATGCTGGCCAGCTTCGGCGGCCTGATGGGCGGCGGCCGCGATTCCGAGGGCCGGCCGCTGGTCAATCCGATCGTCGCCATCGCCGCGATGATCCTGGCGCCGATGGCCGCCATGCTGGTGCAGATGGCGATCAGCCGCGGCCGTGAATACGAGGCCGACCGCATGGGCGCGGAGATCTGCGGCCAGCCGCAGTGGCTCGCCTCGGCCCTGGCCAAGCTGCATGCCGGCACGCAGCAGATCCACAACGAGGCGGCCGAGCGCAACCCCGCGACCGCCCACATGTACATCGCCAACCCGCTCGCCCTGGCCGGCGGCATGTCGAGCCTGTTCTCGACCCACCCGCCGATGGAGGAGCGCATCGCGCGCCTGCAGGCGATGGGCGGCCAGAGCTACGCGCAGCCGCGGCAGGCCTCGTCGGCTCCCCGAAGCGGCCCGTGGGCCAGTCCCGCCCCGCAGGCGCCGCGCCGCGGTCCGTGGGGCTAACGAAAGGTCGCTCGCTAGGCCGGGGATGACAGCCTTTGCTGCATCCGACGCACCGCGCCGATCCCGACACCCATTGTCATCCCGAGCGTAGCGAGGGACCTTTACGCGCTGCCCGCTAAACCTTCGGGGGCAGTGCCGCCGGCTCCTCGCCGAGGTCGACGGCGAGGATGCGTTCGCCGCGGCGGGTGATCGCCGTGGTCGAAGTATCGATCTCGCGCAGGTCCTTTTCGGTCTGGGCGAAGTGCTTCTTCAGATTGTCCACCCGGTCGTCGAGCCGCTTCACGTCGCCCAGGATCAGCCCGACCATCTTCTGGATCTCGCCGGCCTGCTCGCGCATGCGCACGTCCTTCAGGACCGCGCGCACCGTGTTGAGGGTCGCCATCATGGTGGTCGGTGACACGATCCACACCCGCGCCCTGTAGGATTCCTCGACCAGGCCGGTGAAGTTGGCGTGCAGCTCGCCATAGACGGCTTCCGAGGGCAGGAACATCAGCGCCGATTCGGCGGTCTCGCCGGGCACGATGTATTTGCTGCGGATGTCGGCGATGTGCTTGCGGATCGCCTGCTGGAAGGCGCGCTGTGCCGCCAGCAGGGCCGCGCCGTCGCCCGCCGGCACCGCCCGCAGCAGGCTGTAGCTCTCCAGCGGGAACTTGGCGTCGATGGCGATCGAGCCCGGCGGGTTGGGCAGCTTCAGCAGGCAGTCGGCGCGCACGCCGGTCGAGAGCGTCACCTGGAAATCGTAGGCCGAGGGCGGCAGGGCGCTCTGGACCAGGTCGTTGAGCTGGACCTCGCCGAAGGCGCCGCGCGCCTGCTTGTTGGACAGGACCTCCTGCAGGCTCACGACCTGGGTCGACAGCTCACCGATCTTCTTCTGCGCCTCGTCGATGCGGACCAGGCGCTCGCGCAGGTCGGTGACGATCTGGCCGGTGGCCTTCTCGGTGCGGTCGAGCCGCTCGGCGACGACCTTGCCCAGCGCCTGCTCCTGCTCGCGCAGCGACTTCTCGACCCGCTGCACGGTCTCGGCCTGCTGGCTCAGCGCCAGGGCGAGCTGCTGCTGCATCCGCTGCTCGGCCTCGCGACTGCCGCCGTCCCGGCGCATCAGCACGACAACCAGAACGAGGGCCAGGACAACGACCGCGGCGAGGAGGGCGAGCGACAGGGTATCCATTGCGATCCTTATAGGTTGGCGACGTTTGGCAGGCTAACCTTCATCGTCACCCGGGGGATGGTAATCATGCGGATACTGCTCGTATCGGTCGTGCACGCGGCGCTCTTGCTTGCCGTCGCGCCGCCGGTCTTTGCCCAGGGAACGCCGGCGCCCGGATACGAGCGCAACATGCCGCCGCCCGGACCCTACGAGGCAAAGCTGGATGCTCTTGCCGCGGCGCACGACTACAGCGCTTTGGGCAAGGCTGTGGTTACCGATATCAAGGATATGGAAACGGCGTCCCGGGCGTTGAACTGGTTGAGGGCCCAGCAGTTCGCCAAGGGCGGCAGTTCCTATATCGCCTATCTCTATGCCGCCCTGTTGTGGCGCACGTCCCAGAGCATTCCTGAACCGGGCAGATCCGGGCTCGCCCAGAATGCCGGAATTCAGCTTACGCAGGCGCGATGGCTGATCCAGTCGGAGGGATTTCAATGCCTCGACACGACGGCTCCTCAGGCTGCATGGCTTTCCGTGGAGAGCGGGCTTCTTCCGCTCGTGCAGTATGTCGCGAAGCTACCGGAGGCCGACAAGAAGAAGATCAACGAGATCGCCCTGGAAGCCCTGCTCGTGACGTTCCCGGCTCGTCGGAATGACGTCTGGCTGTGTCGAAGCGGAATGGCCCAGTATGGCAAGTACTTCGAGAAGCACCCCGAAGTCGGCAACAAACGTGTCGATGAATTCAAGGGCAGGACGATCGTCCTCGACGATCCTTCGATCATGCCCGATTTCGTTCCCTATGCGGATTGGAAGGCCAAGCGTCGCGTCGCCATCGACAAGATCACCGATGGGCTTGGCGTCGCTCGTGTGACGAACTACAGGGACACGGTTTCCCGGCTGAAATGAAGACCGACAAGCGCATCGACAAGCGCGCCCCTGCCCGGTAATCCAGCATCGATGGCTCGCAAATACGATCCCCCCGCGCACGATCCGGACGTGTGGCTGTTCGATCTGGACAACACGCTCTACCCGGCGCGCTGCAACCTGTTCTCGCAGATCGACGTGCGCATCGGGCGCTATATCGCCGATTGGCTCAAGGTCACGCCCGAAGAGGCGCGGATCGTGCAGAAGCAATACTGGCGCGACCACGGCACCTCGATGCGCGGGATGATGACCCTGCACGGCGTCGATCCCACACACTATCTCGACTACGTCCACGACATCGACTATTCGCCGGTCGAGGCCAATCCGTCGCTCGAAGCGTCGCTGCGCGCGCTGCCCGGCCGCAAGATCATCTTCACCGCCGGCGACGTGCCGCACGCCGAGCGCGTGATGGAGCGCCTGGGCGTGGCGCATCATTTCGAGGCGATCTTCGACATCGCGGCGGGCGAATACTGGCCCAAGCCGCATCCGCAGATCTACGAGTCGCTGGTGAAGAAGCACGGCATCGATCCGACCCGCGCCGCCTTCGCCGACGACATCTCCGTCAACCTGAAGCCCGCCGCCGACATCGGCATGCGCACGGTGTGGATCCGCACCGACGAGAGCGTGAAGCGCGCGGCCGACGCCGATCTCAGCCACATCCATCACCAGACCGACGACCTCGCGACATGGCTCGACGACTGGCTGACCGAAAGGAACCTCAAGACGTGAAGATCCTGATCCTCGGCGCCGGCGCGGTCGGCGGCTATTGGGGCGCACGCCTCACCCAGGCCGGCATCGATACGACCTTCCTGCTGCGCGAGAAGCGCGCCGAGAAGGTCCGCCAGGAAGGTCTCGTCGTGAAGAGCCCGAAGGGCGACGCCGTCGTGCCGGTCAAGGTCGTGACCAAGGGCGGCGAGGGCGGGCCCTATGACGTCATCGTGCTGGCCTGCAAGGCCTACGATCTCGACTCGGCGATGGGGTCCATCGCGCCGGCGGTCGGACCGGACACGGTCATCGTGCCGATGCTGAACGGCCATGCCCATTTCGCCACCCTCGACGCGAAGTTCGGCGCTGCGCACGTGGCCGGCGGGCTCGCCCGCATCTCGGGCATGCTGGGCCCCAACGGCGAGATCCTGCACAGCGGCGCCTCCGCCGTGTCGTTCGGCGAGCGTGACGCCAAGCCCGCGCGCCCCTCGCTGGTCGCGCTCGACGCGGCCTGCAAGAAGGCCGGCATCGATGGCGGCCTCAACGACAACATCAACCAGGATCTCTGGGACAAGTGGATCATGCTGTCGACGATCGCCGGCATGTGCGCCTCGATGCGCGGCACGATCGGCGACATCATGGAGAGCGAGGATGGCGCCGCGATCGTCGCCGAGACGCTGGAAGAGAGCCGCAAGATCGCCGTGGCCGAGGGCCAGCCGCCCAGCGACAAGGTGGTGGCCAACCTGAAGGGCATGCTGACGGCCAAGGGCTCGAAGGCCGTGGCCTCGATCCTGGGCGACATGGAGAAGGGCGGCGCGGCCGAGGGCAAGCAGATCGTCGGCGACATGCTGGCGCGCGCCCGCAAGCACGGCATCGCCGCGCCCAACCTGCGTTACGCATATGCCCACCTGCAGACCTATGAAGCGCGCCGGGCGCGCGGCGGATTGAAGTAGAGGTTGCCATGAAGATCCTGATCCTCGGCGCCGGCGCGATCGGCGGCCTCGTCGGCGGACGCCTGCAGCAGAGCGGCGCCGACGTGACGTTCCTCGTGCGCGAGAAGCGGAACGAGGCGCTGCAGCGTGATGGGCTGGTGATCAAGAGCACCAAGGGCGACATCACCCAGAAGGTGAAGAGCGTGACGAACGGCGCCGAAGGCGGGCCCTACGACGTCGTGCTGCTGACCTGCAAGGCTTACGACCTCGACTCGGCGATGGATGCCATTGCCCCGGCGGTCGGCGCCAACACCACGATCGTGCCGCTGCTGAACGGCATGCGCCATCTCGAGGCGCTCGATGCCCGCTTCGGCGCGGAGAAGGTCGTGGGCGGTCTCGCGCGGGTCGGCGTCGCCATGAACGGGGAGGGCCATATCCTCCACACCAGCCCGTTCGCCGTGATCTCGTTCGGCGAGCGCGACAGCAAGCCAGCACGCAAGGCGCTGGTCGATCTCGATGCCGCCATCAAGGCATCGGGCATCGACGGCGGGTTGAACGCCAACATCGTGCAGGATCTCTGGGACAAGTGGATCATGCTGTGCACCCTGGCGGCGACCTGCTGCCTGATGCGCGGCTCGTCGGGCGACGTGCTCGAAGCCGACGAGGGTCTGGCGATCGTGCTGGAGACGGTCGAGGAGGCGCGCCAGGTGGCGGCCGCGGCGGGCCACGATCCCGGCGAGAAGGGCCTCAAGACCATCCGCTCGTTCCTGACGGTGAAGGGCTCGAAGTTCACCGCCTCGATGCTGCACGATCTCGAGAAGGGCGGCATGGTCGAAGCCGATCATATCGTGGGCGACATGATCGCCCGCGCGAAGAAGGCCGGCATCGCGACGCCCAACCTGCGCCTCGCCTACGCGCACCTGCAGGTCTATCTCGCGAAGCGTGCACGCAAAGCGGCTTGAAAGCCGGCACGGGAGGGGCTTAACTCCTCCTCATGAACTTTTCGGGCCCCTATTCGCGCGTGCCGCGACGGAACCATCCGATCGCGGAAGCGTAGTCCCCGAGCCGGCCCTTGTGTCCCGGCATCGGGGCACGATCGCGTTCGTGCGATCACCGATTAAATCCCATTCGTCTCATCAAATGCAGGAGCATCCGCGATGCCCGCCGTTGCACGTAACCGTTCCGTCCCCAACATCGTGGTCAGCGACGCCGACTGCGACCGGCTGACAGACCTCGCCACCGCGTCGCTGGAGCGGCTGCCGGAAGTGGCCGAGGAGCTGCTGTCCGAGATGGAACGCGCCAAGGTGGTGAGCGAGGACAAGGTGCCGGCCGACGTCGTGCGCATGGGCTCGACGGTCACCTTCCGCTCCGACGCCGGCACCGATGGCGAGCAGCACGAACTCACCGAGACGCTGGTCTATCCGGTCGACGAGGACAGCGACGCGCACAAACTGTCGGTGATGACGCCGGTCGGTGCAGCGCTGATCGGACTCGCGGTCGGCCAGTCGATTGCCTGGACGGCCCGCGATGGCCGCAAGCACCGGCTGACGGTGGTCAAAGTCGCCTGACACTCACGGCTTGAAGCGCAACAGCGCCACGCCGAAGCCCATGAAGACGGCGCCGCTGATGCGATTGAGCCAGCGGCGCCAGATCCCGTGCATCAGCCGGTCGGCGAGCTTGCGCCCCGTGAGCGCATAGACCGAATAGAAGAACAGCTCCACGCCCAGGAAGGTCGCGACCATCAGCGCAAACTGGGGACCCCAGGCGCGCGCAGGGTCTATGAACTGCGGAAAGAACGCCGCCGCGAAGACCAGCAGCTTGGGATTGCTGATGCCGACCAGGAAACCGTCGCGGAACAGTGCCACCCCTGATGTTCCGGTGGAAGGCGGCGGCGTCTCCGCCGCGACGGGCTCGCGCCAGACCTGGATGCCCAGGTAGACGAGGTAGGCGGCACCCGCGATCTTCAGCACGTCGAAGGCCCCGGGTAGTGCCAGCAGCAGCGCGCTCAGCCCGGCGACAGACCCCGTCAGCATCAGCACCAGGGCCGTCAGGCAGCCGGCCACGCCGATGAAGGCCGATCCCAGGCCGAAGCGGATGCTGCGCGTCGTCACGTAGAGCACGTTCGGCCCCGGCGTGCAGGAGATCAGCACGACGGCACCGAGATAGAGCCACCAGGTTTCGAGAGTCATGGTCCGACCTCCGTGGCCTTTCGCTGGCCTCCCCATTCAAATGGGCAGGTGTCGCGTCTTGCGCGACCGGGGTCATGACCCCTTCGCCCTCGTAAGACGAGGGCACTTCCCCTTTGCGGACTCCGCAAAGGGGAAGAGACCGAGTTGCCCTTACCTCCGGGCGATGAGCGCTCCGTAGGCAGCCAGCGCCGCATGGTTCACGAGGTCGCTGACGGTGGCGCCCATCTGCACGATCTGGACCGGCTTGGACAGTCCGTCGATCACCGGGCCGATCACCGTCACGCCGCCCAGCGATTGCATCAGGCGCGAGGAGATGTGGGCCGAGTGCAGTCCCGGCATGACCAGGATGTTGGCCGGGCCGGTGAGGCGGGTGAACGGATAGGTCGACTTCAGCAGCTCGTAGTCGAGCGCCATGTCGGCCTGCATCTCGCCATCGTACTCGAAATCGACCTGCTCGGCGTCGAGCAGGCGGATCGCCTTGCGGATGCGGTCGATGCGCTCGATCTCGCGGCTGCCGAAGTTCGAGAAGGACAGGAAGGCAACGCGCGGTTCGTGGCCCATCATGCGGGCGTTCTTCACCATCTGCTTGGCGATGGTGGCGAGCTGCTCTGGGCTCGGCGTCTCGTTGATCGAGGTGTCGGCGAGGAACACCGTGCCCTGGCGCGACACGACGATGGAATAGCCCATCGGCACCTTGCCGGCGTCGATGTTGATCACCCGCTTCACGTCGGCGTAGCACTCGGGGAAGCGCCGGGTGATGCCGGTCACCATGCCGTCGGCGTCGCCCGCCGCGACCATGCAGGCGCCGAACACGTTGCGACCCTGGTTGACCATGCGCTGCACGTCGCGGTGCAGGTAGCCGTCACGCTGCAGCCGCTTGTACACGAGGTCCGTGTAAGGGGCGTTCTTGGTCGACAGGCGCGCATTGTGGATCTCGAGGCCGGTATCGTCGGTGATGCCGAGCGACTTCATGGTCTCGCGCACCTGCTCCTCGCGGCCGATCAGGATCGGCGTGCCGTAGCCATTGTCGCGGAACATCACGGCGGCGCGGATCGTGCGCTCCTCCTCGCCCTCGGCGAAGACGATGCGCTGCGGGTTGGCCTTTACCTGCTCGAACAGGCTCTGCAGGAAGTGGCTGGTCGGATCGAGGCGGCCCGAGAGGCTGCGCTTGTATTCCGCCATGTCGGCGATCTTCTTCTGCGCGACGCCCGAGTCCATGGCCGCCTTGGCGACGGCCGCGGAGACCTCGACGATCAGGCGCGGATCGAACGGCACCGGCACGATGTAGTCCGGTCCGTAGCGCAGGCGGCGGCCGGAATAGGCGCGGTCGACCTCGTCGGGCACGTCCTCGCGGGCGAGCTTGGCCAGCGCCTCGGCGGCGGCGACCTTCATGGCCTCGTTGATCGTCGTGGCGCGCACGTCGAGCGCCCCGCGGAAGATGTAGGGGAAGCCCAGCACGTTGTTGATCTGGTTGGCGTAGTCCGACCGGCCGGTGGCGACGATCGCGTCACCGCGGGCTGCATGCACGTCCTGTGGCGTGATCTCGGGATCCGGATTGGCCATGGCGAAGATGATCGGCTTGGCGGCCATCGACTTCACCATATCCTTGGTGACGGCGCCCTTGACCGAGAGGCCGAAGAACACGTCGGCGCCCTCCATCGCCTCCGCCAGGGTGCGCGCCTTGGTGCGCACCGCATGGGCGCTCTTCCACTGGTTCATGCCCTCGGTGCGGCCCTGGTAGATGACGCCCTTGGTGTCGCAGAGGATGGCGTTCTCGTGCGGCATGCCCATCGCCTTCACGAGCTCGATGCAGGCGATCGAGGCCGCGCCGGCCCCGTTCACCACCATCTTGATGTCCTTGATGTCGCGGCCGGTGAGGTGCAGCGCGTTGATCAGGCCGGCCGCCGACACGATCGCCGTGCCGTGCTGGTCGTCGTGGAAGATCGGGATGTTCATCAACTCGCGCAGGCGCTGCTCGATGATGAAGCACTCCGGCGCCTTGATGTCCTCGAGGTTGATGCCGCCGAAGGTCGGGCCGAGATAGCGCACACAGTTAACGAACTGGTCGACGTCCTTGGTGTCGACCTCGAGGTCGATGCAGTCGACGTCGGCAAAGCGCTTGAAGAGGACGGCCTTGCCCTCCATCACCGGCTTGCCGGCCAGCGCCCCGATGTCGCCCAGGCCCAGCACCGCCGTGCCGTTGGAGATCACGGCCACCAGGTTGCCCTTGATCGTGTAGTCGTAGGCGGTGGCGGGGTCCTTCTCGATCGCGAGGCAGGGTGCGGCCACTCCCGGCGAATAGGCCAGCGCCAGGTCGCGCTGGGTGACCAGCGGCTTGCTGGCGATGATCTCGATTTTCCCGGGCCGCCCCGTCCGATGCATGATCAGCGAGTCGCCGTCGAGATCGCCCATCTGGTTGCTGACCATTTCTTCCGAGCTCTTGCCCGTCATCTGCTTTTTCTCTCCCAATTGAGCACGCATATTGGCGGTATTCCGCCGCGCGTGCCAGACACCCATCCCGCGCTGCAGCGCAACTTCCATGCCCAAATATCGTCCACCTCTCGTCCACATGGACCGCTCTGCGGCGTGTGCTAGACCGAACCTCTCCAAGGAAGCGTTCAGTGTCCGACAGTTCAGCGATCCCCGCCGAGGCCACGCCGATGATGCGCCAGTATCTGGCGATCAAGGCCGCGCATCCGGACCATCTGGTGTTCTACCGGATGGGCGATTTCTACGAACTGTTCTTCGACGATGCGGTGAAGGCCTCGGCGGCGCTCGACATCGCCCTGACCAAGCGTGGCCAGCATCTCGGCGAAGACATCAAGATGTGCGGCGTGCCGGTGCACAGCCACGAGGCCTATCTGTCGCGGCTGATCCGCCAGAGCTTCAAGGTCGCGGTCTGCGAACAGATCGAGGACCCGGCCGAGGCCAAGAAGCGGGGCGCCAAGTCGGTGGTCGAGCGTGCGGTGGTGCGGGTCATCACCCCGGGCACCCTGACCGAGGATTCGCTGCTCGATGCGCGCAGCCATAACTATCTCGCGGCCCTGTCCGAGGCGCAGGGCGACCTGGCACTGGCCTGGCTCGATCTCTCGACCGCCGATTTCGCGACCCAGCCGCTGCTGCCGGGGCAGCTCGCCGCCGCCCTGGCCCGGCTGGCCCCGGGCGAATTGCTGATCCCGGACCGTCTGCTGGCGCGCGAGCCGCTCAAGACCGTGCTGGAGGAGTGGAATTCCGTCCTGACGCCGCTGCCCTCGGCCCGCTTCGACAGCGACAATGCCCGCAAGCGCCTGCTCCAGGCCTTCAATGTCGCGGCGCTGGAGAGTTTCGGCGATTTCTCGCGGGCCGAGGTCGCGGCCTGCGGCGCGCTGCTCGACTATGTCGAGCTGACCCAGGCCGGCAAACGCCCGGCGCTGCTGCCGCCGCGCCGCGAACGCGCCGACGGCACGATGGAGATCGACCCGGCGACGCGGCGCAATCTCGAACTGGTGAAGAGCCTCGACGGGCGCCGCGACGGCAGCCTGCTGGCCACCATCGATCGCACGCTGACCGGCCCGGGCGCGCGCCTGCTGGCCGAGCGCATCGCCGCGCCTCTCACCGACCGCGTCGAGATCGAGCGCCGGCTCGACCTGGTGCAGCTCTTCGTCGAGCGGCCAGCCGTGCGCGAGCGGGTGCGCGAGGCGCTGCGCCGTACCCCCGACATCGAGCGCGCCCTGCAGCGCCTGTCGGTCGGCCGCGGCGGTCCCCGCGACCTGGCAGCCCTGCGGGATGGCCTGGACCTGGGCGAGGCGCTGGCCCGGTCGCTGCGCGCCGAGCCGGAAGCACTGCTGCCGCCGCCGGCGCCGCTCGCGGAGATCGTCATGTGCTGCTCCGACCACGGCGCCACCGTGGCGGCGCTGGCCGAGGCGCTGGCCGACGAGCCGCCGCTGCTGGTGCGCGACGGCGGGTTCGTGCGGCAGGGCTACCGGTCCGAGCTCGATGAGCAGCGGACCCTGCGCGACGACAGCCGCAAGACGGTGGCGGGCCTCGAAGCCAAGTACCGCACGGCCACCGGCGTGCCGTCGCTGAAGATCCGGCACAACAACATGATCGGCTACCATATCGAGGTGACGGCGACCCACGCCGACAAGCTCGACCTGGCGGCGCTCGGGTTCACGCGGCGGCAGTCGATGTCGAACGCCACGCGCTTCAGCACGGCCGAGCTGGCCGATCTCGAAACCCGCATCGGCCGCGCCGCCGACCAGGCGCTGGCGCTCGAGCTGGCCGTCTTCGAGGAGCTGGTGGCCAAGGTCATGGCGGTGTCGGCGTCAATCGCGGCGGCCGGCCGGGCGCTGGCCTCGCTCGACGTTTCCTCGGCGCTGGCCGAGCTGGCGGCCAGCAGCAACCAAGTGCGGCCGACGCTGACCGACGATCCGGCCTTCGCCATCGAGGGCGGCCGCCACCCGGTCGTCGAGGCGGCGCTGGCCCGCCAGAACGGCGCGGGGTTCGTGCCCAACGACTGCTATCTCGGCACCGAGCGCCGGCTGTGGCTGCTGACCGGTCCGAACATGGCCGGCAAATCGACCTTCCTGCGCCAGAACGCGCTGATTGCCGTGATGGCCCAGGCCGGCGCCTTCGTGCCGGCCAAGTCCGCCACCATCGGCATCGTCGACCGCCTGTTCAGCCGGGTCGGCGCCGCCGACGACCTGGCGCGCGGGCGTTCGACCTTCATGGTCGAGATGGTCGAGACCGCGGCGATCCTGAACCAGGCGACGGCGCGGAGCCTGGTCATCCTCGACGAGATCGGCCGCGGCACCGCCACCTTCGACGGCCTGTCGATCGCCTGGGCGACGCTCGAGCATCTGCACGACGTCAACAGGTGCCGCGCGCTGTTCGCCACCCACTATCACGAGCTCGGTGCGCTGAAGGAGCGGCTTTCGGCGTTGGCGCCCTACACGATGCGCGTCAAGGAATGGCAGAACGAGGTCGTGTTCCTGCACGAGGTGGCACCGGGCGCCGCCGACCGCTCCTACGGCATCCACGTGGCGCAGCTCGCCGGCCTCCCCGCCGCCGTGGTGTCGCGCGCCGAGGAAGTGCTGGCCGTGCTGGAGAAGGGCGACCAGTCGAGCGCCGTCACCCGCCTCGCCGACGACCTGCCCCTGTTCGCGGCCGCGCCGGCCCGTCCCGCGAGCGGGACCGCGAAGACGAAGGAGTCGGAAGTCGAGAAGGCATTGGCCGAAATCAACCCCGACGAACTCTCGCCCAAGGAAGCGCTCGACGTCCTCTACGCACTGCGCCAGCGATTACCGGAGTAGAATGATTAAGCGAACGCCTTCCGCGCCAGCGCCGCGCCCTCGGAGAGCGCGCGCAGCTTGCCGTAGGCGACGCCCAGCGTCATCGGGGCCATGCCGCAGTTGGTGCAGGCCTGGATGCGCTCGGGATCGACGAACTCGGTCGCGAGTTTCAGGGTTGCGGCGACTTCCTCCGGCGTCTCGATCTTGTCGGAGGCGACGTTGATCGCGCCCACCAGCACGGTCTTGGTCTTCAGGAGCTTCATCAGCTCGGGCGGCACGTGGCTGTCGCGGACTTCGAGCGAGACCTGCTGTATCGAGCTGCGGTCGAGCGCCGGGAAGGTCTGCTCGTACTGACGCCAGCTTTCGCCCAGCGTCTCCTTCCACTTGTTGTTGGCCTCGATGCCGTAGCCGTAGCAGATGTGCACGGCCGTCGTGCACTTCAGCCCCTCGGCCGCCTTCTCCAGCGCCGGCACGCCCCACTCCACCGTCTCGTTGAGGTAGACGTTGAAGGCGGGCTCGTCGAACTGCACGATGTCGACACCGAGCGCTTCGAGGTCCTTTGCTTCCTGGTTCAGCAGCTCGGCGAAGGCGAAGGCCATCTTCACGCGGTCGCCGTAATAGCCGTCGGCCAGCGTGTCGATCAGCGTCATCGGGCCGGGCAGCGTGAACTTGAGCTTGCGCGAGGTCGCGGCGCGGGCGATGCGCGCCTCGCGCTCGTGCACGAACTTGCGGCGCTTCAGGGCCGAGGTGACGGTCGGGCAGTCGGCATCGTAGCGGTTGTTGCGGATGCCCATGCGGACCTTCTTGTCGAAGTCGACGCCGTCGACCTCGGCCAGGAAGCCATGCACGAAATGCTGCCGCGCCTGCTCGCCGTCGCTCACGATGTCGAGGCCGGCTTCTTCCTGGCGCCGGATGGCGAGGAAGGTGGCATCGTCCTTGGCTTCGAACAGCGGTTCCCCCGAGAGGGTCCAAGGCGCCCACAGGACGTTGGGCGTGGCGAGCCAGGCGGGCTTGGGCAGGCTGCCCGCGAGTGTCGTCTCGAACATGGCGTTTCCTCTTTTTCTAACTTGTCGTGTTGCTCGAGACCGGCACGGGCAGGTTGGATCCGCGCGGCGGCGCGTCGAGTGATTCGGACGGCGCGGCTTCGGGCGGCAGGATGTGGCCGTAGGTGCCGGGCGCGCGCCACTGCAGCGTGCCGAAGGCGCCGCAGCTTTCGCAGACCGGCCGCCAGCCCTCGTGATGGGCGCCGCACGCGTTGCAGCGCCAGGCGCGCTCGGCCGGCGCATCGGCGGCGCGGGCGAGCCAGGCGCGCACCTTGTCCTGTCCGGTCTGCTCGCGCTCCTCGACCTCGGCCATGAGGCGGCAGACGCGGGTCGACGGGTTGGTGCCGGCGGCGCTGTCGAGATGGCGGCGCGCCTCGCCCCACAGGCCGGCATCGAGAGAGGCCTGGGCCAATGCCAGATGGCTTTCGATGTCGGACGGGTTGAGGCCGGCCAGGCGGCGCACGACGCCGACCCGCTTCAGGGCCTCGGTCTCGCCCGAGGCATCGAGGTAGAGCGAGGCGAGATCGGGATGCGGCGCCAGTGCCCAGCCGCGTTCGATCGTCTTCATCGCCTTCCTGGCATCGCCTGCCTTGAGCTGCAGTTCGGCCAGCCGCCGTGTCACGGCGATGCGTTCCGGTGCGAGCCCGAACGCCTCGCGGGCGAGCGCCAGCGCGTCGCTGGGGCGGCCTTCGCGCTCGGCCTCGCGGCTGCGCTCGACCTCCAGCAACGCCTTCAGGGTACGGCCCTTGTCGGCCGTGACGACCTTGCGGCGGATGCCCGTCTCCAGAGTCTCCTGGGCGGCCCGCCACTGGCCGACCTGGGCCTGCATGTCGAACAGCGAATGCACGACCCAGGGCGTCTGCGGCCGCAGCCGGAAGGCGCGTTCGGCATAGGCCAGCGCCTGGGCCTGGTCGCCGTCGCGCAGCGCCTGGCCGATCAGGCCGCGCAGCCCGAGAAACGCCATCTGGTCGTCTTCCAGCATGGCGGTGAAGGCGCGACGCGCGCCATCGCGGTCGCCGTTGAGCTGGGCCGCCTGCGCCGAGAGCAGCAGGGTGAGCGCCGGTTCGGACAGGAGTTGCTCGGCCTTGCGTGCATGCTTCTGCGCTTCCACCCCGTCGCCCGCAGCGACGGCGGCAAGGCCCTGCGTCAGCTCGCGATAGCCGCGACGGCGCCGGCTCTCGCCCCAGCCTTCGAGCATCGCGCCGGGGGCGCCGACGATCCAGCGATAGAGCAGCCATCCGCCGACGCTGACCAGGATCAGCACCAGCACGGAGATCATCAACACGCCGACGCTGGTATCGAGCCGCCAGCCACGGAACTCGGCGGTGACGGAGCCCGGCCGTTCGGCCAGCCATACCGCGCCCAGCATCGCTGCGACGGCGAAGACGAACCAGATGATGGTGCGCAGGATCGTCATGGCGCGACCTACCGGGCCGAGCCGAGCAGGGTGACGGCCTGCGAGGAGATTTGGTCGGCCGCCTGCTTGGCGGCGAGGTTCGCTTCGGCGCGTGACAGCCAGCCGGCGGTGGCGCGTGCGGTCTGCGGCGGCAGCGTCTTCACCAGCGCGACCGCCTTGGCGAGGTCGCCGGCTTCGAGCGCGGCTTCCGCCCGCGCGAGCTTGGCTTCCGTGCCGTCGCCCTCGACATCGTTGCCGACCCGGCGCAGCGAAACCAGCGCCCGCACCTTGCCGAGCAGCCGCTCGCCGAACGAATCGTCGGCGAGATCGTCGGCAAGCGCTGCCTTGGCAACCGCGGGAAACTCCGCGACCAGGGCGGCGCGCGAGGCCACGCCGTTCTGGGCATAGGCCTGCAACGCTGTGGCGCTCTCCGTCAGCTTGGCGTCGCCCTGGGCCAGCGGCGTCAGCAAAGCGAGGTCGGTGGCGAAGGGGAGGCCGGATTCGACGGCCGCGCTCAGCCGCGCGGCGATGCCGATGAGGGCGGAGGCCCGCGCTGCACTCATCGCCTTCTGTTCGCCGGCATTGCGGGCACTCGATTCGCCGCGTGCCTTGTCGACGGCCTCGGCCAGCAGCTTGGTCTGCTCGCGCTGCACGGCGATCGTCTGGTCCATCGTCTGCACGGTATTGCGCATGGTCGCGAGCTCGAGCCGCAGGGTGGCGAGCTCCTTTTCCTGCTCCGGGCTGGGAGCCGATGGTGCCGGTGCGGGGGCCGGCGTCGCGGCCTCGGGCGTCGTGGCGCGACCTTCCAGCGCCTCGACCTTGCTGCGCAGATCGGCGATTGCCGGATCGGGCGCGCCGCTGGCGGCGGGCCGCTCCGCAATGGCTGCCGTGGCCGCGCGCACCCGCTTGTCGAGGTCGTCGAGCCGTGTCGAGATTTCGCGTTTTGCCGCCTCCACGGAAGCATTGGCGACGGCCGCCGCATCCTGGCGGACCTGCTGCAGGTCGAGCGCCGGAGCCGGTGTCATCGACGCCGAACCCTGGCCCTGCCACAGCGCGCGGATGTCGGCCGGCCAGTAGGGCAGGCTGATCAGGGCGCCGGCGAGCACGAGGCAGGAGGCGACCAGACCGGTGATGAAAGCACCGACCACGCCAATGCCGCGGCGGACCTCGACCGGGCGGGATGCCGGGGAAGCGGCCGGCGGTCCGGCCGGGTCGGGAGAAGAAGGTGTGTCGCTCATGATGCTCGGTCCTTCTACGGCCGCCTCGGCGGCGGCCTGGGGGGTGCCCGCAACGGCGTCAACGGGCAGCCGGTCGAATTCGTCCAGTACGGACTGGCGGGTGGGATGTGCTGCCGCCACCGCCGCCTTGAACGGCAGGGCGCTCAACGGCTCGAGCGCCGCCGGGCTGATGCCGATGGCGGTGACGTTCGACAGCGAGGCGGACAGGCCGGCCTGCTGCACCAGGCGCGCGAACAATTCCGAAGCGCGCGGCGAGAAGAACATGGCTGCGTCGAGCGCCCGGGCCTCGATGGCGGCGCGTGCCGAGTCCGGCAGCGCGGTCTCCTCGCGGGCGTCATAGAGAGCGACGCGACGCACCTCGAACCCGTCCGGCGCGAGGGCGGCGGCGAAATCCTGGGCAATGTCGACGCCGGACACGTGCAGGAGAGGCCCGGCCTTGGGATCGAGGCGCTTGCGCGCGAGATCCGCCAGCGCCCGTCCGTCGCCCGCGGCGGACACGACCGAGACGAAGCCCAGCCCTTCCGCGGTCGAGGCGGTGGTGTCGCCGACCGCCAGGATGGGCTTGCCGCGCTGTTCGCTCGCTTCGGCGAGCGCACGTGCGCCGTTGGCGCTGCTCAGCAGGATCGCCTGGCACTCGGCCAGATCCGCGGCGAAGTCCGCCGGCGGATGCAGAATCTCGAGACGGAACAAGGGCGCGATGACGGGGACATGGCCGCGCTCGGCCAGCGCCGTCGCCAGCGTGGTCGCCTCGCGCTCCGGCCGGGTGATCAGCACGCGCATGACGCTTCCGTAGCCGGGGCGTCCGGCCGACGCAACGTCATAGAGATTAAAGAAGCACGACGCCCTCGAGTGCCAGCAGCTGGCGCTTGGTCGGCAAGCCCCGGCCGCCCGAGAAGCCGCCTTCCTTGCCGCCGCTGCCCAGGACCCTGTGACAGGGCACGATGATGGGGATGGGGTTGCGGCCGCAGGCCATGCCGACGGCGCGGGGGCCCGACCCCAGGGCCATCGCCATGCCACCATAGGTCGCGGTCCCGCCAAAGGGAATTTCACTCATCATGTTCCAGACGCTCTTCTGGAAGGCGGTGCCGCGCGCCGCGAGCGGAAGGTCGAAGCGCTTCAGCTTGCCGGCGAAATATCGGTCGAGCTGGCGCAACGCCTCTTCGAGCACTGGCGTCATCGGCTCGTCGTGCGCGCTTTCGCCGTTGGACCAGCGCACCGAGGTCACGGCGTCGTGATCCGCCTCGATGGCCAATCGGCCGACCGGGCTGTCGACGTAACGAATGGTCATATGGCAAGCGTAGCGCCGGCGCTCGCCATTTGCCAACATAGGGAAGATGTCAGGGGGAGTGATGAGCAAGGGGCTGAGGTCCTCGCAGAAAGGCCCGACCCGCCGCGCGCTGCTCGGCGGCGCCGCCATGCTGGCGCCAGCGCTTGCCCTTTCCGGTAAGGCGTTCGGCCAGCCGGTGCCGCGCCGCCCACAGCCGGAGGTGGGGCCTCCGCCAGTCGTGTTCGTGCACGGCAACGGGGATTCGAGCGCCCTCTGGATCAACAACCTGTGGCGCTTCGAAGCCAACGGCTACAAGCGCAACCAGCTCTTCGCCATCGACTTCGTCTACCCCAACGCGCGCAGCGACGATTCGAAGCCGCAGCCGTTGCGGTCCTCGGCCGAGGACCAGATGAAGGAACTGTCGGGCTTCGTACTGCAGGTCCTGAAAGCGACGCGCCGTCGCAAGGTCGCTCTCGTCGGGTCCTCGCGCGGCGGCAATGCCATTCGCGCGCTGCTGAAGAACGGTGGCGGGGCGGACCTGGTGAGCCATGCCGTGCTCTGCGGGACGCCCAACAAGGGCATCGTGATTTCCGAATCCCTGCTGCCCGGCAGCGAGTTCAACGGCGCCTTCCCGTTCCTCAAGGGCCTCAACGACGGGCCCGACGACCTGATCCCGGGCGTCGAGATGATGGCGATCCGCTCCGACAGCAACGACAAGTACTCGCAGCCGGACGGCCGCTTCGTCGGCGCGCCCGGCAAGCCGACCGGCGTCGGCTACGATGCCTCGGAGCTGCGTGGCGCGCGCAACGTGATCCTGGACGGGCTCGACCATCGCGAGGTCGCGTTCCACAAGCTGGCTTTTGCGGCGATGTTCGAGCACATCACCGGCAAGCCGCCGGGCAGCATGTTCATCGCCCAGGAGCCGCTGCCGATCCTGAACGGTAAGGTGACCGGCTTCAGCGAAGGCACCTACACCAACATTCCGGTGGCCGGCGCGGAAGTGGAGATCTTCGAGGTCGACGCAAAGACGGGCGAACGCAAGAGCGCGGTGGCGCTGCTGCGCAAGACCACCGGCGAGGACGGTGTCTGGGGGCCTTTCGTCGGCCGCTCCGATTCCCATTACGAGTTCGTGCTGCGGGTCGCGGGCCTGCCGACGACGCACACCTACCGATCGCCGTTCCTGCGTTCGAGCGACGTGGTGCACCTGCGGCCGCAGCCCTTCGGCAAGGCCGACGAGGGCGCCGGGGCCGTCACCCTCATGAGCCGGCCGCGCGGCTATTTCGGCGTCGGTCGCGACAAGTTCTCGCTCGACGGCAAGGTGCCGCCCGGCATCAACGACGGCGTGCCCGGCGCTTCCACCGGACGGCTCGCCTTCGACGCCGCGCCGCCGCGCACCGTGATGGCCGTTTTCAACAACGAAACCATCCCGACCCGCACTTGGCCGGCCAAGGACGGCCACATCGTGGTGGCGGAGTTTTTGAACTAGCTCTTCGGGTTCGAAGTACGTCGAACCAAACAAGACCTCATGCTGAGGAGGCTGCCCCTCGAATACCTCGGGGTAAACTCCGCAGCCGTCTCGAAGCATGGGCATGAGCACCATGTCTGTTGCCCATCCTTCGAGACGCGGCCTGCGGCCGCTCTTCAGGATGAGGTAGTGCTGGTGGATGCTTGAGCCAAGAAGGCTCTAACTCTCGTACGTGTATTTGAAATTGCAGTGGCTGGCGCCCTGCATGATCGTCTGCGTGCGTTCGAGCTTGAGCTTGGGGTCGTAGCCCTCGCAGAAGGCGCCGTCGCGGTTGCACGACAGCAGCCCGCCGATCTCCCCGAGCCCCATCTTCTTGTAGGTTTCGGCATAGCGGCAGCGCACGACGTCGAACACGAAGCTCTTGTCGGTCTGCTCACGCACCTCGATTTCCAGCGAGCCGCCCTTGGTCCAGAGATGCTGGATGTCCTGGAACGACTTGAGCGACGTGCCGCCGGGCACCGACGCGGCGAACTGGCGGGCCTGCTCGATGGCCGAGCGGCGCACCGATTCCTCGATCGTCTTCTTCGCGACCTCCTCGCCGTGGCTCACCTTCAGGGTCTCATAGACCTCTTTGAGGATCTCGGCCTCGATGGTGCGCCTCTCCAGCATCGAGAGGCCTTCGGGGTGCGCAGGTTGTGTCACGGCTGATACCTCTCCATTTGCGTGCCCGCAGGCGCTTGCGGAATCTGCAACGTCCGGCATAGGATCGCAACAAAGCTTGGGGGAGATAATGGGTTCATCTGTGCTACGTGCAATTGTAGCGTTGGCCGTAGCATGGCTGGCTGCGGGGTGCGCGGTGGTCGAGGACAAGATCCCGATCGACTATGTCTCCCAGGTGAGCGCCCCGGCAATCTTGCCCGGCGCCGATGATGTCCTCATCACGCTCAGCGCAAGGGACAGGCGAACGCAACTCGCCGATCGCGTGAGCACCAAGAAGAACGGATACGGCATGGAGATGGCGCGGATCATCTCGACGAATGATGTCGTGGATCTGGTTCGAGCTTCGGTGGAACGCGAGTTCAAGGCACAGGGCTTCAGAATCGGACCCGGTGGTGTCGCCGTCACGATCGAGCTTCAGAATTTCTACAACAACTTCCAGCTGGGCCTCGTCACGGGCACGGCGTTGGCCGACGTCTCATTCGGTCTCAAGGTGCGCGATGCGACCGGTGCACAACTCTACGCGCACGACTACAGCGGCAGCGCCAAGATCGACAACATCATGATGATGACGGGGGATAATGCCAAGGCCGCGCTTCAGACGGCGCTTGCTGCCGCGGTGAAGCAGGTCGTTGACGATACTGCGCTGCAGCAGGTCCTCCTGTCGACGCGCACCAGAAGCAGCCGTGGATCCTGACATGATGAGAGTTTGGCTGTCCCGATTCTGCGTCGTCGGGGTGACGGTGAGCATCGCCGGCTGCGCATCGGTCACGAGCGGCACCAGCCAGGCCATTGCCGTGAATTCCGATCCGGCCGGTGCGGACTGCACGCTCACGCGCGAGGGTCTGTCTCTCGGCACGGTCAAGACGCCGGGTCCGGTCACTATCAAGCGCGACTCCAGGCCGGTCCACGTCTCGTGCCGCATGCCGGGCTACGAGGACGGCAAGGTGGTCCTGAATTCGCGCTACGAGTCGGCGACCATGGGCAACATGATCCTCGGTGGGGCCATCGGAATGATGGTCGACTCCTCCACGGGCGCGAGCAACCGTTACGACGCCCAGGTCACAGTGCCGCTCACGCCGCTCGTGGGCGGGCAAGTCGCGGTGCCTGCGCCCAGCGCCGCGCCGACCTATCCTTCTGCCGTTGCGCCGTCGGCTCCGGCAGCCGCCTCCGATGGACCCGCGTTTCCTGCTCCCGCCACACCGGTCAGCGGGCAGAGCCGGTCGCGTCTCTAGGAGGAGGAGGAATGTTCTGGCGGCTTCTCGCAACGGTCTACTTGCTGCTGTCCTGCGTCAGTGTGGCGAGCGCACAGGTCCCTGCCGTCGGCACCAAAATTTCCAGCACGGTGACCGTGGGTTCCCGAACCATACCGCTCCCCGAGGGCAGCTGGACCGTGGTGTCGAACGGGTCGAGCCAATCCACCAAACAGAATGGATTGGTTGTCGTCTACCTTGCCCAGCTGGAGGGCGGAAAACTGGCGCGCTGGATCAGCCTGCGGACGAACACCGACTACAACAAAGACGGGTGGAAGCGAAACAAGGAGATCTGCGATCGCCACAACGCGCATTTCGGCCATTCGGACTCGGCGCACAATCCGAACGATGCCGAATGCTGGATCGTAAACCATTGGGGCCAGACGTTGGGCAACAAGCCTGCTCAGGCCTCTGTCGATTTCTATCGCTGGAGCGACACGCTGGGGCGGCCGAATACGTCCGTGGGACTGGCCTACTTTTTTGCCAAGCGGGGCGATTATCTGACCGTGCAGTACCACTTCAACCCCGTGCTGGCCGGCTTTCCCGATACGCCGAGTGCGGAATGGCGTGGCAACCCCTGGCATGTCGATATCGCCAGCAAGGACCCCAAGAAGCTTGCCTATCTGCGCGGGTTGAAGGGGGTGGGAGAGAAGTACTTCGAGCAATTGCGGACCGTCCTCCGATGAGTGCCGTCAGGCTCCAGATCGTGAATTCAAACGCCGGGTGCGGGTGGACGCTGACGTCGGCCTGATGTCGCTTGGTGCCCTTGACATCCCGGGCACTGGGTGAAATATCGGCCGCAGCATGATTTCGCTCGCCCTCCTCCGGTCGCGACGTCGCCGCTCGCAAAAGCGGTAAGAGAACGCGCGCGCGCAACAGTAACAAACGCGCCGTATCGTGAAGCCGCTGGAGAGACGAAGCGGCTTCCATCCTTCCTTCTCCAGTCGGCCCTCCCCTTCAAGGCCCTGCATCGAGAGAGAAGTCCATGACCAGCAACAAGACCAAGATTTTCATCGACGGCCAGCACGGCACGACCGGCCTGCAGATCCTCGACCGGCTCAAGGACCGGGCCGATATCGAGCTACTCGAACTGCCGATGGCCGACCGCAAGGATCTGGGCAAGCGCGCCGAGATCGCCCGGGCCTCCGACATCACCGTGCTCTGCCTGCCTGACGCGGCGGCCAAGGAGCTGGTCGCCGCCATCGGCGACTCTGACACGGTGGTCATCGACGCCTCGACCGCATATCGCGTGGCCGAGGGCTGGACCTACGGTTTTCCGGAGCTCGCCAAGGACCAGCGCAAGAAGCTGCTCGCCTCCAACCGCATCAGCAATCCGGGCTGCTATCCGACCGGCGCCATCGCGCTGCTGCGGCCGCTGGTCGATGCCGGCATCGTGCGCGCCGATTCCACACCCGCCGTGTTCGGCGTGTCGGGCTATACCGGCGGCGGCAAGGAGCTGATCGCCGTCCATGAGCAGCCCGGCGTCGAGCCGTTCGGCCTCTACGGGCTCGAGCTCACGCACAAGCACGTGCCGGAGATGAAGAAGTATTCCGGCCTCACGCATGCGCCGCTGTTCGTGCCGTCGGTCGGCCACTATGCCCAGGGCATGCTGATCACCGTGCCGATCACGCGCGACATCACCACGAAGCAGGTGACGGCCAAGGACGTCCACCAGGTGCTGGCCGACTACTATGCCGGCGAGACCTTCGTGCCGGTGCGGTCGCTCGCCGACCGGGCGTGGCTGGAGCGCGACCGGTTCCTGCGGGCCGACCGCCTGATCGACACCAACACGATGGAGCTGGCGGTCTACGGCAACGATGCCGACGGCAACGTGCTGGCCGTGGCCTCGCTCGACAATCTCGGCAAGGGCGCGTCGGGCGCGGCGGTGCAGTGCATCAACCTCAAGACCGGCGTCGCCGAAACCACGGGCCTCACCGTCGGCTGAGGCGCGTCTCATGGACGAGACACCGGCGCTGCGGCGCGCGGTGGCGGACGATGTCGCCGCCGTGCGTGTGCTCACGCGCGAAGCCTATGCCAAGTGGGTGCCCGTGATCGGCCGCGAGCCGCTGCCGATGCGCGCCGACTACGACGAGGCGGTGCGCCGGCATCGCGTCGACCTGGCCTTTCTCGACGGCGGCCTCGCCGCCCTCATCGAGACGATCGACAAGGGCGATCACCTGGTGATCGAGAACGTCGCCGTCGCGCCGGCCTTCCAGGGGCACGGCCTGGGCCGGTATCTGCTGGCACACGCCGAGCGCCTGGCGCTCGAACTCGGCTATGGCGAGGTGCGGCTCTACACGAACAAGATGTTCGAGGCGAACGTCCGGCTCTATCTCGCCGTCGGCTACCGCATCGATCGCGAGGAAACCTCGGCGCTCGGCGTCACGGTCTATATGAGCAAGTCGATCCTGCCGTGCGACGTCGCGGCTTGACCGCGATCCCCTGACTGTGTTCGCGTCCGGCGCGGAGGAACAAGCCATGCCGGACAGCAAGCCGAAGAACAAGACTCCCGATCAGCTGCGCAGCGCGCGCTGGTTCGCGCCCGACGATCTGCGCGCCTTCGGCCATCGCTCGCGCGCGATGCAGATGGGCTACGCGCCGGAGGAATGGGCCGGCAAGCCGGTCATCGCCATCCTCAACACCTGGTCGGACGCCCAGCCCTGCCACATGCATTTCAAGACGCGCGTCGACGACGTGAAGCGCGGCGTGCTGCAGGCCGGCGGTTTCCCGATCGAATTGCCGGCGCTGTCGCTGTCTGAGAGCCTGCTGAAGCCGACGACCATGCTCTATCGCAACCTGCTGGCGATGGACGCGGAAGAGCTGCTGCGCGGCCATCCGGTCGACGGCGTCGTGCTGATGGGCGGTTGCGACAAGACCACGCCGGCGCTTTTGCTCGGCGCGATCAGCGTCGGTCTTCCGACGATCTACCTGCCGGCCGGGCCGATGCTGCGCGGCAACTGGAAGGGCAAGGTGCTGGGCTCAGGCTCCGATGCCTGGAAGTACTGGGACGAGCGCCGGGCCGGCAAGATCACCGACTCCGACTGGGTCGATGTCGAGGCCGGCATCGCGCGCTCCTACGGCACCTGCATGACCATGGGCACGGCGGCCACGATGATGGCGATGGCCGAGACGCTCGGCATGTCGCTGCCCGGCGCTTCGTCGATCCCCGCCGCGGACGCCAACCATATCCGCATGGCCTCCCAATGCGGCCGTCGCATCGTCGACATGGTCTGGGAAGACCTGACGCCGAACAGGATCCTGACGCACGAGGCGTTCCTCAACGCCATCACCGTGGCGATGGCGATGGGCTGCTCGACCAATGCCATCATCCACCTGATCGCGCTGGCGCGGCGCGCCGGCCAGAAGATCGGCCTCGACGATTTCGAGCGCGCCAGCCGCACGGTGCCAGTGATCGCCAACATCCGGCCGAGCGGCGACAAATACCTGATGGAGGATTTCTTCTATGCCGGCGGCCTGCCGGGCCTGATCGAGCAGATTCGCGACCACCTGCATCTCGATGCCCTCACCGTGACGGGAAAGACGCTGGGCGAGAACGTGAAGGGTGCAGAGATCTACAACGACGACGTGATCCGCTCGGTCGCCAACCCGATCTACAAGGAAGGGGCGCTGGCCGTCCTCAAGGGTAACCTGGCGCCGGATGGCTGCGTCATCAAGCCGAGCGCCTGTGCCCCGAAGTTCCTGAAGCACACCGGCCCCGCCCTGGTGTTCGACGACTATCCGTCGATGAAGGCGGCGATCGATCGCGAGGATCTCGACGTCACCGAGGACACGGTGCTGATCCTGCGTAATGCCGGGCCGCAGGGCGGGCCGGGCATGCCGGAGTGGGGCATGCTGCCGATCCCCACCAAGCTGGTGAAACAGGGCGTGCGCGACATGGTGCGGCTCTCCGACAGCCGCATGAGCGGCACCAGCTACGGCGCCTGCATCCTGCACGTCTCGCCGGAATCCTATATCGGCGGGCCGCTCGCTCTGGTGAAGACCGGCGACATGATCTCGCTCGATGTCGACAAGCGCACGATCGACATGAACGTCTCCGATGAGGAGCTGGCGAAGCGCCGCGCGGCGTGGACGAAGCCCGAGCCGCGCTACGAGCGTGGCTATGGCTGGATGTTCACCCGGCACATCAGGCAGGCCAACGAAGGCTGCGACTTCGATTTCCTCGAGACGGGGTTCGGCAAGCCGGTCGCGGAGCCGTCGATCTATTGAAGACCTCATCCTTCGAGACGCGCTCCGCGCTCCTCCGGATGTGAGTGCGCGAAGAAAATTCTTCCAGGGCCGCGACGTACCGCAACCACTTTTCATCCATTTGCGCTGGGCCGATTGCCGGACGCGAGCGAACTTTCTATCTCACTCGCGCTGCACGCGCCCGCGTGCCCGGTTTGCAGAGAGTTTTCATGACCTTGTCGTCGTTCCAGCGTCGCGCCTTCCTGGCGGGCGGCGTGTCCATGCTGGCCTCCCCTGCGCTTGCACAGGGCGCCCGTGTCCCCGTTCGTGTCGGCAATATCCCGGTGATCGGCGCGGCGCCGATCTTCGTGGTCGACCATGAAGGATGGGCCAGGCAGGCCGGCCTCGATCTGACCCTGACGACCTTCCAGTCGGGGCCGCATGCCATCCAGGCGCTCGCTTCGGGCACGCTCGACGTCTACGTCGCAGGCATCGCGCCGCTGGGTGTCGCGCGCTCGCGCGGCATCGACGTCAAGGTGGTGGCGGCGACGGCGAGCGGCGAGAACGTCTTCGTGGCCGTGCCGCGGCTCGCCACGCATTTCGCACCCGGCGTCGCGCCGGCAGAGGCCTTCAAGCGTTATCGCGCGGTCTCGGGCAAACCCGCGCGGCTCGCCACGCAGCCTGCCGGCTCGGTCCCCAACACCACGCTGCAATACTGGCTTTGGGAAGTCATCAAGGCCAGTCGCGAGGACGTCGAGATCGTGGCCATGGGCATCGATGCTACGCAGCAGGCGGTGCTGGCCGACGCGGTCGAAGGCGCGACCGTCCGCGAGCCCGCTCTTTCGATCATCCAGAAGGCCAATCCCGGCATCAGGCTGGTCGAAGTCGGCGACAAATTGTTCCCCGGCCAACCCGGCACGGTCGTGGGCGTCTCCGGCGCCTTTATCGCCAAGCATCCGGCGGCGGTGCAGTCGCTGGTCGACGGGCTGGTGCGCGCCGGCGATCTGCTGACGCGCGACCCCGACAAGGCCGCCCCGGCGGTCGCTGCCAATCTCGCCAAGGGCATCGTCGATCTCGAGATCATCAAGACGGCGCTGAAGTCGCCGGCCACGAAGTTCGTCATCGATCCGCGCGAGGTCATCGCCCCGTCGAAGGCGATGGAGGCCTATCAGGTGAAGCTCGGCTCCCTCAAGGAAGCCGCACCGCTCGACGACCTGTTCGACGTTCGCTTCTTCGAGAAGGCGCGGCGGCCGGGCTGACGGCGCGCCAGGACAGGTCGATGGCCGTTACTCAAACCGCCGACTTGCCGGCCTCGTCCGCGCCGGGTCGCGCTCGCATGAGCGCGCTCGGCTCGATCGGGCTGGGCGCCGCGGGCCTGCTGGCCTTCCTGCTCATCTGGCAGGCGGTGCCGACCTTCGGGCTGGTGAACCCGATGATGCTGCCGGGTCCGCTGGCGATCCCCGAGGCTTTCCGCAGCGAGCTCGACTCCGGCATGTGGCTGAAGGCGGTCACGGGCAGTCTCAGTCACTATGGGATCGGGCTGGTGATCGGAGCGGCGCTCGGGGTCGCCGTCGGTGTCCTCACCGGCATGTCGCGCGTCGCCGAGGACCTGACCTCATGGGTCGTGCGGCTGTTGCGCCCGATTCCCGGCCTCGCCTGGGCGCCTTTCGCCATCATCTGGTTCGGTGTCACGCCCAAGGCGGCCGTCTTCATCATCGCCGTCTCGGTGTTCTGGATCGTGTTCTTCGCGGCGCACGGCGCGGTGCGCGGCGTCGATCGCGACCTTCTCGAAGTGGCGGAGGCGTTCGGTTTCCGCAGCCCCCTCGAGAAGCTGTTGAAGATCTACCTGCCGGCCGCGATGCCCGGCATCCTCGTCGGCCTGAGGACGGCGCTGGGCCAGGCCTGGATGGCCGTGGTCGCCGCGGAAATCTTCGGTGTGCCCGGCCTCGGCAACCGCATGATCGAGGCCTCGTCGCTGCTCGCGACCGACATCGTGGTCGTCTACATGCTCACCATGGCCGCGCTCTACGGCATCCTCGATTCGCTGTTCCTCGTCACCCAGAACTGGCTGCTGCGATGGAAAGCGTGATCGATAGCGTCATCGACATAAGGGGCCTCGGCCTCACCTTCGAGCGCGATGGCCGTCGCACCGAGGTGCTGCGCGAGCTCGACCTCAGCATCCCGCGGGGCGGGTTCGTGGCCATCGTCGGTGCTTCGGGCGTCGGCAAGTCGACCTTGCTGCGCGTGCTGATCGGGTTGGCGAAGGCGAGCGCCGGCCGCGTGTCGCTGGCAACCCGGTCGACGGCGCGCCAGCCGGTCGCGCTGGTCTTCCAGGATTCGCGCCTGCTGCCCTGGCGCCGGGTGGTCGACAATGTCGCCTTCGGCCTCGAAGGGGCGGGCCTGTCGAAGGCCGAGCGCCGCGCCCGGGCGGTCGAGGCGCTGCGCATCGTCGGCCTGGCCGATCTCGCCGGCCGCTGGCCCTACCAGCTCTCGGGTGGCCAGCGCCAGCGCGTCTCGCTGGCCCGCGCGCTCGCCGTCGAGCCCGAGGTCCTGCTGATGGACGAACCATTCTCGGCCCTCGATGCGATCTCCCGCGAAGGGCTGCAGGACGAGCTGACGCGCATCTGGCAGCAGACCGGCAAGACCATCCTGTTCGTCACGCACGACATCGAGGAAGCGACCTATCTGGCGGACCGTGTCATCGTGCTCGCGGGGTCGCCGGGACGGGCGGTGGTCGACCGGGTGATCGACGCGCCGCGGCCACGCCGACGGGACGATCCGGCCGAAGCCGGTCTGGTCGCGGAAATCAGGCGCCATCTTGGCAAGACGGGCTGATCTCCAACCCCGAGCGACCTAACGACGCGCGCGATGCGCATTCACGAAACCGAAAGCCTGCCGACTTACAACCAGCCCCGATGGGGGTAGGGCGCTGCGCCGTGCCGCTGCGTAGTATCGGGAAAGCGCACATGCTCGTATCCAGACCTGACAAGGGCCGCGCGGCCACCACGCCGCTTGGCGTCGGCGGTACCGGCTTCCGGCCCAATCTCTACGACGCGGTCATCTTCGTGCTGGTGGTCGGCGTCTTCGTGCTGGTCGCGCACGGCTTCCGGGAGATGAATGCTCCGGCCATCCAGCTCGAAACCGTGCCGGTCACGCTCGATGTCGCGCGCCTCCCCGAATACGCGTTGCGCACCACGCTGCGCATGTTCGCCGCCATCATCGCCTCGCTCGTCTTCACCTTCGTGGTGGCGACCCTGGCGGCGCGCAGCCGCAAGGCCGAGCTGGTCATCCTGCCGGCTCTCGACATCCTGCAGTCGGTGCCGGTGCTGGGCTTCCTCACCTTCACCGTGACGTTCTTCCTGCAGCTTTTTCCGGGCAGCGTGCTGGGCGCGGAATGCGCGGCGATCTTCGCCATCTTCACCAGCCAGGCCTGGAACATGGCCTTCAGCTTCTACCAGTCGCTCCGTACCGTGCCGCGAGACCTCGACGAGGTGGCCAGGCACTACCGCTTCTCGCCGTGGCTGCGCTTCTGGCGGCTCGACGTGCCCTTCGCCGCGCCCGGCCTGATCTGGAACACGATGATGTCGATGTCGGGCGGCTGGTTCTTCGTCGTCGCCTCCGAAGCGATCACGGTCGGCGACACCACGCTGATGCTGCCGGGCATCGGGTCCTGGCTGGCGCTGGCGATCCAGGCCCGCGACCTCAACGCGGTGCTGCTCGCCATCGCCACGATGGCCGCCGTCATCCTGGCCTATGACCAGCTCATCTTCCGGCCGATCGTCGCCTGGGCCGACAAGTTCCGCTTCGAGCAGCAGGCCGCCGAGTCGCAGCCGCATTCGTGGCTCTACGATTTCTGGCGCCGCAGTCGCGTGCGCCCGCACGTCGTTCGCGCCGTCGGCTCGCTGGCGGACCGTGTCTCGCTGCTGCCGACGCCGCTCACGAGCGCGCCGGTCAAACCGAAATTCGGAACGTCGTCGCGCACCGGGGAGAGGATCTGGATCGCGGTTCTGCTGGTGCTGGCAGGCTATGCGCTCTGGCAGATCGTGCTGTACACCCGCACGACCCTGGGCTTCGACGATCTGCGCATCGCCCTGTTCGACGGATTTCTGACGCTGATCCGGGTGTTGGTTCTGATAGCGCTGGCGAGCCTCATCTGGGTCCCGATCGGCGTGTGGATCGGGCTGCGCCCGCGCCTCGCGACGAGCCTGCAGCCGGTCGCCCAGTTCCTGGCGGCCTTCCCGGCGAACGTCGTGTTCCCCGTGGCCGTGGTGGCGATCGTCAGCCTGCGGCTCGATCCCAACATCTGGCTGAGCCCGCTGATGATCCTGGGCACCCAGTGGTACATCCTGTTCAACGTCATCGCCGGCGCGAGCGCGATCCCGACCGACCTGCGCGACGCGGCAGCGCTCTTTCGCATCAGCTCCTGGTCGTGGTGGCGCAAGGTCGGCGTCCCGGCGATCCTTCCCTACTACGTGACGGGCGCGCTGACCGCCGCCGGCGGCTCCTGGAACGCCAGCATCGTTGCCGAGGTGGTGAGCTGGGGCGACACCCACCTGCGGGCCGAGGGACTCGGCGCCTACATCGCGGACGCCACGACCGCCGGCGACTTTCCGCGTGTCGTGCTGGGCATCGTGGTCATGGCGTTGATGGTGACCACGTGCAACCGCATCCTGTGGCGACCGCTTTATCGCCTCGCCGAGAACCGCTTCAGGCTCGAGTAGGAGAGACCGAATGGACACGATGATCTCCGTGGCCGATCGCACGCTTGTCAGCGTCGACCACATCCGCAAGGTCTATCCCAAGGGCAGCGGCGAGGATCTGCTGGTTCTCGACGATGTCTGCCTGACGCTGGGCAAGAACGAGATCGTCTCGTTCCTCGGCCGCTCCGGCTGCGGGAAGACGACGCTGCTGCGCATCCTCGCCGGCCTGATGCCGGCAACCGGGGGTGAGGTGACGATCGCGGGCAAGAGCGTCGTCGGTCCGTCGCCGGAAGTCGCGATGGTGTTCCAGTCCTTCGCGCTCTTCCCCTGGCTCACGGTGCTGCAGAACGTGGAGATCGGCCTCGAGGCGCAGGGCGTCGGTCCGGCCGAGCGCAAGCGCCGAGCGCTGGCCGCCATCGACCTGATCGGCCTCGACGGTTACGAGAGCGCCTACCCGAAGGAACTGTCCGGCGGGATGCGCCAGAGGGTCGGCATCGCGCGTGCGGTCGTGGTGCAGCCCACCGTGCTGCTGATGGACGAAGCCTTTTCGGCCCTCGACGTGCTGACCGCCGAGACGCTGCGCACCGACCTCATGGATCTGTGGATCGAGGGCCGCCTGCCGATCTCGGCAATCGCCGTCGTCACGCACAATATCGAGGAAGCAGTCCTGCTGTCGGACCGTGTGCTGGTCTTTGGCTCCAATCCCGGCCATGTCGCGGCGGAGATCAAGATCGACCTGCCCCATCCTCGCAACCGGCTCGATCCTGCGTTCCGGCAGATCGTCGAGGATCTCTATTCCACCATGACGGAGCGAGCCGGGGGTAAGACGAGCCCGGGCCATTTCTTCGGCACCGGCCTCGCCATGCTGCTGCCGAAGGTGTCGCCCAACATGATCGCCGGCCTGATGGAGGCGGTGGCTGCTGCACCGCACGAGGGCCATGCCGGCCTGCCGGAGCTGGCCGGCGACCTTCACATGGAGGTCGACGACCTGTTCCCGGTCGCCGAGGTCCTGCAGCTCCTGCGTTTCGCCGAGCTGGCGGAGGGCGACATCAAGCTCACCGAGCCGGGACACCAGTTCGTCGGCTTCGAGCCCGATGCCCGCAAGAAGCTGTTCGCCCAGCATCTCCTGAACTATGTGCCGCTGGCGGGGCATATCCGCCGCGTCCTCGACGAGCGCGGCACGCATCGCGCACCGGGCAGCCGCTTCCGCGGCGAACTCGAGGATCACATGTCCGAGTCCTTCGCCGCGCAGACATTGCGCACCGTCACGTCGTGGGGCCGCTTCGGCGAGATTTTCGCCTATGATGAGGTGAGCGACGTGTTCAGCCTGGACAATCCAGGCTGACGGCGGCGCCGGAGGACAGAACCTTGCATTTCGACCTGCTGGAGCTTGGCGAGACCGCCCTGCGTCTCGGGGTGGCGCTGCTGCTGGGGTCGGCCATCGGGTTCGAACGGCAATGGCACCAGAAGATGGCGGGCCTGCGCACCAACGCTCTGGTGGCGCTGGGCGCGGCGGGCTTCGTCACTTTCTCCGGGCTGGTCGGCGCCGGCGATCCGACGCGCGTGGCCGCGCAGGTCGTGACCGGCATCGGCTTCCTGGGCGCGGGCGTCATCCTGCGCGAGGGCGTCAACGTGCATGGGCTCAATACCGCCGCGACGCTGTGGTGCTCGGCGATGGTCGGCACGATGGCGGGGGCGGGGCATGGCGGCCCGGCGCTGCTGGCGGCCGGCATGGTGATCGGCACCAACCTCGTCCTGCGGCCGCTCATACGGCGCGTGAACAGCCGCCTCGTGACCAGCAGCAACGCCGAGACGCACTATACCGTCGAGGTGGTCTGCCGCGGCGCCGAGGAGGCGCAGATGCGGTCGCTGCTGCTGAACGCGCTGGCGCAGGCGGGGCTCGGCCTGCGCCGTCTCGATAGTGAGGACATCGCCGACACGTCGAAGGTCACGGTGACGGCGCAGGCCGTCGCCGCCAAGCGCAACGACGCGGCGCTGGAGCAGATCGTGGGCCGCCTCAGCCTCGATCCCACGGTCACCGGCGTCACCTGGCAGATCGACCGCACGATTCCCGAGTCCTGACCTTCGTAACGGCTTGGACCTTTTGTCCAATTCAGCCGTCCTGCCCACCCGACGAGAGTGCGCGCCATTCTCGTCGGAGGAATCGTGCGCTTCATTTCTGACTGGCTGGCCGCCGCGCCCTATCGCGCGGTCGTCCTCAACATCGCGATGCTGGTACTGCTGCTGGCGCTGGTCGACAGCGCGGCGCTGTTCGCGCTGGTCGGCGCGTCGTGCCTCGCCGCGGCCGGCCTCGTCGGCCTGCGGGGCGCCTTGCGCGCGAGCTTCCGCCGCGGTGCCGGCGCGCGAGCCGCCTTCGACCGGGTACTTGTCTGGCTGCCCGGTGCGGCGGCGCTGACCCTCGGTGCGGTGGGGCTTCATCTTGCCGTGACCGCTCCGGCGGGATCGATCCTGCACCTGGCGGGCATCGCGCTCTTCGGCTTCGAGCTGGTGATGCTCGCGCTGCCGGCCGACGAGACGCCGGCCCGGGCGAAGGCCGCGTGAGATGGATTTTCCGGTCTTCCATCTCGACGTCTTCGGCAATCGCGGCCTAATCGCCGTCATTGCCGTCCTGCACGTCCTGATCAATCACGGGCTGGCGGTCGGCATGATGCCGCTGGTCGCCTGCATGGAATGGTACGGACATCGCAAGCAGGACCCACGCTGGGACCGGCTCGCCTACCGCATCCTGTTCGTGAGCTTCCTGGTGACCACGACCGTGGGCGCGCTGACCGGCGTCGGCATCTGGCTGTCCGTCTCGCTGGTCAATCCCTATTCGATCGGCAGCCTGATCCGCGTCTTCTTCTGGGCGTGGTTCGTCGAATGGCTGGTCTTCATCACCGAGGTCTGCCTGATCCTCGCCTACACGCTGACCTGGAAGTCGTGGCGCGAGGGCGCGGCCAAGCGGCAGCACATCCGGCTCGGCTTCGCGCTCGGCCTGTTCTCGTGGATCACGATGGCGATCATCGTCTCGATCCTCGGCTTCATGATGGATCCGGGCAACTGGCTGTCCGAGAACACCCTGCTCTCGGGCTTCGGCAATCCCGTGTACCTGCCGCAGCTCGCCTTCCGCACGCCGCTGGCGGCGGCCATGGCCGGCATCATTGCGCTCTTCCTCATTCCGTTCTTCGTCAAGCGCGACGATCCGTTCCGCAACCAGGCGACGCGCGCGGTCGGCCTCTGGACGCTTCTCTTCGCGCCCTTCGTCGTTGCGGGCGGCTACTGGTACTACAGCGTGGTGCCGGCGACGATGAAGGACAACCTCGCCGTCTCGACGCTGACGCTGCAGTTCAGCGGCTGGCTCGACGACTTCCTCTGGATCGCGCTGGCCACGGTCGTTGCGATCCTGGTCATCGTGCAGATCGCGATCAAGCGGCCGGGCCTGTTGCCGCGCGTCGCCACCGTGGTGCCCTTGCTCGCGATCCTGTGGCTGACCGGCCATTTCGAGCGGGTGCGCGAGTTCATCCGCAAGCCCTACATCATCGGCCAGTACATGTACGCCAACGGGCTGAGGGTTGAGGACTATGCGCTGCTGCAGCGCGACGGCGTGCTGGCCTACGCGACCTACTCCAATCCGCTGACCGAGGCCGAGAAGACGTTCGTCCCGGTCAGCCTGCCGGAAGCCGATCGCACGGCGGCGCTGGCGCGTCTGCAGAAGGGCAAGGACGTGTTCATGGACACCTGCTCGCGCTGCCACACGACGCACGGCGTCAATGGTGTGGCCGGCCATCTGCAGCGCATGTTCGGCGACGCACGATGGACGCCCGATCTCACGGCCGACTACATCGCCAACATGCACAACGCCCAGCCCTATATGCCTCCGTTTCCGGGCAACAAGGACGAGTTGGGTTTCCTCGCCACCTATCTCGAGCAGCTCCAGGGCAACAAGGCACCGGTTCCGGGCGCGCAGCAGGCGGGTGTCGCAATTCGCCCCGCGGGCGAGGCGAAGCTCGCCGATGGCGCGGCCTCCGGCCCGGTGGCGCCAAACCAGGGAGCACGCAAGTGAACCAGATCCCCGTTCCCCGCGACATCCCGCTGCCCATGCCGGCGCCTGAGCCGCTGCTGGTCGTGGTGCTCGTGTTCTTCTTCCTGCTGCACATCGCCTTCGTGAACTTCATGGTGGGCGGTGCGCTGATCTCGGTCTGGTACGAGATCAAGGGTCTGAAGAACCGCCGCTACGACCGGCTGGCCTACGAGGTCGCCTCGACGATCACCGCGAACAAGAGCATCGCGGTCGTGCTGGGTGTCGGGCCGCTGCTGGCCATCAACACGCTCTATACGGTCTATTTCTACACGGCGAACGCGCTCACCGGCACGTTCTGGATCGCGATCGTCCCGCTGGTGGTCGTGGCCTTCCTGCTCACCTATGCGCACAAGTATCTCTGGCACGCGATGGAGGGCCGCAAGGCGCTCCACATCGCGATCGGCGCGGCGTCCTGCCTGATCTTCCTGTTCATCCCACTGATCTTCCTCACCAACGTGAACCTGATGCTGTTCCCGGAGAAGTGGGGGACGGTGCAGGGCTTCTTCTCGGCACTCCTGTTGCCCAACGTGCTGCCGCGCTACGCCCATTTCCTGCTGGCCTGCCCGGCGATGACGGGCCTGCTCATGGTCTGGCTGTTCCGCCGCCGCAGCGAGGCGGCGCTGGCCGGCACGGGCTGGCAGCGCGACGAGTTGATGCGAACCGGTTATCGCTGGGCCCTGTGGCCGACCGTCGGCCAGTTCTTCGTCGGGCCGGTCGCGCTGCTGACCCTGCCCACCACCCAGGGCACGCCCGCGACGCTGATGGGGATCTTCGGCGTGGCCATCCTGGTCTCGATCTGGATGACCCTGCTGATGTTCGCCGAGACGCGTCGACCGGCGGCACGTATCGGCGGTAGCTTCGTCTCGATCTGTGGCCTGATGATCGTGGTGCTCGGGCTGATGGGCGCCGGACGGCACGTCTATCGCGAGGCTGCCGTGGCGCCCCATCGGGAGCTCGTCCGCGCCAAGACCGAGGACTATATGCGCCGCGTCGACGAGGCCAACCGCGCCGCCGGCGCGGCGCAACGTCCGGCGCGGCCATGAGCCAGACGAGATCCGTATCGGCGACAACGCGCCGCAGCCGCTTCGCGATCTGGATTCGCCGCTATTTCTGGCTCTGGATCGCCTATCAGACGGTGAAGGGTCTCGCGACGAACACTTTCGTTTGGCTGCCGCTTCTGTACGTGTTCCTGTCGACGTGACGGGGCCACGAAAGGAGCGCGACGATTTCCGCGCAGGACACCGCAAACCGCAAGAACCTGCTGCTGCTGATCCAGCTTCGCTGGATCGCGGTGCTGGGGCAGGTCGCGACCATCGCCTTCGTGCAGTTCGTCCTGCACGTCGCGCTGCCGCTCTCCTCGATGCTGGCGGTGGTGCTGTTCCTGGTCGTCCTCAATGGGATCAGCCTGTTGCGCCATCGCACCGGCGCATCGACCACGGGCGGCGCGCTGCTGCTCGAACTGCTGCTCGACGTCGCCGCCCTTACGACGCAGCTCTATCTGAGTGGCGGGGCGTCGAACCCGTTTGTCTCGCTCTATCTGCTGCAGGTCATCCTCGCGGCCGTTCTGCTGGAGGCGCGGCCGGCGTGGATCCTGGTCGGCGTGACCACGGCCTGCTTCGTCGGGCTCACCCTGTTCAGCCGGCCGCTCGACCTGCCGCACCGGCATGATGGAGATCCTTTCGGTCTCCACCTGCAGGGCATGTTCATCGCCTATGTGCTGGCGGCGGGCCTGATCGTGTTCTTCGTCACCCGCATCGGCCGCAACCTGCGGGAGCGTGACGCCCGTCTCGCCGCGCTGCGCCAGCGCTCGGTCGAGGAGGAGCTGGTGGTGCGCATGGGCCTGCTCGCCTCCGGGGCCGCGCACGAGCTGGGCACGCCGCTCGGCACGCTCTCGGTGATCGTCAACGACTGGCAGAGGATGCCGGCCCTCACCGCCGATCCCGATCTTGCCGAGGACCTCGAGGCGATGGAGGAGCAGCTCCTGCGGTGCAAGGAGATCGTCTCGAAGATCCTGTCCTCGTCGGGCGAGATGCGGGCCGAGGGCACGGGTCCCACCACCGTCGCGCGCTTCTTCGATTCCCTCGTCGAGGATTGGCGGACCAGCCGCTGGCCGTCCGGCCTGCATTACGACAACCGCTTCGCGCCCGACCTGGCCATTGCGACCGACGTGGTGCTGGCCCAGGGCATCGCCAACATCTTCGACAATGCGCTGGAGGCATCGCCCGACTGGGTATCGATCGCGCTCGGCCGCGAGGGCGACGCGGCGGTGTTGAGGGTCGAGGATCGCGGGCCGGGCTTCGCCGACCGGATCCTCGCCCACTTCGGCAAACCCTACCAGACGACGAAGACGCGGCCGGGCAGCGGGCTCGGCCTGTTCCTGCTGGTCAACGTGGCGCGCAAGCTGGGCGGCGAGGTCAGGGCGGAGAACCGCGCCGGCGGCGGCGGGCGCGTCGTCGTGCGGCTGCCGCTCGCCCGCCTCGCGCTGGAGTCTCGCCATGGCGGATAGGCCGCGCCTGCTGATCGTCGACGACGACCCGGCCTTCGCGCGCGCGATGCGACGCTCCTTCGAGCGACGGGACTACGAAGTGCGCGCCTGTTCGACCTCAGGGGCGCTCGACGAGGCGTTGCGCGACTTCCGGCCGGGCTTTGCCATCGTCGACCTCAAGCTCGGCGGCGATTCCGGCCTGCATTGCGTGCGTCGTCTCGCCGCCCTCGACCCTTCCATGCGCATCGTCGTGCTGACGGGGTTCGCAAGCATCTCGACCGCCGTCGAGGCGATCAAGCTCGGCGCCTGCCACTATCTCGCCAAGCCGTCCAATGCCGACGACATCGAGGCGGCGTTTGCACGGGCCGACGGCGACGCCGCCGTGCCGCTCGGCACGCGCCCGACCTCACTCAAGACGCTGGAATGGGAGCGCATCCACGAGATGCTGGCCGAGACAGACTTCAACGTCTCCGAAACGGCGCGCCGCCTCGGCCTGCACCGCCGCACGCTGGCCCGCAAGCTGGCCAAGCGACGGGTCACCTGATCGGGTGCTCCTGTCTCTCCAGCTCGGTCTCGCTCTCGCTGACCAGAAGGACGAGGATCAGCATGCCGAGGCCGAGGAACGCGATGGGGCCCGCGAATTCGAGGCCGGCGACATTGACGGCGATCACGACCAGCGCCGCGATGTTGGCGAGGCCGAGTGGCGTGCCGACGATGCGGCCGATGGCGGCCAGTACCTGACCCAGCACACCCGCGGTGATCTCGACGGTGAAGCGCACGAGCAGCAGCGGCCAGCGCAGCAGGGCGGCGATCAGCGTCGTGACGCCGCCCAGCATGCCGACGGCGGCGGCGCCGGCCGTTATGGCGGCAGCGGCGATGGCACGCCCCACGAGGCGCGGCAGGCCATGGGGATCGGCGAGCAGGCGGCCGGCGATGCGCAGGGCCGATGGCAGGACTCCGAGGCCGATGCCGAGCAGCACGCCGATCTGGGCGCCGCGCAGCCCGCCGACGAGAAAGCCGATCAGGATGCACAAGCCGGTGTTGATGGCGACGGTGATGCCGAAAGCGGCACCGCGATAGCGGTCGAGGGATGACATGGTTTCTCCTTGGGAGATCTTGGAATGAAGGAAGCACTCGGCATCGACGGACCGCCCTTCCGAACGGCTTTCGCCGGGCAGGTCGTGGTGGTGTCGCAGGCAGCACGGCGGGCACGCGCAGGCGCCCCGCGGCGGGATCAGGCGATGAGGGGAGGGGCGCGGGCCTGGTGGGGGCCGTCGCGTATGCCCGCAGTCCCAACCGTGGGGGCGGCGGCCATGACGGATGCTGCGCGGACGACCGGCGGTTCGAGGCTGAAGATCGTCGAAGGGCCAACCATCGCCGTCGCGTGCGCGAGGCCCAGGCAGCATTCATGGATCTTCCCGGCGTCCGGGATTGAGCCCTCCGTCTCGTCCTCGGCAGCCGGCAGGCAGAACACACCCCAGGCGCGGGCCATTGTCATCGGTCCGCCGTCCCCCAGCAGGGCGGCATGGGCGAGCGGCTGGAGGAAATTGAGCGTGATCGCGAACAGGGCCGCGGCAAACGCGACCGCGCGCCTGCCGGTGACGGGGCCCGAACGATCCATGACGCTATACTAGAGGCCGCCCGGCAGGCCCCTCAAGCGGGCCCGCCCCGCGCAATGTCGCAGGGCCGGTCGACCTCTACCTGCGAGCCGAAGCCAGGCCCGAGGCGTTCAGCCCAGTGCGCCGGCACTGCGCAGCCGGTCCAGGCCCTGTTGGTCGTAGCCCAGTTCGCGCAGCACCTCGTCGGTATGGGCGCCGTGCTCCGGCCCAGCCCCGGGCGCTGCCGGTTCGGGCGCGAATGACATTCGGATCGGCGCGGAGATCGCGCGCGGCATGTCGTCCTGTCGAGTCTGCACGACCGCGCCGTTGGCCACGGCCTGCTCGTCGTCGGGCACGTCGCGCAGGACGCCGAGCAAACCGAAGGTGATCTCGTGGCGGCGCAGGCGCTCCTTCCATTCGGGCCAGGGACGGCCCGCAAAGACGGGATCGAGGATCGCCGCCAGGTCGGGGGCGTGGGCGCGCCGCTTCTCGGTCGTCTCGAAGCGCGGGTCGTCCATCAGGTCGGTGCGCTCGAGCGCCTGGCAGAGTTCGGGCCAGAGCTTGTCCTCGCGCACGATGGTGAGCTGGATCCAGCGGCCGTCGGAGGTGCGGTACTGGTTGGCCAGCGCGCTGCGCGGCTTGGTACGCGGCGGGCGCGGCGCAACATAGGCGCCGAGCAGGGCGCCCTGGGCCAGGATCGCATTCGACCACAGGCCGCTCGCATGCAGCGACGTGCCGACCTCGCTGCCCTCGCCGGTGCGTTCGCGGTGCAGCAGCGCCATGGCGATGGCGGCGAACAGGTTCATGCCGGCCATCTGGTCGCCCTGCGCCGGCAGGGAGAAAGCGGGCGGGCCGCCTTCGTAGGTCAAGGCGTCGAGCAGGCCGGAGCGGGCGAAGAAGGCGGTCGAGTCGAAGCCCGGCTGGTCGGCGTCCGGGCCCTGCTCGCCGTAGCCGGTCAGCGAGGCATAGATCAGGCGCGGGTTGGCGGGCTTCACGTCGTCGTAACGCATGCGCAGCCGCTCGCGGACCTTCAGCGGGAAGTTCACCACCATGACGTCGGCCGTGGCGACCAGACGGTCGAACGCCTCGCGTCCCAGCGGGTTCTTGAGGTCGAGCACGACCGAGCGCTTGTTGCGGTTGGTCATGTGCCAGCAGAAGTTGACCGGATGCTGCGGAATTGAATGGGCCTGGCCGAGCTTGCGCTGCGGGTCGCCCTCGCCGGGCGGTTCGATCTTGATGACTTCGGCGCCGTAGTCGCCCATCACCGTCGTGGCGACGGGGGCGGCGATGAAGCTGGCCAGGTCGAGGACCCTCAGGCCCTGCAACGGCAACGGTCCGCTCATTGAGTTTTTCCTTTCGAACGCCTACACCCAGCCTATCCGGGGAGAAAGCTTTCAGGTCAATGGCCGGCAGGTTTCGCAATTTCTGGCTGGTAGGCGCCTTTCTGCTCGTGATCCTCGCGGTCGGGCTCGTCCTGCAGTCGGCCCTGTGGGCCTGCGTTGCCGCCGCCCTGCTGGGTATCGTGGGGGTCGTCACGTTGCGCGGCAATCGCTGGCGCAGCGCCGCGCTGCTCGCGACCGCGCTGGCGCTCAGCCTGGTGGCGCTCGACCTCTTCGCCGGCCTGCTCTCGCCGAAGGCCATGAACATGGGCGTCGTGACCCGCACGATCCCCCAATGGTGGCCGCCGCCCGACCCGATCCTCGGCTTCCGTCCGAAACCCGACAGTGAAGTCATCGCCACCGCCACCTGGGGCTCCGAACTCGTCTATCGCCAGACCTATCATTTCGATGCCGCCGCGGCGCGCGTGACGCCGCCGGCGCCGGACGCGACCGACACCTACCTTTTCATCGGCGATTCGTTCATCTTCGGACAGGGGCTGAGCGACGACGAGACGATGCCGTCGCAGTTTGTGAAACAGAACGCGCCGGCGGCCCGCAGCGTCAATCTCGGTGTGCCGGGCTACGGACCCAACCACCTCGTCCGCGCCTTTGAAGCCGGGCTCCTCGACCGCTATGCCGACCGCAAGGTCAAGGCGGTGGTGACCTGGATCATCCCGGCGCATCTGCAGCGGGTCACGGGCGACGGCTCCTGGCTCGGCTCCTCGCCGCGCTATGTGCTGGAGAACGGCAAGCTGCGCTATACCGGGAGCTTCAACGAGCATCGCTGGCGTGATCCCATCGCTGGCCTGCACTACCTGCTCGGCCAGCATTTCGCCTTCATCGAGGCGATCGGCCAACGTCAGCGCCAGGAGGAGCAGATCGAGCTGTTCCTGGCCTTGATGGCGAAGCTGCAGGCCGAGGCGCGCGAGAAATTCGGCGCGCCCCTCGTCATCATCTATTCCTGGCCTGACGAGCAGACCCGGCATCGCTACGGCGATTCGAAAGTGGAGCAGCCCCTGCTCGTCGACACGCTCGTACGCCTGCGCAAGCTCGGCGCGCCGATGGTGGGCGAGTCCGCCACGACGTTCGGCAGAGACCCCAGGACGCTGGCCATCCCGCATGACGGTCATCCCTCGGCCCTCGCCACGGATCTGATCGCCGCCGCCTTGAAGAAGCTGCTGCAAGGATCCTGATCGACATCCTGAACGGGCAGCGTCTCAATCGCCCGTTTCATTTGACAGCTCCCCTGCAATCCCGGCAGCCTGTGGCCAACAGGATCGTCCGCATGAACGGACGGCCGAGGAAGCGTCTTTGCGGGAGAATGACCAGGGTGAGCCTTTTCACGCCCAAACTCTTGCCTGATGAGCCCGTTCCGGCCCTTTCGGCCGGTTTTCCCGGCGTTGACGACGGGAAGGGTTGATGCAGGCCTATATCGTGCGCCGTGTCCTGGCGCTCATTCCGACTCTGTTCTTCGCCAGCCTCATCGTTTTCGTGACGGTGCGCATGATTCCCGGCGACGTCATCGACCTGATGCTGAGTCAAAACGACATCGCGGCCTCCAAGATGGGCCGCGAACAGCTCGAGCAGGCGCTGGGCCTCGACCAGCCGATGTGGATCCAGTACGGACGCTGGGTCGGCGCCATCCTCTTCCACGGCGATTTCGGCCGCTCGCTCTGGCAGAACACGCCTGTCGCCGAGCAGCTCCTGCAGCGCCTGCCCGTCACCTTCGAACTCGGCCTGATGGCGCTGATCGTGGGCCTGTTCGTCGCCATTCCGATCGGCGTCTACTCGGCGATCCGCCAAGACACGCCCGGTGACTACGTGGCGCGTTCCTTCTCCATCCTGATGCTGGCGGTGCCGAGCTTCTGGCTGGGCACCATGGTGATGGTGTTCCCGTCGATCTGGTGGGGATGGTCGCCGCCCATCCAGTTCGTGCCCTTTTCGAAGGATCCGTGGGGCAACCTCAGCCAGATGATCATCCCGTCGATCATCCTGGGCTGCGCCCTCTCGGCCATCACCATGCGCCTCACGCGCACCATGATGCTCGAGGTGCTGCGCCAGGACTTCATCCGCACCGCCTGGGCCAAGGGGCTGGGCGAGAGACTGGTGGTGGCGCGGCATGCGCTGCGCAACGCGCTGATCCCGGTGGTGACCCTGATCGGCCTGCAGGCCCCGCTGCTGATCGGCGGCGCCGTCATCATGGAGCAGATCTTCGTCATTCCCGGCATGGGCCTGCTGCTGCTCGATGCGGTCAGCCAGCGCGACTATCCCATCATCACCGGCGTGTTCCTGATCGTGGGCGTCGCGGTGATGGTCATCAACCTGATCGTCGACCTGAGCTACGGCCTGCTCGATCCAAAGGTGAGGTACCGCTGATGGCATCGGTCGCCGAAACCACGGCCGTCGTCCCGCCGCGCCGCAAGCGCGGCCCGGTGCTGCATTTCCTCGGCCGTCTGTTCCGGGAGAAGCCGCTGGGCGCCGCCGGGGCGGTCGTGTTCGTGCTGTTCCTGTTCTGCGGGATCTTCGCCGACGTGCTGGCGCCCTACGGCATGAACCAGATCTCGCCGCTCAACCGGCTGAAGCCCCCGTCCTGGGCCTTCCCCTTCGGCACCGACAATCTCGGCCGCGACATGCTCTCGCGCTGCCTCTACGGCGCCCAGCTCTCGGTCATCATCGGCTTCTGCGCCGCGGGCATCGCCACGATCATCTCGGTCTTCCTCGGCATCATCTCGGGCTATCTCGGCGGCAAGTTCGACCTGGTGCTGCAACGATTCGTCGATGCCTGGATGAGTTTCCCCGACCTCATCATCCTGATCGTGGTCGTGTCGGTCGTCGGGCCCGGCATGCCGCAGATCATCGTGACGCTGGGCCTGCTGCTGGGCATCGCCGGCTCGCGCATCATCCGCGGCGCCGTCGTGTCGGTGCGCGAGAACATGTACGTCCATGCCGCGCAATCGACCGGTGCGTCGACCTTCCGCATCCTGTGGCGCCACATCCTGCCCAACGTCATGGCGCCGGTGATCGTGCTGTTCACCACCCGCGTCGGCACGGTGATCCTGGCCGAATCGGGCCTGTCCTTCCTCGGCCTCGGCGTGCCGCCGCCAGCACCGACCTGGGGCGGCCTGCTGTCGGGCAGCGGGCGCACCTTCATGCTGCAGGGGCCGTGGCTCGCGCTGGCGCCGGGCCTCTGCCTCACCATCGTGGTCTATGCCACCAACATGTTCGGCGACGCCCTGCGCGATCTTCTGGATCCGCGAATGAGGGGCTCACACTGACGAAACCAACGAAAAGAAACGCGGAGGAAACGATGACGATGAAGAAGTGGGCCAGGGGGCTCCTGTCCGGCGCGCTGGGACTGGCACTCGCCGGAACGGCGCAGGCGCAACAGGAGAAGCCGCACTATGGCGGCACGCTGGAAGTCGGCACCGTCTACGTTACGCTGTCGGCCCTGTCGTTCGATCCGGCCGACTGGAACTGGAAGCTGAACCACGATACCGGCCAGTTCTACGAACAGCTCTTCGCCGCCGACCTCTCCCAGAGCAAGCGCAACGGCGGCAAGTATCCCTTCTATGCCGATGCCTGGCTACCCTCCGATGCGATCCGCGGCGAGCTCGCCGAGAAGTGGGTGTGGAGCGACAATCCGCTCAAGCTCACGATCGACCTGCGCAAGGGCGTGATGTTCCCCGAGAAGCCGGGCGTCATGAAGGAGCGCGAGCTGACCGCCGAGGACGTCGTCTTCGCCTTCAATCGCCTGGTCAACAGCCCGAAGAAGATCGCGGGCTATTTCGACCATGTCGAGAAGGTCGAGGCGACCGGCAAGTACACCGTCGTCTTCACCTTCAAGTACTTCAACGCCGAGTGGGATTATCGCTTCGGCTGGGGCTACTACTCGACCATCACGCCGAAGGAAGTGGCCGATGCCGGCGCCACCAACTGGAAGAATGTGAACGGCACCGGTCCGTTCATGCTGAGCGACTTCGTCCAGGGCAGCTCCAACACCTATTCGAAGAACCCGATCTACTGGGACAAGGAGAAGATCGACGGCGTCGAGTACAAGCTGCCGTTCCTCGACAAGGTCGTCTATCGCACGATCAAGGACGAGGCGACCTATCTGACGGCGCTGCGCACGGCCAAGCTCGACCTCCTGGAGAACATCCGCTGGAGCGCCGCCGACGACCTGAAGAAGACGACGCCGCAGCTCAAATGGTCGCGCTGGCTGGGCATGAGCGGGCAGTTCCTGGCGATGCGGGTCGACACCAAGCCGTTCGACGACATCCGCGTTCGCCGCGCGCTCAACATGGCGGTCAACAAGCAGGAGATCGTGAAGGCCTATTACGGCGGCAACGCCGAATTGTTCGCCTACCCGCAGCACCCCGACTATCTCGGCTATTTCGAGCCGCTGGAGGCGATGCCGGAATCGGTGAAGGAGCTTTACGCCTTCAATCCCGACAAGGCGAAGAAGCTGCTGGCCGAGGCGGGCTACCCCAAGGGCTTCAGCTTCAAGGTCCAGGTCTGCTCCTGCAATCCCGACCACATGGACCTGCTGCCGCTGGTCGCCGCCTATCTCGAGGCGGTGGGCGTCAAGCTCGAGATCCAGCCGATGGAATATGCGGCCTTCCTCTCGGCGATGACGACCAAGACGAACGCCCCCGGCTACTTCATGAACAACGGCCACACCAACCCGACGACGACGATCCGCAAGAGCTTCGTCACCAAGGAGGTGTGGAACCCGTCGCAGTATTCCGACCCGGCCTTCGACAAGAAGGTGGCCGAGATGTACCTCGAGCGGGACGAGGCCAAGCGCCAGGTCATGATCAAGGCGCTGACGCGCGAGATCCTCGAGAAGACGCCGTATATCTGGCTGCCGACTCCCTACATCTATACGGCGTGGTGGCCGTGGGTGAAGGGCTACAATGGCGAGCTGCGCGCCGGCGCGGTCCGTCCCGGCCCGATCTACGCCCGCATGTGGGTCGATCAGGACCTGAAGAAGAAGATGGGCAAGTGATTCTCAGCCCATGACCGCTCCGCTTCTCAGCGTCCGTAACTTGTCGACCCGCTTCCGCACCGAGCGCGGCACGGTGCGGGCGGTCGATGGCGTGTCGTTCGACGTGGCCGCCGGCGAGACGCTGGCGATCGTCGGGGAATCGGGCTCGGGCAAGAGCGTGACCGCGCTCTCGATCCTGCGCCTGATTCCCGATCCACCGGGCAAGATCGAGGAGGGCGAGATCCTCTTCGAGGGCCGCGACCTGCTGAAGCTCGACGATGCCGGCATCCGCGCGATCCGCGGCGACCGCATCGCCATGATCTTCCAGGAGCCGATGAGCTCGCTCAATCCGGCGCTGACGGTCGGCATGCAGGTCGGCGAGCCTATCAACCTGCACCGCAAGACGGTGTGGGCCAAGGCGCTCGACAAGGCCGCGGAGCTTCTGGGCAAGGTGCGCATTCCCGACGGGCGCAGCCGGCTGTCGTCCTATCCGCACCAGTATTCCGGCGGCATGCGCCAGCGGGTCATGATCGCCATGGCGCTGGCCTGCCAGCCGCAGCTCATCATCGCCGACGAGCCGACGACGGCGCTCGACGTCACCGTGCAGGCGCAGATCCTGGCGCTGCTCAAGGAACTGACGCGCGAGGCCAACTCGGCGATGATCCTGATCACCCACGATCTCGGCGTCGTGGCGCGCTACGCCGACCGCGTCGTGGTGATGTATGGCGGCCGCATCGTCGAGACCGCGCCGGCGCGGCAGCTCTACAAGACGCCGCGCCATCCCTATACGCGCGGCCTCATGGCCTCGGTGCCGCGCCTCGACGGCGACACCGACCGGCCGCTGGTGCCGATCGAGGGTCAGCCGCCCGATCTTGCCACCCTGCCGCCGGGCTGCACTTTCGCGCCGCGCTGCAAGGAGGCGACCGATCGCTGCCGAGCCGAGCGGCCGCCGCTGGTCGAGAGCGCCCCCAACCATTTCTCAGCGTGCTTCTTCCATGACCGCCTCGCAGCCTGACGCCATTCGCCCAGACACGGTTCTCAAGGTCGAGGGCCTGAAGATCCATTTCCCGATCACGGCGGGCGCGATCCTGCGCAAGCAGGTCGGCACGGTGAAGGCGGTCGACGGCGTGAGCTTCAGCGTGGCGCGCGGCGAGACGCTGGGGCTGGTGGGCGAATCGGGGTGCGGCAAGTCCACGACCGGGCTGGCCATCCTGCGCATGCTCGACGTCACCGACGGCAAGATCGAGTTCGAGGGCGAGGACATCACGCGCCATGACCGCAAGCGCATGCGGCCGATCCGCCGCCGCATGCAGATGGTCTACCAGGATCCCTACGGCTCGCTGAACCCGCGCATGAAGGTGGCCGACATCGTGGGCGAGCCGCTGGTCGTCCACGGCATGGCGTCCGACCAGGACAAATACCGCGCTCGCGTGGCCGACCTCCTGCGGATGGTCGGCCTTCTGCCCGACATGGCCGAGCGCTATCCGCACGAATTCTCCGGCGGCCAGCGCCAGCGCATCGGCATTGCCCGTGCGCTCGCCCTCGAACCCACGTTGTTGATCTGCGACGAACCGGTGTCGGCGCTCGACGTGTCGATCCAGGCGCAGGTGGTGAACCTGTTCATGGAGCTTCAGGAGCGGCTCGGCCTCACCTACATCTTCATCGCCCACGATCTCAGCGTCGTGCGCCACATCAGCGACCGTATCGCGGTGATGTATCTCGGCCGGATTGCCGAGATCGCCACCCGCGTCCAGCTCTACAAGGATCCGCTGCACCCCTACACGCAAGCGCTGCTGGCCGCCGTGCCGATCGCTGATCCGGAACTGGAAGCGGCCCGCGGCGCCGACATCATCGCCGGCGAAATCCCCAGCGCCATGCGCCCGCCGCCCGGCTGCCGCTTCCACACGCGCTGCCCCAAGGCGATGGACGTCTGCAAGGCGGTCGATCCGCCGCTTAAGGAGATGGAGGACGGACGAGCCGTCGCCTGCCACTTGCACTCATAGGAGGGCGCCACTCCAATGGCGCACATGGGCTTCGGGTGCGCGATCGGTAGATGCGTTACGGTCTCGTCCGCGCCAGGAATGGCTCACGATGTCAATCAAGGCAGAATTGTCATCCCGAGCGCAGCGAGGGGCCCTTGGGATCATAGATAAAGGTCCCTCGCTATGCTCGGGATGACAAAGGGCGTGAAACTGCGCCGACCTGGCAGGGTCAGAATTCCCCTCATCAAACCCGCCATGCATAGATGTATAAGCCTAGACACAAAGGCTTAGTGGAGGCTTCCGTGAGCATCACGACTTTCACCAGCAGGGAATTCAACCAGGACATTCGCCGAGCCAAGAAGGCGGCCGACGCCGGACCCGTCTTCATCACCGACCGAGGCCGTCCCGTCTATGTGTTGCTATCGATCCAGGAATATCGCCGGCTTACCGGCAGCGGCCGCAGCATCGCCGACGCCCTGGCTATGGACGGGGACGTGGAGTTTGAGCCGCCACGGAGCAACATCGTGCTCCGACCATCCTTATGAAAGCTGCAGCGCCGCACATTGTTCGAGGACCCAGGCCTTCCGTTCCTTGAACACCGACGACGGGCGGTTGACCTCGGGGCGCTGGTGGAACCAGCCGATGGTCGCCATCCAGCGGATCAGCCGGAACTGCGGGATCAGGCTCAGCGCTTCGTCGGGGACGGCGCGGCTGGCGCGATAGCCGGCCAGGAAGGCGCGCTCGATCTCGGCGGCATTCGGCTTGGTCTGCCAGTGCGTGAGCGCGGTGGCGATGTCGTACTGATGCCAGCCGTAGCCTGCGTCGTCGAAGTCGATGACGGTCAGCCGGTCGCCGTCGAAGACGATGTTGCCCGGGTGCATGTCGGCGTGGATCAGGCTGTAAGCGGACGAGTCCTGGCTCAGGCGGCTCAGCATGTCGTGCATATGCTGGCGGGCATCGAGCAAAAGGCGCCGCTCGCCGGCCGAGAGCGAGCGATGCTCCCAGAATTCGCCCCAGTGAGGCGCCATCCCCATCAGCCCGTCGCTGTCGAGCGCGTGGCGCTTGAACCCCGATGGCGGCCGCCAGGCGCTGGCCTGGTTGTGCATCGCCGCGGTGATGGCGCCGAGCTGCTTGAAGGACTCCTCGACGCGCGTCTGGTCGGCGGTTTCGGCGAGCACGTCGGAGAGAAGGCGGCCTTCCGTCCAACTCGCCAGGCCAGCGAAGCGCTGCTCGCCGGTGGCGGGGATCGTCACCGGCACATAGTCCTGTCCGTCGCGCGTCATCACGGCGTCGGGGACGTCGATGCCGGCCTCGGCGAGCGCGCGGATCCAGGCCCGCTCGGAAACCAGCTCCTCAAGCGTGTGATAGCCCGGCCGGTGCAGGCGAAAGACGTAGGCCCTTCCGTCCCGGCCGTCGGTGACCTTGAACGTCACGTTCTCGGAGAGCGACACCAGGGTCAGGTCCTGCGCGTCGATCGCAAAGGCCTTCAGGGCGGCGCGAGCGGCGGGCGTAAACGTCCGGTCGACGGTCTCGTTGTCCATCGAGGGCTCAGCCGTCGACTTCCGCCATCGTGGCATCGAAGGCGGTGATGAATTCCTCGGCATGGCTCTTCTGGAAGACCAGCGGCGGCCGGATCTTCACCACGTTCCTGTAGGCACCGGCATTGCTCGTGAGGAAGCCGCGATCCTTCAGGCGATTGATGATGTCGACCGCCTTGTCCATGTCGGGCTCGCGCGCGGCATCCGTCCCGGCGATCTCGACGCCGATGAACAGCCCGTGGCCGCGCACGTCGGCGATCGACGCGAAGCGGCCCTTGCGCTCGGCCAGCGCCGCTTTCAGGAACGCGCCCACCGTGGCGACGTTCTCGGCCAAGCGGTCGCGCTCGATGACGTCGATCACCGCCATGCCGACCGCCGCCTGCAGCGGGCTCGAGGCGAAGGTGTTGAAGTAGCGAGTCGCGGCGCGGAAGGTTTCGATCAGCTTTCGGCTCGCCGCGGTCGCGGCCAGCGGCAGGCCGTTGCCCATCGGCTTGCCGGTGACCACGATGTCGGGCGTGAAGCCCAGCACGTCGTAGCCCCACCAGACGCCGCTGCGGCAATAGCCGGCCTGGACCTCGTCGGCGATCACCAGGCCGCCCGCCGCGTGCACGATCTCCGTGGCGCGCGACATGAATCCACGCGGCACGTCGGGCAGGCCCTCGTTGGCGAAGATCGAGCAGACGATCAGGCCGGCGAAGCCCGTCCCGTCCTCCTCGAAGCTGCGGATGACTTGCCGCAGCCGGTCGAGATAGGCCTCGCAGAGTTCGTCCTCGCTGGCGCCGGGCACCAGCGGGCGCAGCATCTCGGGGAAGGGGATCGCGCGCACGTCGCCGGCGGTGTTCTGGCCGTTGCCGATGCGCGTCATCTTGCCGACCGCCTCGCTGTTGCCGTGATAGGTCGCGTTGGTGCAGACGATGCCCGCCTTGCCGGTCGCCATGCGCGCCATGCGCAGCGCCACCTCGTTGGCCTCGGTGCCGGAGCAGGAGAAGATCACGCTCTCGATCTTGGGCCCGTGCAGCGCCGCGAGCCGCTCGGCGAAGGTCACGATGCCTTCGTGCAGGTAGCGGCTGTGGACGTTGAGCGTGGACTGCTGGCGCGCCATCGCCTCGGCGACGTGGGGATTGGCGTGACCGACGCACGGCACGTTGTTGTACATGTCGACGTAGCGCCGGCCCTCGGGGTCGAACAGCTCGACGCCCTGGCCCCGCACGATGTGCAGGGGCGTGTTGTAGAAGAGGGGCGAGCCGGCGCCGAACGCGCGGTCGCGACGTGCTGCGAGTGAGTCAGCCGATGCCGTCGCGTTCATGGTCTCCGTCCTACATCTTCCCCGAAACGATGCGTGCGCCCAGAGCCCAGCGATGGACTTCGGACGGACCATCGTAGATTCGGAAAGCGCGGGAGTCGCGGAAGAAGCGCTCGACCACGGTGTCGCGGGTGATGCCGAGGCCGCCCAGGATCTGCATGCAGCGGTCGGCGACGCGGAAATAGGCCTCCGAGCAGATCACCTTCGACATCGAACTTTCGTTCGAGGCGCGCTCGCCTTGGTCGAGCAGCCACGCCGTGTGCCAGATCGACAGCCGTGCCTGGTTCATGTCCATCAGATTGTCGGCCAGCATGAACGAGACGCCCTGATGCTCGCCCAGCGTCTTGCCGAAGGCGACGCGATGGCGCGCATAGTCGGTGGCGATGTCCTGCGCGCGCACCGCCGCGCCCAGCCAGCGCATGCAGTGGCTGAGGCGCGCCGGCGCGAGCCGGACCTGGGCGTAGCGGAAGCCCTTGCCGATCTCGCCCAGCACGGCGTCGGCCGGCAGGCGCAGGTTCTTGATCTCGATCACGCCGTGGCCGCCGGTGAAGGAGGAATCCATCGTGTCGAGCGTGCGCTCGAGGCGGATGGCGGGATCGGGCAGGTCGGCCAGGAACATGGTGGCGTGGCCGTCCATCGGGCCGCCCTCGTTCTTGGCCATGATGATGGCGCAGCCCGCGCCCTCGGCGCCGGTGATCAGCCACTTGCGGCCGTTGATCACCCACTCGTTGCCTTCCAGCCGCGCCGTCGTCGTCATCAGGCTGGGGTCGGAGCCGGCGCCGCCAGGCTCGGTCATGCAGAAGATCGAGCGGATCTGGCCCGTCGCCATGCGCTTCAGGAAGTGCTCGCGCTGGTCGGGCCGGGCGACGACGTCGAGGAGGTGGATGTTGCCCTCGTCGGGCGAGGCGCAATGGATCGCCGTCGGCCCCAGGATCGAATAGCCCGCCGCCTCGAAGACATGGGCGCGGCCGACCTGGCTCAGCGCCTGGCCGCCATATTCCTTCGGCACCTGCGGCGCGAACACGCCGGCGGCCTTCGCCAGCTCGTTCATCTCGATCCGCAATTCGTCGGTCGGCCCGTGCGCCGTCCAGCGCGGATCGGTCTCGTAGGGAATGATCTTCTCTTTGACGAAGTCCTTCACCTTGGCGGCGAGATCGGTGATCGCCGCCGGCGGCGTGAAATTGAGGTCGTCGATCTTCTGCTTGGCCGTCACGAAACTCTCCCGCGTTTGCGGCCGGGAACCTAGCACGGGTCGCGGCGCGCTGAAGGGCGGGGATGGCGCCGGAGCGCCGCAGAGCAATATGCAACCTTTGCGTGCTTTACTAATGCACTATGCGTTCTTTAATTGTTCCCGGCGCGGGACGGGAGCTCAACATGCAGGCGACGGTTCGGACGGTGGCGTTCCAGGGCATCGATGTGTTGCCGGTGGATGTGCAGGTGCTGGTGGCGCCGGGGACCATCGCCTTCGCGGTGGTTGGGCTGGCGGACAAGGCGGTGGGCGAGAGCCGCGAGCGGGTGCGGGCCTGCTTCCGGGCGCTGGGGCTGGCCCTGCCGCCACAGCGCATCACCGTGAACCTGTCGCCGGCCGACCTCGCCAAGGAGGGCAGCCATTACGACCTGCCGATCGCGCTGGGCCTGCTGGCGGCGCTGGGTGTGCTGCCGCGCGAGAGCGTCGAGGGGTTCGTGGTGCTGGGCGAACTGGCGCTCGACGGCTCGTTGTGCCGGGTGCCCGGTGTGCTGCCGGCGGCGATTGCCGCCCAGGCGGCGGGGCGCGGCGTGATCTGCCCTTCGGTGTGCGGCGGCGAGGCCGCTTGGGGCGGCTTCGATTCCCTTCCGGACACCGAGCGGCCGCCGATCATTGCCGCGCCCTCGCTGCTGGCGCTGATCAACCATCTGCGGGGCCAACAGACCCTGCCGGCGCCCGAGGCGCTGATGGCCGACGATCGCGCGACCTATCCCGACCTCTCGGAGATCAAGGGCCAGGAGAGCGCCAAGCGCGTGCTCGAGATCGCGGCAGCCGGTGGCCATAACCTCTTGATGATCGGGCCGCCGGGCTCGGGCAAGTCGATGCTGGCCGCGCGCCTGCCCGGCCTGCTGCCTCCGCTCGATCCGGAGGAGGCGCTGGAAGCCTCGATGGTGCGCTCGCTGGCGGGTGACCTGGGCGAGGGACGCTTGAGCCGGCGGCGCACCTTTAGGGATCCGCACCATTCCGCGACGTTGCAGGCCCTGATCGGCGGCGGCGCGCGGCCCAAGCCCGGGGAGGTGTCGCTCGCCCATCATGGCGTGCTGTTCCTCGACGAGCTGCCCGAGTTCAACCGCGCCACCCTCGAAGCCCTGCGCCAGCCGCTGGAGAGCGGCCGGGTGACGGTGGCGCGGGCCAACGCGCACGTCACCTATCCGGCGCGCTTCCAGCTCGTGGCCGCGATGAACCCCTGCCGCTGCGGCCATCTGATGGATCCGAATCGCGCCTGCGCCCGAGGCCCGCGCTGCGGCGCCGACTACCAGGCCAAGCTCTCGGGCCCGCTGCTCGACCGCATCGACCTCACCATCGAGGTGCCCGCCGTCGCCGCCGCCGATCTCGCGCTGCCGCCGCCGGCCGAAAGCTCGGCCGACATCGCCGCCCGGGTCGCCGCGGCCCGAACCGTCCAGCGCGAGCGGCTGGCCAAGCTCGACGCCAAGGGCAAGCTGGTCGCCATCGAAGCCGACCCGGCCGCCGGTCTCCTGGCCGAGCGGGCCCGCAACTGGTCCAAGCCGCGCTGCAACGCCGACACCGACGGCGCCCTGCTGGCCGCCATTGCCGAACCCGATGCGGAGGGCCGCGCCCTGCTCGCCCGCGCCGCCGAACGCCTCGGCCTTTCGGCGCGCGCCTGGCACCGCACGCTCAGGGTCGCGCGCACGCTCGCAGATCTCGACGGCTCCGACGCCGTGCGCCGCCTCCACATCGCCGAGGCGTTGAGCTATCGGCGCCCGCAGTCTCGCTCGATGCTGGCGGCCTGACGCGAGCCCCGCTACCGGTCGCGGTTCTCCATCAGGACGATCGTCTGCCGCAGCGGCTGGGCGTCCACGGCGGTCTGGCCCTTGAAGGGCTGGTCCATGATGAACACGAAGCCGATGAAGGCGCCCATCACGGCCATCTGGGCCGAGAGAACATAGGCGCGGAAGGCGCTGCGCTGCATCGTGCTGGTGATGAACAACAGCATGAGGACAGCGAACAGGACGACCTGCCAATAGGGTTTCGGCAGGGCGAGCGTGACGGCGTTGAGTCGGGCGTCGCGCGATTCGACGATGGAGTCGAACGATCTCAGGATCTCGGCGTAGATCGTGGTCTCGCGGCCAGGCCGGGGATCGATGGCGAAGATCCCCCGGGACAAGGGGCCAAGGGTCGAGCGTATCTTGCTGCTTCGCTCGCCGCGCAGCATCGCCGGCCATTCGTCGTCGACGATCGCCTTCGTGTAGGCCAACAGGTGCAGCCGGAGCTCCGTGGTCGTGTCACCGCCATAGCGGCTGAGCAGCCGGTCGAGACGGTTGATCTGAGAGGCCTCGGTCGCCACCAGGGAATCGGCCTTGCGGAAGTTGCTCTCCGCCTCGACCAGGGTGAAGGCCAGCACCAGGCTGGTCATGGTGAAGAGCGTGGCCTGCATGCGCAGCACGAAGTCGTTGTTCTCGTTGCTGGTCCGCAGATAGGGCAGCCGATGCACCAGCGACGGCAAGGCGAGGATCGCGCCGGCCATCAGGAGCGCGCCGGCCACCAGCACGAGGGTCTCGGGAAGAGAGTACAGCCAGTCGATCATGATCCGATATCGGCGGTTGAGGGCGGCGCTTCAGTGCAAGCGCAATATCAGAGATTGCTCGCGAACAAAGCGCTCGACTAGGGTCGTGATCACGGTCGTAACCGGCCGGCGATCCTGCTGCAAAGGCCACCTCATGATTCGTACGCTCATGCTTCTTCTGACGTCGCGGTACACGATCGGACTCATCTCGCTCGTGATCTGTGTCCCGATGTTCATCACTCTGTTCGAAGTCTCCAAGGTACTCTGGGTCAAGCCCGACATGAAGGAGGAGATGGATATCGTCACCGGGATCGGCATCATCATGATCGGCTGGGGTGTCGTTCTGGAAGAACGGAAGACCCTGCGCGAGATCTTCGGTCTGCTGGAAATGCAGGACGAACAGTGGCAGCTGGCGATCGATCACGTCTGTCACAATTACGGCGTCGGCCAGCTCTGCATCGGCCTGATGGCCGAGATCTGCATCGAACTGATCAAGATTCCCAACACCATCATCTACACCGGCGAGGTCGACGACTATCTCGTGGCTGCCGGCCTGGTCTTCGTGGGCGTGGGCGCGCTGCTGCTCGTCCGTCACGTGCTTGTCATGTTCTTCTTCCTGCCGCGCTCGGTCGCGACGGCGCACTGACGCCGGCGGATCAGGGATCGATCAGGACGCCCGGATTCATCATCCCCTTCGGATCGAGCTCGCGCTTGGCGCCGCGCAGCGCCCGGGCGAACAGTTCGGGCCGTTGCTTGTCGTAGAACGGCCGGTGGAAGCGGCCCACCGCATGGTGATGCGTGGTCGTGCCGCCATGCTCCACCGTGGCGGCGGTGCAGGTCGAGAGGATTTCCATGAACTGCGCCAGCGCGTCCTTCTTCGGGTCGAACAGGCCGCCGAAGGTGAAGTACAGACACGGCCCGTCGGGATAGACGTGGGTGAAGCGGCAGGTGACCGTGCCCTCGCGGCCCGTCACCGCCTTGATCGTGTCCCGGGCGATCTTCGTGATCTTCGCGTGGAAGTCGCGGGTGCGCTCCCAGGTCATCGCGGTCTCGAAGGTCGAGGACAGGATGCCGCGGGCCACCGCATGCTCGCCGTAGTGCGGTGCGCGGATGAACTTGTTGCGCCAGGCGCCGGCGGCGCCGGACCGATGGGCGTTCTCGTCGTCGTCGCTCCGGTCGGCGACGCCGCCATGGGCGGCACAGATCTCGAGCGCGCGCTTCATCCAGGCGTCGAGCGGATGGTCGGGCGATTCGAAGGCCAGCACCAGCACGGCCTCCTCGTTGCTCCACGGGATGCCGGGCAGCGCCTCGCGCGCCTCGAGCAGGCGGCAGTTGGCGGGATAGAGGCCGGCCTGCGTGATGTCGCGCACCGCATCGGCGCCCGTATAAAAGTCGCGGAAGCGCACGCTGGCGGAGGCGCGGAAGGTCGGCTTCTTGCGCAGCCGCACCCAGGCCTCGGTGATGATGCCCAGAATGCCCTCGGAGCCGATGAACATCCGGTCCGGGCTGGGGCCGGCGCCGGAGCCGGGCAGGCGGCGCGTTTCCAGCGTGCCCTCGGGCGTCACGACCCGGGTGCTCTCCACGAAATCGTCGATATGGGTGTAGAGCGTGGCGTAGTGGCCGCCCGAGCGCGTGGCGATCCAGCCGCCCAGGGTCGAGCAGCGATAGGCCTGCATGTAGTGGCGCATGGTGAAGGGCGTGTCGCGCAGCGCATCCTCGATCGCCGGCCCGTAGATGCCGCCCTGGATGCGCGCGGCCTGGCTCACCGCATCGACCTCCAGCACCTTGTCCATGTGGCGGGTCGAGATGGTCACGACCTTGTCGAAGGCGGCCGAGGGCTCGATGCCCTTCACCACCGACGAGCCGCCGCCATAGGGGATCGCCTTGGCGCCGATGCGGTCGCACCAGTCGAGGACCTTCACGATGTCCTCTTCGCTTTCCGGGAAGGCCACCGCGTCGGGCGGGTTGGGCACGGAGCGCATGAACATGCGCAGCGTGTCGAAGCCCGCCTTGCCGTAGCTGTGCTCCAGCCTCGTCAGGTGATCGGTGCGCACGATCGGCTGCAGCGCCGACGACACGTCGACGCGGCTGGCGCGCAACGTGATCTCGTCGGCCTTGGGCGGCGGCGTGACGTCGAAACCGGAGAGCCCGTAACGCTGGGCGATCTCCGCTTCCCACGGCCGGATCTCGTCCTGGGTCAGGTCCTCGTCGGCATAACCCCAGGCATAGAACTTCTTCTGCCGCCGCATGTTTCCTCCGGTCGTTTCTTCATTTGTCGTCTTTTCGATTTCTAGACGGCGAAGGCGATTGGCTTCGTCGTCCCCTTGATCTGCGTGCGATGCATGATGCGGCGCGCCGCTTTGTCGAACGGATCGCGGCGATGCATGGTCGAGCGATTGTCCCACATCACGAGATCGCCCAGCTTCCAGACATGCTGGTAGATGAAGCGCGGCTGGGTGACGTGCGCCCACAGCTCTTCGAGGACCGCGTCGGATTCCTCTTTGGTGTAACCCTCGACGAAGGAATTGCGCCGCCGCCCGAGATAGAGCGTGGCGCGGCCATTGACCGGGTGGCGCAGGATCGCCGGATGCCAGGCGCCGGGCGCGACCATCGGATCGTCGGTGGGCGTCACGCCCTTCCGCAGGTAGCCGCCGGAATTATAGGTGCCGTCGTGCTTCACCCTGCGGCCCTCGATCTTCGCGCGCAGGCTGGCGGGCAGGGCGTCGCAGGCCGCCTGCATGCTGGTGAACCAGGTGTTGCCGCCGGTCGGCGGAATTTCCAGCGAGTAGAGCATCGACGCGTCGGGCGGCACGTCGAGATAGCTCATGTCGGTGTGCCAGACCGCCTCGCCGTCGCCCAGGGCGCCGATCGGATCGCCCTTGGTGTCGAGCACGTTCGAGACGACATAGATGTCGGGATAGCCCGGCGGGCTGATGCGGCCGCGTTCCTGGTTGGGCGGCGGGTCGAGTTCGCCGAAGCGGCGGCTGAAGGTCAGCAGATGGTCGTCGCTGAGCTGCTGGCCGCGCAGCAGGATCATCGAATGCGCGTACCAGGCGCGCTCGATGACGGCGAACTCCTCGTCGCTGAAGTTGCGCAGATCGACGCCGAGAATTTCCGCCCCGATCGCGTCGGTCACCGGCCGCACTGTCACGCTCATTTCAAATCGCCTCCGTGTCTCGCGGCGATGATCGGCCGGCCGCGGAACGCGATCAAGCGCCCAGCGCCGGCACCAGCCACTTCAGCAGGGCTGCCACGACCGCGGGCGAGAGCGGCCCGGCGAACCCGGGATCGAGCGGGCCGGTCACCGTCTTCAGATTGTGACTGACCTGCGGGATCACCACGGCTTCGCCCGATACGTTGCGCGACCCGAGCGCGTCGATCAGCGGCTGGACGTCCTCCATCGGCACGACCTGCCGGTCGGCACCGCCCTGCACGAGCAGGCAGGCGGTGCGGCTCCGGGCGAGCACCGTCGCGGGATCGAACGACAGGAGCTTCTGCAGGAACGGCCCGGAATAGAGCGGGAACAGGAGCTGCAACTCGGGTGGAAGGTTGTTGGGCACGCGGCCGGCTTCGAGGATGGCAGCGATGGCGCGATCGGTCGGCAGGCGTAGCGCAGGCGGCGCATTGCGCGCGATCTGCTCCCGCAGGATCACGTCGAGCCGGCGGCCCGGCGTGGCCGCCAGCACCAGCGCGTGCAGCTTCTTCTTCGCCGCGAGGGTCTCGCTGGCGGCCAGCGCCAGCAGCCCGCCTTCGCTGTGGCCCAGCAGGGCGGTGGCATAGGGCTTTATCTCGTCGTGGCGCAGCAGCTCGGCATGCGCGGCCTCGACATCGCCCACGAAATTGTCCCAGGCGAAGAAGGCTTCCTGCTCTTCCAGCGAGCCGCGCGGCCGCGGCGTCGACTGGCCGATGCCGCGCTTGTCGTAGCGCAGCGAGGCGATGCCGTTGCGCGCCAGCAGCTCGGCGATGTCCTTCAAGAGGTCGATGCGATCCGGCGCCAGAGGATTGTTGCCATTGCGATCGGTCGGCCCGCTGCCGGCGACCAGCACGATGCCCGGCACGTACTGGATCTCGCTGAACAGCGGCATCAGCATGGTGCCGGCCAGGCTGACGCCGCCAGTGCCGGCGAACCGCACCGCGCGCTCCTTGGTTTTGCCCCTGGCATACCAGCCGCTTTCCGTCGGCGACCGTTGCGGCGGCTTCTGCGCCCACGCCGCACCGGGCGCGAGCAGAGAAGCGGCCAGCAGGGTGCGACGCCGGATCAACCGGCGTTGTCCGGACTGGGCATGCTGCCCATGGCATGGCTCATGGTGCGGCCGCCGAAGATATGGACATGGAAATGAAACACCAGCTGGCCGCCATTGGGTCCATGGTTGGCGACGATGCGATAGCCTTCCGTATCGAGGCCGAGGTCGTGCGCCACCTTCGACACGGCGCGCCAGAAGCCGACGATCTCCTCGGGCGGCGCCTTGGCGCCGAAATCGGCCTGGCTGACATACTCGCCCTTGGGAATCACCAGCACATGGATGGGCGCCAGCGGCGCGATGTCGTGGAAGGCCAGCGCGAACTGGTCCTCATGGACTTTCTTGCAGGGCAGCTCGCCACGCAGGATGCGGGCGAAGACGTTGCTGCGGTCGTAGGCGGGGACCATTGACTCTGACATGGCGAAACTCCGGAGGCTTGATGCGATGACGCTACGCGGCGAGCGTGTTAATCGCATGGCGCGCATCGTCCTCTAAACGCGACGGGCCACTATAGGGAAGGTTCGACACATGACGGAATTCGAAAAGCGTCTCGCCTGCGTGATCGCCGCCGACGGCTCCATCGCGCGCGGCTACATGATCGACTCGTGCGAGCTGGTGGGCGCCAACCAGTATGTCATCACCTGGAAGGTGCCGCTGCAGAAGGAAGCGAAGACCAACTTCTCCTGCGTGATCGGCAGCACCGAACAGGAAGCGGTGGAACCCGGCTTCTGCACCGTCGGACTGATGGCCGACCCGATGAAGATGAACGTCCATACCTACGATGTCGCCGGCAAGCCGGCGAAACGGCCCTTTCACCTGGCCGTGTTCCGCGACTAGCCGGGTTCGAAGCTGAGCTTCAGCCTTTGAGCAGCCGCGGGCGTCCCGGAGCTTCGGCGGGCTTCGCGTGCCGACGCAGGACGCCGACAAGAACGTCCCGCGCTTCGTCGATCCTGGCGGCGAGATAGGGCGAACCGCCGGTATCGGGATCGGCGCCGCGCATCAGCCGACGATGCGCGGTGTGGATGCTGGCGAGATCGGCGCCTTCGGCAAGGCCGAGAACCTCGAAGGCCTCTTTCATCGACATGCCGCCATTGTCCTCGCCCGCGGCAGGCGCAGATATCTGCGGTTGCGCTGAAGCCATCGGCGTCGCGTGCTTGAGATAGGCTTCGAGCAGCGCGGCGGCGTGTTGCAGTGCGCGCGGATCGGGAGGCGCCGCGTCCTGCCACACCGGCGGCATTTCGAAAGGCTGCGGCTTTCCCCGGAACTGTGCGAACGCAGCCCGCAGCGGAACGAGAATCGCGCGCCATTTCAGGAACGTGGGCACGAGGATCATCGCGGCGCCGAGCAGCATCGCACCGGCGTACTGCTCGCGCATGATCATCGTCACGAGGAGAGGTATCGCCACGACGACGAGCAGCAACGCCATCCATCGCAGCGTGCGCACCATCGTCTTGGGATCGGAATGGAGAAACCAGTCGAGGAACTTCGCCGCCGTGGCCAGCACGGAAAGGCCGAGTACGATGGCGCTGATGATGACGGCGTAATCCATCGAAGAACTCCTTCGCAGAGAGCCTACTCGCAACACTCGACGAAATCAGCGACCTCGACTGCAAATTTACGCATGCGTTTCGCGCGCACTCGTGGTTAGACTTCGCGCACCAAAAAGAGGGGAGACCAGCCGATGACTGAGCCCACCCGAGAAACACCGACCGCCACGGTTTCTCCCGACGCTAGCGTCCCGCCTCTCATCGCCCCACTCGAACAAGGTACGGAAGCGAACCTTCCGACCGCGAAGAATTCGATCGACGAATTTCTCAAGCGCAACGAGGAGGTGCTCGCCAAGGATCGCGAGGAGTTCCAGGCCTATCTCGTCGCCAAGCATGAACAGGCGACGCGCAAGGCCCGCGAAGAGGCGGCCAAGCCCAAGGTCAAGACGAAGGTCAGCCGGCGCACGATGCTGAACGTCGCCGTCGGCACCGCGGCTGCCGCCGAAGTGGCCGTGCTGGGCTACAGCGCGATGAACGGCGGCTCCTCTTCGGACAACGGCATCATCCGCGCGGCCGGCAATGGCGCGCAGCAGTCCCCGATCACCCGTGAAGTCGTCGATTCGCGCGCCGACATCCGGGGCCAGAGCCTCGGCAACTGGGTGGCGCTGCTGCCGACCAAGATGGGCGGCGGCACCTATGCGATCGATCTCAACTCCAATCGCGTGCTGGGCTCGATCTGGTACTGGAACTACGGCGACTACAATCCGATCAGCCATCATCTCTGCGCCTTCCCGAGCTCCGATCCCACGCACGGCTTCGAGTTCGTGAACTCCACGCAGGGCGGCCAGAACTCGCTGATCTATGGCATCCCGACCAACGTGACGGCGGAGAACGCCCCGGGTGGCACCAACATCTACCGCGTGCGCTATGACGGCACGCAGATGCAGATGGTCGAGAACGTGTCGGAGACGACCGGCCTCGGCCTCGGCGTGCACGTCACCGTCAATCCGAAGGATGCACAGTCCTATTTCGTGACCGATGGCCAGAAGGACATCGCCGCCTGCTTCGATCGCACCACCTCGAAGGTGAAGGCCGCGCTCAGGTTCGACTGGACGCCGAACGTGCCCGATCTTCGCGAAGCGTGGATCAAGGGCGGTACGCTCACCATCAAGAAGATCTATCCCGACGAGAAGACCGGCCTCTACAATCTGCGCGGCACCAAGGGCAACAAGATCGACTGGGAAATGGTGCCCATGGGCGAGCTGTTCGTCGAGGAGGGCTCGCTGCCCGGCGAGGCGCCACTGACGCTGACCGGCGCCGACGGTACGGTCTGGCATCCGGAAGGCCGATGGGCCGCGACGGTCGTGCGCCTGTGCGGCGGCATCTGCATCCTCGATCCCGAAAAGAACTTCGAGCCGGCCGCCTTCCTGCAGTTCAACAAGGATTCGCAGGACCAGTACAAGGTCGAGCAGATCGACAAGGACACGTGGCAGGTCGTGTTCGACAAGATCCATTCGCCGGGCCACGAGATCGGTTTCTCGCCCGACGGCAGGTTCCTGGTGATGATGAACAACCTGCGGGAAAACAACTGCTCGATCTTTTCCTGCAGCGATCCCGACCCGACCAAGTGGCGCAAGATCGCGCATGTCGAGGATCCGCTGTGGCGCGGCAAGTATCCCAACCCGTTCCACATGGTCTTCTCGCTGGACAGTTCGAAGCTCTATCTGTCCATCCTGCATCCGTCGCCGGCCTATAGCGGCATCATGGTGATCGACACCAAGACCTGGACCATCCAGAAGGAGATCCAGGGCATCGGTCCCGACCTCCAGACGCCCGCCATCACCTACGACGGCAAGTACGTGCTGACGCCGTTCAGCGGCTTCCAGCGCCAGTCGACCGGCATCGCGGTCATCGATACCTCCACCGACACGCTGATCGGCATCCTGCCGAGCAACGGCGGACATCATGACTGCGTGATCATCCCGACCAAGCTGGAGCACATGAAGCACACGCGCTCCTGTACGCTCTGAGTGGGCACGCTTTGAGGTTGCTCGCCAGCCTCGCGCTGCAGAATCTCGGGCGACGCAAGGCGCGCAGCCTCCTGCTGATCATGGCGGTCGCCGTGGCCAGCGGGGTCGTGTTCACCGGCGCGACCCTGATGCGCAGCATCGACAGCAGCATGGCCGTGGGCTTCACGCGGCTGGGCGCCGACATGATGGCGGTGCCCGAGGGCGCACTGACCAACATCACCGCGGCGCTGCTCACCGTCGAGCCGACCGACCTGGTGCTCGACCAGGACCTGTTCGCCAAGGCCGGGATCGCGAGCGTGAGCCGCGCCGCGCCGCAGAAGATCGCGCGGGTCGAGCATTCGGGAATCGGCAACCATCACGATTCGGTCGACCTCATCGGCTTCGACCCCATGCTGGACTTCACGGTTCGGCCCTGGCTGGTCGAGAAGATCAACCGCGACATGCGACCCGGCGACGTCATCCTGGGCGCCGGCCGCGACGCCGCACTCGGATCGGAACTGCTGATCTTCGGCAAGCCGCACACCGTCTACGGCCGGCTGGGCAAGACCGGCGTCGGCACGCACGAGCGCGGCGTCTTCATGACCTTCGACACGCTCGAAGCCCTCGCCGGTTCGGTACACGCCCATGGCGGCGGTCCGCCCGCCGTGCTGCAGAAGGGCAAGGTGAGCGGCTTCCTCGTCGAACTGGCGCCGGGGGCCACACCCTTGCAGGCGCGCTTCGCCATCCTCTCGACCCTGAAAGGCGTCAAGGTCGTGAGCGGCGATTCGACCATGAGCGGCATCCGCCAGGGGCTGGCCGCGCTGCTGAACGGCATCCTGGCGCTGACGGTGCTGATGTTCGCCAGCACCGCCCTCATGGTCAGCGTTCTGTTCTCGGCGATCGTCACCGAACGGCGCGGCGAGCTCGGTCTCCTCAAGGCGATCGGCGCGCGGCGCGGCCAGATCGTCGGCATGATGGTCATCGAAGCCGTCATCGCCACCGGCGCCGGCGGCGTGCTGGGTGTCGCGCTGGGCGTGCTGGTGATGCGCCTCTACGAGCGGTCGCTGGTCTACTACCTCGAGAATATCGGCGTGCCCTTCGTCTGGCTCGATGGGCCGCGCATCGTGATCGTCGCGGCCGCGGCGGTGGTGATGGCCTCGATCATCGGCGCGCTGGGCTCGCTCTATCCCGCCTGGCGTGCCAGCCGGCGGGATCCCTACGATCTCGTGCGCGGGGAGGGCTAGGCGATGCTCACCTGCCGCGGCCTGCGCAAGGACTACGTCACCGAACGCGGCGAGGTGGTGGCCGTGGCCGGCATCGATCTCGAGATCGCGGCCGGTCGCTACGCCGCGATCATCGGTCGGTCCGGGTCGGGCAAGTCGTCCCTGATGGCGATGATCGGCGGTCTCAGTCGGCCCTCGCAGGGGCAGGTGACGGTCGACGGCACCGATATCTGGAGCCTGTCGGAGAATGCGCTGGCGGCTTTCCGCAACAAGCGCATCGGCTACGTCTTCCAGTTCGCCAGCCTGCTGCCCACGCTGCGCCTGGTCGACAATGTCGCCCTGCCGGCGATGCTGGGCGGTGGCGGCAAGTCGTCTGCGACCTACGCAAGGGCGGCGGCGCTGCTCGGCCAGATGGGCCTGGGCGACCATCTCGACGCCTATCCATCGGAAGTCTCGGCCGGCGAGCAGCGCCGGGCGGTGATCGCCCGCGCGCTCATCAACGAGCCGGCACTGATCCTGGCCGACGAGCCGACCTCGGACCTCGACGAGCAGACCGAGATCGAGATCATGGACGAGCTGCTGGCGGTCAATCGCGAGCGCGGCACGACCCTGATCCTGGTCACGCACAATCTGGCGCTGGCGGAGCAGGCCGAGCAGATCGTGCACATCGCCCATGGCGCGATCGTGCCATGAGCGAGGCTCCCACCGATCCCGGGCCGCCCCGGCCGGACAAGGACGCGCTGATCGCCGATCTGCGCCGCCAGCTCGGCGCGGCGCAGTCCGAGATCCGCGTCCTGCGCCGGCGCCTGGGGACCGCCGCCCCGGCCGAGATTGCGCCGGCGCAGGGCGGCCTTCTGAACGAGCTGCGCGAGGCCGCGCCGCGCAAGGTCGAGGCGCCGGCCAGTGTTGCCGTCAAGCTCGGCCGGCGGTTCGATCTCTGGCGGTCGCCGATACTCGTCGGTCTGGTCATGCTGCTGCTGACGGGCTTCGCGATCGATGCCGGCGTCGGCCTGTATCAGGCGAGGGCGCTGCGCGAGGCAAGGCAGGCCAGGCTGCTGCTCGAAAATACCGCGACGCGCTCGCTCTATGTCGAGCTGAAGGGGATCTCCTACGAACCCGACGGCAAGTCCTATCGCATGACCCTCTCCCTGCAGAATGTCAGCCCGACGGGACCGCTCTACGTCATGCTGAACGCCGTGGCGATCTACGTGCAGGCCGGCATGGTCTGGCAGCAGGTGCCGTCACGTCCGGCCGAAGGCGTGAGCTGGGGAGTGGTGAAGCTGGTGGACGGCTACACGTTCGACGTCCTCTTCACGCCGGACGTGGCCAACTGGGCCGAATTGATCCCGGGCTACATGCATGTCCGCATCCAGTCGGACCTGCTGGTCAGCGAGAAGGCCCAGCCGGGCAACGATGTCGTCGAACGCCGCACGCCCTACTACGTCTACCTGAAGCCGCACGGCGCCAACGACGAGGACATCAAGGCGCGCAGCAAATCGACCCGCACGCCCCCGATCTTCATCCCGATGCCGCCGCATTGAGGCGGTGCGGCCGAGGCCGATGGCTTAGGTCCGCTTCCGGCTAGCCTTCTCGGCGATACCGGACAGGCCCTCGCGGCGGGCGAGTTCGTCCCACACCGACTTGGGCTTCACGCCCACCGCGGCCCACAAAGTGAGCAGGTGGTAGAGCATGTCGGCGCTCTCGGCGACGAGTTTGGGCTTGTCGCCCTGGATGCCCTCGATCAGCGCCTCGACCGCTTCCTCGCCGAGCTTCTTGGCGATCTGCTGGCGGCCGCGGCTGAACAGGCGCGCGGTGTAGGAGGTTTCGGGATCGGCGCCCTTGCGACTGTCGATGACGAGATAAAGACGGTCGAGCACGTGCTCGTCGATCGTCACGATGTTCGGCCGTTGAGCCTTCTTGGGTTTCTTCTTTTTCGCCATCCGGGAACTCCGTCGCCTCGGGGGACAGGCGATCGAACACTTGAACGCGCCTCTTGTGCGGGCGTCCGGAACATTACGCGAAAACTACGCGGCGCGCGAGACTTGTCGCACCGGAACGCCTGCGCGCGCGAGATGTTCCTTCGCCTCTGCGATGGTGAATTCGCCGAAGTGGAAGATGGAGGCGGCCAGCACCGCCGAGGCGCCGCCCTTCGTGACGCCATCGACGAAGTGATCGAGCGTGCCGACGCCGCCCGAGGCCACGACCGGCACCGGTACGGCATCCGAGACCGCGCGCGTCAGTTCGAGATCGAAGCCCGACTTGGTGCCGTCACGATCCATCGAGGTGAGCAGGATCTCGCCCGCGCCCGACTCGGCCATGCGCCGCGCCCACGCGACGGCATCGAGGCCGGTGCCCTTGCGGCCGCCATGGGTGAAGACTTCCCACTTGCCGGGGCCGCTGCTGCGCGCGTCGATCGCCACGACGATGCACTGGTCGCCGTACTTCTCGGCCGCTTCGCGCACGAACTCCGGCCGCGCCACCGCGGCCGAATTGATCGAGACCTTGTCGGCGCCGGCCAGCAGCAGGCGGCGGATATCCTCGACCTGGCGCACGCCGCCACCCACCGTCAGCGGCATGAAGCACTGTTCCGCCGTGCGTCCGACGACGTCCAGGATGGTGTCGCGGTTCTCGTGGCTGGCGGTGATGTCGAGGAAGGTGAGCTCGTCGGCGCCGGCAGCGTCATAGATGCGGGCCTGTTCGACCGGGTCGCCGGCATCGCGCAGGCCCACGAACTGCACGCCCTTCACGACCCTGCCGTCCTTCACGTCGAGACAGGGGATGATTCGGACCTTCAGCATGGCGCCGCTACTCGCCCTTCAGAACCTGGATGGCGTCGGGCACCGTCACGCGACCGTCATAGAGCGCGCGGCCGACGATGGCGCCGATGATGCCGAACTCCTCGGTCGGGCGCAGTTCGCGCAAATCGTCGAGCGAGCTGACGCCGCCCGAGGCGATCACCGGCGTCGTGAGATGCTGGGCCAGGGTGACCGTGGCGTCGACGTTGACGCCGCCCATGGCGCCGTCCCGGTCGATGTCGGTGTAGATGATGGCGGCGACGCCAGCATCCTCGAACCGCAGGGCGAGATCCAGCGCCCGCACCGTGCTCTGCTTGGTCCAGCCATCGACCGCGACCATGCCCTCGCGGGCATCGATGCCGACGGCGATACGGCCCGGCCACTGCTTGCAGGCGGCCTTCACCAGGCCCGGCTCCTTGACCGCGATGGTGCCCAGGATGATCCGCTTCACCCCGGCATCGAACCACTGCGAGATGCTCTCGATGGTGCGGATACCGCCGCCCAGCTGGGTCGGCACCTCGACGTCCTTCAGGATGCTCTCGACCGCCGCGCGGTTGACCGGATGGCCCTCGACCGCGCCATTGAGGTCGACCAGATGCAGCCACTCGCAGCCGGCATTGGCAAAGGCCTTGGCCTGGGCGGCCGGGCTGTCGTTGAACACGGTGGCACGCTGCATGTCGCCGCGGAGAAGGCGCACGCACTTGCCGTCCTTGAGGTCGATCGCGGGGAAAAGGATCATGGCGGCGCGGCTTTAGCGCGTTGCGGGCAGGGACGCCACCCCGGCCTGCTCGCTGGGACGATCCGCGCCGTCAGCCCCGGCCGATGCCCAGGATCCCGCCGATCAGGCGGCCGATATGGAACTTCGTCCAGATGTCGGCCGCGGCGAAGCTGGGACGGGCCTGCAGGGCGGTCCAATAGCGCGCCAGCGCCGGTCGCTTCGGAATTTCCGCCCCGAGACCGGCGAACTCCATGCGCCCGAGGAACACGGTCCAGACGACGTCCGCCACGCCGTATGCGGGCGGAACCAAGACCGGGCGGCCATCGCGCAGCGTCTGCTCGAGCCGGTCCATGAAGCCGATGGCCTCGGTGCGCCGCTGCTGCGAAAGCGCCACGACGGCGTCCGGCTCGAAGGCTTCGACCCGCTCGGCAAAGACCGCGGCGCGCGCCTGGTAGACGGAAGCGAGATCGGGATTTCGGGCGGCCTGCGCGAGGAGCTGGCGGCGGATCGATTCAAGCCGCTTCGGGATCAGAATCCGGGCCAGGGGATTGCGGGCGAGAATGCCGCCGAACGTCAGTTCCTCGATCGGATAGGCATAGTGAAGGTCGAGCCAGGCTCTCGTCTCGGGGTCGGTCGCGGCGCCGAGTGCATATTCGGCGATGTCGCGACTCTCGGTCAGGACGCGGTCGGCGAGCACCAGCGTCGGCACGGTCATGCCGGGATTGAGCCGCACGTAGTCCGGCTGCTGCTGGCCCAGCCGGAAATGGATGTCGACGAAGAGGCGCTCATAGGCGATGCCGCCTTCGGCGAGCGCGAGGCGGGCGATCATCGAATAGTAGGACGACGGCGTCTGATAGAGGCGAGGTCTCGCTCCGGAGAGCTTTGCGAACTCTGTCATGACCGTCCATCGGGATGAGGAAACGGCGAACTGTGCAGGATGCCTGCGGTGCGGACAACCGGCTGGCGATGCTTCGCGGCTCGACGGACCTTAGCCGCCCAAGCTAGTCTTTCTGTCATGACCCGTTACACACCCGATCTTCTCGCCGACGACCTGGCCGATCTCACCGTCATTCGTCGCGACATCCACCGCCATCCCGAAACCGCGTTCGAGGAGGAGCGGACCGCCCAGATCGTGGCCGACAAGCTCACCTCGTGGGGAATCAAGGTGCATCGCGGCCTCGCCACGACCGGCGTCGTCGGCACCCTGAAGGGCAACCGGCCGGGCCAGAAGACGATCGGGCTGCGCGCCGACATGGATGCGCTGCACCTGCAGGAGAAGAACGACTTCGATTACGCCTCGGCGATCCCGAACAAGATGCATGCCTGCGGCCATGACGGGCACACGACGATGCTGCTCGGTGCGGCCAAGCGGCTCGCGGCGGCGCCCGATTTCGCCGGCACGGTGCATTTCATCTTCCAGCCGGCCGAGGAAGGTCTCGGCGGCGCGCGGGTGATGATCGAGGAAGGCCTGTTCGAGAAGTTTCCCTGTGACGTGGTCTACGGCATGCACAACATGCCGGGCTTCCCGGTCGGCCACTTCGCCATCCGCACCGGCGCGATGCTGGCCTCGTCCGACAGCTGGGAAGTGGTGTTCAAGGGCACCGGCGGCCACGGTGCGATGCCCGATCGCGGCACCGATCCCACCTTCGCGGCGGCGCAGTTCATCGTCGCGGTGCAGGGCATCGTCGGCCGCAACGTGCCTTCGAGCCAGGCTGCGGTGCTGAGCGTCGGCCATATTGCGGCCGGCACGCCCGGTTCGCCCAACGTCATTCCGTCGGAAGTGCTGATCCGCGGCACCGCCCGCAGCTTCTCGGCCGACGTGCGCAACCTGCTGGAGCGGCGGCTGGCCGAGGTCGCGTCGGGCATCGCCCAGGCGGGCGGCTGCGAGGCGATCTCCAAGTATCACCGTCGCTATCCGGCGCTGGTCAATGCCGCCGAACAGACCTCGGTCGCCGTGGAAGCCGCAGCCCTGACGGTCGGCCGCGAGCATGTCGAGGCCAACACGTCACCGCTGGCGGGCGCCGAGGACTTCGCCTTCATGCTGGAGAAGAAGCCGGGCGCCTACATCATGATCGGCAATGGCGGAGCGGGCGAGGGCGGCTGCCAGAACGTGCATTCGCCGCTCTACGACTTCAACGACCAGATCCTGACGACCGGCGCGGCTTACTGGATGAACCTCGTCCAGCTCGAGCTGGGCGACGCAGCGTAGTCCGGATCAGCCGTGGTGGTCGAAAGACCACCCGGCATCGGTCTGGTCCCAGCTCACCCCGTCTTGGATATGCACGACCAGCTGGGTGTCGGCGCCGAAGTCGTAGACCGGAGCGCTCTCGTGCATCGCCCCGGTGTCGTCGCTCGCGGGCAGCATCACGCCGTCGGACAGGTCGCTGAGGACCACCAACGGGTCCTCGCCCATCAAGGGCAGCGAATCGGCAGCGGCACCCGGGAGACCGTCGACGAAGATCTCGCCAGGCTCGCCGAACAGCCGGTCGAGCGGCGCCCCGTACGATACCGTTTCGGCACCGGCGTCAGCCCAGCGCGAGGCTGGGATGGCGTAGATCGGCAGATCGCTGCGGTCGAATTCGACGAGATCGGTGCCGACGACGAAAATCGGGTCGGCCGAGCTGTCGGAAGTATCCGAATGGCCCATGGAAAAGTCTTTCGTACTTAAGAATTCAAATAATGCTTCAAATCTAGCAAACAAGCTGTTGAGAATAAAGCGAGAACGTTCGAAACAGGAAAATCTTCGCTGATTGCAGAGCCTTGGGTTAACGGCGCGAGTGGCCTAGGGTGCCGCCGATTTTGAATCATCCGCGTTTTTGGGGAAGTCGATGAACGGAGCTGAAAGTCTGGTCCGCACCTTGGTCAAGGGCGGTGTCGAGGTCTGTTTCGCCAACCCTGGCACCTCGGAGATGCACTTCGTGGGCGCGCTCGACCGGGTCGAGGGCATGCGCTGCGTGCTGGGCCTGTTCGAAGGCGTCTGCTCCGGCGCGGCCGACGGCTATTACCGCATGACCGACAAGCCGGCCTCGACCCTGCTGCATCTCGGTCCGGGTCTCGCCAACGCAGCGGCCAACCTGCACAACGCCAAGAAGGCGGGCTCGGGCGTGGTCAACATCGTGGGCGAGCACGCGCTCTATCACATCAAGTACGACACGCCGCTGACCGCCGACATCGAAGGCATCGCGCGTCCCTTCTCGCACTGGGTCAAGACCTCGCCGACCTCCAAGACGGTGGCCGGCGATGGCGCACTGGCCATCCAGGCCGCCAACGTGGCGCCGGGCCAGATCGCGACTCTGATCCTGCCGGCCGACACCGCCTGGGGCGAAGCCGATGGCCCGGCCGAGACGCCCGCCGCCCCGGCGCCGGAAAAGCCCTCCCAGGAGACGATCGTGGCCGCCGCGAAGGCGCTCAAGATGCCGGGCGCCATGCTGTTCATCGGCGGCCGCGCGCTGCGTGCCCGCGGCCTCGAACTGGCCGGCAAGATCGCCGCCAAGACGGGCTGCAAGGTCCAGGGCGCCGGCGGTACCGCGCGCATCGAGCGTGGCGCCGGCCGTATTCCGGTCCTGCGCCTGCACTTCGTGGTCGAGAACGCGCTGGCCCAGCTCAAGGGCACCAAGCAGATGGTGCTGTGCGGCGCCAAGGCGCCGTTCGCCTTCTTCGCCTATCCCGGCAAGCCGTCGGTCCTGTCGCCGGACGATTGCGAGATCTCGACGCTCTGCCCGGTCGAGGGCGATCCGATCGGCTCGCTCGAGGCGCTGGCGATGGAGCTCGACGCCATGAACGTGAAGCCGGAGGGCATCGCCCAGCCGAGCCGGCCGGAGCGTCCGACCGGCAAGTTCACGCTCGACGGTCTCGGCCAGGCGCTCGGCGCGACGATGCCGGAAGGCGCCATCGTGGTCGACGAATCGGTCACCACGGGCCGCGGCTTCTTCCCGTTCAGCGCTGGCGCCCCGCCGCACGACTGGCTGAACAACATGGGCGGCTCGATCGGCTTCGGCGGTCCGGTTGCCGTCGGCGCGGCCGTGGCCTGCCCGGACCGCAAGGTCATCTGCATGATCGGCGACGGTTCGGCGATGTACACGATCCAGTCGCTGTGGACGATGGCGCGCGAGAATCTCGACGTCTGCGTCATGATCTTCTCGAACCGCTCCTACAACATCCTGTACAGCCAGCTGGCCGATGTCGGCGCCGCCAACCCCGGCCCGCGCGCCATCGACATGCTGACCCTCGACCGGCCGACCCTGCAGTTCACCGATCTGGCGAAGGGCATGGGCGTGGCGAGCGGCAAGGCGACCAACCTGGACGAGCTCACCAAGCAGCTCACCTACGCCATGGCGCACAAGGGTCCGTACCTCATCGACGTGATCATGTAGGGATCGCCCCGGAAGCATCATGGAAGAAGCCCGCCGACGCACGCTGCATGGCCGTCGACGGGGCAAGAAACTGCGGGTCGGGCAGCAGTCGCTGCTCGACACGCTGCTGCCTCGCCTCGCCGTCGCCCTGCCCGCCGAACCCATCGTCACCCCCGACAACGAGGTCGCCGAGAGCGCCGCGAAGATCGATCTCGCGCAAGCGTTCGGGGGCACGCTGCCGGCCGATGGCGTGTGGCTGGAAGTGGGGTTCGGCGCCGGCGAGCATCTCGTCTGGCAGGCCGAACATCATCCATCGGTCGGCCTGATCGGCTGCGAGCCCTATATCAACGGCGTCGCCAAGTGCCTGGCGCATATCGAGCGGACCGGCGTGTCCAACGTTCGGCTCTTCACCGACGATGCCCGCTTCGTGATGCAGGCACTGCCGCCGCAGTCCCTGTCGCGCGCCTTCGTGCTGTTTCCCGACCCGTGGCCCAAAACCCGCCACCACAAGCGCCGCTTCGTGCAGCGCTCCAACCTCGACGTGCTCGCCCGCCTGATGAAGCCCGGCGCCGAGCTGCGGCTCGCGACCGACGATCCGAGCTACCTGCCGTGGATGGTCGAGCATGCCTGTCGCCATCCCGCCTTCGAATGGCTGGCCGAAAGCCCAGCGGATTGGCGCGGCCGTCCCGCCGACTGGCCCGGCACCCGCTACGAACAGAAAATGCTGGCCGGCCACAAGCCGGTCTTTCTGCGGCTGAGACGGCGTTAGCGACCCCGCTCTGACCCCTCCGCCCCTGCGGGGCACCTCCCCAATTGAATGGGGAGGGCGAGGTGACACTATATATAGAGGGTCACTCAGGTCCCCCCATAGAGGGTGCTGGAATCCCTTGCCAGTCGTCGGGGAGGAGCCTATATCCGCGCCATCCTCATCGGGTTCACGGGATGAACCAAAGAAAAAGAGTGGGCCGAAAACCCGCTCTTTTCATTTGGCTCCATCTCAACCGCCCCATTCGTCGAGAAGTGCCGCCCGCGTGACCGATCTGCTGCGTCGAATCGAAGAAATCGTTGCCCCGACCGTGGTCGGCATGGGCTTCGAGCTGGTTCGTGTGGCCTTGAGCAAGGGCGGGACCCTGCAGCTCATGATCGAGCCCGCCGATGGACGGAGCCTGGACGTCGAGGATTGTGCGACCGTGTCGCGCGCGGTTTCGGCCGTTCTGGACGTCGAGGACCCGATTCCCGGAAACTACACGCTGGAAGTGAGTTCGCCCGGCATCGACCGGCCGCTGACTCGCCCCAAGGACTATGTGCGCTGGGCGGGTCATATCGCCCGCCTCGAGACGGCCCTCCCGGTGGAGGGACGCCGCCGCTTCAAGGGGACGCTGCTCGGGCTCGAGGGCGATCTGATCCGGTTGCGGCTCGACGACGGCAAGGAAGCCGCAGTGCCGCTCGAAGCCGTCACCCGCGCCAAGCTCGAACTGACCGACCGCCTGATCGAAGAACACCGTCTGGCCGCCGAAGGGCCGGCCGGGCAGACCCACTGAACGGACTGGCTAAAGCTAAAGGAAGAGGGAAGAGACATGGCGACGACAGCCGATATCCCGCGCCTCGAAATGCTGCAGGTGGCCGACATGGTCGCCCGCGAAAAAGGCATCGAGCGCGAGGAAGTGCTCGAAGCGATGGAGCAGGCCATCCAGAAGTCCGGCCGTGCCAAGTACGGGCTGGAGCACGACATCCGCGCCGAGATCGATCGCAAGACCGGCGAGATCAAGCTGCTGCGCTACATGCAGGTCTCCGACGTCATCGAGAATGAGAACACCCAGGTGTCGCTGGCCGATGCCCAGCGTCGCAATCCCGAGGCACAGGTCGGCGACTTCCTGACCGACGAGCTGCCGCCGATCGACTTCGGCCGCGTCGCCGCCCAGACCGCCAAGCAGGTCATCACGCAGCGCATGCGTGAGAGCGAGCGCAAGCGCCAGTACGAGGAGTTCAAGGACCGGATCGGCGAGATCGTGTCGGGCGTCGTCAAGCGCGTCGACTACGGCAACATCACCGTCGACCTGCAGCGCGCCGAGGGTGTCATCCGCCGCGACGAGACGATTCCGCGCGAGAGCCTGCGCGTGAACGATCGCGTACGCGCCTACATCTTCGACGTGCGCGAGGAGCCGCGCGGCCCGCAGATCTTCCTGTCGCGCAGCCATCCGCAGTTCATGGCCAAGCTGTTCACGCAGGAAGTGCCGGAAATCTACGACAACATCATCGAGATCAAGGCGGTGGCCCGCGATCCCGGCAGCCGCGCCAAGATCGCGGTGCTGAGCCATGACAGCTCGATCGATCCGATCGGCGCCTGCGTCGGCATGCGCGGCAGCCGCGTCCAGGCCGTCGTGCAGGAGCTGCAGGGCGAGAAGGTCGACATCATCCCGTGGTCGAACGACACGGCCAACTTCATCGTCAACGCGCTGGCGCCGGCCGAGGTCAGCAAGGTGCTGATGGACGAGGAGAAGAACAAGACCGAGGTCGTCGTCCCCGACGACCAGCTCAGCCTGGCGATCGGCCGCCGCGGCCAGAACGTCAAGCTGGCGTCCCAGCTCACCGGCTGGGAGATCGACATCATGACCGAGTCCGAAGAGAGCGAGCGCCGCCAGAAGGATACGCGCGAGCGCACCGAACTCTTCAAGGCCACGCTCGACGTCGACGACGTGATCGCCCACCTGCTGGTTGCCGAAGGCTACGCCTCGGTCGAGGACGTTTCCGAGGCCGCGGTCGAGGACCTGGCCACGGTCGAGGGCTTCGACGAGGAGATCGCCACCGAGCTGCAGCGCCGCGGCCGCGAATATCTCGAGAAGCGCGACGCCGAGCTGGCCGAGCGCCTGTCGTCGCTGGGCGTCTCCGAAGACGTGGCCAATGCCGAGGGTCTGACCCTGCCGATGGTGGTGGCGCTGGGCGAGGCGGGCGTGAAGACGCTCGACGACCTGGCCGACCTCGCTTCCGACGAGCTGCGCGAGATCGTGGGCGAGAGCGCCATGGATAACGACGCCGCCAACGCCATCATCATGAAGGCACGCGAGCACTGGTTCGACGACGAGGCCGCTCCGGCCGACGAAGCGGCCAAGGCCTGATCAGAGGAACGCGCCCTTGGCCCTTGCCTTCGCCATGAACGAACCCCATCTCTCGGCACCTCCCGCCGGTCCGATGCGTACCTGCATCGCGACCGGCGTCGAAGGCGCGCCGGAGACGATGATCCGGTTCGTCGTGGGTCCGGATGGCGAGGTCGTGCCGGATCTGGCGCGGCGGTTGCCGGGGCGCGGCATGTGGGTGCGGGCCGAGCGGGCCGCACTCGAACGGGCGGTCGAGAAGAAGCTGTTCTCCAGAGCGGCACGGGCGCCGGTGAAGGCTTCGGCGGAACTCGTCGACCGGGTCGAGCGGCTGCTCCTCGAAAGAGTACTGGCCGATCTCGGCCGGGCGCGTCGCGCGGGCCGCGCGGTGGCGGGCTTCGTGAAGGTCGAGCAGATGGTCGGCCGTCACCAGGCGGGACTTCTCGTCGTCGCCGAGGATACGGACGGCGACGGGCTACAGAAGCTGCGGGCGACCGGACTGCCGCTGGAGCGGCTGGGCGATGCGACCGCGCTGGGCGGAATCTTCGGCCGCGAACAGGCGGTCTACGTGGCGATCGCTCGCGATGATGCGGGCGGCGCCTTTATTGAACGAATTTCTGTCGGGGCGGCGCGTTGGCGCGGGTTCCGGCTGAACGGCGCCGGTTGACGGGCCGGAGCGGACCAAGGACAACAGCCGACATGACGGATCAGAACGAACAGAGCAAATCGACCAAGCCGCTGACCCTCTCGACGACGCGCACGGGCGCCGCGTCGAAGGCAGACGCGACGCAGGTGCGCCAGAAATTCTCGCACGGGCGTACGCGCGCGGTGACGGTCGAGGTCAAGAAGCCGGTGAAGCGGACCACCCCCGCTCCCGCGGCGACGGCTGCTCCCGCGCCTCAGCCCGCGGCACCTGCGCCTGCGCCGGCTCCGGCGCGCGAGGCACCGAAGGTTGCCCCGCCGCCCGCCGGGCGGACCCTCAAGCTCGGCAGCGGCGGCGGTCATCCGTCTGCGCCCCCGGCCAACCGCGCGCCGGCTCCGAGCCGGCAGCCCGGCGGTCGAGGGATCGTGCTGCGCACGCTCACCGAAGAAGAGAAGGAAGCGCGCGCCCGCGCCCTGGTCGACGCCAACCGCGACGCCGAAATCGCGCGCAAGCGAGCCGAAGAGGACGCCAAGCGCCGCGCGGTCGAGGAAGAGGCGCGCAAGAAGGCCGATGAGGAGCATCGTAAGCGCCTCGCCGAGGAAGAGGCGCGCAAGAAGGCCGAGGAAGAGGTCAAGCGCAAGGCCGACGCGCTCGTCCAGAAGCGCCTCGACCAGACCCCGCCGGTCTCGGCTCCGCCTGCTGCCACGGCTGCGCGTCCAGCGCAGACGGGCGATGCCCGTCCGGCCGCCCCGGCCTCCGCAGCGCCGGCCGCCCCCGTGCGCCGTCCCGTCGGTCCTTCGACCAGCGAAGCACTCCGCCGTCCGCCGCCGCGTCCGCCGCTGGCCATCAAGCGCCCGGCACAGCCGACGGGAGCTCGTCGCGAGGCGCCCAAGCGCCGCAACGACAAGGTCGATGTCGGTCGCGCCGTCGCCGGCGAGAACGATTTCCGCAGCCGGTCGGTGGCGCAGCAGCGCCGTCGCCTCGAGCGTGAACGGCGTCAGCAGTTCGGCAGCGAGCCGCAGCAGAAGGTCTATCGCGAAGTCACGATTCCCGAGACGATCACCGTCCAGGAACTCGCGGCGCGCATGTCCGAGCGTGGTGCAGACGTCATCAAGACGCTGATGCGCATGGGCGTGATGGCCACCATCAACCAGGCGATCGATGCCGACACGGCTGAACTCGTCGTCACCGAGATGGGCCATCGTTCCAAGCGCGTCACGGAAGGCGACGTGGAGACCGGCCTCGCCGATGTTCCCGATTCCGAAGAGTCGCTGGTTCCGCGTCCGCCGGTGGTGACGATCATGGGCCACGTCGATCACGGCAAGACCTCGCTGCTCGACGCGCTGCGCGCGACCGACGTGGCGGCGCACGAAGCCGGCGGCATCACCCAGCATATCGGCGCCTATCAGGTCACCCTGCCGTCGCAGCAGAAGATCACCTTCCTCGACACGCCGGGCCACGAGGCGTTCACCGCCATGCGCGCCCGCGGCGCCAAGGTGACGGACATCGTCGTGCTGGTCGTGGCCGGCGACGACGGCGTCATGCCGCAGACCAAGGAGGCGATCGCCCACGCCAAGGCGGCGGGCGTGCCGATCATCGTGGCCGTCAACAAGATGGACAAGCCGGGCGCGGATGCCAGCCGCGTCCACAACGAGCTGCTGCGCGAGGAGATCCAGGTCGAAGCGCTCGGCGGCGAGGTCCAGTCGATCGAGGTCTCGGCGACCAAGCGGATGAATCTCGACAAGCTCGAGGAAGCCATCCTGCTGCAGGCCGAAGTGCTCGAACTCAAGGCCAATCCCGAACGTGACGCCGACGGCGTGGTGATCGAAGCCAAGCTCGATCCGGGCCGCGGCTCGGTCGCGACGGTGCTCGTCCAGCGCGGCACGTTGATGGTCGGCGACATTCTGGTGGCCGGCTCGGTCTGGGGCCGCGTGCGGCGTCTCGTCGACGACCACGGTCAGGCCGTCGAGGAGGCCGGTCCGGCCTTCCCGGTCGAGGTCCTGGGTCTCGCCGGCACGCCGCAGGCGGGTGATGAATTCCACGTGGTGGAAAGCGAAGCGCGTGCGCGCGAAATCGCCGACTTCCGCGTGCGTCGTGATCGCCAGCTCGAGCTGGCGCGCGCGGCGGGCGGCCGCGGCACCCTCGAGGAGATGATCAAGGGCATCCGCGAGGGCACCGCCAAGGAACTGCCGGTGCTGATCAAGGCGGACGTGCAGGGTTCGGCGGAAGCGCTGGCCGGCGCCCTGTCGCGTCTCGGCACCGAGAAGGTCATCACGCGGGTCGTCTACAGCGGCGTCGGCGGCATCAGCGAAGCCGACATGACGCTGGCCAAGGCGTCGGGCGCGCTGATCATCGGCTTCAACGTGCGAGCGAACCCGCAGGCGCGCGAGATCGCGAAGCGCGACAAGGTCGACATCCGCTACTACTCGATCATCTACAAGGTGACCGAGGACATGCAGGCTCTGATGGTCGGCCTCCTCGACCCGACCTACAAGGAGACGCTGGTCGGCAACGCGCAGATCCGCGAAGTCTTCAAGGTCACCAAGTCCGGCAACGTCGCGGGCTGCATGGTCACCGATGGCAAGGTCACGCGCGGCAACAAGGTTCGCCTGTTGCGCGACAACGTCGTGATCCACGAGGGCACGCTGAAGAGCCTCCGCCGCTTCAAGGACGAAGTGAAGGAAGTGCAGCACGGCTTCGAGTGCGGCATGGCCTTCGAGAACTATGAAGACATGAAGGTCGGCGACATCGTCGAATGCTTCGACGTCGAGCAGGTCCAGGCGACCTTGTAGTAAAGTTTCCTCCCCCGTCAGCGGGGGAGGTGGAAGTAAGAGGAAAATCCTATGTCGCGACGTCGATCGTCCGACAAAGAAAATCGTGCTCCCGGCCAGCGTCAGCTGCGCGTCGGCGAGGAGATCCGCCATCTGCTGGCCGATCTCCTCGAGCGGGGAAACATGCGCGATCCCGATCTGCGCGACGCCAAGATCACCGTGACCTCGGTCGATGTCAGCCCCGACCTGCGCAACGCCACGGCCTATGTGATGCCGCTGGGCGGTGACGATCAGGAACGGCTGCTGGCCGCGCTGCGCCGCGCGGCGCCTTGGTTCCGCGGCCGGGTCAGCGAGAAGGCCGGCCTGCGCACCGCCCCCGAGATCCGCTTCGCGATCGACCGCACCTTCGACGAGGCCGACAAGATCGGCCAGCTCCTGCGCCGACCCGACGTCGCCCGCGATCTGAAGGACGAGGATTGAGTGCCGCCGGTCCGGCGACGGTTGGCGCGTAGCATCCTGACGGCCCAAACGAGCGCGATGGAACCCAAGAGCGGCGCGCTCGCCCCATGAGCCGCAGAAAAAAGGGCGAGAAGGTCGACGGCTGGATCGTGCTCGACAAGCCGGTCGGGCTGGGGTCGACGCCGGCCGTAAGTCGCGTCCGTCGGTTGTTCGGCGCGCAGAAGGCCGGACACGGCGGCACGCTCGATCCTCTGGCGAGTGGAATCCTGCCGATCGCGCTCGGCGAGGCGACCAAGACGGTGCCCTTCATCATGGATGCCCGGAAAGAGTACCGGTTCACCCTGCGTTTCGGCGAAGCCCGTGCGACGGAGGACGCCGAAGGCGCGGTCACGGCAACCAGCGACGTGCGGCCCACGGATGCCGCCCTCGCGGCCGCGCTGCCCGCTTTCCTGGGCGAGATCGAGCAGATGCCGCCGGCCTTCTCGGCGCTGAAAATCGACGGCAAGCGGGCCTACGATCTGGCCCGCGCCGGCGAGACCGTCGAGCTGAAGCCGCGCCAGGTGCTGATCGAGCGGCTGGAGCAGGTCGGGCGCCCGGATATCGATCACGCAGATTTCGTGGTCCAGTGCGGCAAGGGCACCTACATCCGGTCCCTCGGCCGCGATCTTGCCCTGGCGCTCGGGACCGTCGGGCACCTCTCGGCGTTGCGCCGGACGGTTGTGGGGCCGTTCCGGGAAGAGGGGGCCATTTCGCTTTCCAAACTGGAAGCCCTCGGGCATATTCCCGCGCTCTTCGGGGCCCTGGCTCCCGTTGCGACCGCGCTGGACGACATCCCGGCGCTGGCCATGACGGAAGCCCAAGCGGACCGGTTGCGCCAAGGCCAGCCGGTGCCCTTGACCCGGGACGCACCTCCGTCCGGCGCACTCGTTCGCGCCGAGGTCGGCAGCAGGCTCGTGGCGCTGGTCCGTTCGGACGGCGTCGCTCTCCAGCCGGTGCGCGTGTTCAACCTTTAGTTTCAGGAGATGACCGATGTCGATTACAGCCGACCGCAAGGCGGAGCTGATCAAGACGTATGCCCAGGCCGAAGGCGACACGGGTTCGCCGGAAGTCCAGGTCGCGATCCTCAGCGAGCGTATTTCCAACCTCACCGAGCACTTCAAGGGCCACGCGAAGGACCACCATTCGCGCCGCGGTCTGCTGAAGATGGTCGGCCAGCGCCGCCGCCTGCTCGACTACCTCAAGTCGCGCGACACACAGCGCTACGCCACGTTGATCGAGCGTCTGGGTCTGCGTCGCTGATCCAACGGCCCCATCCTCGGATGGGGCCTTTTCGCGTCGCGTCGCCCGGTCCCCGTGAGTTCGGCCGGCTGACGCGACTTCGCAGTAACCGGGAAGGCAGGGGCGAGAGCAAACGCCTGGCCCGGTCCTGCCGGCGCAAGGGCGCCGGTGGGCGGTCGCAGCCAAACGGGGGCAGGCGACCGTGATGGAAAGGATGAATGAGATGTTTGAAGTCTTTCGCAAGGAAGTCGAGTGGGCGGGGCGCAAGCTCGTGCTCGAGACCGGCAAGATCGCGCGCCAGGCCGACGGCGCCGTGATGGCCACCTACGGCGGCACCACCGTGCTCGCCGCCGTCGTGTTCGAGAAGAAGCCGAAGCCCGGCCTCGATTTCTTCCCGCTGACCGTGAACTACCAGGAGAAGGCTTTCGCCGCGGGCAAGATCCCCGGTGGCTTCTTCAAGCGTGAGGGCCGTCCCAGCGAGAAGGAGATCCTGACCTCGCGCCTGATCGATCGCCCGATCCGCCCGCTGTTCCACGAGAGCTATCGCAACGAGACGCTGGTCGTCGTCACGACGCTGGCCCACGATCTCGAGAACGATCCCGACATCCTGGCGATGGTCGCGACCTCTGCGGCGCTGACGATCTCCGGCGTGCCCTTCATGGGTCCGATCGGCGCGGCCCGCGTCGGCTACAGCGATGGCAAGTACATCGTGAATCCGACCAAGGCCCAGCTCGAGACGAGCTCGCTCGATCTCGTCGTCGCCGGCACCAAGGAAGGCGTGCTGATGGTCGAGTCGGAAGCCAAGGAGCTTTCCGAGGACGTCATGCTGGACGCCGTCATGGAGGCGCATCGTTCGTTCCAGCCGGTGATCGACGCGATCATCCAGCTCGCCGAGCATTGCGCCAAGGATCCGCTGCCGCTCACCGACCCGTCGGAAGCCTCCAAGACCGTCTCGGAGAAGCTCAAGGCCGAGATGCGGGCTAAGCTGGTCGAGGCCTTCGCCGAGACCCAGAAGCAGGCCCGCCAGGCCAAGATCGGCGCGGTGAAGACCGAGGCCAAGAAGCTGTTCGAAGGCGACGAGGCCGCCCTGGCCGCGTTCGGCGAGCAGTTCGGCAACCTCGAGGCCGACGTCGTGCGCAACGCCATCCTCGACACCGGCAAGCGCATCGACGGCCGCGACACCAAGACCGTCCGCCCGATCGTGGCCGAAGTCGGCATCCTGCCGCGTGCCCACGGCTCCTCGCTGTTCACCCGCGGCGAGACGCAGGCCCTGGTCGTCACCACGCTCGGCACCGGCCAGGACGAGCAGATCATCGACGCGCTCGAGGGCGAGTACCGCGAGCACTTCATGCTGCACTACAACTTCCCTCCCTACTCGGTGGGTGAAGTGCGCCGCATGGGTTCGCCCGGCCGCCGCGAGATCGGTCACGGCAAGCTCGCCTGGCGTGCGATCCGTCCGATGCTGCCGTCGAAGGACAAGTTCCCGTACACGATCCGCATCGTCTCGGAGATCACCGAGTCGAACGGCTCCTCCTCGATGGCCTCGGTCTGCGGCGGTTCGCTGGCGCTGATGGATGCCGGCGTGCCGATGGAGCGTCCGGTGGCGGGCATCGCCATGGGCCTGATCAAGGAAGGCGACCGCTTCGCCGTCCTGTCCGACATCCTGGGCGACGAGGATCACCTCGGCGACATGGACTTCAAGGTGGCCGGCACGGAGCGCGGCATCACCTCGCTGCAGATGGACATCAAGATCACCTCGATCACCGAGGAGATCATGAAGGTGGCGCTCGGCCAGGCCAAGGACGGCCGCATCCATATCCTCGGCGAGATGGCCAAGGGTCTGGGCGGCGCGCGTGAGGGCGTCGCATCGACCGCGCCGCGCATCACGCAGTTCACGATCCCCAAGGACAAGATCCGCGAAGTGATCGGCACGGGCGGCAAGGTGATCCGCGAGATCACCGAGCAGACCGGCACCAAGATCGACATCGAGGACGACGGCACGATCAAGGTCGCGGCGGTCGACGCCAAGGCCGGCCAGCGCGCCATCGACTGGATCAAGGGCATCGTGGCCGAGCCGGAAGTCGGCGTCATCTACACCGGCAAGGTCGTGAAGACCGTCGAGTTCGGCGCCTTCGTGAACTTCCTCGGTGCGCGCGACGGCCTCGTGCACATCTCGGAGCTGGCGCCGCGCCGCGTCGCCAAGGTCACGGACGTCATCAAGGAAGGCGACCAGGTCAAGGTCAAGGTCCTGGGCGTCGACGACCGCGGCAAGGTCCGCCTCTCGATGAAGGTGGTCGACCAGGAGACCGGCGAGGACATCTCGAACAAGCCGGTCGACGAGGCTCCCGCCGGCGAGTAATCGCCGATCGATCGATAACGGAAACGGCGGCCTACGGGCCGCCGTTTTTGTTTGCGGATTCCGCAGCAGGTATTGGCGGGACCCGCGTCGCCATGCCCGCTCAAGCGTCTCGCCGCAGACGCACCTCATAACTATTCGCAGTCAGAATGTGAAATTATTTGATCCGCGGCAGAAATGTGCGAGAACGCTTCAGGCTTGGCAGGGGAGCGAAGCAATGAAACCGACACGGCCGGTCCTCGCGGCGTTGGCCGCGACCCTCGCGATGGCGTCCACTGCGGGGAGCACCCTCGCCCAGCCCCTGACCGGGACGCTGGCGCGCCCGGCCTACAAGTTCACCACGCCGATGCCGCACGGCGTCGTCGTGCCTGACAGCGTCGAGACGCGCCTCGGATCGTTGCGATTCCTGGGCGGCGTGCCCGACCAGGCAAGCACCGACCGGATCTACGACAATCTCGACTTCCAGCGGGCGGTTCAGGCCTATCTGCTCGCTCTCCCGGTGGTCAACCAGATGGCCAACCGCGCCGGCATTCTCGCCATCGGTCCGGCGAACACCACCGTGCCGATCTGGGAGCAGCTGGTCGATTCGCGGACCGTCGAGCTGACCGCCAACGACAACACGCCCTACACATGGTTCTGGATCGACCTGCGCAAGGGTCCGCTGGTGGTCGAGGCGCCGCCCAAGGTTCTCGGCCTGGTCAACGACATCTGGTATCGCTGGGCCGGCGATATCGGGTTTACCGGCCCGGACCGCGGCGAAGGCGGCAAGTTCCTCATCCTGCCGCCCGGCTACGAGGGCGAGGTGCCTTCTGGCTACCACGTCATCCGTCCGGGCAGCCTCAGCGTCTGGGTCGCATGGCGCAGCTTCGTCGTCGACGGCAGCCCGGCGCCGGGCGTCGACCTCGTCAAGAAGATGACGAGGGTCTATCCGCTCGGCCAGTCCGCCGCGTCGGCGCCGATGACATTCGTCGACATGTCGGGCAAGCCCTTCAACATGGTGGGTCCCGGTGACTTCCGCTTCTGGGAGCTGCTGAACGAGGCGGTGCAGAACGAGCCGACCGAGGCGGTCGATCCCACGACGCTCGGGTTCTGGGCATCGATCGGCATCCAGAAGGGCAAGCCCTTCGCGCCCGAAGATCGGATGAAGAAGATCCTCACCGAAGCGGCGGTCGTCGGCGACGCCACGGGGCGGACGCTGTTCTACCGGAACCGCGAGAAGGAGGCCCTGTTCTTCGCAGACCGGAAATGGAAGCGTCCCTTCATCGGCGGCTACAGGTTCGAGTGGCAGCCCGGCGTGGCCAACCTGACCGGCAGCGCGATGTACTTCTTCGCGGCAACGGGCGTCACGCCGGCGATGGACACGCAGATCGTGGGCGAAGGCTCGACCTATCCGTGGACGGCGACGGACGCCGATAACAATCCCCTCGATGGCGGCAAGAGCTACAGGCTGCGCCTTCCGCCGAACGTCCCGGTCAAGACCTTCTGGTCGGTGATCGTGTACGACGCCCAGACCCGCTCGATGCTGCAGACCGATGCTCAGTTCGCGAGCGTGAGCAGCCAGAACAAGTCGGTCCAATCCAACCCCGACGGCTCCGTGGATGTGTATTTCGGCCCCAGGGCGCCGGCTGGCCGCGAGAGCAACTGGATCCAGACCGTTCCCGGCAAGTCGTGGTTCACGATCCTGCGCCTCTACGGCCCGCTGGAACCGTGGTTCAGGCAGGAATGGCGGCCGGACGACATCGTCCTGCTGCCGTGACGAGCTGCCTGGGCTCGAGCTGACTCGCTTCATGTCCGAATGGGCGAAGCGCGCCCGCCCGGACAATGCAGCGCGCTTTCATTTTCCGACAGGCGCTCGAAGAACATGTAGAGACGGAATGCCGGAGTCGACTTCGGTGGGGTGCGTCCTCTAGCGTGCGGCCCGACTATTGCTGTGTGTGGGCCCATGAAAATCTCGCGACGTCTCCTGACAACTCTCCTGGGCGCGGCGCCCCTGGCGGCTGCGGTCCAGGCCAAGGCCCAATCTCCGAGCGACTGGCCGACCCGGCCGGTGCGGTTCCTCGTGCCCTGGCCGGCCGGCGGGCTGAACGACGTCATCGCCCGCGCCTTCAACGACAAGGTCTCGGCGGCGCTGGGCCAGACCGTGATCACCGACTTCAAGGCCGGCGCCGCCGGCCGCATCGGCGTGACCGAGATCGCCAAGGCCAAACCCGACGGCTACACGATCGGCATGGGCAACCTCGGCCCGCTCACCATCTTCCCCTCGCTGTACAAGCAGATGCCCTACAGCGTGAAGGCCGACCTGATCCCGATCACCATGTTCGCGGCCTCGCCGCTAGTGCTGGTGGTCGCGGGCAACTCGCCGATCAAGACGGCCCAGGAACTCATCGATGCCGCCAAGGCCAAGCCGGGCGTGATGAACTTCGCCTCGGTCGGCCAGGGCAGCCCGGCGCATCTCACCTTCGAGCTGCTGAAGAAGCGCACCGGCATCGACGTCGTGCACGTTCCGTTCAAGGGCACCAACGAATCGCTGCCGGCGCTGTTTGCGGGCGACATCCAGACGACCTTCGACACGCTGCCGAGCCTGCTGCCGCACATCCAGGCCGGCAGGCTGCGGGCGCTCGCGGTGACGACCTTGGCACGCGTGCCGCAGTTGCCCGAGGTGCCCTCGCTCAAGGAACTGTCACTGGCCGATTCCGAGGTGGTGTCCTGGTACGCGCTGATCGCGCCAGCCGGCACGCCGGCACCGATCGTCGACCGGCTCTACAAGGAATACACAGCCGCCGCGCAGACGCCCGACGTCCAGAAACTTCTATCGGACCAGGGTCTCATCTACCTGCCCAACACGACGGCGCAGTTCCAGGCACGTATTGCCGAGGAGACCGCGCGCTGGGCCCAGCTCATCAAGGACAACAAGCTCGAACTCGACCAGTAGGGCGGCGGGACGGAAAGCGGCGGCCTTTGGGCCGCCGTTTTTGTTTGCGACGTCTGCGGAGTGACGAAGTTCCCGATCCTCTCCCGCCGCACGCTGCTGGCCGGCGCCGGCCTCGGCCTGGTGTCTCCTCTGCCGGTGTTCGCCGCCGGCCTCGTGCCGACTCCCGAACAGACCGAGGGGCCGTTCTATCCGGCGGGTTTCCCGGCCGACATCGACAACGACCTCGTCCGGGTGCGCGGGCAGGCGGCGCAGGCGATGGGGCAGGTGCTGCATCTGCAGGGAAGGGTGATGGATCTGAGCGGTGGCGCCCGTGGCGGCGCGATGATCGAGATCTGGCAATGCGACGTGCAGGGCATTTACGACCATCCGCGCCAGCCGGGTCGCGATCGGCGCGATGCGGCGTTCCAGGGCTACGGCCGCATGCTGGTCGACTCCGAGGGCCGCTACAGCTTTCGCACCCTGAAGCCGGTCGCCTATCCCGGCCGCACGCCGCACATTCATCTCAAGGTGGCGACGGGTGACGGGCGAATGCTGACCAGCCAGTTCTATGTCGCGGGCGATCCCCAGAACGAGCGCGACGGCGTGTTCAGGCGGGCGGCGCGCTCCCCGGGCCAGCGCGAGCGGGTCGAAATGAAGCTGGAGCCGGCATCGGGCCTGGAGCCCGGCGCGGTGGCTGCCACGATGGATATCGTGATCGCCTGAGAGCGGCCTACTGCTCGCCGCTGGCGCTCGGCGCGGCGCTGCCATCGTGCGGCAGGCCGATCGCGTGATAGCCCGAATCGACGAAGTGCACCGTGCCGGTGACGCCGGCGCTCAGGTCGGACAGATAGTAGAGGGCCGCGCCGCCGACATCGCTCAGCTCGACGTTGCGGCGCAGCGGCGCCGCGTCGCGCGACACGCGATAGACGTAGCGGGCGCCGCCGATCACGGCACCGGCCAGGGTGCGCATCGGGCCGGGCGAGATCGCGTTTACCCTCACGCCCTGCGGGCCGAGATCGGCCGCGAGATAGCGCACGCTGGCCTCGAGCGCGGCCTTGGCCACGCCCATGACGTTGTAGGACGGCATCACCCGCGTCGAGCCTTCGTAGGTCAGCGTGATCATGCTGCCGCCCTCGGTCATCAGCGGCAGCGCGCGGCGCGCGATCTCGGTGAAGGAGTAGCAGGAGATGGTGAGGCTGCGCTGGAAGTTGGCCTTGGTCGTGTCGACATAGCGGCCCTTCAGCTCCTCCTTGTCGGAGAAGGCGATGGCGTGCACGACGAAGTCGAGCCGGCCCCATTCCTGCTTCAGCGTCTCGAACAGCCGGTCGAGGCTCGCCTCGTCCTCGACATCGGCCTCGACGACCACTTTCGAGCCGAGCTTCTGGACCATCGGCAGCACGCGCTTGCCGAAGGCCGCCCCCTGGTAGGTGAAGGCCATCTCGGCACCCGCCGCGTGCAGCGCCTGGGTGATGCCCCAGGCGATCGAATGGCTGTTGGCCACGCCCATGACCAGGCCGCGTTTGCCGGCCATGAGTTTGGGGACGTCAGGCAGAGACCTGGCGACGGGATCGTTGGGCATTTAATCCGCCTCAGTGATCGTAGCGGGAGAACAGGAGGCAGGCGTTGGTGCCGCCGAAGCCGAAGCTGTTCGACATCACCGTCTGCAGACCGGCGTTGTCGATGCGCTCACGGGCGATGGGATAGCCCTCGGCCCCGGGATCGAGATTTTCGATGTTGGCCGAAGCGGCGATGAAGTCGTGCTTCATCATCAGCAGCGAATAGATCGCCTCGTGGGCGCCGGTCGCACCCTGGCTGTGGCCGGTCAACGACTTGGTCGAACTGACGGCCGGCAGTTTGTCGGGCTGCCGGTCGCCGAACACGGCGCGGATGGCGTCGAGTTCGGTGATGTCGCCGACCGGCGTCGCCGTGCCATGCGTATTGATGTAGTCGACCGGGCTGTTGCGCCGGGGGGCACCCGGAAAACCCTCGAGGGCCAGCTTCATGCAGCGCAGGGCGCCCTCGCCGGAGGGGGCGACCATGTCGGCGCCGTCGGAGGTGGCGCCATAGCCGATCACCTCGGCATAGATCTTCGCGCCGCGGGCCTTGGCGACCTCGAGATCTTCGAGCACCAGGATGCCGCCGCCGCCCGCGATGACGAACCCGTCGCGGTCCTTGTCATAGGCGCGACTCGCCCGCTGCGGCGTGTCGTTGAACTTGGACGACATGGCGCCCATGGCATCGAACAGCACGGAGAGCGTCCACTCCAGCTCCTCGCCGCCGCCCGCGAACATGCGGTCGGCCTTGCCGAGCTGGATCGTCTCCACGGCATTGCCGATGCAGTGGGCGGAGGTCGAGCAGGCCGAACTGATCGAGTAGCTCGGGCCCTTGATCTTGTAGGCGGTGGCGAGGTTTGCGGAGACGGTGCTCGACATGGCGCGCGGCACCTGGAACGGACCGACGCGCTTGGGTCCCTTTTCCTTGGCGGTGAGGGCCGCCTGGACGATGGCGCCGGTCGTCGGTCCGCCCGAGCCGGCCACCAGGCCGGTCCGGTCGTTCGAGACCTCGGCCTCCGACAGGCCCGCATCCTCGATCGCCTGCTTCATCGCGAGATAGGCATAGGCCGCGCCGTTGCCCATGAAGCGCATGAGGCGCCGGTCGACCAGCTCCTCGACATTGAGCTTCAGGGTGCCGGCGACCTGGCTGCGGAAGCCCAGGTCACGGTACTCCGGCATGAACTCGATGCCCGACTTGCCTTCCTTCAGGGATTGGGTGACCTCGGCGGCATTGTTGCCGATCGGCGAGACGATCCCGAGACCCGTGACGACGACGCGTTTCATCAGACTGTCGCTCCAGCGGGCATCGGACCGTCCTTGACCAGGCCGACCTTCATGTCGTTGGCCTCATAGACCGGGTTGCCGTCGGCGGTCACGAAACCGTCGCCGACGCCCATGACGAGGCGGCGCAGGATGAGCCGCTTGGGATGGACGTGATAGGTGAGTTTCTTGACCGTCGGCACGATCATGCCGGTGAGCTTGACCTCGCCGACGCCGATCGCCCGGCCGCGGCCCGGCGCCTTCATCCAACCCAGGAAGAAGCCCAGCATCTGCCACAGCGCGTCCAGCCCCAGGCAGCCGGGCATCACCGGATCGCCCTTGAAGTGGCAGGCGAAGAACCAGAGGTCCGGCTTCACGTCCAGCTCGGCGATGATCTCGCCCTTGCCGTACTTGCCTCCGGTCGAATCGATTTTGACGATGCGGTCGAACATCAGCATGGGCGGCAGCGGCAGCTGGGCGTTCCCGGGCCCGAAAAGGTTGCCCTTGGCGCATTCGATCAAGTCTTCGAAAGTATAGCTATTCTTCTGCTCGTGCTCGCTCACATTCACCGTCCCACAGGCCGCCCCGAAAGGCTTCGGGGCCAGAATAAGGATGCCGGACGCCGGGTGCAAACGGGCCTCGCCGGCAAAACACGCCCTTCTCTTGTCTCTTTCACCTGCGTACATAAGATTGCAATCATGACAGACAATGGCCCCGACCATACCGTCAGCCTGCGTGCCGCAGGTTTGCGACCGACCCGCCAGCGCGTGGCCCTGGCGCGGGTGCTGTTCGAGGGCGGCCATCGCCACGTCACTGCAGAGAGCCTGCACGCAGAGGTCAAGGCGACCCGCATGCCGGTTTCGCTGGCCACCGTCTACAATACGCTGAACCAGTTTCGCGACGCCGGGCTGCTGCGCGAAGTGGTCGTCGCGCCCGGTCGCTCCTATTTCGACACCAACACCGGACATCACCATCACTTCTTCGTCGAGACCGACGGGGAATTGCACGATTTTCCGTCCGAGGAAGTGACGATTGCCGGCCTGCCGGCGCCGCCCGAGGGCACGACGCTCGCCCGGGTCGACGTGATCGTCCGCGTGCGCCGTTAAGGCGATTGCGAAGCGTTTGCAATAACTTAGAACGGTTCTAAGGTTCTTGACGCCAGCGTGCACGGCCTCCTAAATCCCCTCGTGAGATTGGCGGATGGGCCGATCGCAAAGGGAGTAAGACCATGGCGAACCTCAAGGGATCCAAGACCGAAGAAAACCTCAAGGCCGCTTTCGCCGGCGAGAGCCAGGCCAATCGCCGTTACCTGTATTTCGCCCAGAAGGCCGACGTCGAAGGCTACAACGACGTCGCCGTCGTCTTCCGTTCGACCGCCGAGGGTGAGACCGGCCATGCGCACGGCCATCTCGAGTTCCTCGAGGTGAGCGGCGATCCGGCCACCGGCCTGCCGATCGGCCCGACCGACAGCAACCTCAAGGCCGCGATCGCCGGCGAGACGCACGAGTACACCGACATGTACCCGGGCATGGCGCGCACCGCGCGCGAGGAAGGCTTCGCCGAGGTCGCCGACTGGTTCGAGACGCTGGCGAAGGCCGAGAAGAGCCACGCCGGCCGCTTCCAGAAGGCCCTCGACACGATGGGCTGAGCCCCTCCGGGCTCGTTCCGAAGGGGACCCCGCGCGGGTCCCCTTTTTCTTCCCGCTCCCCTCCGACGAAGCGAGCGACCATGCGCGAAGGCAGTCTCGAAGCACCGATCCGGCACGACCTCGACTGGCAGAATCCCTGGTTCTGGGACGAGGGTGCGCTCGAGAAGGAGATGGAGCGCGTCTTCGACATCTGTCACGGCTGTCGCCGCTGCTTCAACCTCTGCGACTCCTTTCCGCGCCTGTTCGACCTGATCGACAACGGTCCGACAGGGGAACTCGATGGGGTGAAGAAGGAGGATTACGCGCAGGTCGAGGAAGCCTGCACGCTCTGCGACATGTGCTTCATGACCAAGTGTCCCTACGTGCCGCCGCACGAATGGGCGCTGGATTTCCCGCACCTCATGCTGCGCCACCGCGCCGTGCAGGCGCGCAAGAAGGGCGTCAATTTCGTCGACAAGCAGCTGGCCGATACCGACCGCACCGGACGGCTCGGCACCTTCCTCGCCGCCGCCGCGAACTGGGCGACTGACGAGCACAACACGACCACCCGCCGGAGCATGGAGCGCTTGGCCGGCATCCATCACGGGGCGCGGCTGCCGCGCTATGCCGGCGAGACGTTCGAGATCCGCGCCCGTCGCGAGGGTGCCGTGCTGAACGAGGCGGCGCCGGCCTTCGGCAAGCGCAAGGCCGTCCTCTATGCGACCTGTTTCGTGAACTTCAACAACACCGACATCGGCGCCGCTGCGCGCGCCGTCCTGGCGAAGAACGGCGTCGAGACCGAGGTGGTGCATCCGGCCTGCTGCGGTATGCCCAAGCTCGAACTGGGCGACATCGAATCGGTGGCCAACGCGGCAAAGGAAGTCTCGGCGGCCCTGCTGCCGTGGGTCGACAAGGGCTACGACATCATCGCGCTGACGCCGTCCTGCGCGTTGATGCTCAAGTTCGAATGGCCGCTCATCTGCCCGAAGGATCCGGCGATCGAGCGGCTGTCGAACGCCACCTTCGACCTGTCCGAATACGTCGTCGACATCGCCAAGAAGCACGGTCTGGCGCCAGGCCTGGAGACTCTGGAAGGCGGCGTCAGCGTCCATCTCGCCTGCCATGCACGGGCGCAGAACATGGGCGCGAAGGCGGCCGAGATGCTGCGCCTGGTGCCCGGCACGCGGGTCGCCGTCATCGAACGCTGCAGCGGCCATGGCGGCATCTGGGGCGCGCGAACGGAGAATTTCGAGACCGCGGTGAAGGTCGGCAAGCCCGCCGCGCAGGCCGCCCTCAAGAACGACACCAGCTTCGTGGCGTCGGAATGCCCCTTGGCGGCGGATCACCTGATGCAGGTGATGGAAATGACGGCAGGCGACCAGATGCCGAAGCCGTCGCGGGCCAGCCATCCGATCGAACTTCTGGCGCAGGCCTACGGGCTTGCCGGGACGGACAAGTGATGACCCGCAAGATCGAAGCCTCCGACATCATTCCGATCGCGGAGTACGGCAAGCTGCGGGCCGAGCGCCGCAAGCGGATTTCGGAGATCAAGAAGAACCGCCGGCTGGAAGTCGGTCCGTTCGCGACCTTCTATTTCGAATCCTTCGACACCATGCTGCACCAGGTGCTCGAGATGCTGTTCATCGAGAAGGGCGGGGCCGAGCAGCTCCCGGACGAACTGGCGGCCTACAATCCGCTGATCCCCACCGGCAGCGAGCTGGTCGCCACCGTGATGTTCGAGATCGACGATCCGCTGCGGCGGGCGCGCGTGCTGGGCATGCTGGGCGGCGTCGAGCACAAGGCCTTCATCCGGGTGGGCGCCGAGACGATCCGCGGCGTCCCGGAAGACGATCAGGAGCGGTCGCGCGAGGACGGCAAGGCATCGTCGGTGCAGTTCATCCGCTTTCCCTTCACGTCGGCGCAGATCGAGGCCTTCAGGGGCGGCGTGGGCGACGTCGTGGTCGGTTTCGATCACGCCAATTACGGCCACATGGCCGTGATGTCGGCGCCCGTGCGCCAGGCGCTGTCGGCCGACTTCGCCTGAGCCCCGACGCCCGTCGTCAGTAGTTCATCGGCAGCACCAGGACGATCGGGTCGCCCCGCATGCCGGCCGGCACCGGCGGCAGCGGCATGGCGCGCCGGATCGCCGCCATCTCGGCATTGTCGATCAGCGGCCAGCCGCTCGACCGGTCGAGCCTGATGTCGAGGAGTTCGCCGGCACGGCTGATGGTGACGCGCGTCACCACGCGGCCATGCTGGCGTGCCGCGCGGGCCGCGGCGGGATAGTCACGATAGGGATCGATGTGGCGATAGACGCGCGACAGGTAGTCGTTGCGGGCGCCACCGTCGCCCGTCGACTGGTCGAAGGAACTGGTCGACTGTCCGCCGAGGCTCGACGTCTGCGGCGGATAATCCTGCAGCTTCTGCCCGGGTGCCTGGGCGGTGCGGGGCGCGGTTGGCGGACGGGCAGCCGGGCGCGCGGGACGCGGGGGCGGCGCGGCGAGAGACGGCTCCACCGTCACCTGCGGCTTCCACGACGAGACGTCGGTCTGCCACTCGGCTTCCGATTCTCCTTCGACGAGCGGTTGCGGCGTGGCCGCTGCCGTCTCGGGGGGTGATGGTTCCGAAGGCTGTACCGGGGCGGGCTCCGCCGCCGGGTCGTTCGGCGCGACTTGGGCCGGAACATTTGCCGGGGCAGGTTCGGCACGCGGGGCAGGCGTTGGCGACGGAGGAACTGCCGCCATCTCCGCGGGGCTGGGGTCACGCGGGGGCGGTTCTGGAAGCGCAGGCGCGGCCGGGGCGATGGCTGCCTGCTGGATGGACTCGGGCGGGGTCACGGGCTCGAAACGTTCGGGCGACGAGGGAGTCGGCTCGGATTGCACCGACTCGGCGGTGGGCGGGGCGGCAGCGGCCAGATTGCCTGCCGACAGCGGCTCCGGCTCGACCGAGATCATGATCGGCGTTTCGGCATGGTCGAGGCTGCGCGACGGCTGAGCCCACCACAGCGCCGCGGCGACGAGCAGGTGCAGGCCGATCGCCAGGGCAAGCGCCGCCGGCGACATGCGCCCGGATTGCGACCCGATGAAACTGTCGTGTGTCACGGCAGCCAAGTTCTACGTCCGCCCGGCACCCGCGGCCAGCCGGATCGACGACGGCGCGAACGGCGCTACCGCTGCTCGTTGTAGCGGAAGCTGACGGGAAGCTGGAACGTGTGGCTGTTGCCCGTGAGTTCAGCCGGCAGGGGCGGATAGGGGCTGGCCCGCCGGATCGTGTCCATCACACCGGCATCGAGCGAGGGAAGGCCGCTCGATTTCTCCATGACCACGTTGAGCAACTGCCCCTGCCGGGAGATCGTCACCCGGGTCAGCACAGTGCCTTCCTCGCGAATCACGCCGGTGTTCTTCGGGACATAGGGGAACTGCGCGATCCGCCGCATCACCTCCCAGAGATATTGCTCCTGCGCTCGCTTCTCGCCGTAATTGTCGGCCGGGTTGCGAAAGGTCGGCGAAGACGGGGCGGCGGCCTGCGAGCCTTGCGAGGATCGCGGCTGCTGGCCGAGCGGAGACGGGCGGAGCTGTTGCGGCGGCGCGGGCGGCGCCTGCGGCCGAGGGGGCGGCGGCGGAGGCGGCGGCGCCGGACGCGCGGCCTGCTGTGGCTTGGGAGGCGGTGGCGGCGGGGGGGCCGGCACAGGCTTCGGGATGTCCCGTTCCGTTACGGGCGGCGGCGGCGCCTCGAGCGGCGGCAGGGCCTGCTCCAGTGAGGGCGGCGGCGGCGCGGGGGGCTCCGGCCGGGCGAGGGCCTGCTGCTGCTGCGGTGGAGGGGGCGGGTCCGGCTGGGCAAGCGCCTGCTGCTGGGGCGGCGGCTCGGGCGGCGCCGGTTTCGGCTCCTCCTTCGCGGCTTCCTGCTTCGGCTCCTCCGGCTTCGGCTCGTCCTTGGGGCCGGCCTCCTGCACCTTGTCGGGCGTCGGCATGTCCGTGGCGCGCGGCGCGGGCTTTTCCGCTCCCGCGACGTCGCGGGGATCTGTACTGCGCTCGGCGGGCGGCGGCGGGAGACCCAGGCGCATGGGCGGCGTCTGAGGCTGCTGGGGGGTCGGTGTCGGCGGGGGCGCAGGCGGCGGCGGGCTCGATGCTGCCGGCTGGGCTGCCGGCTGGGCTGCCGGCTGGGCTGCCGACTGGGCTGCCGGTTGGGCTGCGGCTTCAGGGGCCTTCTCGGCCGCCACCGGCGGTGGCTGCGGGGCCTCCATCGAGACCTCGATCGCGTCCTCGAAATGATCGACCGGCCGCAACGGCGAGATCCAGAACAGCGCCAGTCCCACGGCGGCATGCAGCAGCACGGCCAGCGCCAGGGCGGCGGGCGGCATGTGCTCGAAGCGGGAAGCGGTGAAACTGACGTCGTGGGTCACGGGAACCCGTTCTACGAGGCGGCTCGACGCGCCGCTAGTTGATCGGCTCGGATTTGTAGACGCCCCACATGCCGCTCCGTTCGATCCAGCCGGTTACGCCGGAAACCTTGACCCGGCACCAGTCGCCGGCACAGGAGCGAATCTCGCCCAGGACTTCCGGCTCGAGCTTGGCCACCACCTCGGCCGATGCGGCCGGCGTCTTGTGCAGGCTGGCGGTTTTCGCGTTGATGATGAAGGAGCGCTTGCCGCTGAGCAGGCTCTGGTGCACCCAGCCGCTGGCGCCCTGCCAGTCGCGGATTTTGCGCCAGTTCTCGTACTCGGCGACGATTTCGACCGGCATGGCCTTGCGCTTGAACATCCAGTCGACGGGATAGCGCGCGCCGGGTCCCGTGCGAACGTTCACTTCGTCGGAACGCAGGGACGCGAAACGGGGAATGGGGAGGCCGGACCCCTTGCGCTGGGTGGCGGTCGGTTTGTCGGGGGCGGCGAAGGCTGCGGTGCCGCCTGCTTGGGGCAGGGAAAATGCCGCCAAAGCCACGAAGAAGCCGCAAAGCAGGACGGACGATCGAATTCCCATTGCCGCCTATATACCTGATTTCTTCAAATCCAGCGACAAGCTCCTGATAAGGCGCGACTTTCTGGCTTGTAAATAGGCAGGGGCGTTTGCTGGACAAAACGCGCGCGGACTTGGTAATCCGGGTCGGTCACTGTTCGAGCCAGCGCCGGTCCCATTTCGCACATGCCGTCCCCTTCCAAGAAGAAGCCGCTGGTGATCGTCACCCGGAAGCTCCCCGACGCCATCGAAACGCGTCTGATGGAGCTGTTCGACACGCGTCTCAACGCCGACGACAAGTCGATGACCGGTCCCCAGCTCGTGGAGGCCGTGAAGACGGCCGATGTGCTGGTGCCCACGGTGACCGACCGGATCGACGCCCGCGTGCTGTCGCAGGCAGGTCCGAAGCTGAAGCTGATCGCCTCGTTCGGCACTGGCGTCGACCATATCGACCTCGATACGGCCCGCCAGCGCGGCATCACCGTCACCAACACGCCGGGCGTGCTGACCGAGGACACCGCCGACATGGCGATGGCGCTGGTTCTGGCCACCGCGCGCCGCGTCGGCGAGGGCGAGCGGCTGGTGCGCAGCGGCAAGTGGTCCGGCTGGAGCCCGACCTCGATGCTGGGCGGCCGCCTGCAGGGCAAGCGGCTGGGCATCGTCGGCATGGGCCGCATCGGCCAGGCGCTGGCGCGTCGCGCGCGCGGCTTCGGCCTGGCGATCCACTATCACAACCGCAAGCGCGTTCACGGCGAGATCGAGCGCGAGCTCGAGGCGACCTACTGGGAGAGCCTCGACCAGATGCTGGCGCGCATGGACATCGTGTCCGTGAACTGCCCGCATACGCCCGCGACGTTCCACCTTCTCTCCGCGCGGCGTCTCAAGCTGATGAAGCCGACCTCGATCCTGGTGAACACCGCGCGCGGCGAGGTGATCGACGAGAACGCCATGGTGCGCATGCTGAAGGCGGGCGAGATGGCCAGCGCCGGCCTCGACGTCTACGAGAACGAGCCGCAGGTGAACCCCAAGCTGCTCGAAATGGACCGCGTCGTGCTGCTGCCGCACATGGGCTCGGCCACGCTCGAGGGCCGCATCGAGATGGGCGAGAAGGTCCTGATCAACATCAAGACCTTCGCCGACGGCCACAAGCCGCCGGACCGGGTGCTCGCCACCATGTTCTAGGCGCGCTACGCGCGCCGGCGGGCGGCAGGCGCTGCAGCGAAGCGAAGCGCCGAGAGCCCGCACGGCTCCCCTTGCGCACCGTTTCTTAAAGATCCCCCTCGACCATCTCGCGCGCCCGATTGTCGATCAGCACGTCGCGCGTGGCGCGGCCGACCTGGGCGCCGATCAGGATGGTGAGCGACGTCCAGTACATCCAGACCATGATGGCGGCGAAGCCCGCCGTGGCACCGAACGCCGAGGTGAGCTGGGTCACCTCGAAATAGAAGACCAGCGCACGGTTGCCGACCGCGAAGAGCAGGGCGTTCACCAGGCCGCCGATCAGCGCGTAGCGCCAGGGGACGCGGCCGGTCGGCAGCCACTTGTAGATCAGCGTGAAGAAGCCCGAGAGCAGGCCGTAGTGCACGGAGGTCGAGATCGCCGGGCCGATCCAGACGCCGAGGATGGGGAATCTCTCGAGCACGCCGGCATAGGCCGAGATCAACACGCTCGCCAGGATCACCACGATCAGCACGACGCCCAGCACGATCATCAGCAGCACGGCGAGCAGCCGCGACTTGAGGCTGGCCAGGACGGGATGCACCGTCGGGCCTTTATTGTCCCGCCAGATCGCGTCGATGCCGTCGTCCAGCTCAACGAACACGCGGGTGCCGGTGTAGAGCAGCACGGCGGCGCCGGCGAGGGCGGCGATGCCGCCGCCGCGGAACAGGTCCTCGGAGGCGAAGCGGCGGATGGTGCGCAGCTGGTCCTGCGCCACGACGGTGCCCAGCGCATCGAAGATCGTCTCCTGGGCCATGAACCGGCCGACGAACGGTTCGGCAATGGCGATGGTGAAGATCATGATCGGGCCGAGCGCGAACATGGTGTAGAACGCCATGGCCGCGGCCGAAGTCGAGAGCCGGTTGGCGAAGTAGCCGTAGCCGGCCTCGTAGGCGATCCGCCAGAGCGTGGTGATCATGTTCGCCGTTGGTGAGCGATGACGTCGGGAGAGTACGCCCGAAGCGGCCCCGCGGTTGCCGGTCTTTGCATGACGGCCAATACTCTGCCGATCAGTATTGCTTGAGGCCGAGGCCGGCGATCGCGAGCAGGATCGAGGCGGTACCCAGGGTCGCCGCCGACCCGAGCGTTCCCAGCAGCCGGCCCTTGGGGATCAGGCCCAGCATGCCGCCGGCATGCAGCAGGCGGGCCACCAGCAGCACCACCGACAGGGCCGCCACGAGGCCGAAGCCGTAGAAGTCGCTCGCCATGTAGATCATCAGCAGGGTGAGCGGCGCGAACTCCACCAGGTTGCCGTGCGCCCGCACCGCGGCCTGCATCTCGGCATCGCCGCCGTCCCCCAGGTTGATCCGCTTGCGGCCCCGCATCAGGCCGACATTCACGGCCAGCGCGACCGCCAGCAGGCCCAACAGCCCGGCGCAAACGAAGAACACGGGCATGGCAGCCTCCCTCTCTCGATTCCAGGGCAATCGCGTATGGCCGAGAACGGCCGGTGTCGTTGGCCCTCCAGGAAGGTAAGGGTCCCTCACTCCGTTCGGGATGACAATTTTGTTGGGATTTGCGCCGTGCGCCGATCAACCAAACGGTGTCATCGCGAACGGAGTGAGGGGCCTTTACCTCATATGCGATAGCCCCGCTCTCGATCCGAGGTGCATTCTATGGCCATTCCGGATCAAGACCAGCAGGAGACGTGCGATCTGGCGTGGCCGGAGTCTTTCCGACCGGGGCGGAATGTCATCAGTCTTTCCAGAAACCACCTCACCCTGAGGAGCATCGCGCAGCGATGCGTCTCGAAGGGTGGGAACGCGCACCTTGCCTGTTGCCCATCCTTCGAGACGCGCCGCTTCGCGGCGCTCCTCAGGATGAGGTAAGTGCTTGAATCGATTCAATTCATTTCCGGCCAGACTCTCAGGATGAGACGGTATGGGTGAACCAGAAGCGGAATGGTCCCTAGACCGGCTTGGCGGCGTTCTCGTAGCCGAATTCCAGGTCGAGCGCGGCGATTTGGCGGCGGAAGTCGATCCGCATCTTAGCTTTCTCGCTCTCGTCCAGCCACGAGGCCTCGACCGAATTCAGGCTGAACATCCGGGCCTTGTCGGGGCCCCAGCCGATCGTCTCGAACAGGGTCGTGAAGCCGTGGCCGAGATTGGTGCCGAACATCGCCGGATCGTCGGTGTTGATCGTGACGTTCAACCCGGCCTCGACCATGCGGCGGATGCGCTGCGGCCGGTGCGGCCGGTTGTGCAGCAGGCTGGTCCAGGCGCAGGGCGTGAAATATAGCCCGTCCTTGCGCGCCTCGCTCATCACGAAGTCCGAGGCCAGCATGTTGTAGCCATGGTCGATGCGGTCGCAGCGCAGCACGTCGCGGCAGATCAGGTAATTGGTCGGCGGCGCTTCGAGCGGCGTGAGATAATCCTCGCAGCAATGGGCCGTGCAGCGCAGCCCGCCCTTGCGCGCGAGCGCATAGGCCTCGGCGAAGATGGCGGGTGGGCCGACGCTCTCGTTGCCGTCCAGCCCGATGCCGATCACCAGCTCATGGCGATGCGCCAGCGCCGTCTCCACGATCTCGACCGCCTGGGCGGCTGAATTGATCGAGCGGTCGATGCAGCAGATCAGCCGGGCGGAGATGCCGAAGTCGCGGCCGACGCGCTCGATGCCATTGGCCATGCCGGCCACCATCGAGGGATAGTCGATGCCGTTGGGATAGAAATAGTCGGGATTGAAGAAGAACTCGACGTGCCGCAGGTTGCCGTCGCGCGCGGCATCCTCGCAGTATTCGTAGACCGCGCGGCTGAAATCCTCGGGCGTGCGCAGCACCGAGGCGGTGAGGCGCAGGATTTCCAGGAACCCGTCGAAGTTGGGCCACTGGTAGAGCTGCTCGGCCGGCCGAGGCAGCGGCAGGCCGTACTTCTTCGCGAGCTCGGCCACGGTCGTCGCGCGCAGGGTGCCGGCGAGATGGCAATGCAGCTCGGCCTTGGGAATGCGCCGCAGGTAATCGTCGGCAACCGCTTTCGCCATGGCGGCGATCCTCACTTCTTCTCGATGTTGTAGAGCAGCATGACCGGCGACTTCAGGACGCCTTCGAGGTTGTTGCGCCAGGCCGACGGGGTCGTGAACTGGGCCAGCGGCAGATAGAGAACCTGCTCGTAGGCGCGGACCTGGATCTCGGTGGCGATCGTCTTGCGCGCCGCCTCGTCGGGCGCGGTGGCGAACTTCAGCCGCAGCTCCTCGATCTTCTCGTCCTTCGGCCAGCCCCAGGCGGAGGCGGGCGGGCCAGAGGCCACGAGGAACGGGTTGCTGAGCGGATTGCCCTGGTCGGGCACGGAATTCGTCGTGTGAGCGAGGTTCCAGCCGCCCTTGTCGACCGGTCCGGTGTTGAGCCGGCGGGTGGCGAAGGTCTGGAAGTCCATCGACACCATGTCGACCTTGAAGCCGAGATCGACCAGCACCTGGCGCGTGACGTTGCCCAGCGCGGCGATGCCCGGCGCGTTGGCGACATGCAGCATCACCAGCGGCTTCGACATATCGACATTGGCTTCCTTCAGCATGGCCTTGGCGGCCGCGATATCGCGCGACGGGATGCCGGCCTTGCTCTCGTAGGGCATGCCGCAGCCGAAGATCGCGGCGCAATCGGTGGCGAACTTCGGATCGCCGGCGACCACGCCGGCGTACATCGACCGGTCGACGGCGCGGGCGATGGCCTGGCGCACCTTCACATTGTCGAACGGCGGCTGCAGGTGGTTCATGCGCATGATGGCCTGGAAGCCGTACTTGCTCACGACCTCGGCCTTGGCGCCGGACTTGGCATCGAACAGCGGCAGCAGGTCGGCCGGCACGCGCTCGAGATAGTCGACCTCGCCCCTGATGAGCGCGCTCACCTGGGTCTGTGCATCCGGCATGCCCAGCATCTCGACCCTGTCCATCTTCGCGATCTTGGCGCCCGACGCCCAGTTGGGCGGCTCGCTGCGCGGCTTGTAGTCGGCGAACTTGTCGAGGACGATCTTCACGCCGGGCTCATGCAGGTCGGCGCGGAACTTGTAGGGGCCGGAACCGACGATCTCCTTCACCTGCTCGCTGCCGGGGGTCTTGGCGATGCGTTCCGGCATCATGAACGGCACCGGCGCCCCGATCTTGGCCAGGCTGTCGAGCACGAGCCCGTAGGGCTCCTTCAGCACCAGCTTGATCGTATTGGCGTCGGCCGCTTCCAGCGAGGCGGTGAACTTGGCTAGGGTCTGGCCCATGCTGTCGCGCGAGGCCCAGCGCTGGATCGAGGCGACGCAGTCCGCGGCGGTGACCGGCTGGCCGTCGTGCCACTTCAGGCCCGGCCGCAGCACGAAGGTGTAGGTGAGCTTGTCGGGGCTGATCGTGTAGCGCTCGACCATCTGCGGTTTGGGCGCGAACGTGTCGTCGACCGCGAACAGCGTGTCGTAGATCAGGTAACCCAGGTCGCGCGTCGTGAACGACGTGGTGAAATGCGGGTCGAGGACGCGGCTCAGCGTCTCGGGCGCGACCGTGAGGGTCGTGGCTTGTGTCTGCGCCTGTGTGGGCAGGGCGGCCAGGAAAGTGGAAGCGGCCAGCGCGGCCAGCGACCAGGAGCGAAAATGGGTCATGCAGAGGTTCCTCGATTCGGAAGCCGGCGGTGCACGCGTCATGCCACGCACGCCGTCCCCGTTCGGCGCGTCAGCATGAAGGCCATGCCGCGGCGCTGAAAAGCGCTAGATTCGGGACGGCGTGTGCGGTTTTTTCGTACGGTCGGTCCGCGCTCTCTTCAGGACCGGCTGCGTCCCGCCTTTGTCCCGCCGACTTCCCGCAGGCTGCCGGTCCAGGCGCGGCGCGCCGGCAGGCCCTGCAATTCTTCGCGCAGGAATTCCGCCAGCATGGCAGCGACCGGCGAGGGCTTGGCGTGGCGCGGGGCGATCAGCGACAGGTGCGAGCCGCGGACGTAACGGTCTGCCAGCGGGATGTGGACCAGGTCGCGGTCGGCGAAGTCCGCCCCGATGTCGGGCAGGCTGAGCAGCGCGATCTGGCGATGCTCGCGCACCAGCATCTTCATCACCTCGACGGAGTTGGTCGTGACCACGCCGGCGAAATGCACCTTGGCGCGCTCCAGGGCGGTTTCGAGGATGCGCCGCGAGGTGAGCGACGAATCGGGAAAGACGAAGCTGTAGTTGGCGCATTCGGCGAGCCGGATCGACTTGCGGCCGGCCAGCGGATGATCCCGCGCCACGACGATTCCCGAGCTGGGCTGGATCGAGGCCAGCACGCGGATCTCCGGCATCTTGGGCACGGCGTAGCAGATGGCGAGGTCGAGCTTTCCCGCGACCAGCCGGTCGACGATCTCGGCCGTGCCGCCCATCAGCACCTCGAGCGAAACCAGCGACTGGCGTTCGCGCATGTGGCTCATCAGTCGCGACACGACGGTGCGCGAGAAGCTCTCCATGAGGCCGAGCGAAGCGTGCCCGCGCACCATGCTGCGCAGCTGGCCGATATGCTGCACGAGCTGCGCGTGGTCGTGCTGCCAGCGCTGGACTTCCGCCACCACCATCTGGCCGGCGGGCGTGAGCCGCATGCCGCGCGGCAGGCGCTCGAACAGCGCCGCGCCATACTCCGCTTCCAGGTTCAGGATCTGCCGGTTCACGGCCGAGGGCGAGAGGTTGAGCCGCGTCGCCGCGCGCCGGATCGAGCCGGTCTCTGCGACGACCAGCAGCCACGATGCCGACGGCGCGATGATCGGCATGGCGCCGCCTAGCCGGCGACCAGCGGCCGCAACGCCGCGACGAAGCGGTCGAGTTCCTCGTCGGTGTTGTAGATGTGCACCGAGGCGCGCATCACGTCCTTCAGGCCGCGTCCCTTGAGGTCGAGGCGGGACGAGAACTGCGTCGAGACCGAGACGTTGATCCCCTGGTCGCGCAGCTGCTGCTTCAGCGTCCCATGCTCCCTGCCGGCGACGGCGAAGGTGACGATGGCGCCCTTGGTGACGCCGAGATCGGCCAGGGTCACGCCCGGCACCGTCTTCAGCCGCTCGCGAAGTCCGTCGGCCAGGTGGCGCAGGCGCGCCCAGATCGCCGGCATGCCGAGCTCGTTCGCCTGGTCGGCGGCGACCTTGAGGCCGATCACGCCGGCGAAGTAGCGCTCCCAGTTCTCGAAGCGCTTGGCGTCGCCCATCACCGTGTAGTCGTTGTCGCCGGTCCAGCGCGCGGCGTGATTGTCGAGGAAGATCGGCTCGATGTGCGAGGTGCTGCGCGTGCGGGCGTAGAGGAAGCCCGTGCCGCGCGGCCCGCGCATGTACTTGCGTCCCGTCGCCGACAGGAAGTCGCAGCCGATCTTCTTCACGTCGATCGGCATCATGCCGACCGACTGGCAGGCATCGAGCAGGTAGAGGATGCCGGCATCGTTCACGATCTTGCCCACCGCCTCGGCCGGCTGGACCAGGCCGCCCTGGGTCGGGATGTGCGAGATCGAGACCAGCTTCGTGCGCTTGTCGATGGCGCGTTCGAGGGCCGCGAGGTCGATCTGGCCGTGTTTGTCGTCGGGCACCACCACGATCTCGGCGCCGGTCTTCTTCGCCACCTGCAGGTAGGAGATGTAGTTCGACGAGTATTCGCTGACGCAGGTCAGGATGCGGTCGCCCGGCTTGAAGTCGAGCGAGTAGAAGGCGAGGTCCCAGGCGCGCGTGGCGTTCTCGACATAGGCGATCTCGCCGGGTTCGGCGCCGATCAGCGTGGCGATCGACGGATAGAAGCCGTCGAGCACGGAACGCGCCCGGTCGGCCGCCTCGTAGCCGCCGATCTCGGCCTCGAGCCGCAGATGGTCGAGCGTCGCGTCCAGCGTGCGGCGGCTGGGCAGCGACGAACCGGCCGCGTTGAGATGCAGGACGTGGGCGCAGCCTGGCGTCTCGGCGCGAATCCGCTCTATGTCGAGATCCATGTCAGAACTTCCCCTGTTCCTTCAGCACGTCCTCGGCGACGCGCAGCGCATCGATGGCGGCCGGGAAGCCGCAATAGGCGATCGCGTGGGTGAAGATCTCGCGCAGCTCGGTCTTGGTGCAGCCGTTGTTCAGCGCGCCCACCAGGTGGATCTTGAGCTCGTGCGGGCGGTTCAGCGCGCAGAGCATGGCGATGGTGATCATGCTGCGCTGCTTGCGGTCGAGCCCGTCGCGCGTCCACAGCGAGGCGTAGGCGAATTCCTCGGAGAAGGCGCGGACCGGACCCCAGAAATCGTTGTTGGTCGCGTCGCGCTTGGCGAGATAGGATTCGCCCAGAACCTCCGAGAGGACCTTTCGTCCTGCATCGCTGAGCGTCTTGTGAGCCTGTTCTTCGGACATGTCGTCTTCCTCTTGGTTCAGTCGTTTCCTGCCTAAAGCGACGCCGGAGCCCGAGCAACTGACCATTGCTCATGCCGGCGACACGCTTTCCGTCACCTTCGTGCGCAATGCCCGCGCCCGCCGCGCCTCGCTGCGGGTCGATCCGGCCAACCGGAGGATCGTGCTGACGGCGCCGCTGCGCATGGCGCGCGGCACGGCCGTCGGTTTCGCCGAAACGCATGCTGGCTGGATTGCCGCGCGCCTCGAGCGCCTGCCGGCGCGAATTCCCTTCGTTGATGGCGCGGAAATCCCGCTGTTCGGCGTGCCCCATCGCCTGCGCCACCGGCCGGAGGCCCGCGGCACGGTCTGGCGCGAGGGCAACGAGATCCATGTCGCGGGCCGGCCCGAGCACCTGTCGCGCCGGGTGAAGGACTGGCTGGTCGGCGAGCTGAAGAAGGAGCTGGTGCCGCGGGTCCACGCCAAGGCCGCCCGCGCCGAGCGGCCGGTGAAGCGCATCTCGGTGCGCGACACGCGCTCGCGCTGGGGAAGCTGCGGGCCCGACGCCTCGCTTTCCTTCTCCTGGCGGCTGGTGTTCGCCCCGCCCGAGGTGCTCGACTACCTGGCCGCCCACGAGGCGGCCCATCTGGTCCACCTGAATCACAGTCCCCGCTTCTGGGCACTGGCGAGCGCCTTGTGCGACGGCCCCATCGAGGGGCCACAAGCCTGGCTCAAGAAGAACGGCGAGACATTGCTGCAATACGGCGGCTAGCGGGACAGGCATGGATTCCCAGTTGCGGCCGCGCGGCCGCGCTGGAAGGTTGCCGGCCGAAACGAGGGCGTTGCGAGGAGAGAGTCATGGATGAGCAGGGCACGGCGGGCGGAACGGCGCCGGAGGAAAATCGTGCGCTGCCGCTGCAGGGCATTCGCGTGCTCGAGTTCTGCCATGTGGTCATGGGACCGTCCTGCGGCCTCGTGCTGGCCGATCTCGGCGCCGAGGTCATCAAGGTCGAGCCGGTGGAAGGCGACCGCACGCGACGCCTCGCGGGCTTCGCGGCCGGCTTCTTCGGCACCTTCAACCGCAACAAGCGAAGCCTCGCGATCGACATCAAGTCGGAGGAGGGAAAGAAGATCATCCATCGGCTGCTTTCCCAGTCGGACGTGATGATCGAGAACTTCGCCTCCGGCACCATGGAGCGGCTGGGCCTGGGCTATGCCGATCTCGCGAAGGACTATCCGCGGCTCGTCTACTGCGCCCTGAAGGGATTCCTGAGCGGCCCCTACGAGAATCGGCCGGCGCTCGACGAGATCGTCCAGTACATGAGCGGCCTCGCCTACATGACCGGGCCCTCTGGCCGCCCGCTGCGCGCCGGCACCTCGATCTGCGACATCATGGGGGGCGTGTTCGGTGTCGTCGGCATCCTGGCGGCGCTGCAGGAGCGCAACCGCACCGGCCGCGGGCAGGAAGTGCGCTCCGCCCTGTTCGAATCGGCGGCCTTCCTGATGGCGCAGCATATGGCCGGCGGGGCGGTGACGGGCCGGACCGTGCCGCCGATGCCCGAGCGCCAGGGCGCCTGGGCGATCTACGAGACGTTCAAGACTTCCGATGATCGCCTGTTCTTCCTCGGCATCACCAGCGACAAGCACTGGGCGCAGTTCTGCCGGCTGTTCGATCGTCCGGATCTGCTGGCCGACGCGACGCTCGCCAGCAACGAGGACCGCATCCTCGGACGGCCGCGCCTCGTGCCCATCATTTCGGAGATCGTGCAGCGCCATACGCTCGACCAGATGGTCGCCTTCTGCGAGGCAGGCAGCCTGCCCTTCGCACCGCTCGGCCGGCCCGAGGATCTGCAGGAGGATCCGCAGCTCAACGCCGGCGGTCGCATGCTCGAGACCGATCTCGGCAAGGGACGGCACGTCAAGCTGCCGCGCCTGCCGATCGAGCTGGGCGGGCACGATCTCGGCCTGCGCCAGCAGCCGCAGGCCGTCGGCGAGAGCACCGAGACCATCCTGCGCGAGCTTGGTTTCGCGGCCGAGGAGGTGCACGATCTTCACCAACGCGGCGTCGTCGCGACGGGACAACGCTAGAACGGACGGGAGCGGAACATGAGCGATCTGCCAAAGAAGGTGGAGATTCACGAGGAAGGCCCGCGCGAGGGCTTCCAGATCGAGCCGGGACCGATCTCTTCAGACCACAAGATCGAGCTCATCGAGGCGCTGGCCGAGACGGGGCTGCATCACATCCAGATCTGCTCCTTCGTCAGCCAGCGCATCGTGCCCGGCTGGGCCGATGCGGACGAGGTCGTCGAGCGCGTGCGCACGAAGCCCGGCGTCGACTTCACCGCCCTGTGGTTCAACGACAAGGGCCTCGCGCGCGCGCTGAAGTTCCGCGACAAGCTCAAGCTCTACGGCTCGATCGCGCTCAGCGCCTCGGAAGGATTCAGCTACAAGAACCTGCATCGCAGCCGCGCCCAGAACATGGAGGCGATGCGCGCCCAGACGGCGCTGCACCTGTCGCATGGAATCCCCGTGACGCGCATCGGCGTGATGGCCGCCTTCGGCTGCAATTTCCAGGGCGAGGTCACCGTCGACGAGGTGCTGCAGGGCCTGGCGGACGGCTTCGCGCTGGCCGCCGAGGCCGGTGCGACGATCACCGATATCGGCCTCGCCGATACGATGGGCTGGGCGGTGCCGCCGCGCATCGAGCGCGTGGTCGGCGCGGTGCGCGAACGCTGGCCGGACCAGAAGATCACGCTGCACCTGCACGACACGCGGGGCATGGGCGTGGCCAACGCGCATGCCGGCCTGCGCATGGGCGTGAGCGCCTTCGATTCGACGGTGGGCGGGCTGGGCGGCTGTCCGTTCGCCGCTCACAAGGGCGCGGCCGGCAACATCGCGACCGAGGAGCTGGTGCTGCTCTGCGAGGAGATGGGCATCGATACCGGCGTCGATCTCGACCGGCTCATCGAGGTCGGCCGCATGGCCGAACGCATCGTCGGCCATGTGCTGCCCAGCGAACTGCTCCACGCCGGCAGCCTCACGGCGTTCCGGCAGCAGGCTCAGGCGGCGTAATCTCTCCTGTGAGCCAAAGGTCCCTCGCTACGCTCGGGATGACAAGGTTGCTGGGTTGGCGCCGTGCGTCGATGCAGAAAACGCTGTCATCCCGAACGCAGTGAGGGACCTTTCGCTTCCCCCAAACGCTTAGAGACGTTCCATCTCAACTTGACCATTCACCTCATCCTGAGAGGCTGGCCGGAAATGAATTGAATCGATTCAAGCACTTACCTCATCCTGAGGAGCGTCGCGAAGCGGCGCGTCTCGAAGGATGGGCAACAGGCAAGGTGCGCGTTCCCACCCTTCGAGACACATCGCTGCGCGATGTTCCTCAGGGTGAGGTTATTGGGGCTGTTCATAGCCCCTTGTTTTAGCTGCATTCATTTCCGGCCAGACTCTCAGGGTGAGGTCAGCGTTGGGACGTTCGGTTCGATTCAATCTCGCCCGGAAAGACTCTAGCCGAATCGTCCCGGATCGCAGGCCTGCAGCGCGCTCGGCAGTTGCTCGCCTTCCATCAGGCGGGCGATCAGGCGGCCCGTCGCGGTGGCCAGCGTGAGGCCGAGATGCTGGTGGCCATAGCCGCAATAGACGTTGGCGAGGCGCGGCGCGCGGCCGATCGCGGGACGATAGTCGGGCAAGGTGGGACGTTCGCCGATCCAGCGGCTCTGCTCGGCGCCGCCGACACCGGGGAAGATGTCCTTGAGATGCTTCTTGAGGAGATCGGCGCGATGCCAGGAGGGCGGCTGGTGCGGCGCCGCCAGCTCGACCGTGCCGGCGATGCGCAGGCCGTCGGTCATCGGCGTGAAGAACAGGCCGCGGTCGGGCGGGCTGACCGGCAGGTCGAAGCGCACATTGTCCGGCGCCACCATCACATGATAGCCGCGCTCGGCGACCAGCGGCGCGTTGAAGCCCAGCAGGCGCGTCAGCTCGCCCGAGGCGCGGCCCGCCGAGATCATCACGGCGCTCGCGGGCATTTCCGAATCGGTGAGCTGCACCGCCGTGACGCGGTTGCCGTCGCGGCGGAAGCCGCGCACGCGGCCGCGCACGACCGTGCCGCCCTCGGCGGTGAAGCGCTCGACCAGGGTCGCCACGACCTTGTGCGGATCGATCGTGTGCGTGCCGTTCGGATAGTGGATGCCGCGCACGATGGTCGGGCTGAGGCCCGGTGCCAGCTCGCGCGCCCGGTTGCCGTCGACGATCTCGAACTCGGTGCCCTTGCCCGACTGCAGCCCGCGCATCTCGTCGGTGCCCAGGAACGACGCCTCGCTCTCGTAGACGTAGAGCGCGCCGCGGGTGCGGAACAGCTCGCCGAGGCCCGAGGCCTGGATCTCGGCCTTCCAGGCGATGTCGGCCTCGAGCATCAGCGGCCGGAACATGTCCTTGCCCTTCTGGACCTCGGCCTGACTCATCGCCGCCAGCGCGAAGCGGGCCATCCAGGGCAGCAGCCAGGGCAGGCTGGGCGGATGGACCGTGAGCGGTCCGTTCCGGTCCATCAGCATCTGCGGCACCTTCTTCAGGGTGGCCGGCCGCGCCAGCGGGATCAGGCTGTCGACGGAGAGGAAACCGGCATTGCCGAAGGAGGTCGCGTTGCCGGGCTCGGCGCTGTCGAGCAGCGTCACCTTGTGGCCGTTGCGCTGCAGGGCGCGGGCGGTGGCGGCGCCGACGATACCGGCGCCGATGACGATGACGGGGTCGCTCTGGGCTGATTCACTCATGCGCCGACGTTAGCACGCCGCCTGCGCGGGCCAGAGGTCGCGATTGATTTGTGGCTGTGAATCCCTATTTAGGGCGCATGTCTTCCGCACAATCAGACAGTTCCTCCGGTCCCGGCTGGCATGCCACGACCATCCTCTCGGTTCGCAAGGACGGCCAGGTCGTGATGGCCGGCGACGGCCAGGTGTCGATGGGCCAGACCATCGTCAAGGGCAACGCCAAGAAGGTCCGCCGGATCGGCAACGGCCAGATCATCGCGGGTTTCGCGGGCGCCACGGGCGACGCCTTCACGCTCTTCGAACGGCTCGAGGCCAAGCTGGAGCGCCATCCCGGCCAGCTCCTGCGCGCGGCGATCGAACTCGCCAAGGACTGGCGCACCGACCGCTACCTGCGCAAGCTCGAGGCGCTGATGGCGGTGGCCGACAAGGACGTCTCGCTACTGCTGTCCGGCACGGGCGACGTGCTGGAGCCCGAGGGCGGCATCATCGCCATCGGCTCGGGCGGCAATTACGCGCTCTCGGCCGCGCGGGCGCTGATCGACGTGGAGGGGCTCGATGCCGAGGCGATCGCCCGCAAGTCGATGAAGATCGCTGCCGACATCTGCGTCTACACCAACCACAACATCGTCCTCGAGAAGCTCTGAGAGCCCCATGAGTAACGACTTTTCCCCGCGCGAGATCGTCTCCGAGCTCGATAAGCACATCGTCGGCCAGCAGGAGGCCAAGCGCGCCGTCGCCATTGCGCTGCGTAACCGCTGGCGCCGCCTGCAGCTTGCCGATTCGCTGCGCGACGAGGTGCTGCCCAAGAACATCCTGATGATCGGCCCGACCGGCGTCGGCAAGACCGAGATCGCGCGCCGTCTCGCCAAGCTCACCAACGCGCCGTTCCTCAAGGTCGAGGCGACCAAGTTCACCGAGGTCGGCTATGTCGGCCGCGACGTCGAGCAGATCGCGCGCGACCTCATGGAAGCCGCCATCGAGATGGCGCGCGAGAGCCTGCGCAAGGACGTCAAGGCCAAGGCCGAGCTGGCGGCCGAGGACCGCGTGGTCGAGGCGCTGTGCGGCGCCAATGCCAGCGAGGAGACGAAGCTGCGTTTCCGCCACAAGCTGCGCGCCGGCGAGCTGGACGATCGCGAGATCGAGATCGAGATCGCCGATTCGGGCGGACCGATGCAGTTCGAGGTTCCGGGCCAGCCCGGCGCATCGGTCGGCATGATCAATATCGGCGACATGCTGGGCAAGGCGTTCGGCGGCCGCACCAAGAAGCGCAAGATGACCGTGGCCGAGAGCCACCAGACGCTGCTGCGCGAGGAGAGCGACAAGCTGCTCGACCAGGAGCGGGTCGTCCGCGAGGCGCGCGACATGGTCGAGCAGAACGGCATCGTCTTCATCGACGAGATCGACAAGATCACCGCGCGCAGCGAGTACCGCGGCGGCGGCGACGTGAGCCGCGAAGGCGTGCAGCGCGACCTGCTGCCGCTGATCGAGGGCACGACGGTGAACACCAAGCACGGGCCGGTGAAGACCGACCACGTCCTGTTCATCTGCTCCGGCGCCTTCCACCTCGCCAAGCCCTCGGACATGCTGCCGGAGCTGCAGGGCCGCCTGCCGATCCGTGTCAGCCTGGCCTCGCTCAGCCAGGAGGATTTCCGCCGCATCCTGACCGAGCCGGAAGCCAGCCTGGTCAAGCAGTACAAGGCGCTGCTGGCGACCGAGAAGGTCGAGCTCGACTTCACCACCGACGCGATCGACGAGCTGGCGCGGCTGTCGGCCGACATCAACGAGACGGTCGAGAATATCGGCGCCCGCCGGCTGCACACGGTGATGGAGAAGCTGCTGGAGGAAATCAGCTTCACCGCCTCCGACAAGCCGAACACCAAGATCGAGATCGACGCCGCCTACGTCCGCTCGCATGTCAGCGAGCTGGCGAAGAACGCCGATCTGTCGAAGTTCGTGCTGTAGGCCGATCGATCAGATCGGTTTCGGCTCGGCGATGATGATTTCCATCGCGGCGAACTGACGTCGCGTCAGCGAATAGGTGAAAGCATTCTGCACGGGGTCGAAGGGTATGCCTGCGACGCCCGAGGGCTGGAATCCCCAGCTCCAGAACTGGAACGTCATCGTCTCCTGGTCGGTTGGCGTTCCGCCGCCCGCCGGGGCGGTGAAGGTCGGGGGCGCGACGAGGCGCACCGCGTGGCGTCCCATCCGACCGACGCCGAAGTTCGCGATGTCGCCAACCAGCAGGATGTCCTGCGTGCGGCTCTTCTCCAGCGCATCGATCAGCTTCTGCCGGTTCCTCTTGTCGGACGAGGATAACGTCGTCACGTCCTCGTAGAGGCCGCACTCCTCGAACAGGTCGGTCAGTGTGCCGACCGAAAAGCTCACGGGATCCCGAGGCGAACCGCTCATCGGATAGAGGGTCGTTTCGTCCTGCACGGCTCCCAGCAGGATCCAATCCGCGTGGGAGGCGAGATACAGGTCGCGATTGCGCTGCGGCAGCTCCGGGTCCGACCGAATGAGATCGGGATAGTCGAAGGCCCGGAAGGCGTCGGTCAGCGAGACCTCGATGTCGCCCAGACGGCCTCCGCCCCTGGTGTAGAGTTCCAGGCCGAACTGAGTGACCAGGTCCGGAAACCGGCGGAGGACCGACTGAAGGAACGCGGCCGGCAGACACCAGTTGTACTGGCCTTGCCGCAGCTCCTGGGGCGATTCGACCAGCGTGCGCAGGCGCTCGGCAAACCTGTCGGGCGGCAGGCTATACTGGGTCGTCCGCGGCACCTGCAACCAGGCTTCGATGGCCGCTTTTGCGTCGCGGCGCCGCTGATCGAGCGGAATCGCCGGCGGATCGTCCAGACCCAGGAGCTGCTTGAGGCTCTCGATGATCTCCATCTCAGCGCTTCCCCGGCTTGAGGTGTGGCGCCAGCGTGACGCCCAGCCCGTCGCACAGCGCCTTGCGCTTCTCCGCGCCGCGCAGCTCGATGGCCTTCTTCTGCGCGGCAATCGCCTGCAGCCGCGCCTTCTTGGGCGGCAGCACGAACTTGCCCGCGATCTTCTGCGGTACCAGGTCGGCTGGCCTGATGGGCCTAATGCCGGGAAGTCGCACCGAACCCGGCTTCGGCACCGTTGGCTTGGGTCTCGACGGCGGCATCGCAACCGTCTCGCCGAAGAAGGTGCAGGCCGTTTCGAGGCGACTGCCCCCTGGCAGTACGACCGCCACGACCAGTGTGTTGAGACCTTCCTCGAGCGCGCTGCCGTCCAGCAGGCACGACAGCACGATACCGCCGGTCGTCTGGCCGACGAGGCGTCCGATCTGCGTCACGGTGAGCGGCCTGCCGAAGCGCCGCTCCGCGCGCTTGGCGGGCGCGTGGCCGAACGGCGCGGCCTTGCCCTTGAGCGGTGCGAGCGGTGTGCTGCCGGGGATGCCGACCGGACGGGTCGGGGTGCGCTTCGATGCGATCACCGCCAGTTGAGCGACGGCCTTCCTCGCCGCGGCCTTCCCCGGCTTGGCGGGACTGCGAATCGCGGTCCAATGGGGTCGCAGGTCGAGTTCCTGGCGCGCGTCGTAGACACCGGGGATGGGCCCCAGCACCGGCGGCGCCATCGTACTTGTCTCGGTTACGGTGAAGGACGAGAGCGGCAGTTCCCGTCCGTTGAGGAACACGCTCACGACGGAAGGGCGATCGGGTTGATCCTCGACGGCGGCGGGCGACAGGCCCTCGACCTCGATCCGGATGCGCATCGAACCGGCGGCGGCGCTGCCGCTCGTGGGGGAGAGGATCTTGACGCTGCGGGGCGCCGCTTCCAGCGCCGCGCGCTGGACGCCGAGCCGTGCCTGTGCGGCCGCCTTGTTCGTGCGCTCGGTCTCGGCCGTTCGCAGGCGCGCCTCGCCGGCGAAGGCGGAGGCAAGGGCACCCGCGGCATCCCGGACCGCATCCTCGAAGGCGTCGAACTGGCGGATGGCCGCCCGCAGCCCGTCGACCACCGCACCGATCGGCACGTCGATCCGGCCCAGCAAGAGACGGTGGCGCGTGCCGAGCACGGTGACGTCGAATCCCACGTTGATGTGAGGATCGCGGCCAAGATTGTCATATATCGCGTCGGTCAGCCGGTTCAGCAGCAGGTTGCCGATCTGCTCGGCGAGATCGCGCCTGGGATCGAGGTCGCGGACATCGTCGATCAGCGAATCGACCTCCTCGGCGACCTCGCCCACGATGTCGAGCACGCCATCGAGGACGTCGTTGTCGAGCGCGCCCTCGACGGCGCTGCGCGCGGCCGCCCGGATCGCCCCCCGCACGGGGGCCGGCGCCAGCGTGCGATAGACGTAGTTGTCGTCGAGGAGGGCGAAGGCGTCGTCGATCACCTGGTCGGCGAGGCGGGCCTTGAAGGTGCGGCGGCCCGACGGCGTGGCGAGCGGCGCCAGCGCGCCCAGGAGATCGTCGATCGCCCGGTCGAAGTCGCGCGCGACCTGGTTGGCCAGGCGTTCGATCTCCGCCGCCAGCCGGCCGATCTGCTGCTGCAACTCCTCCAGCGCCTGCCGCGTGTCTTCGTACCATTGCTGGATCTGCGCGCCCGCCGCGTCGATGACGGCCGAAAGCTCGTCGAGGATCTTTCGGCCGATCAACTCGACCAGCTTGATGACGAACTGCAGGAAACGCTCGCCGCCGACCGAACCCAGCTCGGTGGCCAGTTCCATCATGGCCTCGGCATTGGGCAGGAAGGCGCTGTCGGCCAGCTGGCGCATGAACGACGTGCCGGCATCGACCGGCACCGGATCGATGACCCGATACATGAGCGTGCGAATCTTCGCGCGCTGGCTGTCGCTCAGCGGCCCCAGCACCTCGCCGCCGATGCGCAGGGCGTCGGCGGTTAGTTCGGCGATCTCGCTCACGGGCACCGGCAGGTTCGCCGCGCGCGAGAGCTGGCGGACGATGCCGTTGGGCGCTTCCACATTGTCGGCGAGGCCGTTGAGGATGCCCTGCATCTTGCGCTGCGCTTCGGTGAGCATGATGTCGGCGGTCGCCACCAGGCTGCGGCCGACCAGCTTCATCAGGATTCCCGAGAGCGCTTCCTTGAGGCGCTCCCGGTCGGCGCCGCGCCGGCTCCAGTCGAGCGCGGCGCCGAACACCGTGTCGAGCGTGAAGTCTGTGGTCGGCAGGAAGACCTCGTCGAAATAGGTCTTCACGTCGGGCCGCGACAGGAGATTTTCGCGCAGCACCGGGGCCAGTTCTTCGTGGATCTGCGTGCCGACGAAGCGGCGCAGGGAGGCGGCGATGGCTTCCAGCGTGGCCTGCGCGTCGGGCCGTCCGCCGGCCACGACGGCGCTGCCGATGTTGCGCAGGAACGTGCGGGCGACGTCGTTGGCCAGGGTGCCGAGCGGGCCGGTCATGGCGCCGAGGAAGCGATCCACCCCCGGGTTCTGCTGGCGCAGGAAATCGAGCGCCGCATCGGCGGTGAGGAACTCGACCAGATGGCCGAGCTGCAGCGCGCCCGTCGGCGCGGCGGCGAGCGACCCCCGAATGTGATCGCGGACGATCTGGGGCGGCTGGACGGAGAGGCTGCCCTGGAACGGCGCATGGACCTGGCGCGGCGGCAGGCCGATGACGCGGAGCGAAGCATCGGCCCGGGTCACGCGCCGGGCGGCGACGAGGGCGAGCTGGGCGGCCGACCACAGCACTGCGACGAAGCGCTGCGTCGGCGGATCGAGCGTGCCGCTGGCCATCGCGGTCGCGAGATCGACGATGCGGGTGACGAGGGTGTTCCAATAGGCTTCCGTCGCGGGCGCGCCGTCGAAGGGCTCGGCCGGAAAGCCGTCGAGATGATCCGACAGGGCACGCCGCACCGCGCGTGCCGCCCGCCAGCGGGCGTTGAGCGGCGGCGCCATCCAGTCCTGCATGGCGGTCCGCAGCGCCTGCAGCGCGGCATCGGTCAGGCCTTCGAGCAGGAAACGCTGGCCCTCCTCCAGGGCGACCTGGGCGCAGCGCAGCGCGACCTGTTCCGCGCCGGCCGCATTGGCCTGCGGCGCGTTGACGGCGATGAACTCGCCCAGCTCGTAGGCGGTGCGCAGGGCCATCTTGAAGGCCGGCCGCGCCGCCTGCAGAAGCGCCCGCGAGGTCGCGTCCCCGGCGGGCAGGCCGGCGGCCGCTTCGCGGCAGGCGCCATCCACCAGCACGTCGACCGAGCGCGCCACGAAGCGGCTGAAGTCGGCGAACTCCATCGCGGCGAAGACCCGGAAGCCGGCGCCGGCCTTCAGGCCGACGCCCATGCCGGCCACGATGTTGAAGCCGGGCCTGAGGTTGCGCGCCGGCTGGGCGATCGCCGTGCCCGTGACGACGAGCTGGGCGTAGGCTTGAGCGGTCAAGGCCGCCTTCGCATAGAGGCCGGCCTTGATGTCGATCTCCGACAGGAACACGCGCAGCAGGTCGACCGGCAGGCCGCGCATGTTGGAATCGGTACCGGCCAGTTCGAGGAAGTCGCCGACCTTGAGGCCGAGGCTGACCTGGACCGCCGCCGCCAGCTCGGCGATCGCCTGCAGGCGGACGGCGAAGCCGATCTCGCCGAACAGGTTCATCGGCACCTGGATCTGCGCCGCGACCGAGGCCGTGGCGCTGGCCTGACCCGAGAGTTCGGCGCTCAGGAACCTGCCCACGCCGGCATCGACGTTGGCGAGGGCGGAGATGCCGAGATCGAAATTGATGCCGCGGTTGACCTGGGCGCCGGCGGCGATGGTGACCTGGGCATTGCCGCCGGCCTGGGCCCAATCGGTGGCGACCGTGCCGCCCCCGGCAAACACGTCCTGGTCCAGTCGTACTGTCGGCATTCGTCGCGCTCCCCCGCCCGCGGCACCAGCGTCGAGCGCTGCGCACGGTGTGAGGTTAGCTGCTCCTCGTCAAAGACAATAGGCCGCGATGAGGTCCACGAGATATGCGGGCCCGTTCAGCCCCCACAGAACGAAAGACACGACCGTCGCGACCGCCTCTCCCTCGATCGCGTGCGCGCTCTGCCCCTGCGTCCCGGTGACGTCGTCAGGTCGCATAAACGAAACAAACGAAATAAACGAAACAATCGAAGCGAATGCCGCACCCCTGAATCCGGGGTCAGATCCTTGGTATTTGCGCGGCGCATGCCGGAGGCGCGGGCGCGGCCTGCTCAAGAAATCCCTCCCCATCCGAATGGGGAGGCGAGAATCAAAGGCAATAGGCGGCGATCAGGTCCACGAGATAGGCGGGGCCGTTCAGCCCCCACAGGATGAACGACACGACCGTCGCGGCCGCCACCAGGCTGGCCAGCCCCCACAGCAGCACGGGACGCCAGCCCAGGGTTGGGCCGGCCGTCATGCCGGCTGCGGGATCGAGGTCGAACGGACCAGCCGCTCCTCGACGATCGGGTAGTGCAGCGCGGCCGAGACGAGGCCCAGTGCGATCGAGATCCACCACATCATGTCGTAGTTGCCCTGCAGGTCGAACAGCCGCCCGCCGCCCCAGCCGCCGAAGAAGCTGCCGACCTGATGACCGAAGAAGACGATGCCGTTCAGCATGGTGACGTGCACCGGCCCGAAGATGTAGCCGACCAGCGAGGTGGTGAGAGGCACCGTGCCCAGCCACAGGAAGCCCAGCGCTGCGGCAAAGATCAGCACCGAGGCGGCCGACAGCGGCGCGATCACGAAGCCCAGGAAGACCAGCGAACGCAGCAGGTAGAGCGTCGACAGGAGGTTCTTGCGCTTGAACTTGTTGCCCATCGAGCTCCACAGGATGGCGCCGGCGATGTTGAACAGGCCGACCATGCCGATTGCCCAGCCGCCGAGTTCGGCCGGCGACAGGTCGATGCCGAACAGCGACAGGCCGATCCCCTTGTCGGAGATATAGGCCGGCAAATGGCCGCCGACGAAGGCGACATGGAAGCCGCAGACGAAGTAGCCGACCACCAGCAGCACGAAGCTGCGCTGCGCGAAGGCTTCGGACAGCGCCGCGCCGGTGGTCTGGTTGCCGCCGCTGCCGCGCTTGGAGGCCGCGATCTCCTTGCGGTCATTGAGGCCGAGCGGCAGCACGATCATGATCAAAGCGAGCAGGGTCAGCGCCCACATGGTGGGCCGCCAGTCGCCGAAATAGTTCTGCAGCACCGCGGCCAGCGGCACGATGAAGAACTGGCCGAACGAACCGCCGGCCGAACAGATGCCCACCGCCAGCGCCTGCTTGGCGGGCGGCGCCACGCGCAGGATGACGCCCAGGACCGGGCCGAAGGTCGCCGCCGACAGGCCGATGCCGACCAGCACATTGCCCAGGATCAGCATGAAGCCGTCGTGCATCGTGGCGGTGACGATCATGCCCAGGACATAGATCGCGCCGCCGCCGGCGATGGTCGGTGCGGAGCCGAACCGGTCGGCCAGGCGGCCGGAGAAGGGCGCGATGGCGCCCATCAGCAGCATCGACAGCGCCGTGCCGAAGGAGAAGAGTTCGCGGCCGACATGGAGTTCGGCGGAAATCGGCTTGAGGAAGATGCCGAAGCTCTGGCGGACGCCGAGGCCGATGGTGAGGACGAGGAAGCCGCACCAGACGGCGGTCCAATAGGAGCGTTGGGTCATGGCCGCAACCTGAGGCGGCATGCAAGGGCTGGCAAGATGTCCTGCCTTATGGTTTCCATAGAATTACTTCATGCCGTCACAAGCTTCGATGTGGCAGAACATATCCATGGCGCGACTGCGGTTCCTGGGCGGGTTGGCAGCATTCCTGATCGTTTTGGCAGGAAGCGCCGGGGCGGCGCCGCGACTGGACCGCGAGCGCTGCACCTTCAAGCCGCCGCGCGGCGACCGGGTCGAATGCTTCGTGCTGACGGTGCTGGAGAACCGCGACCAGCCACAGGGCCGCGAGATCAAGCTCAAGGTGGCGATCCTCAAGGCCAAGCGGACCGCCGGCGTCGAGCCGATGATCTACCTCTCGGGCGGCCCCGGCGATTCGCCGCTGGTTGCCTCGACGCCGGGAGCGGATGCGCTGAGCGAAGGCGACTGGTGGAACGAGACGGCCGCCATCCGCCGCCGGCGCGACGTCGTCATTCTGAGCCAGCGCGGCGCCGGCGGGTCGACCCCCAACCTCGACTGCTTCGATACCCGCACCTCGGACCCCGCGAAGGCGCGCCGCCGCGCCGTGACCGAGCAGCAGGAGCGCGAGATTCTTTCGCGCTGCCGGACCGGGCTGGACCGCCGCAAGATCGATCTCGGCATGTACACGACCCCGGCCCTGGCCGACGACGTGGCCGACCTGGCGGCGGCGCTGGGCCAGAGCAAGATCAACATCTACGGCGTCTCCTACGGCACAAGATGGGCGCTCGAGGTGATGCGGCGGCATCCCGACCTGGTGCGCGCGGCCGTCCTCGACGGCGTCTATCCGCCTCAGGTCAACGGCGAGCAGAACGAGCCGGCGATCGTCCGCCGCGCCTTCGAACAGCTCTATGCCGACTGCGCCGCCGATGCCGTGTGCCGCGAACGCCACCCCACCCTGCGCGCCGCCATCGAGGGCCTGATCGACGCGGCGGAGCGCACGCCGCTCGAACTCGCGCTCACCCTGGAAGACGGCCCGCATCCCACGCGCCTCGATGGCACCCAGCTGCTGATGGTGCTGCTGAACATGATGCGCGAGGGTGAAGTCGCCGCCATCCCCGAGACGGTGGCGGCGGCCCAGCGCGGCGACCTGCGCCTGCTCAAGCTCTACGCCGAGGATCTCGAGACCAACGATGGCGGCCTGCTGGAGCAGAATGCCCAGCAGTTCGACGGCCTCTACAACAGTGTGGAATGCCGCGAGACCTGGCCCATGGTCGACCGGACGGCGCGGCGCAAGGCGATCGAGAGCAACGGCGTCTACGGGCTGAACGCCCGGTCGAGCAAGTCACCGACTTTCTGTCCGGTCTGGAGGGTCGCGCCTGCGCCGGCCGCGGAACGCCAGCCAGTGAAGTCGGAGGTGCCGACCCTGCTGCTGAGCGGCGGCTACGACTGGCTGACGCCACCGGCCTGGGCGCGCGAGGCCGCGAAGACCTTGCCCGCCTCGCGCAACGTCGTGTTCCGGGCGCAGGGCCATGGTGTCGTCGTGCAGGACGCCTGCGCCGCCCGCCTGCGCGACGCCTTCATCGAGGAGCCGAACCCCAAGCGTGCGCTGCCCTGCCGTCCCGACAAGGCGCCGAACTTCACCGCCGCCTGGGACCGCGTGCGCAACATGCCGTGAGCCTGCGGTCTACTTCAGAAGCTCCGGCGCAATGAGGCGGGGCAGGAACAGCGCGATGTCGGGCCACACGATCATCGCCGCCAGCACCACGATCATCGGCACCAGCATGATCAGCGTGTCCTTGAGGGCAAGCCGCAGCGGCACGCCGGCGACGGCGCAGGAGATCATGAGGCAGAGCCCGTAGGGCGGCGTCACCAGACCGAAGGCCAGGGCGACGATCGAGACGATGGCGAAGTGGACGGGATCCATCGACACCGACTTGGCGAGCGGCTCCAGCACCGTGCCGACGATGATGATCGCCGGGATCGCATCGAGGAAGCAGCCGACCACCAGGAACACGAAGGCGATGAAGAAGCCGACGCCGATCGGGCCCATCCCCCAGGTCGTGACGTTGGCCAGCAGCTCCTGCGGGATCCGGTAGTAGGCCAGCAGCCAGCCGAAGGCCGAGGCGGTGCCGATGCAGAACAACGCCACCGAGGCGAGCTTGCCGGTGTCGACCAGCGCCCTGTAGACCTCCTTCGGTCCCATTTCGCGATAGACGAAGATCGACAGCACGGCGGAATAGAGCACGGCCACACAGGCCGACTCCGTTGCTGTGAACCAGCCCGCCAGGATGCCGCCGACGATGATGACCGGTGTCATCAGCGCGGGGATCGACACCCAGATCGAGCAGAGCAGTTCGCGGAGCGTCCCACGCGGATAGGTCGGGTAGCCGCGCTTCACGGCATAGACATGCACCGTGACCATCTGGGCGCCGGCGATCAGCAGGCCGGGGACCACGCCCGCGAGATAGAGCGCGCCGATCGAGGTCGAGATCAGCCCGCCCCAGACGATCATCAGGATGGAGGGCGGGATGACCACCGCCAGGACGGCGGAGACGGCGGTGATGGCGACCGAGAAGGAGAGGTCGTAGCCCTCGCGGGTCTGGGCATCGATGAAGATCTTGCTCTGGCTTGCCGCATCGGCGGTGGAAGAGCCGGAGATGCCGGCGAAGAAGACCGAGAGGACCACGTTGATCTGGGCCAGCGAGCCCGGGAAGCTGCCGACGATGGCGCGCGACAGGGCCACCAGCCGGTCGGTGATGCCGCCGACGCTCATCAGGTTGGCCGTCAGCAGGAAGAACGGCACCGCGAGCAGGATGAAGGAGTTGTAGGCGTTGAAGGTTTCCTGCGCGAGCATCATCGTCCCGAGCCGGGGCTCGAGATAGAACAGCGGCAGGCAGGCGAGGCCCAGCGCGAAGGCCACCGGCACGCGCAGCACCAGCAGCACGAAGAAGCAGCCGAACAGGATCGAGGCGGCCTCGCCGGCGGAGAAGAGCGCGCCGGTCATGTCGGGCTCCAGCCGAACAGGATGCGGGCTTCGTCGTAGAACTGCTCGCCCAGGAAGACGATCCAGGTGACGGCAGCGACGGGCCAGGCGATATGGATCATCCAGAGCGGCAGGTCGGCCAGCTCGGAGGTGCGGTACCAGGCGAAGCTGGTGAACTCGATGCCGCCGACCAGGAACACGATGGCGAAGGCCAGGATGCCGAGCCGCGCCACGATCCGCACGGCGGCCTCGCCGCGGCGGGGCAGGGTCGGCCAGACATCGACCTCGAAATGCGAGGCTTCGCGTACGCCGATCATGGCGCCGATCATGATCATCCAGATGAACAGGAAGCGCGCCATTTCCTCGGTCCAGATATAGGCCGGGATCAGCGCGGTGTAGCGCGAGATCATCTGCAGGGTGACCGGGATGATGATGATGGCGACGGAGAAGGCCAGCAGGCCGGTCAGGAATTTGGCATAGGCGGCCGTGAACCGGCGCCAGAGGCCGGGTGGCGAGGCAGGAGACTTCATTCGGGAACCGTCCGGAAAAACGCACCCGGCTGCGGACCGGGAAATGGCGCAGCGAAGCCCGCGGCTTCGCTGCGCGTACGGATCAATTGGTGGCGACGATCTGCGTGAAGATGCCGTCGGCGCCGATCTCCTTGGCGTAGGCCGCCATCACCGGATCGACCATCTTCTTCATCTCGGCGCGGTCCTTGAACGGGATGCGCTTCAGCTTGCCGGCCTTCTCCAGCGCGACGAGCTTCTGCTCGTCTTCCCCGCTCTCGACCTGGCGGCCATAGGCGCCGGCCTCCTTGCCCGCCTTGACGACGGCGTCCTGCAGGTCCTTCGGGAGAGACTTGAAGGTCTTGGACGAGAAGCACACGGGACGGATGGTGATGGCGTGCTCGGTCATCGCGAGATTGGGCGCCACCTCGTAGAACTTCATCGACTCGACGCCGGCCGCCTCGTTCTCGCCGGCCGAGATGACGTTGTTCTGGATGGCGTTGTAGACCTCGTTGTAGGCGATGACCGTCGGCGACATGCCGGCCGCGGCGAAGGTCTTGGACCAGATCGGCGCGCCCTGGACGCGGACCTTAAGGCCCTTGATCTCGGCCAGGTTGCTCACCGGCTTGTTGACGAAGATGTTGCGCACGCCGCCGCCGGCATAGCCGATCAGCATGACCTGGGCCTTTTGCGCGACCTCGTCGGCCACCGGCTTCAGCAGGTCGAGGTCGAGCACCTTGTTCCATTGCGCGAGGTCGCGGAACAGGAACGGCGCGTCGATGAAGGGTGCCGCCTTGGAGAAGGTCGACATGTGGGCCGGCGAGACGATGGCGTAGTCCACTGCCTTGCCCTGCGCCATGTACTCGAAATACTGCTTCTCCAATCCCAGCGACGAATTGCGGTGGAGCACGAAGTTGATCGGCTTGCCGTAATACTGCTTCACCAGCTCCTCGAACTTGAGGAGCGTCTTGTTGAAGGCGTGGTCGTCATTGAACTGCACCGCGCCGTTCAGCGTCAGCGGCGCCTGTGCCTTGGCGATGAACGGGGCCGCGAGAGTCGAGGCGGCGATACCGCCCATCAGCAGTCTGCGCTTCATGTCGTTTCCTCCGAAGGCCCTGTTTTGGTTCTGAGACCGGGACCCTGCGCGGACTATGCATGGGTTTCGCGGCGGGCGCGACCAAGTTGTCAGACAACAACCTCCCCTATTTCCGGGAGGCTGGTCCGGACTTTGCGTCGGGTTGTGCCGGTGCGCGTTATTCGATATCATCATAACACACAAATATTCTGTATTATGTCCCTCAGTACCCCTTCTTCGAATTTCCTCGCGAGATTCGACGGCCCCTTCGTTCCCAAGCTCGTCTCGGTCCTGCGCGAGGGCTACGGGCTGGCGGCGCTGCGGGCCGATGCCGTCGCCGGCCTCACGGTGGCGATCGTGGCGCTGCCGCTTTCGATGGCCATCGCCATTGCCTCGGGCACCACGCCGGAACGCGGCCTGTTCACGGCCATCGTCGGCGGCTTCCTGATCTCGGCGCTGGGCGGGAGCCGGTTCCAGGTCGGCGGTCCCGCCGGCGCCTTCATCGTGCTGGTCGCCGCGACGGTCGCGCGCCACGGGATCGAGGGCATGATGCTCGCCACCCTGATGGCCGGCGTCTTCCTGGTGGCGGCCGGCGCGCTCCGGCTCGGCACCTTCGTCAAGTTCATCCCCTATCCGGTTACCGTGGGGTTCACGACCGGCATCGCCGTCATCATCTTCGCCAGCCAGATCAAGGACCTGTTTGGCCTGACCCTGCAGGGCAAGGAGCCGGGAGAGTTCGCCGCCAAGCTCGAAGTGCTGGCGGGCGCGGCCGGCACGATTAACGCAGCCGCCGTCGTCCTCGCGGTCGCGACCATCGCCATCATTCTTGGCCTCAAGAAGCTGCGGCCGCATTGGCCGGGCATGCTCGTGGCCGTGGTCGCCACGTCGGTCGCGACCTTTGCGCTGGGCCTGCCGATCGAGACGATCGGCAGCCGTTTCGGCGGCATCCCGTCGATGCTGCCGGCGCCCAGCCTGCCCGACATGTCGCTGGACAAGATGCTGGCCGTGTTGCCGGATGCGCTCTCCTTCGCGCTGCTGGGCGCCATCGAATCGCTGCTGTCCGCGGTGGTGGCCGACGGCATGACGGGGCGCCGCCATCGCTCGAACTGCGAGCTGGTGGCCCAGGGCGTGGCCAACATCGCCTCGGCGCTGTTCGGCGGTATCTGCGCCACCGGCACGATCGCCCGCACCGCGACCAACGTGCGCGCCGGCGCGCGCGGGCCGGTCGCGGGCATGCTGCACTCGGTCTTCTTGCTGGCCTTCATGCTGCTGGCCGCGCCGCTCGCCGCCTATATCCCGCTGGCCGCCCTGGCCGGCGTGCTGGCGGTGGTCGCCTGGAACATGGCCGAGAAGCATGAGTTCATGACCCTGCTGCGCTCCTCGCGCGGCGATGCGGTCGTGCTGCTCTCGACCTTCCTGCTCACCGTGTTCCGCGACCTGATGGAAGGCATCGTGGTCGGCACGGCGCTGGGCGTCATCCTGCTCATCCAGCGCCTGACCGCGACGGCGGGCATCGTGGCGCAGCCGGCCCGCGCGCCCTTCGCCGCCGATCTCGTCACCGACCCGCGGGTCATCGTCTACCGCCTGTCCGGCGCCTTCTTCTTCGGCACGGCCTCGACCGTGGGCGCCGTGCTCGACAATATCGCCGACCAGCACAAGGCCTTCGTCATCGACTTCAGCGCCGTGCCCTTCGTCGATTCGACGGCGGCCAACGTCATTGCCGGCGCCGGCCGAAAGGCGGCAAGGCAGGGCGTCCGGGTCTATGTCACGGGCGCCACGCCGTCGGTGCGCCACGCGCTGCTGCGGGCCGGCGCCGGGCGGCCGCAGGTCCGCTATCTGCCCTCCGTCGACGATGCCGTGCGCGAGGCGCATCTGCTGTAGGATGGCTCATGGCCGCCCCCGTCTCGATCTCTCCTGTCTCGATCTCTCCCGTCCCGATCTCCACCGTCTCGATCGCCACCGCCGCGCTCAGCGCTGAAATTTCCGCCACCGGCGCCGAACTGGTGCGCCTGCAGGATCGCTCCGGCGCCGATCTTCTATGGAGCGGTGACCCCACCTTCTGGACCGGGCGTTCGCCGCTGCTGTTTCCCATCGTTGGTGAAGTGAAGGGCAATCGGCTCAACGTGGCCGGCAAGGCCTACGACATCGGCCGCCATGGCTTTGCCCGCACCTCGGCCTTCGGGCTGGTCCGGTCCGATGCCGCGTCCTGCACCTGGCGCCTCGAATCGAGCGAAGCGACGCGTCGCCAGTACCCCTTCGCGTTTCGGCTCGACGTCACCTACCGGATCGAAGGCGCCACCTTGCATATGGAAGCCGAGGTCACGAACACCGGGGCCGAGCTCATGCCGGCCTCGTTCGGCTTCCATCCTGCCCTGCGCTGGCCGCTGCCCTACGGCAAACCAAGGGCGGCGCACGAGATCGTCTTCGAGCGGGACGAGCCCGCCCCGATCCGCCGGCCGGTCGACGGCCTGCTGAGTGCGGCCCAGTTCGCGACGCCCGTGCGCGACCGGCATCTCCTGCTGCACGACGATCTGTTCGAGGAGGGCGCGCTGGTGTTCGACACGCTGGCGAGCCGCAGCGTCGTGTATGGCGAAGCCCTTCGCGTCGACTTCCCGCGCATGCCCCATCTCGGCATCTGGACCAAGCCCGGCGCCGGCTATGTCTGCATCGAACCGTGGCAGGGCCATGCCAGCCCCGAAGGCTTCGACGGCGAGCTGGCCGACAAGCCCGGCGTCGTCTCCGTCGGGCCGGGCGCGACGGAGACCTTTGCGATGTCGATCAGCGTTTCGCCGCCAGGCTCCTGAACAGCGCATCGCTGCGGTCGTCGGCGGGGAAGAAGCTCTCGACGCGCACTTCCTGCAACGTGATGTCCTGCGGCGTGCCCAGCGTGGCGATGGTGGTGAACACCGACAGCGCCTTGCCGCCCACCAGATAGTCGACCGTCAGCACCGGCCCTGGCCGTTCCTCGAAGCGCAGCTTGCGGAACGAGGCGGGCACGTCGGGATAGGCCATGATCTCCTCGATGAAGGCGAGTGCCCGGGGCTCGCCGCCGGCCGCCAGGATCTCGGCATAGGTCGTCGACACGAGATAGCGCGCCACTTCCTCCCAGTTGGAGATCTTCGAGCGCAACGCCTTCGGATCGAGGATCCAGCGCAGCAGGTTGGGTCCCTTGCCGGGCGGCGGCGCCGGCGGCATGCCCTCGAACAGGAAGACGGTGAAGGCGTTGGCCGCGTCGTTGGCCTGCAGCAGGTTCCACAGCCGGTCGATCACGACGGCGGGGTAGGGCTCCTGCTGCTTCAGCATGAAGTCGATGGCTCGGCGCACCGGCGCGAGTTCGGGCGCGGCGAGGTTGCTCTCGCGATAGGCCGGCGCGAAGCCCGCCGCCAGCAGCATCTCGTTGCGCTGGCGCAGCGGCACGTCGAGGGCGGTCGAGAGCTGCACCACCATCTCGCGGCTGGGGCGCGCCCGGCCCGATTCGAGGAAGCTGACATGACGCTGCGAGACGCCGGACTGCAGCGCCAGCGAGAGCTGGCTGGCGCCGCGGCGGCGGCGCCAGGCGCGCAGCATGGGACCGAACGTGTCGGCAGGAGGAGAGGACACCGAAGCGGGAGTTGTACTCATGGCTCCAAGCCTAACACCGGCCCGCCGGCCCGCCGATTACCTCGTGCGTAATTGAGAGACCGGTGGGGCAATGCGATTTCCGCGTCGTCCGCAACCAAAGGAGGACGACATGACCGCTTCATCCGATCGCCTGCTGCGCCGCACGCTCTGGGCCAATGCCATCCTGTCCGTCGGGTCCGGCGCACTGCTCGCGGCCCTGGCCGACCCCTTTGCGGCGATGGCCACCCAGGTGCCGCTCCAGGTGCTGGGCCTCGACCTCGCCCTCGTGCTGGAACTGCTGGGCCTGGGCTTCGTGGCCTTCGGCGCTGTGTGCGGCTGGGTCGCGTCACGGCCCGACATGCCCTTGGGCTGGGCGCGGGCGATCTTCGTCCTCGACGCGTCCTGGGTCGCGATCAGCGCCGTCATCCTGATGCTGCCGGCATCGTGGACCCTGACGGGGATCGCGGGCATCGTCGTCATCGCGCTGGTCGTCGCCGATCTCGCGATCCTCGAGTATCTCGGCCTGCGCCGCATCGGCTCCGCCCACTAATCGCGACGAGAGGAAACGACAATGGACAGGCTTCAGCTCCTGAACGACATCAAGCTGCCCTTCGCCGAGGTCCTGGGGCTGAAGTTCACGGCAGCGAGCGAGACCGGGGTGACGGCCGAGATGGTCGTCCGCGCCGAGCTCTGCACGCGACCCGCGATCCTGCACGGCGGCGCGGTGATGGCCTTCGCCGACACGCTGGGCGCCGCCGCCACCGTGCTCAACCTGCCCGAGGGCAAGGGCACCACGACTATCGAGAGCAAGACCAACTTCGTGGGGCCGGCCCCGGTCGGCACCACGGTGATCGGCGAAACCACGCCGGTTCATCGCGGCCGCCGCACCATGGTCTGGACGACCCGCATCACCACCGCCGAGGGCAAGCTCGTGGCGGTGGTGACGCAGACGCAGATGGTGCTTTAGACAAGCCGCCTCTGTACGGACACGCGGCGCTGGAGCACTGTCGGGCCGTCGCGTCATGCCTTTCAGCCTGTCGGAACGCACCTGGAACAAGGAGCAGTCTTATGGTCCGGCCGCGTATCGTCATCGTCGGCGCGGGCTTTGGCGGCCTGAGCGCAGCGCATGCCCTCTCTGGTGCCGCAGCCGACGTCACCGTCATCGACCGTCGCAACTACCATCTCTTCCAGCCGCTGCTCTATCAGGTCGCGACCGCCGGACTGTCGCCGGCACAGATCGCCTCGCCGATCCGCGCCATCCTGCGTCGCGCCGCCAACGTGCGTGTGGTGATGGGCAAGGTGTCCGGCGTCGACACCGTGCGACGGACCGTCCGGGTCGACGACCGCGAGATCCCCTATGACCAGCTGGTGCTGGCGACCGGCGCGCGCCATTCCTATTTCGGCCACGATGAGTGGGAGCGTGTGGCTCCAGGGCTCAAGAAGATCGACGACGCCACCGCCATCCGCCGACGCATCCTCACCGCCTTCGAGCATGCCGAATCAGCCGAGACGCAGGAGGCGCGTCGGCGATTTCTCACCTTCGTGGTGATCGGCGGCGGGCCGACCGGCGTGGAGATGGCGGGTTCCATCGCCGAGCTGGCGCATGTGGCGTTGCGGCACGATTTCCGCACCATCGATCCGCGCGAGGCGCGCATCCTGCTCGTGGAGGCGAGTCCGCGCGTGCTGGCGGCCTTTCCGCCGGTGCTGAGCACGGCAGCGCGCGGCGCACTGGAGCGGCTGCATGTCGAAGTCCGCCTCGGGACGCCGGTGTCCAATTGCGACGAGGCCGGAGTCACGATCGGCGAGGAGCATGTGCCTGCCGCCACCATCGTTTGGGCGGCCGGGGTGGCCGCTTCCGCGGCGGCCGACTGGCTGGGTGTCGAGAAGGACCGGATCGGTCGCGTTCCGGTAGGCCCCGATCTCACCGTGCCAGGCCATCCCGAGATCTTTGTCGTCGGCGACACGGCGAGTGTGGCCGGGAAGGACGGCCAGCCGCTCCCTGGCCTCGCGCCCGTCGCCAAGCAACAAGGCACGTATGTCGCGCGCGTGCTGCGGGCGCGACTGGCTGGGAAGCCAGCGCCGCCACCGTTCCACTATTTCAACTACGGGACCATGGCGACCATCGGCCGCCGTTCCGCCGTCGCGGACTTCGGCTGGTTGCGCCTCGATGGCACCCTGGCCTGGCTGATGTGGGGACTGATCCATATCTCGTTCCTGATCGGCTTCAGGAACCGGCTGATCGTCATGCTCGACTGGATGTGGTCATACGTGACCTTCCAGTCCAGTGCACGGCTGATCACGGGATCGGAGCAGAACTAACGGCGGGTCGGGTCGACCTTGTCGAGAGTCTCGATGACCAGCCCGACGGGCAGCCGTTTGCGGAACGTGTCCTCGAACAGCTTGGCCTTGATCGTGCCGTCGCGACCGACCACGAAGATGATCGGACGCGGAACGCCGTAAGCCTTGCCGCCTTGCGCGTATTGCGGATCGCGCAGCCCATAGCGCTCGATGAGCTCGGACTTCGGATCCGACAGGAGCGCATAGATGAGGCTGCGCCTCCCGGCGAAGGCGGCAAGGACATCAGGCGCATCGTAGGAAATGCCGGCAATGCGATAAGCGCGCTTCGATCTCGCCGGCGCCCGCATTGAGATCGATCATCTGCGCCTGGCAGTAGGGACAACAGGCAGCCGACCGGTAGAGGAACAGGACCACGCCCTTCTCGCCCATCAGGGACTGCAGCGATCGCGGCTTGTGCTTCTGTCGAGAGGCTTGTCGATATCCGGCGCCTGCGTGCCGACGGCGGGACCGAAGTCCTCCGCCGCCTGTGCGGTCGACACGCAGATCAAGGCCAACAGTGCCGCAATGACAGCCTTCAGCATGAAGACCTCCGCGGGTTTCTAGCCCTTCGCCAGCCGGTACCGCTCTGTTGCAGGAATCAAGGTCAGGTTGCCCAGGATCCGGTGCTGCGGGTCTTCACTCGCGGCCAGCCTGGGCTGGAGATCGAGCAGCGCCCTGCCGAACAGAGTCTCGTCCCACAGCCACGCCTTGCGCTTCTTCGACGTGCCGGGATCGGGAAAGGCCGAGGCCGCCTCGAGATAGTACGCCCGCAGATCGTCGACCGCTTCCTTGAGCGTTTGCGCGGACGGCAGATCGCCGGCCAGGGCGGCGGCGAGCAGCGCGCCGGCCGCCGGCATGTCGAGGCCGGAGACGCCCACGGTGGTGCGGCCGGTTCTCGCGACGCTCTGGTCATGCCAGGTCGCCAGACGGTCGATCTCGGCCGCCAGCGTGTCGGTCGCCTGGGGCGCCAGGTTGATCGGGCAGGCCCAGCCGGTGAAGTCGGTCTCTTCGGCAACGTGCTCGGGATAGTCGGCGATCAATGGCCCGTCGGTTCGCTCCAGCAGCTCCGCGGTCGCGCGCAGCACGCGCCGCTGGAAGTCCGCATCGTCGGGAATGCCGAGCGGCCGGCCGAGCTCGAACGTGACCCAGAGGGCGCGCGGCGGACGGATGGTTTCGGTGTGCTCCCGCACCAGGCTGATGCTGGCGGTCGGAATGCCCTGACGTTCGAGGAAGTGACCCAGCGCGCCCACGGCGCGCGTGCAGGCGGGTCAAACGGGAACGAGCAGCGCGGCGTCGACGGCATCCTGTTTCAGCAGGCCGGCGAGATGCTGGGCGTGCGGCTCGGCCGCATCGGGCGGAAAGGCGCCCATGAAAGAATAGTGCATCGAGGCCATCGAGCCGACGACGCCCTCTTCGACCAGCTCGCGCAGCCGGTCGATCGGGAAGGCGACGTTGTGATCCTGCTGGAAGCCGGTGCGATCGAAGTTCACCGAGATGTGGCTCATGACCAGGTCGCGCGCCGGAGTTTCCGCCGGAATGACGCGGTAGCTGCCGTCGCCGGGGCGGAACGGCCGGTCGCCGCGCCGGTGCAGGCCCGCGGTCGAGATCAGCGCGACGCGACGCTGGGCGAGCGGCTTGCCGGGCAGCGCCGGCGTGTCGTCGAAGGTCGGACACTCGATGCGCCGCAGGTGGTGGGCCTCGACCTCGGGCATGTCGCTGAGACGTTTCACCATGGCGTCGTGCTCCTCATGTGAACTTGCGATAGGTCTCGCGCGTGGCGACGATCGCGTGGTCGCTGCAGCCGTTCTCGCGTTCGACGTTGGCCGCCGCGTATTCGGGCGACCTCATCATGGCGAGGAATGCCGCGCGCGAGGGATAGCGGACCAGCGCCACGTAATCCCAGCGATGCCGGTCGGGTTCGCCCAGGGCCACCGCCTCGGCATCGCCGGCCCAGATGATGGTGCCGCCCTGTGCCTTGATCAGCTTGATGGTGAGCGCGCTGTAGCGCAGATAGGCGTCCCAGCCGCTGCCCTTGCCGTCGAGCGAGCGCTCGCGGAAGCGCATCAGGTTCAACATGACCACCGGCACGTCGTCCGGCAGGGCGCTCAGGGCGGCATCGTTCAGATGGTCGATCAATGCGGCCTCCCCAGAAGATCGAGCGCCGGCTGGACCACGGCTTCGAGCGTGCGCCGCCGCGCGCCGGTGCGCGCCAGCACCCGCATGCCCATCAGCACACCCAGCAGATGGATCGACAGGCTCTCGGCGTCGGTGCCGGGCGGCGTTTCGCCGGCCTTCACTGCCGCCGCGACATTGCGCCGGAAGAACGCGCGGATCTCCTCCAGATAGGCCATGACCGCGCGGCCGAGTTCGGCATCGTGCGGCGCCACGTCGAGCGCTGAATTCACCAGCAGGCAACCCTTGCAGTCGGGGTCCTTCAGCGACCGGTCGATCACCTCGGCCAGGAAGGCGCGTATCGCCTCGCGGGGACGATGAGCGGCTTCGAGCCGTGCGATGCGCTCGCGGCTCGATCGGTTGGCGTAGCGTTCGAGGACGCGCGCGAACAAGGCCCGCTTGCCGCCGAAGGCATTGTAGAGGCTGGCACCGCCGATCCCCATCTCGCGCGCGAGGTCGCGCACCGACGTGGCCTCGTAGCCGCGACTCCAGAAACAATCGACCGCGGCATCGAGCGCGCGGTCCTCGTCGAATTCCCTGAGGCGAGCCATCGGGGCATGAAAGCGCAATTATGGAGCGACTGCACTAAAATTCGTGTTCGACTGGCCCGCCGCGTGCTAGCGAGGGTCATGGCCTATTCGACACCGGCATGGGTTACCCGCGACCACTGGGGCTTCCTGTGCGGGGCCATCATGGCGCTCGGGGCCTCGCTGTCCTTCGCCTCGGCGCGCGCCGGCATCCTGGGCGGCCTGGGCGCCGTCGACATGATCTTCGCCCGCTACATCGTGGCCGGCGCCATCATGCTGCCGCTGCTCGTTCGTTACGGCGTGCGCGACTTCGCCGGGATCGGTCTGCGCCGCTCGCTGATCCTCACGTTCCTGGGCGGCGCGCCCTTCGCGCTGCTGCAGACCGGCGGCTATGGCTTTGCGCCGCTGGCCCATGGTGCGGTGATCGCGCCCTCGACCGTCACCATCGTCAGCACGATCGGCGCGGCGGTGTTCCTGCGCGAGCGCTTGAGCCGCAACCACCTGATCGGCGCCGCCATCGTGCTGATGGGCATCTTCCTGATCGGTTGGGACGGGCTCACGCAGCCGGCGGGCGAACGCGCCTGGCTGGGTGATCTCCTGTTCTTCGCCTCGAGCGTGCTGTGGGCGGGCTTCACCCTGCTGTTGCGGCACTGGCGGCTGCCGGCGCTGCAGGCCACCGCCGTCGTGGCCGTGCTGTCCTTCCTGATGACGACGCCGCTCTACCTGGCGGTCATGGGCATCGCCCACCTGCAGGCGCTGCCGCTCGGCATGCTGGCCTTCCAGGGCCTGGTTCAGGGCGGACTGCAGGGCGCCATCACCATGATCGCCTACAGCCAGGCCGTGATCTTCCTCGGCGTCAGCCGTGCCGTGCTGTTTCCGGCCATCGTGCCCGCCCTGTCGGTGCTGGTCGGGATTCCGATCGTGGGGGAGATTCCCGGCGCCCTGCAGATCGGCGGCCTCTGCCTGGTCACGCTGGGCCTGCTCACGACGGTCGGAACGTTCCGGCGGTTCGGCCTGCGCTGAAGCAGCACCCCGTACACCGGGGGATCAGCGCATCAGGGCCGGCACGAAGGCCTGCAGCGCGGCATCGGCATCCGCCGCTGTCTGCTGTTGCGACTGCGTCCAGTCGATCCGGATCTTGATGAAATGCTCGCGAAAGCCGGTCAGCAGCAGCTTGCTGTAGACCCGCGAATTGGCCTGGGTGACGCCGCTGTAGGTGACGCAGCGGAAGGTGACCCCGCCGTAGGCGCAGCTCGAGGGCACAGACGGCTTCTGGAAGCCGGTGTATCCGGCGTACTTGAACTGCTGTTCGGCCGCGCTGAGCTCGGCGTTGAACTGGGAGGTGACGGTCGGATTGTCGCTTCCCGCCGGCACGCGGCGGCCGAGGTCGAAGACCTGGACGCTGATCGTCAGCCGCTTCGGCGTCGAATAGAAGTACGCCATGCCGAGGCCCGGATTGTTGGCCGGGGCCGCCGCATAGTTGACCGAGCGCTCGAAGGTGGCGCCGCCCAGGCTTGCCGGGAAATTGAGCTTCGTCGCGGCGTTGACCGTCGGTGTCGCCGACTGCGTCTGTGCGGCTGCGGGCAGGGCGCCCGCGACGGAGAGCAGGGCGGCGACCAGCAGGGCGGCGGTCCTAGACATCGAGGTTCGCGACCTTCAGCGCATTTTCCTGGATGAATTCGCGGCGCGGCTCGACCACGTCGCCCATCAGGGTCGAGAAGATCTCGTCGGCTTCGTCGGCGTGGTTGACGCGGACCTGCAGCAAGGTGCGCGCCTCGGGATCGAGCGTGGTCTCCCAGAGCTGGTCGGGATTCATCTCGCCCAGACCCTTGTAGCGCTGGATCGTGACGCCCTTGCGTCCGGCTTCGAGCACGGCGGCGAACAGCTCGGTGGGCGAGGAGATCCTCGTCTCCTTGTCCTTCATCGCGAACAGGCCGGGCTTTTCGTAGATGGCCTGAAGCTCGTCTGCCAGCGCGTCGAGCTTGCGCGCCTCGGCACTGCGGGTGAGCGGTCCGTCGATGATGTGCCGCTCGGTCACGCCGCGCAGGCGACGCGTGAAGGCGAGACCGCCATCGGCGATCGGCTCGCCGACCCAGCCGCGCTCCAGCGGCGGGCTGACGACGTCCAGCCGCTTGGCGATGTAGTCGGCGGTCTGCTTGGCGAGCACGGGATCGGCCAGCACGTCGGGCTTGAGGGCGCCGGCAATCGCTGCCTGTTCGATGACGGCCTGGCTGGTGACGCGGCGCGACAGGGACAGCGGCTTCACGAGGTTGGTCACCGACCGGGCGATATCCACCGTGTTCCGCAGATCCTCCTTGGCGAGAACGCTGCCGCTGCCGAGCTGCAGCGTGGCGCCTTCCAGGCCGGTCTGGATCAGGTGGTCGTCGAGCGCGCGCTCGTCCTTGAGATAGATGGCCGACTTGCCCTTCGCCGCTTTGAACAGCGGCGGCTGCGCGATGTAGAGGTGCCCGCGCTCGATCAGGTCGCGCATCTGACGATAGAAGAACGTCATCAGCAGCGTACGGATGTGGGAGCCGTCGACGTCGGCGTCCGTCATGATGATGATCTTGTGGTAGCGCAGCTTGTCGAGGTTGAAGTCGTCATGGCCGATGCCGGTGCCAAGCGCCGTGATCAGCGTGCCGATTTCTGCCGAGCCCAGCATCTTGTCGAAGCGGGCGCGCTCGACGTTCAGGATCTTGCCGCGCAGCGGCAGAATGGCCTGGTTGGCGCGGTTGCGGCCCTGCTTGGCCGAGCCGCCGGCCGAATCGCCCTCGACGATGAACAGTTCCGACAGCGCCGGATCTCGCTCCTGGCAGTCGGCGAGCTTGCCGGGCAGCGAGGAGACGTCGAGCGCCCCCTTGCGACGGGTCAGTTCGCGGGCTTTTTTCGCGGCCTCCCGGGCGGCGGCAGCCTCGACGACCTTGGTCAGGATCTTGCGCGTCTCGGAGGGATGCTCCTCGAGCCACTGGCCGAACTTGTCGCCAACGACGGATTCGACGACCGGGCGCACTTCCGACGAGACCAGCTTGTCCTTGGTCTGCGACGAGAACTTCGGGTCCGGGACCTTGACCGAGAGCACGCAGGTCAGGCCCTCGCGCATGTCGTCGCCGGTGAGGCCGACCTTCTCCTTCTTCGAGATGCCGCTCTCGTCGGCGTACTTGTTCAGGGTGCGCGTCAGCGCGCCGCGGAAGCCGGCCAGGTGGGTGCCGCCGTCGCGCTGCGGGATGTTGTTGGTGAAGCACAGCATCGTCTCGTGATAGCTGTCGTTCCACTGCATCGCGACTTCGACGGTGATGCCGTCCTTCTCGCCGCGAATCGATACCGGCGGATCGTGCAGCACCGACTTGTTGCGGTCGAGATACTTGGCGAAGGCCTCGACGCCGCCCTCGTAATACAGCTCGGAGACCTTCTGCTCGGCGGCGCGCTCGTCGGTCAGCACGATGCGGACACCGGAATTCAGGAACGCGAGCTCGCGCAGCCGGTGCTCCAGCGTGGCGAAGTCGAATTCGGTCTTGGTGAAGGTGCCGGTCGAGGGCTGGAACGTCACTTCCGTGCCATGCTGGCCCTGCTCGGCCTCGCCCACGATCTGCAGGTCGCCCTCCGGCTCGCCATGCCGGAAAACCAGATGGTGTTCCTTGCCGTTGCGCCAGATGCGCAGGTCCAGTCGCTCGGACAGCGCGTTCACCACCGCGGCGCCGACGCCATGCAGGCCGCCCGACACCTTGTAGGAGTTCTGGTCGAACTTTCCGCCGGCATGGAGCTGCGTGAAGATCACGTTGGCGGCCGAGATCCCCTCTTCCTTGTGGATGTCGGTCGGCACGCCCCGGCCGTTGTCGCGCACCGTGACCGAGCCGTCGCCGTGCAGGATGACGTGGACCTTGTCGCAGTAGCCGGCCAGTGCCTCGTCGATCGCGTTGTCGACGATTTCGTAGACCATGTGGTGCAGGCCGGTCCCGTCATCGGTGTCGCCGATATACATGCCCGGCCGTTTGCGCACGGCTTCCAGCCCGCGCAGTACCTTGATGGAATCCGCGCCGTAGTCCTCGGCGCCCGGCGTGATGTCGTTGTCGCTCATGGTCCTGGCTTTCGAAAAACTGTTCAGACCGCCGCGATCGAGCCGTCGGCCACGCGCAGGATCTGCGCGCGACCGGCTAGCGGCGCAAAGAGTTCGGCATCGGTGCCGGTCATCCAGCTCTGGACGCCGAGTGCCACCACCTCGTCGAACAGCGCCAGCCGGCGCTCCGCGTCGAGATGGGCCGCGATTTCGTCGAGCAGCAGCAGCGGCGGCCGGCTGCGCGCCAGGGCCACCAGGCGGGCATGCGCCAGCGCGATCGAGACGAGGACGGCCTTCTGCTGTCCGGTCGAGCCTTCGGCCGCCGGCAGGTCGAGATCGAGATGGCGCACCGCGAGGTCGCTGCGATGGGGGCCGCAGGCGGTGGTGCCGGCATCGGCATCGCGCGACCGGGATGAAGCCAACTCGCGTCGCAGCCGGTCCTCGACATCGATCGCCGCCATCGTGGCCAGCCAGCCATCGACCTCGCCGGCCATGGCGAGCGACGCGCGCGGGAAGGGGCCGACGCCCAGCCGCGCCGCCGCGTCGAGACGCTGCACCGTGTCGGCGCGCGCTGCGGCCAGGGCTACGCCGTGGCGGGCCATCGTGTCTTCCAGGGCCGTGAACCAGTGTGGATCGCGATTGCCCCCCTGGCGGCCATCCACCAGCAGCCGCGCCCGCTGACGCATCGCATTCTCGTAGGCTGCGACGTCGCCGGCATGCTCGGGATGCAGCGCCGTCACCAGCCGGTCGAGGAAGCGCCGGCGCTCCGACGCGCCGTCGAGAAACAGGCGATCGAGCTGCGGCGTCAGCCACACCGCCGCGACGTGTCCGCCGAGCGCGGTCTGGCTCTGCATCGGCCGGCCGTCGATCCGCACGACGCGGCGCGGCAGGCCCCCCTCGCTGCGGCCGGCTTCGAGGCCGGTGCCGATGGCGACCCGCCCGTCCGGCGTATCAAGGGTCGCAGCAACCGCCCAGCCATCGGCCGGCGGCTCGCCGGCACGGGAGCGGCAGCACACATCCTCGAGCCGGGCGCGCCGCAGGCCGCGGCCGGGTGCCAGGTAGGACAGCGCCTCGAGCAGGTTGGTCTTGCCCGCCCCGTTGGCACCGACCAGGACGACCGGCTCGGCGCCGCAATCCAGGCGGAGCTGGCGATAGTTGCGGAAATGGGTAAGGCGAAGCTGGCGCACGGCGAGGAGTGCCGGCGCAGCGCCCGATACGGCGTCGGAAGAATAGGCGAGGGCGCTGATGGCCTGTGCCGTCATACCCGCATCGGCATGAGCACGTAGAGCGCGCTCTCGTCGGCACCGTCGCGCACCAGGGTGGGCGAGCCGGCATCGGCCATCAGGAAGCGCGCCTCGGCGCCCGCAATCTGTTCGGTGATGTCCAGCAGGTAACGCGAATTGAACCCGATCTCGAGGGCCGTGTCCTTGTATTCGACCTCGATTTCCTCGGTGGCGCTGCCGGCATCGGGGCTGGTGGCCGAGAGCGTCACGACGCCCTTGGCGACCGCCAGCTTGATGGCGCGCGACTTCTCCGTCGAGATGGTCGAGACGCGGTCGACGGCGTGCGCGAATTCCTTGCACGGCACGTTCAGGACTTTGTCGTTGCCGGTCGGGATGACCCGCTCGTAGTCGGGGAAGGTGCCGTCGATCAGCTTGCTGACCAGGGTGACGTTGCCGCTGGAGAAGCGGATGCGGGTGTCGCTCAGTTCAACATCGACCGTCCCATCGCTCTCGTCGAGCAGCTTGCGGACCTCGCCCACGGTCTTGCGCGGCACGATCACGCCCGGGATTTCGCCGGCGCCCTTGGGCAGCGGCACCTCGACCCGGGCCAGGCGATGGCCGTCGGTCGCCACGCCGCGCAGCACCTGGGTGCCGCCCACGGTCGCGGCATGGAAGTAGATTCCGTTCAGGTAGTAGCGGGTCTCCTCATTGGAGATCGCGAACCGGGTGCGGTCGATGATTCCCTTGAGGTCGGTCGCCGGGAGCTGGAACCGGTGCGGCAGGTCGCCCTCGCTCATCGCCGGGAAGTCGGCCGCCGGCAGGCACTGGAGCGTGAAGCGCGAGCGCCCGGCCCGGATGACCAGGCTGCTGTCGTCGGAAGCCGTCTCGAGCTCGACCTGGGCGCCGTCAGGCAGCTTGCGGACGATCTCGTACAGCGTGTGGGCCGGCGCGGTGGTGGAGCCGGTCTTGGAGGCGCTCGCTTCCACCGACTCGGTGATCGCCAGATCCATGTCGGTCGCAGCCAGGCTCAGCCGCCCCTTGTGGGCGGTGACCAGCACGTTGGACAGAATGGGGATCGTGTTCCGCCGTTCGACCACACTCTGCACATGGGCAAGCGCCTTCAAGAGGGCTGCCCGTTCGATCGTCAGTTTCATGGGTTGGTCGCTATAACGAGGGCCAAGATACGCGGTTCAGACACCCCGTTTTCACCGGTTGCGGAAGTCCCGGCGGAACGGTCGGAGACTATACCACGCGAAGTGCCGTCGGGAAGCGAATTCGCCCGTATTTTGAGGCCCTTAGGGCCTGCCTCCGACGCAGAACGGGCCCCTTTCGGGGCCCGTCGCCAATCCCGTCCGAAAGGCTCAGCCCTGCAGCTGCCGCTTCAGCAGTTCGACATCCTCGGCGATCGACAGGTCGGAGACCTTGAGTTCCTCGATTTTGCGCACGGCATGCATGACCGTGGTGTGGTCGCGGTTGCCGAAACGCTTGCCGATCTGCGGCAGGCTCAGCGTCGTGAGCTGCTTGGCCAGGTACATCGCCACCTGGCGCGGCCGGGCGACCGAGCGGGCCCGCCGGGGCGAACTCATCTCGGCGAGCTTGATGTTGTAGTGCGTGGCGACCCGCTGCTGGATCTCGTCGACCGTCACCTTGCGGTCGGCCTGGCGCAGCAGGTCGTGCAGCACGTCCTGCGCCATCTCGACGGTGATCTCGCGGCCGATCAGCTGGCCGTGCGCGACGACGCGGTTCAGCGCGCCCTCGAGCTCGCGGATGTTGGTGCTGATCTTGTGCGCGAGGAACTCGAGCACGTTGGCCGGCACCGGCACGCGGGCATTCTCGGCCTTGGTCTGCAGGATCGACAGGCGCAGCTCGTAGGTCGAGGAGTGGATGTCGGCCACGAGGCCGCTGCCGAGGCGCGAACGCATGCGCTCCTCGATGTCCTGCAGCTCGCTCGGCGGCTTCTCCGACGACAGGATGATCTGCTTGTTCTGCTCCACCAGAGAGTTGAACGTGAAGAAGAACTCGTCCTGGCTGGCCTCCTTGCCGCAGATGAACTGCACGTCGTCGACCATCAGCACGTCGACGTTGCGGAACAGCTCCTTGAACTGGCCGGTGTTCTTGGTGCGCAGCGCCTGGATGAAGCGGTTCACGAAGCTCTCGGCCGTCAGGTAGAGAACGCGGGTCTTGGGATCGCGCTCGCGGATGACATGCCAGATCGCATGCATCAGATGGGTCTTGCCGAGCCCGACGCCGCCGAAAATGTAGAGCGGGTTGCGCTCGGGGAGCGGCATGTCCTGTTCGGAAATGTTGCGCGCCGCCGCATAGGCGAACTCGTTGGGCTTGCCGACCACGAAGTTGGCGAAGGTGTAGCGGCCTTCCGGAGCCTGCGAGAGTTCGTCGGCGCCCCGGCCGATCGACGGGCCCATGCGCGGCATCGGCGGCTGATAGCTCTGCGACGAGGGCACCGGCGGCATCGCGATGATCTCGTTCGGACGGCGCGGTGCCGGCGGCGGCACGAGATTCACCTCGACGCTCTTCACCTCGGGCATCACCGACTGCCAGTAGGCGACCACGCGGTCGCCGTAATGGCGGCCCACCCAGTCGCGCACGAAGCGGGTCGGGGCGTAGAGGCGCAGCTTGCCGTCCTTCAACTCACCCAGCTCGACCTCCCCGAACCACGTCTTGAAGGCCTTGTCCCCGATTTCCTTGCGAAGCCGATCACAGACGCGCGCCCACTGCGCTTCGAGCTCTTTTCGGCCCGCCCCTTCTTCCATACCTGCCCCCGCCACGATGTTGGTCTCGAATACTGCGTTGTTGTTGCCTTGGATCGGCGATTGAATGCGATTCACGTCTGTCTCCACGGAAGCCCTGCTGCCTTCCATCCCCTCGTTGCACCGCGCTTGCCCTGCGCATCGAGAGGCCCCTCGAAGCCGTCTGCCACATTGAGACACGTACTGTATCCGGCCGCGGACATGGCTTTCGCCGCCGCGACCGATCTCACCCCACTTCGACACAGAAAGAGCAGCGGGGTCGTCTTGTCCGCCAGCGCCTCCGAAAGCGCGCCGACGAAATCAGGATTGACCTGCATGCTCGGAAAGAGCTGCCATTCGACCAGGCCCGGCTTCTTGTCGAGGCTGGCGAGATCGGGCACGCCCACATAGTTCCACTCGGCGCGCGTGCGTACGTCGATCAGGATCGCGTCCTTCCGTTCACCGAGAATTTTCCAGGCAGCTGCCGGAGTCACATCACCGGCGTAGCCGGCTGCGGGGGACACTTCGAATGTGTCTGTGATCTTGTTGTCTTTCGACATGGCCCCCGCTTTCATTCGTCGAAGCGAGGCGTTGTTTTGCGAGCCAGAGAACGAAGACGACACACAACACGGCAAGAGGGAACGAGGGATGTTTGAACGAGCGTCGCTTATGGGACGCTTCATCTTCTTATCGATCGTCGAACTTGCGAAGCGTTGTGTACCTGTCTCCCTCGTTCGTCGTTGCGATGGAGAGGAATCCCCTCTTCTCCATCAGGCTCGCGATCCAAGCGCCCCACGCCCCGTCGCGATGGCCAGAGTCTTATCCAGACTCTCCGAAGCGCGCAAACGATTCACCTGCCCAACACCACACGCTATTCAGCCACTTCGTGGTGTGACTCGATTGACAAGCTGTTCGAGTCGATTTTGCGACTCACGCGTCGCGTTGCGTCGCTCAACATCTAGCGCTCTTCAGTGCACATCGTTCGATAAATTCGAATCGTATGTCAGTCGGCCAATCGACCACCAAACGATCATTGGAGAAAAGCGCCGACAATTTTTTTCGCACCGTCATTCGCACCGTCATCGGCGCAAAAGAAAACGCCGCTCGGAGGGAGCGGCGTTCACAAAGTCTGAAGCGAGGATGCGGGAAGTGTCAGGCCATCGCCTTGATGCGGGCCGACAGACGCGACACGCGGCGCGAGGCGGCGTTCTTCGTCACGATGCGCTTGGTGGCGCCCCGCTGGATCTCCGGCTGCGCCAGACGCAGCGCCTCACGGGCGGCCGTCTTGTCGCCGGACGCAATCGCCTCTTCGACCTTCTTCACCGATCCCCGGACGCGGCTGCGGCGGGCCGTATTCACGGCAGTGCGGCGCTCGGTCTGGCGGGCGCGCTTCTCGGCCGACTTATGATTAGCCATGTTAGTCCTCGTTATTCGAAGGGGGCGCTTATACGGGCCGTATCCGGGCCGGTCAAGCGCGCCAAAATCGCCGAATCAGCGATGTTTCCAGCCCGGCTTCCGCTTCTCGGCGAAGGCCGCCATGCCTTCGGCCCGGTCGTCGAAGGCAAAAGTTGCGTGAAAGGTCCGGCGCTCGAAGCGAATGCCCTCCGACAGAGTGGTTTCAAAGGCGCGGTTGACGGCTTCCTTGGCGACCATCGTGGCGGGCAGGGACATGCCGGCGATCTTCTCGGCGGTGGCGATTGCATCGTCCATCAGCTGGGCCAGGGGCACGACCCGGCTGACCAGGCCGCAGCGCTCGGCCTCGGCCGCGTCCATCATGCGGCCGGTCAGGACCATGTCCATGGCCTTCGACTTGCCGACGAAGCGCGGCAGGCGCTGGGTGCCGCCTGCCCCGGGAATGGTGCCGAGCGTGATCTCGGGCTGGCCGAACTTGGCGTTGTCCGCAGCGATGATGAAGTCGCACATCATGGCCATCTCGCAGCCGCCGCCCAGGGCGTATCCGGCGACGGCGGCGACGATCGGCTTGCGCACCTGGCTCACCTTCTCCCAGCCGACGGTGATGAAGTCCTGCAGGAAGACGTCCTGGTAGGTCTTCTCCTTCATCTCCTTGATGTCGGCGCCAGCCGCGAACGCCTTGTCGCTTCCCGTGAGGACCATGCAACCGATGCCGGGATCCGCCTCGAACGCATCGAGCGCGTGGCCGAGCTCGCGCACCAGATCGGCGCAGAGCGCGTTCAGCGCCTTCGGGCGGTTCAGCCGGATGATCCCGACCCGGCCCTTGGTTTCGGTCTGGATGTTTTCGTATGCCGTGGTCATTGCTCTTTCCTCCTCGAAGCTTGTCTCAGCGCTGGCAGCGGGCGCAGTAGAATGTGGATCTGCCGGCCTGCACGAGCCGGCGAACCGTCTGGCCGCAGTCGCGGGTCGGGCAGGCGATGCCGGCCCGGTCGTAGACGTTGAAGCGCGTCTGGAAATAGCCGAGTTCGCCGCCGGGCTGAACATGGTCGCGCAAGGTCGAGCCGCCGTCCTCTATCGAACGGTTGAGCACGAGCTTGATCGCATCGACCAAGCGGTCCGCACGCTCCCCCTTCACGGTGTGGGCGGAGCGGCGCGGCGAGAGGCCGGCCAGGAACAGCGCCTCGCACGCATAGATGTTGCCCACGCCCACCAGGGTCTTCTGGTCGAGCAGCGCCGCCTTGATCGGCGTCCGGCGGCCGGCCAGACGGGCGGCCAGCACATCGCCGGTGAAGGCGTCGTCGAGTGGCTCCGGGCCCAGGCTCTTGAAGAACTTGTGGCCGGCCACCGCCTCGTTCGCCTCCAGAACCATCAGTCCGAAGCGGCGGGCGTCGTTGAAGCGGACCTGCCAGCCATCGTCCATGTCGAACACGACATGGTCGTGCCGGCCGAGCGGATGGCTGGCGGCGCTCTCGGCATCGTGCAGGGTCATGCGGCCCGACATGCCGAGATGGACGATGAGGGTCTGGCCGTCGTCGAGCCGGATCAGCAGGTACTTCGCCCGCCGGTCGATGGCCGTGACCGTGCGGCCCTCGACCCGGGCGGCGAATCTCGCCGGCAGCGGCACCCGCAGGTCCGCCCGACGCTGCTGCAGCCGCACGATCCGCCGGCCGACCAGTCGCGGCATCAGCCCGCGCCGGACGGTCTCTACTTCAGGAAGTTCAGGCATGCGCGGCGGCCATGTACAGTGCAGTCAATGAGGGGGCAACAGCGCGCATTAAACGTCCTGCGACCGGCGCTGACCATGCTCGTCATCGGTCTTGCCCTGGTGGCGGCTCTATCGTGGCTGGCGGCATGGCACTGGGCCTTCGAGCTGCTCAGTCATTTCCATGTCTATTTCCTCCTGGGCGGTGCGGCGCTGGCCCTGCTGGCGCTCGGTCTCCGCCAGTGGCCCACCGCCGGGCTGGCGTCCCTGGTCGCCGCTGCCAGTTTTTCGGTCGTATGGCCGCACCTCCACCTGCCGCCGACCGATCTCCAGCCTCAGAGCGGCCCCATGGTCCGCCTCATCTGGGCCAACCTGCATCATCGGAACACCGATCTCGACGCCCTGCGGCGTCTGATCGAGACGGAGAAGCCCGATATCATGGTGCTGACGGAGCTCGACCCGGTTCACGATGCCGTCCTGCGCGACGTGGCGCGCTTGCTGCCCTTCCAGTCGGAACCGCCCCGCGCCAACGCGTTCGGAATAACGCTGCTCGCGACGCAGCCACCCGAATGGCTGAAATTCGATCTGACCATGGGCGACTACGCGCCGTTGATGGTGGCGCGGCTGTGCCCGGCCGAATCGGGTTGTCTCACGCTGCTCGGCCTGCATGCCTGGCGGCCCGGGCCGTCTTGGACCGCCGCCCGCGACCGCCAACTCGCCCATGCCGCTGCCGTGGCGCGCCGGCATGTCGACGAGGGCGAGCGCGTCGTCCTCGTGGGCGACCTCAACCTCACGCCGTTTTCGCCGGCCTTCGACTGGCTGACGACGCAAAGCGGATTATGGGACACGGCCATCCTGCCGGCCGAGCGGCCGCGCACCACACCGTCGATCGCGACCTGGCGGCTGGCCAATACCGGGATCGGTTTGCCAATCGACCACGCCCTCGTGAGCTCCGGGATCGGGATCGTCAGTCGCCGTGTCGGGCCGGACATCGGCAGCGACCACCATCCGCTGATTCTCGACTTGAAGATCGCGCCCTGATTCGGGGCTCGATCCGGCGCTAGGGCGCGGGGTGAAGCGGCGGGCGGGATCCGAACAGGGCGCTGCCGACGCGGACATGGGTGGCGCCCATGCGGACCGCGGTCTCGTAGTCGGCGCTCATGCCCATGCTGAGCATGGCCAGGCCGTTGCGGGCCGCCATCTTGGCCAGCAGCGCGAAATGCAGCGCCGGCTCCTCGTCGACCGGCGGGATGCACATCAGGCCGACGATCGGCAGTCTGTACTGGTCGCGGCAGAGGGCCACGAAGGCGTCGACGTCCTTGGGCAGGATGCCGGCCTTCTGCGGTTCCTCGCCGGTGTTGACCTGGATGTAGCAGGCCGGGCGACGGCCGAGCTTCTCCATCTCCTTGACCAGGGCCGCGGCCAGCCGCTCGCGGTCGACCGACTGGATGACGTCGAACAGGGCGACGGCGTCGCGCGCCTTGTTGGTCTGCAGCGGGCCGATCAGGTGCAGTTCGAGATCGGGCCAGGCCGCCTTGAGCTCCGGGAACTTGCCCTCGGCTTCCTGCACGCGGTTCTCGCCGAACACGCGGTGGCCGACTTCCAGCAGTTCGCGAACGCGGTCGGCGCCATGGGTCTTAGAGACGGCGACCAGGGTGACGTCGGACGGCGAACGACCCGAAGCGAGCGCGGCCTCGGCGATGTGGCCCTTGACCTCGGCCAGACGATCGGCGCCGCTGCTCATGCGTCGAGACCGGCGCGCGCGAGCAGGGCTTCCTCGTTGTTCGGATCGGCGGCCAGGGCGGCGTCGAGGGTCTCGCGCGCCCTGTCCAGCTCGCCCAGCGCCGCGAGGCAGATGCCGTAGTGCGCCAGCAGCCGCGAATCGTCCGGCAGGGCACGCAACGCCTGCTCATGGTGCGGGCGTGCTTCGGCGGCCCGGCCCAGGCCCATCAGGGCGCGGCCGAAGTTCGTCTGCACGAAGGGCTCGTCGGGGGAAACCTTGGCGGCCTTCTTCAGGATCCGCCGCGCATCGTCGAAGCGCTTGAGGCCGAGCAGCGCCAGCCCCTGGTTGTTCATCGCCCGGGCATCACCGGACACGGCCTTCAGGTACGGTTCCAGGATCCGGGTGGCCTCGTCGAAGCGCCCGGCCTGCAGATGCAGGTTGGACAGCTGGAGGATCGCGTCCTGGTCGAACGGATTGCGTTCCAGGAGTTTCTCGAGGATGCCGGCGGCCTGTTCGGTCTGGCCCGCTGCCGCCCGGGCCAGGGCCAGGGTGGCATATCCCTGGCCGAAGGCCGGATCGAGCTCGAGCGCCTTCTCGATCATCGGGATGGCGTCGCTCGGTCGGCCGCTGAAATAGAGCACGTAGCCCAGCGCATGGTTCAACGTGGCGCTGGTCGGTGCCAGTTCGAGCGCCCGGCCGGCCTCGGCAATGGCTTCGTCGTAGTGGCCGAGAGCGGCCAGGGAGAGTGCGCGGTCGCCCATGATTTGGCCGCGGCGCTCGGCATTGTCGCCGGCATCCTGCAGGGCCATGTCGAACACTTCGATCGCCGCGTCGTGCCGGCCCAGTCGATAGAGGGCATAGCCCAGCATGTTGCGGGCGCGGGCCTGCAGGGGCTTCAGCGCCTCCGTGCCATGGTCATGGATTGCGCGGTCGATGTTGGCCACGAATTCCGACAATTCGCGTTCGGCGGCGGCGAAGCGCCCGGTGTCCATATGGACCGAAGCGAGCGCCAGGCGGGCCTCGACATGGGTGGGGGCCTGGCGGATCGTGTCGCGGAAACGGCGGGCGGCCTCGTCGAGATTGCCGAGGCGCCGGGCGGCGAGGCCGAGATTGTAGAGCAGCATCGGCTCGTTCGGATCCTTCGCCACGGCCTTGCGCCACAGGCCCTCGGCTTCCTTCACGGCCCCGCGCTGCGACAGGCAGACGGCGAGATAGTGGAGAATGTCCGGTCGGTCGCCGTATCGGACGCGCGCGCTCTTGAACAGCGGCTCGGCGCGGTCGTACCAGCCCGCGCGCAGATACTGCAGGCCGGTCTGGAGGTCGGGATCGGGCTGGGGCGGGCCGTTGGGCCGAAGGGGGGGCGCGATGGCCATGGCGGGCTGTGTAGACCCGCCTCACGGCCAAGGCTAGACGAAATGGCATGGTGAAGGACGTCGAATTGTTCGCCGCGGCGATGGCCGGCGTGAAGCCGCTCAAGCGAAAGCGGGCCGCCGCCGCACGCGTTCCGGCGGTCGAAGCCAGGGGAGGGGCAAAGGCCGCCGGCAAGCCGGTCTTGGGCAAGCCGGCGACGGTGCCGCCCCCTATTCCTGTCCCGAGACCACGGTCGCTGCCCGCCAGGCCCGGCGTTCCCGACCTGTCGCCCGACGACCGCCAGTTCGACCGCGACGTTTCGCGCGCCCTGTCGCGGCGCAAGCTGGTACCCGAGGCGACGATCGACCTGCACGGCATGACGCTGGCGGCGGCGGAGCGGGCCGTGACGGCCTTCCTGGCAAGGGTATCGGCGCAGGACATGCGCGTGGTGCTGGTGGTGACCGGCAAGGGCCTGCGCGAAGAGGGCGGCCGCACCATCGACGGTCGCATCCGCGGCGAGTTCGTGGGCTGGCTCAATCGCGGCGACAATCGCGACCGGGTGAGGGCGGTCCGCGCCGCCCACGCACATCATGGCGGCTCGGGCGCCTTCTACCTGCTGCTGCGCCGGCGCTCCTCGGCCAGCAGCCGTTCCTTGCGCGCCACGCCCCAGCGATAGCCGGTCAGCGCGCCGCTCGATCCCACGGCGCGATGGCAGGGGATGACCAGGGCGGCCTGGTTGGTGGCACAGGCGCGTCCGACGGCCCGCGCCGCCTTGGGCTCGCCGATGCTGCGGGCGATCTCGCCATAGGTGCGGGTCTCGCCGGCCGGGATCTCGGTCAGCGCCTTCCAGACCTTCCACTGGAAGGCGGTGCCGACGATGTCGAGCGGCACGTCGGGTGCATCCAGCGCCGTCGGCTTGCGGCCGTAGAGCCGCGACAGCACGGCTTTCACGCGCGGGCCCAGGCCGGCGTCGTTGCGCTGGAGCACGGCGGCGGGAAAGTCCTGCTTCAGGCTCTTCTCCAGCGAACGGTCGTCGTCGCCCAGGAACACGGCAGCGATGCCCTTCTGCGTCGCGGCCACCAGCACGCGGCCATACTCGGAGTCGGCCATCGTGTAGTCGATATGGGCGCCGGCGCCGCCCCGCGCGTAGGTCGCGGGCGTCATGCCGAGCGCCTTGTCGCTGTTCTCGTAGACGCGGCTGGGCGAGCCGTAGCCCGCGCCATAGAGCGCGTCGGCCACGCTGGCGCCGCCGCGCAGGGCGTTGCGGAAGCGCTCGCGCTTGCGCGCGATCAGCCAGTCGCGCGGATTGACGCCCAGTTCGGCGAGGAAACGCTTGCCCAGCGCGCCGCTCGACAGGCCGACCTGGCGCGCTACCTCGGCCAGCGAGGGCGGGGTGTCGGCATCGGCGGCCTCGAACAGCGCGCAGGCGCGCGCCACCGGCCGGCTGAGGCCGAGATCGGTCCCCTTCCCCAAGACCCAGTCGCGCGGCTTGCAGCGCTTGCACGCACGGAAACCCGCCGCCTCCGCCGCCTCGGGCGAGGCGTGGAAGTCGACGTTGCGCCGCAGGGGCGGACGGGCCGCGCACGACGGCAGGCAATAGACCCCGGTCGTCTTGACCGAGAACCAGAACCTGCCGTTGTAGACGCGGTCACGCCGCTGGACGGCGTCCCAGCAGGTTTCCGGATCGGGAAGGAGAGAGGTGACGAGGGCCACGGCGGGGAAGGCGAGAGAATGTTGGGTCATGGCGCCATCAAAGCACCACGACCCGAACTTGCTCTATCCGGCGCCCGCCGGCAATTCCGGTCTAGGACCAGAAAGGCCTGGTGGCCTCGAACCGGGCGGTGGCCCGGTCGATGCCGATATCTCGCAGCAGTCGCTCGTCCAGCTGGGCCAGCTGATTTCGCGAACGGGAGAGTTCGGCTCGGGTCATGACTTTCTCGATCCCGACCACAACCGTGCCCGCCAGCAGCGCGACGGCGCGGCCGAACGAGAAGGAGGGGACATCCGCGCGGGAGGCCCGCACGCTGGATACGATCGACATGACTTAGCTCCGCTTGAGGCGATGAGGCCGGGGATCGGCAGTTGCGCCTCGTTTCTGCGCTGTATTTGCTGTATCCTGTGGATACTTGCAAAGGATGAAAGCTGGGGGGAGGCATAGAATTTCTATGATCGGGTGTCCTAGATGAGCCGTTCGCAACTACCGCTCAATGCCTTGCGTGCCTTCGAGGCCGCTGCCCGTCACGCCAGTTTCACGCACGCCGCCGAGGAGCTTCACGTCACCCAGGCGGCCGTCAGCCATCAGGTGAAGGCACTCGAGGAGAGGCTCGGCGTCGCGCTGTTCGTGCGCCGTCCGCGCGGCCTCGAGATCACCAGCGAGGGCGAGGCGCTGCTGCCCGATCTGCGCGACGCGTTCGACCGCATGACCAACGCGCTGGAGCGGGTCGGCCGCAAGGCCAACTCCGGCACGCTGAACGTCAGCCTCGTCACGACCTTCGCACTGGGCTGGCTGGTGCCGCGCCTGCATCGCTTCCAGGCCAAGCATCCCGAGATCGAGGTGCGCATGACGACGAGCCAGAAGCGCGTCGACTTCGCGCGCGAGGATGTCGACTGTGCGATCCGGTTCACCGTGCAGCCGGAGCCCGAACTGCATGCAACGAGGCTGTTCAGCGACGTGCTGACCCCGCTCTGCGGCAAGCGCTACCATGACAAGCTGAAGACGCTCGACGATCTGAAGCGCGTGCCCTTCATCGACATGACGCACGATCCCGAATGGCCGATCTGGCTGCGCGCCGTCGGCCTCGGCGACTTCAAGCCCAAGCGCGTGCTCACGTTCGATTCGACGATGATCGCGGTCGAGGCGGCGATGGAGGGCGCGGGTGTGGCCGTGGGTCCGCCGCAACTCTTTCGCGAGGAGCTGTCGGTCGGGCGGCTGTTCCAGCCGTTCGAGCAGATCGTCGACAGCGGCAAGGCGTGGTGGTTCGTCTGCCCGCCCGCATCGGTCAGCCGTCCCAAGACCAAGGCCTTCGAGGAATGGCTGGTCGAGGAGCTGGCCGCGCCGCAGGCGCGGACGGTGCGTCCAGCCCTCACCGCGAGCGGCCGCCGCTAGGGCGCTCCCGAAAAATTCTAATGGCTGGAGGGTCAGTCGGACGGGTAGCGGTGCTGCCCGCCGAACACGTCCTCGACCGTCAGGGCGCCGGGATCGTCGGCCAGATAGGAGGGTCCGACGGGGACCTTTCCGTGACCGCCGGGTACGTCCAGCACGTAGGTCGGCTGGGCGAGCCCGGAGAGTCGGCCGCGCAGCGCCTTCATCAGCGCCTGCCCCTCCGCGATCGACACCCTGAAGTGCCCGGTGCCGCGCACCAGGTCCGGGTGATGCAGGTAGTAGGGCTTCACCCGGGCGGCCACGAGCGCGCGCATGAGCTGCTCCAGGGTCTCGACGGTGTCGTTCACTCCCTTCAGCAGGACGGTCTGGCCCATCAGCGGCAGGCCGGCATCGGCCAGCCGGGCGAGGGCGGCGCGGGTCGAGGGGGCAAGTTCGCGGGCGTGATTGCAGTGAACGGCCAGCCAGACGGCGACCCGGCCGGGCTTGAGAGCCCGCACCAGCTCGTCGGTGACCCGCTCGGGATCGACGATCGGCACGCGGCTGTGCAGGCGCACGATCGCCACGTGCGGGATGGCATCGAGCGCCGCCATCAGTTCGGCCAGACGGCGGGGCGCCAGCATCAGCGGATCGCCGCCGGTCAGGATCACTTCCCAGATCTCAGGCCGGCTGCGGATATAGGCCAGCGCCGCCGCCAGCTCGTCGGCCGACAGCGCCTCGCCGCCCGGGCCCACCTTCTCGCGACGGAAGCAGAAACGGCAATAGACCGGACAGACATGGAGCGGCTTCAGCAGCACGCGGTCGGGATATCGATGGACGATGCCCTTCACGGGCGAGCGCGCCTCGTCGCCGATCGGATCGGCCAGTTCCTCGGGCGCGACCTCGGCCTCGGCGCCGCTCGGCACGAACTGCCGGGCGATCGGATCGTCGGCCAGGCGCGAGCGGTCGATCAGGGCGATCATCTCCGGCGTGACGGCGATCGCCATCGCCTGCGCGGCGTCCTGCAGCCGCGGATCGGGCGACAGGAGGCCCTCGCTCTCGAGAGCTTCCAGGGAACGCAGCGTCGGCATGGCGGCGTCGAGATAGGCGTCAGGGCCGCTTGAGTCCAGCGGCCGTTCAGGTCCGGCGGCCCCTCAGGTCCAGCGCGCCGTATCGGCGCGATCGACGGCGGTCAGAAGCGTCGCGGTGGACACCACGGTCCAGTCGCAGAGGTCGTAGCGGCGGCTGAGCTTGTCGCGGACCGCCGCCTCGGCCTCGCCTTCGGGCAGCTTGGAGCGCTCCCACATCGCGAGGTTGGGCCGGCGGGTCAGCAGCAGGCTGCGCACGCCCCCGTGCAGCCCGGCGCCCGTCACCTCGTCCGGGCTCGTGCCGGTGCGGTCGCCGGTCGCCTGCCAGAGGCCGATCACCTGCGAATCGTAGGCGCCCTCGAAGCCGGGCCAGGCGGCGGCGCAGAGATCGAGGAACTCCGGCCAGTTCGGCGCCGGCACGGCGAACCAGCGGAAGGCGTAGTTGCCTTGTCGGCTCGGCGGCACCGTGTCGGTGGGGCGTAGCGTCGGCGTCACCACCTCGCTGGTCACGGCGCGGATGTCGTCGGACGTCGCCAGCAGCGCGCGTTCGGCCGCCGCCGCCGTCGTCCCGTGCGGCCACACGCTGATCGCCTGCACCTCGTCCCGCGGCCGGCCGATCTGGCTGCGCCAGGCGCCGTAGAGCTGGCCGCCGGCCTCGCCAATGCGTCGAGCGCCGTCGGCCGCCAGCCGGTCGGCAACGGCCTGCCATCGGCGCGGCGCGGCGTCGATGCGGTGGTGGACGAAGGACGCGCTCACGCCACGACTTTGTGGCGGCTGAGCGTGAAGCCTTCGTAGCCGCCGGCGGTGATCTCGTCGCAGCGTTTCTTGTAACGGTCGAAGCCGCCGACATAGGGCATGAACACGCGCGGCTTCCCCGGAATGTTGGCGCCGACGTACCAGGAGTTGGCCAATGGATAGAGGGTGCTGTCGGCCACCGCATTGACGTGCCCGACCCAGTCGGCTTCGGCCTGCGGCGACGGCTCGATGCGGTCGAGCTGGTGCTTGCCGAGATGGCCGAGCGCATCGGCGATCCAGTCCACGTGCTGCTCGATCGAGGCGATCATCTGCGTCTTGACGCCGGGGCTGCCGGGGCCGGTGACGACGAACATGTTGGGGAAGCCCGAGACCATCAGGCCGAGATAGGTGAGGGGCCCGCCCTCCCAATGGTCGGCCAGCACCGCGCCGTCGCTGGTGCGGATATCGATCTCGCGCAGCGCGCCGGTCATGGCGTCGAAGCCGGTGGCGAAGACGATGGCGTCGAGCTCGTATTCGCGGCTACTCGTGCGCACGCCCTTCTCGGTGATCTCCTGGATCGGATCGGAGCGCACGTCGACCAGCACGACGTTGTCGCGATTGTAGGTCTCGTAATAGTTCGTATCGAGGCAGAGACGCTTGGTGCCGATCGGATGATCCTTGGGCGCCAGCAGCTCGGCCGTCGCCTTGTCCTTCACGATGCCGCGGATCTTGTTGCGGGCGAACTCCGAGGCTGTGTCGTTGGCCTCCTTGTTCACCAGCAGGTCGGTATAGGTATAGAGGTAGCTGATGCTGCCGCCTTCCTGCCATTTGGCCTCGTAGGCGGCGTTGCGCTCCTCCTCGGTGACCTCAAGCGCCGACTTGGTCGGCCGCGGATAGCCGCCGATCGCGAAGGGCGTGTCGTAGGCGGCGCGGCGGCGGGCCGGATACTCGGCCTTGTGGCGGCTCTCGCGCTCTTCCTCCATCGGCGCGTTGCGCGCCGGCAGGCTGAAGTTGGCGGTGCGCTGGAAGACATGCAGGTGTTTGGCCTGCTGCGCGATCAGGGGAATCATCTGGACGCCCGAGGAGCCGGTGCCGATGACACCGACCCGCAGCCCGGTGAAGTCGACGCCCTCATGCGGCCACAGGCCCGAATGGTACCACTTGCCCCTGAAGCTTCCGATGCCCTTGAAGTCGGGCACGCGCGGCGTCGAGAGATTGCCCGATGCCATGATGCAATAGCGCGCGCGGATCTCCTCGCCCTTGTCGGAGCGCAGCGTCCATTCGTTGGCCTTGCTGTCGAACAGCGCCGACTTGATGCGGGTGTCGAGCTGCACGTCCCGGCGCAGGTCGAAGCGGTCGGCGACATGGTTGATGTACTTCAGGATCTCGGGCTGCGTGCCGTAGCGTTCCGGCCACTTCCACTCCTGCTGCAGCTCGTCTGAAAAGCTGTAGGAGTATTCGAGACTCTCGACGTCGCAGCGCGCGCCGGGATAGCGGTTCCAGAACCAAGTGCCGCCGATGCCGGAGCCCGCCTCATAGGCACGCACCTTGAGGCCGAGCTTGCGCAGGCGATGGATGGCATAGAGGCCGGCCAGTCCGCCGCCGACGATCGCGACATCGAGGGGGGCGACATCGAGCGGGCGAGGCGCGGGCGCGTGGGAAGCATCGGGCATGCGACGGCTCCTGGGTTGAATTTTTGCTCTGCGAGCGGTGTCCGACGGGCGTGCGCCGCGAGCGTCGACCCGGTCGCCAGCTTTGGCAAGAGCGGCGAGCCCGCATGCGGAACTGGCTCCGCGCCATGCAAGGCATGCGTTGCTGCAAATCGATGCTTTCGCGCGAAGATCGTTGGCCCGCCGATTGTTTCGGCCTTATTCTTTTTTCATGACAACAGCGCGAAACCCCGGTTGAGAGCGGCAGGATAGGTCGTGGATCAGTCGGTGCCGCCGCCCGCCCTCAAGACATCGCCTGTATCGCCGGCTGTCGGCGTAGCGCTTCCGGCGCGCGTGGGCCGGACGTCCGGCATCATGCGCGTCCTGATGCGGCCGCGCTCGATCGTGATTGGCCTCCTGCTGCTCGCGGCGGTCGCCTATGGCGGCCGCGAAATCCATCTGCGTCTCACCCATGTCTATGAATACGATGCGCGCGTAACCGCCGACATCGTGACGGTGTCGAGCCGCGCCGAGGGCTGGATCGTCGACCTCGCGGTGCGCGAGGGCCAGCGCGTCGAGGCGGGCCAGACCCTGGTGAAGATCGACGACCGCGCGGCCAAGCTGCGGGTCGACGGCTTGCGGGCGCAGATCGAAGGCGTGCGGGTCGAGCGGGCAAGGCTGCGGGCCGAGCGCAAGCTCGACCAGAACCAGGCCGATGCCGCAATGCGCACGCGCACCTCGACCATCACGGTCCGCGAGAAGGCACTGGCCGCCCTGAATGCCGACCTCGACTTCGCCAGGCTGGAACTCGACCGCAGCCGGACGCTGTTCGCCAGCAAGGTGATCAACGAGCGGCAGCTCCAGATGGCGCAGGCGGCGGTCACGAAGCTCGAGATCCAGATCCTGCAGCTCCAGGCCGAACACGAGCAGGCGGAGGGCAGCCTCGGCGAGGCGAAGGTCGGCCACGACCGGCTGGGCGTGATCGATGCCCAGATCGAGGCGCTGACCCACCAGGTCGCCGTGCTGGCGGCGCAGATGCGCCAGCAGCAGGTCGATGTCGAGGACCGCACGATCAAGAGCCCGATCCCGGCCGTCATCGACCGCACCTTCACCTTGCCGGGCGAATACGTGGCGGCAGGCCAGCGCATCCTGCTGCTGCACAATCCCGACGAGGTCTGGGTCGAGGCCAACATCAAGGAGACGCAGGTCGGCAAGCTCAAGATCGGCCAGACCGTGCGCGTCTCGGTCGACGCCTATCCCAACGACACTTTCGTGGGCAAGGTCGCTCGCATCGGCAGCGCCACCACGGCGCGCTTCGCGCTCCTGCCGACACCCAACCCGTCGGGCAACTTCACCAAGATCACGCAGCGCGTGCCGGTGAAGATCGACATCGTCCAGATGCCGAAGCCGCTGACGCCCGGCATGATGGTCGAAGTCGAAATTGACATTCGGTAGGCGGGAGCAGGCGATCATGCCGTTGCCCATCCTTCGAGACGGCCGCGCCGCGGCCTCCTCAGGATGAGGTTTGCGATGTTGGAACCAAAACGACCTCATGCTGAGGAGCGAGCAGAGCGAGCGTCTCGAAGCATGGGCAATACCAATGCTGTAGCCGCATCATGACGGCGGCAGCCGTTCCCCTGCAGACGGCGGCGGCGCTCACGGAGCGCTACGGGCCTTCCTATCGCTGGCTGGTCACCGTCACCGGCATGATGGGCGTGGTGTCGATGGTGCTGGCCATGACCACGGTGAACGTGGCGGTGCCCGACGTGATGGGCGCCTTCGGCATCGGCCAGGACAAGGCGCAGTGGATGTCGTCGGCCTACATGGCGACGATGACGGCGGGCATGCTGATCAACGCCTGGCTGAGCGGCATCCTGGGAGAGCGCCGCACGTTCGTGGGCGCGCTGTTCTTCTTCTCGGTGGGCGCGCTGATGGGTGGCTCGGCGCCGACCGAGGACGCGCTGATCTTCGCCCGCGTGCTGCAGGGCTTCAGCGCCGGCGTCGCCCAGCCGCTGGTCATGGCCACCATCTTCACCGTCTTCCCGCCGGAGCGCCGCGGCATGGCGATGGGCGTGTTCGGTCTCGGCGTCGTCTTCGCGCCGGCGATCGGGCCGACCCTGGGCGGCCTGATGATCGAGTACTTCTCGTGGCGCTACGTCTTCTTCATCTCATTGCCGTTCTGCGTCGTCGCGGCGGTCCTCGGCATGGTGTTCATGCCGACCCGGCCGATCCCGAAGGTCATCCCGCCGTTCGACTGGCTGGGCTTTGCGCTTCTCTGCACGGCGTTGCTGGGGCTGATGACCGGCATCGCCGACGGCCAGCGCGAGGGCTGGAGTTCCGACGCCATCGTGTTCCGGCTGGTGCTCGGCGCCGTGGCCACGGTCGCCTTCGTCTGCTGGGAGCTCTATACGCCGCGGGCGCTGCTCGACGTGCGCATCTTCGGCAATGTCGAGTTCGCCGCCGCCGCCCTCATCGCCTTCATCTTCGGCGCCGGCATGATGGGCTCGACCTACATCATTCCGGTGTTCGTGCAGACCATTATCGGCTTCACGCCGCTGGTGGCCGGGCTGATGATGATGCCGGCCGGCATCATGCTGGCCTTCATCTTCCCGCTGGCCGGGCGGCTGTCGGACGCAATGCCGGCCTCGACCATGATCATCGGCGGACTGGTGCTGTTCGCCGCCGGCTTCGCCTGGATGACGACCGCCGATATCGACACCACCTTCTGGACGCTGGTCTGCATGGTCATGCTGTCCCGGCTGGGGCTGGGCTTCATCAATCCCAGCCTCAATGCCTCGTCGCTGAAGGCGCTGCCGGCCGACAAGGTCCGCCAGGGTTCGGGCATCGCCAACTTCATGCGCCAGCTGGGCGGCGCCTTCGGCATCAACCTGATGGTCGCGTTCTTCGAGATCCGCACCCGCTTCCATGCCGATGCGCTGACGGCGACCCAGGACTGGGGCAATCGCACGACCGACCGCATGCTGACCCAGGTCGAACACCTGATGCAGAAGAGCGGCCTGCCGTTCCAGCAGCAGAAGGCGGGCGCCCTCGAATATCTGGCCACGATGTTGCACAGCAACGCCCAGATGATGGCGTTTTCCGACACCTTCATCGTCGTGGGCGTGGTGGCGCTTCTGGCCCTGTTTCCAGCCGCCCTGCTGTCACGCTCGCAACGCCGGTCGCGCCGATGAGTCACACGATGCGGCTCTTCTTGTCGCCCCAGTAACGGTCGCGCAGCAGGCGCTTGTAGAGTTTGCCGGTCGGCAGGCGGGGCAGCTCGTCCTCGAAATCGACCGAGCGCGGCACCTTCTGCCGGGCGAGATGCTGGCCGCAGAAGGCGATCAGCTCCTCGGCGGTGGCGGCCGTCTTCGGCACGCCCGGCATGAGCTGGACGACCGCCTTCACCTCCTCGCCGAGATCGGCGTTGGGGACTCCGAACACCGCCGCGTCGGCCACCTTGGGATGGGTGATCAGCAGGTTCTCGCATTCCTGCGGGTAGATGTTCACGCCGCCGGAAATGATCATGAAGGTCGCGCGGTCGGTCAGGTAGAGGTAGCCGTCGGCATCGACATAGCCGACGTCGCCCACCGTGCTCATCGTGCCGTCCTCGGAGCGCGCCTCGCGTGTCTTGGCGGGATCGTTGAAATACTCGAACGGCGTCGCGGTCTTGAACCAGAGGGTCCCGGCCGTGCCGGTGGGCAGCGGCTTCATGTCGTCGTCGAGCACGTGCAGTTCGCCCAGGAGGACGCGTCCCACCGTGCCCTTGTGCGCCAGCCATTCCTGGGCGTTGCAAGCGGTGAAGCCGAGCCCCTCGGTGGCGCCGTAATATTCGTGGATGATCGGTCCCCACCAGGCGATCATCTGTTCCTTCACCTGCACCGGGCAGGGCGCCGCCGCATGGATGGCGATCTCCAGCGAACCAAGGTCGTACCGCTTCCGCGTCTCCTCCGGCAGCTTCAGCATCCGCGAGAACATCGTCGGCACGAGCTGGCTGTGCGTGACGCGGTACTTCTCGATGAGCTGCAGGTAGTGCTCGGGGTCGAAGCGCTCCATCACGATCACGGTGCCGCCCATGCGGATCGTGAGGTTCACCGCCGCCTGCGGTGCCGAATGGTAGAGCGGCGCCGGCGAGAGGTAGATCATGCCTTCGCGGTACTGCCAGAGCTTCAGCAGGAAGGAGAAGATCGGCAGGAGCTGCGACGGTGGCTGTTCGGCCAGCGGCCGCACGATCCCCTTCGGCCGTCCCGTGGTGCCGGACGAGTAGAGCATCGCGGTCCCGAGCGATTCGTCGGCGATCGGCGTCGCAGGCAGGCCGGTCGTCGCTTCCGCAAGATTGACGATCTTCGCGCTGCCGGCCGATCCGCCACCGGGCCCGTCGACGACGATGCAGAGCGCGATCGCCGGACAGTGGGCCAGGGCCGCGAGGGCCACGTCCCGCTTGGCCTGCGAGGTGATGAGCACTTTCGAGGCGCTGTTGTTCAGGATGTAGGCAAGCTCCTCGGCCGTCAGGAACGAATTCACGCACGTGTAGTAGGTGCCGGCGCGTTCGCCGGCGGTACAGCACTCGACGTAGCGCGCGTTGTTTTCCATGAAGATCGAATAGTGGTCGAGCCGCTTCACGCCGTGGGCGCGCAGCAGGTGCGCCAGCCGGTTGCTGCGCGCCTCCAGTTCGCCATAGGTCACGGTCTCGCCGCTGCCGGCCATGATCACCGCAGGATGGGACGCCTGCGTCGTCGCGTTTTTGCCCGGGTACATTTTGTTTCCTCCGCCGAAACTATAGACGGCGTACCGGAGCTGCGCCAAAGTCCGCGCATGCTCGATTCATCGCTCACGTCCAAAATCATGGACGAAGTCGATCGCCGCTTCGACGATCAGACGAACGTACTGGCCGATCTGGTCCGAATTCCCTCCACCCGCTTCCAGGAGGCGCCTGCGCAGGACATGATGGCGCGCCTGTTCAAGGAGGACGGGCTCGGCATCGACCGCTGGCAGGTCAAGATCGACGACCTCAAGCACCTGCCGGGCTACTCGCCGCATTCGCTGGACTATGACGATGCCTGGAACGTGGTCGGCGCCTGGCGACCGTCCAATCCCAAGGGCCGCTCCCTGATCCTCAATGGTCACATCGACGTGGTGCCCGAGGGGCCGCACGAGATGTGGACCCGCAATCCCTTCGACGCCTACGTCAAGGATGGCTGGATGTACGGTCGCGGCTCGGGCGACATGAAGGCCGGGCTGATCCTCAACGTCTTCGCGCTGCGCGCGCTGAGGGCGCTGGGGTACATGCCGGCGGCCGACGTCTACCAGCAGTCGGTGGTCGAGGAGGAGTGCACGGGCAACGGCGCTCTCGCCTGCCTGCAACGCGGCTATCGCGCCGATGCGGCGCTGATCCCCGAACCGTCCGGCTGCACGCTCACGGTGGCGCAGGTCGGCGTCATGTGGTTCCAGGTCAAGGTCACGGGCCATCCCGTGCATGTCTACAAGGCCGATGCCGGCTCGAACGCGATCGAATCGGCCTACCGCATTATCCAGCAGCTGCGCGAACTCGAGAAGAAGTGGAACGCGCTGAAGGCCCACGACAAGCACTTCTGCGACCATCACCATCCGGTGAACTTCAACGTCGGCAAGATTGCCGGCGGCGACTGGGCGAGTTCGGTTCCGTCCTGGTGCACCTTCGACATGCGCGTGGGCGTACTGCCGAGCCAGACGCTGAAGGAGTGCCGTCAGGAGGTCGAGGACACGATCTACCGCGCCGCCGCCAACGATCCCTTCCTGGGCAACAACCTGCCGACCATCAGTTGGGAAGGCTTCCAGGCCGAGCCCTACGTGCTCAAGGACCACGATCATGTGCGCGACGTCCTGGCCGAGGCTCACAAGACGGTGTTCGGCGCCGAGCTGACCGACCGCCGGACCACCGGCACCACCGATGCCCGCTTCTTCGGCCTCTATGCCGGCCTGCCGGCGCTGGTCTACGGCCCGCAGTCCGACGACGTGCACGGCTTCGACGAGCGGGTGAACCTCGAATCGATCCGAAAGATCACCCAGTCGACGGCGCTGTTCATCGCCGAATGGTGCGGCCTCGAGAAGGTCTGACCGCTTCCGTTCAGCGCGCCTCATGAGTCCTCTCCCCCCACTGCGTGGGGGGAGAGGACGATAAGAGTTCACGCGCTGACCGTCCCTTTCTGAGACTCAAGGGGCGGTGGCGGATCGCCGGTGAACATCCTCAGCGTGTCGCGCAGGGCCGATTCGTCGAGGTCGCGGGTGATGAACACGACGCGCGTGCGCTGGTCGTTGCCTGGCCATGTCTTCATCTGCAGCGGCGGATGAAAGACATGCTGAACGCCGTGGATGACGAGGGGACCGTCGAAGCCCTCGATGTTCACGATGCCCTTCACCCGCAGGATGTCCGGGCCCTTCATCGCCAGGAGAAGGCCCAGCCAGGTGTCGAAGGCCGAGGCCGGAATGGGCTCTTCCACCGTCAGGCAGACGGCCTTGATGTGTTCGTCGTGCCGGTTGATGTCGTGCCCGTGCCCGTGCCCGTGCTCATGCTCATGCTCATGCTCATGCTCATGTCCAGACGTGTAGGCTTCGGCCTTCAGCCAGCGCTGCACGTCCAGACTCTTGGTTTCGGGATTGTACAATCCGGCATCGAGGAGGCTGGCCGGATCGACCTCACCGTGCCGACTGACGATGATCGGGGCCGCCGGGTTCAGGCGGCGCAGTCGCTGCGACAGCGCCATCGATTGCGCCGGCGGGACCAGGTCCGTCTTGGTCAGCAGCAGGCGGTCGGCGACGGCTGCCTGTTTCACGGACTCGATCTGCCGGTCGAGCGTGGCGTCGCCGGTCGCGGCATCCACGGTCGTGATGACGCCATCCAGCCGGTAGGCCGAGGTCAGGGCGAGATCGGACATCAGCGTGTGCAGGATCGGCGCCGGATCGGCGAGCCCGGTCGTCTCGATCAGCACCCGGTCGAAGGGCGCGATGGTGCCATTCAGCTTCCGCGCGGTCAGGCCGCGCAACGTGTCGACCAGGTCGCCGCGAATGGTGCAGCACAGGCATCCGCTCTTCAGCAGGACCATGTCCTCGGTGGAACTCTCGACCAGTTCGTGATCGAGGCCGATCTCGCCGAATTCGTTGATCACGACGACGGTGCGCGCGAACGCTGCACGGGACAGGAGCTTGTTGAGGACCGTCGTCTTGCCGCTGCCGAGAAACCCGGTCACCAGGGACACGGGCACGAGCGGGCCGCCGGGATTGCCGCGCCTATCGCTCATCGGAATGACCTCGTCTTGCCGCGTCGGCCGTGGCCTCGGCGCACCGGTCGCAGGTCCCGCTGCACTCGACGACCGGCCTCGCGATATGGAACTTGAGGGTGGCCGCGTTGCTTTCGATCAGGTCGGCGAGATCGGGGCTTTCGATCGCCACAGAGCTGTCGCAGGTGTCGCAAAGAAAGAGCACGGGAGAGCCGGGGCGATCGGGAAGATCGCGCAGGATGTAGGCGTTGCGGCTCTCGACGCGCAGGATCGATCCGATCTCCAGAAGGAAGTCGAGTGCCCGATAGATCGTCGGCGGCGTGTGCTTTCTGCCGACTTCTTCCTGAAGCAGCGCGAGCAGCGCGTAGGCCCCCAGGGGGCGGTTCGACCGGGCGATGATGCGCAGGACCGCCGCCCGCAGGGGCGTGAGTCGAAGTCCCTTCTGGTCGCAGGCTTTCTGGGCACTCTCAAGGGCCCGGTCCACTTGCATGATCGTCTCGGGTGGTGCCGATGGAGGAGAGTGAACCATGATCTTCGGACTCGCCGGATGCGTCACGCACCATAATTAAGAACGTTATAACGTTGCCTTTCTCAGCCTCTTCCGTCAAGGTCGCCGTACGATCATCCGCATGCGAGGAGTCCCGATGCCGCAGCCTGCCCGTCTCGCGAGGCGACTGTCCGTCGAGCAGGTCGAGGAAGGCCTGGTCCTCGCCCCGAAGTTCGACCGTGACGGCCTGATTCCCGTCGTCACCACCGATGCCGCCTCGGGCGAGGTACTGATGGTGGCGACGATGGACGCCGAGGCGCTGGTGCGGACGGTCGACACCAGAGAGGCTCACTACTGGAGCCGCAGCCGGCAGTGTCTCTGGAAGAAGGGTGCGACGAGCGGCCTCGTCCAGGAGGTCGTCGACCTGCGCATCGACGACGATCAGGATGCGGTCTGGCTGCGCGTTCGGGTCCGCGGCTCGGGGGCGAGCTGCCACGTCGGCTACCGCTCCTGCTTCTACCGATCGATATCGCTGGAACCGGGCGAGGCGGGGCGGCCGATAGCCCTACGCCAGGAAGAGGCCGTGAAAGTGTTCGATCCGTTCGACGTCTACGGTGATGCTCCGAATCCGACCCGCCTCTGACAGGCCGCCGGCAAGGGGTCATCCACTCACGTAAACGAAACAAACGCAGTAAACGAAACAAACGAAGTCGGAGTCACACCTCCTGCCCTCCTGACGCCGAACTTGCTCAGTTCCATCCCATCTGACGGGCGACGGCTCCGAGCAGCAGCACGCTTGCCGTGGCGATCACCACCAGCGACGAGGCGACGGCGATCGTCCGGCCGAAGGCGGCCGACCGATCCTCGCCGACGATGAGCCGGTGGGCGAGCATGGAGGCCATGCCGATGGCGCCGAGCGTCAGGGCCATGCCGGCCGCGATGGCGATCACGCCGACGATACCGGCCCAGAGAACGTCGAGCGCCAGCGACAGCAGCACAAGGATCAGCGCGCCGGCGCAGGGCGCAGCGCCCGCGGCGCTCAGCAGCATCAGGCCGGAGCGGCGATGCAGGAATGCGGCTGACCTCGCATCGGCCCGACCGGGCGGGTGAGGCGCATGTTCGTGATGATGCTCGTGCGTGCCATGGTCTTCTCCGTGGTGATGCCCATGGTGATGCGCATGCGCGCCGTGATCGTGGTTGCAGGCGGCGGCCTCGCCCCGTAACCCGGCCCGCAGCCGCCATAGTCCGACGGCGAGGATCAGGAGATAGGAGGCGATCTCGACCAGGCGCGCGTGTGCGAGGGCACCGAACAGCCCGACGACGCTCATGAGCTTCAGACCGGTCGCCAGGAGGAGGGCCGACAGGGTGTGGGTGAGGGCGATCCAGGCGCCGGCGAAGAGGCCCTCGATCCATCGCCGGGGCTCGGTCCCGTCCAGGAAATAGGCGACGATCACCGCCTTGCCATGTCCCGGACCCAGCGTGTGCACGACGCCATAGCTGAAGCAGAGAGACAGCAGGATCCACAGCGCTGCCGTCGATCCCGTTCCGCTGCCGACATCCTGAAGCGACGTCGAGAGCTGGTGCTGGATCTGTCTCTGGTAGGCCGCCGATTCGCGGGCGAGCCATGCCAGCCCGTCGGAGGAGACGAGGGCAAAACCCAGGGCTGCCAGCAGCGAGAGGCCAAGCCAGAAGAAAGGCGACTGAACGGCGGCCAGGGTCATGGTTCTCATGATGCTTGTACCCGGAGTTGAGAGACGTCGGGCCTAGAGCGCCGCGTGGAAGAGGTCGCGAAGGACTTCGGCGTCGACGGTCTTCGGGGCGGTGCGGCTCGAGAGGTCGGCCACGGCGTGCGGCACGAGGTCGGGGATCATCTCCTCGGTGATGCCCATCGCGCGCAGTCCGCCGGGCAGACCGATGCTGGCGTTGCGTGCCAGCACCGCCTCGGCCAGATCGGCGCCGGCGGGGAGGCCCATGGCTTCGGCCATACGCTCGTATTTCTCGGGTGCCGTGCCGGCGTTGAAGCGCAGGATCGTCGGCAGGATCACGGCGTTCAGCGTGCCGTGGTGCAGCCTGAGGCCGGGCAGGCGGCCGGCGGCATGGCTCATCGAGTGGACGGCGCCAAGTCCCTTCACGAAGGCCATCGCTCCCTCGGTCGACGCCATCATCATGTTCCAGCGGGCGTCGCGGTCGCCGCCGTCGCGCACGGCTCTCTCGATGTGCCGCCAGGCCCGTCGCAGCCCGTCATACCCGATCCCCTCGGCCGGTGGATTCACCACCGGCGACAGGATGGCCTCGATGCAGTGGGTCACCGCATCCATGCCGGTCGCCGCCGTGAGCGCGGGCGGCAGGCCGAGGGTCAGTTCGGGATCGCAGATCGCCACGCACGGGATCATCTTCGGGCTCGCGAAGGTGAGCTTGCGGCCGTCCTTCATGACGATCACGAAGCCGACCGATACTTCGCTGCCGGTGCCCGACGTGGTGGGAATGGCGATGACCGGCGCGACCCGGTCGATCCGGCGGGCCCCGCCCGTCAGCGGATCGTAGCGCTCGAGGGAGGAGCCGCTGCCGGCCAGCAGCGCGACGGCCTTGCCGAGGTCCATGGACGATCCGCCGCCCAGGCCGATGACGCCATCGCACTCGTTCGACCGGTACAGATCGAAGGCCGCCAGTGCCGCGGCTTCGGTGGGATTGCCCGGCGTGTCGTCGAAGATCGGAATGGTCGAAGCGCCGGGAATGACCCCGAGCACCGTGTCGAGCAGGCCGGCGGCGCGGACGCCGCGGTCGGTGGCGATCAGCGGCCGGTGTATGCCGAGGCGTTCGAGTTCCTTCGGCAGGATTCGGATGGCGCCGAAGTCGAAATGCGTGGTGGTGAGATAGGTCAGGGTCGCCATGTCGCGCGGTCTCTTCAGTTCGTCCTGAGGGCGGCCGCCGTCGCGTCGAGCAAGTGCGCAACACCGCGGAGATAGGCCGAGGTCCGGGCCGGCGGCGTGCCGCGCGACCCGAGATCGATCAGTTCCTGGACCAGGGCATCGGCGATGGCATTGCCCGGAAGCCATTGCTCCCGCGCCATCGCGATGGCTTCCTTCAACAGGGCGCGGGCCCTCGCGACGTCGGCGGCATGGATCTCGGCGATCCGGGCCTCCGGACTCGCCCCCGGCGCCGTCGTAGCGGCCGGCGGCGGGTGGGAGCCGGCGGCTCATTCGTGCCCCGGCATCTTCCAGACCGGGAAGGGATCGGGCAGGCGTGCCCACATCACGGGTCCCATCTTCATTTCGGCGTCGGTCAACAGGCAGTCGTCGAGACGGCGCGTGAGTTCCTTGCGGTCCATGCCTTTCGTGCCAATGAAGACGATCTCCTGCCGGCGGTCGCCGTAGGGGCTCTTGAAGGAGTTGCGGATGGTGGCGCGCCAGGTCGAGTCCTGGGGCCAGTCCTCGCGCTTCACCGCCGCCCACCAGGCGCCCGCGGCTTCGTGGCGAAGCATGCCGCCGGCCTGGCTGAGGGAGCCCGCGAAGTTCATGCGGGACGCCAGCCAGAAGAAGCCCTTCGATCGGATCACACCGTCCCAGCGGCCGTTGAGCAGGGCGTAGAGACGCATCGGGTTGAACGGCCGGCGGGCCTTGTAGACGAAGCTCCAGAAACCGTAGGTCTCGGTCTCCGGCGTATGGATGCCGCGCATCTCCTGCATCCAGCCGGGGGCCTCGCTCGCCTTCTCGTAGGAGAACAGGCCGGTATCCATGATCTGGTCGAGCGGCACCTTGCCGAACGCGCCGGTGACGATCCGGGCCTTGGCATTGAGGCGCCGCAGCATCGTCTTCAGGAAGCCGAGTTCCTCCGGCGAGACGAGATCGGCCTTGTTCACGACGATGACGTCGGCGAACTCGACCTGTTCGACCAGCAGGTCGACGACCGTCCGTGTATCCTCGGGCTCGGCGGTCTGGCCGCGCTGATGCAGGAAGTCGGCCGAGCTGTAGTCCTCGATGAACGCCCGGGCGTCGACCACCGTCACCATCGTGTCGAGGCGCGCGACCTTCGACAGGCTCTTGCCCGCCTCGTCCTCGAATTCGAAGGTGGCGGCCACCGGCATCGGCTCTGAAATGCCGGTCGATTCGATCAGCAGATAGTCGAAGCGTCCCTCGCCTGCCAGCCGCTCGACCTCCTGCAGGAGATCCTCGCGCAGGGTGCAGCAGATGCAGCCGTTCGACATCTCGACCAGCTTCTCTTCGCTGCGGCTCAACTCGGCGCCGCCCTGGCGCACGAGGGCGGCGTCGATGTTGATCTCGCTCATGTCGTTCACGATCACCGCGACCTTGCGGCCCTCGCGGTTGTTGAGGACATGGTTGAGCAAGGTCGTCTTGCCGGCGCCGAGATAGCCGGACAGCACGGTGACGGGGAGCCTATTCATCGTCGGGAACCTCGTTGAGGCAGAGGAAGAGTCTCGTCTGGCCGCTGCCGGCGACCGGTGGGGATCGATGCACGATGGCTTCCGTGCCGGCCCGCACCACGCCCTTGAACAGGCCGGCCGCGAAGCGCGGGAACTCGTTCAGCGGCCCGCGATAGCGGCGCTGCGCCCTTAGCGCGCGCGCGGCATGCTCGAGCGGCGGCCATTGCGTGCCGGGCCCGCGATAGGTGGCGTTGAGACGGTAGCCGACATGGTCGCGATGGAACCGCCAGCAGGCATCGTGGGCGATCACTTCGAGGCGCAGGTCCACGTCACGGCTGGCGGTACGCGCGGCGAAGCCGCGTGCGAGCGCGGAGATGTCGTCGATCAGCGCCCGGCGCTCGGGGCTGTCGGCCAGCGCCACGAGATCGCAGAGCGCCGCAAGCCGGGCCGGGACGCAGGCGGCCGGTCCGATGAAGTGGCCTTCCGGCAGGCGCTCCGCCGGCAGGGAATCGAGCCAGGCCGCCAGTCCCGCGGCTTGCGGGCGATGCCAGATGGCGAGGGCGACGTCGTGCTCGGCAATCCGATGCAGGACGGCGTCGTCAGGGCTTTCGACGACTCGTTGGTGCGCACTTCCAGACACGGGGGAGTCCACTCCGAAGGCAAAGACGACCGCAATTACCTTGGAGATTGGTACAGTATAACATTTCTATTGGTCAAGCTGCGGGAGCGTCGGGCATGGAAAAGGGGCGGGAGTTGCCTCCCGCCCCTTTGCAGTCCGCGCTAAGCGGCCTTCTGGACGATCTCCACCGGGCCGTGGTTGTCGCAATGGGCGCCGTGGGGGTGATGCAGGTGCCCGTCGACCAGATAGTCGACATGGTCGCCGTGCGGCACCGCTTCGTGACCGCAGCCCGGCCCATGCTTGTGGTTCTTGTCATGGCCGGCGCAGACATGGTCGGGCGTGCAGGTGCCGGGATTGTGGGCGCTCACCTCGATCGTGTGCTCGTCGACGTGATCGCCGTGCGGATGATGGAGATGGCCATCGTGCAGGTAGTCGAGGTGATCGCCGTGCTTGATCGCGGTATGGCCGCAGGCCGGACCATGCGCGTGCGGATGGTCGGCATGGATCTTGTGGTCGTGGCTGGACATGACATTCATCCTTTCGTGAAAAACTCAGTGCCTCTCGGCGGCATGGGCGATGGCGTTGCGGACGAGCGTGAGAACGTGATCGTCGGCGATCCGGTAGATGACGCTCTTGCCCTCCCTCTGACGCTCGATCAGTCGGGCGGCATGCAGGACCTGCAGGCGCGCCGAAACGGTGGTGATCTTCTCCTCCTCGGCGGCGGCGATTTCCGAGACGCTGAGGTGCTTGTCGGCGAGCAGCATCAGGGTCCGCAGGCGCGCAACGTCCGACAGGGCGTCGAACATGCGGGCCGCTTCTTCCAGGTGCCGGCCGCCGGCCGTTTTGAGCATGGGTTCCCTTGCTGTTGATCCAACACTCCATAGATCATTGGAATGATGGAAGCAAGTCGGCTGGCAGAGGCGGAACTTCCCCGCCCCTGATGGAAGAGGCGGGGAGAAAATCGGGTCAGCCGGCGATTGCCTGCTCGGCGGGTACGTAGGGAAGGCCGAGGCTCTCGGCCGCCGCCTTGTGCGTGAGCTGGCCACGATGAACGTTGAGACCGGCGGCAAGATGCGGATTTCCGGCGATGGCGCCGAGGCCCTTGGCGGCCAGAGCGAGGCCGAAGGACAGGGTTGCGTTGTTCAGCGCCTCGCTCGAGGTCACCGGCACCGCGCCCGGCATGTTGGCCACGCAATAGTGGATGATGCCGTCGACCTCGTAGGTCGGCTCGGCATGAGTCGTCGGGTGCGAGGTCTCGAAGCAGCCGCCCTGGTCGATGGCGACATCGACGATCACCGAGGCCGGCTTCATCGACTTGAGCATCTTCTTGGTCACCAGCTTGGGGGCGGTGGCGCCGGCCACCAGCACGGCGCCGATCACGGCATCGGCCGAGAACACTTCCTGTTCAATGGAGTCGATCGTCGAGTAGCGCGTGCGGACCCGGCCCTGGAACAGATCGTCGAGCTCGCGCAGCCGCGGCAGCGAGCGGTCGAGCACCGTGACCTCGGCCCCGAGGCCCGCCGCCATGCGTGCCGCGTGCGTGCCCACGACACCACCGCCCAGCACGACGACATGGGCCGGCTTCACGCCCGGCACGCCGCCCAGCAGCAGGCCGCGGCCGCCGCGGTGACGCTGGAGCGCGCCGCCCGCCGCCTCGATCGAAAGTCGGCCGGCGACCTCGCTCATGGGCGCGAGCAACGGCAGGCCGCCGCGAGAATCGGTCACGGTCTCGTAGGCGACGGCGGTGCAGCCCGACTCGATCAGGCCCCTGGCCTGAGCAGGATCGGCGGCGAGATGGAGATAGGTGAACAGGATCTGGCCCGCGCGCAGCTGCGCCCATTCGCCGGGCTGCGGCTCCTTCACCTTCACGATCATCTCCGCGGTCGAGAAGATCTCGGCGGCCGTGTCGGCGATCCGGGCGCCCGCCGTCCGGTAGACCTCGTCGGCCGCCCCGATCCCGGCGCCCGCGCCGGTCTCGACCACGACCTCGTGGCCGGTATGGACGTATTCGCGGACCGCGCCGGGCGTCAGCCCGACGCGATATTCATGCATTTTGATCTCTTTGGGCACACCGACGCGCATAGGTTCAATCTCCAGCTGGGTTCGGGCGTCATCAAACCAAGGAATGCGGGTTTGTTTCCCGGCATTCTGAAGACGAATTGTGTCTCTCCTGCCGAAATTCTACGTTGAGCCGCGAAAGCACGCAGGATTCCGCACATGCATCTCGACAAGATCGACGCCACCATCCTGTCGGAGCTGACGGAGAATGCCCGGGTGAGCCAGGTCGAGCTTGCCGCGCGGGTGGGCCTGTCGAGCACCGCGGTGGCGCGGCGACAGCGCGCGCTGGAGGATGAGGGCCTGATCCGAGGCTACCAGGCCGTGCTCGACCTCGGCCGCTTCGGGCTGGGCACGACGGTCGTGGTGCGGATCACGCTGGACAGCCAGAGCGACGAGGCGCTGACGGCGTTCGAGGCGGGTGTCCTCGACTGCCCCTCGGTGGTGCGCTGCTTCCTGATGTCGGGCAGCGACGATTATGTCGTCATCGTGCTGGCGCGCGACATCGAGGATTTCGAGCGCATCCATCGCACTGAACTCTCGCGCCTGCCACGGGTCGCGCGGCTGGAATCGAGCTTCGCGCTGCGCGAGGTCGTGAACCGCGCGGTGCCGCAATCGGTCTTCGGCAAGCCGGCGCGAGGGGCTCAGCGCAGGCGTCGCGCCGAGGCGTAGACGCCGATCGCCACGCCACCCAGCACGACCGCCACGGCCACGAGGCGCTCCCCCGACAGCGGCTCGCCGGTCAGGTAGGCCGAGATCGCGAGCGCAGCGCAGGGCACGAGCAGCGACACCGGGCCGACCTTCGCAGCGGGATAGGTGCGCAGCAAGGTGCCCCAGATTAGGTAGCCCAGCCACATCACCGGAACGACGGTGTAGAAGAGCACGAACCAGCCACGCCAGGTCGGCGCGAGGATCGGCGCTGCCAGCGCCGCCGGCCCGTCGAGCACGAGGGACGCGAGCGCCAGCGGGATTGGCGGCAGCACGCTCGCCCAGACGGTGACGGCGAACATCGAGACCCCGCGGGCCGAGCGGAACACGAGATTGCCCAGCGCCCAGGTGAAGGCCGACATGAGCGCCAGGCCGACGGCGAGCAGCGGCGTGTCGTCCGAGATCGAGCGTGCGAGCAGAACGACGCCGGCGACCGCGACGGCGAGGCCGAGCCACTGGCCGCGCGTCGCATGCTCGCGCAGCAGCAGGGCGGCCAGCACGACGGTGAGCGGTCCCTGGAGCTGTACCAGCACCGAGGTGAGCCCGGGCGGCAGACCTGCGCCCATGGCGAAGAACAGGAAGATGAACTGGCCGCCGAACATCAGGCCGCCGATGCCGGCCAGCGCCGCCCACGATACGTTGGGCTTCGGAATGAACAGGGCCGGCAGGGCGCCCAGCAGGAAGCGCCAGGTCGCGAAGGCAAAGGGCGTGAACTCGTCGAGGCCGAACCGGATGACCGTGAAGTTCAGCCCCCACATCGCCACGATGAGGAGGGCCGCCGCGAGATGCAGCGGGCTCAAACGCCTACAGCCAGACCCACGGACGCGAACTCTTGTCCGATGTCTGCCACGCCTCGATTTCGTCGTGCCGGGACATGGTGAGGGCGATGTCGTCGAGTCCGTTCAGCATGGCGTGCTGGCGCCGCGCATCGACCTGGAACGGGATGGTGCGGCCGGTCGGCGAAATCACTTGGCAGTTCTCGAGGTCGACGGTGATGCGCGCGTTGCCGGGCGAAGCCTTCATCTCGTCGGCGAGCTGCTCGATCTCGTGGATCGGCAGAGCCACCGGCAATAGCCCGTTCTGGAAGCAGTTGTTGTTGAAGATGTCGCCGAAGTAGGGCGCGATTACCGCCTTGATGCCCATGCCCTTCAGCGCCCACACTGCGCCCTCGCGGCTCGAGCCGCAGCCGAAATTCTCGCGGCTGAGGATGATCGGCGCGTCGCGATAGGGCGTCTGGTTGAAGATGCAGTCCGGGTCCTCGCTGCCGTCGGGCTTGAAGCGGATCTGCTCGAAGGCATAGGGGCCCAGCCCTTCGCGGGTCACGTTGTCGACCAGCCGCTCGATGCGGATGATCAGATCGGTGTCGACGTTCTGGCGCATCAGCGGCGTGGCGACTCCCGTCACCTTGGTGAACTTGTCCATTCTGCGTTTCCTCCCTTCACCTCATCCTGAGGAGCGCGTGCAACGCGCGTCTCGAAGGATGGGCAACAATCGTGGTGCTCGTTCCCACCCCAGCTCGGAGGTTACTCCGCGCGACGAGATGCGGTCCTGCGGACCGCGCCTCAGGGTGGGGCCTTTCGTTAGATCTTCCTGACGTCGGCGATGGCGCCCTTGATGGCGGCGGCGGCGGCCATGGCGGGGCTGGCGAGATGGGTGCGGGCGCCGGGTCCCTGGCGGCCGACGAAGTTGCGGTTGGAGGTCGAGACGCTGCGCTTGCCGGGTGGAACGCGCTCGCCGTTGGAGGCAAGGCACATCGAGCAGCCGGGCTCGCGCCATTCGAAGCCGGCGTCGAGGAACACGCGGTCGAGGCCCTCGGCCTCGGCTTCGGCCTTGATGCGCACGGAGCCCGGCACGACCCAGGCGGTCACGTGGTCGGCCTTGTGCCGGCCCTTCACGATCTCGGCGGCGGCGCGCAGGTCGGAGATGCGGCTGTTGGTGCAGGAGCCGATGAACACCCAGTCGACCTTGGTGCCCTCGATCGGTTTGCCGGGCTCGAGGCCCTGATACTGGAGCGCGGCTTCCCAGGCGCCGCGCTTTTCCTCCGGACCGCTGCGCGGGTCGGGGATGGCGCGGTCGACGGCGATGACATGTTCCGGGCTGGTGCCCCAGGTGATCTGCGGCGCGACGTTCTTCATGTCGATCGTGTGCTCGCGATCGAACTCGGCGTCGGGATCGGTCGGCAGGGTGCGCCAGTGCGCGACCGCGCGGTCCCACAGCGTCCCCTTCGGCGCATAGTCGCGACCGTTCAGATATTCGTAGGTCGTGTCGTCGGGCGCCACCATGCCGGTGCGCGCGCCCATCTCGATGGTGAGGTTGCACAGCGTCAGGCGCGCCTCGACCGGGAGGGCGCGCACCGCCGAGCCTGCATACTCGACCGAGTAGCCGGTGCCGGCGGCCGTGCCGAGTTCGCCGATCAGGTGAAGGATCATGTCCTTGGCCGTGACGCCCGGCATCAGCTTGCCCTCGAAGCTGGCTCGCATCCGCTTGGGCTTGCGCTGCACCATCGTTTGCGTCGCGATCACATGCACCAGTTCCGACGAGCCGATCCCGAAGGCCAGCGCGCCCATGCCGCCGTGGGTCGAGGTATGGCTGTCGCCGCAGACGAGAGTCGTGCCGGGAAGCGTCAGCCCCTGTTCAGGACCCATCACATGAACGATGCCCTGGCCGTCCTGGCCCAGGTCGAACAGCTTGATGCCGTAGGCGCTGGTCGTCTCGCGCATCGACTTGATCAGCGGCAGGCCCGGCGGATGGGTGTGCTCGGTGCGGCCGGGCTTGGTCGACATCGTGTGATCGGGCGTGCCGTAGATCAGCCTCGGCTGAGATGGCGGATAGCCCTTGTCGATGGCTTCCTTCAGCGCCTTGCCGCCCGACATGTCGTGCAACAGCAGGCGATCGATGTGCAGCAATACGAAGCCGTTGCCGAGATCGGTGATGACGTGGCTGTCCCAGATCTTGTCGAACAGGGTCTTGCCCATGGGTTTGGCCTCTGGGTGTGGGTGTTTCCGCCGGACGCGGATATCAGCACCCGGCGAGCCGCGCCGCCAGTCCTTCGCGATCATCGTCGCGCAACAGTTCCGCAGATGGATACCACGGTGATGTTCCGAGGTTCGGACCCCAGAGCCAGTCTGCGGTATCGGACACCAGGATCACCGTCGGGATGCCGAGCGACGCCGCGGCATGCGCGGGCCAGGTATCGTCGCCCACGACCAGACGACAGGCCGGGATCTCTTCCGGCGTGCGCGCGAGGTCGAGCCCGACCGGAGGCTCGACGGTCGTGAACCAGCCGATGCGCGACGCGGGTTTGGCGATGGGCCGTAGTTTCGCAGGCGGCGGCAGCGCGTCTCGCGTCCAGTTGAGCAGAAGCGGCAGGCTGCGCAGCGGGGCGGCGGCCACGAAACCGTCGAGCGGCTCGCCGCGGCGCACGGTCGGCCTGTCCAACCAGTCGGCGAGGGTCGCGCTGCATTGCACGACCGCCTCGACGCCGCGCGCCAGCATCAAGGTATCGCGCAGAGCGGCCTCGCTCTCGATGTCGGCCTGTTCGGGATAGAGCAGCAGACGGCCGTCGAGCGGTTCGCCCTGCCAGCGCGGCAGTTCGGGCATGTACTGCGCGCCCGGGATCTCCAGCCGCGCTTCGTAATCGTCGAGCCCGCGCCACCAGTCGCCCTGGCGCAGCATGAGTTCGCCTCGTCGCAGGCGAAGGCGAGGATCGTTGGGTTGGCTCACCAGCGCGGTTTCGAGATCGGCGAGAGCGCCGGCCCATTCACCGCGCGCGGCCAGCAGCTCCGCGCGGGCGCTCAGCGCCGGCAGCAGCCGGTGGTCGATCGACAAAGCCAGATCGTACGCGCGCTCGGCGTCCTCGGCGCGGCCCAGCGCCTGCAGGGTGCGGCCGGTATTGTGGGCGATCGTGGCGTCGTCCGGCTTGAGCTTCGCGGCCTTGGCAAGGGCGGCCAGCGCCTGCTCGTGCCGGCCGAGTTGGATCAGGCAGCCCGCGAGGTTGGTTTGCGCGGCGACGTCGCGGGGCAGGAACTGCGCGGCGCGTTCCAGCGGCTCGCGCGCCTCGTCGAAACGGCCGAGCTTGAGCCGGACCTGGCCCAGCAGATGCAGCGCCTGGCCCATGTTGGGGCGCGCCTCGACGATGCGGGCGAACATCTCTTCGGCGGAGGCGAAGTCACCCGCCGCCGCGCGCTGCACGGCGTCGCGGCCGAGGGTCTGGATCTGCTGGTCGTTGAGCGGCACGCGGCGGCTCTAGCAGAGGGGCAGGGCGGCCGGCAAAGAAAAAGCCGGCGGTCGCAAGGGAGGCAGGGAGCGACCGCCGGCCAGGTACCGGAGTGGGATGGTCCCGTGCAGGGTAGGAACGGGACCCCTCCGGATTGGGATGTCAGTCGCGCCAGAAGGGCTTGTTCACCTCGAACTGGATGTCGGTCGGGCTGATGCCCAGATCGCGCATCGTGCGGTAGTCGAGAGTGGCGAGCTCGCGGCGCTGCCTTGCCCGCTCGCGCCAGGTCGTGAGGATCTGGCCGAAGGCGGTGAAAGGGCCGGCCAGCGGGGCCGACGATGAATAGTGAAGCGATAGGTTTGCCATGTGACGGCTCCCGGAAGGGTTGAACTCTGTTGGGGGTGATGTGCGCGCCGAGGCCCCCCTTTACAAACGACCCTTTGTCCTGTTTTGATTAAAATAGCTCATGTGAAGGATTGGCGATGAAACGATCCCTGCCGCCGCTCAATGGCTTGCGTGCCTTCGAGGCCGCGGCACGCCATATGAGCTTTACCGATGCCGCGGAAGAATTGAGCGTCACGCAAGCCGCGATCAGCCACCAGGTGCGCGGGCTGGAACAGAGACTCGGATTAAAATTGTTCGTGCGGCGCAATCGCTCGCTCCTGCTGTCCGAGGCGGGCCAGGCCTATCTCCCCTCGGTGCGTGCGGCCTTCGACCAGTTGAACGAGGCGACGGAGAAGTTGCTGCAGAAGGACAAGGGCGGGAACCTCACGGTGACGACGACCTCGTCCTTTGCCGTGAAGTGGCTGGTGCCGCGGCTGGGTGGTTTTCAGCGCTCGCATCCGGAGATCGACGTGCGCATCTCGACCGGCACGTCGCTGGTGGACTTCTCCCGCGAGGATGTCGACATCGGCATCCGCTATGGCCGCGGCCAGTGGCCGAACCTGATGGCCGAGCGGCTGGTCAGCGAGGACGTGATGCCGGTCTGCGCACCGTCGCTGATGAAGGGTCCGAACGGCCTCGGCAGGCCGGCCGACCTCAAGCGCTTCACGCTGCTTCATATCGGCAGCTTTCCCGACGACTGGCAGGTCTGGCTGACGGCGGCGGGGGTGAAGGGCGTCGATGCCTCGCGCGGCGTGTCGTTCGACTTCGCGCTGGCCGCCTATCAGGCCGCGATGGATGGGCTGGGCGTCGCGCTGGGCCGCAACCCGCTGGTCGAGCCCGATCTCAAGGCCGGCCGGCTGGTCGTCCCGTTCGAATTCAAGCGCTCGTCAGACTTCGCCTACTATTTGGTCTATCCGCCCGAGGCGATCCGGCGGCGCAAGATCAAGGCGTTCCGCGACTGGATCGTCTCCCTGTCCGAAGTGGTGCAGCAGGCGGCCTGATCATGCAATTCGGTTACTTTACCCTCTCGGACAATCGCTACCCGGACAATCCCCGCTCGGCCGAATCCTTCATCAAGGACATCTATGCCGAAGCGCTGTGGGCCGAGAAGGTCGGGCTGAACTCGGCGTGGATCGGCGAGCACCACTTCAATCTGCTGGGCGTCAACGCTTCGCCGCTGGCGATGCTGGCGCAACTGGCGGGCGCCACGACCAAGCTGCGGCTGGCGCCTGCGGTGACGCTCCTGCCGGTGCATCATCCACTGCACGTCGCCGAGGAATGGGCGACGCTCGATCTCCTGTCGGGCGGCCGGGTCGATTTCGCCGCCGGCCGCGGCTACGACCGCAAGGAATACGATCCATTCCAGATGCCGTTCGACGAGTCCGCCGAACTGTTCGCCGAAGGCCTGGAGATCGTCTGGCGCGCCTGGACCGAGCCCGGCAAGTGGTCCCACAAGGGCCGGTTTTACGAGTTCAACGATGTCGAAGTCCGCCCGAAGCCGGCACAGAGCCCGCTCCGGCCCTATGTGGCCTGTTTCTCGCGGCCGTCGATGGAGCTGGCGGCGAAGAACGACTGGAACGTGATCTATGCGCCCTTCGCGGCGGCCATGGTCTACGGCTCGCTGGCCGACGCGGTGCGGGTCTATCGCGAGACCTGCGAGACCGGCTTCAAGCGGCCGATGCGGCGGGCCATGTGCTCCTACTTCGTGCACATCGCCTCGACGCCGGACGAGGAGCGCTACGGCAAGGAAGCGCTGGTCCGCTACTTCCAGGACGCGCTGATCGCGGCCTTTCCCTCGTCGACGGGCGAGAAGGTGCCGCCGACCTACAAGTACTTCGTCGACATCGTGAACATCCTGCGCGACATGCGGCCGGAGAAGCTGACCGACAAGTCGATCCTGTGCGGCAGCCCGCAGCACATCGTCGACACCCTGAAGCAGGTCGAGGCGGCCGGCGTCGCCGAGGTCATTCTCTACTTCAACTACGGGCAGAAGCCGCATGCGATGGTGAAGGAGCAGATGCAGCGCTTCATGCTCGAGGTGGCACCGCACTTCGCCTGAGAGAGCCTCAGAGCCCCCAACGCCGGCAAGGTTGCAAGTCGTTCGCAAGTGGCGGATGTTGCCGCCAAAGCGTTTCGAAGGAGTTTGTCTCATGGCTCGCATCAGCACGAAGGAAGAGCTGCGGCGCATCATTGCGGAACCGCGTCCCGCCACACGGGTGAAGATCCTTGATGCGCTGGACGATCAGTCGATCGAATTCCTCAAGCGCTGCCCCTTCGCCCTGGTCGGCACGACGTCGGCGGACGGCACGGTCGAGGTGTCTCCCAAGGGCGACGAGCCGGGCTTCATCCGGGTCGAGGATTCCAAGACGCTGCTGATTCCCGAGCGGGTCGGCAACAACCTCGCCTTCGGGCTGAACAACATTCTCGACACCGGCCAGATCGGCATCATCGCGCTGGTCCCGGCGACCGGTGAGACGCTGCGCATTTCCGGCACGGCGGAGATCCACGACGACGCCGACCTGGTGGCATCGCTCAGCTCGCTGGGCAAACCGGCGTTGCTGGCGACCCGCGTCCGCATCAAGCATTGCTACTTCCACTGCGCCCGCTCGATCGTGCGCGCCAAGCTCTGGGACCCGAAGGCGTGGCCGGCACCCGGCCGCATCTCGTTCGGCAAGATCATCGCGCCGCGCATCGGCGAGAGCGAAGCCGTCGCAGCCCAGATCGACGCCAATGTCGAGGGCGCGTACACGACGCGGCTGTGGCAGAACACCTGAACGGCCCAAGGACCGTCCTTCGATGAAGCGAAAGGTCGGTCTTTTCCTGCTCACGGTCCTGATCGCCGTGAGCCTGGGCGCGACGATCGTGGCGTCGCTCGCGATGTACCGGCTGGTGTCGAAGCTGCAGGACGAAGAGCTGCGCCGCATCGAGGCCAGCCTCAGCGAACGCTTCGACGTCTTCGAGACCATGCTGCGCAGCGAGAACGAGCGCAATACCGCCGCCATGGCCAAGGTGCTGCCGCAGATCGAAGCCGATATCGAGCATATGGGCCGCACGCCGGCCGACCTGACAGACGAGGAGATGAACGCCCTCGCGTCCCGGTATGGCGTCCAACACATCTATTTCATCGATCGCGCCCACAAGATCTTCAACACGAACCTGGCCTACGACCGGGGTCTCGTCTTTCCGAAGGGGCCCTTCTCCGACTTCCTCGATTCGGTGTTCGACAAGGGCAAGGCCATGAGCGACGGCATCGACCTCTCGTCGGTGACGGGTACGCTGCGGACCTACACCTATTACGGTCCGCCCGGTAAGGACTACCTCATCGAGGTGTCGACCGAAGTGCGCGCCACGCTGAAGCAGAGCGACTTCGGCTGGATGAGCCAGTATTTCTTCGAGGACTACTTTTCCGACGCGGTAAAATCGAACGCCTATGTGACCGACGTCGATATGTACCTGATCAACGCCTCGGGCACTTGGTCCCTGATACGGCCCGGCGAGAAACTCGATGCCACCCTGGCCGCCGAGATCCTGAAGGAAGGGCGGCTGCAGCTACCCGATGCGTCGGGCCACCGCGTCACCACGTACAGCCGCTACAACAGGGCCGACACGATCAAGGATCAGAGGCCGATGATGATCGTGCGCAAGGTCACCTACGACCTGGCGCTTGCACAGCAGGCCGTGGTGCATGTGTTCGTGAGTTCGATGGTCCTGCTCGCGCTGACCCTGCCGCTGATCTACTGGATCACTTCCCGGCTGCTGCAGCGCCGGATCATCGATCCGATCCTGAACCTGCGCGGTGAGGCCGGCGCCATCGCGGAGGGCGATCTCGACCATGAGATCGCGAATACCGACCGGCGCGACGAGATCGGGCATCTGGCGCGCAGCTTCGCCTCGATGCGGGATTCGGTGCGATCGCGGATCAACGACCTCCGGGAGACCAACCTGGCGATCGAGCGGTTCGTGCCGCGCGCCTTCCTGGCCAAGATCGGCAAGCCGAACATCGTCTCGGTGGCGCTGGGCGACAACAAGCGCGAGCATATGACCATCATGTTCTCCGACATCCGCAACTTCACGGCGCTGTCGGAGACGATGACGCCCGATGAGAACTTCGACTTCATCAACGCCTATCTGGAGCATGTCGGGCCGGTGATCCGCGACAATGGCGGCTTCATCGACAAATATATCGGCGACGCCATCATGGCCCTGTTCGAGAATGCCGATGACGCGGTGCGGGCGGGTCTTGCCATGCTCGATGCCCTTGACGACTTCAATGAGCGTCGCGCGGCGCAGGGGCTCGCGCCGGTGGCCATCGGCACCGGGATCAACACCGGCTCGCTGATGATGGGAACGATCGGCGAACTGCACCGCATGGACGGGACCGTGATCTCGGATGCCGTGAACCTTGCAGCCCGCATCGAGAGCCTGACCAAGGTCTATCGCGTCCGCATGCTGGTCTCACAGTACACCTACGATCATCTTGCGGATCCCGGCGCCTACGCGATCCGTCCCCTCGATGTGGTCGTGGTCAGGGGCAAGACGCGGCCGGTGGTGCTGTTCGAGGTGTTCGATCGTGATCCGCCGCCCGAGCGGGAAGCCAAGTTCAGGACGCGCGAGCCGTTGCTGCGCGGGGTCGAGGCGTTGCTCCGGCATGATGTTGCGGCGGCGCGCACCCACTTCGAAGAATGCCTCGCACGGGCGCCAAACGATCCGGCGGCCGCCAACCTGCTGAAGAGCTGCCCGTCAGACGCGTGAGGCGCGGGCCTCGCGGAACGACACGAGGCGGCGCTGCGTCTCGTCCCACAGGACCAGGCGCACGCAGCGGAAACTCTGAAGCAGGGTCAGGCGTCCGACGTCCCGCAGCTCGGGATGGTCGCGCAGCACGTGCGGCAGCCGGTAGTAGGGGATGCGGCTGCTCAGATGATGGACGTGATGGATGCCGATGTTTGCGGTGAACCAGCGCAGGAAGGCCGGCAGGTCATAGTGAGAGCTGCCGTGCAGGGCCGCCTCGTGCAAATTCCAGTCGGGATCGTTGTCCCACTTCGTGTGCTCGAACTGGTGCTGGACGAAGAACAGCCAGACGCCGACCGAGGCGGAGAGCAACAGCACCGGAAGGTGGATCAGCAGGAAGGCCTTGATGCCGACCAGCCAGATGAGCAGACCGGCGACCAGAACGATCGCCAGGTTGTTCGTCATCGTACTGACCCACGGCCGCCAGCCATCGCGCATCAGGCCGACCGGAAGGCGATGCTGGACGATGAACAGATAGGCCGGTCCGAGACCGAACATGACCAGCGGATGGCGATAGAGACGATAGCGCAACCGGCCCCACATCGAGCGAGCGCGGTATTCCTCGACCGTCAGCGTGTCGACGTCTCCGAGGCCGCGCTTGTCGAGATTGCCCGTGCTGGCATGATGTGTCGCATGCGTGCGGCGCCACACGTCGTAGGGTGTCAGCGTGAGGACACTGGCAATGCGCCCGATCCAGTCGTTCGCCGAGCGTTGGCGGAAGAAGGCGCCATGGCCGCAATCGTGCTGGATCGCGAACAGCCGAACCATGAAGGCGCCGGCCGCGAAGGCCAGCGGCAGCGCCAGCCAATAGCCGATGTCGAGCGTCGCCCAGGCCAGCGCCCACAAGGCGACCAGCGGCACCACCGTGACGGCGATCTCGAAGATGCTGCGGCTGTTGCTGGGCTGTCGATAGCTTGCAAGGATCTGGGCCCAGGCGCGGGCGGCTTTCGCCACCTGCGCGCGCGGGCCGGCAGCTTCCGGAAGGGTGCTCAAACGAGTGAATTTCCTTGAGAGAGGAGCGGGCGTCGGCAACCGCAAATCGGGCTTAGGGGGCGGCCTGGACAAAAGCAACGAGCGAAGTGGCCCAGCGCTGCGACTCTTCGGCGACTATGTCGATTGCGACCGCGGCGCGGCAGAAGCAGCGCCTCTGCCTCGTCCCCGGCCTCGGCCGCGACCGCGGGCGGGCGCGCTTTCCGCAACGGGCTGGGGCGGCTTGGCGCGAATGCGCACGGTCCGTCCATCCGGCTGTTCCATGTCGAAGGCACCGGTCTTGCGGATGAGGTCGCTCAGCTTGCGGAAGCCATAGGTGCGTGGGTCGAAATCCGAGGCGATGTTGGCCAGTCGCTGGCCGACCGCGCCGAGACTCACCCAGCCGTCTTCCGTTTCCATCTGCGCAATCGCCTTCGTCAGGAAGGGAATGGCGGCGCTGGCCGGCTGCAGGGAATTTGCAGTCGCGCCCTCGCCGGGTGTCGCCACCGCAGCCTCGGGCAGGAGGTTTTCGGTGTAGATGAACCGGCGGCAGGCCTGTCGGAAGCTTTCGGGCGTCTTCTGTGCGCCGAAGCCGTAGACATCGGCGCCCTCCTCACGCAGGCGGGATGCAAGTCGTGTGAAGTCGCTGTCGGACGAGACGAGGCAGAAGCCGTCGAACCGCCCGCTGTGCAGCAGGTCCATCGCATCGATCACGAGCGCGATGTCGGAGGCGTTCTTGCCCGACGTGTAGGCGAACTGCTGATAGGGATCGATCGCGTATTTCTGCAGGATCTCGGCCCACGACTTGAGTCGCGTGCTGGAGAAGTCGCCGTAGATGCGGCGAACGCTGGCCTCGCCGAATTTGGCAATCTCCTCGAACAGGCCGGCGGCGATGCGCGGCGAGGTATTGTCGGCATCGATCAGGACGGCGAAGCGGCGGGGGCGGGTGTCTTCGGCCATGGGGATGCTCCGGGCCGTCAGGCGGCCGATTGGGTGTAGATCGCGTCGACATGGATGTCGGCGCAGTCGATGACGGGGAAGCCGGGATCGTGTCCGGCGAAAGCGAGGAAGAGGTCGGTGCCGCCCAGCAGGATCGCCTCGGCGCCCCGTTCGCAAAGCGCGCGACCGGCCTCGAAGAAGACCTGGCGCTGGGCCTCGGTCACGTGTCCGATCGTCGCCATCGCGACGTAGGTGTCGTGGACGAGATCGAGCGCGGCGCCTTGCGTCGGGACGACCTCCACCGAGGGGATGCCGCCATAGAGCTTCGATTCCATGACGGTGCGGGTGCCCAGGATGCCGATCTTCCTGAACGGGCCTTTGGCCAGCGCCGCGTCGACCGCGGGAATGGCGTTGAGCACGGGCAGCGGTGAGATCGCGGTGAGTTCGTTCACGCAGAAATGGCCGCCCATCGAGGTGATGGCGACGGCCCCAGCGCCGGCGGCCTTCAATCGCTGCGCCAGCCCCGCGAAGATTTCGGCCTGTTTTCCGGGATTCTTCCCGACGAGATTGCGGCTCATCTCGCGCACATCGGCATGCGCCATGGTGAGGTCGAGCGGGGAGCCGCCGGCAACGTGTCGGTCGATCAGGCCCCGATAGTAGAAGTCGGTGGCGGCCGGTCCTATGCCGGCGATGAGTCCGATATGCATGGGCGACTGTCCCCGATCCGCCGCCACGCGGCAACAGCGGCGGTGGGCGGGGGTGTGGCGAAAAGCGTTCCTGCGGGACGGCGCCGGCCGACGCTAGAATTTGGCCATGCGACGGGTGGCGGTGTTCGGAACGACGGGATCAGGCAAGAGCTGGCTGGCCGAGCGCCTCGCCGAGCGCGCCGGCCTGCGCGTGGTCGAGCTCGATGCGCTCTTCTGGGGACGTGACTGGCAGCCGGCGCCGGTCGATCTGTTCCGTCATCGCGTCGAGCGCGAAACCGCCGACGACGGCTGGATCGTCGTCGGCAATTACAGCCAGGTGAGGGATCTCGTGTGGCGTCCGGCCGACACGCTCGTCTGGCTCGACCTGCCGTTACCCGTCGTGATGTCGCGCCTGCTGCGGCGCACGGTGAAGCGTGCCGTCACGCGCGAGGAATTGTGGGGCACCGGCAATCGCGAGACCCTGTCCAATGCCTTCCTCAGCCGGAACTCGATCCTGCTCTATGCGCTCAAGTCGCATGGCCAAAATCGGGAGCGCTTCGCAAAGGAATGCGAAGCGCTGGCCGGCGAGAAGCGCATCGTGCGGCTGCGCAGCCGCAGCGACATCGAACGTTTCGTGCTCAGTCCGCTGCCTTGACTGCCGGCGCGGGCGCCCGCACGCCGCCGCGCGCCAGGATCGCGTCGACCTCGGCGGCGCCGTAGCCCAGCTCGCTCAGGATGGCCGGACCGTCCTCGCCGACATGCGGCGCATGCTGCTGCGGCGCATGCTGCGACGCGGGCGGCAGGCCGGCGATGTTGGCGACCGGCATGCGGCCGAACCCGTCCTGCTCGATCCAGTCGATGGCGCCCGATTCCTTGACGTGCGGATGGTCGAGATAGTCGGAATAATTGTTCACCCGCTCGCAGAACACGTCCTTGGGCTGCAGGATCGCGATCCACTCCTCGGTCGTCTTGGTCGGCATCGTTTCGTTCAGCGCCTTGATGATCTTGGCCGCATTCTTGATGCGGTTCTCGTGGCTCTGCAGGTCAGGGTCGTCGGCGATGTCCTGGCGGCCGATCAGCTCGAACAGCAGCCGGAAATGGTGCGGCCGCATGGCGCTCACCATGATGTAACCGTTCGATGTCTTGTAGCTTCCGGCCGGCATGTAGAGCACCGGCGGTGCGCCCTTGGAGAAGACCCACTCCATCAGCTTCGCACCCTGGAAGGCGGCGGCTGCGCGCATCAGGCTCGAATCGATGAAGCAACCTTCGTTGTAGCGGAACTGGCGCATCAGCGCTGTCGCCAGCGCCTGGAAGGTGTAGAGGCCGGTCGTCACGTCGACGGCGATCATGCCCTGCCGCCACGGCGTGCCGTCCGGCATCTTGTTCATCACCATCATGCCGCTGAACGCCTGGATCAGGCCGTCGACCGTCGGACGCTTGCTGTAGGGGCCGGTCTGGCCGAAGCCCGACACCGAGCAGTAGATGACGTTCGGGTTGATCTTCTTGATGTCCTCGTAGCCGAAGCCCAGCCGCGAGATGACGCCGGGGCGGAAGCTTTCCATCACGACATGCGCCTTGGCGGCGATCTTCTTCACGACGGCGATGCCATCGGCGGACTTGAGATCCAGCGCGATCGAACGCTTGCCGCGGTTGAAGGCGACCGAATGGGCGCAGTGATCGCCCTTCAGCTCGCCCAGCGCGCGGCCCCAGTCGCCTTCCGGCGGCTCGATCTTGATGACGTCGGCGCCGTGCAGCGCGAGCAGCATGGACGCGTGCGGCCCCGCGATGCCCTGCGTGAAGTCGAGAACGGTAATGCCGTCGTAGGCGCCCTTGATCGTGGTCACTTGTTCCTCCCGAAGGCGCTGAACGTACGTTTAGCGGCGCGGTTCACGCAAGGCCCGACCTGCAGCCGAGCCATGCGTCTTCGCGATGCAGGCCGCCTTCAGGCGATGATCGGCAGGGTTTCGATGTCGTAGGCGTGGCTGATCTTGCGGCCGAGGACGGGATCTTCGAGTTCCATCTCGAAGCGCGAGGAGGAGCGGATGCCGCCGATCGCCGGCATGGTGCCGCAGAACATCACGGTGCCCATGGGCAGCCGCTTGTTGTCCTTCCAGGCGAAGATCAGCTCGCGCGGATCGCGAATCTTGGACAGCGGCCCTTCCTGATAGAGGACTTTCTTGCCGCCTTCCTGCACGAAGCTGCGCAGGATCAGACTGTCCCAGTGCGCCTCGACCTCCTCGAAGCGCCAGGCGGTGCGGCCGATCGGCTTGGCGCACATCTGCTTGGAAACGGCGATGCCGTAGCTCTCGACCTTGCGGTCGGTGTGGTCGGCGCCGACCGTGACCCAGAGCCGGTCGGCGGCGCCGATCAGCACCGGCTCGACCTCGCCCGAACTGTCCTCGCCCAGCACCTGGATGCGATCGGCCTGGGTCAGCATCTGCGCGGCGGCGCGGTAGTAGATCGGCACCCGCGACGGCGGCTGCACGCCGATCGCCTTGAGTTCCTCGATGTGATGGTTGAGCGCGGTCACGTCGCGGCCGGTCCAGCCGGCGATCACGAGATCCTTGATGTCGACCGCGACCTGCTCGACCGCGCCCTTGGCGTGGCCCTCGAATTCCAGATGCGCCATCGTCAGAGGACGGCCAGGCGGGAGTTGAGCAGGTCGGTGACCAGCATGTAGCCCGGTGCGTGGGTGATGCAGAATTCCGGCTTCACCGTCGCCACGACCGATTGCGGGGTGACGCCGCAGGCCCAGAAGACGGGCAGCTCGTCGTCGCGGACCGGCACGCCGTCGCCGTAGTCGGGCTTGGAAATGTCCTTGATGCCGATCATCTCCGGCTTGCCGAGATGCACGGGAGCGCCGTGCACCGAGGGGAAGCGCGTCGTGACCTGCACCGCGCGGATCGCATCGGCTGGCTTGAACGGGCGCATCGACACGACCATCGGGCCATGGAACGGGCCGGCCGGCGCGCATTCGATGTTGGTGCGGAACATCGGCACGTTGCTGTTGCAGGTCTGGTGGCGGAGCTCGAGGCCGTTCTCGATCAGGGCCTCCTCGAAGGAGAACGAGCAGCCCAGCACGAAGGAGACGAGGTCGTCGCGCCACACACTGTTGAGGTCGGTGACTTCCTCGACCAGCTCACCATTCTTCCAGATGCGGTAGAGCGGGATGTCGGTGCGGATGTCGAGATCCTCGCCCAGGGTCGGCAGGCGCCAGTCGCCCGGCTCGGACTGGCCGAGCAGGGGGCAGGGCTTGGGGTTCAGCATGCAGAAACGCGCGAAGTCGGCAGCGAGCGCCTTGGGCAGGATCGCGAGATTGCCCTGCACGAAGCCCGGCGCCATGCCCGAGGTCGGCAGGCGGGCCGCGCCTGCGCGGATGCGCCGCCGCGCGTCGCGGCCGGTCTCGCCCTTGAAGTTGGTGATCGTGCTGTCCATCGCGAACTCCTAGACGTGCTGGCCGCCGTTGATCTGGATCTCGGCCCCGGAAACGTAGCTCGATCCCTTCTCGCAAAGGAAGTGGATCACGTCTGCCACTTCGTCGGGCGTGCCGAGCCGTCGCATCGGGATCTGCTCCTCGACGATCTTCTCCGTGCCGGGCGACAGGATCGCGGTGTCGATCTCGCCGGGCGCGATCGCATTCACGCGAATGCCGCGCGGTCCGAAATCGTGGCTCATCTCGCGGGTGAGCGCGGCGAGGGCGGCCTTCGAGGTCGCGTAGGCCGAGCCCGCGAACGGATGGACGCGACTGCCGGCGATCGACGTCACGTTGACGACGCAACCCTGGGCCTTCGACAGCTCGTCGACCAGGCCGCGGGCGAGTGCCACGGGGGCGAAGAAGTTGACGTTGAAGACCTGCCGCCAGAGATCGAACGGTGTGTCCATGGCGCCGAGCCGGGCGCCGGCCTTGCCCTTGGGTGAGATCGCCGCATTGTTGACCAGCGCGTCGAGCCGGCCGCCGGCGAGGCGCGAGCGGATCTGCTCGATGCCGCGGCCGATATCGACCGGATCGGCGAGATCGAGCTGCACGTGATTCTCGCCGCCGCTCGGCCACGGGCAGAGCGCACTGAAAGGCTGGCGCGAGATCGTGATGACCCGCCAGCCATTGGCGCTGAATTTCTTGACGGTCGCATGGCCGATGCCTCGGCTTGCGCCGGTCAGGACCAGGGTCCTGACATTGTCGCGTGGGGCTGTATTCATGGAACGATCCTAACCCGGCTGGCGCCGGAGTTCGCGGCCGATCTTGGACCCCGACTGTGACGCAAGTCCTACGCCATGCCTTGTGGGGTTCGCTTTTGTTCTTCACATCATCTATTAAACCTTTGGAATTCCAAGGCTTTGTTGAATTTCCGGGGCGATTTGATTTATGCTGCGTCTCAGGCTTGGCCCATTTCCAGGGCCGTTCGAGCCATCGTTATTTTTGACGAAGTCGATTTTTTTTGGAGTTGTCCGACATGACGGACGAGCGACGGGCCTCGACGCCCACCCCCTATCTGCGCACGGGTCCTGCCACGATGCTGACGGCGATCGGCCTTTGCGTCCTACTGATGATCATGCAGCTCATGCCCGAAATGCGCGACGCCGGCCCGCTCCGGTCGTTCGTTACCTCGGACGCCAGCCGCTAGTCACGATTCAGCCGCTTGTGCGGCTGCTCGGGAGCGCGCATTTAGGGGCCGAGGTTGCGCGTGCCCATGACAGCAGAACACGATCAAGCTTTGCCGGTCGGCACGCGACTGGGCGATTATCGCCTAGACGCCCTGATCGGTCATGGCGGCTTCGGCATCACCTACCGGGCCTTCGACACCCAGCTCGCCAAGTTCGTCGCCATCAAGGAATACATGCCGGTCGAGTTCGCGACGCGCCGGGTCGATGGGCAGGTGGCGCCGCGCGGGTCGCGCTTCGCCGACGATTTCACCTGGGGCCGGGAGCGTTTTCTCGACGAGGCGCGGGCGCTGGCGCGGTTCCGTCACGTCCATATCGTGCCGGTGCTGCGCTATTTCGAAGCCAATGGCACGGCCTATACGGTCATGGAGTTCGAGGACGGCTACAGCGTGGCGCAGCTCCTGCGCCAGCCCGGCCGCCGCCTGCAGCCCGACGAGATCCGCCGCCTGACCGAAGGCATGCTGAGCGGCCTCGGCGCCGTTCACGCCCAGGGCTTCCTTCATCGCGACATCAAGCCGTCGAACGTGATCGTCCGGCGCGACGGCGTCCCCATCCTGATCGACTTCGGCGCCGCGCGTCAGGCGATGGGTGGCCGCACGCGCACCCTGACCAGCATCCTGACGCCGCAATATGCGCCGATCGAGCAATACGCGATGGACGGCAAGCAGGGGCCGTGGACCGACATCTACGCGACGGCGGCGGTGCTGCATCACACGATCACGGGTTCCCCGCCACCCGAGGCGGTGAGCCGGGTGGGCACCGACCCGTACCGGCCGCTCGTGGCGACCCATGCCGACCGCTTCGATCCGTCGATGCTGTCGGCCATCGACTGCGGCCTGGCCTTCGCGCCCGAGCAGCGGCCGCAATCCATCGCCGAGTGGCGCACGCTGTTCGGTGGGGCGCTGCCGCGCGTCGAAGATGCGCCGACGCAACGCATGATGGCCGAGCCGGTGCCGGCGCAGGTCGCTGCGGGCCCGCGGCTCGGTGGCGCCAGCCGACCGCCGACCGAGGAGATCGCCTCCGGGGCGCCTGTCGCGCGGCGCAAGGGATTTGCCCGCCGGCGCCTGCCGATCGTGCTGCTGGTGCTGGCTGCCGCGGCGACCTGGAAGTACGCGCCGCAAATTCGCGAGCGCTTCCTTGGCGTACCGGCGGTGGAGACACAGACAAGCCTGCCGTCGCCCGTCCCCATTGGCGGGCCGACGGAACCGTCGCAGGCGGCAGCAACACCGACGCCTGTCCCTCCAGTCGCGACGAACCCGGTGCCCGCCAGGCCGCCCGTCGCGGCGCCCGATACGTCGGCTCAGAAGGCGCTGGGCGAGCAGGCGACGCGTGCGGCAACCGAGGCGCGCGCCGCATTCGAGCGCGCCGAGGAAGCGGCCCGAGCCGCGCGCGCCATGGCCGGCGAGGCGCGCATCGTGGCGGCGCGGGCCGCGCGGCCCGATCTCGAGAACAGCGAACGCCTCAGCTACAGCGGTGGCGCGAGCTATGTCGGCCAAGTCGTCGACGGTAAGCGGCAGGGCCTTGGCGTCGCCGAACTGGGCAACGGCGAGCGCCAGGCCGGCGACTGGCGCGACGATCTCATGAGCGGCCTCGGCACGGTGCGGCTCGCCGACGACACGCGCTATGCCGGCCAGTGGAAGGACGGCAAGTCGACCGGGCTGGGCCTGCGCGAGAAGCCCGGCGTCGAACGGTCCGAAGGCAACTTCGTCGGCGGCCGTCTCGAGGGGCTGGGCATCCGCCGCACGCTGGTCGATCCGAACGTCGTGCAGGGCGGCGAGTTTCACGGGGACGTCCTCGACGGGCCGGGCGTCGAACGGATCGGCGAGCGCGAGCGCTACGAGGGTGGCTTTCGCGGCGGACAGCGCAACGGCTACGGCCAGGTCACCGATGCCGACGGCAAGACGAGTCCGGGTCGCTGGGTGGACGGAAAGCGCGTCGAATCGGCGCCATAACATCGGTGGCACGGAAGTTGCGCCCCGCGGCTTGAAGAGAGTTGTAGCCGCCGCCCGTGTCTAAACCGCTATCCGTCGTGCTGATCGATGACAATCCCGCCCGCGCCGAGATCGTGGAGTCGGGGCTGCGCGATGCCGGCTACGTTTTGCTGGCGCGACTGGACGGCACCTACGATCTGGCGACGCGCGTCAGCGTCCTGCAACCCGACGTCATCGTGATCAGCATCGACAATCCCGGCCGCGACGCGATCGAGGATCTGCGGCGCACGACCGAGCAACAGCCGCGGCCGATCGCGCTCTTCGCCGATCGCTCCGATCCCGCGACGATCGCCGCCGGAATGGAGGCCGGCGTCTCGGCCTATGTCGTGAAGGGCCTCACCCAGGATCGCGTGCAGCCGGTCGTCGATGTCGCGGTTGCACACTTCAATCGCTATCACTCGATGCGCGAGGAGTTGGAGCGCGCGCGCCTGTCGTTGGTCGAGCGCAAGACCGTCGATCGTGCCAAGGGCCTGTTGATGGAGCAGAAGGGGATCGGCGAGGAAGCGGCCTACAAGCTGCTGCGCAAGCTCGCCATGGACCAGAACAAGCGCATCGGCGAAGTCGCGCAGGATCTCCTGACCTATGCCAAGGCGCTCAAGTTTTGAGCGGGCAATGTGCCTGCCTCTTTGGCGACCATGCCGTATTCGTGAGCAGGCGAGGACACTCCGGCCGCGAAGCGTGCCCGATCGCGGCTCGCACTTTTCCCAGACAAATCAGCCTCTTGAGCGGCGCCCGGGTCGCCGAGCGATGCTTGGCACGCTTCCTGCTGCACTAAGGGCGAGGCGCCCAATGACGGGCGGCTCCTGAATTTCCGGGCAGGCCAATGGCGGTCTGCCCTTCCGGACAACGACGTCCCACACGGTCGCAATCATGCGGCCGTCTGGGGCGTTTTTTTTTTGGAGTAAAGCGTCGTGGGACAAGTCGAGCGACCGAAGGTGACGGTGGGGTTCATTCCCCTCATCGACTGCGCGCCCCTGCTGTTCGCAGAGGTGCTCGGCCTCTACGAGCGCCACGGACTGGACGTGGAACTGCGCCGCGAAGTCTCGTGGTCGAACATCCGCGACAAGCTCGCGGTCGGCCTGCTCGATGCGGCCCACATGCTCTCGCCCATGCCGCTCGCCACGACGCTCGGCATCGACAGCGTCAACGTCCCGATGATCGCGGCCATGACGCTTCATCTCAACGGCAACTCGATCACCCTGTCGAATGCGCTGTGGCGGGAGATCGAGGAAGCCGCCCCGGATTTCGTTGGCGACAACCTGCCGGCCGGTGCGCCGCTCGACGTGCGGGCGCTTGCCGCCGTCGTCGCGCGCCGCGCCCGCGAGGGCCGGCCGCTCGTTACTCTCGCGTCGGTCTTCACCTATTCCTCGCACAACCATCTGCTGCGCCTCTGGCTGGCGTCGGGAGGGATCGATCCCGACCGCGACGTACGGCTGACGGTGGTGCCGCCGCCGCACATGGTCGCCCATCTCTCGGGCGGCACGATCGACGGCTACTGCGTGGGCGAGCCTTGGAACCAGCAATCCGCTACGCTCGGCATCGGCCGCATCGCGGCGTCCAGCCGGCAGATCTGGGACTCGATGCCGGAAAAGATGCTCGGCACGACCGAAGCCTGGGCGCAGCGTAACCCCAAGACCCTGATCGCGCTGGTGAAGGCCATCACCGAGGCCGGCGCCTGGCTCGACGAGCCCGCCAACCGTCCCGAGGCGGCCCGCATCCTGGCGACGCCGCGCTTCCTCAACGTGCCCTCCGACGTGATCGCGCGGTCGCTTGGCCTGCCCGACTTCCACATCTTCCATCGCCAGCTCGCCAACTTCCCGTGGCGCAGCCATGCCGACTGGTATCTCTCGCAGATGGTGCGGTGGGGTCAGGTGGCGCCGCGTCCCGACATGCGCGCCGTCGCCGACCGGGTGTTTCGCAGCGACATCTACCGCGCCGCCGCCAGCGAGCTTGGCCTGCCGTGCCCGCTCAGCGACCGCAAGATCGAAGGCGCCCATCCGGATCCCTGGATCCTCCCGACCAACGGCGCGCCGGTCGCGATGGGACCGGACAGCTTCCTCGACGGGTCGGTGTTCGACCCCCGCAAAGAAACCCCAACGACATTCAAACAGCAGGAGAGCCTTCATGGAAAATAGGAACGCCCGCAAAGGCCTGGGCAGGCGCCAGATCCTCAAGAATGCCGGTGCCGTCACGGCGACGGCCGCCCTGATGAGCGCGGTGCGCGCCTCGTTCCTGGGCGGTGCCTTCGCGCAGGCCGCCGGGCCGGAGACCAACAAGGTCACCCTGGGCTTCATCGCACTCACCGACTCCTCGCCCCTGATCATCGCCAAGGAAAAGAAGCTCTTCGACAAGTACGGCATCACCGACGCCAACGTGGCCAAGCAGGCCTCGTGGGGCACCACGCGCGACAACCTCGTTCTGGGTGGCGGCTCCGGCGGCATCGATGGCGCGCACATCCTGACGCCCAAGCCGTATCAGATCAGCTTGGGCACCACGACGCCCGAGAACCGGCCGGTGCCGATGTATATCCTCGCGCGCCTCAACTACGACTGCCAGGGGCTGTCGGTCTCCAACGAATTCAAGGGGCTGGGCGCCACCATCGACGCCAAGCCGCTCAAGGAGGCGTTTGCCAAGAAGAAGGCGGCCGGCAAGGAAGTGAAGTGCGCCATGACCTTCCCGGGCGGCACGCACGATCTCTGGATCCGCTACTGGCTCGCCGCCGCGGGCATCGATCCCGACAGGGACGTGTCGACCATCGTCGTGCCGCCGGCGCAGATGGTAGCCAACATGAAGGTCGGCAACATGGATGCCTTCTGCGTAGGCGAACCATGGAACGAACAGCTCGTGAATCAGGATATCGGCTTCACCGCCGCGATGACCGGCGAGCTCTGGATGAACCATCCGGAGAAATCGCTGGGCATGCGGGCGGACTGGGTCGACAAGAATCCGAAAGCAGCGATGGCAGTGCTGATGGCGGTGATGGAAGCCCAGCAGTGGTGCGAAAAAATGGAGAACAAGCAGGAGCTGGCCAACATCATCGGCAAGCGCCAATGGTTCAACGTCCCGCCAGCCGACATCATCAACCGCATCAAGGGCGAATTCAACTATGGCGACGGACGCAAGGTGTCCAACTCCAACCAGCTGATGAAATTCTGGAAGGGTGGCGTCTCATATCCCTATCAGAGTCATGAGCTCTGGTTCCTCACCGAGAACCAGCGCTGGGGCAAACTGCCCATGGACCTCGACACCAAAGCGATCATTGGCAAGGTCAATCGCGAGGATCTGTGGCGCACCGCCGCCAAGAACATCGGCGCGGCCGACTCCGACGTGCCGAAGACAACGTCGCGCGGCAAGGAAACCTTCTTCGACGGCAAGGTGTTCGATCCGGAGGATCCGAAGGCCTACCTCTCGAGCCTCCAGATCAAGAAGGTGGCGTGATGCAGGTTGCTGCTAAGGCCGGTCCGTCGGTGGCCGCCGCCGTCCCTGTCCCGGAGACTTCTGCGGAGATCGTTGCCTTCCGGCCGCCGGTGCGGCCGGCTCTCGAACGCGCCATCGGAGCGCTGAAGCACGTGGCGAGCGTCGTGCTCCCGCCACTCATCGTGCTTTCGATCACCCTGTTCGTCTGGCAGCTCCTGTGCTCGGAGCCGGGAGCCCACTTACCGCCGCCGACCAAGGTTGTGTCGGACGCGTGGGACTTCATCGCCGACCCGTTCTACGACAATGGCGGCATCGACAAGGGTGCCTTCTGGCAGATCTCCAAGAGCCTGGGGCGCGTTGCCATCGGCTTCAGCCTCGCCGCCGTCGTCGGCATCGCGCTGGGCGTTCTGGTCGGACAGAGCACCTGGGCGATGCGTGGCCTCGATCCGATCTTCCAGGTCCTGCGCACCGTGCCGCCACTCGCCTGGCTGCCGCTGTCGCTGGCGGGCTTCCGCCATGCCGATCCCTCGGCGTTGTTCGTGATCTTCATCACCTCGATATGGCCGATCATCATCAACACGTCGGTGGGCGTGCGGAACATCCCGCAGGACTATCGCAACGTCGCGGCGGTGATCCGGCTCTCCTGGTGGGAGGTGTTCTACAAGATCACGCTGCCCGCGACCGTGCCCTACATCTTCACCGGCCTGCGCATCGGCGTCGGCCTGAGCTGGCTCGCCATCGTGGCGGCCGAGATGCTGATCGGCGGCGTCGGCATCGGCTTCTTCATCTGGGACGCGTGGAACAGCTCGCGCATCTCCGACATCATCGTGGCCCTGGTCTATATCGGCATCGTCGGCTTCCTGCTCGACAAGCTGATCGCCACGGTCGGTCACTTCGTCTCGCACGGCGTCTCGGCGCAGTAGGAGCAAAGGCCATGACCATCCAGCCCTATCTCAAGTTCGACCAGATCGGCATGAGCTTCCGCCGCGGTCAGATGGCGACGGAAGTGCTGCGCGACGTCAACCTGCGCATCGAACGGGGAGAGTTCGTCTCGTTGATCGGCCATTCCGGCTGCGGCAAGTCGACCCTGCTCAACATCCTGGGCGGCCTGCTCAAGTCGACCAGCGGCGAGGTCTTTCTCGAAGGCCAGGTGGTCGACGAACCCGGTCCCGACCGGGCGATCGTGTTCCAGAACCACTCGCTGCTGCCGTGGCTCACCGTCTATGGCAACATCGCCATCGCGGTCGACAAGGTGTTCGGCGGCACCAAGACCAAGGCCGAGCGCCACGACTGGGTCATGCACAATCTCGAGCTGGTGCAGATGGCGCAGGCCAAGGACAAGCGGCCGCACGAAGTGTCGGGCGGCATGAAGCAGCGGGTGGGCATCGCCCGCGCGCTCGCCATGCAGCCCAAGGTGTTGCTGATGGACGAGCCGTTCGGCGCGCTCGACGCGCTGACCCGCGCCCATCTGCAGGACAGCGTCATGGAGATCCACGCGCGGCTCGGCAACACGGTGATGATGATCACCCACGACGTCGACGAGGCAGTCCTGCTGTCGGACCGTGTGGTGATGATGACCAATGGCCCGGCAGCCACGATCGGCGAGGTCCTGCCGATCAACTTGCCGCGGCCGCGCCGCCGGCTCGAACTCGCGACCGACGCCGAATATGCGCGCTGCCGCGCGGCTGTGCTCGAGTTCCTCTACGCACGCCACAGGGTGCCGGCACGGGCGGCATGACCGAGGAATTCGACGACGCTCAGAAGCAGTGGCTGCAGGGTTTCGTCAGCGGCATCGAAGCGCGCAAGGCGGCCGACAAGCTTGCCTCGCGTACGATGGCGGCGCCGCCCGGTCAGGCCATTGGCCCCGATGCCTTGCAGCAGGCTGCCCAGGATCGCGCCGTCGCCGCCGGCGGCAAGCTGGTCGCCGAGGAAACGGCCAAGCGGGCGCGGCATCCGCTCGATCGATGGGACGAGCTGGCGGGCCGCGCCGAGGCGGGGCAGTTCCCCAAGGGCATGGACGTCTTCCTCACCAAGTATCATGGGCTCTTCTACGTCGCGCCGGCCGAGAATTCCTTCATGTGCCGGCTGCGCATTCCCAACGGCATCCTGAACGCCTGGCAGATGCGCGGCCTGGCCGATGCGGCGGACGCGTTCGGCGGCGGCTATGCCGACGTGACGACCCGCGCCAACCTGCAGATCCGTGAAATTCCTGCCCACGCCGCGGTCGACCTTCTTCTGGCGGTGCAGGATCTCGGGCTGACGGCGCGCGGGTCGGGCGCCGACAATATCCGCAACATCACCGGCAGCCCGACCGCCGGCATCGACCCGCAGGGACTGTACGACACGCGGCCACTGTGTCGCGCCATGCATCACTACATCCTCAATCACCGCGAGATGTACGGCCTGCCGCGCAAGTTCAACATCGCGTTCGACGGTGGCGGTCGCGTGCCGGTGCTTGAGGACACGAACGACATCGGCTTCGTCGCGACTGAGGTGACGGGCGGCGAAGGCTTCGATCCCGGAATCTATTTCCGTCTCCAACTGGGTGGCATCACCGGCCATCTCGATTTCGCATTCGAGACGGGGATCCTTCTGAAGCCGGAGGAATGCGTGCCGGTAGCGGGCGCGGTCGTGCGGGCCTTCGCGATCCACGGCGACCGCACCAACCGCCAGAAGGCGCGTCTGAAATACGTGATCGACCGGATGGGCCGCGACGCTTTCGTTGCCGAAGTCGAAAAGGAATACGGAGCAAAGCTGCGCCGGGCCGCGGGCGCGCAGGTGATGCCTCGCGCGCTGGCCGACAAGCACGGCCATATCGGCGTGCATGCCCAGAAGCAGGCGGGCCTCAACTATCTCGGCCTCGTCCTGCCGGTGGGGCGCATGACGGCCGAGCAGATGCGCGGCATCGCCGAGATCGGGCAACGCTTCGGCAGCGGCACGATCCGTTTCACCGTGTGGCAGAACCTGCTGATCTCCGACGTGGCCGATCGCGACGTCGGCGTCTGCATCGCGGCGATCGCCGCGCTCGGGCTCGGTGTCGAGGCGAGTGCCATCCGGCGCGGCCTGGTGGCCTGCACCGGCAATGCCGGCTGCAAGTTTGCGGCGGCGAACACCAAGGGCCATGCGCTGAAGCTCGCCGACCATCTCGAAGCGCGGCTGGCGCTCGACACGCCGATCAACATCCATCTGACCGGCTGTCATCATTCCTGCGCCCAGCACTATGTCGGCGACATCGGCCTGATCGCGGCCAAGGTCGAGCGTGGCGAGGAGAGCGTGGAGGGCTATCACATCTTCATCGGCGGCGGCGCGGCCGCGACGGCCGAGCAGGCGATGGCGCGCGAGTATGCGACCTCGATCGCCTATGACGAGCTGGCGCCGTTGGTCGAGCGGCTGCTGGCGGCCTATCTCGCGCACCGCCACTCGCCGACAGAATCCTTCTTCGAGTTCTGCCGCCGTCACGATATCGCGGCCCTGCGGGATCTCGCTGAGCGTGCACCCTTGTCGGCGCTCGCGGCATGAACGCGATGTCGCCGATCCCGCAGATCATCCCGGAGAACGCGCCGTTCTCGACGGAACAGCGTGCCTGGCTGAACGGCTTCTTCGCCGCCTATCTCGGCGTGAGCGGCGGCACTGCCGCGGATGAGGTGTCGGCGGAACCCGCCGAGCCCGAGGACTTTCCCTGGCACGATGCGGCGCTGTCGTTGCCTGAGCGCCTGGAACTCGCAAAGGACAGCAAGCCCGAGCGCCAGCTCATGGCCGCGATGGCCCAGCTCGATTGCGGTCAGTGCGGCTATCTCTGCCAGACCTATGCCGAGGCGGTGTGGTCGGGCGCCGAGACCGACCTCGGCCGCTGTGTGCCGGGCGGCAAGGAAACCCAGCGCAAGGTGAAGGAACTCGTGGCCGCGCTCAAGCCGATGCGCGACGGCTCGGCCGCGGCGGCGCCTTCGGTGAAGTCCGCCGGCCCGGTGGGCTTCTCGCGCGACCGGCCGGCCCTTGCCACCCTGGTCGATGCCCATCCCCTGAACCGCCCGGGTTCGGACAAGGATGTGCGCCACGTCGTGCTCGACCTCTCGGCGAGCGACGTCACCTACGAAGCCGGCGACAGTCTCGGCGTCTTCGCCCGCAAGAACCCGCAGCTCGTGCAGGCGGTGCTAGACCGGCTGGGCGCGACGGGCGAAGAGATGGTCGGCGTCGATCACGAAGCGCTGCCGTTGCGGCAGGCGCTGCTCAGCAAGGTCGACATCGCCCGCCCGAGCGACGAATGCATGCTGTTCCTGGCGACGCGCGCCTTCAACGGCGAGGAAGCGCTCACGCTGCAGGCGCTCGCGGCAGGCGATGGGCCCCGCGAGCTGGCCGAAGCCGACCTGCTCGATCTGCTGCTGGCGTTCCCGTCGGTCTCGCCTTCGCTGCCGGGGCTCCTGAAGTCGCTCGACCGGCTGCAGCCACGTCTCTACTCGATTGCCTCGTCGCCCAAGGCGCATCCGGGCGAAGTCCATCTCACCGTGTCGGCCGTGCGCTGGAATGCGAAGGACAGGACCCGCACGGGCATCGGTTCCTGCTATCTCGCGGACTTTGCGAAGCCGGGCGACGTCATCCCGGTGTTCGTGCAGAAGGCGCACGGCTTTGCCCCGCCGGCCGACGATGATGCGCCCGCCATCATGGTCGGGCCAGGCACCGGGATCGCACCGTTCCGCGCTTTTCTCGAAGAGCGCGACGCGCGCGGTGCAAAGGGCAGGAACTGGCTGTTCTTCGGCGACCAGAAGCGCAGCACCGATTTCCTCTACGAGGACCAGATCATGGACTGGCAACGTCGCGGCGTGCTGTCCCGCCTCGACCTTGCCTTCTCGCGCGACCAGGCCGAGAAGATTTACGTCCAGACCCGCATGCGCGAGAATGCGGAAGAGCTCTGGGCCTGGTTCGACCAGGGCGCACACTTCTATGTCTGTGGCGATGCCAAACGTATGGCCAAGGACGTCGAGACCGCTTTGATGGACATTGCCATGGGACCCGGCGGCAAGAGCGGTACTGAGGCGAAGGCCTGGCTGGACGGCCTCGCCAGGGCCGGCCGCTATCAGCGCGATGTGTACTAGCGGCTGCCACGATTCCGGCACCGGCCATTCGTCATGACGGCCGCTGTCCGCACGACCTGTCCCTATTGCGGTGTCGGGTGCGGGATCGTCGCGACGCCTGACAGGAAGGGCGGCGCTTCCATCGCGGGCGATCATGACCATCCTGCCAATCAGGGAAGGCTTTGTTCCAAGGGGGCGGCCTTGGGCGAGACTCTGTCGCTCGAGGATCGCCTCCTGCATCCGGAGATCGACGGCCGGCGCGTCTCGTGGGAGGTCGCCCTCGACACGGTGGCGGACGGCTTCCGGCGGACGATCGAGCAACACGGGCCCGATGCCGTCGCCTTCTACGTCTCCGGCCAGCTACTGACCGAGGACTATTACGCCGCCAACAAGCTGATCAAAGGCTTCCTCGGCACTGCCAACATCGACACCAACTCGCGTCTCTGCATGGCGTCGTCGGTGGCCGGTCACAAGCGCGCCTTCGGCAGCGACACGGTGCCCGGTGTCTACGAGGATTTCGAGCAGGCGGACCTGGTGGTGCTGGTCGGCAGCAACCTCGCCTGGTGTCATCCGGTATTGTTCCAGAGGCTCGAGGCCGCGCGGCTCGCCCGACCGTCGATGAAGGTGGTCGTGGTGGATCCGCGCCGCACCGAGACTTGCGACATCGCCGACCTTCATCTCGCACTGAGGCCCGGCAGCGACGTCGCGCTGTTCAACCTGCTGCTGGCCGGCCTCGCGGATCGCGATGTCGTCGACCGTGACTTCGTCGAGCGGCACACATCGGGGCTCGACGCGGCGCTCGCCGCCGCGCGGGCGACGGATGGTTCCGTCTGCGGACTGTCGCAGGCCGAGGTCGAGACCTTCCTCGACTGGTTCGCCCGCACCGAGAAGGTCGTGACGCTCTATTCCCAGGGCGTGAACCAGTCGAGTGCCGGCGTCGACAAGGTCAATGCGCTGATCAACTGCCACCTGTTGACCGGTCGCATCGGTCGGCCCGGCATGGGACCCTTTTCGATCACCGGCCAGCCCAACGCGATGGGGGGCCGAGAGGTCGGGGCGCTGTCCAACACGCTCGCCGCGCACATGGATTTCGGCCCGGCGGAAATCGACCGGGTCGCGCGCTTCTGGCGGGCGCCGCGCATGGCGACCCGGCCCGGCCTGAAGGCGGTCGATCTGTTCGAGGCCGTTCGCGCTGGCCGCATCAAGGCGGTGTGGATCATGGCGACCAATCCGGTCGCCAGCCTGCCCGATGCCGATGCGGTGCGCGAGGCGTTGCGCGGTTGCGACTACTCGATCGTCTCCGAGGCGATCCGCGCCAGCGACACGGTGGATGCCTGTCGCATCCGGCTGCCCGCGCTCGCCTGGGCGGAGAAGGACGGCACCGTGACGAACTCCGAGCGCGGTATCTCGCGCCAACGTCCCTTCCTGCCGCCGCCCGGCGAGGCGAAGCAGGACTGGTGGATCATCTCGGAGGTTGCGCGGCGTCTCGGCCATGGCGAGGCCTTCGCGTGGCGCGGAGTCGCCGACATCTTCCGCGAACACGCCGCACTCTCGGGCTTCGAGAACGGCGGCATGCGCGACTTCGACATCGGCACATGCGCAGCGATCGACGATGCCGCCTATGATGCGCTTCGACCCTTCGTCTGGGGCAGTGCCGCCGACCGCCGCTTCTTCGGCGACGGCCGCTTCTTCCACGCCGATCATCGCGCACGCTTCATCGCCACGACACCGCGTCCGCCGGTGAATACGCCCGTCGAAGCGCACCCGCTGATCCTCAATACCGGGCGTGTGCGCGACCAGTGGCACACCATGACGCGTACGGGTAAGTCAGTGCGCCTTGCGGGCCATCGCCCGGAGCCCGCGATCGAGTTGCATCCGCGCGATGCTTCGGCGCGAGGTCTCGCCGATGGTGACATTGCGGAGGTGAAGAGCGCGTGGGGCCGTGGCGTCTTGCGCGTTCATGTGACCGATTCGTTACGCGCCGGCGAGGTCTTCGCGCCGATGCACTGGACCGCGCAGGTGAGTCGTGCGGGTCGCGTCAACGCTGCAGTGAATCCGGCGGTCGATCCCATCTCGGGGCAACCCGAACTTAAACACACGCCCGTCGAGATTCGTCGTCTAGATATGCGCTGGCATGGCACGATTCTCGCTCGTCGCCCGATCATGCTGCCGGAAATTCAATACTGGGCACGGATCAGGGGCGCTGGTTTCAATGCCTACGCCGTTGCTGGCGACCAGCCCTATGAGGTTGCAAGACGCACCCTGTCTGCTGCCGTGCGCACCACCAATCCCGGCCCGTGGCTCATCGGCGAGAATGGTGTGGGCGCCGTCATCAGCGACGGCCGGGTCGAGGCCGTAATGATGCTGGGGCCGTCCCATGACGTCGAGGCGCGCGACCGACTGGCGCCCTACATGGCGCTCGACCGGCTGACGATGGCGCAGCGCGACGAGTTGCTGAATGGCGGCACGGAAGCGCATCGTGGCGGCGAACTCTGCGCCTGCTTCGGTGTTTCGCGCGGTGCCGTCGAGGCGGCCATTGCCGACGGTGCGGCGTCGCTGGCGGCGGTCGGCGCCACCACCCATGCCGGCACCAACTGTGGGTCCTGCCGTCCCGAAATCCGCGCGCTGCTGCGCGCCGCGCGCGTCGCAAAGGTCGCGTGATGCAGGCCTTTCCGATCTTCCTCTCGTTGCAGGGACGCCGGGCGCTGGTCGTCGGTGGCGCCGACGCAGCAGCCCGCAAGGCCGAACTGCTGCTCAAGGCCGGGGCCCAGGTCTCGCTCATCGCCGAGACGGTCGGCGGCGAAGTCGCCCAGTTCATCGCCGAAGGACACGTCTCCTGGGCCGGCCGCTCGTTCGACGAAGGCGATCTCGAAGGCATGTCGCTGGTCATCGTCGCATCGGAGGACGAGTCGATACAGGCGCGCGTTTCGGCGGCCGCGCAGCGCCGCGCCGTGCCGGTCAATGTCGTCGACCGTCCCGCTTTGTCGAGCTTCATCATGCCCGCGATCATCGATCGCGCGCCCATCACCATCGCCATCTCGACCGGTGGCACGGCGCCGGCGCTGGCCCGTCGCATCCGCGCCGAGATCGAACGCACCCTGCCGGCGGCGCTGGGACGGCTGGCGCGGTTCGCCGAGATGTTCCGCGAGCAGGTACGCCGCACCCTGGTCGTGCCGCGCGCGCGGCGCCGCTTCTGGGATCGCGTCTTCGAGGGCCGGGTCGGCGAGCTTGCCCTGGCCGGCGACGAGATCGGGGCGCGCCGCGAACTGATCCGGCTGCTGGACGGCTTCCGCAGCGAGGCGCCGTCGGTCGGCATGGTCCATCTCGTCGGCGCCGGACCGGGCGATCCGGATCTTCTCACCCTGAAGGCGCACCGCCTGCTGCAGCGTGCCGACGTCCTGGTCTACGATCGGCTGGTTTCGGATGAGATCCTGTCGCTGGCGCGCCGTGACGCAGAGCGGGTCTATGTCGGCAAGCGGCGGGCGAACCATTGCGTTCCGCAGGAAGAGATCAACGACCGGCTGGTGGCGCTGGCCCGGGCGGGCAAGAGCGTCGTGCGGTTGAAGGGGGGCGACCCCTTCGTGTTCGGCCGCGGCGGCGAGGAGGTCGAAGCGCTGGTCAAGGCGGGCGTCGCCGTCGAGGTCGTGCCCGGCGTGACGGCGGCTTTGGGATGTGCCTCGAGCGCGGGCATTCCGCTCACCCATCGAGACCACGCCCAGGCCTGCGTGCTGGTCACCGGGCACCTGAAGAACGGGTCGGTCGATCTCGACTGGAAGATGCTCTCCCGGCCGCGGCAGACCGTCGTCATCTACATGGGGACGGGGGCGCTGCCGCAGATCGCCTCGCAACTCATCTCGCATGGCCTTCCGGCTTCGACCCCCGTGGCGCTGATCGAAAACGGCACCACCGACCGCGAACGACGCATCGTGGGCACCCTGGCCACCATCGACCGGCTGGCGCAGCGGGCCTTCCTGACGGGTCCAACTCTTTGCATGGTTGGTGCGGTGGTCGGGTTGGCCGTGAGCCGGGAACAGGAATTTAACTTTGAGTCGAGAATGGGTCTCTGATAAGGGTGTCTGTGACAAAAATGCAACAACACCGGGGCACGGATGCGTAGTTTTGTACTGAGCCTGGCGACACTGTTGGCATTTGCCGGCACGGGCTTCGCCCAGACCAATACAGGGGCTTCGACCGCTCCCAAGGTCAAGACCGCCGCGACCGCGACTACCAAGACTGCTACCACGAAGAAGACCACCGCTGCACCCGCGAGGTCGGCGAATGTGCAGAAGGCCGCAGCCCAGCAGAAGAAGGCTCCGCCCGTCGCGCAACAGAAGATGCGTGCGTCCCGCTACGGCGGGTTCGCGCCGGCCGCCGCCGCCTTGGCCGCGCCGGTTCCGACGCCCGATCTCGACCTGTCGAGCCCGCGCAGCCTCAGCCTGGTGAATTTCAACACCAAGGAAGAGCTGACCGTCACCTACTGGTCGAACGGCTCCTATCATCGCAGTGCGCTCGATCAGCTGAACCAGTTCCTGCGCGACAGCCGCGACAGCGGCACGACCGAGATGGACCCGCTGCTGTTCGACGTGCTGTGGCACACCGCGCGCATCTCCGGGTACAGCGGCCAGGTCGAGGTCCTGTCGGCCTTCCGCTCGCCTGAAAGCAATGCCTGGCTGGCCAGCGTCAGCCGCGGCGTGGCGCGCGACAGCCAGCACATGAACGGCAACGCCATGGACATCCGCTTCCCGGGCGTCCCGGTGTTCCGCATCCGCCAGGCTGCGCGCTCGCTGAACATGGGCGGCGTCGGCTTCTACCCGCGCTCCGGCTTCGTGCATATCGACACCGGCCCCGTTCGTTACTGGTGACGCCGCTACTGGCAACAGCATGAGTCGCATCGAGATCGTCGAGGGCGACATCACGCGCCTCGACGTCGATGCCATCGTCAACGCCGCCAACGAAAGCCTGCTGGGCGGCGGCGGTGTCGACGGTGCCATTCATCGCGCCGCCGGACCTGAGCTGTTGGCCGAGTGCCGCACGCTGGGAGGCTGCCCGACCGGCGAAGCCCGGATCACCAGTGCCTATCGCCTGAAGGCGCGGCGCATCATTCATACGGTCGGTCCGGTCTGGCGCGGCGGCACGCAGGGCGAGCCCGAGCTCTTGGCCCGTTGCTACCGCAACGCGCTGGCGCTGGCCGTCGTGGAGGGTCTGCGAAGCATGGCCTTTCCCGCCATATCGACCGGCATCTACGGCTATCCCAAGGACGCCGCCGCCGACATCGCCGTCCGTGAGGTCCGCATGATCGGCATGCCCGAGCACGTCATCTTCTGCTGCTTCGACACGGCGACGGCCGACGTCTATCGCGAGATCCTGGGCGGATAAAATCTCCGTCGCCTCGACCGCAGCGCCGAAGGCGCGAAGTGGAGAGGCCTTCGCTCAACCAAAACCCGGCAAATCGAGGAGAGAAGATCTCTCCACTCCGCGCTGCGCGCTCCGGTCGAGATGACGGGATTTCTCTGAGCCTTTATTGCCCGTATCTGTTGGCGTTCTTCAGATACTCGAGTTCCTCTACCGTCGTGTTGCGGCCCAGGACCTCGTTGCGGTGGGGGAAGCGGCCGAAGCGGGCGACGACGTCGCGATGTTCGTGGGCGGACTTGATGTTGTTCTCGCCGCCGATCGTCTCGAACAGGGCGCAGGCCAGCTGCTGGTCGGCGAGCTGCTCGCTGTGGCCGAACGGCATGTAGAAGAACAGCCGCATGTCGACGGGAAAGACCGAGGGATAGAACCGCGCCAGCGCGTAGCGCGCGATCTCGATGGCCCGCGCATCGCCGGCAAAGGCACGTGAGGTTTTGCGGAAGCAATTCCGGGTGAACTGGTCGCACAGCAGGATCAACGCCAGCGCCCCCTCGGGCGAATCCCTCCAGGCATCGAGCTCGCCCGCGATCGCGCGTTCGATCGCGGCACCGAATCGGCCGACGGTCTCGGCGTCGAATTCCGGCGTGCTGGTCCACCAGATGTCGCGCGGCTTGGCATGATCGGGGTGGCCGAGCGGCAGGAACCAGAAATCGATGATGTCGCGGATGGACGGCGGCTGTGTCATGCGGCTTAGTTAGACAGGGCACGCAGAAGCCGTCGAGAGAGGAAACCGTGGGCAAGGTCAAAAACGTTTTGTTCATCATGTGCGACCAGCTGCGCGCGGACCATCTGTCCTGCGCCGGCCATCCGCACCTCAAGACGCCGGCGATCGATGCGCTGGCGGCGCGCGGCGTGCGCTTCCCGCGCGCCTATGTGCAGTCCGGCGTCTGCGGTCCCAGCCGCATGAGCTTCTATACCGGCCGCTACATGTCGAGCCACGGCGCCACCTGGAACCGCGTGCCGCTCTCCTTGCGCGAGAAGACTCTCGGCGAATTCCTGTCGGCCGCCGGAATCCGGGTGGCGCTGGCCGGCAAGACCCATGTGCTGCCCGATCTCGAGGCGCTGGAACGATTCGGCATCGAGGGCGGCTCGGCCCTGGAGGCGCTGATGCGCGCCGGCCGCTTCGAGGAACTGGACCGTTACGATGGACACTCGCCGCCCGGTGCGGAGAGCGGCTATGCCGACTATCTGCGGCGTCACGGCTACGTCTCCGACGATCCGTGGAGCGACTTCGTGATCGCGGCCGACGGGCCCGGCGGCGAGAAGGCCTCGGGCTGGCACATGCGCAATGTCCACCTGCCGGCGCGCGTGAAGGAGGAGCATTCCGAGACCGCCTACATGACGCGCGAGGCCATGCGCTTCATCGACGAGATGGGCGAGAAGCCGTGGTGCCTGCATCTCAGCTACGTGAAGCCGCACTGGCCCTACATGGCGCCGGCGCCCTATCACAACATGTACGGAGCCGCCGACATGCTGCCGCTGAACCGCGACGAGCAGGAGCGGGCGAACGAGCATCCCGTGCTGGCGGCCTATCGAGAGATGGAGGAATCGGTCTCCTTCAGCCGGCCCGAGGCGCCGGGCATCGTGCGGCCCGCCTATATGGGGCTGATCCGGCAGCTCGACGACTGGCTTGGCCGCCTGTTCGCCCACATGGAACGCGCCGGCCGGCTCGACGACACGCTGATCATCTTCACCGCCGACCATGGCGACTTCCTGGGCGACCACTGGCTGGGCGAAAAGGAGATGTTCTACGAGGAGGCGCAGCGTGTGCCCTTCATCGTGGTCGATCCCGATCCCGAGGCCGACCTGACGCGCGGCACGGTCGACGAACGCTTCGTCGAGGCGATCGACGTCGTGCCGACCATCCTCGAAACCTTGGGCCTGCCGCCGCAGGACCATCTGCTGGAAGGGCGTTCGCTGCTGCCGCTGCTGCGCAAGATCCATCTCGACACGTGGCGCGACGCGGTGTTCTCGGAACTCGACTATTCGTTCCGCGAGGCGCGCACGATCCTCGGTCGCAAGCCCAACGAATGCCGCGCCATCATGGTGCGCACCGACCGCTGGAAATACGTCTGGTGGCAGGGGTACCGGCCGATGCTGTTCGATCTCGCCAACGATCCGAAGGAACGGCGCGACCTCGGCGACGACCTGACCTACGCGCCGATCTTCCGCGAGATGGAGGATCGGCTGAACGCCTGGGCGAAGGCGCGCAAGAGCCGCGTCACCGTCGACGACGCCTATGTCGCGGCGCGCACGGCAAAGCATCGCCAGCACGGCATCTTCTTCGGCCAGTGGTAAAAATGAATAGTGACATGAGCACGAACCCCTACATCCTCCACGGCTTCGGCCCCTCGCCCTATTCGGTGAAGATGCGCGCGATCCTGCGCTATCGCCGGCTGCCCTTTATCTGGAAGGCCGTGGGCTGGCCGCGCGACGTCGCGGTCGCGGCCGGCCTGCCCCCGGTGATCCCGGCGCTGACCTTCCCCGATGGCACGGTGATGAACGATTCGACGCCGCTCGCTTACGCGCTGGAGCGTGCCCATCCCGGCCAGCGCTCGATCGTGCCCGACGATCCGGCGCACGCCTATCTCAGCGACCTGCTGGAGGATTTCGGCGACGAGTGGGTCACCAAGATCATGTTCCACTATCGCTGGTTCTATGCGCCCGACCGCGCGTTCGCCCAGGATTGGGTGATCACCTCGCGCGATCCGCAGATGCCTGCGGCCGAGCGGCGCGAGGCGATGCAGGCCTTCAACGACCGCCAGGTCGGCCGCATGGCGATGGTCGGCTGCACCGAGGGCAACCGTCCCGTCATCGAGGACAGCTACCGCTTCATCCTCGACACGCTCGATCCCCATGTCCGGAAGATGGAGTATCTGTTCGGCTCGCGCCCGTCGCTCGCCGATTTCGGCCTGTTCGGCCAGCTGCAGATCCTGTCGGTCGATCCGACGCCGATGATGGAGATGCGGGCGCGGGCCCCCGACGTCTATTGCTGGCTGCTGCGTCTCGACGATGCGTCGGGTGTCGATGGCGAATGGCTGACGGCCGATGCACCCTTGCCGGACGGCGTGACGGCACTGCTGAAGCATTGCGGCGAGACCTACCTGCCGTTCCTGGCGGCCAACCGCGCGGCGCTCGAAGCGGGCGCCCCCTCGGTCGATCTCGACATCCTCGGCCGGCCGTGGAGCCAGGCGCCTTTTCGCTACCAGGCCAAGTGCTACGACGCCTTGCGCAAGAAGCTGGCGGCACTGCCGGCCGACTTGCGCCGGCGCCTCGATCCCGTGCTCGAAGCGACGGGCTGCCTGCGCTGGCTCGAATAGCATGTGCTTTCGGCGGACTTAATCCGATCAGAACTCCATCGGGTCGCGGAAGTGCGCCTTGAAGATGCGGTCGCGGTGTTCGACCAGGATCGGGTCGAGCGCTGCCACGATCTGCGGGTCGGTGGCGGTGAAGGCCGGGCGTGAGGATTCGCGGATCGGGCACTGCGCGGCGGGCAATGGCAGGATCATGTTCATGATCGACGTCCAATAGACGTCGACGCAGCTCAGCGAGTCGCCCACGAAATAGGGCACGCCGCGCGTCTGTTGCGCGCGAAGCTGCGTGGTGAGCCCGTGCAGGCTGGCGGCAATGCGCGTGCCGGCAGCCGCTGCGTCGTCGGCATCGAAACCGTACTTGTCGATCAGCGGCGCCATGCGCGCACCGGCGCCGGCTTTCACCGCCATCGAGAACATCTGCAGGCGGCGGTTCCAGGCGATGCCGCCTTCGCCCAGGATCTCGTGGCCGAGGCCGATGGCCAGCGCGCGCAGCAGCGGATCGGCCGGGAGAAGGGCGGGCGTGGGCGCGAGCCGCTCGGCCAGAAGCAGGATGTCGAGCCAGCGGTTGAGCGGTGGGCCGTCGCGCCAGGCGACGACGGGACCGCTGTTCTGGCCCGACCAGGCCACAATCTCTGAATTGGCACCGCCGACGTCGAGCGGGGCGGCGACATAATCGAGCCCCTTGATCTCCAGCATCGTCTTGGCGGCCTGGCTCCACGGGCTCGGCACGCCGCGGACCAGCACAATGCGCAGTCCGTCATGGCCGATGATCTCGGCGGGAGTCTTGTAGGCGAGCATGCTGTCTCCTCTCGCGGGGATCTTTGCGGTCACGCAATGAGGTTGCCAGCGAGCATTTCGACGGCGAGGCACAGGAATTCTCATCGTGCCGCTTTCCCGTGTCGCCACCGCTCAGCGACCTCGCGGGCCGCAGCGCGAGCCGCCCCCTTCGGTTCGCGTGACGACCCTCCGGCCGACTGTTAGCGTTCGCGCCACACATAAGAAACGTCGTCTGGAGGAAACATGCAGTTCACGATCAACCGCCGCGCCCTGTTGGCCGGCGGCGCGGCTACCCTGGCCGCGCCGGGCCTCGCCCGCGCGCAGGACGCGTATCCCAACAAGCAGATCAAGTTCATCGTGCCCTACACGCCGGCCGGCGCGACCGACAACATCTCGCGCATCGTCATGGCCAAGGTCTCGGAGCTGCTGGGCCAGCAGGTGCTGATCGACAACCGCGCCGGTGGTGGCGGCACGATCGGAACCGACGCGCTCGCCAAGGCGGCACCCGATGGCTACACGATCGGCCTGATCACCGTCTCCATGTTCTGTATGGCGCCGGCGCTCTACGCCAAGCTGCCCTACGATCCGGTGAAGGATTTCTCGCCGATGGCCGGCATGTCGGTCTGGCCGAACATGCTGGTGGTCCATCCCAGCCTGCCGGTGAAGACCGTGTCGGAGCTGATCGCGCTGCTGAAGGCCAATCCCGGCAAGTACAACATGGCCTCGTCCGGCTCCGGGACCACGATCCATCTGGCCGGCGAGATGTTCAAGCAGCTCACCGGCACAGACATGGTGCATGTCCCCTACAAGGGCAGCGCCGGCGCGCTGCAGGATCTGCTCGCAGGCAACACGCACATCATGTTCGACAACATGCCGAGCTGCTGGCCGCACGTGCAGGCCGGCAAGCTGCGGGCGCTGGGCGTGACCAGCCGAGAGCGCAACAAGGCGGCCCCCGACGTGCCGGCGATCATCGAATTCGTGCCGAACTACGTGGTCGAGGTCTGGATGGGCTTCGGCGGACCGGCCGGCGTGCCGCAGCCCATCGTCGACAAGCTGGCCGCGGTCGGCACCAAGGCGCTCGAGGATTCCGAGGTGAAGGCCCGGTTTGCCGCCCTGGGCAGCGATCCCTGGCCGATGGCCCCGAAGGGGCTACAGGACCGCATCGTGAGCGAAATCGCCGTCTGGGCGCCGATCGTGAAGGCCAGCGGGGCGAAGGTCGACGGCTGAGGCCCTCGGAGCGCCGCCGGCCGACAAGCATCGGACTCCGGCGGCAAAGCTCTGTATAAGGCCGCGATGACAAAAGAAGCAGCCTTCGGCAAGCACATGGTGTGGACGATAGACCCGCGCACCAAATCTGAAATCGGCATCGGCTACTCGAGCCTGGTTGAAGCTCAGGCAGAGGCCGTGAAGCTGGAGCAGGTGGGTTACACCATCCTGCGGATCAGCCCGACCACGCTGCCCAAGCCCAATTCCTGAGGGTCGGCAGCTGCAAGCAGAAACGGCCGCCCCTGGGGCGGCCGTCCTGCTGTTTGGCGTAGGGCGTGCGTAAAGAGCTACGCCGGGCGGGATGAGGTCGGCACCATCGTATCGACCAGCTTGCCCGCCATGCCCTCGACCTTCTCGCCGAGATGCGCGCCGGCGATCTCTTCGGTCACCGTGTCCTTCGCGGTCTCGAGGACCTCACGCCCCTTGTCGATCGCCTGGGCGCCGACCTTGCCGAGCACGTTGCGTTCGGCCTGGGAGACCGGCAGCGCCGCGCCGAAGATCGCTCCCAGCGCCGCGCCCATTGCCGCGACCAGGATGGGCTGCTCTTCCAGAAGCTTGGAGACGGCCTGACGCGTGTCGGACGCCAGCTTGGTGGCATCCTCGCCGAGATGCTCGGCGGTGTGCTTGCCGTCTTCCATCATGTGCTTGGCCTGGCCGAGCTGCTCGTCCGCCTTGCCGCGAAGCGCATCGGCGGTGCCGGCGGCCCGGTCCTTAAGTGACGCGGCGGTTTCGCTGACCATGCCGGTGACCTTGTCGGTCACGCCAGCAACCTTGTCACTGGCCTGGCCTGCCATGGAGCGGGCCGTGTCGGCGGCGGCGCCGGCCGCATTCTTCACGCTGCCGGCTGCCGCGACGGCGGCGTCGGTGCCGACGGTCGTTGCAGCCTTCAGCGCCGAGGTCGCGCTCGACATCACGTCGGCGCCGGTGGTGCGCGTCAGCATCATGGTGAGGCCCGCGCCGATAAGCAGAGCGGCCCCCGGATTGGTCCGGGCCGATTCGGCCAGGCTCTTCACCACGGAGAGGCTGCTGTCGCGCAGCACGCCCACCAGCTCGGTGGACAGGGCCGAACTCGTCATGCCTTCACGCAATTGACCGAGGGTGTTGGACAGGCCGGCGCGCTGGGCTTCGGCTTCACGTTGCAGTTGGGCGCTCTCTCTCATGTCAGGCTCTCCTTCGCCATGCGAGCATCGCTCTGCAGGGACGTGATGGTACGGGTCGGGGTGGGGTCAACGGCGCCAATGGTCTTCTTGCCGGCAAGAAGCACGATGATTCCGCCGAGGGCGGAGCCGCCGGCGACGATCAGGATGGCCAAGGCAGGCGCCACGCCACCTTCAATAAGAGCGGCGACGACGGCCTGAAGCACGAGAATGACAGCGCCGATGATGAAGACGGTGCCCACCAGCATCATGACGAGACCGCTGACGACGCTGGTGCGCAGGGCGTCGGCCTTCTCGCCGATCTCGACGCGGGCCAGACGGATCTCTGTCTGGATCAGGTCGGCGCTGCGGCCGAGCGCGTCGGTCACGAGGGTGACGACACCGGGCCTTTCCTGGGTATTCATGGAAATCTCCTAGACGTCGATGCGGCCGACATTGGGCTCGTCCGCCCGCGGTCCGGCCGGTTCGGCGGAGGCGCCCATCCCGGCCTTTACAATCCGGGAGAGCGCAAACCCTACGATGGCGGAACCGGCCAGCAGGGCGAGCGGCTGGCGCTTGCCGAAATCGGTCGCCATGGTCAGGAGTTCTCCGGCTGACTTGTCGCGCAGGTCGTCGGCGAGGCGGTCGATACGCTGTCCGGTCGAACGCACATAGTCGGCGACGGCGGGCGATTGCTCTTCCAGCGAACCTGCTAGCGTTGCGGCGGTCTTGCCCAGTGCCGACACGGCGGCGGCGCCGCTCTCGGTCGAACGGCCGGCCAGTTCTTCGGCCTTGCCCGTAAGCGCGGTCTTGATCTCGCTCACGGCCGCGCCGAGATCCGGCTTTGCCTTCGTGGATTGATACTGAGAGGTATCGGACATCGTTGGTCTCCCTCGACGATCTCGTGGTCGGCAGAACGCCGTGATGGATCGCGCGCTGGCAACGTGCCCTGGGGGAATTTCGTTCCTGAAATATTGTCACGGGCTGAGCGCGTACCGTGGCGAACGCAGCGTGAGTCTTGTTCGTCACGAGCAACCGGTCCGAACGATGCTGCGTTGCGGCAGGACCTGGTCGGTATGAGGGACGCCGTGATTCGATTGCTCGTGCTTCTCGTCGTATTCGTTGTCGGCAGTTTCTCAACCGCTCATGCACAGGGCTTTTTCGACAAGTTGATCGAGCGCGCGCGGCTGTCGGCGGGTCAGACCTATGCGAAGGAGGCGGCCATCCCGGATACGGCGAAGCTCGGGTACGATACGTACCGCGGCATCCGTTTCAGACCCGACTCGATCCTGTGGCGCGAGGGCGGGGGTCGTTTCCGGGTCGAGTTCTTCCCGACCGGCTTCCTCTATCAGACGCCCGTGAAGCTATACGTCATCACCCGGAGCGGGACGCCGGACACCGCGGGGACAGCGACGGCCCTCTCCGCTTCGCCCGACATGTTCGACTTCGGCACAGCGCCGCCGCCGGCACAGGTCGGCTTCGCCGGCTTCAAGGTCACGTATCCGCTGTACGGTGAGAAGCACGACGAGATCATCTCCTTCCTGGGCGCCAGTTACTTCCGTCCCATCGGCAAGGGCCAGGCCTATGGCGCGTCGTCGCGCGGGTTGGCGATCGATACGGCCCAGCCGCGGTCGGAGGAATTTCCCGAGTTTCGCGAGTTCTGGCTGGTCGAACCGGCGCCGGGCGACAAGACGCTGACGGTCTACGCCTTGCTCGAATCGCCGGGCGCCAGCGGCGCCTATGCCTTCACCGTTACGCCGGGGGTGCGCACCACGGTCGATGTCGATGCCCGTCTCTTCATGCGCCATGGCGTGTCGATGCTGGGCATTGCACCGCTCACCAGCATGTTCCTGTCGGGCAAGTCCGGTCCCTGGCGCGACGACTTCCGACCGGAGGTCCACGATTCCGACGGGCTTGCGATGGTGACCGGCGAGGGCGAGCGGATCTGGCGCCCGCTCACCAATCCCGGGTCGTTGCAGGTCTCCTCGTTCGTCGACAACAATCCGCGTGGCTTCGGTCTGCAGCAGCGCGAGCGGCGCTTCGATCGTTACCAGGATAGTGTCGCCAAATATCAGACTCGTCCCAGCCTGTGGGTCGAGCCGAAGGGTGACTGGGGCGAAGGCGAGGTCCGCCTCGTCGAGATCCCGACGCCATCTGAATATCACGACAATATCGTGGCCTTTTGGGTGTCGCGCTGGCCGGTCGCCAAGGGCCAGGCGCTCGAATACCGCTATCGCCTCTCGGCGCTGAACGACGAAGCGGCCCTCGCGTCCGATGCGCGCGTGGTGGCAACGCGCCAGGCAACGATCGAGGGCAACGCCAAGGGGCGCCGGCTCGTGGTCGAGTTCGAGGGCGACACTTTGACCAAGCTCGCAGAGGAACGGCTGGTCGCGTCCAACGTAGAGGTCAGCGGCGGAAAGCTGCTGCGCACCGAGATCGACCAGCCGCCCGGTTCTGCCAATCGACGTCTGTTCATCGATGTCGAACTGGAAGGGCGGCGGCCGATCGATATCCGCGCATACCTGACCGTCGGGGGAGACCGGCTGAGCGAGACTTTCGCCGGCCAGGTCCGCCCTTGATCCAAGTTCGAGCAGAGAGCGCGCCCATGGAAAACATCGACAACTCGCTCTGGAATCTCGACCGCCATGCCGGCAAGGCGGGCTGGCGGAGGTTTTTCCTGCTTGTTTTCGTGGCCGTCACCACGGCAGCGGGGCTGCAGCTGCTGGCGATGGCGTTGGGCCCACAGGTTCCTTATGGCCTGGCCATCGCGTTGCTTGCGGTCTTCACCCTCAGCTTCGGCTGGATAGCGCTCTCCTTCTGGACCGCGATCGTCGGCTTCATTCTCAAAAGCTTTGGCCTGCATCCCCTCTCCCTGCGCCGCCGAGGCCCGGGTGACGGTGCGCCGGACGGAACCGTCCCGGCGCTGCGCGGTCGCACGGCCATTCTGGTGCCCGTCTACAACGAGGCACCCGACGAGGTCTTCGCCCGCCTCGAGACCACCTGGCACTCGCTCGAGACGACCGGCCAGTCGAAGGCGTTCGAGTTGTTCGTGCTGAGCGACACGACGAACGATGCGATCGCGGCCGAAGAAGAGGCCGGCGTCGAGGTGCTGCGCGAGCGACTGGGACTCGGTGAACGCCTGCACTGGCGCCGACGCCAGCGGAATGTCGGACGCAAGGCAGGCAACATCGCCGACTGGCTCGACACGCAGGGCGCGCGGTTCGACCATATGATCGTGTTCGACGCCGACAGCGTGATGTCGGGCGACACGATGGTGCGGCTCGCCGCGCTGATGGAAGCCAGTCCGCAGACGGGCATTATCCAGACTCATGCCGTCGCCATGGGCCGTGAGACCCTGTTCGCGCGCATCCTGCAGTTCTCGTCACGCGTCTACGGCAGCATGGTCTCGACTGGCCACTCCTTCTGGAACATGGGCGAGGCGAACTACTACGGTCACAATGCGATCATCCGCGTCGCGGCCTTCTCCGAGCATTGCCGCCTGCCGGTCCTCAGCGGTCGCGCGCCGTTCGGCGGGGAGATCCTCAGCCATGACTTCGTCGAGGCCGCCTTCATCCGCCGGGCCGGCTTCCATGTGTGGAGCCTGCCCAACCTGGGCGGCAGCTTCGAGGAACTCCCGACCAACGTCGTCGACTATGCGGTGCGCGACCGGCGCTGGATGCAGGGCAATCTCCAGCATGCGCGGCTGGTCTTCACGCGTGGTCTGCACTGGATGAGCCGCCTGCACCTCGTGATGGGCATCATGGGCTATCTCGCCTCGCCGCTCTGGCTGGGCTCGCTGCTGCTCAGCGCCGCGATCGTGCTCGAGCACGAGATCGTCGGGCCGGTCTACTTCGGCAACGCGCCATCGCTGTTCCCCAACTGGCCGCAGTACAATACCGGCCACGTGCACGCGCTGCTGCTGGTGACCACGCTGCTGCTGTTCCTGCCCAAGCTGCTGGCGCTGGTCCTGTCCCTGCGCGCGCCGGCGCCGGCTTACGGTGGACGCTTGGCATTGACGTTCAGTGTGGTGCTGGAGACCTTGTTCTCCGCCCTGCTGGCGCCGGTGATGATGCTCTTCCACTCGCTGTTCATGCTGGGCATCCTGGCCGGGCGCGCGGTGGGCTGGCCGCCGCAGGCGCGCGGCGAGCGCGGCATGCCCTGGGCTCTCGCCCTGGGCAGACACGGCGGCCAAGTCGCGCTGGGCGCGGCCGCCGTGGTGGTCATGGGCTACTGGGCGCCCGCGTTTCTTTACTGGCTGCTGCCCGTGGTCGCCGGTCTGGTGCTCGCGCCGCTGCTGGCCGTGTATTCGAGCCGCCGGGACCTCGGCATCGCCGCCCGCCGTTGGCGCATGTTCATGACGCCGGAGGAAAAGCCGGAGGAACGGGTTTCGCAGGCGCCGGCGTCGCCTACTTGAACTCGTACTTGTCGATCAGCCAGGGCTCGTGCTCGGCGGCATCGACCCATTCCTTCACCGCGGGATGTCCGAGCACGGCGGTGCAATAGGCGTCGGCGTCGCCGTCGAGCGTGACGCTGTAGGTCTTGAAGCGGGTCACGACGGGCGCGAACATCGCATCCGCGGCCCCGAAGGCGCCGAACAGGAAGCCCTCGTCCTTCTGGAACGCGCCGGAAAATCGCTTGCGGCAGTCGCGCCACAGGAAGGTCATGCGCTCGATGTCCGCGCGAACGCCCGGCGACATGCCCTTGCCGGGAAGCGACGCACGGATGTTCATCGGCATGTTGTCGCGCAGATCGGTGAAGCTCGAGTGCATTTCGGCCGAGATCGAGCGGGCATGGGCGCGCGCGGCGGCCGAAGGCGGCCACAGGCCGGCCTCGGGCTTGAGATCGTTCAGATATTCGGCGATGGCGAGTGAATCCCAGACGGCCAGGCCGCGATGCAGCAGCACCGGCACGCGCCCGGAGGGTGAGTGCTTGCGGATCGCCGCCTGCGTCTCGGGCCTGTCGAGCGGCACCACGATCTCGTCGAACTCGATGCCGGCGATCCTGGCCATCAGCCAGCCGCGCATCGACCACGACGAATAGTTCTTGTTGCCGATCACGACGGTGAACTCGGCCATATACGCCCTCCTTGCCAGCCATGGAGTTTGGCCGGCAATGTTAACCATTCTCTATGATGATTGTGAGCATGGCCATGTCGCTGCCGTTCGTCGACCGTTCTTCTTCCTCCTTGCCCCTGCAGTTTGTGGGTCATTCGAAGTGGGGTGCCTGGCTGAAGGCGCAGTCTGCGGTGCAGCGGGCGTGGGTCGAATCGCTCGGCGTCTCGGGATCGCCCGGAGATATCGCGGTGTTGCCGGGCGACGACGGCAAGGCCTCCGGTGCAGTGTTTGTGATTCCGAACGCGCCGACGCTTTGGGATTTCGGCGCTCTGAGTTCCAAGCTCCCGGTGGGGACCTGGCACCTCGAGGGCGAGACCGGGCCGGTTTCGATGACCGACGCGGTCGTGGCCATCGGGCTGGGCGCCTGGACCTTCGATCGCTATCGCGCGACCAAGGCCAAGCCCGGTCCTCGCTTCGTGTGGCCGGCCGGTGCCGACAGGAAGCGCGCGGCGGCGACCGTCGAGGCGATCTCGATGGCGCGAAACCTCATCACCACGCCGTCTTCCGACATGGGCCCTGCCGAATTGGCCGCGGCGGCGCAGGATCTCGCCAAGGCGCACAAGGCAAAGATCAAAGTCATCGCGGGCGACGATCTGCTGAAGCAGAACTATCCGACGATCCATGCGGTGGGCCGGGCTTCGGCCCGCGCACCGCGGCTGATCGATCTCACCTGGGGCAAGGCGAGCCATCCCAAGGTGACGCTCGTCGGCAAGGGCGTGTGCTTCGACACCGGCGGCCTCGACCTCAAGCCCGCCGCAGGCATGCTGATGATGAAGAAGGACATGGGCGGCGCGGCGACCGTGCTCGCGGTGGCGTCGATGATCATGGCCACCGGCCTTCCGGTGCGGCTGCGCGTTCTGGTCCCGGCGGTGGAGAATTCCGTGTCGGGCAACGCCTTCCGGCCGATGGACGTGATCACGACGCGCAAGGGAATCACCGTCGAGATCGGCAATACCGATGCCGAAGGCCGCCTGATCCTGTGCGATGCGTTGCACGAGGGCGCGTCGGAGAAGCCCGCGATGATGATCGATTGCGCGACCCTGACCGGCGCCGCCCGCGTGGCGCTGGGCCCCGACCTGCCCGCGCTGTTCTGCAACGACGACAAGCTCGCCAATTCCCTGATCGCGGCAGGCGAGGCGGTGACCGACCCCATGTGGCGGATGCCCCTCTTCCCGGCCTATCGCCGCATGCTCGACAGCAAGGTGGCCGACATCAACAATGTCTCGGCTGGCGCCTTCGGCGGCGCGATCACGGCCGCGCTGTATCTCAAGGAATTCGTGCCCGACGACGTGCCGTGGGCGCACTTCGACATGATGGCCTGGAACAATACCAGCCGTCCCGGCCGGCCTGAGGGCGGCGAAGCCCAGGTCGCCCGCGCGATCTACCGCACGATTGCGGACAGGTTCGGGAGGTAGCAGAAACCCCGATGATGTCATCCTGAGCGAAGCGAAGGATCTAGCGTTCGCTCAGGAGTACTCCGGTCGTTCCGTCAGGTCCTTCGCTTCGCTCAGGACGACATAGAGTCAGTACCCGGTGACCGGGTCGACCGTGTTGATCAGCGGTTGTCCGGCCCGCATCCGCTTGATGTTCTCGATCACCCCGGGCGACGCGGTGCGCGGGTTGGTGGCGCCGGCGATGTGCGGCGTCACCTTGACCTTGGGGTGCGTCCAGTAGGGATGGCTCTCGGGCAGCGGCTCGGTGTTGAACACGTCGAGTGCGGCGCCGGCGAGGTGGCCCGAATCGATCGCGGCCAGCAGGTCGTCATCGACCACGTGTCCGCCGCGGCCCATGTTGATCAGATAGGCACCCTTCGGGAGTGCCGCGAACAGCTTGGCGTCGAGCAGGCCCTTGGTGTCGCGCGTCAGCGGCAGCACGTTCACCAGGATGTCGGTGCGGGCGAGGAAGGCCGCCAGCCCGTCCGGGCCGTGGAACGTCTCGACGCCCGGCAGGGTCTTCTGCGTGCGGCTCCAGCCGGCGGTCGGGAAGCCCAGGGCCGCGAACTTCTTGGCCGTGTCCTGGCCGATGGTGCCGAGACCGGTGATGCCGATGCGGCGATCGATGGTGTCGATGAACTCCTCGGGCTTCCACCGCTTCGCCTGCTGGCTCGCCGCGTACTTGTCGATGTCGCGATGATGGCGCAGCGCCCAGTAGATCGCGTACTCGCTCATCTGGCCGACCAGACCGTCGTCCATGATGCGCGTGATCGGCACGCCGGCGGGGAGCTGGTCGTCAGCCAGCAGGTGGTCGACACCCATGCCCAGCGACACGATCAGCTTGACGTTGGGGAAAGAGGCGATCAGGCCGCGATCGGGCTTCCAGGCCAGGACGACGTCGATCTCGTCCTTGTTGCCGAGAGTGTCCCGGGTGCGGAAATCGAGGGGACCAAGGCCCGCTTCGAGGACCTTCTTCCAGTGGATGCCGTCGGTATCGCGGCTGATATAGGCAATAGCGCCGGTCATTCGGTCTTTTACTGGGACGGACTCGCCCGGTCGAGCCCCGTTCGCTCTTTCCTGTCGATTAGGAAGCGACGACCCGATTGTCGGCGCCAATCGCCTCGAGGTTGAAGGCCGCGGCGATGAGCGCCTGGGTGTAAGGCGTCTGCGGCGCTTCGAAGATCTGCGTCGCCGGTCCGCGCTCGACCACCTTGCCGTGACGCAGCACGACGACTTCGTCGGCCAACGCCCGCACGACCTTGAGGTCGTGGCTGATGAAAAGATAGGCAAGCTTGTGGCGCTGCTGCAGGTCGCGCAGCAGATCGACGATCTGCGCCTGCACGCTCATGTCGAGCGCCGAGGTCGGCTCGTCGAGCACGATCAGGCGCGGCTTCAGGACAAGGGCGCGGGCGATCGAAATGCGCTGGCGCTGGCCGCCCGAGAATTCGTGCGGGTAGCGCTCGCGGCTGGACGGATCGAGCCCGACCTCGCGCAGCACCTGGTCGATCAGGCTGTTGCGCTCCTGCTTCGTGCCGATGCCGTGGACTTCGAGCCCCTCGCCCACGATCTCGCCGACCGACATGCGCGGGCTGAGCGAGCTGAAAGGATCCTGGAAGACGATCTGCATCTCGCGGCGCATCGGCCGCAGCTCGCGCTGGCCGAGCCCCTGCAGCTCGCGGCCGTCGAATTGGATGCCGCCCTCGCTGCGTTCGAGGCGGAGCAGGGCGAGGCCAAGCGTCGTCTTGCCCGATCCCGATTCGCCGACCAGCCCGATCGTGTGGCCCTCGCGCAAGGCGAGGCTGACGCCGTCGACCGCCTTCACGTGGCCGACCGTGCGGCGCATCACGCCGCGCCGGATCGGGAAATGCACCTTGAGATCGTCGAGCCGCAGGATCTCGGGTGCGGCTGGATCCGCGGCCGCCGGACGGCCCTTCGGTTCGGCCGAGAGGAGGTGCTGGGTGTAGCTGTGCTGCGGCCGGTCGAAGACCTCGGCCACCGGGCCCTGCTCGACGATCTGCCCCTTGGTCATCACGCACACCCGGTCGGCCATCTTGCGCACGATGCCGAGGTCGTGGGTGATGAAGAGCAGCGCCATGCCGTAGCGCGCCTGCAGCGATTTCAGCAGCTTCAGGATCTGCGCCTGGATGGTGACGTCGAGCGCGGTCGTGGGCTCGTCGGCGATCAGCAGGTCGGGCTCGTTGGCGAGCGCCATGGCGATCATCACGCGCTGGCGCTGGCCGCCCGAGAGCTGGTGCGGGTAGGCGTCGAGGCGATTGGCGGCGTCGGGGATGCCGACTTGTTCGAGCAGTTCGAGCGTGCGCTTGCGCGCCGCCTCGCGCGACAGGCCCTTGTGCAGGATCAGCACCTCGTTCACCTGCCGCTCGATCGTGTGCAGCGGGTTGAGCGAGGTCATCGGCTCCTGGAAGATCATCGAGATCCGGTTGCCGCGCACCGACAACAGTTCTCGCGTCGAGGCGCCGACCAGCTCCTTGCCCTGGAAGCGGATGCTGCCCGTGGGATGGCTGGCCGCCGGATAGGCGAGCAGCTGCAGGACCGACAGCGCCGTCACCGACTTGCCGGAGCCCGATTCGCCCACCAGTGCGACGGTCTCACCGCGCCTGATGTCGAAGCTGACGCCGCGGACCGCGCGCACCGCCTTGTCGCCGGTACCGAAGTTGACGGAGAGGTCCTTGACCTCGAGCAGGAGAGGGTCGCTCACGCCAGCACCTTGCGCGGATTGAAGGCGTCACGCACCGCCTCGCCGATGAACACCAGCAGCGACAGCATGAGGGCGATCACAAAGAAGCCGGTGAAGGCGAGCCAGGGGGCGTTCAGGTTGTTCTTGCCCTGCAGCAGCAGCTCGCCGAGCGAGGGCGAGCCCACCGGCAGGCCGAAGCCCAGGAAGTCGAGCGAGGTCAGCGTCGTGACCGAACCCGCCAGGATGAACGGCAGGAAAGTCAGGCTCGCCGTCATCGCATTGGGGAGGATGTGCCGGAACATGATGCGCGCATCCATCATACCCAGGGCGCGGGCCGCCCGGACATAGTCGAAATTGCGACCGCGCAGGAATTCGGCGCGCACCAGCCCGACCAGCGCCATCCAGCTGAACAGCAGCATGATGCCCAGCAGGACCCAGAAGCCCGGCTGGATGAAGCTCGCCAGGATGATCAGCAGATAGAGGGTCGGCATGCTCGACCAGATTTCGAGGAAGCGCTGCATCAGGAGGTCGACCACGCCGCCGAAATAGCCCTGCACCGCGCCGGCGGCGATGCCGATCACCGTGCTGGCCAATGTGAGGACCAGGCCGAACAGGACGGAGATGCGGAACCCGTAGATGAGGCGGGCCATCACGTCGCGGCCGCTGTCGTCGGTACCCAGCCAGTGCTGCCGCGAGGGCGGCTGCAGGGTCGTGCGCCCTTCGCCCTTCAGCACCGTGTCGTAGCTGTAGGGAATCGGCGGCCAGAGGATCCAGCCCTTCGCCTCGATCAGCTTCTGCACCTCCGGGTCGGAATAGACGGTGTTGGTCGGGAAATCGCCACCGAAGGTCGTTTCGGGATAGTCCCTCACCAGGGGCGAGTAGAAGGCGCCATCGTAGCTTATGAGGATCGGCTTGTTGTTGGCCAGGAACTCGGCGAACAGCGAGACGAAGAACAGCAGCCCGAAGACCGCGAGCGAGATCATGCCGCGCTTGCTGGAGCGGAACGCCGCGAGCCGGCGCCGGTTCATCGGGTTCATCAGGAACGTCCCTCGAAATCGATCCGGGGGTCGACCACGGTGTACATGATGTCGCCCAGGATCCCCATCACGAGGCCGATCAGGCCGAAGAAGTAGAGCGTGCCGAACATGATCGGATAGTCGCGGTTGAGCGCCGCCTCGAAGCCCAGCAGGCCGATCCCGTCGAGAGAGAAGATCACCTCGATCAGCAGCGAGCCGGTGAACAGCACGCCCACGAAGGCGGCGGGAAAGCCCGCGATCACGATCAGCATGGCGTTGCGGAAGACGTGACCGTAGAGCACGCGTCGCTCGATCAAGCCCTTGGCACGGGCGGTCAGCACATATTGCTTGTGGATCTCCTCGAGGAACGAGTTCTTCGTGAGGAAGGTGAGCGTGGCGAAGCCGCCGATCACCATGGCGCCGATCGGCAGCGCCATGTGCCAGAAATAGTCGAGCACCTTGTCGATGGGCCCGAGCGAACTCCAGTCGTCGGAGACGAGACCGCGCAGCGGGAACCACTTGAGATAACCGCCGCCGGCGAAGAGCACGACGAGCAGGAGGGCGAACAGGAATCCCGGGATGGCGTTCAACACGATGAGGGTGGTCGAGGTCGAGACGTCGAAGCGCGAGCCGTCGCGCACGGCCTTGGCGATCCCGAGCGGAATCGACACCATGTAGATCAGCAGCGTCGTCCAGAGGCCGAGCGAGATCGACACCGGCATCTTCTCGATGATGAGGTCGACGACCCGCTTGTTGCGGAAGAAGCTCTCGCCGAAATCGAAGACGAGGTAGTTCTTCATCATCAGCACGAAGCGCTCGCCCATCGGCTTGTCGAAGCCGTACATCTTCTCGATGCGCTCGATCAGGTCGCGCGGCAGGCCGCGCGCGCCGCGATAGGTGCCGCTCGAGGAGTCCGATCCCGACTTGCGCAGGGTCTCGCCGCCGCTCGAGCTGCCCGAGAAGCGCTCCGTGGCGTCCACGGCGGTGCCCTGGATCTGGGACAGCATCTGCTCGACCGGGCCGCCGGGAGCGGCCTGGATGATGAAGAAGTTGACCACCATGATGCCGAACAGGGTCGGCACCACCAGCATGAGGCGTCGCAGGATGTAGGCGATCATGGAGCGGCCGGACGCCTACTTCCTGTCACGCTGCAGGGCGCGGTCCTTGGCCTCGTCGATCCACCAGGTATCGAAGGCGACCGGGGCGTATTTCGCGCTCCTGGCCGGCCGGCCGAACCGGTTCCAGTAGGCGACGTAGGCGGTGTTGCTGTGCCAGTTGGGCACGACGAAGCTGCTCCACAGCAGCACGCGGTCGAGCGCGCGCGTGACGTTGATCAGGCTTTCGCGGTCGGGCGCGCCGATCAGGGTCTCGATGAGGGAATCGATCGCGGCATCCTTGATGCCGATCGTGTTGCGGCTGCCCTTGCTGTCGGCGGCGGTCGAGCCCCAGAAGTCGCGCTGTTCGTTGCCCGGGGACAGCGACTGGCCGAAGCTGTCGACCATCATGTCGAAGTCGAATTCGTCCTCGCGACGCTTGAACTGTGCGGTGTCGACCGTCCGCACGGTCATGTCGATGCCGATGCGCTCGAGGTTCTGCTTGTAGGGCAGGACGACGCGCTCGAAGCTGGCGTCGCCCAGGAGCATCTCGAAGGCGAGCTTCCGGCCCGTCTTCGTCTCCGTCATCTTGCCGTCCTTGATCTCCCAGCCGGCTTCCTTGAGGAGGGCCAGCGACTTCCGCGCGAGGTCGCGGACATTGCCCGTCCCGTCGGTCTCCGGCAGCACGAACTCCTTGGTGAAGACCTCTTCCGGAATCTTGCCGCGCAGCGGTTCGAGGTACTTCAGTTCCGCGGCGGTCGGCAGGCCCGACGAGGCGAGCTCGGAGTTCCCGAAGAACGAGATGTTCCTCTTGTACATGCCGTAGAAAAGATTCTTGTTCGCCCACGCGAAGTCGAACATCGTCGAAATCGCCTCGCGCACACGCTTGTCCTTGAAATAGTCGCGGCGCGTGTTGAAGGCAAAGCACTGCATACCGGTCGGCAGTTCGTGCGGGATCTCGGCGCGCTGGATGCGGCCGTCGCGCACCGCCGGGATGTCGTAGGCCGTCGCCCAGTTGCGCGCGATGTTCTCCTGACGCATGTCGAGGTCGCCGCCCTTGAACGCCTCGAACTGGACGGTGACGTCGCGATAATACTCGTAGCGGATCACGTCGAAGTTGTTGCGGCCGCGATTCATCCAGAGGTCCTTCGCCCACCAGTCGTCGACCCGGCGATAGGCGATGGAGCGGCCGACATCGAAGGACTCGACCTTGTAGGGGCCGCTGCCGAGCGCGGGCTCGAGCGACACCTTCTCGAAGTCGCGGCCGGCCCACCATTTGGAGGGCAGGATCGGGAGCTGGCCGATGATCAGCGGCAGCTCCTTGTTGGTGTTGTCGCGGAAGGTGAACTTCACCTTGCGGTCGCCAACCTTCTCGGCCTTCAGCACGTCGTTGTAGTAGAAGGCGTAATTCGGCAGGCCTTTCGACTTCAGGATGTCGAGCGAGAAGATCACGTCCTCGACCGTGATCGGGCTGCCGTCGTGCCAGCGCGCCTGCGGCCGGAGCGTGAAGGCCGCCCACGACCGGTCCTCGGGCCATTCGATCGTTTCGGCGATCAGCCCGTATTCGGTCGAGGCTTCGTCGCGCGAATTCCAGCACAGCGTGTCCCAGAGCTGGCTGATGCCGGCGGCCGGGACGCTCTTCACGATGAAGGGATGCAGGGAATCGAAGGTGCCGCGGGCGCCCAGCCGGACGGTGCCGCCCTTGGGGGCGCTGGGGTTCACATAGTCCGGCGGGCCGGCATCGGCCTTGTACTTGGGCTCGCCGTGCATGGCGAAACCGTGACTGACATGGATCGTATCCGCCGCAGCCTTGGCGCCCGGGGAGGCTCCCGGGGCGGGCGCCGCCGGGCCCTGCGCCCGCAGGATCGCCGGTGCGCCGACCCAGAGGGCCGCGCCGCCTGCCAATATGCTGCGCCGTTTGATCGCCATGTAGTGCGCTCCCCAGCCTGTCCGGTCTCGTTTCATATATAGCGCGAGGGAGTTGGGCGGCACTATGGCCGGGCGGTTACATCGGGGTCAGGTTTCCCAATGGCTGGAACGCAGGCTTTGGCGTGCCTGCCCGACATATCGTCCTGCGAACACCGGCGTCTGTACGTTTGACTTCGCACGCCCCAGCGCTCAACTTTCCTTCATGACCGACACCATGAATTTCGCGCCTGATTTCGACACGCCCCTCGAATACATGCGCCGCACCCGCGAGTATTACCTCGCCCTGGGTTACGACAATCCCTACCGCTGGGCCCATTATGTCGACGCGCCCTTCACGCCGCTGAAGAAGCCGCTGAAGGACAGCACGGTCGCGCTGATCTCCACGGCGGCACCCTACCAGCCCGACAAGGGCGACCAGGGTCCGGGCGCGCTCTACAACGCCGCCGCCAAGTACTACACCGTGCTCTCCGGCGACACGGCGGTCGATCACGACATGCGCATCAGCCATATCGGCTACGATCGCAAGCATACGACGGCGACCGACAGCAACACCTGGTTCCCGCTGCCGCTGATGCGCAAGCTGGCGGGGCAGGGGCGGTTCAAGCTCGCGAAGCGCTTCCATGGCGCGCCGACCAATCGCAGCCAGCGCGTCACCCTGGAGACCGATGCCCCCGAGATCCTCGCCCGGTGCCGTGAAGACGGCGTCGATGCAGCGGTGATCGTGCCGAACTGCCCGGTCTGCCACCAGACCTCGACCCTGGTTGCGCGCCACCTCGAGCGCAACGGCATCGCGACGGTGGTCATGGGCTGCGCCAAGGACATCGTCGAGCTTGCCGGCGCGCCGCGCTTCCTGTTCAGCGACTTCCCGCTCGGCAATGCCTGCGGCAAGCCGCACGAGCCCGACACCCAGGCCTTCACGCTCGACCTGGCGCTGCGGGTGCTGGAAAGCGCCGTCGGCCCGCGCACCACGGTTCAGTCGCCGCTGCGCTGGACCGAGGACGGCGACTGGAAGAACGACTACAACAACATCTCGCGCATGAGTCCGGAAGAGATCGCCAAGCGGCGCGCCGAATTCGACAAGATCAAGCAGGTCGCCCTCGGCCAGCGTCAAAAAGCCGGCGTCGCCTAAGGATCTTCGAGATGAGCAAGCCGTTTGCCGGCGTAAAGGTCGTCGATTTCACGCGCGTGCTGGCGGGGCCCTACAGCTCCTACCAGCTCGCCCTGCTCGGCGCCGAGGTGGTCAAGATCGAGTCGCGCGAAGGCGACGACATGCGCTTCGGCACCCGGTCGAACGACTGGGAGAAGCGCGGCCTGGCGGCGCCCTGGGTGGCGGTCAACGGCAACAAGCGCTCGATTACGCTCGACCTCAAGCAGCCCAAGGCGATCGAGGTCGTGAAGCGCCTGGTCGAGACGGCGGACGTGGTCGTCGAGAACTTCCGGCCGGGCGTCATGGACAAGCTCGGCATCGGCTACGAGACGCTGAAGAAGATCAATCCCCGGCTGATCTACTGCGCCGTGTCGGGCTTCGGCCAGGTCGGCCCTGAGTCCAAGACCGCGGCCTTCGACGGCATGATCCAGGCCATGTCAGGCCTGATGTCGATCACCGGCTTCGAGAACAACGGCCCCACCCGCGTGGGCTTCGCCGGCGCCGACGTGATGTCGGGCGCCACGGCCGCCCTCGGCATCGCCTCGGCGCTGTACCAGCGCACGCATACCGGCACGGGCCAGCTCGTCGACGTCGCCATGATCGACGCGGTGATGGGCTATCTCGCCCAGCAGTTCACCGAGCACCTGATGACCGGCCGGGTCCACGGCCAGGCGGCCAACCTGTCGGTGACGCGCAAGCCCACGGGCAATCTCTTCAAGACGAAGGACGGCTGGATCGTGCTGGCCGTCATGACCGATCCGCAGTTCAAGCGCCTGATGAAGGTGCTGGGCCGCGAGGAGGTGCTGGACGATCCTCGCTTCGTCGACTGGGGCACGCGCATCGCCAACAACACCGCTCTGCACGAGATCGTCGAGGGGGCGATGAAGACCGAGGATTCGGGGGTCTGGATCGAGCGCTTCGCCAAGGCCGACGTGCCGGCCGGCCGCGTCCACAGCATCCCGGAGACCGCGCAGCTCGATCTCTTCAAGCACCGCACGGTTCTGCAGACCGTCGAGACCGAGCATGGTCCGATCAAGGTTGTCGGCTCGGGCTTCCGGCTGGAACATGGCGGCGGCTCGATCGACCGCCCGCCGGCGACGCTCGGCCAGCACACCGACGAGGTGCTGAAGGAAGCCGGCTATTCCGACGCCGACATCGCCGAGATGCGTGCCGGCCAGGTCGTCTAGCGCGACAATAACAGGGGCCTACGCCGTCACTGGCGCAGGCGCGGGCCCTTCCAGGTCAGCTCGTAGTTCAGCTGCACGCGGTACTCCGTATAGGAGGTGACCGTGTCGTTGAGGTACCGATCCACGAAGGCGACGCGGTTGCGCAGGTTGAACGGCTTCAGCCAACCGGGCGCGTTCGGCATGGCGTCGCCTCGGATCGCCAGCTCGAGATCGTATTCCCAGTTGTTGGAGAGCGACGTGTGCGTCTGGGGATTGACCGAGTTGCCGCCGTAGGTCGCCGTCGCGAGGAAGATCACGCCGGGAAGACCAGCGCCCTTGAAATCGTAGCTGGCGCCCGCGGTCACGGCCATTTCGCCGGCCCGGTTGAAGTCCAGCGACTGCATCTTGTTGTAGCCGATGAAGATGCCGTAGGGGTTGCGCCAGGCCGCGGCCGAGCCGATCTGCGTGTAGGACACGCGGAAAGCCATCGGCCCCCAGAAGGCATCGGCGCGGAAGCCGCCCCAGAAGGTGCTGAAGGGGTGGCCGGTGAGGAGGTTCATGCCGTTGCTGCCCTGCACCGCGAATTGCGCGGCGAGCTGGACGCGGAGGTCTTCGTTCACCTTGATCGTACCGCCGGCATCGGCATAGCTGGACCACAGGATATCCGGGACATAGTAGGTCGAGGCGCGGACCTGCACCTCGTTCATGTTGCCGTACTTCACGCTGAAGAGGCCCATGCCCTTGTTCACGTGCGACGCGCCGGCTGCTTGGCCCATGTTGATGAAGGCGGAGTCGTCGCGGGGTTTCATGGCGGCCACGTAGCCCGCGAAGTAGTTGACCGGTCCGAGCACGCCGCGCAGCGCATAGGCCTCGAACGTCTGCGGGATCTCGCGATTGTCGCGTGGATTGACCTCGAGTTCGTCGACAATCTGCCGGAAGACCGTGGCCGTCTGTCTATTCCAGCGGGCCGAGGCGTAGGCCTGGCCCAGGGTGAAGAAGCCGTATCCTCCGCGCTTGAGAAGCGACGTGCCGTCAGAGGTGGTGATACGGCCCTGCGGTGCCCAGAGGGGTTGGGTCGTGTAACCGACGGCGCCGAGCTGCAGCGTGTCGTAGAACCATCCGGTCTGCAGGCCGACCCAGCCGCCCGTGACGATGGCAGCCGAACTGGGAGGCCTCTGGTTCTGACGGTCGAACAGGTAGCTGCGCAGGTGCAGGGCGGCTGTCGCTTCATCGTAGAGAAAGCGCTGCAGTTCCACGCCGAGCCGGGACGTCGGTGCCTCCGCGGGCGGTGCGCTTTCCTGCGCAAAGGCGGATTGCACCGGCGCCATCGCGAGCAGGGCCAATGCCAGCCCGCCCGGCTTGCCAGCTGACGTCACTGTTCGCATCATTGGCTTCCCCTCTCCGGGGGAGTTTCTTAGGGGGGCACGTTAAGTGAGCATATCCTGAGCCTTGACAGTTGCAGCATTACATTCTCGCCCGCTCGGAAATCCTGAAAGATTCACTCGAGGCGTGAACGCTCCAGGGAGCGTCGAGAAGTCTCTTTTGTCGTCCTGAGCGCAGCGAAGGATCGCACGCCGGGCTCGTAGTCGTCTGGGCATTCCGTTAGGTGCTTCGCTCCGCTCGGGGCGACAGTAGCGCCTTTACAGACGAAGGCGCGGGCCCTTCCAGGTCAGCTCGTAGTTCAGCTGCACGCGGTACTCCGTATAGGAGGTGACCGTGTTGTTGAGGTACTGATCCACGAAGGCGACGCGGTTGCGCAGGTTGAACGGCTTCAGCCAACCGGGCGCGTTCGGCATGGCGTCGCCCCGGATCGCCAGTTCGAGATCGTACTCCCAGTTGTTGGAGAGCGACGTGTGCGTCTGGGGATTGACCGAGTTGCCGCCGTAGGTCGCCGTCGCGAGGAAGATCACGCCGGGAAGACCCACGCCCTTGAAATCGTAGCTGGCGCCCGCGGTCACGGCCATCTCGCCGGCCCGGTTGAAGTCGAGTGACTGCATCTTGTTGTAGCCGATGAAGATGCCGTAGGGGTTGCGCCAGGCCGCGGCCGAGCCGATCTGCGTGTAGGACACGCGGAAAGCCATCGGCCCCCAGAAGGCATCGGCGCGGAAGCCGCCCCAGAAGGTGCTGAAGGGGTGGCCGGTGAGGAGGTTCATGCCGTTGCTGCCCTGCACCGCGAATTGCGCGGCGAGCTGGACGCGGAGTTCTTCGTTCACCTTGATCGTACCGCCGGCATCGGCATAGCTGGACCACAGGATATCCGGGACATAGTAGGTCGAGGCGCGGACCTGCAGGTCGTTCATGCTGCCGTACTTGGCGCTGAAGAGGCCCATGCCCTTGTTCACGTTCGGCGCGCCGGCCGCTTCGCCCATGTTGATGAAGGCCGAGTAGTCGCGCGGCTTCATCGCCGCCACGTAGCCCGCGAAATAATTGACCGGCCCGAGCGCGCCGCGCAGCGCATAGGCCTCGAACGTCTGGGGAATCTCGCGGTCGTCGCGCGGATTCACCTCGAGTTCGTCGACATATTGCCGGAAGACCGTGACGGTCTGCTTGTTCCAGCGGGCCGAAGCATAGGCCTGGCCGAGCGTGAAGTAGCCGTATCCCCCCGGCTTGAGCAGCGACGTGCCGTCGGAGGTGGTGTCGCGGCCCTGCGGTGCCCAGACCGGTTGTGTCGTGTAGCCCACGGCGCCGAGCTGCAGCGTATCGTAGAACCATCCGGTCTGCAGGCCGACCCAACCGCCGGTGACGGCCGCGGCCGGATTGGGTGGCCTCTGGTTCTGACGGTCGAACAGATAGCTGCGCAGGTGCAGGACGGCCGTCGCCTCATCGTAGAGAAAGCGCTGGAGTTCCACCTTGAGGCCGGAAGCCGGCGGCTCCACCGGGGCCGTATGGTCCTGGCCGTAGCCGGCCTTGACCGGCGTCATCGCGAACAACGCCAAAGCCAGACCGCCTACCGTTCCGGCAGACGTCAGTGCTCGCAACATCGGCTCCCCCGGGCTCTCGCAAGGAGATGCTTAGAGGGAGGCCGTTAAAGAATTGCGCCAAGCAGGCGACAGTTCGCGAACGCCGGTGAGGGACGCTTGTCGCAGGCCCGCGACCGCTCTAGGTTTGCGCTGTCCAAGGGGGGTCCCGACAAGGGGCTGAGATACCGATGGTCGCCAGTCCAACTGGCGTCGGCGCGGTGACCCTTTGAACCTGATCCGGGTCATGCCGGCGAAGGGACTGGATACATCCTTTGCGCGACAAAACACCGGATCTCCGTCTGCCAACCAGCCACGGGAGATCCATCATGGACACCATCGTCACCGCCACCGCCCCGACCGTCACGACGGGGCCGCTGCCTGCATCCCGCAAGGTCTACGCAAACCCCGAAGCGGCCCCCGACCTGCGCGTTCCCTTGCGTGAAATCGAGCTGTCATCGCCGGCCGAACCACCCGTGCGCGTCTACGATACGACCGGTCCCTACACCGACAAGGATATTGCGATCGACGTGCGCAAGGGCCTCGCCCAGACCCGGCGCGCCTGGGTCCTCGAGCGCGGCGGCGTCGAGGAATATGCCGGCCGGGCCATTCAGCCGATCGACAACGGTAACGTGAAGGAATCGGTGCTGCGGCCGTTTCCCCAGACGCCGCGGCCGCTGCGCGGCCTCGACGGCCGGCCGATCACCCAGTTCGAATGGGCGCGCGCCGGCGTCATCACCAAGGAGATGATCTACGTCGCGGCGCGCGAGAACCTCGGCCGCAAGCAGGTCCTCGACGAGGCCGAGGCGCGGCTGGCCGACGGCGAGAGCTTCGGCGCGGCGCTGCCCGCGTTCATCACGCCGGAATTCGTGCGTCAGGAAGTGGCGGCCGGCCGCGCCATCATCCCCGCCAACATCAACCACACCGAACTCGAGCCGATGATCATCGGCCGGAACTTCCTGGTGAAGATCAACGCCAACATCGGCAACTCGGCCGTTTCCTCGTCGATGGAGGAGGAGGTCGAGAAGATGGTGTGGGCGATCCGCTGGGGTGCCGACACCGTCATGGACCTCTCGACCGGCCGCAATATCCACGACACCCGCGAATGGATCGTGCGCAATGCGCCGGTGCCGATCGGCACCGTACCGATCTACCAGGCGCTGGAGAAGGTGGGCGGCGATCCGACCAAGCTGTCGTGGGAGGTCTTCCGCGACACCTTGATCGAGCAGGCCGAGCAGGGCGTCGACTACTTCACCATCCATGCCGGCGTGCGCCTCGCGCATGTGCCGCTGACGGCCAGCCGGGTCACCGGCATCGTGAGCCGCGGCGGCTCGATGATGGCGCAATGGTGCCTCACCGAGCATCGCGAGAGCTTCCTCTACGAGCATTTCGGCGACATCTGCGACATCATGCGCAAGTACGATGTCTCGTTCTCGCTGGGAGACGGGCTGCGCCCGGGCTGCAACGCCGACGCCAACGACGCCGCCCAGTTCGCCGAGCTGGAAACGCTGGGCGAGCTCACCAAGGTCGCCTGGGACAAGGGTTGCCAGGTCATGATCGAGGGGCCGGGCCATGTGCCCATGCACAAGATCAAGGCCAACATGGACAAGCAGCTGCGCGAATGCGGCGAGGCGCCGTTCTACACGCTGGGGCCGCTCGTCACCGACATCGCGCCCGGCTACGACCACATCACGTCCGGCATCGGCGCCGCCATGATCGGCTGGTTCGGCACGGCGATGCTCTGTTACGTCACGCCCAAGGAGCATCTCGGCCTGCCGGATCGAGATGATGTGAAGGTGGGGGTGATCACCTACAAGATAGCGGCTCATGCGGCCGATCTGGCCAAGGGCCATCCGGCGGCCCGCCTGCGCGACGACGCCCTGTCGCGCGCGCGGTTTGACTTCCGCTGGCGCGACCAGTTCAACCTCTCGCTCGATCCCGCCACGGCCGAAAAGTTCCACGACGAGACCATGCCCAAGGAGGCCCACAAGACCGCGCATTTCTGCTCGATGTGCGGTCCGAAGTTCTGCTCCATGCGTATCACCCAGGACATCCGGGACTACGCGAAGAAGGGCATGGACGAGATGAGCGCCAAATTCCGTGCCGGGGGCGGCAGCCTCTACGTCGCGGACAAGCCCGCCGACTAGGGGCGCTTTAGTTCGGGGTCCGAGGGGTCTTTTCGGCCTCTCGGACGTTGCACTCCCCGGTCAGCGCCTGTCGCCTTGCGTCTGCCATTTACGTGGGGGAGACTCCGCGCGCTCAGCTCGTATGTGAAGCGAGCTGAATTTTCTGGGGTGTATGAGACGAATGAAGCGGCTGCGAACCCTTCTCGGGATCGGTTTCGGGCTGGCCGTGGTGGCTGGCGCGGGCTGGTACATTTCGCAGTCGGGCACGGCGCCGCCTGCTCGCCCGGCCGCCGGGCGCTTTGCGGCGGGCGCGGCGGTGCCTGTGGGCGTGGCCACCGCTGCCAAGGGTGAAATCCCCATCGTGCTGCGCGCGCTGGGCACGGTGACGCCCCTCCAGACCGTCAACGTGAAGACCCAGATCACGGGCCAGCTGACCGAGGTCTATTTCCAGGAAGGCCAGATGGTCAAAAAGGGCGAGCTGCTCGCCCAGGTCGACCCGCGCCCCTACGAGGTGGCCCTGCAGCAGGCGATCGGCCAGCAGCAGCGCGACGAGGCGCTTCTCAAGAACGCGCAGATGGATCTCGAACGCTACCGCAAGCTGGTGCAGCAGGATTCGATCGCGCGGCAGCAATACGACACGCAGATGTCCCTGGTGCGCCAGTACGAGGCCGCGCTGGTCATCGACCAGGCACAGGTCGACGCCGCCAAGCTCAACGTCACCTATACGAAAATCGTCGCGCCGCTCACCGGCAAGATCGGCCTGCGCATGGTCGACAAGGGCAACTACGTCACCATGGGCGATGCCAGCAGCATCTGCGTCATCATCCAGGTGGAGCCCATCTCGGTCCTGTTCACGATCCCCGAGGATTCCCTCCCGCTGGTACGGCAACGGCTGAAGACGGGTGAGAATCTCGAAGTGCGCGTGCTCGACCGCTCGCAGAAGAACGAGCTGGCTGTCGGGCGGCTCGACACGACCGACAACGTGATCGACCTCACGACCGGCACGGTGAAGCTGCGCGCCATCTTCGACAATACCGACGAATCGCTGTTCCCCAACCAGTTCGTGAACGTCCGCCTGCTGGCTGACACGGTGAAAGATGCCGTCGTCGTGCCCGTCGCCGCCATCCAGCGCGGCCAGCCCGGCACCTTCGTCTACCTGGCGAAGGCCGACGATTCGGTGGAGATCCGGGTCGTGGAACTTGGCGCGACCGACGGCGAGAAGGTGGCGATCCTCAAGGGCCTGAAGGTTGGCGATCAGGTCGTGATCGACGGCGTCGACCGGCTGCGCGATGGCGCCAAGATACGCAAGCCGACGCCAGCGCCGCGCGCCTCGGCGGGACCGCCGGTCGCCAGCGCGCCGCCCGATGCCCAGGCCCCGGCCGAGGGCCAGCGCCGGCGTCAGCAGGCCAACGGTGGTAGTGGAGCCAATCCCGGCAGCGGCGTCGGCCGGCCGGCCACGCAAACCAACCAGTAGCGTCGCCGCGACATGAATCCGTCGCGGATCTTCATCGAGCGGCCGGTCGCGACCTCGCTCTTCATGGTCGCGATCATGCTGGTCGGCATCATCGCGTACCGCTTCCTGCCGCTCTCCGCCCTGCCGCAGGTCGACTATCCGACGATCCGCGTCCTGACACTCTACCCCGGAGCCAGCCCGGAGGTGATGACCACCTCGGTCACCGCGCCGCTCGAGCGCCAGTTCGGCCAGATGCCCGGCCTCAACCAGATGACGTCGACCAGCTCGGCCGGCGCCTCGTCGATCACCCTGCAGTTCGATCTGAAGCTCGGCCTCGACATCGCCGAGCAGCAGGTCCAGGCGGCGATCAATGCCGCGGGCAATCTCCTGCCGGGCGATCTGCCGTCGCCCCCGACCTACGCCAAGTTCAATCCGGCCGATGCGCCGGTGCTGACGCTCGCCGTCACCTCGAAGACCGAGCCGCTCACCAAGGTCCACGATCTGGTCGACACGCGGCTGGCCCAGAAGATCTCGCAGCTTCCGGGCGTCGGCCTCGTGAATCTCGAAGGTGGCCAGAAGCCCGGCGTCCGCATCCGCGCCAACCCGACCGCGCTCGCCGCCTACGGCCTCAACATCGACGATCTGCGCACCACCATCTCCAACGCCAACGTCAACACGCCCAAGGGCAACTTCGACGGGCCGGCGCGCGCGCTCACCATCAACGCCAACGACCAGATCACCGATCCCGACACCTTCCGCGACATCATCGTGGCCTATCGCAACGGCGCGCCGGTCCGCATCCGCGACGTGGCGACAGTCGAGGAGGGCCAGGAGAATACCCGGATCGCCGCCTGGGCGAACAATACGCAGGCCGTGATCGTCAACGTCCAGCGCCAGCCCGGCGCCAACGTCATCGAGGTCGTCGACCGCATCAAGGCCCTGCTGCCGACCCTGCGCGAGACGCTGCCCAACTCGCTGGACATCACCGTGCTCACCGACCGCACGCTGACCATCCGCGCCTCGGTCCGCGACGTGCAGATAGAACTGGGCTTCGCCGTCATCCTGGTCGTGGCGGTGATCTTCGCCTTCCTGGGCGATGCGCGGGCGACGGTCATCCCGAGCCTCTCGGTGCCGCTGTCGCTGGTCGGCACCCTGGCGGTGATGTATCTCGCCGATTTCAGCCTCAACAACCTGTCGATCATGGCGCTCACCATCGCCACCGGCTTCGTGGTCGACGATGCGATCGTCATGATCGAGAACATCGCGCGCTACATCGAGCGCGGCGAGGATCCCAGGAAGGCGGCGCTCAAGGGCTCTAGACAGATCGCCTTCACCGTCGTGTCGCTCACCGTATCGCTGATCGCGGTGCTGATCCCGCTGCTGTTCATGAGCGACGTGGTCGGCCGACTGTTCAGCGAGTTCGCGGTCACCCTGTCCGTCACGATCCTGATCTCCGCGGTCGTGTCGCTCACCCTCGTGCCGATGCTGTGCGCCCAGTTCCTGCGCCAGCGGCCGCACGCGGCGGGCACGTCCCATGCGGAAGCCACGGTCGAGTCGGAAACCATGGGCAGCGGCTGGTTCTCGCGCCTCATCCGCTTCTACGACCGCTGCCTGATCGTGGTGTTCCGGCACCAGGCGCTCACCCTGCTGGTCGCGGTGGGCACGGTGGTGCTGACGGTGGCGCTCTATGTCGTCATTCCCAAGGGCTTCTTCCCGGTGCAGGACACCGGCCTGATTCAAGCTGTGACCGAGGGGCCGCAGAGTGTCTCCTTCGCCGCGATGAGCGAGCGTCAGCGCGCTCTGGCGGAGGCGATCCTCAAGGATCCCGATGTCGAAAGCCTCACGTCCTTCGTCGGTGTCGACGGCACCAATCCGACGCTCAATTCGGGCCGCATGCTGATCAATCTCAAGCCGCGCAGCGAGCGAACGCTGACGGCGACTCAGGTGATCCGCCGGCTTCAGCAGGAGACGTCGGGCGTTCGTGGCATCTCGCTCTTCATGCAGCCGGCCCAGGATCTCACCATCGATTCGGCGGTGAGCCGCACCCAGTATCAGTTCGTCCTGGAATCGGCCAATGCCGCCGAGTTCGACGTCTGGGTGCCGCGCCTGATGGACCGGCTGGCAAAGCAGCCCGAGCTGATCGACGTCACGAGCGATCTGCAGAACAAGGGCCTGTCGATGTTCATCCGGATCGACCGGGATGCCGCGGCACGCTTCGGCATCACGGCCGCCACGGTCGACAACGTGCTCTACGACGTATTCGGCCAGCGCATCGTCTCGACCGTCTACACCCAGTCCAACCAGTATCGGGTGATCTACGAGGTCGAACCCGAGATGGTGCGCTCGCTCGCCTCGCTCAACGACCTGTACCTGCCGAGTTCGACGGCCGGCAAGCAGGTGCCGCTGTCGGCCATCGCGACCTTCGAGGAGCGCACCGCGCCGCTGCGCCTCGACCGCTACGGCCAGTTCCCGGCCACCACCATTTCCTTCAACCTGGCGCCGGGCTTCGCGCTGGGGCAGGCGGTCGACGCCATCGTCGCCGCCCAGCGCGAGATCGGCATGCCGCGCTCGATCACGACGCATTTCCAGGGCGCGGCGCTGGCCTTCCAGAAGTCGCTCGACAGCCAGCTCCTGCTGATCCTGGCGGCCATCGTCACCGTCTACATCGTGCTGGGTGTGCTCTACGAGAGCTACATCCATCCGATCACGATCCTCTCGACCCTGCCGTCGGCGGGCATCGGCGCGCTGCTCGCGCTGATGCTGGCCGGGACCGACCTCAGCATCGTGGCGATCATCGGCATCGTGCTGCTGATCGGCATCGTGAAGAAGAATGCGATCATGATGATCGACTTCGCGCTCGACGCCGAACGCAACGAGGGCAAGGCGCCGCGCGAGGCGATCCATCAGGCCTGTCTGTTGCGCTTTAGGCCGATCCTCATGACGACGGTCGCGGCCCTGGTCGGTGCGCTGCCGCTGATGCTGGGCACCGGCACGGGCTCGGAGCTGCGCCAGCCGCTGGGTCTCACCATCGTCGGGGGGCTGATCGTCAGCCAGTTGCTGACGCTCTTCACCACGCCGGTGATCTATCTCGCCTTCGACCGGCTGGGCCGTCGCCTGCGCGGCATGCCGCTCGATACGCCGCTCCATCCGCTGCGCGCCAAGACGGGAGAGGGCACGCCGTGAACCTGTCGGCGCCCTTCATTGCGCGCCCCGTCGCCACGACCTTGCTGACGATCGGCCTGGCGCTTGCCGGCCTGGTGGCTTTCTTCGGCCTGCCCGTCTCGCCGCTGCCCAAGATCGACTTCCCGACCATCCAGGTGACGGCGAGCCTGCCCGGCGCCTCGCCGGAAACAGTGGCGACCAGCGTGACGACGCCGCTCGAACGACGGCTGGGCGCGATCGCGGGCGTGACCGAGATCACCTCGTCGAGCACGGTCGGCAATTCGCGCATCACGCTGCAGTTCGACCTGTCGCGCGACATCGACGGCGCCGCGCGCGACGTCCAGGCGGCGATCAGCGCCGCCCGCGCCGACATGCCCGCCGACCTGCGCAGCAATCCGCAGTACCGCAAGATCAATCCCGCCGACGCGCCGGTCATGGTGATCGCGCTCACCTCGAACACGCTGGGCCAGGGCCGGCTGTTCGATGCCGGCTCCAACATCCTGCAGCAGAAGCTCAGCCAGGTGAGCGGGGTCGGCCAGGTGCAGCTGGGCGGCAGTTCACTGCCCGCGGTGAGGGTCGAGCTCAACCCGACGGCGCTCAACAAATACGGGATCGGCCTGGAAAGCGTGCGGGCGGCGCTGGCCGCTGCCAACGCCAACTCGCCCAAGGGCGCCATCGAAGTGGGCGACCGGCGCTTCCAGATCTACTCCAACGACCAGGCGACGGTGGCCGACGAATACCGCTCGCTGATCATCGCCTGGCGCAACGGCGCGCCGGTGCGGCTCTCGGACGTGGCGGAGGTCCTCGATTCGACGGAGAACATCCGCAACGAGGGCCAGGCCAACGGCAAGCGTTCGGTGCTGGTCATCATCTACAAGCAGCCCAACGCCAACATCATCGAGACGGTCGACGAGATAAAGGCGCTGCTGCCCGAGCTGCAGGCCTCGATGCCGAACGACGTCGAGCTGCAGGTCGTGAGCGACCGTACGACCACGATCCGCGCCGCCCTGAAGGAAGTCGAGCAGGCGCTGGTGATCGGGGTCGTGCTGGTGGTGCTGGTGACCTTCGCCTTCCTGCGCTCGGCGCGTGCCGGCTTCATCGCCGCGGTGACCGTGCCGGTGTCGCTGGTCGCCACCTTCGGCGGCATGTACCTGCTGGGCTACAGCCTGAACAACCTGTCGCTGATGGCGCTCACCATCGCCGCGGGCTTCGTGGTCGACGACGCGATCATCGTGCTGGAAAACGTCAGCCGCCATCTCGAGGAGGGCATGTCGCGGATGGAGGCGGCGCTCAAGGGCGCCCGCGAGGTCGGCTTCACTGTCGTGTCCATGAGCATCTCGCTGATCGCCGTCTTCATCCCGATCCTGCTCATGAGCGGCATCGTCGGCCGCCTGTTCCGCGAGTTCGCCGTGACGCTGTCGATGGCGATCCTGATCTCGATGGTCGTGTCGCTCACGACCACGCCCATGATGTGCGCCTATGTGCTGCGGCCGCCGGGCGCCCATCGCGAGCCCGGGTTCCTGGCCCGCCTCAGCGAACGCGGGCTGGGCGGCCTGCAGCGCCTCTATGGCCGCAGCCTCGGGCTGGTGTTGCGCCACCCGCTGCTCACCATGTTCGTCTTTCTGGCGACGGTGCTGCTCAACATCCATCTCTACGTGACGATTCCCAAGGGCTTCTTCCCGCAGCAGGACACCGGCCGCATCATGGGCGGCATCCGCGCCGACCAGAGCATTTCCTTCCAGGCGATGCGCCGAAAGTTCCGGCAGTTCGTCGAGATCGTTCGTTCCGATCCGGCGATCGAGAGCGTCGCCGGCTTCACCGGCGGCGGGCAGACCAACTCGGGCTTCCTCTTCGCGACCCTGAAGCCGCTCAGCGAGCGCGACGCCACGGCCGACCAGGTGATCGCGCGGCTCAGGCCGAAGCTCAACCAGGTCCCCGGCGCCATGTTGTTCCTGCAGGCCGTGCAGGACATCCGGGTGGGCGGCCGCCAGGGCAATGCCCAGTACCAGTTCACCCTGCAGGCGGACTCGCTGCCCGACCTCTATACCTGGGGGCCGCGTCTCACCCAGGCGCTGCAGGCCGATACGTCGGTGATCACCGACGTCGATTCCGACCAGCAGCAGCGCGGGCTGCAGCTCAATCTCACCATCGACCGCGACGCGGCGAGCCGTCTCGGCATATCGACGCGCAACATTTCCGCGACGCTCTACGATGCCTTCGGCCAGCGCCAGGTCTCGACCATCTACAACGCTCTCAACCAGTACCACGTGGTCATGGAAGTGGCGCCGCAATGGTGGGAGAGCCCTGAGTCGCTGAAGGACATCTATGTCAGCAAGTCGGGTGGGGCGCTCAGCGGCACGCAGACGACGGGCAGCATCGCCTCATCGACGACCAGTTCGTCTTCGTCAGGGGCGGCGGGCACGGGCGCGCAGACCATCGATGCGGCGCAGGCGGTGCGGAACCTGCGCACCAACCAGATCGCCGTCAGCGGCCGCGGTTCGGCCTCCACCGGCGCCGCGGTGAGCACGACGCCGGAGACCCTCGTCCCGCTCTCGGCGGTGACGCGCTGGGAGTACGGCACGACGCCGCTCGCGGTGAACCACCAGAGCATGTTCGTCGCCAGCACCGTCTCCTTCAACCTGGCGCCGGGCAAGACCTTGAGCGATGCCGTTCAGTACGTTAACGACACGATGCGCGAGATCGGCGTGCCGACGACTCTGCACGGCTCTTTCCAGGGGACGGCGCGGGCCTTCCAGCAGTCGCTCAACAACCAGCTCCTGCTGGTGCTGGCGGCGCTGGCAGCCGTCTATATCGTGCTGGGCATTCTCTACGAGAGCTACATCCATCCCATCACCATCCTGTCGACCCTGCCCTCGGCCGGGATCGGCGCGCTGCTCGCACTGCAGTTCTCGGGCGTCGAATTCAGCATCATCGCCATGATCGGTGTGCTGCTCTTGATCGGCATCGTGAAGAAGAACGCCATCATGATGATCGACGTGGCGCTGGAGCGCGAACGCGGCGAGGGGCTCGAACCCTCCGTTGCCATCCATCAGGCGGCGATCCTGCGGTTCCGGCCGATCCTCATGACGACCATGGCGGCAATCCTCGGCGCCCTGCCGCTGGCCATCGGCTATGGCGATGGCGCGGAGTTGCGCCGACCCCTCGGCATCTCGATTATCGGCGGCCTCATCGTGAGTCAGATCCTGACCCTGTACACAACACCCGTGATCTACCTCTATCTCGACCGCTTCCGCCGCCGCGACCGCGACCAGCCAAGCCGCGTCGCGCGCGTCATGGGCAGCGGCGGCGTGCCGGCATGAGGCGCAGTGCGGCGCTTCTTCCCCTGCTGCTGGTGTCGGGCTGCCTCGTCGGGCCGGACTACGAGCGCGCGCCGCCGGCCAGTGCCGTGGCCCCACAGTACAAGGAGGCGGAGCTGCCGCCGGGCGCGGCGTCCCTTTTCCGTCCGGCTCAGCCGAGCGACGGTGTGGACCGCGGGCAGTGGTGGCGGGTCTACGGCGACCCGACCCTCGACAGTCTCGCGGCCCAGGTCGATGTGTCGAACCAGAACCTGAAGATCTTCGAGGCCAACTACCGGCGGGCAAGGGCGCTGATCCGCCAGGACCAGTCGGTGCTCTATCCCAGCATCTCCGGCACCGGCGCAGCCCAGCAGACCGGCACCGGCGGCCAGCGCGGCACCGGCACCAGCGCCACCTCGACCGTGACGCGCTACGATTCCACGGTGGGCCAGTTCTCGACCGGCGGCACCCTCACCTGGGAGATCGATCTGTGGGGCACGTTGCGCCGCCAGGTCGAGAGCGATTCGGCGGCGGCACAGGCCAGCGATGCCGATCTCGCCAATGCGCGCCTGTCGGCACAGACCGATCTCGTGACGAACTACGCCTCGCTGCGCATCTCCGACGACCGCAAGCGGCTCTACGAGGCGACCGTGGCGGCCTATCTGCGCTCGATGCAGATCGCGCAGAACCAGGTCGACGCCGGCATCGTCTCGCGGGTCGACCTCGTGCAGGCGCAGACCCAGTACGAGCAGACGCGCGCCCAGCTCGTGAACGAGAGCATCAATCGTGCGCTGCTCGAGCATGCGATCGCGCTCCTGGTCGGCAAGGCGCCGTCGGAAGTGACCATCGAGCCGGCCACGACGCGGCTCACCGTGCCCACGGTCGATTCCGGCGTGCCGTCGACCCTGCTGGAGCGGCGGCCCGACATCGCCTCGGCCGAGCGCCAGATGGCGGCCGCCAATGCGCAGGTCGGCGTCGCCAAGGGTGCCTACTATCCGCAGATATCGCTGGGCGCGACGATCGGCTTCCTGAGCGGCGGCCTGGGGTCGCTGCTGCAGCTCGGCACGGCCGCGTGGTCGGTGGGGCCGCAGATCGCCGGCACCCTGGTCGACGGCGGCGGCATTGCCGCGCAGGTCCAGGGCGCGCGCGCGAGCTACGACGCCACGGTCGCGACCTATCGCCAGACCATCCTGACGGCCTTCCAGCAGGTCGAGGATGCGCTCGCCCAGCAGAGGATCCTGGTCCAGCAGGAGCAGGTCCAGCGTGCCGCGGTTGCCGCCGCCCGGGAAGCCGAGCGGCTCTCCCTCAACCAGTACCGGGTCGGCACCGTTCCCTACACGACCGTGGTGCAGACGCAGGCCGCGGCGCTCTCCGCCGAGCAGGCGCTGCTCACCATCCGCCTCAACCGGCTGGTCGCCAGCGCCAACCTCGTGAAGGCGCTGGGCGGCGGATGGCGACAGGAGGACCTGCCGCCGCCGGTGCCGATCGGCGGCCTGAAGCAGGCCAATCCGGCGCCGCCGGCCTTCCCGCCGCCCGCCGGCCAGACGACAGCCGCCCCGCGGCAGTAGAGAAAATTTTGCTTCTCTGGTCGCAGCCGGCAGGCTCGACCTGTCGTCCGCCAGTCGGACGTCGGCAGCCATTCCCTTTGACTGCGGGCGCCAGGGCGAAGAGTTTGGCCGCTCCTCGCAACCCAGCAGGCCGATCATGACCAATTCACGCCATCCCGAAACCCTGTCGCTGCATGCCGGCTGGCGTGCCGACGCCACGACCGGCTCGGTCGCCGTGCCGATCCACCAGACGACGTCCTATCAGTTCCGCGATACCGAGCACGCGTCGAACCTGTTCGCGCTGAAGGAACTGGGCAACATATACACCCGCATCGGCAACCCGACGCTCGATGTGCTGGAGCAGCGTATCGCGGCCCTCGAAGGCGGTGCCGCGGCGCTGGCGGTCAGCTCCGGGCAGGCAGCCTCCGCCTTCGCGATCCAGAACCTGGCCAAGGCGGGCGACAATGTCGTCAGTTCGACCGACCTGTACGGCGGCACGTGGAACCTGTTCGCCCATACGCTGAAGGATCAGGGAATCGAGGTCCGCTTCGTCGATCCGGCCGATCCGCAGGCCTTCGCCCGCGCCACCGACGACCGCACCCGCGCCTACTATGCCGAGACTCTGCCCAATCCGAAGCTCGCGGTCTTCCCGATCAAGGAAGTGGCCGATATCGGCCGGCCGCTCGGCATTCCGCTGATCGTCGACAATACCGCGGCGCCACTCCTGGCGCGGCCCTTCGATCACGGCGCGGCGGTGGTCGTCTATTCCGGCACCAAGTATCTCGGCGGCCACGGCACGTCGATCGCCGGCCTGATCGTCGACGGCGGCAATTTCGACTGGGCGGCGCATCCCACGCGCCAGCCGGCGCTGAACACGCCGGACCCCAGCTATCACGGCGCCGTCTGGGTCGAGGCGGTGAAGCCGATCGGACCCGTGGCCTACATCATCAAGGCCCGCACCACGCTGCTGCGCGACCTTGGATCGGCGCTATCGCCGTTCAACGCCTTCCTGATCCTGCAGGGGATCGAGACGGTGACACTGCGCATGGAACGCCACGTGAAGAATGCGCAGGCCGTCGCCGACTTCCTCGCCAAGCGGCCCGAGGTGGCCAAGGTCATCCACCCGTCGCAGCAGACCGGCGAGAGCCGGCGCCGCGCCGATACCTATCTCAAGCGCGGCTATGGCGGGCTGGTCGGCTTCGAGCTGGCGGCCGGCCGCGAGGCCGGACGGCGCTTCATCGATTCGCTGAAGCTCCTCTATCACGTCGCCAACATCGGCGACGCGCGCAGCCTGGCCATCCATCCGGCCTCGACCACGCACTCGCAGCTTTCGGCTGAAGAGCAGCGCGCGACCGGCGTCTCCGATGGCTATGTGCGGCTGTCGATCGGCCTCGAGCACATCGACGACATCCTCGCCGACCTGTCGCAGGCGCTCGACGCCGCCGGCAAGTAGAGCGGGGCTTGGCGTCGAAGAATTAAGGCGTCCACTCCGATACGTGCGCGGCCCGCGCGGGCCGCGCCGGAACCGGGGCGGTCGAGGGGGCCGGCGTCCCGGCAGTGAGGAAGCCCACGAGGCGCGAGGGCGCCTCGAAGCCCAGCAGCTGGCTGACGCTGGGGTCGTAGGCGTTGGGGCCGGTCACCCACATGCCGCCATAGCCCAGCATGTGCAGCGCGTTGAGCATGTTCATTGCGGCGGCGCCGGCGGCGAGCAGTTGCTCGATCTCCGGGATGTTGCCGGGTTTCACGACGGCGCCGACGGCAATTAGCATCGGCGTCCGTCGGACCCAGGCGCGATAGCGTTCGGCGAGGGCTTCGGCATTCGCCGGATCGCGCACGGCGGCGGCATCGCCCAGACGCTCGCCGAAGGCGAGGCGCGCCTCGCCGCGAATCACGACGAAGCGCCAGGGCCGCAGGCGCCCATGGTCGGGCGCGCGCAGGCCGGCATCGAGGATCAGGTCGAGGTCGGTGCCGGCGGGCGCCGGCTCCTGCAGGGGCCCCACCGAACGGCGGGACAGCAATTGGTCGAGGGCCAGCAGGTGGGGCTCGCGCGCATGGGTGATGTCAGGCATGACGCCACTTCTACATCAACTGCAAACGAGTGTCATTTGCATATCATGCGGCTGCTCGCACGGCTTGACCAGCTTTTCGTTATAGAAGGCAGGGTGACGGCGTCTTCGGCGGATGGAGGGAATGCCATGGATCTGGGACTGGCCAACAAGCATGCGCTGATCACCGGCGCGACCGCCGGCATCGGTTACGCCATCGCCAAGGGCCTCGCCGCCGAAGGCGCGAGCGTGGTGATCACGGGCCGCGGGCAAGCAGGCGTCGACGATGCTTTGAGGCGGCTCAGGGAAGCCGTCCCGGAAGCCAAAGCCACGGGTATCGCGGCGGATTGCGCCACGGCAGAGGGCGCGAAGGTCGTGTTCGGCCAGGTGCCGCAGATCGACATCCTGGTGAACAACCTGGGTATCTATGGCCGCACGCCGGCCTTCGAGATCGACGACAGCGAATGGCAGCGCTTCTTCGAGGTCAACGTCATGAGCGGTGTTCGCTTCACGCGCCACTACGCGCCGGGGATGGCCGGGCGGGGCTGGGGCCGTATCGTCTTCGTCTCCAGCGAATCGGCGCTGAACATTCCCAGGGAGATGATCCACTACGGCATGACGAAGACCGCGCAGCTTTCCCTGTCGCGCGGCTTCGCCATGGAACTCGCGGGCACGGGGGTCACGGTGAACGCCTTGTTGCCCGGCCCCACCCACACCGAGAATACCGACCGGATGCGCGCCGAGCGTGCCCAGGCCACCGGCGTGAGTGTCGCGGAGATCGAGGCGGGCTTCCTGCGCGACTTCCGGCCGACCACGCTGATCCGCCGCTTCACCTCGGCGGAGGAGGTGGCGGCGCTGGGCGTCTATCTCTGCAGCGAAGCCGCGTCCGGCACCTCGGGCGCCGCCATGCGTGTCGATGGCGGCGTCGTGAACCAGATCATGTGAGGCTCAGCCCATGTCGAGCTTGAGACCTTCCTTGTCGATGACACCCTTCCATTGCGCGATCTGCGCGGTGACGAAGGCGTTGAACTGGTCGGGCGTGCCGTAGGCGGGGAAGCCCGCCATGGTCTTGATGCGCTCCAGGGTCTTCGGATCGCTGAGCCAGGCCTTCATCTGGGCATTGAGCGAATCGACGATGGGCTTGGGCGTGCCGGCCGGCAGGAAGACGCCGAACCAGGTCGACACGTCGAAGGGCTTCAGTTCCGGCATGGTCTCGCAGATCGGCACCAGGTCGGGGGTGAGCGGATTGCGCTGCGCCGAGGTGAGGCCGAGCGCCCGCAGCTTGCCGGCCCGGACGAACTCGATGGCGGTCGTCAGATTGTCGAAGAAGAACTGGGTGACGCCCGCCGTCAGGTCGTTGAGCGCGGGAGCGGCGCCGCGATAGGGGATGTGCTCCGCCTTCGTGCCCGTGAGCTGCAGGAACCAGGCGCCGCACAAATGGGGCGACTGACCGGTGCCGGAAGAGGCATAGGAGGCCTTCCCGTTCTGCGCCTTCAGCCAGGCGACGAACTCCGGGATCGTCTTGGCCGGCACCGACGGGTGGACGACCAGCACGTTAGGGGCGGTGATGGCGTTCGACACCGGGATCAGGCTGGCCGGCGTGTAGGGCATGTTGCGGTAGAGCGAATAGGCGATCGACTGCGGGCCGATGTTGCCCATCAGGATCGTATTGCCGTCGGGAGCCGACTTGACGACCTCGGTCGAGCCGATGACGCCGCCGGCGCCCGACTTGTTGTCGACCACGCAGGACTGGCCCCAGGCTTCGGTCAGATAGGCCGCGAGAAGGCGGGCGGCGATGTCGGTGGTGCCACCCGGCGCGGCCGGGCAGACCATGCGCACGTTCTGGGTCGGCTTCCACGCCGCCTGGGCCTGCAGGCCCCGAGGCAGCAAGGCCGTGGCAGGCAGGGCAGCGGCAGCGCCCAGCGCGGCGCGGCGAGACAGGCTACGAGTCATGAATTCCTCCCTTGATTCGTCTTTGTTACCGACGACCTAGCATGGCCGCGCTGGCAAATCCGCCACAATTCCCGTATCTATTCGGCGTGCGGTTGCCCCCAAACCGCCGGGCTTTTCCGGCGGTTTTTCCCCTCGTTTCAACGGGTCCGCGCCAAGGAGGAACATCTTGAAGAGGCGCACTTTCGTCTCCGGCTCGGTCGCGCTCGCCGCCGGTGCCCTGGCCGCCCCGGCCATCGCTGCCACGATCAAGCCCTACAGCTGGGATCTCAACCCGCCGATGGACTCGCGCGAGAACTTCATCGCCTGGGGCAAGGCCCGCGGTGAGGATCCCGTTTCCCTCGGCCAGCGCTGGGACCGTTTCCAGGCCCTGATCCGGAACAAGGACATCTGGGGCCAGGCGACGATGCGCGCCTTTCTGCTCACCCCGCGCGAAGAGTTCGCCTCGATCAGCCCGGCGATCGCCAAGCGCGGCTACGAGCATGCCTTCCTCGACATCGGCTACGGCGTCACCATGTCCGGCCCGCACGTCCAGGGCCGCATGACCAACGTCATCGACGTGAAGCGCGGCGAGAAGGTGCTCGAGATCGGCACCGGTTCGGGCGTGCAGTCGGCCTACATCGCCAACCTCACCGAGAATGCCTACACGATCGAGATCATCGCGCCGCTCGCCTCGCGCACGCGGGCGCTCTACGACCGGCTGATCGAAAAGGGCTACACCGAGTACAAGCATATCAAGACCAAGACGGCCGACGGCTTCTACGGTTGGGAAGAGGCCGGTCCGTTCGACAAGATCATCGTGACCTGCGGCATCGACCACGTGCCGCCGCCGCTGCTGCAGCAGCTCAAGTCCGGTGGCCTGATGGTGATTCCGGTCGGCCCGCCGGGCGCGCAGCGCGTGCTCAAGGTCACCAAGACGCAGGGCGCCGACGGCTCCATCACGACGAGCCGCGAGGACATCTACGGCGGCAAGATCGTGCCGTTCGTGCCCTTCACCAAGCTCGACGGCGACAAGATCGTCGGTACGCACAACCGCTGAGGTCGCCCCAAGCGACTTCCGAGAGACAATGTCATCCCGAGCATCGCGAGCGACCCTTCCGGCACCTGGCCCAGGGTCGCTCGCTTCGCTCGGGGTGACATCGATTTTTGGGGCGCAGGGAGTGCGCCCCCTCTAGAGATCGCATAAAGCGATCCAACAAAAACAACGGAGATCCCCCTTGTCCGTCACGGTCGATCTCGATCACCGCCCACCGCTCTCCTTCTATCTGTCCGTAGGCCTGGTCGCCGGCAGCATCATCGCGCTGCAGATCGGCATCATGCGCGTGTTCTCCGTCGGCAGCTGGGCCCATTTCGGCTCGCTGGTGGTGAGCCTCGCCATGTTCGGCTTCGGTCTCACCAGCGCAGTCATGTGCGTCGGCAAGAGCTGGTTCGAGCGCCACTGGATCGGGTCCGTGAAAGGCGCGCTGCTGGCCTTCGGCCCGCTGATGGTGGTGTGCAACCTCGCCGCCCAGCAGGTGCCGTTCAACGCGATCTTCCTGATTTCCGATCCGGTTCAGAAGTGGCGCCTGTTCGCCAACTTCGTGCTCTATTTCCTGCCGTTCCTGGCAGGTGCCCTGTATCTCGGCGTGATCTTCCTGAAGGCCAAGAAGACCTTCAGCCGCGTCTATTTCGCCGATCTCGTCGGCTCGGGCCTGTGCGGCCTCACCGTGCTGCTGGCGATGTACGCCTGGCGGCCCGACGACCTGATCATGGCGCCGCTGCTCCTGTGGCTGGCCGGTGGCATCCTGTGGTTCGTCGCGCTGGGCGATCGCCGCGGCATGGCGGCCATCGTCGTCGTCGCCATCCTGTCGGCGGCCGCGCACCATTTTGCGCCGCAGGTGCTGGGCATCCCGAAGCTCGCCGTGTCCGACTACAAGGGCGTTTCCTACGCCCGCAAATTCCCCGACGCCAAGCGCGTCTACGAGCGCGCCTCGCCGTTCGGCTACATCGAGGTCTATTCCAGCTCGTACCTGCACTTCGCGCCGGGCCAGTCCGACAACGCGGCGTTCAATCTGGAGAAGATGCCGTCGAACGCCTATCTCGGCCTCTACATCGATTCCGAGGGGCCCGCCGGCATCATCAAGGACCTGCCGGCCGAACAGACGGCGTACTTCAAGTATCTGCCGATGTACTACCCCTACCTGCTGAAGAAGGACCCGAAGACCTTCGTGGTCCAGTTCGGCGGCGGCATCTCGACAGCGGTGGCGCTGAAGTCCGGCTCCAGCCAGGTCACGGTGGCCGAGGGCAATCCGGCTCTGCTCTCCGCCTTCCGCGAGGACAAGTTCCTGCGCGACTTCACCGGCGACGTCCTGAACAATCCGAAGGTCAACGTCATCGATTATGACGGCCGCCTCTACGTCGCCCATACCAAGAACCGCTACGACGTGATCGACCTGTCGCTGGCCGATTCGGCCGGCCTGTCGAGCCCCGGCGGTTTCTCGATCGTGGAGAAATATTCCTACAGCCGCGAGGCGATGAGCGCCTACATGCGGGCGCTGACGCCCGGTGGCGTCCTGTCGGTGACCCTGTGGAACAAGGAAGAGCCGCCGAAGTCGGTGCTGAAGCTCTATGCCACGATGGTCGCCGCCGCCCGCGACATCGACGGCGGCAAGGACATCGCCCAGAAGTTCTACGTCGTCTCATCCTATCTCTCGACCGCCACCGTGCTCTACAAGCGCGACGGCTTCACGCCGGCCGAGATCGAGCTGCTCAACGCCCACACCAAGGCGATGTCGTTCGACGAGATCTACTATCCCGGCCTCAAGGTCGACACGGCGGACCTGAAGCAGATCCTGCAGGACTATCGCGACCAGTTCTTCTTCGCCGGCCATGCGGTCGATCCGACCGCGCCTGCGGAGACGGAGCCCAACGACAAGCCGCCCCCCGGCGCGGTTACAGAGGGCGCTCCGGGCGCGACCGAAGCCGTAGCCGACGGCCCGCCGCCCGCACCGGTCGTGCCGGCAACCGTGCTCGGCCGTCTCGCCTGGCATTATCTGATCGAAGGCGGCTGGCAGCAGGTTGCCGACCAGTACGTCTTCGACACCCGCATCCTGACCAATCACCAGCCGTACTTCGCCGCCTACATCAAGGTGCCCGACCTGCTGAAGTTCACTGACCGGCTCGAGCTGGTGCAGGACGAATGGGGCTACCTGCTGCTGTGGGCGACGCTGGGCATCGCCACGGTCTTCGCGCTTACCCTCGTGCTGTTCCCGGTCGTGTTCGGCTGGCGCACCATCTTCAGCCGCTACCCCGGCAAGGCCGGCACGATGCTGTATTTCCTGTGCCTCGGCCTGGGCTACATCATCGTCGAGGTGGGCATGATCTCCCACTTCATCCTGGCGCTCTCCAACGCCACGGTCTCGGCCTCGGTGCTGATCACGGGCATGCTGGTCTTCTCCGGCATCGGCAGCTTCTTCTCCGAGCGCTATCTCGACCGGGCGCGCTCGTTCATGCCGAAGGTGTTCCTCGCGATCTTCGCGATCCTGGCGACCTATGCCTTCACGATCGACTACGCGCTCGACTGGATCGGCACGCTGCCCTACGCGCTGCGCATCCTGCTCTGCCTGCTGATCGTCTTCCCGCCGGCTTTCCTCATGGGCTTCCCCATGCCGACGGCGATGACGATGCTCGGCCGCCTGGGCAAGGACCACATGTTCCTGTGGGCCTGGGGCATCAACGGCTGCTTCTCGGTGATCGGCGCCGCGCTGGTGCCGATCGTGGCGACCAGCTTCGGCCTCCCGGCCGTCGTCCTGGTCGGGGCCTTCGCCTACCTGATTGCGCTGCCCGCGTTCTTCTCCGTCATCAGGCCGCTGCCGTCCGTGGCCACGGGGGCAGGGCGGACCGCGGTCGCGTGAAGCGGCGGGCGCTGCTGCTGGGGGCTCTCCTGATGCCGACCGCCGCGCACGCCCAGCCCAAGAAGCCCAAGAAACCCAGCAAGCGGCAGGCGCCCAAGCCTGCCGCGAAGCCCGCGCCGCAGCATGCCGCGAAGCCTGCGCCGCCTGCGCCGCCGCCCGGCCTGAAAGAGGCGAAGACGCAGCTCGTCGCGTTCGACGCCTCACCCTTTCCCTATCGCGGCTTCATCCCGAATACGACCAAGCCTTTCCTCGACGCGCGCGACGGCAAGCGCCGCGGCCACACGACGGGCCGCGGCGACGTCTACTGGGAGGAGACGACCTACAGCGATCGCCGCTCGCTCCTCTATCTGCCGCAGGGTTTCGATCCGTCGCGGCCGGTGATGATGCTGTTGTTCCTCCATGGCCAGGGCGCCACCCTGGAGCGCGACGTCGTGTTGCGTCAGGCCGTGCCGCGCCAGGTCGACGAGTCGGGCAAGAACATCGCGCTGGTCGCGCCGCAGCTGGCCTACGACGCCCTGGATTCGAGTGCCGGCAATTTCTGGCGCGGCGGACATTTCGCCCGGTATCTCGACGAGGCGGCGGAACGGCTGATGCGTCTCTATGGCGACCGCCGGGCAGGACGCGGATTCAACCTCGCGCCGGTGACGATCGCCGCCTATAGCGGCGGCTACCTGTCGGCCGCCTATGCGCTGGAGCGCGGCGGCGCGAACCACCGCGTGAACGGCCTGATCCTGCTGGATGCGCTCTATGGCGAAGAGGACAAGTTCGCCGCCTGGTTCGCGGCCCGCCGCCGGCAGGCCTTCCTGCTGAGCGCCTTCACCGACTCGACCAAAGACGAGAACGCCACCTTGCAGGGGTTGCTGACCAAGCGGCGCGTGCCCTTCACACGTACGGTCCCAAAAGGCCTGACTCCGGGTACCGCCTGCTTCGTGGGGCCGACGGGTGGCCTCGACATGCATGGCGATTTCGTTACACGCGCGTGGCAGCCGGACCCTTTGAAGCAGGCGCTTTCCCTGATTCCCGGATACGACCCGGTTCATGGTAAAAAGAACGCATGAACGACCCGCTGCGCCAGGAACTCCTGGAAATCTTCGCCGGCCGCGCCACCCGCCGGTACGGCCTCTCCGACATCAACCAGCTTCAGCATGCGCTGCAGTCGGCCGCTCTGGCCGAGGCCGACGGTGCGCCGCCGGCGACGGTGCTGGCCGCGCTGCTGCACGATGTCGGGCACATGATCCACGGGCTCGGCGAAGACCCGGCCTCGCAGGGCGTCGACGACGTGCATGAGGAGCTCGGCGCGAAATGGCTGGCCGAGCGGTTCGAGCCGGCGGTCAGCGAGCCCGTCCGACTGCACGTCACGGCCAAGCGCTATCTCTGCACGGTTGAATCCGATTACTTCGGCAAGCTGGCGGCCGATTCGGTGCGCAGCCTCGAGCTGCAGGGCGGCCTGATGTCGCCCGACGAGGTCGCAGCCTTTCGCGCCAACCCGTATCACGCCGAAGCGGTGCGGCTGCGCCGCTACGACGAGGAAGCCAAGGACCCGCGCGCGAGCACGCCCGACTTCGATCACTACCTGCGTCACGTCCCGGCCTGCCGGCTCTAATCTCCTCCTCCCCCTATGACGGGTGAGGGAAAACGAAGATGAAGCCCATGATCTCCCGTAGCGAAGTCGAGGCCGCCTGGAGCCTCATCCGTCCGCATGTGCGTCGTACGCCGGTGATCGAGCTCGCGGCCGGGTCGCTGGGCGTGACGGCAGCGCTAGCACTCAAGCTCGAATCGCTCCAGGTCAGCGGGACGTTCAAGGGACGCGGGGCGTTCCACAAGCTGCTGGCGTCCAAGGTGCCGGCCGCCGGCATCATCGCCGCCTCGGGCGGCAATCACGGCGCCGCGGCGGCCTATGCGGCGCGCGCGCTCGGTCACAAGGCCGAGATCTTCGTGCCGACCATCGCCGCGCCGGCCAAGGTCGCGCGGCTGCGCAGCTACGGCGCGGTCGTGCAACAGGTCGGCGCCGTCTATGCCGAAGCCCGCGCCGCCTCCGAGGCGCGCGCCGCCGAAACCGGCGCACTCATGGTGCCAGCCTATGAGGACGAGGTCGTGTTCGCCGGCGCCGGCAGCGTCGCGCTGGAATTCGCCGAGCAGTCGGAGTTCGACACGCTGCTGATCGCCGTCGGCGGCGGCGGCCTGATCGCCGGCTGCGCGGCCGCGATCGGCTCGGTGAAGAAGATCGTCGCCGTCGAGACCGAAGGCACGCCGACCCTGCACGAGGCGCTGAAGGCCGGAAAGCCGGTCGATGTAGCGATCTCCGGCATCGCCGCCGACGCGCTGGGTGCGAGCCGCATCGGCACGCCCAACTTCGAGATCGCGCGCACGCTGGTTCGAGCCTCGGTACTGGTCACCGACGAGGCCGTACGCGAGACCCAGCGCGCGCTGTGGGACGAGCTGCGCATCGTCGCCGAACCCGCCGGTGCGACCGGCCTCGCTGCCTTGCGCGCCGGCGCCTATCGTCCCGCGCCAGGCGAGCGCGTCGCTACGCTGATCTGCGGCGCCAACACCGATCCAGGCTCGGTCGCGTAGCCAAGAGCGTCGGCGGCGTTATTTGGCGGCCGGCTTCAGCGATACGAGATCGAGGGTGATTGTCTTGCCGGGCGTGCGCCAGTCGGGAAAGCTTTCCTTGACCGAGGTCGAAACGGCCGCCGCCCACCAATGAATGGTACGGCCGTTCGAATCGGCCTTGCTTTCCTCGACGCGGAAAGCATCGAAGGTGCCGGCCGGCACCGTGACCTTCTCGTAGGTGGCGACGGTCATCGTGACGGTGGAGGTGTAGCTCTTACCGTCGCGGCCGACGACGGTGACGGTGTTCGTGATTTTGTTTCCGACTTTGAGCGGCCACAGCGCCTTCAGGTCGAGGCCTTTGGCGAAGGACTCGCCCTGGGCATCGACCGAGCCGACGAGGCCGCCGTGCACGCGCAGCGCCTCGGCCTTGCCGTTCGAGAGGCCGTCGTACAGGCAGACGGTGCCGTCTTGCCCCGCGGCCGTGTTCACCTTCTCCAAGCCGTCGCCTCTGTAGGTGAATTGGGTGCCGCTGGGCGGACACTGGAAGGAGGCGGTCTGCGCGCAGACGCCGCCTGCGGCGACAGTGGCCAGCAGGGCGGCGAGGGCAATCGACTTCATGGTCTGAGATCCTCCAGAGGTCACGCGACTAAGCGCGGCGGAGGCCCCGAGTCAAACTCGGGCTAGCGCGTGACCTCGGTCACCACGGCGCGGTTGGCCTTGCCGGCGCCGTCGCTGAAGTCGTAGCGGATGGCGAACTTGTCGGCGGGCGAGATCCACCAGCGCGAGATCGTGCGCTGCCCCTTGTCGCCGGTCTCGTTCATCTCGACCAGGAACGCGTCGATCATCTTGTCGCCAGGCCCGGTGCGCCGCTCATGGCGCGCCACGGCGAAGGTGTAGGTCCAGCTCGTGCCGCCGGCCCTGTAGCTCGCCTCGATCTTCTTGCCGACCTCGAGCGGCCACAGGCGCTCGGGACGCAAGGCGGCGAGATAGGCGGTGAGGTCCGCGCCATCGGCTGACGGATTGTCGAACAGCAGCGCGCGCAGCTTGAAGGGCTTTCCGCCCACCCGATCCATGAGGCAGTCCATGCCCTCGCGACCGCGGGCCACCACCTTGACGCCGCTGTCGTAGGTGAAGGTCGTGCCCGGATCGGGGCAGGCGAACTCCATGGTCTGGGCGGAGGCGGCGCCGGAAAGAGTTCCGGCGGCAAGCAGGGCGGCGAAGAAGGCGGGCAGTCTCATGGCCGCGATCATAGCCCAATCAGACGAAATGGCACGCCGCCTGCACGCCATTGCCCACCGCGCGCAACGCCGGCTTCTCGACCCGGCAGCGGTCCTGGGCCATCGGGCAGCGCGAATTGAAGGGACAGCCGGGCGGCGGGTTCAGCGGGCTCGGCAACTCCCCTTGCAGCACCGTGCGCTGGCGCGCGCGCGCGAGCTTGGGATTGGCGATCGGCGCCGCCGCCAGCAGCGCCCGCGTATAGGGGTGCCGCGGCTCGCGCCAGATCTGGTCGCGGCCGCCGACCTCGAACAGCATGCCGAGATACATCACCGCCACCCGGTCGGCGATGTGCTCGACCACGCTCAGGTCGTGGCTGATGAACAGGTAGGACACGCCGAACTGGCTCTTCAGGTCCTCCAGCAGGTTGATCACCTGGGCGCGCACCGAAACGTCGAGCGCCGAGACCGGCTCGTCGCAGATGATCAGCTTGGGGCTGAGCGCCAGGGCGCGGGCGATGCCGATGCGCTGGCGCTGGCCGCCGGAGAACTCATGCGGATAGCGCTGCTTGGCGTCGCTCGGCAGGCCGACCCAGCGCAGCAGCGTCTCGACCCGCTCGGCCGTGGCGTCGGCCTTCCAGCCGGCGAGAGTGAGCGGCTGGGCCACGGAGCGACCCACCGTCGAGCGCGGGTTGAGCGAGCCGTAGGGGTCCTGGAAGATCATCTGCACCTTGCGGCGCATGTCGGTGAGCTGTTCGCGATTGAGCGGCGCGATGTCGACTCCTTCGACCATGATCTCGCCGCCGCTGACGGGCACCAGCTTCATGATCGCCTTGCCCAGGGTGGACTTGCCGCAGCCCGATTCGCCCACGAGGCCCAGCGTCTCGCCAACCGCCAGGTCGAGGCTGACGCCGTTCACGGCACGCACGACGCCGCCCGCGGTGTTGAACTGGACGCGCACGTCGCGCAGGGACAGCAAAGACATGGTCAGCCTCCCTGTGCTGCGAAGCAGGCGACGAGGCGACCCGGTCCCGGAGCCGTGAGCGCGGGCTTCTCGGTGAGGCAGCGGTCCATCACCCGCGGGCAGCGGGGCGCGAAGGCGCAGCCCTGCGGCAGGGCGTTGAGCGGCGGCACCATGCCGGGAATGTCGGCCAGCCGCTCGGCGCGCTCGGCGCCGGGTGTCGGCGTCGCCCCGATCAGACCCACCGTGTAGGGATGGAGCGGATTCTCGAACAGGTCGTCGACCGAGGCCTCCTCGACCTTGCGGCCGGCATACATGACCACCACCCGGTCGGCGGTCTCGGCGACGACCCCGAGATCGTGGGTGATGAAGATCATGGCCATGCCGGCATCCGCCTGCAGCTTCTTCAGCAGCGCCAGCACCTGGGCCTGCACCGTGACGTCGAGCGCCGTGGTCGGCTCGTCGGCGATCAGCACCGAGGGGCTGCAGGCGATCGCCATGGCGATGATCACCCTCTGGCACATGCCGCCGGAAAGCTGGTGCGGGTAGGCGTCGAGGCGGCGGGCGGCGTCGGGCATGCCGACCAGCTCCAGCAGCTCGTGGGCGCGCACGCGCGCCTGGCCGCGGCCGAGCTCGGTATGGGTCATCAGCACTTCGACGATCTGCTTCTCGACCGTGGCGACCGGGTTCAGCGAGCTGAGCGGGTCCTGGAAGATCATGCCGATCTCCTTGCCGCGGATGCCGAGCATGGCCTCCTCGGGCAGGGGCACGATGTCCCGTCCGTTGAGCTTCACCTGGCCGCCCACGATGCGCGCCGGCGGATCGGGCAGCAGCCGCATGATCGAGAGCGCCGACAGCGACTTGCCGCAACCGGACTCGCCCACCAGGGCCACGGTCTCGCCGGCGCCGACGCTCAGGCTGAGGCCGTCGACGGCCTTCATCTCGCCGCGGCGGGTGAACAGCGTCGTCTGCAGGCCGGTAATTTCGAGGGGAAGGGCCGAGCCGCTCATCACCGGTCCCTCAGCTTCGGATTGAGCGCGTCGTTCAGCCCGTCGCCCACCAGGTTGAGGCACAGCACCGTGATCATGATCGCGATGCCCGGGATGGCGCAGATGTACCAGGAGCTGCGGATGAGCTGGCGCCCGTCGCCGACCAGCCGGCCCCAGCTCGCGACGTTGGGATCGCCCAGCCCGAGGAAGGAGACGGCGGACTCGAACAGGATGGCGCCGGCCACGACCAGCGACGAGAGCACGATCACCGGCGGCAGGGCGTTGGGCAGGATCTCCGAGACGATGATCCGGAAATCGCTCATGCCCATCGAGCGGCAGGCCTGCACGAACTCGCGGTCGCGCAGCGACAGGAACTCGGCCCGGGTCATGCGCGCGATCGGCGTCCAGCTCACGATGCCGATGGCGATCACGATGTTGGTCAGGGTGGAGCCCAGGATGACCACGATGGTCAGCACGAAGATCAGGTTCGGGATGGTCTGGAACAGCTCGGCCGCGCGCATCGCGACCTCGTCGACCCAGCCGCCGAAATAGCCGGCGATGGCGCCGACGCCGACGCCGATGATCGTGGCGACCGCCGAGGCGAACAGGCCGATCAGCAGGGTCGCCCGCGCGCCGTGGACGATCATCGAGAGGATGTCGCGTCCCAGCGAATCGGTGCCGAGCGGGAAGTCCGGATCTTCGCCGGGCCATAGTTCGGGAAGTCCGACGATGCGCAGCGGATCGGTCGGAAAGAAGACCGAGGCGAAGACCGCCATGAGCGCGACGAGCAAGATCAGGCAGGCGCCGACCAAGGCGCCGCGATTGCGGGCAAAGCGGCCAAGAAATTCGAAGCGTTGCATCAGCGAATCTCGATGCGCGGATCGAGCCACATGTAGATGAGGTCGACCGCGATGTTGGCGGCGATGACGACCAGCGAGCCCAGCACCATGATGCCGAGCACGACCGGATAGTTGCGCGAACTCACGCTGTCGAACAGCAGCGAGCCGACGCCCGGCCAGCTGAACACGCTCTCGATCACGACGCTGCCCGCCAGCACGGTGCCCATCTGCACGCCCAGGATCGTGACCACCGGCAGCAGCGCATTGCGCAGCACGTGGTGGATCGTGACCTTGTTGCGGCTGAGCCCCTTGGCGCGGGCCGTGCGCACGAAGTCGAGCTGCGCCACCTCGAGCATCGAGGAACGCATGACGCGCGTGTAGATCGCGGCATAGAACAGGCCCAATGCCAGGGTCGGCAGGATGAGGTGGTGCAGGATCTCCAGCACGCCGCCATTGCCGCCGATCTTCATCATGCCGCCCACCGGCAGCCAGCCGAGCTTCACCGAGAACAGCACGATCATCATGATGCCGAGCCAGAAACTGGGCGCGGCGTAGAAGAACATGGCGGCGACCGAGACCAGGCTGTCCCAGAAGGTACGCACCTTCATCGAGGCGACGACGCCCGCCGCCACGCCGATCGTGATGGCGAGTGTGATGCTCGACACCATCAGCAGGACCGTTGCCGGCAGGTGGATCCAGATGGCCTGGATGACCGGCATGTTCTGGCGATAGGAGAAGCCGAAGTCGAAATGCAGCAGGGCCCAGATGTACTTGAGCAGCTGCATCCAGACGGGATCTTCCAGCCCGTAGGTCTTGCGCAGCAGCGCGACCGTCGCCGGGTCGCTGACCTGGTTCTCGGCCGTCATCAGCTCCAGGAAACTGCCCGGCGCCATCTGGATCAGGCAGAAGTTGATGATCACCACGCCCAGCATCAGCGGGACGGCCTGGATCAGCCGTCGCCGCAGCAGCCGCAGCGCCGCCGCGCGTCGGGCGGAGCCGCGAAGCGTGGGCGTCGGCGAGACTAGCTCGCCAGCCATAGGTCTCCCCAGCTTGCCGCAAGGAAGTTCGGGTCGTTCGAGTGGTTCTGCACCTTGGTGCTGGCCAGGGTGATCGATTCCAGCTCGACCAGCGGCAGAAGCGGGGCCTCCTGCGCGATGATCTTCTGGAACTCCACGACCAGTGCCTTGCGCTTGGCCGGGTCGGTTTCGACCTTGATGCTGGCGACCAGCTTGTCGACGTCGGGATTGGAATAGCCCGAGGCGTTGCGGAACGGCACGCCCTTCAGGATGCCGTCGGTCGTGAAGTACTGCGTGGTCGACGGCACCGGCTCCGACGGATTGGCCTGGTTGGAGATCGCCAGGTCGTAGTCGTAGTCGGTGTAGATGCGCTTGAGCGAGGTCGGGCGATCCGGAACCGTGAGGTTGATGCCGACGCCGACATCCTCCAGTGCCTGCTTCACATAGGCGCCGACCTTGCCGTTCTCCTGGAACCATCCCGCCGAGAGCAGGTTCAGGGTGAAGCGCTTGCCATCGGCCTTCTTCGGGAAGCCGGCTGCGTCGAGCAGCGCCGCCGCCTTCTTCGGGTCGAAGCCGGTCTTGAACACGTCGGCGGTGTAGAACTCCTTGTTGGGGGAATAGATCGGGCTCGTGCCCGGCCGCGCGTAACCGTAATAGACCGTCTTGGCGATGAACTCTCGATTGATGGCGTGGAACATGGCCTGCCGGACCTCGCGCTTGGCGAAGACCGGATTGCGCATGTTGCACTCGAGCGTGGTCGACCAGACCGCTTCCTCGTAACCCTTGGGGGTGGCGACGAACTTGCCGGTTCCGGTCAGGCGCTTGATGTCCGGCGGCGCGACGGGATTGAAGACGCCGATATGGATGTCGCCCGCTTCCATTGCCGCAGCGCGGCCCGCCGGGTCGCGCACGTAGCGGATGATCAGCCGGTCGAGATAGGGCTCGTCCTTCTTCCAGTAGTTCTCGTTCTTCACGTATTCGAAGTGGCTGCCTCGCACCCACTCCTTGAACTTCCAGGGACCGGTGGCGATCGGCGCATTGTTGGCCGGATTCGTGACCGGATCGCTGCCGGCATAGATGTGCTTGGGCACGATGTAGGCGACCGGCGAGCACAGGGTCGACGCGAAGAAGAATTCCGGCGTCGGATTGTTGTACTTGAAGACGACGGTGTCGGCGTCGGGCGATTCGATGCCCGCGAAGTCGGTGAGCGCCGATGCAACGGCATACTTCTTCCATATCTCGGCGACCGAATAGACGACGTCGTCGACCGTCATGTCCTTGCCGTCATGGAACTTCACGCCCTTGCGGATCTTCACCGTGTAGGACTTGAAGTCGGCCGCGGGCTTCCACGATTCGGCCAGCACGCCCTCGAACTGGCCGTCCATTCTCCTCAAAGCAAGCCGCTCGAAGAGCTTGGACGAGGAGAAGGTCGGGCTCGAGCCGCCGCCGGCCGGCACGTAGCAGGCCTGCGGCTCGCCGCCGCCCCAGGTCGCCACCAGCGTGCCGCCCCGCTTGGGCGTGCCCTGTGCGAACGATCCCCGGGACGTGCCGACCACGCCGGCGGCGAAGACACCCGCGCCAAACACGCGGCGTGAAACCTTGATCGTCATGACACCCTCCGTTCCCCAATTCCCACGCCAGACGAAGCAAACTTCATACCGTGTGGCCTAACCCTGCAGCGTCGAATAGGTCGCGCGACCAATCGCCAGCAGCACCATCTTGTCGTTGAAGACGTCGACATCGACGATGCCGACGCTCTTGCCATTGCGGCGGACCGTGGCCGTCGTGATGAGCTTGGTCTTGATCGCGGGCCGCAGATAGTCGACGCGGAAGTTGATGGTCGGCAGGCCACGCCGCAGCGCCATGATCAGCGCGTAGTCGCCAACCGTGTCGATGACCGCCGCGATCGGGCCGCCGTGCCACTGGCCCGTGCCCTTGCCGCGCTCGAACTCCGGGCGCATCTCGCATTCCATCGTGACGCGTTCCTGCGCCGGGTCCGCTTCGGTGACCTTGAGGCCGAGGAAGGAGATGAACGGCGAATGATCGAGCATCGCCTGCAGTTCGGCGTCGCTCAGGGGCTGAAGCTTGTCGCTCATGGTGCCACCACGATCTTGCCGAACACTTCGCGATCCTCGATCACGCGCAGGGCCTCGCGCGCCTCGGCGAGCGGGAAGACCTTGTCGACCAGCACCTTGAGCTTGCCGCTCTGCACCAGCTCCAGGAGCTTCTCGATGTCGCTGCGCATCCAGCCGTTGGAACCCAGGATCTTGAGCTCGAAGGTCCAGATGAAGCGGATGTCCTCGGTCGGCGCGTAGCCGGCGGTGGCGCCGCAGGTCAGCAGGCGGCCGCCGACCTTGAGCGTCTTCAGCGAGTTCACCCAGGTGTCGCCGCCGGTGTAGTTGACGACGACATCGACGCCCTGGTCGGTACCGTTGCCGCGCCGCGTCGGCTTGCCGTACATCGCGAAGATTTCCTTCATGAAATCCTTCTCGATGTAGTTGATCGTCTTGTCGGCGCCGAGCTCGGCCAGGCGCTTGGCCTTGGCGTCGGTGCCGGCGCAGGCGATCACCTCGCAGCCGGCCAGCTTGGCGAGCTGCAGGCAGCAGACGCCGACGCCGCCCGAGGCGCCGAGGATCAGGACCTTCTCGCCCTTGGCGATATGGCCGTTGGTGACCATCATGCGCAGCGCCGTGCCGTAAGCGACGGGAAGGGCCGCGGCATCGGCATAGCTCACGCCGTCGGGAATCTTGATCAGCTGGTGGGCGCGCGCCTTGCAGAGCTCGGCCAGGCCGCCATGCACGGTCTCACCCATCAGGCCGCCCTCGACCCGGTTGATCGGGTCGACCAGGACGCGGTCGCCCTTCTTCCAGCCGGTGACGCCCGGGCCGACCTCGGCGATCTCGCCGGCAACGTCGAGACCCATGATGGCGGGCATCGGTACCTTGATGCCGGGCATGCCGCGGCGGGTGAAGACGTCGTGATAGTTCAGCGACGAGGCCTTCACCGCGACGATCACATCGCCCTCGCCGGGCGTCGGATCGGGGAAGTTGGTTTCGAAGACGAGGCGGTCCGGTCCACCATGTTCACGGACGACGGCTGCTTTCATTTTTATACTTCTCCAGTTGGGATTTGCTTTGCGAGGATGCGCTTGTCGATCTTGTTGGTGCCGGCGAGCGGCATCTCGTCGACGAACAGCACCCGTCTCGGATGCTGGTAGGCCGGCGCATTGGCCAGCGCATAGGTCTTCACCGCCTGTTCGTCGAGTTCGGCGCCGGCCGCCTTGACGATGAAGGCGATGGGCTTGTGGCCCTTGAGTTCGTCGGGCACGGGAATCACCGCGGCCTGGTGGATGCCGGGATGCCGTTCGAGCATCTTCTCCACCTCGCCGGGATAGATGTTCTCGCCGCCGCACACGAACATGTCGTCGACGCGACCGACGAAATAGAAGAAGCCGTTCTCGTCGCGCCGGAAGACGTCGCTGGTCCGGTAGTAGCCGTCAGCCGTCATCACCTCGGCGGTCTTGGCGGGCAGCTTGTGATAGTGCGTCATCAGCGCACCGCACTTCATCTGGAGCTCGCCTTCGTCCTGCACTTCCTGTCCGTCGCGCACCAGGCGGAGCTGAACCTCGGGATGCGGATAGCCCGTCGAGAGGACCGGCTGCGGCAGGCCCTCGGGATGGGGGCCGAACACGACGGGGCCGGCCTCGGTGGTGCCGTAGCCGTTGCTGACGGCAGCCTTGGGAAACACCGCGTGCACCTGGTCGATCAGCGACTGGGTAACGGGCGCGGAGCCCATGCGCACGGCCTCGACCGCGGAGAGGTCATTGTTCGCCAGCAGCTCGCGCTCGCGCAGCATCATCGCGATCATGGTCGGCACCGACGTCAGGAAGGCAACGCGATGCTTGGCGGCCGCCTCGATGTAGCCGCGGGCGGTGAACTGCGGCAGCAGCACCACGGTGTCCCCGTGCGAGAAGGTGGTCTGGCACATGGCCAGTCCGTTCATGTGATAGAGCGGCGCTGCCACCAGCGCGCGCTGGCCGATCGGCGCCGGCCGGCGCACGCGCTGGCTGATCGCCCAGAGATGCGAATAGTGCGACAGCACCACGCCCTTGGGGCGGCCCGTCGAGCCTGACGTGTAGAGAAACATCGCCGGTTCCTCGGGCTTCATCGCGACGGGCGTGAACGGGCCTTCGTCGAGGAGGCTCTCGAAGTCCCGGTCGAACGAAAGCTTCGGCACATCGTCCGGGGCCAACGGCAGCCGCGCATCGTCGCCGATCACCAGCTTGGCGTCGCAGTCGCCCACGACATAGGCGACCGTCTCGGCCGGCAGCTTGTAGTTCACCGGGACGGAGACCAGGCCGGCCTGCATCGTGCCGAGGAAGGTCAGCAGGAACTCGGCGCGGTTGGCCGAGAGGATCGCGACGCGGTCGCCGCGCTGCAGGCCGCGCTTCAGGAGGCCGCGCGCGACCGCACCGCTCAGCCGCAGGATGTCCGCATAGGTATAGCGGCGTTCGCTGCCGTTGCCGCCTTCGTCGATCAGCGCGAGGCTGTCGGCCGGCACGTCGCGCGAGATCGCGTCACCCTGATTGTCGTACTTGATCGTCACCATGCTGCGAGTCCCGAAAGTGCCTGGTCGGTGAGTTTGAGCCCGTAGCCGAGCGTGTCCTGGCGCCATTGGCCGTCGAAGGGGCAGAAGGCATCCATCATGTCGGCCTGCAGGGTGGCGCGTACGTCGGGATCGAGTCCGTGCTGTCGCCGAAGCCACTGATCGAGCCGCAGCACCCGGCGCATGTTGACGCCGCGCGTGCCGAATTCGATCACCGCCCCGCACATGTCGCGATTGCCGAGGAAGCGCTGCACGCCGTGGAAGACCAGGCCGGTATAGTTCGGCCGTTCCATGCCGTGCGGCCGTACACCGTCGACATTCTCCTTGCCCCACCAGTCGCAGGCGCGCGCGAACAGCGGCCCGGCGGGATCGTTGAAGCAGAGGAAGAACGGCTTGCCGTACTCGCCGATGCCGGTGTGCCAGTCGATGAAGGCCACGCGCTCGGCGTCGGCCAGCGTCTCGGCGACGATGGTCTCCAGCGTCCGGTTGGACCATTCGCGGTCCTTGCCGCCGAACATCAGCCCGTCCTGATGCTGGTACTGGCCACGCGCCAGCGTATCGAACAGCACGTCGCGGCCCTTGCTCTCGGCGAACCGGTCGAGCACGCCGGCGATCCGCGCGTTCTCCGCATCGGTCCATTCGCGGATCAGCAGATCGGCATGAAGCGTTTCGTAGTGGGGGTTGGCCGGCGCCGGGCCCGCGTCGCGGTCGATGAAGTTGCGGTTGAGATCGACGTTGTTCTCGGTCGTGCGCGTGGCGTGCGCGAAGCCGTAGGGATTGAGCCCATGCACCAGCACCACGCCGACACCGGCGGGCAGGCGCGCCGCGCCGCCCGAGGCCAGCCAGCCGATCTGCACGGCCGAGCCGGAGAAGCCTTCCTGACCGTGCGTGCCGCTCAGGAACAGGGCCTGCCGCGGCGCCTTCCGGTCGCCGAAGCAGGCGACGTCGATCGCCAGCGGGCCGCCGTCGGGCGCCTTCTTCGCGGGGTGCAGGAACGACCGCACCTCGCCCTGGGCGGCCGTCGCCGCCTTCAGAAACTTCGCGCGCGCGTTGGCATAGCTTGCGGCGAAGCAATCGTAATATTCCATGGCTTCCCTTCTCGGCCGCTCCCCAGCAGCCCCGACGAACTTCCGTCAGCCTATTCGATGAACTCCAGCACCGCGTTCAAGGCCTGCCGCGCCGGAACGACCACGCGACCCGGAGTCTCGACGACCCCTTCGATCTTGCCGGCCTGCAAGGCACGTGCCGCCTTGGCCGCCGACAGCGTGCGGAAAGTGAGGCCGGCCATGTAGGCCGTACGGCCCTCGGCATCCGGCGCAGCATCGCCGAACTGCGCCTTCAGCTCGGCCTCGGTCACGATGTCGACGCGCGAATTGCCGACCACGACCGACTTGCCGCCCTTGATGTCGCGCACGGCTTCCGCTCCGAACATGTCGGCATAGAGCTTGGACGCCGCCGCGGGATCCGGCTCGACGATCAGGAAGCGCACGATGGCGACCGTGCCATTGGCATGGTGACGCCACTCGTCGCGCCATACGACGTCGCGCGTGAAGTGGTGACAGTAGTAGACGCGGCCGTACGGCACGACGCCCGCCTTCATGCGGACCGTGCGGAAACGCGCATCGCGCATCTCGTCGCCGACCTTCACGGGGCGCGTGAATTCGACCGGCGGGTCGACGGGGACGCCCGCCTTGCTCAGCGCTTCGTAGGTGACCGCGGAATCTTCCGCGCCGAAGACGAGACCGTTCAGTCCGAACGGAAAGGTCAGCAGATCGAGGCGGCCCGACGTCGCGTCCTTGGGAATGGCGATCAGCTCGAGATAGTCGGTGCCGAACATGGCGAGGTGATTCATCGAGCCCAGCGAATGATAGCCGCGTTCGGTGAGCGAAAACCCCAGGCGCGTATAGACGTCCGCCGCATGATCCATGTCATTGCGGGCATTGATGACCACATGGTCGAGCGTCGCTACGGGCAGCTTCATTTTGATTTCCCTTTCGCCGTTCACAGCGTCGCCCATCTTGGCATAGCGGGCACGTCAGGAATTCTAATATTAGACGCCGAGGCTTTCGTGCACGAAAACTCTTTCCAAAGTTTCGCAAGAACGCGGAAAGCAAAACCTATTTCTGGCTCCGGCGGTCAACCCTGTTTTATGGCCTGCGATTTGCTGCGCCCTCATGCCAACGCGTTACGCGAAATGACCTCTCGATAGAATTCGGCGCTGAGCTTGGGTGTTCGCTTCTGCGTCGCATAGTCGACATGGATGAGACCGAACCGTGTCGCGTAACCGTCGGCCCATTCGAAATTGTCGAGCAGGCTCCACAGGAAGTAACCGCGGACCGGAACGCCCTCGGCGGTCGCGCGCCGGAGGTGCGTCAGACAGTTTCGCAGATACATGACGCGGTCGACATCGTAGACCGTGCCGTCCGGCGTCGGCTCGTCCGCCGCAGATGCGCCGTTCTCGGTGATGAAGATGTCCTTCACCTGCCAGAGTCGGGCGGCATGGCGCGGCGCCCAGTAGAGCACCTCCGGCCCCAGCAGCAGCCACGACGAAGCCATGTGCGGATACGACGACGGGAACGGCACCGGCGTGAAGCCCGGCGCCGCCTCGCTCGCCAGCACGTACTGGCTGGGGGCGTAGACGTTCAGGCCGACGAAATCGACTTTGCTCGAGATGATCTTCAGCTCCGCGTCGGTGAAGCGGGGCGCATCGCGGCCCGCCCTTGCGAGATAGGCGTCGGTGTAGCGGCCCTCCATCATCAGCGTGAGATAGGGCGCGTTCAGTTCGCGCGTCGCCCGTTCGGCGGCCTTGATGTTCTCGAGCGTCTCGACGGCGGGCACCGCCGTAGCGATGTTCTCGGCCGGACCCACTTTGGTGTCGCGCCGTCCGCTGGCACGCACCGCCTGCACGGCGAGGCCATGCGCCAGCGCCGCGTGGTGGCGCACCTGGTTCAGCCGGCCGGGTGGCAGCTTGAGGCCCGGAGCGAAGTTGCCGGTCTCGTGGCCCTGCTCGACGAAGGTCTGCATCTCGTTGAGGGTGAACACCTGGCGCACGCGATCGGAGAGGCGGCTTGCGACATAGGCCGCGTACTCGCCGAAAGCCTGGGCGGTGTCGCGCGATTCCCAGCCGCCGCGATCCTGCAGCGCCTGCGGCAGGTCCCAGTGATAGAGCGTCGCGTACGGTTCGATGCCGGCGGCGAGAAGCTCGTCGACCAGCCGGTCGTAGAAGTCGAGGCCCCTGGGATTGGCCTGGCCCTTTCCCTCGGGAAAGACGCGCGGCCAGGCGATCGAGAAACGATAGGTGCGGGCCCCGATCGACTTCATCAGCGCCACGTCTTCCCGGTAGCGATGATAGTGGTCGACGCTGACATCGCCGGTCGAGCCGTCACGGATCCGCCCGGGCTCTCGCGTGAAGGTGTCCCAGATCGACGGCCCACGACCGTCCTCGTGAACGGCACCCTCGACCTGATAGGCCGACGTCGCGGTGCCCCAGCGAAAGCCTTCGGGGAATCCGGCCGGACGGCGCGGGCTCTGGGCCGTTCTGGAGGCCGTATGGGCCGATCCATAGGCCGCCGCCGCGAGGGCGGCTCCCCCCGCCGCGGTGAGGAGGGTGCGGCGGCGGGTCAGTCTGGAAGGCATCGCGAGGTCGGCTCCGGTCGGTCACCAACCGTACGAAGCATCCGCCATGCCAGTCCACCGCGACGAGGTTACAGCGGGCTGCCGGTCGGGTCAGGCGCCTTCGTTGCTCAGCACGTCCCCGAACAGTTCCCAGGTCTCGCCGTTGAAGGCCGAGAGCCGGACCGACTGGATGGGATAGAAGTCGGTCGGGCTCGTGTTGATGCGGATGCCGGGCAGCAGCAGGGGGACTTCGAGGTTCTTCATGCTGGCGGCCTGCTTCATCAGGTTCTCGCGCGTGAGGTTGTCGCCGCAGGCGGTGAGGCAGTGCCGCATCGTCGAGGAGACGGCATAGGCATAGACGTTGCCCGAGTCGGCGGGATTGGCGTCGGGCAGGTACTTCTTCATCCACGCGTCCCATTCCTTGTAGTCCGCGTCGTTGGCCCATTGCTTGTCGGTGGCGTCTTTCAGGTAGGCGGCCGTGATGATGTCCTTGCTGGTCTCGAAGCCGGCGGGCTTCAGCACGGCCGCCACCGAGGCCGAGACGTTGGCGAGGTAGCGCACCGGCTTCCAGTTCAGGTCGCCGATCTTGCGGATCGCCTGCGAGGCGGCCTTGGGCGCGGTCTCGATGAAGACGATGTCGGCACCGGAACTCTTGATCTGGATGATCTGCGAATCGACGGTCGGATCGGTGACCTCGTAGCTCACCGAGGAGACGACCATTTTCTGGTTCTCCTTGCCGAGGCCCGCCAGGAAGCCGCTCACATAGTCCTTCCCCGAATCGTCGTTCTGCCAGAGGATGCCGATCTTGCCGTTCTTGTGGTTGGCCAGGATGTGCTTGGCGTAGATCGCGCCTTCGGTGTGGTAGTCGGGCTGCCAGCCCATGGTCCACGGGAAGTTCTTCGGATCGCCCCACTTGGAGGCGCCCGTCGCGACGAACAGCTGCGGCACCTTCTTCTGGTTCAGATATTTGTGCACGACCGTGTTGGTCGGCGTGCCGAGCAGCTGGAAGATCGCGAAGACCTTGTCGTCCTCCACGAGCTTGCGGACCATTTCGACGGTCTTGGGCGGCACGAAGCCGTCATCGTAGGTGATGAAGTTGATCTTGCGGCCGTTGATGCCGCCCTTGTCGTTCACCATCGTCCAGTAGGCCGCGATGGCCTTGCCGATCGTGCCGTAGGCCGAGAGCGGCCCGCTGTAGGGATTGGTGTGGCCGAGCTTGATCTCCTTGTCGGTCACGCCCGGGTCGTACTTCTTCTGGGCACCTGCGATGTAAGGGGAGAACGCGAACGCAGCACTACCGGCCGCGAAAACGCGGCGACGCATCTTGGTCATGTTTCCTCCAGTCGTCGTTATTAGAGCAGGTGGCCTGCTCGCTCCGCCTTGGTGCGAAGATAGTTCTCGTTGTGCCCGTTGGACGGGAAGGAATGCGGAACCCGCGCCGCGACCTCGATGCCGTAGCGTTCGAGCTGGGCGATCTTCTCGGGATTGTTGGTCATCAGCCGCACCCGCTGGATGCCCATGCGCGAGAGCATGGTGGCGGCCGGCGCATAGATGCGTTCGTCGGCGTCGAAGCCGAGCTGCTCGTTGGCGTCGATCGTGTCGAACCCGTCGTCCTGCAGCTCGTAGGCGCGCAGCTTGTTGACGAGGCCGATGCCGCGGCCTTCCTGCGCGAGATAGAGCAGGACGCCCGACCCCTGTTTGGCGATCTCGGCGATGGCGCTGCGCAACTGCACGCCGCAGTCGCAGCGCAGCGAGCCCAGCAGGTCGCCGGTGAAGCATTCCGAATGGAGCCGGATCAGGACGGGCTCGGTCGGATCGATCTCGCCGACCACGATGGCGAGATGCTCCTTGCCGCCGTCGCTGGGCCGCCAGGCGAGGATGCGGGCATTCTCGGCACCTTCCAGCGGCACATGCGCCTGCGCGACCTGCTGCAGCGTCCTGGAGGCGGTTTCCTCGTACGCCGACACGTCGGCGGCATCGACATAGACGAGATCCTGCTCGCGCGCCCAGTCGCGCCGCTTGTTGCCCGGATCCCGGGTCAGCGGCCCGAGCACGACCGCCGGCAGGAGGCGCGACAGCTTGGCGAGCTCGATCGCCGCCTGGGCGATGGCCGGGGCATGGCTGGCAACGGGCCGCGACAGGTGGCGCAGGGCGACGTGACGGCCGGTCCTGTCGCTCTCGTGCGGCCGCAGGATGACGTCGACGGGGACGCCTTCCGGCAGGTCGATGGTGATCGGCTTGTTGGTCTCGCCCATGCCCCCCGCGATGTGCGGCGGGATTTCCATGCCGATCGCCTCGGCGCGGCGGCGCGTGGTGACCAGGACCGGCGGGTTCTGGGCGAGGCCCTGCAGGCGCTGCAGGGCGCGCGGGCCGCAGGATTCGGCGGCAATGACGAGGCCCCCGGCGCCATCCTCGCCCCGCAGCACGACGATTCCGCCGCGACGGAGCTCCGCCATGGCGCGTTCGACGGAGGCGACTGCAGCCGCGCTGCGGGAGTGGGCCGGATTGGAATTCATGACTCTGACGGTATCACGCCACGGGTTTTCGCCGAAGTGAACCACTTTTGTGCCCAGATCGTACCGGATAGAGTACATTTCGAGATGGCTGGCAGGTAACAAGCGCATGTCCGTGAACAATCGTGGCAAGAAAATCCTGTTGGTCGATGACGACCAAGCGTTGCGCACGGTGCTTGCCGAGCAGCTCGATCTCTACGACGGGTTCACGACCATCCAGGTCGGCACCGCCGCGGAAGGCTTGGAAAAGGCCAAGCTCGCCCACTACGACGCCATCCTGCTGGACATCGGTCTCCCCGACATGGACGGCCGCGAGCTCTGCAAGCTGATGCGTCGCGAGGGCGTCCGCGCCCCCATCATCATGCTGACTGCGGCCGACAGCGACGCCGACACGATCCTGGGCCTGGAATCCGGCGCCAACGACTATGTGACCAAGCCCTTCCGCATCAACGTCCTGCTCGCCCGTCTGCGCGCGCATCTGCGCCAGCACGAGCGCAGCGAGGATGCGGTCATGTCGATCGGTCCCTACGAATTCCACCCTGCGGGCAAGTTGCTCATGGAGAAGGGCGGAAAGAAGAAGGTCCGCCTGACCGACAAGGAAGCCTCGATCCTGAAGTACCTGTTCCGGGCCGGCGACCGGCCGGTCGCCCGCGACATCCTGCTGAACGAGGTCTGGGGCTACAATGCCGGCGTCACGACCCACACGCTGGAAACCCACATCTATCGGCTGCGGCAGAAGATCGAGCGGGATCCGACCAGCGCCGCGATCCTCGTCACCGACCGCGGGGGCTATCGGCTGCAGCCCTGACGGTCGGGGCTTGCCACTACGTGAGCGAGGCGTCATCTTTTCGGCAAGCAATAGCTAAAACCGCCCCGGGAGGGTGATGCCATGACCACGCAACGGATCTACGCCCTGCCCGTCGACGTGACGCAGTGGGTCTTCGACGGCGCGACCGACCTCCAGTTCAACTGGGAATACGACGACGGGTCGGCGCCGCTGCTCGAGCTCTACGAGAAGGGCAAGCAGCAGCAGTGGGACGCCAGCACGCGGCTGGACTGGTCGCTGGAGCTCAATCCCGACAATCCGATGGAGCTGAAGGACGAGGCGATCTCGATCTACGGCACCGATCACTGGAACAGGATGACCGACAAGGAGCGCAGCTGGCTCCGGCTGCATCTGCAGGCCAATTCGATCTCGCAGTTCATGCATGGCGAGCAGGGCGCGCTGATCGCCACCGCCAAGATCGTTGGCACCGTTCCCGACATGAACGCCAAGTTCTATGCCGCGACGCAGGTGATGGACGAGGCGCGTCACGTCGAGGCCTACAAGCGGCTGCTGCACGAGAAGTTCAAGGTCGCCTATCCGATCAACAAGGCGCTGCAGACCCTGCTCGAGCAGACGCTGACCGACCGCCGCTGGGATATGACCTATCTCGGCATGCAGGTGCTGATCGAGGGCCTGGCGCTCGCCGCCTTCCAGTCGATCCGCGACAAGGCCGGCAACACGCTGGCCGGCGCGGTCAACGCCTATGTCATGCAGGACGAGGCGCGCCACGTCTCGTTCGGCCGGCTGGCGCTGCGCGAATACTATCCGCACCTGTCGGAGGCCGAACGCGACGAGCGCGAGGAGTTCGTGGTCGAGGCGCTCTACTTCATGCGCGACCGCTTCAACCAGTCCGAGGTCTGGGAGCGGCTCGGCCTGCCGGCCAAGGTGCTGGACGACATCCACTACAATTCCAAGCAGATGCAGTCCTTCCGCGGCCGCCTGTTCAGCCGCGTCGTGCCGACCGTGAAGGATATCGGCCTGTGGGGTCCGCGGGTGCAGAAGGCCTTCGCCGACATGGGCGTGATGGACTACGCCAAGATCGACGTAGCCGAGGTCCTAGCCAACGACGGCAAGGTGGCCGAGGAGTTCGACCGGAAGATGTTCGTCGAGAAGGCGATCGCGGCGGCGTAAGGGGGAGCGTTCGTTCTTCGGCGCTCTCGGACATTGCAAGCAATGTCCTGTCGCTTGACGGGCTGAGCGTCGCTCAGCCCAGAAGAGGCAGCATCAGGATCAGCAGCGCGGCCGGCACGAGCAGCGGCCAGGCGAGCACCGGCAGCAGAAGGCCGCCGATCACGGCGCCCACCAGGTAGCCCGTCCAGGTCAGGGCCAGCAGCCCTGTGTTCAGCGCCGAAGGCGGTAGCGTCGCGGCGCCCGGCCACAGCCGGTCGACGGCTGCATCCGCGGTGCGGGCCAGGGTGCTGGTCACGACGACGGTGCTGACCGAATGGCCGGCGAAGCTGGTGATCGTCGAGGCCTGCAGGCCCATGGCGAAGGCCACGATCATCACCGCATTCTCCTCGCCCACGGGAAGGAAGCCGACGCCCGCGAGCAGCGCGGCTTCGAGCAGGATGCCGGCCACCGGCCCCTTGAACAGGCGCAGCATCGCGCGGGCGAGCAGGGCGCCGGGGAAGAAGGCGACCAGCGGCGTGAGATGGTTCCAGGCGCCGAGATGGTTGCCCTTGGCGATGTCGATGCCGGCCAGCACCGTGTTGCCGGTCATGTTGGCTGCGAACACGCCGCCCATGGTGACGTAGCCCACGGCGTCGGCAATGCCGGCGACCAGGGTCAGGATTGTCGCCTGGGCGAGGGGACGGGCGCTGATCGCTACACCACGTCGTAGGTGATCTCGACCTCGGCCCCGAAACAGTGGCCCTGGCAGGTCAGGATCCAGTTATTGGCGAGATCCTCGGGCGTGTAGATGTCGTTCTTGGCGAGCATGACCTTGCCCTTGATGGTCTTGGCCGCGCACGAGGCGCAGAAGCCTTCCTCGCAGGACGAGAGCGGGTTGAGCCCGCCGGCGCGCGCCGCCTCCAGGATCGTCTGGCCCTTGGCATAGGCCACCTTGTGGACCTTGCCCTCGAAATGGATCGTGATCTCGCCCGGGACCACGTCGCCTTCCTCGCTGGGCTGGATCGGGATCGCGTCGTTGCCCGAAGCCTCGAATCGCTCGATCCGCACCTTGTCGTGCGGCATGCCGTGCTCGAACAGCGTCTCCTCGACCAGCTTCATGAACGGGCCGGGGCCGCAGAGATAGACGTCGCCCGCCTCGTAACCCTTCATCGCCGCCACGATCTCCTCGGGCTTGATGATGCCCTGCGTCGAATCGAGGTGATGGACGATCTCGAGCTTGCCGGGATGGGCCGCAAGGAGCGCCTCGAACTCGCCGTCGAAGATCACCGACGGCTTGTCGCGATTGGCATAGAACAGCCTGATCTGCCGCTTGCCCTGCTTCAGAGCGCTCTTGATCAGCGACATCATCGGCGTGATGCCGCTGCCGCCGCCGAACAGCAGCAGCGGGGCGTCGCCGTCGCCCAGCACGAAGCGGCCGGCCGGCGGCAGCACGTCCAGCATGCCGCCTTCCGTCACCGCGTCGTGGAACCAGTTGGAGCCCTTGCCGCCGGCCACCCGCTTGATCGTCACCTTCGGCGACCCGTCGGTCTCGGGGGCGCTGGACAGCGAGTAGCAGCGGTTGAAGGCGCCGTCGGCGTGGGGCACGCGGAAGGTCAGGAACTGGCCCGCGCGGTAGCGGTATTTTTCGGCCAGGTCGGGCGGAACCTCGAGGACGAACGAGCGGGCGTCCGGTGTTTCCTGGATGATCTTGGCGATGCGCAGCTGAGTGTAGGACATCAAAAACTCGTCTTCAGATGCCCGTTTTCCGGGCGGACTCTCCTAGCAGACTGTGCTAGCGTCCGCCGAGAAAAATGAGCGGAGCGTCACTGTTAAGACGTTCCATGAGGGATGGGACAAGGTTCAGGGCCAGGAGGCAAGAGCCGATGACAACGCAGAAAATTTATCAGCTGCCGGTCGAAGTCACGAACTGGAAGTTCGATGGCGCCACCGAGATCGCCTTCAACTGGGAATACGAGGACGGATCCGCCGACCTGCTGAGCCTGTACGAGAAGGGCAAGCAGCAGCAGTGGGACACCAGCACCCGTATCGACTGGTCGCAGGAGCTGTTCGAAGGCAACCCGATGGGCATGGCCGACGAGACGATCCCGATCTACGGCTCGCCCTTCTGGGACAAGATGACGGACAAGGAGAAGGACTGGCTGCGCTTCAATCTGCAGTGCCATTCCATCTGCCAGTTCATGCACGGCGAGCAGGGCGCCCTGATCGCCACCGCCAAGATCGTCAACACCGTGCCGGACATGAACGCCAAGTTCTATGCCGCGACGCAGGTGATGGACGAGGCGCGCCACGTCGAAAGCTACAAGCGCCTGATCCACGAGAAGTTCAAGGCGGCCTATCCGATCACGGACTCGCTCAAGAACCTGCTCGAGCAGACGCTGACCGACCGCCGCTGGGACATGACCTATCTCGGCATGCAGGTGCTGATCGAAGGCCTGGCGCTGGCCGCCTTCCAGCGCATCCGCGACACCGCCAAGAACAACCTGGCCGGCGCCGTGAACGCCTACGTCATGCAGGACGAGGCGCGGCACGTCACCTTCGGCCGCATGGCGCTGCGCGAATACTATCCGCACATCTCCGACGCCGAGCGCGCCGAGCGTGAGGAGTTCGTCGTCGAGGCGCTCTACTTCATGCGCGACCGCTTCAACCAGGGCGAAGTCTGGATGCGGTCGGGCCTGCCGGTGAAGGAGATGCTGGAGCACGCCTACCACTCGGGCGCCATGCAGGCGTTCCGCACCCGCCTCTTCACCCGCATCGTGCCCATCCTCAAGGAGATCGGCCTGTTCGGCCCGAAGGTGCAGAAGGCGCTGGGCGAGATGGGCGTGCTGGGCTACGCCGAGATCGACGTCGAGAAGCTGATCGGCAACGACCTCAAGGTCGCCGAGGACTTCGACGCCAAGAAGTTCGTGCACGAGCAGATCGCCGCCGAGTAGCGAGATCACAAAGGGAACAGAGAAGGGGGCCCACGGCCCCCTTTTTCTTTCACCCGCCAACAACCAACAACAACCTCATGCTGAGGAGGCCGCAAAGCGGCCGTCTCGAAGCATGGGCACGCGCACCGCGTCTGTTGCCCATCCTTCGAGACGCCACGCAAGGCGCGGCTCCTCAGGATGAGGTAAGTGCTTGAATCGATTCAGTTCATTTCCGGCCAACCTCACAGGATGAGGTGGTCCTAATTGCACGCCTCGATGCGCGGCGGCGCGCCGAGCACCATGGCCACCTTGGAGATGTCGAGGCAGCGCGGGCCGATCCAGGCCTTCGTCTGAACGAAGATCGCGAAGCGGGCGAAGGTGTCGGCCTGTGCCTCGGGCGTCGCCCGCTTGCGCGCGAGCAGCCAGGTGAGCGCATAGAGGTTGCCGGTGGCGAAGTCGGCCGACGGGACGTCTGGGTCCTTGCTCCAGAGGGCCACGTTCTTCTGGGCCGCCCCTGTCGGATCGGCGAGACCGGCCAGCCAGGCATGGGCGTTGGAGGCCAGTGCATAGGAGCCGCCATTCTGGGCGATCAGCGCCTTCACCTGCTCGGCCACGGATATGTAGCCCTGGCCCTCGATCGTGCTGCCGGCGCAGCCGATCCGGCACAGCGCCACGAACGTCAGATATTCGGCGAGGATGATCTCGATGTTGCCGTTGTTGTGCCGCCGCCAGGCGCGCGCGAGGTTCCAGCCCTGGGTCAGCTCCGCGCCGGTCCACGGCTTGGCGGCCTGCGGCGTGTCGCGCTCCAGCTCGCCGATCACCGCCTGGGCGGCGGCCTGCCATTCGGGAGGGATCTGCGCGGCGGCCGGGGTGGCGGTGCCCAGCAGGATCAGCAGCAGGATCGCGCGGAGTCGTTTCATGGCGGGCTCCCTTCAGTATTTGCGGGCCGTCTTGCGGTCGCGGCTTTCGTATTGGACGAGGTCGTCGGCCCGCAGCACGGTGGCATCGGGCGCCATCAGCCAGCGCCTCTGCGCCGGCTTGATCAGCGGGTAGTGGCGGGCATCGGCAAGCGCCGCGCCGACCTCCCAGCAATCCTCTTCGTTCGTGATCCAGGTATCGGGCGCGAAGCGGCGCAGGTCGACCGAGGCCGAATAGGTCCGCAGCGTCTTGCGGCCCTTGTTGAAATATTCGTGGAAGTAGGACATCGCGAGCTCGCGCAGGCTGCGATAGACCGGGTCGCGCCAGCGCAGCCAGACATGGTTGCTCTTGGAGATCGCGCCCCAGCAGCCGTCGCGGCGGAACAGGGTCACGACATGGTCGAAATCGTCGCGCGTGGCCGTCAGGTCCATGACCAGGGGCGGCTCGCCCTGCAGCCACAGGGCGCAGGCCGCGAGGAAGGCCGCCTCGAGACAGTGTGCCTCGCGATGGCGCAGCACGCCGCGCACGGAGCGCAGGCTGTCGCCGTCCCGTTCGAAATTGGCCGGCAGGGCGGAAACATAGTCCTGTATGCGCTGCGGCGTGCGCAGCGACGTGAGGATGCGTCCTTCGGCGGCGGTGAGGCCGAGTTCTGTCGGGGTGGGGCGTTTGCGTCTGCGCATCGAGTGCAATTGTGCCGTGATGCGCCGCGACAGGCCAGTGAATGAGGCCGTCTGTCTTCGGCCAAGGGTCGGGGTGGTTGGTGGAGCTGAGGGGGATCGAACCCCTGACCTCCTCATTGCGAACGAGGCGCTCTCCCAGCTGAGCTACAGCCCCCTCCGACCCTGGAGAACCGCGCGGATAATGGTTGCCGGGCCCCCTGTCAAGCAAAGCGGGCTGTGATAGCGTCCGGCCGGTATTTTTGATGGAGAGTTTGAGACCATGACCCACGCCAAGAAAGTCGTTCAGACCGACGCCGCCCCCAAGGCGCTCGGCCCCTATTCGCAGGCGGTCGTGGCCAACGGGCTGGTCTTCTGTGCCGGCCAGATCCCGCTCGATCCCGCGACTGGCGACATCGTCGAGGGCGGCATCGCCGAGCAGACGCACCAGGTGCTGAAGAACCTGCGCGCGGTGCTGAAGGCGGCGGGCAGCGACCTCGGCCACGCGGTCAAGACCACCGTGTTCCTGAAGAGCATGGACAGCTTTGCCGCCATGAACGAGGTCTATGGGCTGCCGGAATATTTCGGCAGCTCGACGCCCGCGCGCTCGACGGTCGAAGTCGCCCGCCTGCCGCGCGACGTGATGGTGGAGATCGAAGTCGTTGCCCTCGCCTGACGAGATGGCCAGCCTGGTGACATGGGTGCTCGCTCTGGGCTCCCTCACGGTGGCCGTGATGCTGGTCAGCTACGTGCTGGTGTCCCTGGTCCTCATCATCCCGACCTGGCGCATCTGCACGCGGGCCGGCTTCTCCGGGGCGCTGTCGCTTTTCCATCTGGTGCCGTTCATCGGCTCCTTCATCGTCATGGGCATGCTGGCCTTCAGCACCTGGCCCGCCGGCGAAGCGGCACCGAGGCGCTAGCCGATGGGCATTGAAATCGCGGCTCTGACGAGCTTCTTCGGCCTGACCGGCGCCTTCGCGCTGGTCGGGACCGTCCTGGCGGCCTGGATGGCCTGGCGCATCGTGGAGAAGGCCGGGCTGCCGGGATGGACCGGCCTCGGCGCCATCCTGCTCACGCTGACCGGTGTGGGAACGATCGTGCCCCTGATCCTGCTCTGGATCTTCGCCTTCATGCGCTGGCCGCGCGACGAGGCCGGACCGGTCGGCCCGGCCGGCTCGTTCGGCTACGCGCCCCCGCGCGGCGGCGCTCCGACGACGGGCCCGGTCGTGCTGTCGGGCCCGCCGATGGCGCTGCCCGATGCGCGCGGCTGGCGGCTCTCGGGCGCGCTCGGCAATGGCGGCACGGTCTCGCTCGCGATCGGCGGCAACACGGGTACCTATGCCCTCACCGGTGCGCCTGCAGGCGCACCGACCGATCTCAGCGTGCCCGATCCCTCGGTCGGCCGGCCGCATGCGCGACTGATGCTGTCGGGCCAGCGTCTGGGCCTGGAAGATCTGGGCAGCCCGGGCGGCACCTTCCTCGACGGCGCCCGGCTGCTGCCCGAGCATGGACCGCGCGACATCAGCGCGGTGCGTTCGATCCGCCTCGGCAGCGTGGAACTCAGCCTGACGCGGGCCTGAAGGGGCTTGTGATCGGCAAGGCGCGCCGAGTAGGGTGCCGCGGCCGGCGGTTGGCCGGCCTCAAGGCGCGGGGGCCCGATGCTGTCGTTGGCGGTGCTGATCGACAAGATTATCGACATCTACACCTGGATCGTGATCGCGAGCGCGATCATGAGCTGGCTGGTGGCGTTCGGCGTGGTGAACGTCCGCAACCGTTTCATCAGTGTCGTGGTCGACATGCTGTTCAAGCTGACCGAGCCGGTGCTGCGACCGATCCGGCGCATGCTGCCCAATCTCGGCGGCGTCGACATCTCGCCCGTCATCCTGCTCCTCGGCCTGTTCTTCATCCGCAGCCTGCTGTGGGAGTATGTCTGGCCGTCCTTCGTCCGCTGACCTGCCGCTGAGCTCGGACCCGGCCGACCCCGTCTTTCTGCGCCGCAATCGCGACGGCGTGACCGTCCAGCTGCGCGTGCAGCCGCGGGCGCGCCGCACCGCGCTCGAGCGCACGTCTGAGGGGGCGCTGAAGGCCGCAGTGACGCCAGCGCCCGAGGATGGCAAAGCCAACGACGCCGTCGTCGCGCTGCTGGCGCAGGCCTGGCGCCTTCCGAAATCGACCTTCGAGATCGTGCGCGGCGGGACGGCACGAGACAAGACCCTCATGGTCGCGGGCGATCCTGCCCTGCTCGCCGACCGGATTGCCGAATGGATGCGCAAGAATGGCTGATGCGAAACTGATCGATGGAAAGGCCTTCGCGGGCGGTCTCCGCGAGCGCGTGGGTGCGGGCGTCGCCGACCTCGTCGCCAAGGGCGGGCCGAAACCCGGTCTCGCCACGGTGCTGATCGGCGACGATCCGGCCAGCCAGGTCTATGTCCGCAGCAAGGGCAGGCTCGCGGTCGAACTCGGCATGGCGAGCTTCGACCACCAGCTGCCCGGGGACACGACGCAGGCCGAGCTGTTGGAGCTGATCGGGCGCCTCAACGCCGATCCCGCGGTGAACGGCATCCTGGTCCAGTTGCCGCTGCCCAAGCATCTCGATACGCCGCAGGTGCTGGTCGCCATCGACCCCGCCAAGGATGTCGACGGCTTCCACCCGGTGAATGTCGGCCGCCTCGGCTCGATCGCGCCGGGCGCCCCGCTCGACTTCCCGGTGCCCTGCACGCCGCTCGGTGTCTCGATGCTGCTGCAGGATGCGCTGGGCTCGCTATCGGGCCTCAATGCGGTGATCGTCGGCCGGTCCAACCTGGTGGGGCGCCCCGTGGCGCAGCTGCTGCTGCGCGCCGATTGCACGGTGACCATCACCCATTCGCGCACCCGCGATCTGCCGGCCGTCTGCCGCCAGGCCGACATCCTGGTGGTGGCGATCGGCCGGACCGAATTCGTGAAGGGCGACTGGATCAAGCCGGGCGCCGCGGTGATCGATGTCGGCATCAACCGCATCCCCACGACCGAAGGCAAGAGCCGGCTGGTCGGCGACGTGGCCTTTGCCGAGGCGCTGAAGGTAGCGGGGCACATCACGCCGGTGCCGGGCGGGGTCGGGCCGATGACGGTGGCCTGTCTGATGTTCAACACCCTGCAGGCGGCACGCCACAAGGCCGGATTGGCGATGGTGGCCGCCTGAGCGGTGCTCAGGCCTTTCCGACGACGCGCCTGATCAGGGCGGTCGACCAGCGCATCGCGCTCTCGAAGAGATTTGCCGCGACGGGCGCGGCGTTTCCGGCCTCGCGTGCCGGCAGACGGGCTTTTCTGATCTCGGTGCGCAAGCGCAGGGCCGTCGTCTCGTTCGGGGCCTGGAGCAGCGCCCGGTCGACCCATTCGGCGGCCTCCGGCCAGCGGTCATTCTTCGCCAGGAATTCGGCGAAGGCCGCCATGTAGACCGGATTTTCAACGAGGTCGTTGCACTCCCGCCAAAGAGCTTCCGCATCCGCAGGTCGCCCCAGCTTCTCGCAGTATCGCGCCTGCCATTGGAGCAGCAGCGATTTGCGCTCGAGGGGCCAGGAGATCTTGTCGAGGACGACGAGCCCTTCCTCGAGCCGGCCGAGATGAAAGTAGGCTTCGACGCGCTGGAGGGACGCGTCGAGCCGCGCCTTTCCATGTTCGCACGCTTTCTCGGCGTGCAGCGCGGCTTCCTCGTGGCGGCCGCTGCGGTTGTAGTGGGTCGCGAGAAGAGTGCGCGCGACGGCGTTTTCCCGTGTTTTGAGTTGCTCGAGCAGCAGGGCTTCCGCGGCGGCGTTCCCGCCCACCTTCAGGTGCGCCCCCGCCAGCGCAATGGCGAGATCGGACTCCCCGGGATGTGCGGCCCAGGCCTGTTGCAGGCGCTTGAGCCCGGTCTGGAAGCGGCCGGCGGCAGCGTCCGTTCGGGCGCGGGCGATCACCTTGGCAACGGTGTCGTCCCCGGACGCGACGTAACGGCTGATCATGCGGTCGACGTTGAAGCGCACCATCGACGTGTGGATATGGACCTGATCGTCGACGAAGGCGATCGAACGGTCGGTCAGGAGCACGCTCTCGTAGGAGGGGAAGTATTCGATATGGTCCCGCTCGGCGACGAACGGCTCGACCGCCGCCCGCAGGACCGACTTGCTGTAGGAATTCGCGACCGCCACGTCGGAAGAGGTGAAGGTCGCCTGGAGGGGCACGGGCGACACGGTGAGGATGATGCGATGGTCGCGGGGGCATATCCGGCCGAGCAGATCGACGAGGTCCGTGAGCGCGCGGGTCACGTCGCCGTAGTCGAGGACATGAAGCTCGAAGCGCGAAGGATCGGTCCGGATGTAGCCCTTGGGCGGCGGGCAGTTGACGTAGAGACCCGAGCGATTGTCGAACCATGCCTCGATCAAGCCGAGGGTGATCAGCACCACGTGGCTGCTGGCGAGATGTCGGTAGATCGCACTGATGTCGTTGCGCCGCCTGATCAGGGCGTCGGCGGGGACGGGCCTGAAGCCGAGCGTCAACTGCGGGTCCATGAAACGCCCCGCCGCGACTTCGACGGCATGCCGGCGGATGTCGAATTCCTCCATACCGAACGCCCAGCGGATCTGCGGCGCGATCGCCGGCGGCACGTAATTGTTCAGGATCGTCGTCGGATCGCCGCTCCACCCGGTCTTGTCGACCCGAAGATTCAAGGTAGGGACGTCGAAACCGCGATTGGCGAGCGTCGTCTCGATGCCGCGGGCGAAGCAAGAACCGATGGTGAAGATGCGCTGGCCGGGCTCCAGCATGAAGCGCGGCCTGAACGAGGGATCGGCGAAGTGGGCGAACCGGTTGGCAGGATCGTCGCGCCGTGGCCAGTCGCTGTCGGGGTTGGACCTTAGCGTACCGTAAGCATCGGCAGCGCTGATCCGGCGAATTGGCATTGTGTCCCTAGCCTCCCCGGACACATGGCTAGCATTCCAGGGCGGCCTGGGGAACGCCGGCGCCGCCCGCCACCGCGTGGCGTCAGTTCTTCGACATGCCCGCGACCAGCGCCGTCACGTTGTGGCGCATCATCTTCTCGTAGGTCGGGGCCGGCCCGTCCGGTCCTGAGAGCGCGTCGGTGTAGAGGCGGGGGCCGACGACGGCGCCCGATTCGCGCGCGATCTGGTCGATCAGGCCCGGGTTGGTCATGTTCTCGACGAACAGCGCCTTGATGCGATGCTCGCGCACCTCGCGGATCAGCGCGGCGACGTCGCGCGCCGACGGCTCGCTGCTGGTGTTGTAGCCGCGCGGCGACTGGAACTTCACGCCGTAGGCGGTGGCGAAATAGCGGAAGGAATCGTGGCCGGTGATGGCCTGCCTCTTGTCGGCGGGCACCCTGGCGATCTCGGCCTTCACCCACGCGTCCAGTTCGGCCAGGCGGCGATCGAAGGCCTGGGCCCGTTCGCGGTAGTAGGCGGCGTTCGGCGGATCGGCTTCGGCGAGCCCCTGGGCGATGTTGGCGACGTAGGTGCGGACCCTCTGGACGTCCTGCCAGCAATGCGGGTCGAGGCCCTGTCCGTGCGAATGCCCGTGGGAATGGCCGTGGTCCGCGCCTGCCTTCAGGGTCGCGACGCCGGCGCTCGCCACGATCGCCTTGCCCTTGAAGGGCGCCGCCTTGGCGAGCCGGTCGATCCAGCCCTCGAAGCCCAGCCCGTTGCTCACCAGCACCTTGGCATCGGCGAGCGCGCGCGCGTCGGTGGGGCGCGGCTGGTAGGCGTGGGCGTCGATGTCGGGGCCGACCACGACCGACAGCTCGACCTTGTCGCCGGCCACTTCGGCCAGCAGGTCGCCCAGGATCGAGAAGGTCGCGACAGCCTTCATCGGCGACTGCGCCGAAGCCGGCAGGGAGACGACGAACAGGCCGAGGGCCAGCAGGAGCGCACGGAAGAGCATTCCGTTATAATATAACGCTATACGGGAAAGTCGAGCCACTCCGGGGTGTGCCCGGTCGCCTCGAAGAAGCGCAGCAGGTCCGCGAGGCTCAGCGCCGTCGTCATGCTGTTGACCAGCGGATGGGCATTGATCGGACCGGCGCCGACGGCGAGACCGCGGTCGAGGACCAGCCGGACCTGATGCTCCGGGTCGTTGATGACGGCGAGCGGTGTCACCGAGCCCGGCGCGACGCCGAGATGACGCCGCAGCCGGTCGGGGCTGCCGAACGAGAACTTGCCCGCGCCCAGCCGCTCACCCAGGCGCTTGAGGTCGATGGTCCGGTCCTCCAGCGCCACCACCAGCCACATCTCCTCCTTCCGGTTGCGCAGGAAGAGGTTCTTGATGTGGTGGCCGGGCAGGTCGCCGCGCAGCGTCTTGGCTTCCTCGACCGTGAAGACGGGCGGATGTTCGACGGTGCGGTGGGCGATGCCGAGCTCGTCGAGCCGGCCGAGCAGTTGTTGCGGATCAAACATGGTGCGTGTCGCCTCTACCCCATGAAAAGACCTGTTCGCCAGCCCTTGCCAAGGGAACGGAAAAGCCCTATCAACGCCGCCTTCCGGCCACCTACCCAGCCGGATCGGAGCGCGGGCGTAGCTCAGGGGTAGAGCACGACCTTGCCAAGGTCGGGGTCGAGGGTTCGAATCCCTTCGCCCGCTCCAATCTTCCCACGGCACAGAAGTGTCCTGCATCGATGTCGGTGCAGCGACGATGTGCTGTGGGAGGCGTTAGATGGTGTGATTTTGCCTGGACCGGCACCCGGGCGGATCGAAAATTCTCCTGCCGGAATGCCGTTGCGGTTCGGATCATGAAAGTTGCCATGAGCGAAGCCGAGCGTTCCCGTGGTCTCGCCGGGATGTGGGCCCACCATCGCCGGAATATCCCCTATCAGATCGGCACCTTGCTCGACCGGATTGGGCGCAGGCTGCTCTCCGACGCACCGGCGCTGGGTCGCCTCTACGCGAGGCTCGTCGCGCGTCGCCGGCTGAGGTTGCAGCGCTACCCCGGCTGGACGTTCGGTGCCGAGTACTACATCGAAAGAAGCTGGGGGGCTCTGCGCCGCGGCGTGCTCTGGGAGCATGCGGTCGAACACCGGCTCGAAGTCCCGCTCACCGTCGGATGGTACGACGGCCTCAAGGTCGACGTGATGCTGGGCAACGATCACAGCCTCTGCCTCTATGTCAGCGGCACTTTCGAGCCGAACGAATTCCACTTCCTGGGACAGATCCTTAAGCCCGGCATGACGGTGCTCGACGTCGGCGCGAATGAGGGGCTCTACACGCTCTTCAGCGCCAGCCGGGTCGGCCCCGCAGGACGCGTCGTGGCCTTCGAGCCGAGTTCGCGCGAGCGCCGCAAGCTCGAGCACAATGTCACACGAAACCGCCTCGGCAACGTCACCGTCGTGCCGAGCGCGGTCGGCAGCAGCGAAGGCACCGCCGCCCTGCAGATCGCGTCGGGCGTGCATTCGGGCCACAATACGCTGGGTGCGCTGGTCTATGACGATGCGCCGGCCGTGGGTGTCGAGCACGTTCCCGTCGAACGCCTCGACGCGGTGATCGACCGGCTCGGCGTTGCCAGGGTCGATGTCATCAAGATCGACGTCGAGGGTGCCGAGATGCACGTGCTCGAAGGAGCACGCCGGACACTCGCCGCCCAGCGGCCGGTCCTGATGGTCGAAGCGAACGACGAGGCGTTGCGGGCGCAGGGTGCGAGCACCGAAGCGTTGTTTGGTTTTCTCCGCCGCGAGCTCGACTACGACATTTTCGTCTTCTCGCCCGAGACGGGCGGGGTCGAGCCGATGGGCGAGGACTCTTCGGCCTCGGCCAACATCGTCGCGGTCCCGTCGGAGCGCCGCGCCGAGATCCTGGCGCGCGGGTGAGGGCTGCTTGCCGCCCTCGGGCGTGATGTGCTTAACCAGCGCATCATGAGTGCATCCGCGAACGTCCACGATCTCGCCGTCGTCCGCACCGTGGCCGACCTGCGCCGCCTCGTCGCGGAATTCCGCAAGGCCGGCCGCACGATCGGCCTCGTGCCGACGATGGGCGCGCTGCACGAAGGCCATGTCAGCCTCGTGAAGGGCGCGCTCGATCGCGGCGACGTGCCGGTGACCAGCATCTTCGTCAATCCGACCCAGTTCGGCCCGAAGGAGGATTTCTCCGCCTATCCGCGCGACGAGGAGGGTGACTTTGCCAAGCTGCGCGACGCGGGCTGCCGCATCGCCTTCGCGCCCAGCAAGGACGAGATGTATCCCGGCGAGCAGCTGACGACCGTGACGGTCGCGGGCATCACCGACGGTCTGTGCGGTCCGCTGCGGCCCGGCCATTTCCAGGGCGTCGCCACGGTGGTGAGCAAGCTCCTGCTGATGGCGTTGCCCGACCGCGCCTATTTCGGCGAGAAGGACTACCAGCAGCTCCAGGTCATCAAGCGCATGGTGCGCGACCTCTCGATGCCGTTCGAGATCGTGGGCATGCCGACGGTGCGCGAGGCGGACGGGCTCGCGATGTCGTCGCGCAACCGCTACCTCAGCCCCGACGAGCGCACGAAGGCGCTGGGCATGTACGCGCAGCTCGTAAAGGTCGCCGATACGGTGCGCGACGGAAGAAACTCATGCTCGGAGGCCAGCACGGCGGCATCCCAGGCGCTGCGCGACGGCGGCTTCGACATCGTCGAATACTTCACCGTGGTCGACGCCGAGAGCCTGAAGCCGCTCGAGCATGTCGCGGGTCCGGCGCGCGTCATCGCCGCCGCCCGCCTCGGCCGCACACGCCTGATCGACAATCTCGCGGTCTGACCGGGCGCCTGACGGGAACGTCAGGCTGCCTGGTCGAGCGTCGAGGCGACGTCGCGCGTCGTGACGCGCCGCAGGTCGCGCACCTTGGTCGTGTCGAACGGCCGGGCGCGGTGCATGGTGCAGCGATTGTCCCAGATCACGAGGTCGCCCTTCGCCCAGCGATGGGCATGCACGAAGCGCGGCTGCGTCGCGTGCTCGATCAGGTCGAGGATGATCAGGCGCCCGTCCGCCACCGGCAGGCCGAGAATGTGCGAGGCGTGCGCGGCGAGATAGAGAGTCTTGCGGTGTGAGCCGGGATGGGTGCGGACGACCCGCTGCGGTACCGGCGGCAGCGAAGCGCGCTCCTCGTCGGTGTACTGCACGACGCCGAGTTGTTCGCGCGAACGCCAGATCGAATGCTCGGCGACCAGCCCTTCAAGCTCCTTCTTCTTCGCCTCGGGCAGCGCATCGTAGGCCGCGCGCATGTCGGCGAACTCCGTGTCGCCGCCTTCCTCGGGAATGACGTGCGCATAGAGCATCGACAGGGCGCCCGGCACGGCGCGGAACGAGGCATCGGTATGCCACAGCCGGTTGGCCAGGCCGTCGAGCCGGCGGCGCGCATCGGGCTTCATCACGTTGCCGTCGCCGTCGAGGTTGGAGATGTCGGCCACCTGGCTGGATTCGATCCGGTGCTTGATGTCGCGATGCCGGAGCTTCAGCGCCGAGGATTCGATCGGGCCGAAATGGCCAGCGAAGGCGACCTGCTTCTCGTCGTCGAGAGTCTGCCCGCGAAAGACCACGACCGCGTAGCGGTTGATGGCGTCCTCGATGGTCTGCCGGTCGGTGGGCTTGAGCGGCCGGGCCAGGTCGACGCCGGAAATCTCGGCCACGAATTCGGGATGAGTTGGCGTAACGGTGATGCTCACGACCGCCTCCCGCGGCTATAGTAGATTTTCGATCATTGTCTTCCAGGAAACGCCATGCCGCAAACGATGAAGCTCGCTTTGCTCGACGATTACCAGAAGGTAGCCATGCGCATGGCCGACTGGGACCGGCTCCGGAAACGCGGAGTCGAGATCACCGTCTTCCACGAGCCCTTCACCTCGGTCGAAGACGCAGCGCAGAAACTGGCACCGTTCGACATGCTGGGTTTGCTGCGCGAGCGCACCGCCTTCCCACGCGCGCTGATCGAGAAGCTGCCCAACCTCAAGTTCATGGTGCTGACCGGCGCCCGCGCCGCCAGCCTCGACGACAAGGCGGCGGCCGAGCGCGGCATCCCGGTCTCGACGACACCCGGCGGCACCTCGAACGCGCCGACCGCGGAGCTCGCCTGGGCGCTGCTGATGATGTGCGCCCGCGATCTCGCCAAGGCCGAGCGGCTGGCGCGCCAAGGCAAGTGGCACGACGGCATCGAGCAGATGGTCGTGCTCGAGGGCAAGAGGCTGGGCATTCTCGGCCTCGGCAAGCTGGGCAGCCGTGTGGCCCGTTATGCGAAGGCCTTCGGCATGGAAGTCGTGGCGTGGAGCCAGAACCTCACGCCCGAGAAGGCCGAGGCGGGCGGCGCGACGTACGTCACCAAGGACGAGCTGCTGGCGACGTCGGACTTCGTCTCGATCCATCTCGCCCTTTCGGATCGCACGCGCGGCCTGATCGCCGCCCCCGAACTGGCAAAGATGAAGAAGACCGCGATCCTCGTGAACACCTCGCGCGGTCCGATCGTCGACGAAGCGGCGCTCATCGAGGCGCTGAAGAACCGCACGATCCTGCACGCCGGCCTCGACGTGTACGACAGGGAGCCGCTGTCGGCCGACCATCCGCTCACCAAGCTCGACAACGTCACGCTCATTCCGCACCTGGGCTACGTCGTCGAGGAGAGCTACCGGCACTTCTACGAGGGCACGATCAAGGACATCGAGGCCTGGCTCGACGGCAGCCCGATCAACGTCCTCAACCCGGACGCGCTGAAGAAGGCCTAACAGGCGGCTGAAGAAGGTAGAGGCGTGGCGAGTAAACGAAACAAACGAAATAGTCGAAACAAACGAAATGAATGCCGCACCCCATGAGTCCTGTGCCGGGATGACCGCCGGCGCAACAATCTTGCGCGACAGTCGTTCTTGAGCGGCTATTTCGTCCGTACCCGCGCGAGGATCAGCCAGACGGCGCCGGCGAGGATCACGCCGGCGGCCAGCCATTCCGGCGTCGTCAGGGTCGCGGGCGTCAGCCAGCCCAAACGGGCGAACACGGCTTCCAGCGCGATCGCGAAGAACGGCATCGCGGTGAGGGCGATCAGGTAGGTCTGCACGCCCGAATGGTTGATGGTCCAGAAGCCGAGCCAGGTGCCGGGGGCGCGGAACAGCAGGCCGGCCAGGATCGCGTAGAGCCAGAGTTCGATCCGGCCGAAAGCGTCGCCGCCGCCGGCCCAGGGCGAGGCCATCGCACCCACCAGACCGGCCAGCGTCCAGACGAAGATCAGCGCCAGTGAGGCCGCCACCAGGATCTCGCCGGTGAAGCGGCTGCGTGCCGCCGGATCGGCCGCGCGGTTGCGCGGGTGGTAGGCGATCATCCACGAGGCTGCGACCGCGACGGCCTCCGAGGCGACCAGCCAGGCGACGCCGCGCCACGCCGTCTCCGAGCCCAGGCCGGCGGCGAAGGCCGCGATCCCGATCCCCAGCAGCGCGAGGCCGGGCCAATCCCGACGCGACGGCGCCTGGCGCGTCAGGGCCCAGCCCGAGCCCGCGCCGATCAGCACGCTCATCGTCGAGAGCAGCGTGCTCTGTGTGACGGCCAGCCAGACGATGGCGGCGGCGGTGCAGCCGTTGATGATCACCCGCATGAAGGCGTAGCAGACGGTCCAAGGCACCAGCAGGTCGGCCCAGCTCCCCGGCGTACGGCGGCCGACCCAGAGCATGGCGAGGCCAGCGGTCAGCAGTTGCACCAGCGTATAGGCCCAGGCATCGAGCTGCGCGCCGCTCACGACGTGACGCGTCAGCAGAAGATAAACCGACCAGAGGAGCGAGTTGCCGAGCGCAATGGTCAGGACGTGGCCGCTCATTGCCGATCCTGCAGGCTTGGTTTCAGGTGCGGAAGCGCAGCAGCAGGTGATTGACGCCGTTCAGCTTGACGTAGAGGTCCTCGAACTGCGTGTAGAAGTCCTCCCACCGCGGCAGGCCGCCCTGGCTGCCGAGCGAGGTGTAGATTTCCGCGACCGTCCGGCGGCCGTCGATCTGCGAGATGATGCGCGGCGCCAGCGGCGGCAGCTGGGCGCGCCACGGAAAGCCGTCGAGGTTGGCGACCAGCGGCGCGCCGGGCTGCAGGCCGGCGGCGAACTTCTGCGCATCCATCTCGCGCAGCACCGGTATGGCGGACGTATCCTCGGGGCGCGCCACCGTGTCGAAGCCGGCGCGCGTCGCATAGAAGACATGGGTCCGCACATTGCCGGCGAGGCGTTCGGCAAACGCCGCGCGCTCGATCAGCGGCAGCGAACTCGCCTGCCGGGCGATCACCGGATCGCTCATGTAGGTGGCGGGCTCATAGCGCACCGGTTCGAGGAACGCGACGACCCGCAGGCCCGAGGCGGCGGCCATGCTGCCGATCTGCGGCACCGTGAAGGCGCGGTCGCAGCTGTGCAGCAGCAGGTCGTAGAGACCCGCATCGCCGCCCGTCACGTGATCGTTGAGATAGGGATTGCGGCGGAACAGGTTGGTCGTCGGCAGGAAGCGGATCAGGCGCTTGGCCATTGCCAGCCGGTCCTGGATCGCCATCGACGGCGGCGCGATGGTCTGCAGCAACTCCTGCAGCGGGTAGACGCCGCTGCGCCCGTATTCGCCGTAGAGCATGACGCCCATACCGCCGTCGGCGTGCAGCACGCTCGCCAGCGCCTGCATCCCGGCGGTCGGATCGGGCAGGTGGTGCAACACGCCGGTGCAGTCGATGTAGTCGAAATGGCCGATGTTCATCGTCGGCAGGTCGAGCAGCGAGCCGGTCAGGAACTGGATGTTGCGCAGGCCCCGCGCCTTGGCGCGCGCCTCGCAGATCTGTCGCGACGCCGTGGAGAGGTCGAGATAGACGACCTCGCCGGGGCAGCGGCGATCGACGAGCTGCTGGGCCAGCATGATGCAGGCATCGCCCGTCCCGCCGCCGGCGACCAGCGCGCGGAAGGGGCGGATGAAGTTCAGGCGCCCGGAGAAGAGATAGTGATTGATCTCGAGGACGTGGCTCGGCGTGCCCGTGATCAGGCGGATCGCCTCGTCTCGCGGGTCTCGGGCAGGATAGGGCAGAGCCTCGTACTGGGCGCGAACGCTGTCCAACGGCGAGGGAAGGGTCATCAGGGCCTTGTTTGACGGCGGGCTGGGCGCTACCGGGTGGGTGGCAACCCCTGCCAATCATTACTGCAACAAATCGAAGGGCCATGAAAGGCTATTTCGGCATCGGTATCGAAGGTCCGAGCAAGTCGATGAATGTCGGCACCTTGTTCCGGACGGCCCACGCGTTCGGCGCCTCGTTCGTCTTCACCCTCCGCGCGCAGTACGACGCGCGCGCCGGCGCGCTGGCCGACACGTCGGACACGCCGCTGTCGGTCCCGACCTACCGGTTCGCCGATCTCGAAAGCTTCCGCCTGCCGCTGGGCTGCCGGGTGGTCGGCATCGAGATCACAGACGATGCGATCGAGCTGCCGAGTTTCCGGCATCCCCGCCAGTGCGCCTATATCCTGGGCTCCGAGCGGGAGGGTCTGTCGCCCGGCGTTCAGTCGCTGTGCGACTACGTGGTGAAAATCCCGACGCGCTTCTCGGTCAATCTCGGCACGGCCGGCGCCCTGGTCATGTACGACCGGCTGATCAGCCTCGGCCGGCATGCGCCGCGGCCGGTCGGCGAGGGGCCCCCGACCGAGGCGCTCGAAGTGCCGGTGTTCGGCGAACCGCTCTACAAGCGCAAGGAGCGGCTGAGGCAGCGAAAAAAAGAGCAGGCAAAACAATAGTTTACGCCGCCGCGGTTGCGCGGAGGGGGGGCGGCGACTATCTCGGGCGCTCCATGTCCGTCCTGCCCACCGAACCGCTGCAGATCCTCGAGCCCGGCGCCGCCGCGCACGGCCGTAACGATCTGCGCCGCAATCTGATCGGCCTGTCGCGCGACGGGCTCAAGACGGCGCTGGCCGAGGCCGGGCTGGAGCCGTTCCGCGCCGCCCAGATCTGGCAGTGGATCTACTGGCACGGCGTCACCGACTTCGGGCGCATGACAAACATCGCCAAGAAGGCGCGCGATCGCCTCGCCGACCAGTTCGTGATCGAGCGGCCCTCGATCGTGACCGAGCAGCGTTCGGTCGACGGCACCCGCAAATGGCTGCTGCGCTTCGCCGACGGCAACGAGGCCGAGACGGTCAACATCCCGGAGACCGACCGCGGCTCGGTCTGTGTGTCGAGCCAGGTCGGCTGCACGCTCACCTGCACCTTCTGCCACACCGGGACCCAGCCGCTGGTGCGCAACCTCACGCCGGATGAAATCGTCGGCCAGTTCATGGTGGCGCGCGACAGCTACGGCGAATGGCCGACGCCGACCGCCGATGCACAGCGCATGCTCAGCAACATCGTCATGATGGGCATGGGCGAACCGCTCTACAATTTCGACAATGTCGCCGCGGCGCTGAAGATCGTCATGGACGACCAGGGAATCGCGCTCAGCCGCCGCCGCATCACGCTCTCGACCTCTGGCGTCGTGCCGATGATCCCGAAGGTGGGCGAGGCGCTCGACGTCAATCTCGCGGTCTCGCTGCACGCCGTCACCGACGAGGTGCGCGACACGCTGGTGCCGATCAACAGGAAGTGGCCGATCGCCGAACTGCTGAAGGCCTGCGCCGACTATCCCGGCGCGCGCAACAGCCGCCGCATCACCTTCGAATACGCGATGCTGAAGGGCGTCAACGACAGCGACGCCGACGCGCGCGAACTGGTGCGCATCCTGAAGCCGATCCATGCCAAGGTGAACCTGATCCCGTTCAATCCGTGGCCGGGCGCGCCCTACGAGTGCAGTTCCAACAACCGCATCCATCGCTTCGCCGAGATCGTGAACGATGGTGGCCTCAGCGCCCCCGTGCGCACGCCGCGCGGCCGCGACATTTCTGCTGCCTGCGGCCAGCTGAAGAGCGCGAGCCTCCGCCAGCGCGGCGCGAAGGTCGCGCTGTAGCTACTTCGTGAAGGCCGCGACCTTCGACAGGAAGGCGTTCTCCGTCGAGACGGGCCGCAGCCCGGCCCCCTCAAACCACTCTTCCAGACGACCGGCGGTATATTCGGCGTAATACGGCTCGTGGAAGTAATGCGGGAAGAGGTCGAGCAGGCCGTCCCAATCGGGCCGGTCGCCCTTCTGCAGGGAATCGACGATCACGACCAGGCCGCCGGGCTTCACGACGCGCGCCATCTCGGCGATTGCCTTCGCGCGGATCTCCTTCGGCAGCTCGTGCAGCAGGAACGAGGACACGACGAGGTCGAGGCTCGCTTCAGCGAAGGGCAGTGCCTCGGCCGCGGCTTCCTCGAGCTTGACCCGCGCCGTGCGGCCGATCAGTCGGCGCGCCTCGTCGAGATAGGGGCGGCTGAGGTCGATGCCGGTGAGCTTCATCCCCGGCCAGGCGCCATGCACCGCGGCGAGCAGGCGGCCGGTGCCGCAGGCGACGTCGAGACCGCGGACCTCACGCTGGTTCCGGTCCGCCAGCCAGGTGGCGATGGGCGCCAGGGCGCGGCGGCGCATGACGTCGGCGGCGCCGGTGAACAGGACCTCGACCTGCGTGTCGTACAGGGCGGCCGAATTCTCCGACAGCCAGCCGTCGCTCTGGAAGTGGAAGTTCTGGCGGTAATAGTCGGGCAGGCCGTCGGCCTGGGTGCCGGGCGGCATCTCGTCGTCGAGCTGGCCGTGCCGGCGTGCGTCGACCTGCGGCAGGTCGCGAAAATAGAGCAGGCTGCGGCGCAGGAACTCGGCCGGCTCGGGGCCCTGCAGGCGGGGGGCCGGAAACAGGCCGGCGGCGACGTCCCGCCATTCGCGCTGGAACAGGGCACGCATCTCGGCGGTCAGCTCGGCGCGGCCGGGCGTCGGCCCGACGGGAAAATCGGGCTTGGGCATGGGCTTCATCAGGCGGCGGCCGGCGGCATAGTGGCCGGCATACCAGGCGACCCGGGCGGTCTGGCGGGCGGCGTAGGAGAGGCGGTCGAGGGGGGAAACCATGGATGCTATTCTCGCCCCGATTATAGCCTCTTTGCGGCGCCCTTGCCCCGGTGGGGTCGACCGCTATATTCCGCGCGCCTTTACCGAATCGACATGAAAGCGGCCAGCATGAGCGTTTCTTATACCGGGCCCTACAAGAAGGGCGACATCAAGAAGGTCGTCCTGGCCTATTCCGGCGGCCTCGACACCTCGGTCATCCTGAAGTGGCTGCAGACCGCCTATGGCTGCGAAGTGGTGACCTTCACCGCCGACCTCGGCCAGGGCGAGGAACTGTCGCCGGCCCGCAAGAAGGCCGAGCTGCTCGGCATCAAGCCCGAGAACATCTACATCGAGGACGTGCGCGAAGAGTTCGTCAAGGACTTCGTCTTCCCGATGTTCCGCGCCAACGCGCTGTACGAAGGGCAGTACCTGCTCGGCACCTCGATCGCGCGGCCGCTGATCTCCAAGCACCAGATCGACCTCGCGCTGAAGACCGGCGCCGACGCCGTCTGTCACGGCGCCACCGGCAAGGGCAACGACCAGGTCCGCTTCGAACTCTCCTATTATGCGCTGAAGCCCGACATCAAGGTGATCGCGCCGTGGCGCGAGTGGGAGCTGACCTCGCGCACCAAGCTGCTCGAATTCGCCGAGGAGCACCAGATTCCCATCGCCAAGGACAAGCGCGGCGAGGCGCCGTTCTCGGTCGACGCCAACCTTCTCCACTCCTCCAGCGAGGGCAAGATCCTCGAAGATCCGTGGGAAGAGGCCGACGAGATGGTCTATCAGCGCACCATCTCGCCCGAGAGCGCGCCGGACAAGGCGACCTACATCGAGATCGAGTTCGAGAAGGGCGACGCCGTTGCCATCGACGGCGTGAAGATGTCGCCCGCGACCCTGCTCACGAAACTCAACGAACTGGGCAAGGCCAACGGCATCGGCCGTCTCGACCTGGTCGAGAACCGCTTCGTCGGCATGAAGAGCCGCGGCATCTACGAGACGCCGGGCGGCACGATCCTCTACGCCGCCCATCGCGGCATCGAATCGATCACCCTCGACCGGGGCGCCGGCCACCTCAAGGACGAGGTGATGCCGAAATACGCCGAGCTGATCTATTACGGCTTCTGGTACTCGCCGGAGCGCGAGATGCTGCAGGCGCTGATCGACAAGAGCCAGGAGAACGTGACCGGCACGGTGCGGCTCAAGCTCTACAAGGGCAACACGACCGTCGTCGGCCGCAAGTCGCCCGTCTCGCTCTACTCGATGCAGCACGTGACCTTCGAGGAAGACCAGGGCGCCTACAACCAGCGCGACGCCGAAGGCTTCATCAAGCTGAACGCGCTCAGGCTGCGCCTGCGTGCGCTGGGCCAGGGCGGCCCCAAGTCCTGACCGGACACCCGACCTGACCGGAGCGGCGCATGCCTTTTGACAACGACCAGCGCCGCCTCCCCGGCGGGCGCGGAACGGGCGAGCGGGCGATCAACCTGCCGCCCGCCGTGCTGTGGCTGATCGGCATCAACGTCGCCGTTCAGGTGTTGCGCCAGCTTCTCGGCGAGCAGGCCGACCAGGAGATCATCCTGCAGTTCGGCCTGGTGCCGGCCGCCTACACGACCGACAGCGGGCAGGATCTCTTCTCGCTGCTGGTGGCGCCGATCACCTACCAGTTCCTGCATGGCGGCTGGATGCATCTCGGCATCAACATGCTGACCCTCGCGGCCTTCGGTGCGCCGGTCGAGCGGCTGCTGGGCGTGCGCCGCTTCGTGCTCTTCTACCTCGTGTGCGGCGCCTTTGCGGGACTGGTGCATATCCTGGTCTATCCCGAGTCGCCCGATCCGGTGGTCGGCGCGTCGGGCGCCATCAGCGGCATCTTCGGGGCCGTGCTGATGCTGATGCGCTATGTCGGCAGCCTGACGTCACTTCTGCCGGTCGCCGGCATCTGGATCGCACTCAACGTCTTCTTCGGCATCTTCGGGGGCACACCTGGCGCGGGCGGTGAATCGGTCGCCTGGGTGGCGCATATCGCGGGCTTCCTGTTCGGACTCGCGGCCATACGCTTCTTCGCACCGCGAACGAGTTAACCGGCTATAGTCGGTCGATGGCCGACAACGGGATCCCGCTGCGTCGCACTCTGGTTGCCAACGCCGTGGCTCTGGCCCCGTCGTGGGGGGCGCTCGCCCTCCTGTTCGGCCTCGGCGAGCTGTCGGGCCGGGCCACGCTGGTGGCGATGGCGGGCATCGCCGTGGTGACGATGCTCCTCGTCCAGCGCTATCTCAGCTCGCTGGCGAGCTTTGCCCGCTTCGTGGGCGAACTCTCGGATGAGCGCCAGCCCGTGATGCCGCGGCTTTCCTTCGCGCCGGCGACAGAGGAACTGGCGACGGCGGCAGCCACCCTCTCGACCGGCTGGCGCCGCCAGCGCGCCTCGATCGACAATCTCGCGGCCTCGGCCCAGACGATCGTCGATGGTCTTCCCGACCCGCTCGTGTGTCTCGACCGGCAGCGCCGCATCGTGCGCACCAATCTGGCGGCCGCCCTGCTGCTGGGCAGTCCCGGTGGTTTCGAGCGCGACGTTTCGACCGTGCTGCGCCAGCCGCAGCTCCTGGCGGCGATCGATGCGCTGCTCGAAACCGGCGCCGACGGTAATTTCGCGCGACCCGACCAGAGCGTGGTCGACCTGGTGCTGCCGGGGCCGCCGGAGCTCGACATGGTGGCCCATCTGCGGCGCCTGCCGCGGGCGGCCGCCGACGGCTCGCTGGCGCTGATCGTGCTGCACGACACCACGGCGCTGCGTCGCGCCGAGCGCATGCGCGCCGACTTCGTGGCCAATGCCAGCCACGAACTCAAGACGCCGATCGCGGGACTGGCGGGCTTCATCGAGACCCTGCGGGGCCCGGCGCGCGAGGACACGGCGGCCCGCGAGCGCTTCCTGGGCATCATGGCCGAACAGGCCGAGCGCATGCGCCGACTGGTCGACGACCTGCTGATGCTGTCGCGCATCGAGCAGCACGAGCATGCGAAGCCGGCCGCCGCCGTCGATCTCAGCGGTGTGCTGCGCTCGGTGCTCGACCTGCTGCAGCTCAAGGCCTCCTCGCGCAGGGTCGGCATCGAAATCGACCTGGCCCCCGATCTGCCGCGCGCCATCGGCGACCATGACGAGCTGATCATCGTGTTCCAGAACCTGATCGACAACGCGCTGAAGTACGCGCGCCCCGAGACCTCCGTCCGGGTCGAGGCTCGGCGCGTCGGCAAGGACCGTGTGGCGGTCGCCGTCCGGGACGAGGGCGACGGCATTCCGGCCGCCCACCTGCCGCGTCTCACCGAGCGATTCTACCGAGTGGATACGGCGCGCTCGCGCCAGCTCGGCGGCACCGGCCTGGGCCTCGCCATCGTCAAGCATGTCGTCAATCGGCATCGCGGCCGGCTCGACATCCAGAGCGTGCCCGGCAAAGGCTCGACCTTCACGGTGACCCTGCCGGCCTCGGACCCGGCCTGACCCCGCTGCAGGTCGTCGCGAAAGCGCGTTGTAAGGAACCCGCCGCATACTCTTGGGATTGAGTCCGCGAGAGTCCGCCCCATGACATGCAAAGCAAGCGAACCGAGCGAAATCGTGGTGACCGCCCGGATGATCCGGGCCGGTCTCGACGTCGTGAAATCGTGGCCATCCCTGGCGGACGGCGAGGCACTGGCCATGGCCTACCGGGCGATGGCGGCGGCGGCGCCCCCCGAAAGTCTCGCCCTCAGCATGCCGACGCCGACGATGCTGCAGGCGCTGCGGATGCTGGGCCACAAGTAGGGCGTCGTAAGCTCTTCGACATCGGGCCGCCTAAATCGAGCCTCCGTCCCCGCCTTCAATGGTCGCGCTCTTCGAGAGCGAAGGAGGATCAGATGATCAGGAAGATGTTGCTCAAGTCCGCAATCGTGGTGGCGACGCTGATGCCGGTCGCCGCGTTCGCCCAGTCGCCGGACGCGGCATACTGCTCTGCGTTGGCCGCCAAGTACGACCAGTATCTCGACATGCCATCCAAGGGCGGCCGGCAGCCCCAGAGCCTGGATACGCGCGTTGCGGTGGAGAAATGCAAGGCCGGCGATACCAGCGGGATCGCGGGGGTCGAGAAGGCGCTCAAGGACGCGCGGATCGACCTGCCGCCGCGAGGCTGATCGATCCGGGGAGGGAGCGGGCAATGCGCGTGCTGATCATCGAAGACAGCCGGGAGCTGGCAGGGTTGATCGGCCACGCGCTGAAGCGTGCCGGCATGGACGTCGATTTCGTGGGCCTCGCGGACGAAGCGAGGCTCGCTGTCCAGGCCGTGCAGTATTCGGCGATCGTGCTCGATCTCGGCCTCCCCGACGCCGACGGCTTCGCCGTGCTCGATCAGTTGAGAAAGCGGCACGATCCGACGCCGGTTCTCATCCTGTCGTCGCGAAGTGCGCTGGGCGACCGGGTGAACGGCCTGGACAGGGGCGCCAGCGACTACATGATCAAGCCCTTCGCGATGGCCGAACTGATTGCCCGCCTCCGGGCGCTCATGCAGCGCCCGCCGGAGATACCCTCCCCGATCTTCGCCATGGGGAACGTGACTTTCGAGGCCGGCAGCCGCCGCGCCACGGTCGGCGGGAACACGTTCACCATTCCGGCGCGGGAATCCGAGCTCCTGGAAGTCTTCCTGAAGCGGGGCGGAAAGGTACTGGCACATGACGTGCTCGATGCGGTGGTCTTCGGCGGCAAACATGACCACTCGTCCAATGCCATCGAAGTCTATGTCCATCGCCTGCGTCGCCTGCTCGCGGAAGCCGGTGCCGATGTCGAGATTCATACGATCCGCGGGGTGGGCTACCTGATGAAGCCCGGAATGGCGGCAAGGGCCACGGCGCAGGCTTGAATCCGTCCTCGCTGTCGCAGGTCTGATGGTCGCTCGACAGTCATAGTGCAGCGTGCAGATCGATGGAGCGCTGCTTGCATAGTTGCCTCCCACCCGGGACGTAAGGTTTGGTTCAACTTCCGGCGCTCTTATTCCCGTGAGGGAGTAACGACGTCATGACGCGGAGTCGAAATTGGGACGTAGCGATGGTCGAGAGGCCGTATCGCCTTCCCGGCCTTGGCATCGGCGATCCGATGCCACGCATAACCCTGCCACTGGCTACGGGGGCTCTCTTCGATTCGTGGGATGCCGCCGTGTCGGGGTTCACCCGCATCTACTGGATTGGCCCGCCGCCGTGCGAGGAGCGAATCGCTGGGCTGTTGGCGCGCCTCGCACGATGCGAGGCGACCTTATGCTTCGTGGCGCGCCGGCCGCTGGACGGCCTCGACGCGAACGCGTCGTGCATCGTGGATCGCGACGGCGAACTCGCGCGGGCGTTCGGCGCTCGAGAGACGCTCGCGATCGTGGTAGATGCCGCCGGCCGCGTGGCTGCCCTCGCGCCTTCTCCGGTGCCGGACGACGTCGCCCATCTCGTCGAGCAGCTCCATGGTGCGACGGAGAGTGTGGTGGTACGAGCCGCCGCGCCGGTCATGCTGCTCCAGCGCGTGCTCGATGCCGACCTTTGCCGGCGGCTGATCGAATACTGGTCTGCTCGCGACAAGGTCGCCAGTATCGTCGGGTCGGACGGTGGCAACATCGTCGATACCGAGACCAAGCGCCGGCTCGACACCAATCTCGACGAACCGGCTCTCTTCACCAGCGTGCGCGACGCGCTGGTGCGCCGCGTGGCGCCAGCGATCGCACAGGCCTCGCATATCCAGACTTCGGTGATCGAAGCGCCCCGTATCGGCTGCTACGATGCGGCCAGCGGCGGCTGGTTCCGTCGCCACCGCGACAATACGAGCCGCATGACGGCGCATCGCCAGTTCGCGGTCAGCATCAATCTCAATCCGGGTGAAGAGTATGCAGGCGGCGAACTGCGCTTCCCCGAATTCGGCCGCCAGCTCTACCGGCCTGGGGTCGGCTGCGCCGTCGTGTTCTCATCCGCCCTGCTGCACGAGGTCAATCCGGTCACCCGCGGCCGCCGCTTTGGCCTCTTCACCTTCCTTTCGGCGGGCGGGGCCGCCTCCGGCTTCGGGCCGCGGGGGCCCGGGCGATCGTAAGCTTGCTCTTGCGGAACGAATGCCGCGAGCGCTGCGTTCTGGACTCGATGAGCATCATCGAGGCCTTCGGGTGGACGATGGCCACCCAGTTCGAACCGCACCGGCGAGGCTTTCTCTACCGGCGGGATCGCAAGGGGCCGCCGATCCTGGTGACCGCCGCCGAACGCAACGCGTTCGTCCGCGCATTCGGATGGCAGTTCTTGGCTCATGTCGCTGGCTTCATGGCGGCGGTGATTGGCGCGGCCATGATCACGGCGCGTTTCTACCCGCGAGGAGATGAGACCGGAGGCTTCTTCCTGATGGGTGGCCTGATGCTCGGGATCGGCCTTGGGCTCTACCTGTCGATCAAGTGGGCGATGCATGCTCCCGCGCGCGCACTCGCCGGTCGCCCGACCTTCTCTAGCGACGCAGGGCCCTGACGGCGAATATCGCGGTCGGAATGCCGATCACCAGGCCGGCCGCGACCGCGTAGACGAGAAAGAACACCATCGAGAAGATCACCATGCCCACGGTGCCGCGCTCGGGCACGGTGGGAGCGTCGAGCAGCGTGACGACGACCGCCGCGACGAACAGCAGGACGGACAGGAGCGGAAAGCTGAGCGCCGCGAGGGTGACCTGCCAGCGTCGCGTCCTCCCGGGCCAGCGGGACGTGACCAGCCAGGCGGTCCCGCCGGTGACGGCCATGATGGCGAGAATCGATCCCACGATGTAGATCACGCGGCCTTTCCCCGTGTTGCACCTCTCCATGCAACGCCCGACGAGGGGTCCGGGTTCAGCCTCCTCCCCTTGTCTGTCTTATGTCCGTAACCAAAGCGTAGCGCGGGCGAAGCGTGCGGCCGGTACCGAGCGTCCGTTGGGACTGGGAGGCCGGATGCTTCGACTGGAAGGCGTTACCAAGAGCTTTGGCGGCAAGAAGGCCGTGGACAGCGTTTCGCTCGTCGTGCCGACGGGCCAGCTGGTGGGCGTGATCGGCCGCTCCGGCGCCGGCAAGTCGACCCTCCTGCGCATGATCAACCGCCTGGGCGACCCGACCTCGGGCCGCATCCTGTTCGGCGACACCGACGTCACCGCGCTCCGCGGCCGGCCGCTGCGCGCCTGGCGCGCCCGCTGCGCCATGATCTTCCAGCAGTTCAACCTTGCCGGCCGTCTCGATGTGATGACCAACGTGATGATGGGTCGGGCCTTCCACATGCCGCCCGCCCGTGCGCTGCTGAAGCTGTGGAGCGACGAGGAGAAGGCGCAGGCCCTGTCCGCGCTCGAAAGCCTCGACATGGCGCGGATGGCCGGCCAGCGCGCCGAGACCCTGTCCGGTGGCCAGCAGCAGAGGGTGGCGATTGCCCGGGCACTCGTGCAGGAGCCGGACATCGTGCTGGCCGACGAGCCCATCGCCTCGCTGGATCCGCGCAACACCAAGGTGGTGATGGACGCGCTGCAGCACATCAATCGCCATCTCGGCATCACCGTGGTCTGCAATCTCCACAGTCTCGACCTCGCGCGGACCTACTGCGACCGGCTGGTCGGCATGGCGGCGGGCCGTGTCGTGTTCGACGACGTGCCGGCCGCGCTCACCGAGGCGACGTCGCGCGAGCTCTACGGGCTCGAGGCCGGCGACGTGATGGGCCATGGCCTGCCGTCCCCCGCTTCTCTGCCCGCCGGCGCCCAGCCGGGCTTTGCCCTCGCGGGCTCCTGATCCCTTCCCGACGTTTCGCTTCATCAAGGAGAACAGCAATGCTCACCCGTCGTCACGCGCTCGGCGCTGCCCTCGCTGCCTCGTCCCTCGCCGCCTCTTCATTCGTACTGGCCGGCGCTGCCCATGCCCAGTCCTGGAAGAGCGCCTATCCCGAGCTCGTCCTTGCCGTCATCCCGGCCGAGAATGCCTCGGGCGTGACGGAGCGCTACGGTCCGTTCGTGGAGTATCTGTCCCAGACGCTCGGGACCAAGGTGACGCTGCGGGTTGCCAACGACTATGCCGCCGTCATCGAGGGCCAGCGCAACGGCAGCATCCACATCGCCGGCTACGGTCCGGCGTCCTATGCGCGCGCCATCGTGACCGGCGTCAAGGTCGAGCCCTTCGTCACCACCGTGAACAACGACGGTACGGTCGGCTATTACTCGGTCTTCTACGTGCGCGCCGACAGCCCCTACAAGACGATCGACGACCTCAAGGGCAAGAACCTGGGTCTCGTCGATCCCAACTCGACCTCGGGTAACAATGTCCCGCGCTTTGCGCTGAACAAGCTCAAGCTCAATCCCGAGACGTTCTTCGGCCGCGTGACCTACACCGGCAGCCACGAGAATGCGGTGATCGCGCTGCAGCAGAAGACGGTCGACGTCGCCGCCAACTGGTGGAATGCCGAGAACGACTCCAACCTGACGCGCATGGCGTCCAAAGGCCTGGCCAAGCAGGAGGACTTCCGCATCATCTACAAGTCGGACCTGATCCCCAATTCGCCCTTCGCCTATCTCGCCAGCCTGCCGCCCGACCTGAAGGCCGCCATCACCACGGCCTTCATGGAAGCGCCGACCAAGGCCAAGGCGGCGTTCGACAAGCTGTCCGACGGCAAGGATCGCGGTTTCCAGGTGGTCGACGCGAAGTACTATGAGCCCGTGGTCGAGCTCATCAAGTTCATCGACCAGCTCCGCAAGCAGAAGAGCTGATCGGGCCGGGCTTCGCTTTCGCGTTCGCTTTGTCTTGAGTACGCACGTCACACGTCTGCCCGAGGCGCAGTTGAGGCCGCTCGTGGCGGCCTACGACGCCTCGGTGCGGTCGCGTCGCTGGCACACGCTGCTGATGGTGGCGTGTGTCGCGGCGGCGATGCTTCTCGCGTCGATCTCGGCCGAGGTGTCGCCGGTCAGGTTCTTCGAGAACATCCATCGCTTCCCGAGCTACATCATCCGCCTGTTCCATCTCGAGAACGGCCAGCCCGTCTGGACGGACTTCGGGGAGTGGTTCTGGGGCCTGGACCGCTGGCTCCGGCTGCTCTGGGAGACCTTGCTGATGGCTTATGTCGGCACACTCCTGGGAGCGGTGGCAGCCGCGGGCCTCGCGTTCCTGGGCGCGGCGAACGTGGCACCCTCCCGCTGGGTGCGCATCACCGTCCGCCGCTTCTGCGAACTCTGCCGCACCGTGCCGGAACTGGTCTTCGCCCTGCTGTTCGTCATCGCCTTCGGCCTCGGGCCGATGGCGGGCGTCCTGGCGGTCGTCATCCATACGCTGGGTGCCCTCGGCAAGCTGTTCGCCGAGGTCGTCGAGAACATCGACATGAAGCCGGTCGAGGGCGTGTCGTCGACGGGCGCCTCCTGGCACGTCGCGATGCGCTTCGGCGCGCTGCCGCAGGTCCTGTCCAACTTCGCGAGCTACGCGCTGCTGCGCTTCGAGATCAACGTGCGCGGCGCGGCCGTCATGGGCTTCGTCGGCGCCGGCGGTATCGGCCAGGACCTGATCGAGGCGATCCGCAAGTTCTACTATTCCGATGTCTCGGCGATTCTGGTCATGATCCTGATCACGGTCGCCATCATCGACAGCCTGACCTCGTTGCTGCGTCACCGCCTGATCGGCCTCGAAGGGAAGAACTGATGGATGCCGTGCGCGAGCGCTATCCCGAACATTTCCAGCGCCTCGGGCCGCAGCGCCTGCCGATGATCGCCGTGGCGACCGCCATGCTCGTCCTCCTCCTGTACGGCATGGGGGTGCTGGGCTTCTTCGACGGCAAGCTTCTCTCGGGCATGGGCCGGCTGGTCGAGATTGCCGGCCTGATGCTGCCGCCCGATCCGGGGTCGTGGGCGCATGCGCGGGCCTATGGCATGGCGCTGATCGAGACGGTGGCCATTGCGCTGCTGGGGACCCTGTCGGCGGCGGTGCTCGCCCTGCCGGTTGGTCTGCTCGCCGCGCGCAACGTCACGGCGCAGCGGATCGTGCGCTTCCTCGCCCGGCGCTCACTCGACACGATCCGCAGCGTCGACATCCTGATCTGGGCGCTGATCTGGATCAACGTCGTGGGGCTCGGACCCTTCGCCGGAGCGCTGGCCATCATGACGTCCGACATCGGCAGCTTCGGCAAGCTGTTCTCCGAGGCGATCGAGGCGGCCGACCGCAAGCCCGTCGAAGGCATCGCCTCGACCGGCGGCGGACATTTCATGGGGATCCGCTTCGGCATCCTGCCCGAGGTCTTCCCCGTGCTGGTGAGCCAGGTCCTCTACTACTTCGAATCCAACACCCGCTCGGCCACCATCATCGGCATCGTCGGCGCGGGCGGTATCGGCCTCCATCTCGCCGAGGCGATCCGGACGCTGGAACTGCAGCAGACGTCCTTCATCATCCTGATGATCCTGGTCACCGTGGCGGCCATCGACCTGGTGTCGAGCCAGCTGCGCTTCGCCATGATCGGCCGTCGCGGGGGAGTGAGCGCGTGAGCGAACCATCGGGTGAATCGACAGCGGGGCTGCCCCGCTATGCGGTCTACTACGCGCCGCGTCCGGAAGAGGCCTTGGCCGTGGCTGCCAGCCGGTGGCTCGGTCGCAACGCCGAGACGGGCGAGGCCCGAGACCTCGTCCCGGTGAGCGGCGTCTCACACGAGCGCTTGTCGGCGATCGTCGCCGATCCCCGGCTTTACGGCTTTCACGGCACGCTGAAGCCGCCGATTGCCTTGGTCGACGGCGCGACAGAACGAGACTTCGTTGACGCCGTCGGCCGCTTCGCCGCAACCGAGCGTCAGATCGACGTACCGGCGCTGGCGCTGGCCGAACTTCAGGATTTCCTCGCGCTGGTGCCGGCGGACCGGTGCGCTTCGCTCCAGGATTTCTCGGATCGCTGCGTCGCGGAGTTCGACGAATTCCGTCGTCCCGCCGATGACGGCGAGCTGGTGCGTCGGCGCGCCGCGGGCCTGACCGAGCGGCAGGAGAATCTGCTGCTGCGCTGGGGCTATCCGTATGTCCTCGAGCAGGGACGCTTCCACCTGACCCTCACCGGACGGATGCCGGACGCGCGCGAATGCGCCGTCATCCTCGACGAGCTGCGTCGGCGTTTCATGGGCTTCATCGACCGGCCGCTGGCGGTGCGCGATCTCTGCGTCTTCCGTCAGCCGGCGCCGGGCCGACCGTTCACGGTCCTGGCGCGGTTCAGGCTCGGCGGAGGGCGGCGTCTGGCCACTCAGGTCTGGCGAGCAGCCTGACGAAGGCGGCGGCGGCCTCGTCGAGGGTGCCGTCGTTGACGATGGTCACCAGACGCGGATCGTCGAGGTCGTAGGCATCGGCGCGCTCAAGCCGCTCCGCCGCCTCGATCGCGGACTCGCGACCACGGCCTTCGAGGCGCTGGCGCAAACGCTCGACCGGCGCGGTGATCAGGACGGGGCGGGCCTGCGAATCGAGGCCGCCGGTCCTCAGGAAATGGTCGCGCGAGCCGCTCACGACCACGGTCAGACCGGCGGCGCGCCAGTCGTGGATCTCGCGGCCGACGCCATAGTCGTTGCCGTGGGCGTTCCAATGATAGGCGAACAGGCCATAGGCGCGCCGCGTGGCGAACTCCTCGCGGGTCAGCGCGACATGGTTCTCACCGCCGCTGTCGGCCGGCCGGGTGATGTAGCGGTGCGCGAACACCACCGGCGCTGCCGGCGGCAACAGGGTCCGGGCATGCCCGAGGACAGAATCCTTGCCGGCGCCGGACGGACCCATGACATAGACCAGCGAGCCTTCCATCGTCGCGTACAGAAGTCAGACCACACGGTCGCCTTCGCGCCATACGGCGCGCACGACAGCCGCGCCGTCGACGGTGCGCACCCTCACCAGGTCGGCGCGGCGCTCGGGCGCGATCTCGCCGCGATCGCCAAGGCCGACGGCGCGGGCCGGGTTGAGCGTCGCCAGCCGCACCGCCTGCGGCAGCGAGATGCCGATACCCGACGAGGGCAGCTTGAACACGCTTTCCATCAGGCTGGCCGGGACATAGTCCGACGACAGGATGTCGACATGGCCGGCGCGCAGCAGATCGATGGCGGCGATGTTGCCGGAGTGCGAGCCGCCCAGCACGAGGTTCGGCGCGCCCATCAGAATGGCGAGACCGGCCTCGCGCGAGGCGCTGGCGGCTTCGTGCGTGGTCGGGAATTCGGCGATGGTCATGCCGTTGGCGACGGCTTCCTGGACATGGCCGTGGGTCGCATCGTCATGGCTGGCGATCGGCAGGGCGCGGGCCTGGGCGCGGCTCACGATCTCCCGCCGATGTTTCGCGGCGTTGCGGTGGTGAAGCTCGGTGACGCGGATCGAGAATTCCTCGAACTGCTCGTCGGTCATCGCGTGCTTGCCCTTGTAGTATTGCTTCAGCTTCTCCGGATCGAGGAATTGGCGCTGGCCGGGCGTATGATCGTTGATCGACACCAGGCCGACCAGCGGCAGGTCTATCCACTTGTCGACCGCTTCGACGGCATCGTCGGCCGTGATCTCACAGCGCAGGTGGATGCGGTGCTCGGCGCGCGTCATGCGGCGGTCGTTGGCCATGCAGACCGCCTCGATCATGCGCTCGCGGTTCTCCACACGGTCCGATTTGCCGTGGACGTCGCCTAGGGCCAGCGAATCGAACACGGTCGTGATGCCGGCGGCGCTGACCTGGGTGTCATGTGCCATCACGGCCGAAACGCTCGGCCACTTAACGCCCGGACGCGGGGCGAAGTGCTTCTCCATGTTGTCGGTGTGCAGCTCGACCAGACCGGGCACGAGATAGTCGCCTTCGAGGTCGAGGGCACCCGCGGCATGCGACCGCTCGGTGTCGATCTCCACGATGCGGCCATCGCGAACGAGGACGGTGCCGTCGAACTCGGCGTCGGCGGTCACGACGCGCGCGTTGGTCAGGATGATCTCGAGGCTCATGGCGAAACTCCGGCCGTCTGGGCAGGGGGAACGACTTCGTGCACGCGGGTCGCGACGGCATCGCGCACGTCGGTGTCGTGGAAGATGCCGACGATGGCGGCGCCGGCATCGCGCCGCTGGCAGATCAGCTCGACCACGCCGTCACGGTTGGCGGCGTCGAGCGATGCCGTGGGCTCGTCGAGCAGCAGGACCGGATAATCGACGATCAGCGAGCGGGCGATGTTGACCCTCTGCTGTTCACCGCCGGAGAAGGTGGCGGGCGGCAGCGCCCACAGCCGCGCGGGAATACCGAGCATGGCCAGCAGGAACTCCGCGCGTTGCCGCGCCTCGAGGGGATCGGTGCCGCGCCGCCGGAGCGGCTCGGCCACGACATCGACGGCTGAGACCCGCGGGATCACCCGCAGGAACTGGCTGACGAAGCCCATGGTGCGGTGACGCACGTCGAGAACGGTGCGCGGCTCGGCGCCGACCAGCTCGGTCCATTCATCGTCCTGGCGGACCCGGATCGAGCCGCTGTCGGCGCGATAGTTGCCGTAGAGCGCGCGCAGCAGGGTGCTCTTGCCGGCGCCCGAGGGGCCGACCAGCGCCAGGCATTCGCCGGGCGAGACGGCCAGCGACACGCCGCGCAGCACGGGGAGCGACAGGCCATCCTGGGCATGGACGGTGAACGACTTGGCGAGGCGTGAGACGCGCAGGGCGGGTTGGGAAGAGGTCATGGTCGCCTCACACCGGCAGGATCGAAGCGACGAGCATCTGGGTGTAGGGATGCTGCGGATCGTCGAGCACCTGGTCGGTGAGCCCCTGCTCAACGACCGTGCCGCCCTGCATCACCATCAACCGGTGCGTCAGCAGCCGCGCGACGCCGAGATCGTGGGTCACCAGAACGACCGACAGATGCAGCCCTTCGACCAGGCCGCGCAGCAGATCGAGAAGGCGGGCCTGCACCGAAACGTCGAGGCCGCCGGTCGGCTCGTCCATGAAGACCAGCCGCGGATTGCTCACCAGGTTGCGCGCGATCTGCAGGCGCTGGCGCATGCCGCCGGAATAGGTGTTCGGCCGGTCGTCTAGGCGCTCGACGTCGATCTCGACCCGCGTCATCCAGTCGGCGGCCTGACCGCGGATTTCGCCATAGTGACGTGCACCCACCGCCATCAGCCGCTCGCCGATGTTGGCGCCGGCGCTGACGCCCATGCGCAGTCCCTCGCGGGCATCCTGGTTCACGAAACCCCATTCGGTGCGCGCCAGCAGGCGGCGGCGGGCTTCCGACAGGCGATGCACGTCGATGGTGCCCGCCGACTTCGTTTCGTAAGTGACCGAGCCGCTGTCGGGGACGAGGCGACCGGCCAGGCAGTTGAGCAGGGTCGTCTTGCCCGAGCCCGATTCGCCCACGATGCCCAGAACCTCGCCGGGCCACAGGTCGAAGCTCACGTCGCGGCACGCGACGCGGCCGCCGAAGCGCTTGCCGACGTTGCGCGCGGAGAGCAGGGGCGCGCTCATCGCCGGCTCTCGCAATAGTCGGTGTCGGAGCAGACGAACAGGCGCTTGCCGGTGTCGTCGACGATCATCTCGTCGAGGAAACTTTCCGTCGAGCCGCACAGCGCGCAGCTCTCGGTCCAGGTCTCGATCTCGAACGGATGGTCGTCGAAGTCGAGGCTCTTCACCGGCGTGTGCGGCGGCACCGCGTAGATCCGCTTTTCGCGACCGGCGCCGTAGAGCTGCAGCGCGGGACTGTGGTCGAGCTTGGGATTGTCGAACTTGGGGATGGGCGAGGGGCTCATGATGTAGCGCCCGTTCACCATCACCGGATAGTTGTAGGTCTTGGCGATGCGGCCGTGGCGGGCGATGCTCTCGTAGAGGCTCACCTGCATGACACCGTATTCCGACAGCGCATGCAAAGTGCGGGTCTCGGTCTCGCGTGGCTCGAGCATGCGCAGCGGCTCGGGGATCGGCACCTGGAAGACCAGGATCTGGCCATCGGTCAGCGGCGTCTCGGGCACGCGATGCCGCGTCTGGATAATGGTGGCTTCCGCGGTGTGCGTCGTCGTGGCGACGTCGGCGACCCGGGCGAAGAAGCGGCGGATCGAGACGGCGTTGGTGGTGTCGTCGGCGCCCTGGTCGATCACCTTCAGCGTGTCTTCGCGACCGATGATGGCGGCGGTGACCTGGATGCCGCCGGTGCCCCAGCCATAGGGCAGCGGCATTTCGCGGCCACCGAAAGGCACCTGATAACCGGGCACCGCCACCGCCTTCAGGATGGCGCGGCGGATCATCCGTTTGGTCTGCTCGTCGAGATAGGCGTAGTTGTAGGCGCCGTCCTGCGGGGTCGTGTCGTGGATCGTCGTGTCAGGCATGGTTCACTCTGCCGCCTGGGCGAGGGCGGCCTGCTCGCGGCGCTTCTCGACCTCGGCGCGCAGCATGCGCACCACCACCAGCTCGGACTGGAAATCGACATAGTGCGGCAGCTTCAGGTGCTGCACGAAGCCCGAGCCCTCGACATTGTCGCTGTGGGCAAGCACGAATTCCTCGTCCTGGGCGGGCGAGGTCGCGGCCTCGCCCAGCTCGTCGGCCCGCAGGGCACGGTCGACCAGGGCCATCGCCATCGCCTTGCGCTCGGCATGACCGAAGGCCAGCCCATAGCCGCGGGTGAACTGCGGCGGCACGTCGTGCGAGCCGGCAAACTGATTGACCATGTCGCACTCGGTCACTTCGATCTCGCCGATCTCGATGGCGAAACCCAACTCCTCCGGCACGAACGACACCGGCACATGGCCGTAGCGGATCTCGCCGACGAAGGGATGGTTGTTGCCGTAGCCGCGCTGGGTCGAATAGCCCAGCGCCAGCAGGAAACCCTCATCGCCGCGCGCCAGATTCTGCAGGCGCAGGGGCCGGCTGGCCGGCAGCACCAGCGGTTCGCGCGTCAGGTCGCGCGCTTCGCCGTCGTCGCGCGAGGGCGGCGGTTCGAGCAGGCCATCGCGCTGCAGGATGTCGCCGACGCGCGGCAGGGCATGCGTCGCATCGGCCGGCGCGGTCGGTGCTTCGGGACGTTCGCCCGATGCGGCCAGCGAGAAGTCGAGCAGCCGGTGGGTGTAGTCGTAGGTCGGACCGAGCACCTGGCCGCCCGGCACATCCTTGAAGGTCGATGAAATGCGGCGCTCCGCCACCATGCGCGTGGTATCGAGCGGTTCCGACGCGCCGAAACGCGGCAGGGTGGTGCGATAGGCCCGCAGCAGGAAGATCGCTTCGATGAGGTCGCCACGCGCCTGCTTAATGGCGAGTGCGGCCAGGCTGCGGTCGTAGCAGGAGCCTTCGGTCATGACGCGGTCGACCGCGAGGCCGAGCTGCTGGTCGATCTGCTCGAGCGACAACTCGGCGACGTGGCGGTCGCCGCGACGCTTGTCGGCCAGGAGATCGAGTGAATGGGCGATGGCGGTTTCGCCGCCCTTGACCGCGACATACATGGTCAGGCCTCCACGGCGACGCTGCGCGGCAGCGCGATGAGTCGCGATCCCGAGGCGAAGACAAGATCGACGCCGCAGGGGAAAAGGGCATGGTTGGCGGTCCAGGCCGACCAGAAGCCGTCGCCAAGTCCGCCGATCGAGACGCGGATCTCGCCGTCGATGCCGGGGCCCCGCCAAGTGGTGGCCCGGCCGCCCTCGAGCGCCGGGACCTCGATCACCAGGGTGGCGGCGCGGTCGGGATACGTGTCGGTGCCGATGGCGAAGCCGGCGAACGGCTCGCCGCCCCCGGCGATGATCACGCCGAAGGTCGCGGCCTCGCGCGACGCGACGATCGGCGTGCCGGCATGGAAGCGCAGGAAGTCGCGGACCTCCTGCTTGTCGACGCCGGCCTCGAGCCAGACGGGCGTCTCGCGATCGGCGAAGGTGAGCAGGAAGGCCGCAGCCGCCGGGCTGAGCGTTCCCGGTCCGGCTGGCGCATCGCGCAGCTCGACGATGCGGCCGGGATGCGAGAAGGCGTGCAGCACGCCGCGGAACAGGCGCTGTGCATCGTGCGCCGGATCGGCGAAGCCGGGAGCGAGGAGCGTCGTGCTCATGCGCCGGCCTCACGCGCGACGGTGAAGAAATCCACCCGGGTGGCGGCGGCGCGGGCGGCGATCAGGCGGTGGCGCGCCTCGGCCTCATGGGCGAGCGGCGTCACGATCGCGGCTTCGAGTGTCTCGACCCAGTCGGCGCGCTGGCCCAGCGCATCGATGGCCGCGACGATCTCGGCTTGCCGGGCATCGCGGCCTCGGACATAGCCGAAGCCCATCTCGCCGCTGTCGAGCCGAACGGCGGCGCGCGTCACCGTCATCTCGCCGGCGCAAAACGGAGCGCCGGTGCCCGAGATGCGGCCCTGCACCATGACGAGCCCGATCTCGGGCCGACGGAGGACCGTGTAGGAAGGTGTCGACCCAAGCGTCTGCCAGAGAGAAGCGAGCCGGGCCGCGGGCGCCTTCGCGAGCACGGAAAGCCATCGCTGCCGGCGCGCGATCGTGGGGATGGAGGACATCGGGACGCTCTCGAAAGAGGCGCACCTTCGTGGCGCTGCGTTACCGTTCCGAGGGTGCCGCGTTAAATTCGTGTGACGGTCACCCGGTCTTGACCCGGTTTCCCTAACCTATTGATATATATCAAATAATCCGGATGGGGCGGCCGCTATCCTGTGCGCCGAGCTGCCTCTGTAATCGGATTGTCACATATCCGTCATATGAGAGAGACGTACGGCTCCTAGATGACGGGCGCTTCGAAATTCAACACAGGAGAACCCCGTGAACCTGACCAAGATCGTCCTCGCGACAGCTTTCGCGCTGTCCCCGGCGGCCGCCTATGCCATCGACATTTCCGGCGCCGGCGCGACCTTCCCCTACCCGGTCTATGCCAAGTGGGCCGACGCCTACAAGAAGGAGACCGGCAACGGCCTCAACTACCAGTCGATCGGCTCGGGCGGCGGCATCAAGCAGATCAAGGCCAAGACCGTGACCTTCGGCGCCACCGACGCCCCGCTCACGGGCAAGGATCTCGAAGAGTCGGGTCTCGTGCAGTTTCCGATGGTGATGGGTTCGGTGACGCCGGTCGTCAATCTCGAAGGCATCAAGCCGGGCGAGCTGGTGCTCGACGGGCCGACGCTGGCGAACATCTATCTCGGCCAGATCAAGAGCTGGGACGATGCGGCGATCGTCAAGCTCAACCCCAACGTCAAGCTGCCGAAGCAGGCCATCGTGCCGGTGCGTCGTTCGGACGGATCGGGCACGACCTACAATTTCGCCTACTACCTGGCCGAGGTGAGCCCGGACTGGAAGACGAAGGTCGGCGTGAGCACGGCGCTGCAGTGGCCGGTGGGCATCGGCGCCAAGGGCAACGAAGGTGTGGCCGGTAACGTGGCGCAGACCAAGGGCTCGATCGGCTACGTCGAGTACGCCTACGCCAAAGAGAACAAGATGATCTTCACCAAGATGATCAACAAGGCGGGCAAGGCTGTCGCCCCGGGCTCGGATACGGTGCAGTCCGCCGCGGCGAGCGCCGACTGGAACTCCAAGCCGGGCTTCGGCGTGATCCTGGCCAACCAGCCGGGCGACCAGTCCTGGCCGATGGCGGCCGCGACCTGGATCCTGATGTACAAGAAGCCGGAGAAGATGGCGGAGTCGGCCGAGGCGCTGAAGTTCTTCGCCTGGGCCTACACCAAGGGCGACGCCATGGCGGACTCGCTCGACTACGTGCCGATGCCCCAGAACGTCGTCAACGACATCATGAAGATGTGGGCGGCGGAAATCAAAGACGCCAGCGGCAAGCCGCTGTACTCGCCGACGAACTGAACGGTGACGGGGCGGGTGGCGACACCCGCCCTTCATTCTTGGGGGGCTTATGGCTTCGGGGGAGCGGGACGTGAGTGAAGTTGCATTGAAGGGCGCAAGCGCGCCGGCGGCGGTATCCGCCTCGCGGGCGGCGGTGCTTCGACGCCTGAGATTGACGGACTCGATATTCCACGGGCTGACGCGCGGCGCGTCGCTCGCCGTGCTCGCCCTGCTGAGCGGCGTCATCCTCGCGCTCGTCGTCGGTGCCGCGCCGGCGCTCGGCACGTTCGGCTTCGGCTTCCTGTTCGACGAATCCTGGAACCCGGTGACTGAGCGGTTCGGTGCCCTGGCGCCGATCTTCGGCACCCTGGTCACGTCGTTCATCGCGATGGTGATCGCGGTGCCGGTCGGCCTGATGGTCGCCTTCTTCCTGACCGAGCTCTGCCCGAAGGTGCTGCGCCGCCCGATCGGCATCGCCATCGAGCTGCTGGCCGGTATCCCCAGCATCATCTACGGCATCTGGGGCCTGTTCGTCTTCGCGCCTTTCCTGCAGCAATACGTGCAGCCGCTGTTCATCGATACCTTCGCCAATGTGCCGATCCTGTCGACGCTGTTCGCGGGTCCGCCGTATGGCATCGGCATGTTCACCGCCGGACTCATCCTGGCGATCATGGTTCTGCCGTTCGTCACCTCGATCTCGCGCGACGTGTTCGACGCGGTGCCGCCGGTCCTCAAGGAAGCCGCCTACGGCGTCGGCTGCACGACCTGGGAAGTGTTCCGCTACGTCGTCCTGCCGTTCACGCGGGTCGGCGTCATCGGCGGCTTCATGCTGGGCCTCGGCCGCGCGCTGGGCGAGACGATGGCCGTCACCTTCGTGATCGGCAACGCCCATCACGTCTCGGCCTCGCTGTTCGCACCGGGCACCACGATCTCCGCCTCGATCGCCAACGAATTCACTGAAGCGGTGGGCGATCTCTACACCTCGTCGCTGGTCGCGCTCGGCCTCATCCTCTTCTTCATCACCTTCATCGTGCTGGCGATCGCTCGCTACATGCTGATGCGCCTGCAGCGGCAGGGAGGGAAGTAAGATCATGGCAACCACTGCCTCCAAGACGGCCGCCATGGACAGTCCGCTCTACGCGGGCCGCCGCCGCCGCAACACCATCGCCAAGAGCCTGGCGTACGCTGCAACCGTTTTCGGACTGGGCTGGCTGGTCCTGATCCTGGGGGTGCTGCTCTACAAGGGCATCGGCGGGCTCTCGCTCGCGGTGTTCACCGAGAACACGCCGCCGCCGGGCGCCGCGGGCGGCCTGCTCAACGCCATCATGGGCAGCATCGTGATGACCGCCCTGGCGGTGGTGATCGGCACGCCGATCGGCGTCCTGGCCGGCACCTACCTCGCGGAGTATGGCCGTCACGACAAGCTGTCGAGCGTCGTGCGCTTCATCAACGACATCCTGCTCAGCGCGCCGTCGATCGTGATCGGCCTGTTCGTCTACGAGATCCTGGTCGCGCCGATGGGCCACTTCTCGGGATGGGCCGGCGCCGTCGCCCTGGCCGTCATCGTGATCCCCGTCGTCGTCCGCACGACCGAGGATATGCTCAATCTGGTGCCCGACACGCTGCGTGAGGCGGCGGCCTCGATCGGCCTGCCGCGCGCCCACATGATCGTCCGCATCGCCTACCGCGCGGCGCAGGCCGGCATCGTCACCGGCATCCTGCTGGCCGTTGCCCGCATCAGCGGTGAGACGGCACCGCTCCTGTTCACCGCCCTGAACAATCAGTTCTTCAGCATGAACATGAATGCGCCGATGCCCAGCCTGCCGGTGGTCATCTTCCAGTTCGCCCTGTCGCCCTACGCCGAATGGCAGAAGCTTGCCTGGACCGGCGCGCTTCTGATCACCGTCACCGTGCTGGGTCTCAGCATCCTGGCCCGTTCGCTCACCTCCGCGAGGAAATCCTGATGTCCATGCAATCCACGGAAACGCCCAACGTCGCGGTTCCGGTCGCCAGCCACGCCAAGCTCGACGTCTCGAAGCTCACGCCCAAGATCTCGATCAAGAACCTCGAGTTCTTCTACGGCGACAGCCGGGCGCTCAAGGGCATCACCATGTCGCTCTATGCCAACAAGGCGACGGCGTTCATCGGACCGTCGGGCTGCGGCAAGTCGACCCTGCTGCGCATCCTGAACCGGATGTACGACCTCTATCCCGGGCAGCGCGCCACCGGCGACGTGATGTTCGATGGCGACAACCTTCTGCGCGAAGGCCAGGACATCAACCTCCTGCGCGCGCGCATCGGCATGGTGTTCCAGAAGCCGACGCCGTTCCCGATGACGATCTACGAGAACATCGCCTTCGGTGTCCGGCTCTACGAGAACCTGCCCAAGTCGGAACTCGATGGCCGGGTCGAGCACGCTCTGCGCCGCGGCGCCCTGTGGGACGAGGTCAAGGACAAGCTGAACGCCAGCGGCCTCAGCCTGTCGGGTGGACAGCAGCAGCGCCTCTGCATCGCCCGTACCGTGGCGGTGAAGCCCGAAGTCATCCTGTTCGACGAGCCTTGCTCGGCGCTCGACCCGATCTCGACCGCCAAGATCGAGGAGCTGATCGACGAGCTGAAGCAGGACTACACGATCGTCATCGTGACCCACAACATGCAGCAGGCCGCGCGCGTCTCAGACTTCACCGCCTTCATGTACCTGGGCGAGCTGGTCGAGTTCGGTGCAACCGCCACGCTGTTCACCACTCCGACCGACAAGCGGACGCAGGCCTACATCACCGGCCGGTTCGGCTGAGCGGCCACGAGAACGAGAAGAAGGGACAAACGATGCCCGAACATACCCTGAAGCGCTTCGACGAGGAGCTGGAACGGCTGAGCGCCACGATCAGCGAAATGGGCGGACTGACCGAAAGCCAGCTCGCCCAGTCGCTGCGCGCCCTGCGCGACCGCGACACGGAGATTGCCGAGAAGGTGATCGTCGACGATCCCCGCGTCGACGCGCTCGACGAGGCGGTGCAGGAACAGACCGTGCGTCTGCTCGCCCTGCGCCAGCCGATGGCGGTCGACCTGCGCGTCATCCTGTCGTCGATCAAGATCGCCGCGGCGCTCGAGCGCATCGCCGACTATGCCAAGAACACCGCCAAGCGCAGCATCGTGCTGAGCCAGACCGCGGCGCCTAGTTCGGCCATCGCCGGGATCGACCGGCTGGGCCGGCTGGTGCGCACGGCGCTGAAGGATGTGCTCGACGCATTCGCCCAGGGCGACGTCGCCAAGGCCCGCGACGTGTGGGAACGCGACGAGGAGATCGACCAGGTCTACACCGGCCTGTTCCGCGAGCTGCTCACCTACATGATGGAGGATCCGCGCACGATCACCGGGTGCACGCATCTCATGTTCATGGCCAAGAACATCGAACGCGCTGGCGACCATGTCACCAACATCGCCGAGCTGGTGAGTTTCCGGGCGACCGGCCACGGCTTCGAGGAGGACCGGCCGAAGGGCAGCGCGGCGATGTATGCCACGTCCGGCAGCGCGGCGGGTCCGACGCCGTGACGATGGTCGCCACCAGCCCTGCGCGGCGTGACGCGCACACCTCGACGATGAAGCCGCACGTGCTGGTCGTCGAGGACGAGACGGCGCTGGTCGAGCTGCTGCGCTACAACCTCGAACAGTCCGGCTTCAAGGTTGCGGTCGCCTATGACGGCGAGGAGGCGCTGCGCTCCGTGCAGGAGGACGTGCCCGACCTCATCCTGCTCGACTGGATGCTGCCCCTGATGTCCGGCATCGAGGTCTGCCGCCAGCTGCGCCGCCAGACCGCGACCGCCAACGTGCCGATCATCATGCTGACGGCGCGCGGTGAGGAAGGCGATCGCGTACGTGGCCTCGACGCCGGCGCCGACGACTATGTCCCGAAGCCCTTCTCGCCCACCGAGCTGATTGCTCGCATCCGGGCCGTGCTGCGGCGCATCCGGCCGGCGCTGGCCGACGAGGCGCTGTCCTATGCCGACATCGTCATGGACCTGGTGGCGCATCGCGTGACGCGCGCGGGCAGGCCGCTCCATCTCGGTCCCACCGAGTTCCGCCTGCTGCGGCACTTCATGGAGCATCCCGGCCGCGTCTTCTCGCGCGAACAGCTGCTCGATTCGGTGTGGGGCAAGGATGTCTATGTCGAGGCCCGCACCGTCGACGTTCACATTCGTCGCCTGCGCATCGCGCTCAACGGCGACAGCCATGCCGATGTGATCCGCACGGTTCGCGCCGCCGGCTACGCCCTCGATTCGACGCCGGGTTGATGCGGCACGGCCGGGAGCAGGGTTGTGCCCCGGGTTTTCCACACGCCCAGTAACGGTTTTGTAGCGTCGGGCGCCTAGACAGAGCTCGCTCGTTCCTTGCAGGCACCCCACGCCCCGCTCCCTGGAACGGGCCGGTTCCCCGGCTCGGAACACGACACCGCAGCCGAGCCACTGACCCCTCCTTCCGTCAGGAAGGAGGGGTTTCTTTTTCGAAGTGACGGCGCACGATCGCCGCGAGGACCAGCGCGGGCAGGCCGAGCAGCGCGGTGTAGACGAAGAAGATCGCGTAGCCGCCGAACTTGTGGGTGGCGGTGAAGTCTTCCTGCAGCCTGTCCACGACCCACCCGGAGGATCCGCCGAGCAGCTTGCCGGGCAGGGTCATGATCGAGGTGAAGAGCGCGTACTGCGTCGCCGTGTAGGCCGTGTTGGTCAGGCCCGACAGGAAGGCGATGAAGATCGACCCGGACATGCCGCCCACCAGATTGTCGACGCTGATGGCGATGGTGAGGATCGTCAGGTCGGGCTGTCCCACCCAGGCGAGCCACGAGAAGGTGAGATTGCTCGCCGCGATCAGGAACACTGCCGGCGTCAGAAGCCGCGCCGCGCCGAGGCGGAACACCAGCGCCCCGCCCAGCAGCGCGCCCAGGATCGTCATGACGAACCCATAGATCTTGGAGACGTCGGCGATCTGGTCCTTGCTGAAGCCCATGTCGATGTAGAACGGGTTGGCCATTACGCCCATGGCGATGTCCGACAGCCTGAACAGGCCGATGAACAGCAGCAGCAGGACGGCCATCCAGCGGAAGCGCGCGAAGAAATCGACGAACGGGCAGACGATGGCGCCGTAGACGAAGATCAGCGCCTTGCGGACCCAATCGGGCATGGTCCCGAGGCCCGCGGCGAAGGCGGCGACCTTGCCTTCGAGCTCGCTGGTTCCCGCCGTGGCGCGCCGCTCCGGCTCCGAGATCAGAAGGGTCGTCAGGATGCCGACGAGGCCGAGCGCCGCCATGGTCTGGTAGGCGGCCGTCCAGGAAACGTATTGCGCCACGTAGAGGGCGCCCGCGCCGGCGGCGAGGACGGCGATGCGGTAGCCGAGCTGGTAGGTCGCCGCCGTCGCGCCCTGCAGGCTCGCATCCGTCGCCTCGATGCGGCAGGCGTCGAGGGCGATGTCCTGGGTGGCCGAGGAGAAGGCGACGACCAGCGCGAACACGACCATCCACCACAGGTCGGTGCGCGGGTCGCAGAACGCCATGGCGAGCAGGCCGCCCGCGATCCCGCTCTGGGCCAGCAGCATCCAGGAGCGGCGTCGCCCCAGCCAGCGGGTCAGCAGCGGCAGCGGCACGCGATCGACGACCGGCGACCAGACGAACTTGAACGAGTAGGTGATGCCGATCCAGCTGATGAAGCCGATGGCGGTACGGCTGATGCCATACTCGCGTAGCCACGCCGAGAGCGTCGAGAAGACCAGCAGGAACGGCAGCCCGGCCGAGAAGCCGAGAAACAGGAACTGGACGACGCGCGGATGGCGGTAGGTCGCGAGCGACTCCCGCCATCCCTTCGCCGGTGCGTCAGCGCTCAAATCAGGCCCTTCAGCGCCTGCTCCGGCCGGGCGCCGACATGGGAGATCACTTCGGCGGCGGCGATGCCGCCCAGGCGCGCGCATTCGGCCAGCGGCTTGCCGTGGGTGAAGCCGAACAGGAAGCCCGCGGCGTAGAGATCGCCGGCGCCGGTCGTGTCGACGACCTTGGCGACGGGGGCCGCCGGGACTTCGTAGGTCTCGTCGCCCTTGATCACGACCGAGCCCTTCTCGCTACGCGTGAGGGCAGCGATCTTGGCCTCCTTGCGCACTTCCGCGAGCGCCTGCTCGAAGGTTTCGACCTCGTAGAGCGCTTTGATCTCGGCCTCGTTGCCGAACAGGATGTCGACCTTGTTGCGGATCAGGTCGCGGAACTCGTCGCGGTAGCGATGGACGCAGAAGGAATCCGACAGCGTGATCGAGACCTTGCGGCCCGCGGCGCGGGCGGCGTCGAAAGCCTTGAGCACCGCCTGCTTGGCGGCCGGCGCGTCCCACAGGTAGCCCTCGACATAGGTGACCTGGGCCGAGGCGACGAGTTTGGCGTCGATGTCTGCCGGGCCGAGGCCGGTGCAGGCACCGAGATAGGTGTTCATCGTCCGCTGGGCGTCGGGCGTCACCAGGATGAGGCAGCGTGCCGTGGCCGGACCGTCTGTCGCGGCCGGCGTCTCGAACGAGACACCCGTCGCCTTGAGGTCGTGGCCGAACACCTTGCCGAGCTGGTCGTCGCGCACCTTGCCGATATAGGCGCCCTTGCCGCCGAACGAGGCGATGCCGGCCATCGTGTTGCCGCACGAGCCGCCGGACACTTCCACGCCGGGACCCATGCCGGCGTAGAGCTGCTCGGCGCGCTCCTCGTCGATCAGCATCATGCTGCCCTTCACCAGACCGTGCTTGCCGAGGAAGGCCTCATCGGACCGCGAGATGACGTCGACGATGGCGTTGCCGATTCCCAGCACGTCGAAGGTAGCGGATGTCATGAAGTCTCCCACAGAATCACAGTGAAACCAGGTGCATGCCCGGCTTGGTCTCTTCCAGCAAGGTGACGATGCCGGCGACCGTGAAGGGCACGTCGGCGCGCAGGCTCGCACGATCGATGTCGAGCGACCGCAGGCCCATTTCGCATACGATCAGCCGCGCGCCAAGCTCGACTGAGGCCTGCAGCAGCGTCTCGAAGTCGCCGACGCCGCGCGCGCGGTTGCCCGCGTCACGATCCCAGTCCCGGAGCGGCGGGGGCGAGCCCTGCAGGGCGCGGATGCCGCCCATGGTGAAGAACAGGACGGCCGGCTTGTTGACGGCCACCGCCGCTGCGGCCAGCGCCAGGCCGTAGTGAACGCTCTCGTAATCGTCGGAACGCAGGATGACGGAGACGCCGCCCGCGCTCATGCGCTCGCCCCGGAGCCATCGCCGCAGGTTGGGCAGCCAGGCCGCTTGGCCACCGACAGCGTCTCGAAGGAGGCATTGAGCGCGTCGTAGAGCAGGAGCGAGCCCGAGAGCGAGCGGCCGGCGCCCAGGATCTCCTTCACCACTTCGGTGGCCTGCAGGGTGCCCAGGGTGCCGGCCAGCGCGCCCAGCACGCCTGCCTGCGCGCAGCTCGGCACGGCGTCTTCCGACGGAGCCTCGGGAAAGAGGCAGCGCAGGCAGGGATGTCCGGCGCCCTGCCAGGCCTTGTAGGTCGAGATCTGGCCGTCGAAGCGCAGGATGGCCGCCGAGACCAGCGTCTTGCGCAGCCCGTAGCAGGCGTCGTTGAGCAGATAGCGGGTGGCGAAGTTGTCGCTGCCATCGGCGACGATGTCGTAGCCCTCGATGATGCGCTCGGCATTCGCCGAGGTGAGGCGCTCATCGTGCGTCTGTACGCGCACTTCCGGGTTGATCTCTGCCAGCGCACGGCGTGCGCTTTCGACCTTGGAGATACCTATGTCGGACGTGCGGTGAATCACCTGCCGTTGCAGGTTCGACAGATCGACCGTGTCATGGTCGATCACACCCAGCGTGCCGATTCCGGCGGCAGCCAGATACTGCAGGAGGGGTGCGCCGAGGCCGCCCGCGCCAATGACCAGAACCTTCGCGGCGATCAGCTTCGACTGGCCGATGCCGCCGATCTCCGCCAGCACAATATGTCGCGCGTAACGGCGGATCTGCGTTTCTGACAGGTCAGGCAGCGATGTCATGGTCCGCTTATAGCATGGCGGGATGCCATGGATGCCTGTAGAGCCACCGCGCAATGAACACCACGACTCGTCCGACCCTGTCGCCGCTCCTCCTGGCGGTGCTGGCGCTGTTGTCGGCCTTCACCCCGCTTTCGATCGACATGTACCTGCCGGCCCTGCCGGTGATCGCGGTCGACCTCCAATCCTCGGCGGGCGACATCCAGCTCACCCTGTCGGCCTTCATGATCGCCTTCGGCGTGGGGCAGGTCTTCTATGGTCCCGCGGGCGACCGGTTCGGCCGCCGCCCGGTCATCCTGATCGGCCTCGTTGTCTATGTGCTGACGAGCATCGGTTGTGCGTTTGCGGCGGCGGCAGGCCATCTCATCACGCTGCGTTTCCTGCAGGGCCTCGCCGCCTGCGGCGGCGTCGTGCTGGCACGCACGATGGTACGCGACCTGGCTGAAAAGGATCACGCCGCGCGCGCCATGTCGCTGATGATGGCCTGCACCTCCATCGCGCCGATGCTGGCGCCGGTGATCGGTGGCCAGGTGATGTGGTTTGCCGGTTGGCGTGCCATCTTCTGGGTGCTCGCGTCCGCCGGTGTGATTGCCTTCGTCGTCGCATGGTTCCAACTGCCCGAGACGCTGAAGCCGGAGTATCGCCAGCCGCTGGTCTTCACCCAGATCCTGAAGCGGTTCGGGGAGTTGCTTGGCACGCGCACCTTCATGGGCTACGCGCTGACCTCGTCTTTCATGTTCGCCGCCCTGTTCTCGTACATCTCGGGATCGCCGTTCGTCTTCATCGAGCGCTACGGGATTTCACCCCGCTTCTACGGCGTGGTGTTCGGCGGCATGGTGGTCTTCATGACCATCGGCAGCCTGTTCAATGCGCGGTTCGTGCGCCTCCTGGGGGCAGGGCGAATCCTGCGCTTTGCGGTGATCGTTCCGGCCGTGTCCGGCGCGGCGGCGATGGTCATGGGCTGGATCGAGGCACGGTACGGCACGATCGGCCTGTGGCCCTTTCTGGTCTGCTTCGTCTTCCAGATCGCGACACTGAGCCTGATTGCGCCCAATTCGACGGCCATGGCGATGCAGCACTACCCGCACATGGCCGGCACGGCGTCGTCGCTGATGGGCGTCATGACGTTCGGGGCCGGCGCGATCTTCGGCGCCATCGTCGGGCAGACCTTCGATGGCACGATCGCACCGATGACGACCGCGATGGGCATCGCGGGCATCCTCTGCCTGATCTCCCATCGCGCGCTGGTGCGGCGCGGATAGGCTAGGGACCGACCTCGATCACCTGCGCCGGCGAAGACCTGCGCAGGTTGGCCGAAACTCTTCGGCGACGCCTTCGCGAGACGCAAGACATGGATCCGGTCGCAACGCCGGCATCCCCGCACTAGCTCGCAAGAATTTCCTGGAATGTGGGAAACGCCACATCGCCAGAGGCCGCATGGCTGGAGACTTCCCCCGCTCGCACGCGCATCGCGAGCGCGACAGAGGGGAGGGGTCCCATGCCCAACATCGAACCAGGTACTCATGGCCACCAGCCGCGCCACGATGTGGTTCCGCCGCTCGGTACGTCGTTCCGAGCTGGCCGCTTCGGCCGCATGGTGCCGGAACTCGCGACGCCGTTCGCCGCGCCCGACGAGGCGCTGATCGATCTCGGTCTCGCCATGGTCGACACGAGGATGGCCGATGCGGCGGGAGACAACCGCAACATACCGGCCGGCTTCACCTATCTCGGCCAGTTCATCGATCATGACATCACGCTCGACACGACGACCCTGACAGAGGTGTCTCAGGATCCGACGACCATCACGAACTTTCGGACGCCGCGCCTCGATCTCGACAGTGTCTACGGCCTGGGGCCGCTGGTGCAGCCGTCGCTGTATGACCGCCACAGCCGAGGCCGCGCCAAGCTTTTGCTTGGCAAGACCACCATTGGAGGCAAGGAGAAGATCAAAGCGGAGCTGCCGCACGATCTGCCGCGAGACCAGCAGGGCATGGCGATCATCGGCGACGAGCGAAACGACGAGAACCTGCTCGTCGCGCAGACACATGTCGCGTTCCTGCGTTTCCACAACGCGATCGTCGACCGGCTTGCGGGAACCGTCGCTGACGACGATCTCTTCGACGCGGCTCGCCGGGCTGTGGTCGATCTCTACCAGGCCATGGTGATTCGTGATTTTCTGACGAAGATCTGCGACGTCAACGACGTCGAGGCCGTGCTGCGCGATGGCCGGCGGTTCTTCCGGTTCGAGACCTTCGGAAACTACGGACAGCCCTATATGCCGGTCGAATTCTCCGTCGCCGCCTATCGGCTCGGTCATTCGATGGTGCGGGAAAAATACAGCCACAACCGGATATTCAATCCCGCGACTTTCAGGCAGCTCTTCGACTTCACGGGGAAGTCCGGCAATCTCGGCACGATTGGCCCCCTGCCATCCAACAAGCCAACTTTGCCGTCGGACTGGATCATCGACTGGCGCCGCTTCGTCGATTTCGGTGTGGCCGGCGTGCCGCTCAATTTCAGCCGCAATATCGATCCCTACCTCGCGCCGGCGCTGCACGAAATCGGCCGGCCGCCGCCGGTGCCGCCCGCGACGCCGCAGGAGAAGGCGCTGCGCAGTCTCGCGGTCATGAACCTGCGGCGCGGCGTGAAGATGAGGCTGCCGTCAGCCCAGGACCTCGCGAATTTCATGGGCATCCCGCCGCTCACGCCTGAGCAGATCGGTGATCCGACGAGCGAAGATGGCAGAGCCGCGAGGAGGCACGGCCTGCATGAGAGCACACCGCTCTGGTACTATATCCTGAAGGAAGCGCATGTGCTCCATGGCGGCGCGCATCTCGGTCCGCTCGGCAGTCGGATCGTCGCCGAGACGTTCATCGGCCTGCTCCAGGGCGATCCCGAAAGCATCCTGTCGCGCAACCGGCAGTGGCGTCTCGGGCAGCCCCTCAACGGCCTCATCCTCCCCGGCGCTGCCGACAGTTTCAGCTTCAAAGACCTGATCGCGATCAGCGCCGGAGGCGCTGCTCCCGGGCAGCTCAGCCCGGTCGACGATCCCGCCAACGGGCCCTGATGCCCCCGATGTCCGGCTGAAAAGCGGATGCACCTGAGCCCTGGAACCCGACAACGACTCTACTTTGGAGAGCGAAATGCCCTGGCAAGAGCCTCAAAACTACCAACCCCGCGCGGATCTGAAGCACCACCTCGAAGGGATCGCGCCGAAGATGAACACGCCGGAGATGGACATGCTCATCTACTGGCAATGGGTTCACCGCAGCCTGCCGGTCTTCCGGAAGACTCCAGGCGATGCGTGGGCCGATCTCGACATGACCTCCGAACATGCACGGCAGGCGATCGACCTGAAGATTGTTCCGCTCGAGATCTATCCGGAAGCCCTCGCGCGGGCCCGACAACCGTAACGCGTCGCCCGTGGCGGAGGGACAAGCAGGAGAAGCGGGTCTATCTGCGCAAATCGATCGTCAGCAGGTCGCCGCGGTCGTTGCCGACGGCCAGCTTGAAACCGTCGGGCGACCAGGCGAGGCAGGTGATGGCCGATCCGTCGGCCATCTTGAGCACGACCGAGCGCCTGGTCCGGATGTCGCCGAGCTGCAGCTCACCGGAATCGTAGCCGCCGGCCACGAACTCGGCCGCCGGATGCGCCGCGACCACGGTCATGAGGCCGGCGCCCTCGTCGCCGAACTGCAGCGGCGGCTTGCCTTCGGGACCCTTGCCGGCGAACGGCCAGGCCGTGAAGACCGGCTGCGAGGAGGTGTAGAGGAAACGCGAGTCGGCGGTCCACGACAGCGACTTCACCTTCGCCGGATAGCCCTGCATGCGCATGTCGGTGGCCTGGGCCACGCGCCAGACGTGAATGTCGTTTTCCTGCGTGCCGGTGGCGATGAACTTGCCGTCGGTGCTCCAGCGCAACGCCACATGACTGCCCTGCCAGGCGAAGCGCCGCGGCGGCAGGGTGACGTCCTTGCTCAGACTCCAAACCGTGATGCCACCGTAGTGCGCGCAGGCGACCCGGCTGCCGTCCTTGCTGAAATCGAGAGCGGCCACCGTGCTGGGATGCGGACCGAACTCACGGACCTCGCCGTCGCGGAACAGGAACATGCTCTTGCCCGCCGACCCGGCGACCGCCCCCGTCTTGTGGGCAACGAGATGCTCGAACCACTTGCCCTTCTGCGCCAGCAGTTCGGTCGATGTGCCGTCCGCTGCGATGCGTAGCACGCGGCCATCGTCGCCGCCGCTCACGAAGCCGTCGCCGGCCGGATCGCCGACCAGCGCCAGCACCACGCCCTTGTGCAGCGGCGCCGCCGCGTCGGGCGCGGCAGCCTTGACGTCGGCGGGCAGGACGCGGACGACGCCATCGCCCAGCGCGAAGGCGACGGTCGTGCCGTCGCGGTTGAAGGCGCAGGCGGCGACCGGAGCGTCGGTGGCGACGGAGCGGGCCGGCGGCAGCGTCTGCTGCCAGGCCGGGTTGGCGAGATCGATCTTCACGGTCCTACTTCAGGCAGTCTTCGAAGGCGCGCTGCAGGTTGTCGCCGTCGAGGTTGCGGCCGATGAAGACCAGCTTGCTCGACCGCTTCTCGCCGTCCTTCCATTGCGTGCCCCAGGCGCTGTCCATCATCATGTGGACGCCTTGGTAGACGTAGCGGCGCGGCGCGCCGTCGATCGCGAGGATGCCCTTGCTGCGGAAGATGTCGGCGCCCTTGATCTGCAGCAGCGCACCCATCCACTTCTGGAACTTGTCGGGATCGACCGGCCGGTCGGCGGTGATCGACAGGCTGCGGACCTCGTCCTCGTGATGATGGTCGTGGCCGCTGTGCAGGAAGTCGGGCTCGAACTCGAGGATGCGGGCGAGGTCGAACGCGCCCTTGTCGAGGATGGCGTCGAGGCCGATCTGGCTGTTTTGCGTGTGGAAGATGCGGGCGTAGCGGTTGATGCCGCGAATCCTGTCCTCGACCTTTGCGAGCTCGTCGGCGCTCACCAGGTCGGTCTTGTTGAGTAGGATCACGTCGGCGAAAGCCACCTGCTGTTCGGCCTCGCTGCCCTGTTCGAGCTGGCCGAAGAAGTGCTTGGCGTCGATCACGGTGACGATGGCATCGAGCCGCGTCCTGGCCTTCACGTCTTCGTCGGTGAAGAAGGTCTGCGCGACAGGACCCGGATCGGCGAGGCCGGTCGTCTCGACCAGGATGCCGTCGAACTTGTCCTTGCGCTTCATCAGCCCTTCGATGATGCGGATCAGGTCGCCGCGCACGGTGCAGCAAATGCAGCCGTTGTTCATCTCGAAGACTTCCTCGTCGGCATTCACCACGAGGTCGTTGTCGACGCCCAGCTCGCCGAACTCGTTCACGATGACGGCGTATTTCTTGCCGTGCTGCTCGCTCAGGATGCGGTTCAGCAGGGTGGTCTTGCCAGCCCCGAGATAGCCGGTGAGCACGGTGACGGGCACTTGCGCCGAGGTCTGTACGGTGGCCATGGAAATGTCCTTGAGATTGGCCCCTGAGATAGGGCTCGTATCGGGGCGAGTCTAGGGCCGCTCGCCCCGGATCAGCTTGGGCAGGTCGCCGACCAGGCCCATCGCGTGGCGGACGAAGAATTTCCGCAGCGCCGGGACGCGGTTCACGGCGGCGAGACCGGCATCGCGCACCAGGCGGAGCGGCGCGATGTCGTTGGAGAACAGGCGATTGAGCAGGTCGGTGGCGGCGACCATGGTGAGGTTGTCGGACCGGCGCCATTGCGCGTAGCGCTCCAGCGTATCGGCCGCGCCGACGTCGAGGCCGAGGCGCTTGGCGTCGATCATCACCTCGACCAGCGCCGCGATGTCCCGTACGCCGAGATTGTAGCCCTGGCCCGCGATGGGATGAATGCCGTGCGCGGCGTCGCCCACCAGTACCAGGCGGGTGTCGATGTAGCGCTCGGCATGGACGAGCCGCAGCGGATAGGACCAGCGCGGTCCCGCGGCCACGACCGGCCCGAGATGGTCGCCGAACCGACGCGCGAACTCCGCCTGGAAGCGCGGTTCGTCGAGTTCGAGCAGGCGGCGCGCGAGATCGGACCGTTCGGTCCACACGATCGACGAGCGATGCTCGCCCGCCGGGCCGTCCGTCATCGGCAGGATGGCGAAGGGACCGCCGGGCAGGAACTTTTCCTGGGCGACGCCGCGATGGGGCTCGTCATGGTGCGCCACGAGGACGATGGCGATCTGCTCGTACGACCAGCTGCGGGCGCCGATGCCGGCCTCTTCGCGCATCGACCCGAGGCGCCCCTCGGCCGAGGCTATCAGTCGGGTGGAGAGTCGCCGGCCGCTCTTCAGCGTAAGGCCGGCGCGCGCCGGCCCGCGCTCGGTTTCGACCACCTCGTCGGGCGACACGAGTTCCACCTTGGTGCAGGTGGCGAGCCGGCGCAGCAGGGCCGCGCGCAGGAACCGATTCTCCACGATCCAACCCATCGGCGCCGCCGTCTCGGGATCCTCGGCAGCCTCGCGATGATCGAAATGGAGAAAGAACGGGCTCGCGCGGCCATCATGCCCCGCATCCGAAATCCGGATGTCGCGGATCGGCTCGGCGTGGGGCGCCACATCGTCCCAGAGGCCGAGCGCTGCGAACAGGCGCTGGCTCGTGTAGGCGAGGGCGGTGGTACGGCCGTCGTAGGCGGCTTCGGCCAGTGCGGCGAGTGGGACTCGGTCGATCAGGGCCGTCGACAGGCCCGACTCGCCGGCGGCCAGCGCCAGAAGACTGCCGTTGAGGCCCGCGCCCACGACGGCGAGGTCGAACGGCGCGGAGTGCGCGGGGACAGGATCGGAGGGGCGGCTATCCATGAACCATAGATGGCAGCCGCCCCGCAGGGCGGCAACCCTCTATGGCTGCATGGATCGGATGATCGAGGTCGATGACCTGACGATCAGAACGTCTTCGAGATACCGACGATGACGCGGCTGGCGCAGTTCTGGGTGCCGAGGCAGTCCTGAACGCTCAGGTTCGTGCCGGTGTAGGCGGCGGAGAGGTCGAAGCCGTAGACCGAGACGACGAGGCCGAGCTGCCAGTCCCAGTAATTGTTGCTGGGGATGCCGTAGTTCGTGAAGCGCTCGACATACTGGTTGCCGATCGTGCCGAAGGCCTTGAAGGCCACGTTCTCATTGACGTGGAGGAACGGCATGGGAACGGTGAGCGAGGCCCACTTGTACCAGGCGTTGCCGGAGTTGGCGAAGAAGTTGGGGCTGTAGCGGACGGCGGCGCTGAGCTGGGCGACGCCGAAATCGTATCCGGCGACGAGGCCGAATTCGTTGAAGTCGTAGAACAGGTTCGAGGGCGCGCCGAGATAGTTGTAGCGGATGTAGCCGAGGTCGAAGGTGAGCTTGTCGTCGAGGAGCTTGAGCTTGAGGCCGGTGACGAGGTCGACTTCTGCCCAGGTGCCGGTGTTGGGGAAGTCGACGTTCGAGCCCCAGGCGCCGACATAGGCGCTCAGCGGAATCTTCTCGCTGACAGTGGGGGTCTCATAGCCGAGCGAAGCCTGGACGGCGACCTGGCGCTGGGTCTGCGAGATACCGCGGTAGGAGTACTCGTTCAGAACAGCCAGGCCGGCAGTGAAGCTGCCGCCAAACGGAGCCTTCCAGGTCTCCTTCTCCGGTGTCGCCGGCGTGGTCGCGGCATCGGGCGTACCCTGAGCCGTCTGCTGATCCTGCGTGACCGTGACGGTCTGCGGATCTGGCGTGCCCTGTGCATGAGCAGCGCTGGTTGCATAGATTGTGATCAGCGAAGTAGCCAGAACAGCGGATTTTTTAAGCAACACGACCACCCCCAAAGACTTATGACTTGTTTCCGCCCCATTCCCAGCAAGCAGCGTGCCAAAAACGAACGTGCAATTTGTTGTGTTTGTTTTGGCACGACCCTTGCTCACGTCGAATTGAACTTTGGGGGCGGGCGTGCCGCCCGTTGGAGGATAGGCGCAAATGAAAATGATCGTGGCAATCTTCAAACCCTTCAAGCTGGACGAGGTCAGGGATGCCCTGACGGCGCTCGGTATCCAGGGCTTGACCGTAAGCGAAGTGAAGGGGTTCGGCCGCCAGAAGGGCCAGACCGAAATCTATCGCGGCGCGGAGTACGCCGTGAGCTTCCTGCCAAAGGTGAAGATCGAGGTCGTGATCGACGACATTCTGGTCGAGCGCGCCGTCGAGACAATCCGCAAGGCGGCGGGCACCGGCAAGATCGGCGACGGCAAGGTCTTCGTCCTGCCGGTCGAGCAGGCGATCCGGATCCGCACCGGTGAGTCCGGTATCGAAGCTCTGTGATCCGACACCAGAATCAACTCGAGAATCAGGGGACAACGATGAAGTTCAAGACCAATTCGGTGCTGGCGGGCGCGGGGGCGGCCGCGGTGCTGCTTCTGCCCGCGCTTGCGCTGGCCCAGGCCGCCGCGACGCCTGCTCCGGCAGCGGCGCCCAAGCTCGATACCGGCGACACGGCGTGGATGCTGACCTCGACGGCGCTCGTTCTGATGATGACCATTCCGGGTCTCGCGCTGTTCTACGGCGGCATGGTCCGCAAGAAGAACGTCCTGTCGACGGTGATGCAGAGCTTCGCCATCACCTGCATGATCTCCGTCCTGTGGCTGATCGTCGGCTACAGCCTGGCCTTCACGCCCGGCAGCTCGCTCGTCGGCGGCCTCAGCCGCATCTTCATGTCGGGCCTCACCCTCGATGGCGTGCATGACCTCGCCAAGACGATCCCCGAGACCGTCTTCATGACCTTCCAGCTCACCTTCGCCATCATCACGCCGGCCCTGATCGCCGGCGCCTTCGCCGAGCGCATGAAATTCTCGGCCATGATGTGGTTCATGGCCCTGTGGTCGCTGATCGTCTACGCGCCGATCGCTCACTGGGTGTGGGGCGGCGGATTCCTCGGCGACTGGGGCGTCCTCGACTATGCCGGCGGCACGGTCGTGCACATCAACGCCGGTGTCGCGGGCCTCGTCTGCGCGCTCGTCATCGGCAAGCGCAAGGGCTTCGGCACCGAGAACATGGCGCCGTTCAACCTGGTCTACTCGGTGATCGGCGCCGCCCTCCTGTGGGTGGGCTGGTTCGGCTTCAACGCCGGCTCGGCCGTCGGCGCCAGCCCCAATGCCGGCATGGCGATGGCGGTCACTCAGTTCGCCGCGGCTGCGGCGGCCATGGCGTGGATGTTCGCGGAGTGGGTGACGCGCGGCAAGCCGTCGGTCCTCGGCATCATCTCGGGTGCGGTCGCCGGCCTCGTTGCGATCACACCGGCTTCGGGCTTCGTGACGCCGATGGGTGCGCTGGCCATCGGCATCGTCGCCGGCCTGGTCTGCTTCTGGGGTGCCACCGGCCTCAAGAAGGCGATGGGCTACGACGACTCGCTCGACGCGTTCGGCGTGCACGGCATCGGCGGCTTCGTTGGCGCCATCCTGACCGGCGTGTTCGCCGTGGAAGTGATCGGCGGCGAGGGCAAGAAGGGACTGATCGACGGCAACGCCGGCCAGGTCCTGACGCAGCTCTGGGGCTCGCTGGTCTGCATCGCCTGGTGCGCCGTCGCTACCTTCATCATCCTCAAGGTCGTCGATGCCCTGATCGGGCTGCGTGTGACGAACGAGGAAGAGATCGAGGGCCTCGACATCAACCTGCACGGCGAGACGATCCACTAGGACCGTCTCCTCCTCGAGATCGGGAACCCCTCTCTCCTCCTGGTTCCCTCTCATCCGCCGCACCGTGTCGCGGCGGACCCTCGGGCCCGGCGAGCCTCTCGCCGGGCCCGCTTTCTGTCCGGCGTTTGACGCCGCGAACGCGGCGGGCCAGTCTGGGAGCCAATGCCGGAAGGCCGGAGGGGAAATCAGATGAAGCTCGTGTCCGCCATCATCAAACCGTTCAAGCTCGACGAGGTGCGCGACGCGCTGACCGGCGTCGGCGTGTCGGGTCTGACGGTGAGCGAGGTCAAGGGCTTCGGCCGCCAGAAGGGCCAGACCGAGATCTATCGCGGTGCCGAATATCTCGTGAGCTTCCTGCCCAAGGTGAAGATCGAGATCGTGGTCGACGACGGCCAGGTCGAGCGGGCGGTGGAAGCCATCCAGAAGGCGGCCCATACCGGCAAGATCGGCGACGGCAAGATCTTCGTCACGCCAGTCGAGCAGGCGGTGCGCATCCGCACCGGCGAGTCGGGTTCCAACGCCCTCTAACCGCGACATAGTTGACTAGAGAATAGGCAATTCCATCGGCCGTGCGGCGTCATGGCCGACTACCGCTTGTGGTCGCACGGGGAAGGGACGCAAACCCTTCCTTTGTCTCAAGAAACAAGCCTATTCCATTGTTGTGATTGGCAAATTTGTTCCATAGAATGTGGCAATAGGCTGGCCGTTCGGTTGGCACCTTTATTTTGTTCGGCCGGTTCGGCCACTGGATACGAGATGTTCAATCCGCGCCTGACCGAGACGCTGACAGACTTTCCCTTTGCGCGATTGAACGCCCTGATCGCTCCAATCACGCCGCCGGCACACCTGTCGATGATCAACATGTCGGTCGGCGAGCCGCAGGGCGCGATGCCCGCTTTCGCGCGGCAGATCGTGATCGACGAAGTCGATGGCTGGAACCGCTATCCGCCGAACCAGGGGTTGCCCGACCTCAACCTTGCGATCTGCGAGTGGCTGACCCGCCGTTACAAGCTGCCGCAGGGGCTGCTCGATCCCAATCTGCATGTCCATCCGACGGCCGGCAGCAAGGAAGGGGTCTACATCATCTCCACGGTGGCGACGCCGCAGGAGAAGGGCGGGGGCAAGCCGATCGTCGCGCTGCCCAATCCCTTCTACCAGGCCTATCTGGGCGGAGCGGTCCTGTCGGGGGGTGAGCCGCTGCTGGTCAACGCCGAAGCCTCGAACGGCTTCCTGCCGGACTATGAGAGCCTCGATGAAGCGACCTGGCGGCGGATGTCGGTCGTCTATCTCTGTTCGCCGGCCAATCCGCAGGGGGCGATCGCCAGCAAGGACTATCTGCAGAAGCTCCTGAAGCTCTGCCGCAAGTACGATACGGTGCTGGCCGTCGACGAGTGCTACGCCGAAATCTACACCGGGGCGCCGCCGCCGGGTGCGCTCGAAGCGGCCCTGGAGATCGACGAGACCGGCGGCAAGGATCCGTTCCGCAATCTCGCGGTCTTCCATTCGCTCTCGAAGAGGTCGAACGCGGCCGGCCTGCGCTCGGGCTTCATGGCCGGCGATCCGAAGCTGGTCGCGATGGTGCTGCGCTGGCGCAGCTATGGCGGCCCGCAAATTCCGTTCGCCGTCCAGAAGGCGTCGGCCGCGCTGTGGCGCGAGGAGACGCATCCGGTCCAGACGCGCGAATGGTACGTGAAGAATTTCCGGATCGCCGAACAGATCCTGCATAACCGCTTCTCCTACTACACGCCGGGCGGCGGCTTCTTCCTGTGGCTCGACGTCGGCGACGGCGAGGAAGCCACGCGCAAACTGTGGGGCGAGGCGCACGTCAAGGTGCTGCCGGGCGCCTATGCCTGCCGCGAGACCAACGGGATCAACATTTCGCAGCGCTACATCCGCGTGGCGCTGGTGCATGACGAGAAGACCACCCGCGAGGGGCTTCAGCGCCTCGCGTCCGTTCTCTAGGGAGCGCAGTCGCGCATGGCCATGCTGAGCCTCTCTTCAGCGTTGCAGCCCAGGACCTCCATCCTGCCGGAGGGCGGGCGCGATTTCCTGCGACGCCGCATGATGGAGATCGTCGGTGTCGCGACCGCAGGCTTCGGCCTGGCGCTGATGATGGCGCTGTTCACCTACAGCCCCGGCGATCCCTCGCTCAATCACGCTACGGCGCGCGCACCCAACAACCTGCTCGGCCTGCCCGGCGCCTATATCTCGGACCTGCTGCTGCAGACCTTCGGTCTCGCCATCATCCTCGCCCCGGTCGCCTTCATCACCTGGGGCGTGCGCATGGTGCGCACTCACCATCTCGGCTTCTTCGGGCTGCGTCTCTCGCTGCTGCTGCTGGCCTTGCTGATGATGAGCGTGGCCTGTGTGGGCCTGGGCGATGTCGGCGGTGCCGCCACCCATGCCGGCCCGGGCGGGCTGGTCGGCCTCGCACTGGTCGGCCGCTTCCGCGAACTGGTGCTCACCCATTCGAGTGGCGGCGCCCTCACGTTCATCGAGCCCGGTGCGGCTGCCCTCGCATTCATCGCGATGGCCCCGGCGCTCGGTATGAACCGCACCGATCTGCCGCTGATCTTCCGCATCCTGCGCGCGCCCTTCCTGTGGGTCGCCTGGGGCATGCGGGCGGCCGTGGACCTGTGGCGCGGCAAGCCGCAGGCGCTCGAGGACGAGAACGAGCCGCCGGCGCCCCATATCGGCTATGCCGAGATTCCGGGCGAGATCGACGCCAGCCAGTACGATCCGGCGCGGTTCGAGACCCGCTACGAGCAGATTCCCGAGGAAGGCGCGGTGCTGCCGGCGCGCGATTCGCTCATGGTCGATGCGCCCTATGCCCCGATCGAGCGGCCGGCCGACGACATCCCGGAGGCGCCGGGCGGTCTTCGCATGCACTCGCCGGTGCTGGACGAGCCTGCGCCTTCAAGCGTGCAGGAACGCACCTTCCTCAGTCGCCTGACCGGCGGCCTGCGGATCGAGCCCTTCATGCGCCGCTCCGCGCCGGCGTCCGCCGCGCCGGCGGAACGCATCGAGCCGGGCTTCGGCGGGTATGAAGCCGCGTCGCCGCCGGCGCCGGCACACTATCGCCAGCCGGTTGCCGACGAGGAGTTCGAGGCGCCGCCGCCGGTTGCCGTCGAGCCCCCGCCCGCACCTGTCGCCGAAGAGCTGGTGGACGAGGAGACCGACGACAATCCGTTCGCGCCCGACAATGCGCTCGACGTCGAGCAGCCGGTGGCCGCGCCGCCTACCCCTGCGGCCGTGAAGATCGTGCCGCGCAAGTCGGCCGCGCCGCAGGGCAAGCGCGCCGCCAAGGCTGGACAGCGCGAGCTGGCCCTCGGGGCCCATTACCAGCTGCCGCCGCTCGACATCCTGTCGCTGCCGTCGCGGGTCAACGCCCAGCCCAAGATCGACGAGGAGGCGCTGGAGCAGAATGCGCGCCTGCTCGAGACGGTGCTCGAGGATTTCGGCGTCAAGGGACAGATCGTGAAGGTGCGGCCGGGACCGGTCGTGACCCTCTACGAGCTCGAACCCGCGCCCGGCACCAAGTCGAGCCGCGTCATCGGTCTTGCCGACGACATCGCCCGCTCGATGAGTGCGGTCTCGGCGCGCGTCGCCACCGTGCCCGGCCGCAACGTCATCGGCATCGAGCTGCCCAACGCCAAGCGCGAAACGGTGTTCCTGCGCGAACTGCTGTCGACCAAGCACTACGAGGATTTGCGCCTCGGCCTGCCGCTGGCGCTGGGCAAGGATATCGGCGGTGATCCGGTCATCGCCGACCTCGCCCGCATGCCGCATCTGCTGATCGGCGGCACCACCGGCTCGGGCAAGTCGGTGGCGGTCAACACCATGATCCTTTCGCTGCTCTACCGGCTGACGCCGGATCAGTGCCGCTTCATCATGATCGACCCGAAGATGCTGGAACTCAGCGTCTACCAGGACATCCCGCATCTGCTGACGCCCGTCGTCACCGAGCCGCGCAAGGCGATCGTCGCCCTGAAGTGGGTGGTGCGCGAGATGGAGGACCGCTATCGCGCCATGAGCGCGGTCGCCGTGCGCAACATCGCGGGCTACAACGAGAAGCTCGCCGAGACGGCCCGAAAGGGCGGCGTGCTGACCCGCAAGGTCCAGACCGGCATCGATCCCGAGACGCGCAAGCCCATCTTCGAAGACGAAGAGATGGACCTGAGCCCGCTGCCCTTCATCGTCGTCATCATCGACGAGATGGCCGACCTGATGCTGGTCGCGGGCAAGGAGATCGAGGCGACGGTGCAGCGCCTGGCCCAGATGGCGCGCGCGGCCGGGATCCACGTCGTGATGGCCACCCAGCGGCCGTCGGTCGACGTCATCACCGGTACCATCAAGGCCAACTTCCCGACCCGAATCTCCTTCCAGGTGACGTCCAAGATCGACAGCCGCACCATCCTGGGCGAGCAGGGGGGCGAGCAGCTGCTGGGGCAGGGCGACATGCTCTACATGGCCGGCGGCGGCAAGATCGCCCGCGTCCATGGCCCCTTCGTCAGCGACGGCGAGGTCGAGGAGGTGGTCCGCCATCTGCGGGCCCAAGGCGCGCCGGCCTACATCGAGTCGGTCACCGATGACCCCGACGGCGAGGGCTCGGGGAGCGGCTTGCCGGGCGACGCGGAGGAGGGCGAGAGCGACCAGCTCTACGACCAGGCGATCGCGCTGGTGGCCCGCGAGCGCAAATGCAGCACGTCTTTCATCCAACGTTACCTCCAGATCGGCTATAACAGGGCCGCCCGCATCGTCGAGCGCATGGAGCGCGAGGGCGTGGTTAGTGCAGCGAACCATGTCGGCAAGCGCGAGGTCCTGGCCCGCGACATCGACGACCGGGAACGCTGAACGTCCCGTCTGACCGCGGGCCGAACGAGGTACGATGACAGATCAAGCCCCGCCCGGATCGGTTTCCGGGACCCCGGCCACGGCGAAACCCGGTGCGCAGAGCGCCGTTGGGGCGGCTCCTGTTCGACGCCGCCGCCGTTTCCCGCTGGTCTGGCTGGTGCCCATCGCGACGGCGCTCATCGCCGGATGGCTGGCGTGGGACGCCTTCTCCAAGCGCGGCCCGATGATCACCGTGTCGTTCGACACGGCCGCCGGCCTCACGGCCGGCCAGTCGCAGCTCAAGTACCGCAACGTCGTCATGGGGACGGTCAAGACCATCACCATCCCGCCCGACCTGTCGAAGGTGCTGGTGACGATCGAGACGGTGAAGGAAGCCGAACCGCTGCTCACCGACAAGACCATCTTCTGGGTGGTGAAGCCGCAGCTCTTCGCCGGCAATATTTCCGGCCTCGAGACCATCCTGTCGGGCTCCTACATCGGCATGCGGCCGTCCTCCGAATCGGGCGCCGCAAAACGTGAGTTCGTCGGCCAGGAAGACCCGCCCATTCTCCAGGCCTCGGTCAAGGGAACGACCTTTCGGCTCGACTCCAGGCGGCTGGGATCGATCAGCCTCGGTGCGCCGATCTTCTTCCGCGACATCGAGGTCGGGACGGTGCTCGGATGGGACCTGCACGACCTTGCCAGCCGGGTCGCCATACATGCTTTCGTGCGGGCACCGTACGACCGCTACGTGCGCGACGATTCAAACTTCTGGAACGCGTCCGGCCTCTCGGTCTCGTTGGGTGCCAACGGCGTCAACATCCAGATGGAGTCGCTGCGGGCCATCTTGCTGGGCGGCATCGCCTTCGATACGGCACACGATTCGACCGCCCCGATCAGTCAGGCCGATCATCGTTTCAAGCTCTACGCCAACCTCGAAGAGGCCAAGTCCGCGGGCTTCGGCCAGCAGATCAAGCTGATCTCCTATTTTCCGGGGTCGGTCGCCGGCGTGACCGAGGGGTCCGAAGTGAGGTTCCACGGCCTCAAGATCGGCGAAGTGACCCGTGTCGGGCTGGTTTACGATCCCAAGACCGACCGCATCGTCGCGCCGATCCATTATCGCGTCGAGTCCGGCAGGGTGAGCAACCTCGCAAAGACCCGGGGAATGGAGCCCATCAACGTCGCCGAGGAGATGATCAAGCGCGGACTGCGCGCGACTCTGCAGGCGCCGAGCCTGATCAGCCCGCAGAAGGTCATCTCGCTGGAGGTCCTCGCCGATCCCAAGCCCGGCGAACTCACCGAGGAAGACGGCCACTATGTGATCCCGGCTGTCGAGCTGGGCGGCTTCGACAGCATCACCACCTCGGCCAGCGAGCTCCTGAGCAAGATCAACCGCATCGACTTCGACAAGATCGGCAACAGCCTGGTCGGCGCCTCCGTCGGCATCGACCAGATGGTGAACGGGCCGCAGATCAAGGCAACGCTGGTGGCTCTCGAGAAGGCGATGATCGACGTGCAGGACATCGCCCGCAAACTCGACGTCGATGGAACGCCGGCGCTGAAACGCCTGCCCGACATCGCCCAGCAGCTGCAGGAGGCCGTCACCAAGGCCAATCGCCTGATCGGCTCGGTCGACAAGGGCTACGGCGACACGTCGAAGTTCAACCGGGAGCTCGATCGACTGCTCCCGCAGCTCACCGACGCGGCGCGCTCGATCCGCTCCCTCGCCGACCTTCTGACGCGTCACCCCGAAGCCCTGATCAAGGGCCGCACCAACACAGGCAAGGAATGACCTCCCTTCGTTTCGGCCGCCGCCAGTTCGGCCTCCTCGCCCTCCCGGTGCTCGCCGCGCCGGCCCTCCAGGCCTGCAGTACCTCGCCGGAACCCGTCCTCTACACACTCGCCGTGCGGCCGGGTCCGGTGCTCACGCGGGGACCGCGCATCGTGCAGGTGCGCGATATCGGCCTGCCCGGCTATCTCGACCGCAAGGAGATCGTCCGCTCGACGGACGATTCCAAGCTCGACGTCCGTGCGAACTCCTGGTGGGGCGAGCCGGTCGGCGGAATGCTGGGGCGGACGATCGTGATCGAACTCTCGCAGCGACTCCCCAACAGCCAAGTCTACAGCGAAGCCGGCTCGATCACGGCGGATCCCTATGCCACGGTGGGCATCGACATCCAGCGCTTCGACGCCGACAAGGGTGGCAACGTCATCCTGCTGGCGCAGGTCGCTATCGGGTTCAACCGGCCGACCCGGACCGCCGCGCGCAACTTCTCGATCTCGAAGCCCGTCGCAACGCCGGATACGCCGGGCCACGTCGCCGCGATGAGCGACGCGCTCGGCGAGCTGTCGGACGGCATCGCCGCGCTTCTTCAGTAGCGCCATGCTGCGGGCCTTCGCCGTGCCGCGCGACCCCGGGCCTCTGGTGACGCAGCCGCAGCTGCGTGAATGTCATGGCTGTGGCCTGTTCCAGATCGTGCCGGCGATGGCGGCCAACATGCGCTCCGACTGCGAGCGCTGCGGCACGCCGCTCCGGGCCACCCGCGCCGATCCGACGGGCCGTTGCCTGGCGCTCACCTTCGCCTCGCTGGTGCTGTTCGCCGTGCTGTGGCTTGCGATGCTGATGAAGGTCTCGACCGCCGGCATCGTCCACGAAACCACGATCCTATCCGGCCCGTCCGAGCTGGTGCGTCACGGCCTGTGGCCGCTGGCGCTGGCCGTCTCCTTCACCACGGCGTTCGCGCCGCTCATCAAGTTCGCCGGCACGCTCTACGTGCTGGTCGGGCTGCGAATGCGGACCTTGCCGCCCAATCTGCGCGGCATCTTCCTGATCGCCCGGCGCATGGGCACCTGGGCGATGCTCGAGGTGCTGCTGCTGGGCGTGTTCGTGGCCTACACCAAGCTGGGCGACCTCGTGACGATCCAGCTCGGGCCGGCGGTCTATGCGCTGGGCGTCCTCACGGTGGTGATCGTCTGGGCCGAACTCGCCCTCGATCCGCAGGCGGTGTGGGAGGAGATCGAGCGCCGCGGCCAGACCCATGCGCCGATGCCGCCGGTCGCACCGCTCGAGTACCGGCCGGGTGCGGCGGGGTGCGAGGACTGCAAGCTCGTCTGCGTGCCGGCTGAGCATGACGGTCGTTGTCCGCGTTGCGGCGCGCGCGTCCACGAGCGCAAGCCCGACAGCCTCAATCGGACCCTCTCCCTCGCCCTGGCAGGCGCCATCCTCTACATCCCGGCCAACGTCTATCCGGTGCTGACGGTGATCCAGCTCGGCTCCGGCGCACCCAGCACCATCATGGGGGGCGTCGAGGAACTCGTCTCGTCCAAGATGTATCCGCTGGCGCTTCTGGTCTTCTTCGCCAGCGTCCTGGTGCCTCTGTTCAAGCTGATCAGCCTGATCGGCATGATTTCAGTAACCTCGCTTCCCGGAACGGCCCAAACCGCCGGTGTCTTCCTGCGCCAGCGCACGAAGCTCTATTTCATCGTTGCCTGGATCGGCCGCTGGTCGATGGTCGACATCTTCATGGAGTCGTTGCTGGGGGCGCTGGTGCAGTTCGGTCGCGCGGTGACCATCGACCCCGGCATGGGGGCGCTGGCCTTCTGTGCCGTGGTGATCGTCACGATCTTCGCCGCCGAAGCTTTCGATCCGCGCCTCATGTGGGATGCCGCTGCCCGCAATCCCCATCGACAAGGTCGACCATCGGCCGCTCCATCCGGTGCGGCGGTCACGGCACTGCCTTCCGGCTGAGCGTCCGGCGAAAGTTCGACAACTGACCTTTCTGCGCAGCGAATAGCGCCGCAGCGGCCGGATTGACTCGCTTCAGCGCGAATGTCCTAATGTCATAACAATAGAAGAGCCGGTGTCATCAGGCGCTGGCCACAACATCCCTGGGAGGGAACGATGAGGGCTTTCAAGGCCGCCATCCGCACGCTTGCGTTCGCAGCTCTCGGCACCCTGTCCGTTGCGACGGCGCGCGCCGACGACATCGTCGTCACCCACTACGGCTCGCTGCTCTACGGCGTGCCCTACGCCATCGCGATGGAGAAGGGCTACTTCAAGGAAGCGGGCGTCGATGTGAGCGGCATCCTGACCTCGAAGGGCGGCGGCACCAGCGTCCGCAACATGATGGCGGGCGATACGCTGTTTGCCGAAGTGGCGCTGCCGGCGGCGCTGGCGGCCATCAAGGAAGGCTTCAACATCAAGATCATCAGCGGCGGCACCAACGGCCGCAGCTCCTTCTGGGTGACCCGCGTCGGCGAGGCGATCGACAAGCCGGCCGACCTCAAGGGCAAGCGTTTCGTCTATTCGCGGCCGAAGTCGGTGAGCGAGGCGATCACGCTCTCGGCGCTCAAGTCCTGGGACGTCACCGCGGCCGACGTGAAGATGGTCGCCATCGGTGATTTCGGCGCGGGCCTTACCGCGCTCGAGCACAACAAGGTCGACGTCGCCATCATTCCCGAGCCGATCTTCTCCCAGAAGGAAAAGGCCGGCACGAAGTACAAGACGCTGGGCTGGCTCGACGAGAAGCTGCCGGCCTATGCCCAGACGGTCGGCATCGCGACCGACGAGACCATCGCCAAGCACGGGCCCAAGCTGAAGGCGGTGATCGAGGCGCGGCGCAAGGGAGTCGAGTTCCTCCATGCCAATCCCAAGGAGGCCGCCCAGATCGTCGCCAAGGCCTACAACTTGCCGCTCGACGTCGTGACCAACGCCATCGCCAACGTAACCAAGATGAACCCGACCTGGTGGGGCAGGGGCCAGCTCGAAATGCCGCTCATGCAGTCGATGGCCGATGCGCTGGGTTCGGTCGGCGCGTTGCAGCTGCCGGTGGACTGGAAGGCGGCGACGGATCCGCAGTTCGCGCCTGCCGCGGCGAAGACCCAATGATCGCGGGGGCGCCGCGTCTGGCGGCGGTCGAAAACGAGGCCACCCACAAGATCCATGCGCGTCTCGAGGGCGTGACGCGCGTTTACCCGCCGCGCGCGGGCCATGGCGAAGTGCATGCGCTCGGCCCGATTTCCTTCGACCTCCGGGCGGGCGAGTTCTTCAGCGTCGTCGGACCGTCCGGTTGCGGAAAGTCGACCCTGCTCGACGTTCTGTCGGGTCTTGCCGTTCCCTCGGCCGGCACGGTCGAGTTCGAGGGCAAGCCGGTGCATGGCGAGGTGCCGGACGGAGTCGGCGTCGTGTTCCAGGAGGATGCGAGCTTTCCCTGGCTCACCGTCGAGGACAACGTCGCCTTCGGCCTGCGCCGCGCCGGCGTCGATGCTGCGGAGAGCAAGCGGCGCGTCGATTTCGCGATCGGTTTCATGGGGCTGCGCGACTTCCGGCGGGCCTATCCCAGCCAGCTCTCCGGCGGCATGCGCCAGCGCGTCTGCATCGCGCGCACGCTCGTGCTCCAGCCGCGATTGATCCTGCTCGACGAGCCGTTCGGCGCGCTCGACCAGCAGACGCGCCTGCTGATGGGCGACGAGTTGCTGCGCCTGTGGCGCGAAACCTCGGCCACGGTGCTGCTGATCACCCACGCGCTCGACGAGGCCAACCTGTTGTCGGATCGTATCGGCGTGATGTCGGCGCGACCGGGCCGTTTCCTCGACATCGTCGAGACCGGCTGGCCGCGCGACCGCGATTCGCGCCTCGCCGAGCGGGCGGATTTCGGTGCGGTGACCTCGCGCCTCTGGTCCTACCTGAGGGCTGAATCGCTGCGTGCCATGGGGCAGGGGACGGCGGCGCGATGAGCAAGGCCGGCTGGATCCGCACCATCCTGCTGGTGGGAGCCGTCGCCGCCCTGGAACTGGCCTGCCGGACCGGCGCGATCGCGCCGACCATGGTGACCGCCCCGTCGAAAATGGTGACGACGCTCGTCGAAACATTGCAGTCGGACGAGATCGGCATGCACCTGCGGCACACGCTGTCGGCCGTGGCCATCGCCATGAGCATCGCCATCGTCGGTGGCTTCGTGATCGGCTTCATCCTCAACGGGGTGCCGTTCCTGCGCCGCGCCTTCAGCCCCTTCCTCGCGGCCTACTACGCCATCCCGCACTTCGCCTTCTATCCGCTCTTGATCGTGATCTTCGGTCTGGGGCCCGTGCCCCTGATCGTGCTGGCGACCCTGTTCGCCATGGTCGCGATGATCCTCGCCACGATGGCGGGCCTCGACCGCGTGCCGCGCGTTCTGTTGCGGACGGCGCGCATCCACCGCCTGTCGCTGATCGAGGAGATCTGGCGGGTGCGTCTGCCGGCGGCGGCGCCGCACATCCTGTCGGGCCTCAAGCTCGCCGTCGCCTATTCGTTCATCGGCGTGATCGCGGGCGAATTCATCCTGTCAACCAGCGGCATCGGCCACGAGATCGCCTTCGCCTACGACAATTTCGACAATCCGCGCATGTATGCGCTGATCCTGTTCGTGCTGGGGATCGTGACCCTGTTCAACATGGCGGTGTTCGCCTGGGAGCGTCGCATGCTGCGCCGGCGCGGGGCATGAGCCGCGGGCTGCTCTCGTTGCGCGCCTGGCGCGACCCCATCCTCGTCGCGATCTCGCTGGTCGCGCTCTGGCAGGTCCTGCACGAGATCGCGGGCGATTCGGCCGTAACGGCGCCGGCCCCGACGCTCGCCCATCTCTGGGAAATGATCGGGCAGGCGCGCTTCCTGCCGCATCTGCGCGAGACCGGTCTCGCCTTCCTGCAGGCGCTGGCCATCGCCTGCGGCGGCGGCGTTCTGATCGGCGTCGTGCTGGGCGGACACAAGCTCACCGGCGAGGTCGCGGAACCCATCCTCGTCGCCCTCTACTCGGTGCCGAAGATCACGCTCTATCCCGTGATCCTGCTGCTGTTCGGCCTGGGCATGCCGGCCAAGGTGGCGTTCGGCGCGCTACACGGGATCATTCCCGTCGTCCTCTTCACCATGAACGCGGTGCGCAACGTCAACCGGACCTATCTGCGGGCGGGCCGCGCCATGCGGCTCACCCCGGCGCAGACCGGCTGGTACGTGCTCGTCCCCGCCACCCTGCCCGAGATCTTCTCGGGCCTGCGCATCGGCTTCTCGCTCACCCTGCTGGGCACCATGCTGGGCGAACTCTTCGCCTCGCAGCGCGGGCTCGGGTTCCTGCTGATGACGGCGATCGACCTTCACGACGTGAAGACGATCCTGTCGATTGCGGTGCTGATCTCCGTCTTCGCCATTGCGTCCAACGCAGCGCTTCTGGCGATCGACAAGCACCTGCATCGCGGAGAGGCTTCCGAGAAGTCATGAACAGGATCGCCGTTGCCCGCGAAATGGGCTCGCCGCTGCATCACCAGATCTATCTGGTGCTGGCCGACGGCATTTCGACCGGGCGCTATCCCGAGGGCGAGCCGCTGCCGACCGAGGAACAGCTCACCCGTATGTTCAGCGTGTCGCGCATCACCGTCCGTCGCGCGATGGCCAGCCTGCACGATGCCGGGCTGATCGAACGCGGCGCCGGACGGCGCACCATCGTCCGGCCCCAGATCGGCCAGCCGATGCGCATGCCGGTCTCCTCGGTGATCGAGAACATCGTGTCCTATGGCGCCGAGACGGTCGCCGAGGTCCTCGAGTTCGGTTACGTCGAAGCGCGTGGCTTTGCACGCGACCGGCTGTGGGATGCCGATGAAAATCCGGTGCAGCGCGCGGTGCGCGTCCGGTCCCAGGACGGCACGCCGGTCATGCACCTGACGAGCTACGTTCCCGCCGCGCTCGGCCGGACCTTCACCCGGGACGATCTCAACAGCATCCCGATGTTCCAGCTCCTGGGGCGGGCGGGCGCCCATATCTGTGGTGCCGAACAGCTCGTCTCGGCGGTGCTGGCCGAACCGCTGGTCGCCTCGCGCCTCGGCGTCAAGGTCGGCGCGGCCCTCATCGACCTGCGCAGCCTGATGATCGACCAGAAGGGGCGGGCGGTCGAATATGTCGAGATGCTCGCCGTGCCGGAGCACCTGAAGCTGCGCTTCACCGTGCATCCCGAGACTCTCAAGTCGCCTTCGCGCCCCACGCCCGCCCCGAAACGCAAACGCTAGAGGAACAAGCCATGTCCAACGCTGCCAATCTCCGCAAACTGCTGTCGTCCAGGAAGATGATCGTGGCGCCCGGCGCCATCGACTGCATCACCGGCCGCGCCATCGCCCAGGCGGGCTTCTCTGCCGCCTACATGACCGGGGCCGGCACCTCGGCGACTCTCGGCTATCCCGACTACGGGCTGATCACCATGAGCGAGATGGTCGGCAATGCCAGCCGGATCGCCAATTCAATCGACATCCCGCTGATCAGCGACAGCGACACCGGCTTCGGCAACGAGCTGAACGTGTTCCGCACGGTGCAGGAGTTCGAGCGGGCCGGCGTCGCCGCGATCCACATCGAGGACCAGGTGTTCCCGAAGAAGTGCGGCCATCTCGACAACAAGGAGCTGGTGAGCCGCGAGGACTTCATCGCCAAGATCCGCGCCGCCTCGGCCGCACGCAAGTCGAAGGACTTCTGCATCATCGCCCGCACCGATTCGCGCGCCGTCGCAGGCCTCGACGAGGCGATCGAACGCGCCAATGCCGCGCTGGCCAACGGCGCCGACGTGGCCTTCGTCGAGGCGCCGCAGACCATGGCAGAGATCGAGTCCGTGCCGAAGCGGGTCAACGGCCCGTGCCTGTTGAACGTGGTGCGCGGCGGCAAGACCCCGGAGATCGATCTCGATGTGGCTGAACGCATGGGCTACGCCATCGCCATCGTCCCGGGCCTGCTGCTGGGCGGCATCATCCAGACCTGCGACCGGCTGCTCGGCGACCTGAAGCAGGGCAAGTTCCCGCCGGTCACCGGCTCGCCCGGCAAGACCTTCGCGCGCTTCGGCGCCGCCGAATGGGACGAGCGCCGCACGGCGTTCCGTGACCCGATCAAGGCTGCCGCCGAGTAATCGGGCTCGTACGACTTTCACGGAGGAAGTGCATGGCCGCCGCGCGCACGATGTTCGAGAAGATCTGGCAACGTCACGTCGTCGTCGATCGCGACGACGGCTACACGCTGCTCTATATCGACCGCCACCTGATGCATGACGGTTCGGCGGCGGGCTTCGCCAAGCTGCGCGAGCGCAACATGAAGCTGCGCCGACCCGATCGCGGCTTCGCGACGCCCGATCATTATGTCCGCAGCGACAGCCGTGCGATCGCGGACATCGCCGATCCGCATCATCGTAAACTCGTGGAACAGATCCGCACCAACACGGCCGAGAGCGGTGTCACGCTGTTCGATCTCGGCGACGAACGCCAGGGCATCGCCCATGTCGTCGGCCCCGAACAGGGCGTCACCCAGCCGGGCCTGACGCTGGTCTGCGGCGATTCTCATACCTCGACCCACGGCGCGCTGGGCGCTCTCGCCTTCGGCATCGGTTCCTCCGAGGTGGCGCACGTCATGGCCACGCAATGCCTGTGGCAGCGCAAGCCCAAGGCGATGCGCATCAGCGTCGACGGCACGCTAGGCGACGGCGTGACGGCCAAGGACGTGATCCTGGCCATCATCGCCAGGATCGGCACCGCCGGCGCGGTCGGCCATGTCATCGAATATGCCGGCAGCGCGATCCGGGGCCTCTCCATCGAAGGCCGGCTCACGGTCTGCAACATGTCGATCGAGGCCGGCGGCAAGGCCGGCATGGTGGCACCCGACGACACGACCATCGCCTATCTTCAGGGTCGTCCCTTCGCGCCCAAGGCGGCGGAATGGGACAAGGCGGTCGCCTTCTGGCGCACCGTCCCGAGTGACGAGGGCGCGGTCTTCGACCGCGAGGTCAGCCTCGACGCGGCTTCGATCAAACCGATGGTGACCTGGGGCACCAGTCCCGAGGATGCGCTGTCGATCGACGGCCGCATTCCCGAGCCCTCGACGGCGCCGGACGCCGCCAAGAAGGACAGCATGAAGCGGGCGCTCGACTATATGGGCCTGGTACCGGGCACGCCGCTCGAGCAGGTGCCGGTCGATCGCGTGTTCATCGGCTCCTGCACCAACAGCCGGATCGAGGATCTGCGAGCCGCCGCCAAGGTCGCCAAGGGCCGCAAGGTCGTGATCCCGTCCTGGGTGGTCGCGGGATCCGGCCTGGTGAAGAAGCAGGCCGAGGCGGAGGGGCTGGACAAGATCTTCGTCGAGGCCGGATTCGAATGGCGAGAGCCCGGCTGCTCGATGTGCGTCGGCATGAACGGCGATACCGGCAAGCCGCAACAGCGCATCGCCTCGACCTCGAACCGCAACTTCATCGGCCGGCAGGGACCGGGCGTGCGGACGCACCTCGTCAGCCCGGCAATGGCGGTGGCCGCCGCCGTCTCCGGCCACTTCGCCGACGTCCGCAAGCTGGCCTAGAGGGAATTGCCATGGAAGCCTTCACCACGCTCGACGCCGTCGCGATCCCGATCGACCAGCCGAACCTCGACACCGACCAGATCATCCCGGCGCGGTTTCTCGGCAAGCCGCGCGACATGCAGGTCGGCGCGCTGTTCCATGACCTGCGCTATGCACCGGACAAGACGCCGCGGCCCGACTTCGTCACCAACATGCCGGCCTTTGCCGGTGCGAAGATCGTCGTGGCCGAGCGCAACTTCGCCTGCGGCTCCTCGCGCGAGAATGCCGTCACGGTGATGGTCGACAACGGGCTGCGGGCCTTCATCGCGCCGAGCTTCGGCGACATCTTCTTCAACAACTGCTTCCAGAACGGCGCCCTGCCAATCCGCCTCGATGCGGCGCGGGTGGCGGAACTTCGCGGGATGCTGCGTGCCTCTCCGGGCGCGAAGATCAGGATCGACCTCGCGAACCAGACCGTGGTCGGGCCCGACGGCAGGATCGATCGGTTCGAGATCGATTCCTTCCGCAAGGACTGTCTGCTGAAGGGCGCCGACGAGGTCACGCTGACCCTGAGCTACGACAAGCAGATCTCCGCCTTCGAGGCGAAGCAGCGTCAGGAACTGAGCTGGCTGTAGCGCGGAAGCGCTATTTCGCGGGGCCGAAGCCCTGCAACGTCCAGACGAGCGGGGAGGGGTCCACCCGGACCTCGCCGGTCTGTGGCCGGTCGATGTCGATGATCAGCACGATGGCGAGCGTCCAGACGCCGAGCAGCAGCACGGACAGCACCGGCTGGCGGCTGCCGACCAGACCGAAGCCATAACCCACGGCGCCGACGGCAAAGACCGAGACGGTCAGCAGAAGCCGCAGGATGTAGGGCGGCACGTGGGTGTGGAAGTTGCGCCGGTTGGTCAGCGACAGGTCGATCATGTCGTTGAGCGAGGACAGCAGCAGTCCGGAGATCGGCGTGGGTGACCGTTCCGCCATGCCGCGGGCGATGGTCCACATTTCGGACTGGAGCCTGTTGGTGCGCTCGAGCAGACGCTCTTCGCTCTTGGCCGGATCCGAACTGCCCGTCACCATCGCGATGCGCACTTCAGTGTAGTCGCGCAGAAGCCGCTGCAGCGTCTCGCCCTCGCTGCCCGTCCCGACCGTTGCCCGCAGCCAGGCGGTGCCGATGGCATTGGCCTCGGCCAGGACCGAGTCGCGACGCTGCTGATAGCGGTCCGAAGCCATCGAAAGGGAAACCCCGAGCAAAAAGGCGAGCAGGCCCATCATGCCTGCGGTCGCGAAATTGACCGTCGATTTCTCCCCGTCCGTGGGCGTGTGCCGGCGGGCGACGAACTTGCCGAACTGGATTCCGACCTCGAGGGCTGCCAGCAGAAGCAGCAGGATGAAGAGACCGGCGAGGTGCAGGTTGCCGTTGGCGATGCCCTGAAAGAAGCTGATCAGCGCGTCGAAGGGGCCGAGGGACATGGCTCGAAGATCCCGGCAGGGCGTTCAGGGCTTCCAGCGGAGGAAGTTGGCGATCAGCCGCAGACCCGTCGCCTGGCTCTTCTCGGGATGGAACTGGGTGCCCGCAAGATTGTCGCGGCCGACGATCGCGGTGATCGGTCCGCCATAGTCGGTCAGGGCGAGCACCGTCTCCGGCTTGCTGGCCGCGAGCTGGTAGGAATGCACGAAGTAGGCATGGGCGCGCGGGGCGATGCCCTCGAGCAGGGCATGCGGCCTCAGGTCCGTCAGCTCGTTCCAGCCCATGTGCGGGATCTTGAGATGGTCCTTGCCGGGTTCTATGCGCACCACGTCGCCGGCAATCCAGTCGAGACCGGCATGGATGCCGTACTCGACGCCGCGCGTCGCCATGAGCTGCATGCCGACACAGATGCCGAGGAACGGTTTGCCGCGCTCGATCACCTCGCGCTGCAGCGTGTCGACCATGCCCGGCACCCCATAGAGGCCGGCGCGGCAGTCCGCGAAGGCGCCGACACCGGGCAGCACGATGCGGTCGGCGGCAGCAACCTCGGCCGGCGACGAGGTCACCAGCACGCGGTCATCGGTCCCCGCCTCGCGCGCGGCCCGTTCGAAGGCCTTGGCGGCGGAGCGCAGATTGCCCGATCCGTAATCGACGATGGCAACAGTCATGGGGCGACGGTCATGCTGGAGCCTAGAGCACGCCCTTGGTGCTGGGCACGGCCGTCGTCTGGCGCGGGTCGATTTCGACCGCCACGCGCAGCGCCCGGGCGATGCCCTTGAAGCAGGTCTCGACGATGTGGTGGTTGTTCTCGCCGTACTGGTTCCACACGTGGAGCGTCAGGCCGCCCAACTGGGCGAAGGCCTGGAACCATTCCTTGAACAGCTCTGTGTCCATGGTGCCCAGCTTGTCGCGGGTGAAATTCACCTTCCAGATCAGGTAGGGGCGGTTCGACACGTCGAGCGCCACCTGGGTCAGCGTCTCGTCCATCGGGATGGTGGCGCTGCCATAGCGGCGGATGCCCTTGCGGTCGCCCAGCGCCTTCGACAGGCACTCGCCCAGCACGATGCCGGTGTCTTCCGTCGTGTGGTGATAGTCGATGTGCAGATCGCCCTCGGCGCGCAAGGTGATGTCGATCAGGCTGTGGCGCGAGAGCTGCTCCAGCATATGGTCGAGGAAGCCGATCCCGGTCTTGATGTCGTAGACGCCGGTGCCGTCGAGGTTGATGGCGGCGGAAATGCGGGTTTCCTTGGTCGCGCGGTCCACGGACGCGCGGCGTCCGCCGCTTCCGGGCGTCGTCAGAGAGGGCTGGGTCGTGGCCATGGGGAGGTTCATACAGGAACGCGGGCGGCCCGGTCGAGCGCCACACGCGTCAGAATGACGCCCGCCAGCACGACCAGCCCGCCCAGCACGCGGGCCAGGGTCAGCGGATCGCCGAAGAAGGCGGCCGACAGGCCCACCCCGGCAACCGGGATCAGGTACATGTAGACCATGACCCGGCTGACCCCGAGCCGGTCGAGCGCTGCGGTCAGGCCGAGGAAGGCAACGCCCACCGGGAAGATGGCGGTGTAGAGCCAGAAGCCCAGCAGCCGGCCGTCGAGCCTTGCGAACTCTTCGAGCGAACCGAAAGCGAGGGATATCGGCAGCAGCACCAGCGAGCCGAACAGGGTCGTCCAGGCCATGACCGGGAGCGCGCCCAGCCGTTGATTATAGGGCGCGCAGCGCTCGACATAGAGGGCCCAGGCAAACGCCGAGAGCATCCAGAGCAGGGTGCCGTCGAGGCTGCCGAACGACAGCGTGACAGCCGTGAGGCTGTTGTTCACCACCAGCACGACGCCTGCGAAGGCCAGCCCGATGCCGGCCCAGCCCAGCGCCGGCAGCCGCCGCCCGCCAAACCAGGCGAGGATCGCGGAGAAGGCGGTGGTGGTGGTCATGAGAATCGAGCCGACGCTCGGCGCGGTTCGCGACATCGCGAGGCCCCAACAGGCCTGGAAGAACGTGACGCCGATCAGCGACAGCAGGAACAGCGGCAGCCAGTCGCGCCGCGCCAACCCGAGCCTCCGGCGCATCAGCCTCATCGCGGCGAACAGGAAGAGACTGGCGATCAGGTAGCGCGAGGCGCTGTTGAGCAGCGGGCTCATGACCTGCAGCACGTCCTTGGCGAAGGGATAGCTCGATCCCATCAGCATGGCCGCGCCGAACGCCATGAGGTCGCCGGTGTAGCGGCGTTCCTTGGTCCCCGCCCCCGTCATACGGGGGAGGGCCAGGGAGGGGGAAAGCACCGCGGGCAATCGTCGAACATCTTCGTGCTCTCTTAAAACGACAGACGCTTCGACTGTAGCCTTCCCCCTCCGGGCTTGCAGGCCACCTCCCCCGTATGACGGGGAGGAGCGATCAGGACTTCGCCGCCGTCGACGTCTTCTGCGCCCCCCAGAAGCCGAACAGGGCGCCGGCGACGCGGCGGATCTGGATCTCCTCGGAGCCCTCGGTGATGCGGTAGCGGCGGTGGTGGCGGTAGATGTGCTCGAACGGCGTGTGGCGCGAATAGCCGATGCCGCCATGGACCTGCATGGCGCGGTCGGCGGCGTCGCACACCAGGCGGTTGGCGCGGTAGTTCGACATCGCCACCCATTCGCTGACGTTCATGTGATGCTCGCGGTCGAGATGCCACGCCGTCTTGCGCACCAGCCCGCGCACCATCTCGGCCTCGGTGTGCAGCTCCGCCAGCGGGAACTGGATCGCCTGGTTGGTGGCCAGCGCCTTGCCGAACACCTTGCGGTTCTTCGCATAGGCCACCGACAGGTCGATGCAGTATTGCGCGGCGCCGAGGCTCGAGGCGGCCTGGCGGATGCGGTTCTCGTGCACGAAGGTCTGCGCCACGTCGAGGCCGCGTCCTTCCTCGCCCAGCATGGTCGAGCCCGGCACGGTGACGTTGCTCAGCGACACCTCGGCATGGTCGGACGGCATGTTGAACGTCCACCACATGTATTCGATCTTGAAGCCGGGGCTCTTCACCGGCACCAGGAAGGCCGAGATGCCGCGTGCGTCACCCGCCTTGCCGGACGTGCGCGCGAAGACGAGGTCGACGGTCGCGGTGTGCATGCCGGTGTTGAACCGCTTCATGCCGTTGATCACCCAGTCGGCCCCTTGCTTGACGGCCGTGGTCTCCATGAAGGTGGCGTCGGAGCCGTGCAGCGGTTCGGTGAGGCCGAAGCCGATGCGCTCGGTGCCCTTGAACATGCCTTCGATGTAGCGGTCCTTCTGCTCCTGCGTGCCGAAGCGATGCAGCAGCAGGGCCACCGGGAAGTTGCCGACGATCGAGCTCTCGTTCTGCAGGTCGTTGTGCAGGCCGAGCCCCTTGTGGGCCAGATGCTCGCGGATGATCGCCATGGCGAGGTTGGACCCGTCCTTGCCGCCCAGCGCCTTCGGCAGGCCGAAGCGCAGGTGACCGGCCTTGTCGGCCCGCCGCTTCATCTCGGCCAGAAGCTCTTCCCATTCGTGCCGCGGCTGGCCGTCATTGTCCCAGTCGGTGCGCGCATGCTCGCGACGATGGTCGAAGAAGCGGATATTGTCGTTCTCACGCTCCAGCGGCCGGATCTCGCGCTCGATGAACTCGTCGAGTTCGACCAGATAGGCCGCGATGTCCGCGGGAATGTTGAAATCCATGCTGTTCTTCCCTGGTAAACGGTTGTTCACCTCATACCATAGGATACCTGCCCGCAGCCCTCCAATCGTGCGAAGAGCGCCCTGCCGGGGGCTCTTCTGATGGGACTTCCATCATGCGAGAGGCCGGCCGGGTCAGACGGCGCCGACGATGCCGATGAGGCGAACGATCACGCTCAGGGCCGTTGCCGCCGTCGAGATCACCTCGCTCAGCTTCCGCTGGTCCTCGATGGCGCGCTCGATTCGTTCGTTGACGACTTCCATACTGGCAACGATGGCCTTCCATTCGTTGCTCGAAGCCAGAATTCTGTCCTTCTTTCGGTAGAGCTGGAACTGCTTGAGCCGGAATTCCACGGCTTGATCGCTCAGCTTCTTTGCCTGGACGGCGCTGAGGCCGGGCATTGCCGAGAGGGCGCCGAGGCTATCCGCGGTCGAGCGGATCTTGTCGAGTTGACGCTCGATTGCGGAAAGAGTGTCGGAAGAGTCGATTGCCATGTTCTTTCTCCACGAGTTTTCGAGTGACGGGATGTTGCGTCGCTAGGCCCCCAGGATTTTGTCGATGGCCTTTCGGACGGCCTCGGCGCGCTGGTACAGAGTCTCGATCGCGGACATCAGCTCCTTCGCCGTCAGGCGACTCTCGCGGGCACTGCGGACAAGTTCGTCGTGGGCCGCGAGCGTCTCCCGGGCGAGCTGGGCAAGATCGACCGACTGAAGGTCGGCCGTTCCGGCCTGCGCAGAAGCGATGGCCTCGAGGGCCGCGCGCCTGTCTGCGGAGAAGGCAACCGTCCTCGGGATGACGTTGTAGGTACGAACCCGATTGTTCAGGTCCTCTGCCGCCCCGTCGGCGATCGTGCGTTGAAATTCGGCCATCAGGCTCGGCTGACCGTTCCGCGGACTGATCACGAAGTCGGTTGCGGTTCGCACGGGAGCGTCGGCCGCCAGGATCGAGCGCCGCACGCGTGCGAGGCGAATGGCATCGTCGACGGTTCGGGCGATCTCGAAAATGAGCTCCGACGCACTGCCGGCGATGACGCCGCCGGTGGACGTCGAGAAGCCCGCCGAAAGTGCGTCGATGGCCTTGATCGTTCCGCCGACCTGCTTCTGCAGCTCATTGAGTTCGTCGGCGGTCTTCGCCCCCAGCAGCTTGGCGAGCAGTTCCGAATACTGCGCGATCATCGCGAAGTACTGGACCGGAATGAGCTTGTCGTCGTTCGACGGCACCAGGGATTGCCGGTCGGAGCCCACGGTCACGCGGCAGTTCTCGGCAGATACTTTCTGCCGGCAGGTGACGAGGTCGAATGACAGCGGTTGCGCGGCATTCGCCGCGCTCGCCAGGGTCAGCTTGCCCTCGGTCGAGGCGAAGGCGGCTGCGGCTTTCTGGACGGCCGTGTTGCCCGTGCTGGTCGCAACGGAGAACTTTTTGACCTCGTCGGCGAGATAGTCCGGTCCGCATGCGGTCAACGCGGCCAGCTGACCGACGACCAGGAACGCGAGTGCTGCTTTTCGGCAAGTCGATCTCATCTTTCCCTCCAGTGCTGAGCATCGATGCGATCATTCGCTCGAGCCCTGGGGGAGAGGACTTAGAGGGCCAACGGTCTTCACTCTGTGGCGTTCGCCACAGAGTGCGGCGATTTTCTTCAGCTCCCGAACGTGGGAATTACCACAGAGATCGCCCGACAAGCCGGCCTAGCGTTCACGCCAGACACATCAGTGTCGTTCGGGAGGAGCACATGGCTCAGTTCGAGATGGAGATCGCGGCGCCCACCCTGCCGCTCGATGCGCACAGCACCGACAAGGACATATTGCGTCTTCAGGAATGGCTCATCGTCCGCGGTATCGGTGTCGGCGAGAACTCAAACGCCCAGCCGGGAACGGCGGCCGCGGTCGGGATCGATGGAGACTTCGGCCCCTCGACCGAAGCCGGCTGCAAGACCTTTGCGGCAGCGGCGGATCTCCCCCCTGACGCCGTCACCGCAGCGTTCTGGCAAACGCTGACCGATGGCATGGCGACGGCCTTCCGTTTCCGCTCCACGCATCCGAATGTCGGCGACGCGGTGATCGAGACGGCGCGCGCGCATCTCGTCCAACGGCCGGTGGAGGCACGGCGCTTCATCGATGGCGAACTCCGGGGGCGCGACAATTCCGGCCCATGGGTGCGTGCCTACTGCCTCGGCCATTCGGACCAATGGTGCCAGGGAGCCGCTTCGCAATGGGTGAAGCAGGCCTTCGCCGCCTTGGGCAGGCCGCTGCCGTTTCCGCTAGATGGCCCGGGAATTGCGCCCCTCTACGTTCCCTCCATCGTCGGATCGGCCCGCCGGCACAGCTGTCTTGCGCTCGGTGCGAGCTTCACCCCGATTCCGGCGGGCTCTTTCTTCTTCGTGCGCGGCATGATCAACGGCCAGCCGAGTCACACTCACGTCGGCGTGACGATCTCGCCAATCCGGCCGGACGGCAGGTTCGACACGGTCGAGGGTAATGCCAGCACCGACGGCAGCCATAACGACTGGGAGGTTTGTCAGCGAACCAGATCGCGGACGACCTGCGATTTCGGCGTGCTGGCGTGAGGCTCGCGTCCGGTTCGGATCGCGAAGAAGCAGTCTGGCGTTGGCCGGCACTCGCGCCGCAACAACCGGAGAGGAGTGGGAGATGAATTCTCGGTCAGGGGCTGAAATTCGAGATCACGTGGCTTGCCCCACCGGCAGGTCGACCCTGAACCGGCTGCCGCCGCCTTCTGCCGCGAGGCAAGACGCGTCGCCGCCGTGGCGGCGGGCGATGTCGAGGACCAGGGCGAGGCCGAGGCCGCTGCCGCGGCCGCTCTCCGATGAGCCCGCCAGACGGTAGAAGGGCTCGAAGATGCGCTGGCGTTCGGCCTCCGGCACGCCGGGGCCTCGGTCGGTGACCTCGAGGACCGCACGGCCGTCCTCGCGCTTGACGGAAACGTCGATGGGAGTGCCGCCGCCGTAGCGTTGCGCGTTCTCGACGAGGTTGCGCACGAGACGGCGCAGCAGGGTGCGGTCGCCATCGACGGTCACCGGTTCACCGACCACCTCGACGTCGTAGTGAGAGGCTTCCTCCGCAGCCAGCGCCAGCAGGTCGACCGGCTCGCGCTGCTCCAGCTGCGGGACCGCCTCGAGCCGGCTCGCCAGCAGGATTTGCTCGATGAGCTCGTCGAGTTCGGCCACGTCCCGCTTCAGCGACTCGCGCGTCCGGGGATCGGCGGAGTCGCCCAGCAGTGAGGCTGCCATCGAGATGCGCGTGAGCGGCGTGCGCAGCTCGTGGCTGGCATTGGCCAGCAGCAGCCGGTGGGCGGCCACCAGCGCCTCGATGCGCTCGGCCGAACGGTTGAAGCTCGCGGCCAGCGCCGCCAGCTCGTCGCGCCCCTCGACCTTCACGCGGGCGCTGAGATCGCCGCCGCCCAGCCGGTCGACCCCGGCCTTGAGCCGCTCCAGCCGCCGGCCGAGACCGCGCACCACGGGGAAGGCCCCGACCGCGACGGCGATGGCCACCATCCCGAGGGCGGCCGCAATCCAGAAGATCGGGTTGGGGCGCTCGCGCACCTGGCGTGCCACCAGCCAGCGTCCGTCCGGCAATTGCAGGACGAAGTTCGGGCCGCCCGGGCCGCGCCGCCAGCCGGTGCGCGCCCGTTTGGGCTCGAAGCGCGGTGGCGGCTTGCCCGCCATGGCGATCATGTCGCCATCGGGTTCGTAGAGCGCGATGTCGAATCGCAGCTTCCGCTGCAGTCCTTCGATCGCGCGTTGCTGGTCGGCGTGCGGCGCCGTCGCATCCGGCAGCAGCGCGCCGGTCAGTTCGGCCGCGACGTCCAGATATTGCGGCGTGCGATTGTCGTCGTCGGCCACCCGCCACAGCAACACCGCCGCGCCGACGAACACCGCCAGCACGACGAGGATGGTGACGTAGAATTGCAGGTAGAGGCGCTGCACGGTCTAGCGATCCTGGTCCTTGGCGAAGACGTAGCCGGTGCCGCGCAGGGTGAGGATACGGCGCGGCTTCTTGGGGTCGTCCTCGATGGCGGCGCGGATGCGGCTGACATGGACGTCGACCGAGCGGTCGAAGGCTTCGAGCTTCTCGCCCTTGAGCAGATCCATCAGCGCGTCGCGCGAGAGCACGCGGCCGGCCCGCTCGGCCAAGGCCAGCAGCAGCGCGAACTGGTAGGAGGTGATGGGGCGCTCCTCGCCGTCGATCCTGACGACACGGGCACCCTTGTCGATCTCGAGCCGGCCGAAGCGCAGCACGTCCGACTTTGGCGCGGCGCTGCCCCTGCGGCGCAGGATGGCGCGCAGGCGCGCCTGCAACTCGCGCGGCTCGAAGGGTTTGGCGAGATAGTCGTCGGCGCCCAGTTCGAGGCCGACCACCCGGTCCATCGGCTCTCCGCGCGCCGTCAGCATCAGGATCGGGACGTCGCTGGTGGAGCGCAAGCGGCGGCAGAGATCGAGTCCGTCGGCATCCGGCAGCATGAGGTCGAGAATCACCGCGTCGAAGGTCTCGCGCTTCAGCTGGGCCTCGCCGTCGCGGCCGGTGCCGGCGACGGTCACGCGAAAGCCCGCCCCGCCGAGATAGTCGGAAACCATCCCGGCGAGGCGGTCGTCGTCGTCGATCATCAGGATGCGCTCGGCCATTGGCTCAGTATCGGACCGGCGCGGTCCCGATGTCATCTTCCGTCAGCCCTTGCCGCTCAGCCCTTGCGCTCAGCCTTTCCGGGGGCCGTGCTTGTGGTCGTTCCAGGTCTTGAAGAAGGCCTGGCGCTGGTTGGCGTTCAGCACGTTGCCGGCGTCGGTCAGCGCCTTGGTGAAGCGCTTGGAGCTGTCGTCCGCGATCTTCATCTGCTCGACGCGGATCTGCTCGATCTTCGCCGGGTCGATGGTCGGGGCCTCGAGCGCCGCGCGCATCGCCTTGCGGTTCTCGACGCGCTGTGCGTGCAGGGGCTTCATGTCGGCAAAGGCGGCCTTGAGGATGCCGACGATCTTCGTCTTCTGGTCCTGCGTCGCGTCGGTGCCGTTGAGCGCCTTGTCCACGCGCTTCTCGATGCGCTCCTGGAACTTGGCCGGATCGACCGACCCGCCGTCCGCCCGGGCAAAGGCCGGCATGCCGGCGGTCGCCGCGAGGCTGCCCGCGAGGAGGGCCGCCATTGCCGTCTTGATGCTGAGGTTCGTCATGTCTGTCTCCATCTGGTTCGGGTGCTGTCCCCGTACGCCCAAGATGGAGGGTCCCGGTTTCGCGCCCATCTCGCGCCGGTAAAGTTGTGTAAAGTGCTCCCACCATGACGATCGTGACGACCGAGCGCCTCTCGCTCAGGCCCCTGCTGCCGGCCGATGCCGAAGACTATGCCGCCATGCGCTTCCATCCCGAGGTGGCCCGGTGGCTGCCGCCGGCGCCGGGCAAGGCGCAGGAAGGCGATTTGGTGGCGGCGGCCCATGCCGCGATCGAGCGCTTCGCCGCTTCCTGGCAGGAGCGCCGCCTCGCCCCGTGGGGCGTGTTCTGCGAGGGAAGGCTGATCGGCCATGCCGGGCTGAATTTCATCGAGCAGTTCGACGGTGTCGAGGTGCTGTGGTCGCTGCATCCCGATGCCTGGGGCCAGGGCTATGCGACCGAAGCGGCGCGCGCGGCGCTCGCCTACGGGTTCGAGACGCTGGAACTCGACTCGATCTTCGCGATCACCCTCGAAGAGAACCGCGCATCGCGCTCGGTGATGGAGCGACTGGGTCTCACCTACCGCAAGCGGGTCGACTACAAGGGCTTCACCGACATCGTCTGGTACGACGTCGACCGCGCGACCTATGCGGAGAGGATGTCCAGCGCGGCGCGGTGAACTGCGGGGTCGCCGGCAGCGACGACGGTGCCGTCGGACTGCATGTCGAGGGCCTTGCCCTTCCAGTCCGTGATCACGCCGCCGGCGCCGGTGATGACGGGGATCAGGGCCGCGTAGTCGTAGAGTTTGAGGTCGGCTTCGACGACGAGGTCGACATGGCCCGCCGCCAGCAAGCCGTAGGCGTAGCAGTCGCCGCCCCAGCGGAAGAGCTTCACCTTCTCGGTGAGCGCCTGGTGCGGTCTGGCATGGCCGTCGGCAAACATGCCGGGCGCCGTCGAATACATGTAGGCGTTGGCGAGGCTCGCGCAGGCGCGCACCGAGATCGGCTTGCCGTTCAGGGTCGAGCGCTCGCCTTCGACTCCGAGCCAGCGCTCCTGCAGGATCGGCTGGTCGATGATGCCGAGTACCGGTTTACCCTTGTGGAACAGGCCGATCAGCGTGCCGAACAGCGGCAGACCGGTGATGAAGGCCTTGGTGCCGTCGATCGGGTCGAGCACCCAGACATACTCCGCGTCGGTGCGGACCGCGCCATGCTCCTCGCCGAACACGCCATGGTCGGGCACGTGACGGTCGAGCAGCTCGCGCATCGCCGTCTCCGCTTCGCGGTCGGCGATGGTGACGGGGCTCAGGTCGGACTTGTCGTCGACCGTGACGCCGGTGCGGAAATAGCGGGCCGCGATCGGCCGGGCGGCGTCGGCCAGCCGATGGGCCAGCCCGACGAGATCGGACGGAACCACCTAGGGCAGCGGTGCCGGCGTGTCGGCCATCGTGCGCAGGTACGCGATCATGTCGGCGCGATCCTGTTCCTTCGGGAGGCCGGCGAACGCCATCTTCGTGCCGCGCACATAGGCGGTCGGCTTGAAGATCATATGGTCGATATCCTCGTAGCTCCAGTCGCCACCCTTGGCGGTCAGCGCCGAAGAGTAGGAGAAGCCGGCATGGCTCGCCTTCGGACGATTGACCACGCCCCACAGGTTCGGGCCGACCTTGTTGGCACCGCCCTTGTCGACGGTGTGGCAGGAGAAGCACTGCTTCTGGAAGAGAGCCTTGCCGGCCTCGATATTGGCGCTGGCGAGCTTCGGCCCGATCGGCGGAATCTCGATGCCAGCCGGAGCGGCAGCCGTCTGCGTCGGTGCCTCGTCAGAGACGGCCAGAGCCGGCTTGTCGAGCTTGTGCGGATGCACGACGGCATTGGAGACCTTGCCGACCACCATCGCGAAGAGGGCGGAAGCCAAAACGCAGCCTGCGATCGTGTTGAAACTGGCCATGTCAAATCCCGAAGCGGCGAATTCTACGGACGCTGCTGTAGCATGCCCGCACCGTCGCCAGTAGTATTCCATCGCGTCAGGCGGATCGCGCGGCGGAACGTCGCAAGTGCCGGATATTACGAGGTTTTTCGCCTATCGGTGGGCGTCAAAAAGTGAGGCGGGGAGTGCGGCAGATGGCCAAGGGACGGGCGGAACGGCGGGGCGCTAGGCAGGGGGGCAAGGCCGCTGCCAGCAACATCATCGCCTTCCAGGGCGAGCCCGGCGCCAATTCCGACATGGCCTGCCGGGCGGCCTTTCCGTACATGACGACCCTGCCGTGCCCGACCTTCGACGCCGCGATGGGCGCCGTCCAGGCCGGCAAGGCGGAGCTGGCCATGATCCCGGTCGAGAATTCGATCGCCGGCCGCGTTGCAGACCTGCACAGCCTGCTGCCGCACACCAAGCTGAAGATCGTGGCCGAGCACTTCCAGCGGGTCGAGCACTGCCTGGTGGCCCTGCCGGGGGCGTCGCTGAAGTCCATCCGGACGGTCAAGAGCCATGTCCAGGCACTGGCCCAGTGCCGCAACTTCCTGAAGAAGAACAAGCTGCAGCCGGTGGTCCATGCCGATACCGCTGGCGCGGCGCGGGAGATCGCCGAGATCGGCGATGCCAGCGTCGGCGCCATCGCCTCGTCGCTCGCCGCCCGCATCTACGATCTCAAGGTGCTGGCCAAGAACATCGAGGATGCCGACCACAACACCACGCGCATGCTGGTCTTCTCGCGCGAGGAGGCCCATCCCGACTGGCGCACCGTGCAGTGCATGACCGCCTTCCTGTTCCGGGTGAAGAGCCGGCCGGCGGCGCTCTACAAGGCGCTGGGCGGGTTCGCGACCAACGGCGTCAACATGGTGAAGCTGGAAAGCTACCTGTCCGGCGCCCGCTTCGAACAGGCGCTGTTCTACGCCGAGGTCGAGGGTCATCCCGAGCAGCGCAACGTGCTGCTGGCGCTCGAAGAGCTCGGCTTCTTCTCCGACGAGCTGAAAATGCTGGGCTCCTTCCCGGCCAACCCCTTCCGGCGCAAGGGCTGGGAAGCCCCGACCCGCCCCGGCACCTGAGGTCTTCCATGGCGCAACAGCCCGTCCGCATCGCCCCCTCCATCCTGTCGGCGGATTTCGCCGCGCTCGGCCGCGAGGTCGAGGCGATCACCGCAGCCGGTGCCGACTGGATCCATGTCGACGTGATGGACGGGCATTTCGTGCCCAACCTCACGATCGGCCCGATGGTGGTGAAGGCGCTGCGCAAGCACAGCAAGCAGCCCTTCGACGTCCATCTCATGATCTCGCCGGTCGATCCGCTGGTGCCGGCCTATGTCGAGGCCGGCGCCGACGTGATCTCCTTCCACCCCGAGGCCGGTCCTCACGTCCATCGCACGATCCAGCTCATCAAGGGTCTCGGCCGCAAGGCGGGCGTCGTGCTCAATCCGGCGACGCCGCTCAGCGCGATCGAACACGTGCTGGGCGATCTCGACCTCGTGCTGGTGATGAGCGTCAATCCGGGCTTCGGCGGACAGGCCTTCATCGAGAGCCAGCTCGCCAAGATCGCCGCCCTGCGCCAGGCGATCGACGCGCTGGGCAAGCCGATCGACCTCGAGGTCGATGGCGGCGTCAATGTCGAGACGGCGAGGCGCTGCATCCAGGCCGGTGCCGACGTGCTGGTCGCCGGCACTGCGGTGTTCTCGGGCGGCCCCGACCGCTACGCGGCCAACATCGCGGCACTGCGCTCATGAGCGACATGATCCTGCACCACTATCCGAATTCGCCCTTCTCGGAGAAGGTGCGCATCGCCTTCGGCCTCAAGAAGGCGGCGTGGAAGTCGGTCGTGATTCCGAACATCCTGCCCAAGCCCGACCTGATGCCGCTGACCGGCGGCTATCGCAAGACTCCGGTGATGCAGGTCGGCGCCGACATCTACTGCGACACGCAGCTGATCATGCTGGAGATCGAGAAGCGCGCGCCGACACCGCCGCTGCTGCCCAAGGGCAGGGAAGGCGAGGCGCGGGCGCTCGCCATGTGGATCGACCGCAACATCTTCTGGGCCGCCGTCGGCGTCGTCATGGGCGCGCTCGGCGACAAGCTGCCGGAGGCCTTCCTCAAGGATCGCAGCGCTTTCTCCGGCCGCTCCTTCGATGCGGCCGCGCTCAAAGCCGCCGCACCGATGGCGCTGCAGCAGACCTACGCCCAGCTCGTCATCGCCGAGCAGATGCTGGCCGACGGCCGGCCCTACCTGCTCGGTGACGCGCCCTGCCTGGCCGATTGCGCCCTCTACAATCCCGTCTGGTTCATCAAGGAGCGGTTGGGCGGCGGAAAGCCGGTGCCGCCGTTCGACCGGCTGCCGCTCCTGACGGCCTGGTCCGAGCGCCTGAAGGCGGTCGGCAGCGGAAGCCCGACGGAGATCGCCGCTGCCGATGCGATCGCGATCGCGAAAGCCGCGACCCCCGAGGCGACGACCATCGATAGCAACGATCCCAGCGGCCTGAAGGCCGGCCAGACGATCAGCGTCACGCCCGACGATACCGGCAAGGTGCCGGTGAGCGGCGTGCTGGTTGGACTTGCAAGCGACCGCGTCTCGATCAAGCGGCATCACGAACAAGTCGGCGAGGTGGTGGTTCACTTCCCCCGCGCCGGCTTCGTCATCACGCCGGCATAGTTGGATAGCTGATGTCCTGAGCTGTCGTCCTGAGCGAAGCGAAGGACCTGGCGGAGCGACCAAACGACTGCGTAGCTGGTGTGAGATCCTTCGCTTCGCTCCAGAGCGGGGGTTACCCCGCTCGCGATGACAAGAATGCCTAAACGACCTCGACGCCGATCTCGGCCGCGATGCGGCGGAAGGCGGCGACGGAGCGCGCTGTCGCGTTGCGTCCATCCTGCGGGCAGTGCGTCTCGATGCTGGCGTGGATCTGTTTGACCGGATTGGGGACCTTGCTCACCGCGGTCAGCAGCCGCGTGAGTTCCTGAGCCCACGGAACGTCGCCGTCGCCCAGGGGCACGGTGCGCTTGGCCGACAGGTCACGATCCTTGAGATGGATGAGGTCGACCAGCGGCGCCAGTACGGCGAACTCGGCATCGGTCGGCGGCGCGCCCATGGCCCAGGCATTGCCGATGTCGACCAGCGGCCGCAACTGGCCGGACAATGGATTGGACTCCAGGGCTTCCTGCAGTTCGGTGAAGAAATCGGCGAGTTCGGCAAGCGAGCCGATGTTGCAGGCGGGCTCGTTCTCGATTTCGACGGTCACGGAATAGGTGAGACTGAGATCGGCCAACCGCTCGAACCGCCCGATCAGATCGGCCGGCTTGTAGCCGGGATAGCGCAGATGGCTGAACACGCGAATCCGTTCGGCGCCCAGCACGGTGGCCATGTCGAAGGCATGCACCAACGGGTCGTCGGCCGGACAGTCGGCCGGATCGAAGGCGAAGTCGACCTTGCCATCGGCGCTTTCCTTGCCGGGTGCCGGCCACTTGAGGAGGGGCGAGACGAAGGTCGGCACGCTGAGCCCTGCGGCCTCGATCGTGCGGGCGATGCGGCCGCCGTCCTCGAGCGACATGCCGAGCAGGTTCCTGCCATCGACCGTGCGCATGTCGAGGCGCCGCACGTCGTGTTCGGCGCAGAACGAGATCATTTCGTCGAGGGAGGGGCCGATTTCGTCGCCGATGACGGCGAGCGCGAGACGAGGAAGGGACATGGGTCTAACCTACTATGGACGGACCTGTTTGGCTAAAGTCGGGGCGAGCGCAAGGGAGACGGCATGAGCGACGACGCGGCGATCTTCGTGGGGGCCAGCACTGCCGACCAGTATCTCCTTCTGAAATACGCCAACCGCCACGGGCTGATCGCCGGCGCCACCGGCACCGGCAAGACCGTGACCCTGCAGACCATCGCGGAGGGCTTCTCGGCCTATGGCGTGCCGGTGTTCATGGCCGACGTGAAGGGCGACCTGTCTGGCGTCAGCCAGGCGGGCGGCGACAACCTGCGGGCGCTTGAGCGTGCGCGGCAGCTCGGCATCGACGGCTATGGCGGCCGCGCCTTCCCGACGATCTTCTGGGACCTGTTCGGCGAGAAGGGCCATCCCATCCGCACGACGGTGAGCGAAGTGGGGCCGGTGCTAATGGCCCGCCTGCTGCAGCTCAACGAGACCCAGGAAGGCGTGCTCAATATCGTGTTCAGGATCGCCGACCGGCAGGGCCTGCTGCTGCTCGACTTCAAGGACCTGCAGGCGCTCTTGCAGTGGGTCGCCGAGAATGCCGGCACCCTCACCACCGAATTCGGCAATGTCAGCAAGGCGTCGGTCGGCACGATCCAGCGCCAGCTCCTCACCCTCAGCCAGCAGGGTGGCGAGCGCTTCTTCGGCGAGCCGGCGCTCGATCTCCACGACATGATGCGCTGCGATCCTGCGGGCTACGGCGCCATCAACATCCTGGCGGCCGACCGGCTGATGCAGAGCCCGCGCCTCTACGCGACCTTCCTGCTGTGGCTGCTGTCCGAACTGTTCGAGTCGTTGCCCGAGGTCGGCGATCTCGACAAGCCGAAGTTCGTCTTCTTCTTCGACGAGGCGCACCTCCTGTTCGACGACGCGCCCAAGGCGCTGCTGTCGCGGATCGAGCAGGTCGTGCGCCTGATCCGCTCCAAGGGCGTCGGGATCTACTTCATCACGCAGAACCCGCTCGACGTGCCGGAGACCGTGCTGGGCCAGCTCGGCAACCGCGTGCAGCACGCGCTGCGCGCCTTCACGCCGCGCGACCAGAAGGCGGTGAAGGTGGCGGCCGAGACGTTCCGGCCGAACAAGGCGTTCGATGCCGCGCAGGCCATCACCGAACTGGGCGTCGGCGAAGCGCTGCTGTCGTTCCTCGACGCCAAGGGCGTGCCGTTCCCGGTCGAGCGCTGTTTCATCGCCCCGCCGCAGGGCCGCATCGGACCGGCGACCCCTGAGGAGCGCGCGGCCGTCCTGGCGGGGAGCCCGCTGGTGGGCAAGTACGACAAGATTGTCGATCGCCAGTCGGCCTACGAAGTTCTCACCGGTCGCGTGACCGCTTCGGCCAATCCCGAGACGGCTCCGCCGCGCCGTCGCGGCCAGTATGGATCGGTGCCTCCGACCGTGCCCGCGACCACGGGGCCGTGGGGGCCTCGCCCGCCCGAACCGCCGCCGCAGGTCGAGCAGCCGATCCCGCCCGAGCCCCGTCCCCAACCGCGTCTCAAGACGGCGCAGCCCCAGCCCCAGCCGCACGCGCCCACGCCGGCGCCGAACAAGGCGCCAGCCGGCCGTCAGCGCGATTCGGTGGGCGTTGCCGTCGCCAAGGCGGCGGGCCGCAGCATGGCGACCGTCGCCGCGCGCGAGGCGGCGAAGGCCGTATTCGGCAAGGGAAAGGCGGCGTCGATCGGCGCCACCGTCGGCGGCGCCGTCTTGCGCGGCGTGCTGGGATCGATCCTGAGAGGCTGATCCGGCGGTCGCCGATCAGCTCAGACGGTCGAGTTCCTTGACGATGGCGTCGCCCATTTCCTGGGTGCCGACCTTCTTCACGCCGTCGGTGTTGCCCACCAGAAGATCGCCGGTGCGGTAACCCGCCTTCAGCACGTTCTCGACGGCGAGCTCGACCATGTCGGCATCCTTGCCGAGGTCGAACGAGTAGCGAAGCATCATCGCGTAGCTGAGTGTCTGGGCGATCGGATTGGCCAGGCCCTTGCCCGCGATGTCGGGCGCGCTGCCGTGGATCGGCTCGTACAGCGCCTTGCGGCGGCCGGTCGCGTCGGGGGCGCCGAGCGAGGCCGACGGCAGCAGACCGAGCGAGCCGGTCAGCATCGAGGCTTCGTCCGACAGGATGTCGCCGAACAGATTGTCGGTGACGATCACGTCGAACTCCTTGGGCGCGCGCAGCAGCTGCATGGCGAGCGCGTCGGCATACATGTGGCTCAGCTGGACGTCGGAGTACTTCTCCTTGTGCAGCTTGGTCGCCTCCTCGCGCCACAGCACGCCGGTGTGCATGACGTTGGCCTTCTCCGAGGAGAGGACCTTGTTCTTGCGCTTGCGGGCCAGCTCGAAGGCGACGGCGCAGACCCGGCGGATCTCCGGGGCCGTGTAACGCTGCGTGTCGAAGGCCTCGACCTCGCCGGCGGCGTTGACGTGGCGGCCGCGCGGCTCGCCGAAGTACACGCCGCTGGTCAGCTCGCGGATGATCATGATGTCGAGACCCTTGACGATCTCGGGCTTGAGCGACGAGGCGTCGACCAGCGCATCGAACACCTTGGCCGGGCGCAGGTTGGCGAAGAGGTCCATCTCCTTGCGCAGGCGCAGCAGGCCGCGCTCGGGCTTCTTGCTGAAGTCGGCGGTATCCCACTTCGGGCCGCCGACCGAGCCGAACAGCACGGCATCGGCTTCCAGCGCGGTCTTCATGGCGTCGTCGCTGAGCGGCACGCCGTGCTTGTCGAGGGCGGCGCCGCCGACGAGGTCTTCCTTGATGTCGAAGCCGATCGCGCGCTTCTTGCCCATCCAGGCAATGATCTTGCGGACTTCGTTCATCACCTCGGGGCCGATGCCGTCGCCGGGCAGCACGAGCAGATTGCGATTGGACGCCATGATGGTCAGGTCTTCCGTTGGGTTTGGAATTCGGATCGGTTTGGACGGTCTTCGGTCCGCTGGAATGACCTCATCCTGAGGAGCGCCGTTCTCGGCGCGTCTCGAAGGATGGGCAACAGGCGCGGTGTCCGTTGCCCATCCTTCGAGACGCTCGCTGCGCTCGCTCCTCAGGATGAGGTCGGGGTTTGTTCCTCAGGCGGCGCTGTGCAGCCAGGGCTGCGACTCGCTCTGGCGGCGCTCGAAGTCGTCGATCGCCGACTTCTTCTCCATGGTGAGGCCGATATCGTCGAGGCCTTCCATCAGGCACTTCTTGCGGAAGGGATCGATGTCGAAGTGGACAGTGCCGCCGTCCGGACCCTTGATCTCCTGCTTCTCGAGGTCGATCTCGATGATGGCGTTCGAGCCGCGGCTCGCATCGTCCATCAGCTTGTCGACGATCTCCTTCGGCACCTTGATCGGCAAGATGCCGTTCTTGAAGCAGTTGTTGTAGAAGATGTCCGCGAAGTCCTCGGAGATGATGCAGCGGATGCCGAAGTCGAGCAGTGCCCAGGGCGCGTGCTCGCGGCTCGAGCCGCAGCCGAAGTTGGGACCCGCCACGATGATCTTGGCGTTCTGGTAGGCCGGCTGGTCGAGGACGAAGTCCTTCTTCTGGCCGTCCGCCGTCCAGCGCATCTCGTAGAACAGTCCGTCCTTCAGGCCGGTGCGCTTGATCGTCTTCAGGAACTGCTTCGGAATGATCATGTCGGTGTCGACATTGACCATGGGCAGCGGCGCAGCGACGCCGCTCAGCGTCGTGAATTTCTCCATGAGACCTCCCGGAAAGGCCGGAATAAACGGGCTTTCCGGGCCGCGGTCAAGCCACCCGATTCTAGCGGGTCTTGATCACCACGGTGTTGGCGATGATGTCGTGCAGGCCGCGCTTGCGCTCGGTGAAGGCGACCATGATGTAGCCGATGCAGAAGATGGCTCCCGAAAGGATCCGGGCGAAGAACCGTCCGGTGGCATTGAGGAAGGTGAGCCGCTTGCCCTCGCCGGTCACGACCCGCAGTCCCATCGCCATCTTGCCGACGGTGGCGCCCCTCTCGGAACTCTCCAGCAGCGCGAAATAGAGCCAGAAGACGAGGATCGTGAGCAGGTTCACCCTGGGATCGATATCGCTCAGGTCGTCGGGGTTCACCTGCCTGAGGCCGAAGAGTCCCATCACGACGCCCAGCACGATGCCGACCAGGATGACATCGATGATGTAGGCCACGACGCGGATCCAGAACCCGCCATAACCGACAGGCGAGGTGCCCGGCGGCGTCGCATCCCAGACCGGGGGTGGCGGCGGCGCGGAGCCTGAATTCGGGACGCTGGCCATGTGTCTCTCCCCTCTCGTTGGTGAAAGCGAACGCTACATTGGCCATGAGCGTTCCTGACCGCAAATGGAAACGGGCGGCCCCGCGAGGGGCCGCCCGTCCTTCGTCCCGCTGATGGAACGGCGTCTACTGGAAGTCGCGAACGTCGGCCAAGGTGCCGCGGATGGCGGCAGCGGCGGCCATCGCCGGGCTCACCAGATGGGTGCGCCCGCCGCGGCCCTGACGGCCTTCGAAGTTGCGGTTCGAGGTCGAGGCGCAGCGCTGGCCGGGCTCGATGCGATCGGCGTTCATCGCCAGGCACATCGAGCAGCCCTGCAGGCGCCATTCGAAGCCGGCCTCGAGGAAGATCTTGTCGAGACCTTCCTTCTCGGCCTGGGCCTTCACCAAGCCGGAGCCCGGAACGACCATCGCCGACACGGTCGAGGCGACCTTGCGGCCGCGCGCGATCTCGGCGGCGGCGCGCAGGTCTTCGATGCGGCCGTTGGTACACGAGCCGATGAACACCCGGTCGATCGGCACGTCGACGAGGCGCGTGCCCGGCGTCAGGCCCATATAGGCAAGCGACCGGGTCCAGGCCTCGCGACGGTTCTCGTCCGGCGCATTGGCCGGGTCGGGAACGACGTCGGTGATCGGCAGCGCGTCCTGCGGGCTCGTTCCCCAGGTCACCATCGGCGGAATGTCCGAGGCGTTGAGGTCGAGCTGCACGTCGAAGTGCGCGCCCTTGTCCGACGGCAGGCGTCGCCACTGGCTGAGCGCCAGGTCCCAGGCCCCGCCCTTCGGCGCGTAGGGACGACCCTGCAGATACTCGAACGTGGTCTCGTCGGGCGCGATCAGGCCGGCGCGGGCGCCCGCCTCGATCGACATGTTGCAGACCGTCATACGGCCTTCCATCGTGAGCTCACGGATGGCGCGGCCGGCATACTCGATGACGTAGCCGGTGCCGCCGGCAGTGCCGAGCTTGCCGATGATGGCCAGGATGACGTCCTTGGCCGTGACGCCGAGCGGCAGGCTGCCCTCGACCGACACGCGCATGTTCTTGGCCGGCTTCTGGATCAGCGTCTGCGTGGCGAGTACGTGCTCGACCTCGGAGGTGCCGATCCCGAAGGCCAGAGCGCCGAACGCTCCGTGCGTCGAGGTGTGGCTGTCGCCGCACACGATGGTCATGCCGGGCAGGGTGAGGCCCTGCTCGGGGCCGATCACGTGCACGATGCCGCGGCGCGGATCGTTCAGGTCGAAGTAGGGCACGTGGAAGTCGGCGACGTTCTTCTCCAGCGTCTCGACCTGGACGCGCGACTCCTCGTCCTCGATACCCTGGCTGAAGTCCGTCGTCGGCGTGTTGTGGTCGGCGACCGCAATCGTGGCGTCGGGCCGGCGCACCGGCCGGCCCGCCATCCGCAGGCCTTCGAAAGCCTGCGGGCTGGTCACCTCGTGGACGAGGTGACGGTCGATGTAGATGACGCAGGTGCCGTCGTCCTGGCGATGGACGACGTGGCTGTCCCAGATCTTCTCGAACAGGGTCCGCGGTGGCGGCGGCGGGGCCGGCGGAGTGGCCGACTTGTTGCGGAACGCCATGTTGGACCTACTTCTTTCCGCCGCCCTTGGCGTTGCGGACGGACTTCTCTTCCTTGGGCTTTTCCTTCTTGAGCTTCTCGCGGCGCGGACGCTTGAGAGCCTCCTCGGCCTGCGTGGCGAGCAGCGCGCGCTGGGCCTCGGTGTCCTCGGCGATGCGGCTCGCCTTGCCGCGCAGTTCGCGCAGATAGTAGAGCTTGGCGCGGCGCACGACGCCCTTACGGACGACCTCGATTTCCCAGATGCTCGGGCTGTAGAGCGGGAACACGCGCTCCACGCCTTCGCCGAAGCTGATCTTGCGCACCGTGAACGAGGAGTTCACGCCGGCGTTCTTGCGGCCGATGCACAGGCCTTCATAGACCTGAAGGCGCTCGCGGTTACCTTCCTGCACCTTCACATGCACCTTGAGCGTGTCGCCCGACTCGAAATAGGGAACGGGCCGCTCTTCCTGCACCTTGTCGATCGTCGTCTGGCCGATCGCGTCGAGAATGTTCATCGCATCCATCCTTTCGTCACTTCTCATCGTTTCCCGCCGCGGTCCGGCGCCGGGCCCAAAGATCGGGCCGCCGCCTCCGCGTGATCTCTTCCCGCTGCTTCACCCGCCACTCGGCGACCTTGCCGTGATGGCCCGAGAGCAGAACCTCCGGCACGCGCCGTTCGATTCCGTCGGGCCCTGCCCAGGTCGCGGGCCGGGTGTAGTGCGGGTACTCCAACAATCCGTCCTCGAAACTCTCCTCGTTCGCCGAATCGGCCGCGCCCATCACCCCGGGCAGCAGCCGCACGCAACAATCCATCACCGTCATGGCCGCGATCTCGCCGCCCGAAAGCACGAAATCCCCGACCGAAATCTCCTCCAGCGCCTGGGCCTCGATGACCCTCTCGTCGACGCCCTCGAACCGTCCGCACACCAACAACACGCCCGGTCCCGCCGCCAGCTCCCGCCCGCGCGCCTGACTGAACGGCGCGCCGCGCGGCGAGAGCAGAACCTTCGGCACCCCCGCCATTCCCGGCGCCTGCATGACCGCCTCGATCGCGGCCGACAGAACGTCGGGCTTCAACACCATGCCGGCGCCGCCCCCGAAGGGTGCGTCGTCCACCGTGCGATGCCGGTCTCCGGCGAACCGCCGGATGTCGACGGCCTCCAGCGACCACACGCCTTCCTTCAGCGCCCGGCCGGCCAGGCTCTCGCCCAGCGGGCCCGGAAACATCTCCGGGAACAGCGTCAGCGCGGTCGCGCGCCACACGTTAGTCCTCCGCCTCCTTCGCCGGCCCACCCGTCAGCAAACCTGCCGGCGGCTCGACCGTAACCCTGCCGCCCTCGACGTCGATCTCGGGCACCACCGCGTCGGTGAAGGGCAGCATCACCGAATGTCTCGATGCGCTGCCGCCCGACACTTCCATCGTCCGTCCGCCGCCGAAATCGTGGAAGGCCATGACCTTTCCCCAATCCCGGCCCTCCCGGTCGAACGCGGCGAGCCCGATCAGGTCCGCCTCGTACCACTCCCGCTCGCCCGTCTCCGGCAGGCGCTCGCGCTCCACATAGAGCCGCAAACCGCGTACTGCCTCGGCCGCCGTGCGATCGGCTACGCCCTCGATCCGGGCCAGGACCGCTCCCTTCACGGAGCTCAGCGCCTCGACCCGGTACTCTTTCGTTCCCTTCTCGTCCGACAGCGCGCCGTAGGAGGCGATCGCCATCGGGTCCTCGGTAAAGCTCCTGATGCGCACCAGGCCGCGAACCCCATGGGGTGCCGCAACGACGCCCAGGAGGACGCGACCCTTGCTCATCGAAGCAACCACCCGATCAGGTGGCCGCGGCTTCCTCGGCGGCCGGCGCGGCGGCTGCTGCGGCGGCGGCTTCGGCCTTCATGCGCTCCTGCGCCTTGGCGCGGGGCAGCGGCTTCTTGGTCTGGTCGCGGCGCTCGCGCGGCTTCATCAGCTCGGCCTGCGACAGGAACTTCGCGACGCGATCGGACGGCTGCGCGCCGACCTTCAGCCAGTGCGCGATGCGCTCCTTGTCGAGCGTCAGGCGCTGGGCATGATCGCGCGGCAGAAGCGGATTGTAGGTGCCGAGCTTCTCGATGAAGCGACCGTCGCGCGGGCTGCGCGAATCGGCCACGACGATGTGGAAGAACGGGCGCTTCTTGGCACCGTGCCGGGTCATGCGGATTGCGATCATTCTCTCAGGTCCTCTCTTCGATATCGGTTCGTATGATTCGTCTGACTAAATCTGGCTGACTTCTTGAAACCTCAGCGCGGAAACCCCGGCGGGCCACCCATGCCGCCGAGGCTGCGCATGAATCCCTTCTCGCCGAGCTTGTTCACCCGCTTCATCATCTTGAGCATGTCGGCATGCTGCTTGAGCAGCTTGTTGACATCCTGCACCTGCACGCCCGCGCCCTTGGCGATGCGCTTCTTGCGCGAGGCGTGGATCAGATCGGGGTTGCGGCGTTCCTTCGGCGTCATCGACAGGATGACGGCCTCCTGGCGCTTGAGCTGACCCTCGTCGATCTTGGCCTTGGACATGGCGGCCTTGGCCTGCATGGCGCCCGGCAGCATACCCATCAGGCCCGAAAGCCCGCCCATCTTGCGCAGCTGGCGCAGCTGGTTGAGCAGGTCGTCCATGTCGAACTGGCCCTTGCGGACCTTGGCCGCCAGCTTCTCGGCATCTTCCTTGTCGATCGTCTCTGCGGCACGCTCGACCAGCGAGACGATGTCGCCCATGCCGAGGATGCGGGACGCGATACGATCGGGATGGAACGGCTCCAGCGCGTCGAATTTCTCGCCGACGCCGATCAGCTTGACCGGACGGCCGGTGACGGCGCGCATCGAGAGCGCCGCGCCGCCGCGCGCATCGCCGTCGACACGGGTCAGCACGATGCCGGTGACGGCCAGTCTCTCGTTGAAGGCCTTGGCCACGTTCACGGCGTCCTGGCCGGTCATGGCGTCGGCGACGAGCAGCGTCTCCTTCGGCTTGGCGAGGTCGCTGATGTCGGCGACCTCCTTCATCAGCTCTTCGTCGATCGAGAGCCGGCCCGCCGTGTCGAGGATGAGGACGTCGAAGCCCTCGCGCTTGGCCGTCTCGAGGGCGCGCCGGGTGATGGCGAGCGGCATCTCGAGCGGAACGATCGGCAGGGTCGGAACGCCGGTCTGCTCGCCCAGCACCTTGAGCTGGTGCTGCGCGGCGGGGCGGCGCGTGTCGAGCGAGGCCATCATGACCTTGCGCCGGGTCGCGAAGCTGCCGCCGAACATTTCGGCCGCCATGCCCTGCGGGCCCTGGCTGAGGCGATAGGCGATCTTGGCCGAGGAGGTGGTCTTGCCCGAGCCCTGCAGGCCGACCATCAGGATGACGACCGGCGGGATGGCGCCCAGATCGAGATCGGCGACGGTGCCGCCGAGCATTTCGACCAGGTGGTCGTTGACGATCTTGATGACCATCTGGCCCGGCGTGACCGAGCGGATGACATCGGCGCCGATCGCCTTGGGCCGGACTTCCTCGATGAACTGGCGGACGACGGGCAGGGCCACGTCGGCCTCGAGCAGGGCGGTCCGCACCTCGCGCAGGGCCGCGTCGACATCGGCCTCGGAAAGCGCACCACGCCCCCTGAGCTTGTCGAATACGTCACCAAGACGCTTGCTAAGACCCTCGAACATAACGCTCCCGTTTGCTCAAAGACGTATCGCGCCGATGCGCGAACCTTCGCGGATCAGCGGAGCTCCCCGAAGGGGGAACCTAGTAAATCGGCACGACCGATTGAGCCGGCGGGGTATAAAGCCTGCCGCGTCAGGAGTCAAAACGCTTGAACGAGCCGGCTAACCCCTTGAACGACAAAGATTCCCAGCGCCTTCCGGGCTGGTCCATGCTGATCTTCGTGGTCGTGGCCCCGCTGATCGGCCTGGTGGTTTTCTGGCTTTTGCCCGACCGAAGCAACTTGTTGGTGCTCAGCGCCTTCTTCGGGACCGGCCTGCTGGCCCTGCTTTTCGCCGTCCTGCCGCTCGGCCGGAATGCACCGGCGGCCCTGGGTCTGCGGCCCGTGGGCTGGCGGCCCGTGGTCTTCGCCGTCCTCGGCACGACGGTGCTTTCGTTTGCCGTCAGCCAGCTCGGCCCGCAGCCCGAGGGGGTGAAGCAGGTGACGGAGGGCATCCAGGGCACGGCGCGGGTCCTCCAGACCTTGGCCGTGCTCGGTCTGCTCGCCCCGATCGTCGAGGAGCTGGTCTTCCGCGGCCTGTTCTATGGCTGGCTGGCGGGCCGCTGGAACAACCTGGTGGCCTTCGTGCTCAGTTCGCTGGCCTTCGCCGCTGCCCATACGGAGCCGCTGCACATTCTCCTGGTGCTGCCGCTCGGCTTCTGGTTCGGCTGGCTGCGCTGGCGCACCGGCTCGCTCGTTCCGACGATCGTGGCGCACATCATCAACAACACGATCGCGGTATCGGCGGCAGCCTTCCTGAGCCCCTGAGGTGGACGCCGGTCAGGAGGCGAGCTTGCGCTCGACGAAGTCCAGCCGGTCCTGCCCCCAGAAGATCTCGCCGTCGATGACGTAGGAGGGCGCACCGAACACGCCCTGCGAAATCGCGTGCTTGGTGTAGGCTTCGCGCTTCTCGGCAATGCCCGGTGCTTCGCTGGCCTTGAGGACGGCGGCGCCATCGAGGCCGCAGCCGTCGATGATCGCCTGAAGAGTCGGCAGGTCGCCGGTGTTCTTCTCCTCGGCCCACAGGCCGGTCAGCACCGCGTGCGCGACCTTGATCGCGTCCGCCATGCGGCCCTCTTCGCGCAGGGCGATCACGCATTTCGCGGCCGGCACCTCGTTGGCGGGAAAGAACTTGGGCTCGAGCGTCGTCTTCATGCCGAGATGGTCGCGCCAGCGCTTCAACTCCATCATGCGATAGGCCTGACGCTGCGGGGCGCGCTTGGGCAGGGGCAGGCCGCCCGAAACCGCGAAGACCGAGCCGAAATCGACCGGCCAGATCGTGACCGTCGCGCCGTGCTTCTTCACCATGGCGTCGAAGCGCGCGGTCCCGAGATAGGTCCACGGCGAATTCAGCGAAACGTAGTAGTCGACATGCTTGCCCATGAGTTCCCCCGGAATGGCGTTCGTTGGCGCGGACTGTGGCGCAAAGCCTGTCGATACGCCATCTTCGCGCGGTGAGCAGAAACCCCGATTCCGAACGGGCCATCGCCATCACCGGCGGCGATGCCGCCTATTTCGACCTGATGCGCGACTGCATCGAGTCCTTGCAGGCGACCGAGCCGGGCCGCGCGCTGGCGCTGGGCGTGCTCGATTGCGGACTGACCGAAAAGCAGCGCGCCTGGTGTGTCGCGCGCGGCGCCATCCTCGTGGTGCCGCAATGGGATTTCGACTTTCGCGGCCGCGACTCGTTGAAGGACGGTTACAAGGCGCTGACGGCGCGTCCCTTCCTGCCGCGCTATTTCCCGGGCTTCGACCTCTATCTCTGGATCGACGGCGATTGCTGGGTGCAGCAGGGCGACGCGGTCGACTTGTTCCTCGCCGCCGCCCGGACGGGCGCGCTGGCGGTGGCGCCCGAGATCCATCGCTCGATGCGTCACTATCGCCATGCCTGGCCGGAATTCTCGTCGATCAACGGCGCGGCCTTCGAAGCCTGTTTCGACCGGGCGATCGCCGAGCGGCTGATCCGCTACCCGCTGATCAACGCCGGTGTCTTCGCGCTCTCAGCCGATGCGCCCCACTGGCAGGGCTGGGCGGGGTTGCTGGGCGAGGCGCTGCAGCGCTCGACCGACATGACCGACCAGGTCGCGCTCAACGTGCTGGTCTACGATCGGGGGTTCTCCTGCGAGCCGCTGCCCAGCCGCTGCAACTGGCCGGTCCACCATGCCACCCCGGCGTGGGACGCCGGTCGCGGCCTGTTCGTCGAGCCGGCCATGCCCTACGAGGCGCTCGGCATTCTCCATCTCACGATCTACACCAAGCGGATGCCGACCCTCGATGTGCGCGAGGTCGGCGGGCCGCAGGCCGGGCGGGTCCGGGCGCGCTCGTTGCGCTGGCCCGGCCGAACCGCCATATAGCGCCGCATGGCCGGAACGCCTTTCCTCAAGATGCACGGGCTGGGCAACGACTTCGTCGTGCTCGATGCGCGCGGTCATGCGCTCGATCTGACGGTGCCGCGCCGGCGTGCCATCGCCGACCGCCGCCTGGGCGTGGGCTGCGACCAGCTGATCGTGCTGGAGCCGCCGACCGAGCCCGACGCCGACGTCTTCATGCGCATCTACAACCCCGACGGCAGCGAGGCGCAGGCCTGCGGCAACGCCACGCGCTGCGTCGCCTCGGTGGTGATGGACGAGCGCAAGTCGGACGATGTGACGATCCAGACGGTCGCCGGCCTGCTCGAATCGCAGAAGGTCGGGCGCGGCGCCAACGGCCTGCCGGTGATCTCCGTCGATATGGGGCTGGTGCGCATGGACTGGCGCGAAATCCCTGTCGCGAAGGCCTGCGACACGAGGCATATGCCGGTTGGGTTCGGGCCGCTGCAGGACCCGGTCGGCACCAATGTCGGCAATCCGCACGCGACTTTTTTCGTCGACGATCTCGCGTCGATCCCGATCACGGAACTCGGTCCGAAGCTGGAGCACGATCCGTTCTTCCCCGAGCGGGTGAATGTCGGCGTTGCGCAGATCATTGGTGAGAACAGGCTCAAGCTCAGCGTCTGGGAGCGTGGCGCGGGGCTGACGCTCGCCTGCGGCTCGGGTGCCTGTGCCGCCGGCGTCGCCGCGGCGCGGCGCGGGCTTACGGGGCGCAAGGTCGACGTCGTCGTGGAGCACGGCACGCTCACCATCGAATGGCTGCGCGACGACCATGTGTCGATGACCGGCGGCATATCGCTGGCCTACCGGGGCGAGCTCGACCGCTCCCTCCTTTCCTGAGGTGACGCGGTGAGCGAGACGGAACCCGAGAAGAAGGGCTGGTTTGCGCGGTTGCGCGCGCGGGTGACGCCGACCGTCGAGCCGTCCAAGCCGGTCGAACCCGAAGTCGAGAAACCCGAGCCGGTCGAGCCGTCCGTCACGGTCGAGCCCGAGACACCGCCCGCTCTGCCCCCCATCGCGCCGGTGAGCGAGCCGGTGCCGATGGCGCCGGAGCCCGAGCCCGAGCCCGAGCCAGAGCCAGAGCCGGTCGCTGTCACCGCCCCTGTCGAAGCGGTGGTCGAGAAGGAACCCGAGCCCGAGAAGCCCGAGCCCGAGAAGAAAGGCTGGCTGTCGCGTCTGCGGGAGGGCCTCTCGAAGTCGACCAAGAAGGTCGCCGAGAGCATCACCGGCCTCTTCACCAAGAAGAAGCTCGACCAGCAGACACTCGACGATCTCGAGGATGCGCTGATCCAGGCCGATCTCGGCGTCGCCGTGGCCGCCCGTTTGGTCGGCAAGCTGAGCAAGGAGCGCTTCGGCAAGGAAGTCACCGAAGAGGAAGTGCGCGCGGCCTTCGCCGACGACATCGCCGAGATCCTGCAGCCCGTCGCCGTGCCGCTCACCATCGATGCCGCGCGCAAGCCGCATGTCGTGCTGGTGGTCGGCGTGAACGGCAGCGGCAAGACCACGACCATCGCCAAGCTGGCCGGCCGCTACCGGAGCGAGGGCCGCTCGGTGATGCTGGCCGCCGGCGACACGTTCCGCGCCGCCGCCGTCGAGCAGCTCAAGGTCTGGGGCGACCGCGCCGGCGTGCCGGTCGTGTCGAAGCAGACCGGTGCCGACGCCGCGGGCCTCGCCTACGAAGCGCTGGAGCGGGCGCGCGCCGAGAAGACCGACGTGCTGCTGATCGACACCGCCGGCCGCCTGCACAACAAGACCAACCTGATGGAAGAGCTCGCGAAGATCGTGCGCGTCATCCGCAAGCTCGATCCCGAGGCGCCGCATTCCTGCCTGCTGGTGCTCGACGCGACCACCGGCCAGAACGCCCATGCCCAGGTCGAGACCTTCAAGACCATGTCGCCGGTCGACGCGCTGGTCCTCACCAAGCTCGACGGCAGTGCCAAGGGCGGCGTGCTGGTGGCGCTGGCCGAGAAGTTCAAGCTGCCGGTCGTGGCGATCGGTGTCGGCGAAGGCATCGACGACCTGCGGCCGTTCGAGGCTCGCGCCTTCGCCCGTGGATTGATGGGATTGCCGGCATGAGCAGTGAACGGGACGCGGGCGGCGACAATGGCATGCGAAAGCTCTACGCCACGGCGCTCGAACTGGGGCCGCTGGTCCTGTTCTTCGTCGCCAACGGGCGCTGGGGCATCTACTGGGGCACCGGCATCTTCATCGTCGCGACGGCGATCGCGCTGCCCTGCTATCGCTGGCTGGAGAAGCGCTGGCCGATCATGCCGCTGGTCGGCGGCTTCTTCGTGCTGGTGTTCGGCGGCCTCACCATCTGGCTGCAGGACGACACCTTCATCAAGCTGAAGCCCACGATCGTGAACTGCCTGTTCGCGGTCATCCTGGGCGGTGGTCTCGTGCTGTTCAAGAAGCCGCTGTTGAAGCCCCTGTTCGGCGCGGCCTTCAGGCTGACCGACGAGGGCTGGTATCAGCTCACGATGCGTTGGACGGTGTTCTTCTTCGTGCTGGCCATCGTCAACGAAGTGATGTGGCGGAACTTCACGACCGACACGTGGATCGCCAGCAAGATGTTCCTGAGCTTCCCGCTGACCCTCGTCTTCGCCTTCCTGCAGATCCCGCTGCTGCGGCGCTACTGGGACGGCGACGACAATCCTTTCGCGCGCGGAAGCTGACGGCTTGTTTCATTGGAGCGCGCCACTCCAGTGGCGCATCAAGACTTATGAGCGCAACTGGAGTTGCGCGCTCCACTGATTCCGAGCCGCGTAGCGTCTTCCTAAACCCCCTCGGGCTTGCGCGGCGGCCACATGCGGGCGAGGTCGCCGGTCGGGTTGGAGTAGGTCGAGAAGTCGGTCTTGTCGCGTGACTCGTGGAAGTGGGCGAGCGCCCACACCACCGTCGGGAAAGCGAGCTGGTCCCACGGGATGTCGGCCCAGTCGACCAGCGCCACTTCCTCGCTTTCGACGCCGCAGGCGATGTCCGGCGTGACCAGCTTCGCGCGATACATGATCTGCACCTGGCCGATGCGAGCCACGCTGTACATGGCGAGCAGCCGGTCGATCTCGATGGTGGCACAGGCCTCTTCCAGCGCCTCGCGCTGGGCGGCCTGCTCGGTCGTCTCGCCGAGTTCCATGTAGCCGGCCGGCAGGGTCCAGAAGCCCTTGCGCGGCTCGATGGCGCGCTTGGCCAGCAGGATCTTGTCCTGTCCCTTGTCATCGCGCCACGTACAGACGGCGCCGGCGACGACCTTGGGGTTCTGGTAGTGGATGAACTCGCAGCGCCCGCAGACCAGCCGCTCGCGATTGTCGCCGTCGGGGACCCGCTTCTCGAAATGCTCGGGCGGATCCCACGGCAGGCGCGGGCGATCGGGAGGGGTCGGTGGGGCGCTCATGGCGCCGACGCTACGCCGCCCGTATCAGCGCTGCAACGCCGGGCAGGGTCTTGCCTTCCATCCATTCGAGGAAGGCGCCGCCCGCCGTCGAGACGTAGGAGAATTTCTCCTCGACGCCCGCCGCCGCAAGGGCGGCCACCGTGTCGCCGCCGCCGGCCACCGACAGGAGTTTGCCCATGCCGGTCAGCCGGGCCACGTCCTGGGCCAGCGCCACCGTGCCGGTGTCGAACGGCTTGATCTCGAAGGCGCCGAGCGGACCGTTCCATACCAACGTCGAGCAATCGGCCAGTTCCTTCTGGTAGAGCGCGATCGTCTTCGGCCCGACATCGAGGATCATCTTGTCGTCGGGACAGGCGTTGGCATCCACCACGACATGCGGCGCGCCGGCCTTGAACTCGTCCGCCGCCATGACGTCCACCGGCAGCAGCACCTTGCACTTGGCGGCCTTCGCCTTTTCCAGGATATCGAGCGCCATCGGGGCGAGATCCTTCTCGCACAGCGACTTGCCGACATGGATCCCCTGGGCATGCATGAACGTGTTGGCCATGCCGCCGCCGATGATCAGCTTGTCGACCTTGCCCACCAGATGGCCGAGCAGCTCGAGCTTGGTCGAGACCTTGGCGCCGCCGACGATGGCGCAGACCGGCCGCTTCGGGTTGCCCAGGGCCTTGTCGAGCGCTTCCAGTTCCTCCTGCATCAGGCGGCCCGCGACGGCCGGCAGGCGGTTGGCGAGACCCTCGGTCGAGGCATGCGCGCGATGCGCGGTCGAGAAGGCATCGTTCACGTAGACGTCGCCCAGCAGCGAGAGCTTGTCGATGAAGCCGGCGTCGTTCTTCTCCTCTTCCTTGTGGAAGCGGAGGTTCTCCAGCAACAGCACGTCGCCCGCCTTCATGTTGCGCACGGCGTCCTCGGCCAGCGGACCGATGCAGTCCTCGGCGAAGCCGACCGGCTTGCCGAGCGCCTTCTCCAGCGGCTCGACCAGCGGACGCAGCGTCATCTCCGGCACGCGCTTGCCGTCGGGACGACCGAAATGGCTGAGCACGATCACCTTCGCACCCTTGGCCGCCAGCTCCTTGATCGTCGGCGCCGCGCGCTCGATGCGGGTGGCATCGGTCACCACGCCGTTCTTCATCGGCACGTTGAGGTCGACGCGCACCAGGACGCGCTTGCCCGACATGTCCAGGGAATCGATCGTCTTGAAGGTCGTCTGCGGCATGAACTCTCTCTTGTCTGTCGAACGGGCGTCTGGCGTTTCCGCCGTCTAGCGTTTCCGAATCACGAATACCAGCACCTCGCCCTCGCGCGTGGCAGAGACCAGCTCGTGTCCGGTCTGCCGGCAGAAGGCCGGGAAGTCGGCCTCGGCGGCAGGATCGGTGGCGCGCACCGTGAGCAGCCCACCGGTCGCCAGTTCGCGCAGCTTGCGGTTGGCCCGCAGCACGGGGAGGGGGCAGAGCAGCCCGGTCGCGTCGTATTCCAGCGTTTCGGTCATCGTGGTTTGTAGTACTGCATGGCTTCGGGCAGCCAGCGCCTGATATCGGCAATGCGCGTGGTGTCGGCAGGATGCGTGCTGAGCCATTCGGCCTGCCGCTTGCCGGAACTGGCGGCGCGCATGCGCTCCCACAGGCCGATCGCCTCGCGCGGATCGTAGCCCGCCATCGCCATCAGCACGAGGCCGATCCGGTCGGCTTCCGATTCCTGGGCGCGCGACATCGGCAGGATGTAGCCCACCGTCGCGCCGGCGCCGACCGCGGCCATCATGGCCGGCAGATAGGTGCGGCTGCGGCCGCTCACCGTCGCCGACAGGGCCACCGCGGCGGCGGCGGTGCCGACCGACGCCACCATCTGGTCGCTCATGCGCTCCGCCCCGTGGCGCGCCAGCGCATGCGCCACCTCATGGGCGAGCACGACGGCCAGGCCGGCCTCGGTCTTGGTGATCGGCAACAGACCTGTGTAGACCACGATCTTGCCGCCCGGCAGGCAGAAGGCGTTCGGCTCGTTCTTGTCGACGGTCTTGAATTCCCAGCGGAAGCGCGGCGCGCGCCACAGTTCCTGCGGCGGATGCTCGGCGGCATTGGCGATGCGCCGGCCGACCTTCTCGACCATCGCATTGACCTGCGCGTCGCGCGACAGGGGCTCCTTGTTCAGCACTTCGCGATAGGCCTTCAGGCCCATCTCGCGCTCCTCGTTCTCGTTCACCAGCATCATCTGCGACCGGCCGGAGACCGGCGCCGTCTCGCAGGCAGCGAGCAGGGACGCGAGGCCGCACACGATCAGCAGGGCGCGCAGGATGGGGTGCATGGGCCGAAGTCTAGGGGTCGGTTCGCGCCCGGTCGAGTGTGCGTCAGTCGGCGAAGAAGCCGGGTCCGCCGCGGCGCTTCAGTTCTTCGCCGGCATCGCGGCCGAGCGCGGATGCGTCAGCAATCGAACCACGCCGCTCCGTTGCGATCACTTCCGATCCGTCGGGCCGGGCGATCAGGCCGCGCAGATGCAGTTCTCCGCCCGTCAGGATCGCGTGTCCTGCAATGGGTGTTCGGCACGATCCGTCGAGCACGACCAGCATCGCATGCTCGGCGCGTACGCAGACGGCGGTGGCCTCGTGATCGATCGCGGCGAGCCAGCCACGCGTCTGCGCGTCGTTCTCTCGCGCCTCGATGCACACCGCGCCCTGGCCGACCGCCGGCAGCATCTCGGCTTCCGGAATGGCCGTTCCGACACCGGTCTTGCCCAGCCGCTTCAGGCCGGCGAGCGCCAGGATGGTCGCCTGCACCGTGCCGTCGGCACGCCTTGCGAGTCGGGTGTCGACATTGCCGCGCAGCGTGACGATGCGCAGGTCCGGCCGCCGATGGAGCAGCAGAGCCTTGCGGCGCAGCGCCGAGGTGCCGACGATGGCGCCCTGCGGCAATTCGTCGATGCGGGCAAGGTCTCCCGCGATCAGGACGTCGCGCGCGTCTTCGCGCGGCAGGAAGGCCGAAATTGCCAGGCCGGGCGGTTGCGCCGTGGGCATGTCCTTCATGCTGTGGACCGCGGCGTCGATGCGACCCCGCAGCAGGGCCTCCTCGATCTCCTTGACGAACAGTCCCTTGCCGCCGGCTTCGGAGAGCGGCCGGTCCTGGATCACGTCGCCCGTGGTCTTGATGGCCACGATCTCGATGGCGCCGGGGCCGGCGAGCGCCGGGACGGACTTGGCCAGCGCATCGCGCACCAGGCCGGTCTGGGTGAGGGCGAGAGGGCTGCCGCGGGTGCCGAGCCGGAGGAGGGGGGCCGTCATGCGCGCTGCTCTAGCGCAGGGCGCCCCGATACGCCAGAAGCCCCCACGCCAGAAGCTGTGGTGCCGACAGGTCGCGGCCGGCGGCAGTTGCGGGGGGCGAGGCCGGCAGGCAGAAAGACGGCGAACAGAGCGCGAGCATGAGCCAGGATCTCGAAATCGTACCGTTGTTCGCCACGCCGCTCGTCGTCCATGACGTGCCGGACGCGGCGGCGTTGAATGCCGACCTGCGACGGGTCATCGAGGAGCGCGAGAAGTCCCACCCCGGCACACAGGCTTCCAACGAAGGCGGCTGGCAGTCGACCTGGGACATGGACCGCTGGGGCGGCGTGCCGGCGCTGAAGCTGCTGGCCATCGCCCGCAACACCGCCAATCGCGTCACGATCGACCGCTCGGGCAATGCCGGCGGCCCCCATCCCGGCGTTTTCGCCGTGACCTGGCGCGCCAACATGTGGGCCAACGTCAATCGCAGCGGCCACGGCAATCTGCCCCACACGCATCCCGGCGCCTTCTGGTCCGGCGTCTACTATGTCGACGACGGCGGCATCCCGGCCGACCCCTCGCTGGGCGGCGCGCTGGAATTCCTCGATCCGCGCGGGGCGGCCCCGGTGATGTATGCACCGCATCTCGGCTTCGCGATGAAGGGCGGCCTGTCGGGCGGCGCCAACGAGGTGCTGCAGCCCAAGGCCGGCCGGATGGTCCTGTTCCCGTCGTGGCTGCTCCACCAGGTCCGCCACTATCGCGGCACCGCCGAACGCATCTCGATCGCGTTCAATCTGAACCTGTAGAGGCTTCCCAACACAACGACCTCACCCTGAGGAGCGCTCCCCCTCGAATACCTCGGGGTAAACTCCGGAGCGCGTCTCGAAGGGTGGGAACGCGCACCTTGCTTGTTGCTCATCCTTCGAGACGCCGCGCAAGGCGCGGCTCCTCAGAATTTGTGAATCTTTGTCTTTCGGATGCCCGCCCGGGATGATTCCATCGAAGCGAATTTGGTGGAGGAGTTGATGCCGGAGAAGGATCTGTTCGGGGGCCTTCCGGAGCAGTTGGTGGCGAAGGCCGAGCCCGGGTCGGGCAAGCCGCGGATGCGCGAGCCGGAGCGGCGGCAGGTGGAACTTCGGTCGGTAGATCTCGACAGCCTTTTGGCGGCGGATCATCCGGCGCGGGTGATCTGGCGCTATGTCGAGCGATTGGACCTGAAGGTGCTGGAGGACGCGATCGGGGCTCGCGAGCACACGCCGGGCCAGGCTCCGGCGAGCCCTCGTCTTCTGCTGGCGCTGTGGCTCTATGCGACGAGCCAGGGCGTGGGCAGCGCGCGGGCGCTGGAGCGGCTGTGCGCGAGCCACGATGCCTATCGGTGGCTGTGCGGGGGGGTGAGCGTGAACTATCACGGTCTGGCCGACTTCCGCAGCGGTCATGGCGAACTGCTGGATCGGCTTCTGACGCACAACATCGCGGCACTCATGGCGGAGGATGTGATCGAGCTTGCCGAGGTGGTGCAGGACGGGGTTCGGGTGCGGGCGGGCGCGGGAGGCTCTTCGTTCCGGCGCCGGCAGAGCCTGCACAAGCACCTGAAGAAGGCACGCCGGCTGGTCGAGTATCTGAAGCGGGAACTCGACGAGGACCCCGACGCCAGCAACCGGCGCATCAAGGCGGCCCAGGAGCGGGCTGCGCGCGAGCGCGAGCAGCGCGTGGCGACGGCGCTCGACAAGCTGGCCGAGATCGAGGCCGAGCGGGAGCGACGCGGCAAGACCAACAAGAAGCAGGTGGCCAAGCAGAAGGAGCCTCGCACCTCGACCACCGATCCCCAGGCGCGCGTCATGAAGATGGCCGATGGCGGCTTCCGGCCGGCCTACAACTGCCAGATCGGCACGGTGGCCAAAGGCCAGATCGTGGTCGACGTCGCCATCGACACCACGGGTTCGGACCGCGGCCTGCTGCGGCCCATGCTGGAGCGGCTGAAAGAACGCTATCAACGGCAGCCCCGGCGCCATCTGGTCGATGGGGGCTTCCACAAGAACGAGGATACGGAAGAGGCGTTCGAGCAGGGTGTGCTGATCTACGGACCGACCACCCGCAACAAGCACAAGAGCGATCCCTATGCGCCTCGGCCCAAGGACGGTCCCGGCGTTGCCGCCTGGCGCCGGCGCATGCGAAGCCCGCACGGCAAGAGCGTCTACAAACGACGGGCGATGGGCGAGTGCATCAACGCCCGCTTCCGGCAGTGGGGCCTGCGCCAGTTCACCGTGCGCGGCGTTCACAAGGTCAAAACCATCCTGCTCTGGTTCGCCCTCGCCAACAACATCATCGCCGGGCATCGCCTCAAGACAGCCAAGGCATGACCAGGCCATTCCGGGGCCTGCACGGCTACGGCCACCAACGCACCCCAAGACAACAACGGCGCCCGGCGTAGCAGCCCACGCCAATACACCCCCGAGAGCTTGCCCAATACACTCACAAGCTCTCAGGATGAGGGGGTGCGTCGGCGAGGTGTCATCTGGCGCCCCTCCGCTCGGGCCGCTAGAAGTCCCGCATGCGCGTCCTGGGCATCGAAACGAGCTGTGACGAGACCGCCGTCGCCGTGGTCGAAGGCGAGGCGGGGACCGGGCCGGTTGGCCGGATTCTGTCCAATACGGTCTACAGCCAGCTCACCGAGCATCGCCGTTTCGGCGGCGTGGTGCCGGAGATTGCCGCGCGGGCGCATCTCGAGCGCATCGACGGGCTGGTCGCCCAGGCGCTCGACGAAGCCGGAATCGGGCTGGCCGATCTCGACGCCATCGCCGCGACCGGCGGGCCGGGGCTGATCGGCGGCGTGATGGTCGGCGTCATGACGGCCAAGGCGCTGGCCTTCGCACACGACAAGCCCTTCATTGCGGTCAATCATCTCGAAGGCCACGCTTTGTCGGTGCGGCTGACCGAGCCGGTTTCGTTTCCCTATCTGCTGCTGCTCGTATCGGGCGGCCACTGCCAGCTCCTCACGGTGCGCGGTCCCGGCGACTTCACGCGGCTGGGCACGACCATCGACGATGCTGCCGGCGAATGCTTCGACAAGACCGCCAAGCTGCTGGGTCTCGGCTTCCCGGGCGGACCGGCCGTCGAGAAAGCCGCTGAGGGCGGCGACCCGCGCCGCTTCTCGCTGCCGCGTCCGATGTGGCGCAAGCCCGGCTGCGACTTCTCCTTCTCGGGCCTGAAGACCGCGGTGCGCCAGACGGTCGAGAAACTGCCGGCCGACGATCCGCGCGCCGTCGCCGATCTCTGCGCCTCCTTCCAGCGCACGGTGGGCGACGTCTTCGCCGACCGCTGCGCCAACGCGCTGGCCCGGGCCCCGTCGCAGACGCTCGTGGTGGCTGGCGGCGTCGCGGCCAATGTTTACTTGCGCGGGCGGCTCGAAGAGGTCGCGGCGACGCACGGCGCGAAGCTGGTGGCCCCGCCGGTCCGGCTCTGCACCGACAATGGCGCCATGATCGCCTGGGCCGGTGTCGAACGGCTGCGTCTCGGCCAGGTCGATGCGCTCGATTTCCGCCCCCGGCCGCGCTGGCCGCTCGATCCTGCCGCCGCCAATCGCGTGTAGACTGCCGTCATGAGCCAGGCCCAGCCCGCCTTCGAAACCGTTGCCGCCTTCGCGACGCCGATCCTGATCGCCGATCTTCCCGACGGTCCGCAGCTCAATGCCGCGCTGATCCCGGTGCTGGCGAAGCGCGAGGCCGAACAGGCGAACGAGCCGCACAGCACGCTGGGCGGCTGGCAGTCGACCTGGGACCTCGACAAGTGGGCCGGCGTTCCGGCGATCAAGCTGCTGGCGATCGCGCGCAACATCGCCAACCGCAGCACCAGCGATCGCCAGGGCAATGCGGTCACGATCGCGTGGAAGGCCAACATCTGGGCCAACATCAACCGCGGCGGCCACGGCAACGAATTCCATTCCCATCCCGGCAGCTACTGGTCGGGCGTCTACTATGTCGACGATGGCGGCATCTCGGCCGATCCGTCGCTGGGCGGCGAACTCGAGTTCATGGATCCGCGCGGACCGGCGCCGGCCATGTACGCGCCCTATCTTGCCTTCAGCCTGCCGGGCGGCCTGTCGGTCGGCACCAACCAGACGATCTCGCCCCGGGCGGGGCGGCTGGTGATGTTCCCGTCATGGGTGCTGCATCAGGTGCGGCCCTATCGCGGCGCCGCCCAGCGCATCTCCATCGCCTTCAATCTCAGCCTGTGACGAGGATCGCGTGAGGGGGATCGCGTGACGGGCATCGCGCATATCGGCGTCGTCGGCGGCGGCGCCTGGGGAACGGCGCTGGCCTGTCTCGCACGCCGGGCCGGTCGCAAGGTCACGCTCTGGTCGCGCGATCGCACTGTATCGGCCGCGATCGCGCACGACCGTCGCAACGAGATCTACCTGCCGGGGCAATCGCTCGACGCCGGCATCGAAGCGGCAACGGAGCTCGCCCAGCTCGCCGATTGCCATGCGATCCTGCTCGTCTGTCCGGCCCAGGCGTTGCGCGTCGTGGCGCACGGCCTGCCCGGCAGCGGTCCCGTCGTGATCTGCGCCAAGGGCATCGAGGCCACCAGCGGCCTGCTGATGCCCGAGGTTCTGGCCGAGGTGCTGCCGGGCCGGGCCATCGCCATGCTCTCGGGCCCCAGCTTCGCGGAGGAAGCCGTGCAGGGCCTGCCGACGGCGGTCAGCATCGCCACTGCCGATGCCGCGCTCGGTCGCGACCTCGCAGCCTCGCTCGCCGCCGGCATGTTCCGGCCCTACTGGACCGACGATGTCGTGGGCGTGTCGCTGGGCGGCGCGGTGAAGAACGTGCTGGCCATCGCCGCCGGCATCGTCGAGGGCCGCGGCCTCGGGCACAACGCCGCCGCCGCGCTGATCACTCGCGGCTTCGCCGAGATGGCGCGACTGGGCCTCGCCCTCGGCGCCCATCTCGAAACGCTGACGGGGCTGAGCGGGCTCGGCGATCTGGTGCTCACCTGTCAGGGGCCGTTGTCGCGCAACCGCTCGCTCGGAGCTGCGCTCGGCAAGGGCATGTCCTACGAAACCTACATGCAGGGAAGGCGGCAGGTGGTCGAAGGTGCGGCGACGGCGCCGGCGGTTCTCGAACGCGCCGCCAAGCTCGGCATCGAGATGCCGATATGCACCGCCGTCGATGCTATCCTGCATCGCGGGGCGGACCTCGACGATTCGATTCGCGGCCTGCTGGCGCGGCCGCTGCGGCGCGAAGGCAAGTAGGAGCAGGGGGAAACGACATGGCGTACTGGCTCATCAAGTCCGAGCCTTCGGTCTATTCCTGGGCGCAGTTCGTGAAGGATGGCGAGACCTCCTGGACCGGCGTGCGCAACGCCCAGGCCGCGATCAACCTCAAGGCGATGAAGCCCGGCGACCGCTGCTTCTTCTACCATTCCAACGAGGGCAAGGAGATCGTGGGCATCGCCGAGGTCGTGAAGCCCGCCTATCCCGATCCCACCGATGCGGCGGGCAAGGCCGTCACCGTCGACGTGAAGCCGGTCGCGCCGGTGAAGACGCCGGTGACACTGGCCGCGATCAAGGCCGATCCCAAGCTCGCGGATTTCGGCCTGGTGCGCCAGTCGCGCCTCTCCGTCGTGCCGGTCTCCGCCGAGCAGTGGAAGATGATCGAGAAGATGGCGAAGTAGTCAATTCGTCATTAGCCCGGTCATGATCGACAATACCCGCGGCATCGCCGCGATGCTGGCGTCGGTCGTCGTCTTCATCTTCAACGATGCGCTGATCAAGCTCGCCGCCGAGACCGTGCCGTCGCTCCAGGCGATCGGCGTGCGCGGCCTGTTCGCGACGCTCTGGTGCGCGCTGGCCCTGCTGGCGACGGGCGCCTGGCGCAAGATGGCCTATGCCGTCCATCCCAAGGTCCTGCTGCGCGGCGGGCTGGAAGCGGGCGCAGCCATCATCTACCTGATCGCGCTGTTCCAGATTCCGTTCGCGATCGCCACCGCCGTCAACCTCTCGACACCGCTGATCCTGACGGTGCTCGCCGTGCTCCTCCTCAAGGAGGAGGTGCGCTGGCGGCGCTGGACCGCGGTCGGCGTGGGCTTCGTGGGTGTGCTCCTGGTCATCCAGCCGAGGCTCGGCGACATCAACGGCTGGACCTGGGTGGCGCTTACCGGAACCTGCCTCGGCGCCTTTCGCGACATCATCGCGCGTCACCTGCCACCCGCCGTGCCGACGCTCGTCGTCTCCTTCACCACGGCGATCACCGTCGCCGTCGTCGGGTGCGCCTGGGCGCTGGTCGAGGGCTGGCAGCCGATCGATGCGCGCGCCCTGGGCTACATCGCGGCGTCGTCGCTGCTGCTCGCGATCGGCTACCAGTTCCTCGTGATCGCGCTGCGCTCGGGCGGCGAGATCTCGGTCATCGGATCGTTCCGCTACTCCTCGACCCTGTGGGCGCTCGCCATCGGCTACGTCGTGTGGGGCGAGGTCCCCAACACCCTGGCGCTGGCCGGCATCGCCGTGATCGTGGGCTCGGGCCTCTACATCCTGCACCGCGAGCGGGTCTCGCGGTAGCGATCGACCAGAATCATTCTGCTTCAGGTTCACCCGCTAAACCTCATCCTGAGAGGCTGGCTGGAAATGACTTGAATCGACTCAAGCACTTACCTCATCCTGAGGAGCGTCGCGAAGAGGCGCGTCTCGAAGGATGGGCAACAGGCAAGGTGCGCGTTCCCACCCTTCGAGACACATCGCTGCGCGATGTTCCTCAGGGTGAGGTTAGTGGGACTGTTCATAGCCCCTTGTTTTAGCTGCATTCATTTCCGGCCAGACTCTGAAGAGCGCTCCGCAGGAGCGCTCTTCAGGGTGAGGTGGTTTTTGTGAAGGCCGATGTGATCGTGCCTCCGTCAGAAAAACTCTACCGCGCCACCCAGGCCTCGTAGTCGCGGGCGACCTCCTCGACGGCGGTGTCGTAGAAGCGCTTGCCGTGCTCGGGCGTGGCCTGATTGGGGTCCGAGCCGATGCGGCCGTCGGGGAAGGTGCGGCGATAGTCCTCGGCGTCGGCGAACGAGCCGTTCGGCGCGATGCGCGGCTCCATCTCCTTGCGCTGGATCGTCTCGGGATACTTGTACCAGGTCAGCGCCACCTCGGAGGCGGTGGCGTGGCTGCCTTCGCCGGTCGGATAGAGTTCGGCACTCAGCCGCTTGATGCCGGGCCCGTCCCACCAGTTGCGCAGCGCGCACTTGATGGACGGCTGGTTGCTCATCCGCTCCATCGAGCGCTCGGCATAGATCTCGGAGAAGGCGGCCGTGACGGTGGCGATGTTGCCGCCATGGCCGTTCACGAAGAAGAAGCGCGTGAAGCCGTGCCGTGCCAGCGACACCACCGTGTCGCGCACGACGGCGATCAGCGTGGTTGGCTTCAGCGTGATCGAACCGGCGAAGTCGAGATGATGCTGCGCCATGCCGACCGAGATGGTCGGCGCCACCAGCGCGCCCACTTTCTCGCCGGCGCCGCGGGCGATCATTTCCGCCGTCAGCGCGTCGGTGCCGATCAGGCCGGTCGGGCCGTGCTGCTCGGTCGAGCCGATGGGGATGATGATGCCGGTCTTGGACTTGAGATAGTCGTCGACGAACTGCCAAGTCTTGAGCTGAAGCTGCACGAACCGAAACTCCTGTGATGTGCCTGCAGGATGCGTCGCTTCGTGCAGCGAGACAAGGACGTCAGCGAGCCGACGTCAGGCCGGCACCACCTTCGCCGCAAGCCGGCGCTTGTCGAGATCGGCCAGCGCCTTGTCGCGGGCGTCGGAGATCTGCTTGGCTTCGATCGTGCAGAGTTCGCGGTTCGTCGAGCTGCAGCGCGTGTTTACGAGGTCGATTTCGGCCTTGGCGCCGGCTTCGATGCGCTGGCGGATGCCGGCATAGTGGGCATCGCGCGCCTCGTCGCTCGGGAAGCTCGCGGGCGTCAGGATGACCATCACGCGCTCGGGGTACTTGTTGTTGGCGCCGGAGGCCGCATCGATGGCGACGCCGACCAGTCCGCCCAGCAGGATGTTGCCGACCGTGGCGCCCGTGAAGCTGGCGACCAGGACCTCGTTCGACTGCTCGTAGCCATCGAGGTTGCAGCTCAGGATGACGGTTTCCTTGGAGCGCGAGAGGCCCACCTTGCCCGGTGTCGGCCTGATGAACCCGACGGTGGCGCCCTGGCGATTGACCGCGCAGGTGGCGCCCTTCGGTTCGGTATCGACGTAGACTTCCTGGGTGGTGCCACCGACCACCGTCGCACAAGCCGCAGACGTCGACAGCAGGCCGACAGAAATCATCAGGCGGCCAAGGCCCGCCAGTTTCCCCGCGTTCATTCTCTTGAATCTCCCCCTGCCGGATGATTTCGGCAAAAATTGCTACCACAGCGGGCAGAGAGAGGGAAAGGACAACTGCAAGTCACTCGACCTGCCAGAACGCCAGGGCGCCGGGCGGCAATCCTGTCAGCACGCGATCCAGTGCGACCTGGTCGATGTTCCGGCGCAGGGCCGCCGCTACGCTCCCGATCGAGGAATCGGGGGCGAAGTTATGGTCGGGGCGCAGCGCCTGCACTTCGCGGGTCATGGTGGCCCGGTCGGCGAAAGGACGGCGCGGTTCGTCGAGATCCCAGTCGGCGACGAAGAGCGCGCGCAGGACGGGCGGCAGCACGTTGGCGAACCGGATCGCCTCCTTCACGTCGAGGCGGCGGCGGAAGGCCTGAAACACGCCCTGCACCATCGTATAGGTCTGGTGCGTGGTCGCGAGGCCGGAAATGTCCCGCGCGTCGAGCATGAACTGCTCGAAGTCCATCGACGCGCGCTTGTATTCGACGGGGACCGGCATGATCGTCGCTTCGTCAGGACGGCAGCGGCTCGCCCAGATTGCCCTCGCTGTTGATCAGCAGGACGCGCGAGGTCGGGCCGAGGCCCAGCGCCTTGAAGGCGGCCTCGTCGGTGCAGACGCGCATCAGTCCGGCGAGGCCCGCGCAGCCCGAGGGGCCGGAGATGATTGCGGGATCGTGGCCCAAGGGGTGGGCGTAGAGGCGGCGGGCCGGCAGGACGGCGTCCTCGCCGATGGTCATGAACCAGTCGGCCGCTGCGCCGATGATCGGCCAGGTCACGGGCGAGATCTCGCGGCAGGCCAGACCGCCCATCACCGTGTCGGCATCGCCGCTGGCCAGCGTCGGCTGGCCGGCGAGGTTGCTCTGGAACCAGCAGTCCGCACTTTCGGGCTCGACCACGATCGAGACCGGCCGCTCGTCGCACACCGCCCAGAGATAGCCGATCACCGCCGCTGCCAGTCCGCCGACGCCGGCCTGCACGAAGACATGGGTGGGCGACGCGCCCCACTGCTGGACGGCCGCCTCGTGGACCAGAACGCAGTAGCCGCGCATGACACTGCGCGGCACCGAATCGTAGCCCTCCCACGACGTGTCGGAGATGATCGTCCAGCCGTTGGTCTCGGCCTGGCGGCGGCATTCGGCGACGGCGGTGTCGTAGTCGCCGTCGACCCGGATCACCTCGGCGCCGCGCGCCCGGATGGCGGCCTCCTTCTCGGCGCTGGTGAACTTCGGCAGGAAGATCACGCAGCGATTGCCGAACAGCTTCGCGCCGGCGGCGACCGAGCGTCCATGATTGCCCGAACTGGCGGCGGTGAAGACGAAGCGGCCGGTGATTTCCCTGTGCTCGCCCTTCATCACGCTCTCGAAGGAGGGTGTGGAATGATGGGCCTCGCCGACCGCGCCGGTCAGCACGTTGGCGACCGCGATTACGCCGCCCAGTGCCTTGAAGGCGCCGAAGCCGAAGCGCTGGCTCTCGTCCTTGACCCGGATCTCGCCCACGCCCAGCCGCGCGGCCAGCGCCGGCAGCTCGTAGAGCGGCGTCGGCTTGTGGGCCGGGCAGGCCTTCAGCTCCTCGCACAGTTCGGGAATCCCGTTGGGATTGATCACGAACTGCTGTTCGAGACCGAATTGCAGGGCGCGCGCGGCGCGCGGATTTTTGGCCAACCAGGGGGCCAACCGGGGGGTCGTCATGCCGGGGTCATAGCATGCTAAGCTCGCCAAAACGGAGTGGCCCATGAAGGTGAATGTCGAAGTGACCTGCACGCCCGAGGAGGCCCGCGCCTTCATGGGTCTTCCGGACATCAAGCCGATGCAGGACCGCATCATGAACGAGATCGAGGAACGCCTGCGCTCCAGCCTGGGGTCCATGAACCCCGAGACGATCTTCAAGACCTGGCTGCCGGCCTCCATGCAGGGCATGGACCAGATGCAGCAGATGCAGCAGGTCTTCTGGTCCCAGCTCGCCAACATCGCCTCCGGCGGATCGACCAAGAAGGAATAGCCGGATCATGAGCCAGCGCGACCAGCCAGCCGATCCCAAGCCCTATTACGAAGCCCACGTCTTCTGCTGCACCAACCGGCGTCCCGCCGGCCATCCGCGCGGCTGCTGTGCCGAACGCGGCGGCGAGGCGCTGCGCGACCACATGAAGAGCCGCGCCAAGGCGCTCGGCCTCAAGAACGTGCGCATCAACAACGCCGGTTGCCTCGACCGCTGCGAACTCGGGCCGACCCTCGTGATCTATCCCGAAGGCATCTGGTACCGGGTGCCGACCAAGGAAGACGTCGACGAAGTGCTGGACACGCACCTGGTCAAGGGCGGCCGGGTCGAGCGGCTCATGCTGAAGCCGGAAGACAAGTAGCCGGCGGGGCAGCCTCAGAAGCCGCGGCTACCGTGGTGATGAAACCACTGCGATCCGGCGATGACCAGAACGACGATGACACCGAGCATGGCTTGGCCTCCTGCGGCTAAAACGCCTTGCCGGCTGGCGTGTTTCCTCAAGAGTGCGTGACTTTGCCGTTTGGAGAGCCTCTCGCGCGCGCGAGTCGCCCATGCGTTCAATCGAAATAAACGAAATATTCGAAATAAACGAAGCGAGAGTCGCACCCCTGAGGCCGGTATCCAGGTACCGTTGAAAGGGCGATATCCTCCCGGCATTTTGCACGGAATGTGCTGGATGGCCGATATCGGCGTCACGTCCTCGTCAGCAGCTCCGTCGCGAGGGCCGCCCATTCCTCGCTCAAGGACTGCTGCGACACCGGCCGGCCGGCCCGGCGATACCAGTAGCCGGCATTCGCCAGATCGCCCTCCTGGCGATGGAGATGGGCGTGGACGCTGTCGCAGTCCCGCTCGCCCTCGTGCGCCTGGACGCATTCGTGGGCCTGCGCCCAGTCGCCGCGACGCACCCACCACAGAGCCTGCAGCGCCGGGCTGGACCCGGCGGGCGGTGCGTCGGCCGTGACGCTGGCGGCGAAGACGTCGAGCGCGGTCATGACGGCTCCCGGCTAGCGGCGCTTCAGGCGGAAGCGCAACAGATGCAGGCGGTGTGAAAAGAAGCCCCAAGCGGAGAATTTGAGGTAGCGCTCGTAGCGCCGCGTCTGCTCCTTGCCGACCATCTCGAGCGCCTCGGCCCGCCGGTTCTTGAGGTTGGCCGCCCAGATCTCGCAGGTCCGGCCATAGTCGGTGCGGTCGTTGCGGAAGCGCTCGACCTCGAAGATCCCGTTGGCGGCGGCCAGGATCTCCGGCAGGCGCGGCAGTTCCGATTCGGGAAAGATGTCCTCGACCAGGGGACCCATCGGCACTTTGTCGTCGGGATCGCCATAGGCGATGGTCTGCAAGGTCATGCGCGCATCGGGCGCCAGCATGTCGCGGCAGCGCGTGAAGAAGTGGCGGTAGATCGCGGTCTTGGTGGCCGCATCGTCCTTGGGCTTGGTGAAGTGCTCGAACGCGCCCACCGAGATGATGGCGCCGTAGGGCTCTGCGGGCTGGTGATCGGCCCAGCTCTCGACGCGGATCTCGACCGGCGGCGAGCCGGCGTCGCGCAGCGCGGCGCGGGCGAGTTCGGCCTGCGCATCGCTGAGCGTCAGGCCGACGCCGCGCTGCAGCGGCGGGGCCCCGGGCGCACGCGTCGCGACCGCGGCGCGCAACATGCCGCCCCAGCCGCAGCCGATGTCGAGCACGGACGTCGCACGGTCGGCGCCCGAGTGGCGCAGGTGCCAGTCGATCTTGCGGCGCTGGGCATCGGCGAGAGAGGTGTCGTCGTTCTCGTCGCGCCACATCGCCGAGGAGTAGGTCATCGTCTCGTCGAGCCACAGCCGATAGAAATCGTTGCCTACGTCATAGTGCGAACGAATGGCCTCCGGCGAGGCGCCGGCCGCGTGTGCATTTTGAGTCATTGAGTGGCCCTGATGTTCATCGGCGCACCATAAGCCATTCGCGCACGCAGCGGACCACGCGGTTTTTGCGACATTCGGAGTTATTGCATTGGAGAAAAGTTTGTCTCAGAAGTGCGCGTTAAGCGACGCACGAGGCCGCGATTTATTGCGCCATCGATGCAAGCGAACCGGGCATGGCAGCAGGTAGGATTGCTCCCGCATGACGACGACGGATGTGCCGCAGGGCGTTGGCCAGAAGGGCCGTTTCTATCTCACGAAGAACATCTGGGTCCCCCAGGAGCCGCTCGAGAAGCTCAATCTCAAGCTCTCGGACTGGATCCTGCGCAACATGCCCAAGCTGCCGCTGTCCGGGGAAGATGCGTTGAAGTCGTTCCCGGTCCTGGCCGAACTCAAGAAGAGCCACGCCCAGATCAAGGCCGACCTCGCCTATCTGCTCAGCCACCATGAGGAAATCCCCACCCTGCACGAGGTCCATCCGCGCGACCTCTACGTGCCGGGCCGTGCCTGGCGCACGTTCATCCTGAAGATCTACGGCCACGAGATCACGGAAAACACGGCGGCCGTTCCCGACACGATGGCTGCCATCAACCGGCTGCCGGGCGTGCACACGGCGCTGTTCAGCATCCTGGCGGGCCGGGCCGAGATCGAGCCGCATCGCGGCTCCGCCGCGGGCGTCGTCCGTTTCCACTATCCGCTGATCGTGCCCAGCGAGCCGGAGAAATGCTGGATCGAGATCGGCGGCCACCATTTCTTCTGGGAAGAGGGCGTGCCGCTGGTGTTCGACGACACGCGCGAACACTGGGTCAAGAACCAGACCGACGAGACGCGGGTCGTGCTGATCATCGACTTCAACGCCAACATGCCGTTCCCGGTGAATCTCTACACCGGGCTGCGCTACGAACTCGGACGGCGCAGTGCCGAGGTGAAGGCGGTCTACGAGCGCGCGGCGATCGGCGTGCCGCCTCGCAACGCCGCCTGATCGCCGGCTCCCCGGCTATTCGATCAGTTCGGCCAGCCGCTTGATGATGCGCGTCGGCTTGGCCGTGGCATGCGCCGGCACGCCGGCGTCGAACGGGTCGTACCAGATGCCGCACATGCCCAGCGCCTGCGGCGCCACGACTTCCCATTCGTAGTTGTCGCCCACCATCCAGGCGTCTTCCGCGGCCACACCCAGCCGCTCCAGCGCGTGACGGTAGACGGCGAGCTCGGGCTTGCCCTGGCCGAACTCGCCCTCGATCTGAATGTGATGGAAGCGATGGGCGAGCTCGAACCGCTCGATCTTGGCGCGCTGCGTCTCGCCCGCGCCATTGGTGACGAGCGCCAGACGCACCCCGGCATCGCGCAACGCGTCGACCGTGGCATGGGCGTCGGGATAGAGCCGGTATTCCTTGCGCCTGAGCTCGGTGAAGGAATCGGCGATGCGGTCGGCCAGTTCGTCGTCCTCGCGGCCAAGCTTCGCGAGCCCGCGGCGGACCGACAGCCGGCGGGCGCCCGGGATGTCGAGCCGCCACTTCGCGGCCTCGGCGCGGTCGTTCCAGAAGGCGCGCGCCTCTTCCATGATGGCGGTGCGCACATGCGCGATGGCCGCCTCGTCATGAGCATCGAGATGGGCGGAAAAGACATGGAGCAGGCGGGTCCACGCCTCCTCGGGCTGGGCGTAGGCACGGATCAGCGTGTCGTCCATGTCGAACAGGATGGCGCGGGGCAGCCCCGCTTTGGGAGCGTTGGCCATCTCAGTTCGTCGGCTGGCCCGCGAAGGTCGTGGGGGCGGGGCTGATCACCACGCCGCGATCGCCCTGGATCTCGATCACGGCCAGCGCCCGCTCGGAGCGACCGTCGGGCAGGAAGCGGAAGATGCCGTCGACGCCGGACCAGCCGTTGGGATTGGTGATCGCCTCGGCCGAGAAGTCGCCGCCCGGCTTCGTCCGCGCGAGCTGGCCGGCCAGGCCCACGCCGTCATAGGCGAGGGTCGCCAGCCGGTGCGGCGGCCGTCCGTAGGTCGAAACGAACCGGCGCTCGAAGTCGGCCCGCTTGGCTGGATCGGGGGCGGCATACCAGGCACCCCGCAGCATGGTTTCCGAGCCGACGCCGGGGAAGTCCCAGACACCGGTGCCGATCAGCTGGATCGCGCGGCCGTCGAGGCCATTGGTCGCCAGCGAGGCCAGCGCGGTCGAGAGCAGGGGCGGCGCCACCGGGACGAGGACGGCGACTTTGCCGCCGTCGCCCTTGGCCGAGGCCGCGAGCTCGCGGGCCTGGGCGGCGATATTCGAACCGCTGGGATCGAAGAACTCGCGGCCGACCACGGTGCCGCCGCGGGTCGTGACATAGGTCTCGAGCGTGCGGCCCATCTGCTCGCCATAGGGCGTCTGCGGCGCGAAGGTCGCGAAGCGACGGATGCCGGACTCGAACGCATGATCGACCACGCGACGGACCTGCGGCGGGGCCGCGATGCCCATGATCCAGACGCCGCGCTGCGCGACCTGCTCGTCGTTGGAGAAGGCGATCACGTTCATGCCGCCCTGGCTCACCAGCGGCACCAGAGCGCTGGCCGAGGTGCCGTAGAGCGGTCCCAGCACGAGGGCTGCACCTTCGAGGCGGGCCTTGCGATAGGCCTCGACGGCGGTTTCCGCGCTTTCCCCGCTGTCGTAGGCGGACAGCGCCAGTTCCTTGGCGCCGCTGTCGAACAGCGCCATTTCGGCAGCCTGCTGCATCGCCTGCCCGATCGGCGCGGCGCGGCCGCTGAGCGGCAGCAGCAGGGCGATGCGGACCTTGCCCGATGCGGTGAGCGGCGATCCGGCCTTCGGCGTGACGGTCACCGTTTGCGCCGTCCTCGTGCTAGTCTTGGGGGGCTCGCCGCACGCACCCAACAGGAAGGCGGCGGTGGCGAGCACGAAGAATGACCTACGCATCGGCGCGAAACTCCGGCGATCGGAATCAGATGAACTTGGACGAACAACCCCAAGCTACCGGCGGGCAGCCGCCGCGTAAACCGCCGCTCGCCCCGGGACTGCATATTGTTGCCACACCGATCGGCAACATGCGCGACATTACGCTGCGGGCACTGGACGTGCTCCAGGCAGCCGATCTGATCGCCTGCGAGGACACACGGGTGTTCGCCAAACTCGCGACCCACTACGGCATCTCCGCCCCGACCGTGTCCTACAGCGACGCGACCCAGGAGAAATCCGAGCCGCGCCTCGTGCGGGCTCTCGCGGCCGGCAAGAGTGTCGCGCTGGTCTCCGACGCCGGCATGCCGCTGATATCGGATCCCGGCTATCGGCTGGTGCGCGCGGCGGTCGAGGCCGGGCATCCGGTCACGGTGGCGCCCGGCGCCTCGGCTGTGCCGATGGCGCTCGCCCTGTCGGGGCTGCCGACCGATCGCTTCTTCTTCGCGGGTTTCCTGCCGGCCAAGGCGACGGAGAGGCGGCGTGCCATCGGCGAGGTGGCGTCCATTCCGTCGACGCTGGTTTTTTTCGAAGCGCCGCACCGGTTACCCGAGTCGCTGGCCGACCTGGCGGACCTGCTGGGGGATCGTCCTGCTGCGGTGGCGCGGGAACTCACCAAGCTGTTCGAGGAGGTGCGGCGCGCGCCGCTCGCCACGCTGGCCGCCCACTATGCTGCCCATCCGGACGTGAAGGGCGAGATCGTGATCGTGATCGGGGCGCCTTCCGCCGACACCGAACGCAGCGCCGGCACCGTCGACGATGCGCTGCGCGAAGCCATGACGGGTGCCTCCGTCAAGGACGCCGCCGCCGAAGTGGCGGCGCGCTACGGGCTGAAACGACGCGACGTCTATGCCCGCGCCCTCGAGCTGAAGCGGAGTGCGGCATGACGACGAAGGCCCGCCAGAAGGCCTACCGCATGGGCCATACGGCCGAATGGCGGGCGGTCTGGCGGCTGCGTCTCGGCGGCTACACGATCCTGATGCGCCGCTACAAGACCCGGCTGGGCGAGATCGACATCGTCGCCCGTCGCGGCAATGTGCTCGCCTTCGTCGAGGTCAAGGCGCGCGGCGATTTCGTGAAGGCCGCGGATGCGCTGGGCGCCCGCCAGTTCGGGCGCGTGTCGCGTGCCGCCAGCCTGTTCATCGCCCATCACCCGCGATATGCGGCCTGCTCGGTGCGCTTCGATGCGGTGCTGGTCGGTGGTGTGTGGCCGCGCCACCTGCCCGACGTGTGGCAAGCCCCGGAGTGATGCGTGGCTGACGATCTGACGAGTGACCTGGCGCGGCTGAAGGATCTGTGTGGCGGCGACGGCGAGCGCATCGATCTTCTGGAGGCGGGGCTGCTGCTGAGCGTCCACGGTCGCGGCGAGGCGACCGACCTCACGCCGTTCCGCCAGCACGTCACGGCAATGACGGACGAGCTCGCCGATCTGGTGCATCGGCGCGGCGCCTCGCCCGCATCGCTCTCCGAAGTGATCGCACGGTCCTATGCCTATCGCGGCGACGGCGAGACTTACGACGATCTCCAGAACGCCGATCTCGTGCGGGTGATCGAGCGCCGCAAGGGACTGCCGGTCGCGCTGTCGATCCTGTACCTGCATGTGGCCCGCGCCCAGGGCTGGCAGGCCGAGGGTCTGGCCTTTCCCGGACATTTCCTGATCCGCATCGGCATCGATGGCGCGCGCCACGTGGTCGATCCGTTCCACGAAGGGGTGGTGCGCGAGGCCGCCGATCTGCGCAGGCTCCTGCGGCAGGTCCTCGGACCCGAAGCCGAGCTGGCGCCGGGGCATTTCGATCCCGTTCCCGACCGCGATGTGCTGCTGCGGCTCGAGAACAACGTGCGGCTGCGGCTTGCGAAGCGTGAAGACTGGCAGGGCGTGGCGCGCTCCCTCGACCGCATGCTGGCAATCGCGCCCGACAGGACCGAACTGTTGTTCGAAGCGGGTCAGCTCAACGAACGCCTCGACAAGCGCCGGGCCGCGATCGCGGCCTACCAGCGCCTCCTCGAACTCGACGGCGATCCGGACCTCCGCCGCCGTGCCTCGGCCCTGTTGCAGGAACTGCGACGCGGCCTTAACTGAAACCAGTCGACCTTCGTTCCGCGCCGCCAAGTCAGGATACTGTCATGAAGCTCAACGTCGCCATCCAGATGGACCATGTCTCGACGATCGACATCGACGGCGATTCGACCTTCGTGCTCGGGCTGGAAGCCGAAAAGCGCGGCTACACCGTGTGGCACTACACGCCGCCGGACCTGATCTTTCGCGACCGCAAGGTGATGGCCCGTGCGCAGCCGATGAAGCTGCGCCGCGAGAAGGGCAATCACTTCACCCTGGGCGCGCCCGAGATGATCGATCTCTCGACCGTCGATGTCGTGCTGCTGCGACAGGACCCGCCGTTCGACATGTCGTACATCACCACGACGCATCTGCTCGAGCACATTCACCCCAAGACCCTGGTGGTCAACGATCCGGCCAGCGTGCGCAACGCGCCGGAGAAACTGTTCGTCACCCATTTCGACAATGTGATGCCGCCGACCCTGATCACGGCCGATGCGCGCGCTCTGCGGGAGTTCCGCGACGAGCATCAGGACATCATCCTGAAGCCCCTGTTCGGCAATGGCGGCGCCGGCGTGTTCCGCGTTCGTCCCGACGACGAGAATTTCGCCTCGCTGCTGGAGATGTTCTCGCAGCGCAGCCGTGAGCCGGTGATCGCCCAGCGCTACCTTCCGGAGGTGCGCAAGGGCGACAAGCGTATCATCCTGATCGACGGCAAGGCGGTCGGCGCCATCGACCGCGTGCCGGCGGCCGGCGAGGCGCGTTCCAACATGCATGTCGGCGGCAAGGCGGTGAAGGCGTCGCTGACCCGGCGCGACATCGAACTGTGCGAGATCATCGGGCCGGAACTCGCGCGGCTCGGCCTGATCTTCGTCGGCATCGACGTGATCGGCGACTATCTCACCGAGATCAACGTGACCTCGCCAACCGGTCTGCAGCAGATCAATCGCTTCGACGGCGTCTCGCTGGAGGCGCAAATCTGGGACCGGATCGAGGTCCGCTATCAGGAAACCCGCGGGAGCAAGACATGATTCGACGGACGTTTCTTTCCCTCTCGATGATCGTTCCGGCAGGCGCCGTTCTGGCGCAGACGTCGAGCTCGGACCTGTTCGGCCAGAAGCAGATCGTCAAGGCGGTCGTCGAGGGCGATGAGGAAAAAGTCCGGCAGGCCCTGCTCAAGCAGGAGAGCCCGAACCAGACCGCCAACAACGGTCAGCCGCTGCTGACCGTGGCGGTCCGCGCCGGGCACATCCCCGTGGTCGAGACTCTCCTCAAGGGCGGTGCGCTGCCCGATTCGATGGATCCCGAGGGATACACGGCCTTGATGCGCGCCGCCGAGAAGGGCGACGTCGAGATCGTGGACATCCTGCTGCGGCGCAATGCGAGTCCGCGCGGACAGAATCGCCAGGGACAGACGGCGCTCATGATCGCCTCCGGCCGAGGGTATGCCGAGGTCGTGAGGCTGCTCCTCGCCAAGAAGGCGGACCCCAACTCGCGCGACTTTACCGGCCGCACGGCCGTCACCTATGCCAAGCAGAACAACCGCGGCTCCATCGAGACGATGCTGCGCAAGGCTGGCGGCAAGGAATGACGACGACCGGGGCGGCGCCGATCCGGGTGACCGGCTCGCTGTCGATCGACCCGGACGAGATCCAGGAGAGTTTCGTGCGCGCCGCCGGTCCGGGTGGCCAGCACGTCAACACCACCTCGACGGCGGTGCAGCTTCGCTTCGACGTCCGCGGCTCGCCCTCGCTGCCGGAGGATGTGCGACAGCGGCTCGAGCGCCTCGCGGGACGGCGCCTGACGCGCGACGGCGTGCTGGTACTGGTGGCCCAGGGGCAGCGCAGCCAGTTGCGGAACCGGGAGGAGGCGCTCGCCCGCCTGCTTGAGCTGATCCGCGAGGCGACCCATAAACCGGTGCCGCGCGTGAAAACCAAGGTGAGCCGATCCGCAAAGCGCCGCCGCGTCGACGACAAGAAGCGCCATGGCGCGGTCAAATCCCTGCGAAAAGCCCGGACATCGGACGACTGACGGTACGGGGAAGGTTGGGGTACTGTCACGCCGTCAAACCAGATGAGGTGCCGCGTGGCAGACGTTCGCAAGGAAACAGACAGCCTGGGTGAAGTGAGCGTTCCGGCCGACAAGCTCTGGGGCGCCCAGACACAGCGGTCGCTCGAGCATTTCAGCATCGGCAAGGACCTGATGCCGCGCGAGATGATCACCGCCTATGCGACCCTGAAGAAAGCCTGCGCCAACGCCAATCATGACGGCAAGCGACTCGACGACCAGGCGCACAAGCTGATCCTCGAGACCTGCGACGAGATCCTGGCCGGCCAGCACCACGACATGTTTCCGCTTCACGTCTGGATGACCGGCAGCGGCACGCAGTTCAACATGAACGTGAACGAGGTGATCTCGAACCGCTGCTGCCAGCTCGCGGGCACGCCGCTTGGCTCGAAGGCGCCGGTGCATCCCAACGATCACGTCAACATGTCGCAATCGTCCAACGATTCGTTCCCGTCGGTCATGTATATCGCCGCCGCGGTGAACACCAAGGAGCGGCTGCTGCCGTCGCTGAAGGCGCTGCACGATTCGATCGACGCCAAGGCCAAGGAATGGGCCGACATCGTGAAGATCGGCCGCACCCACATGCAGGATGCGACGCCGATCACGCTCGGCCAGGAATGGTCGGGCTATGCCGGCATGCTGGCCGATAATATCGAGAGGATCGAGGATGCGCTGAAGGGCGTCTATCGCCTGGCGCTGGGCGGCACGGCGGTCGGGACCGGCATCAATGCGGCCCCCGGCTTTGCGGAAGCGGCGGCGGCGGAGATTGCCAAGCTGACGGGCCTGCCGTTCGTGACGGCGCCCAACAAGTTCACCGTTCAGGGCGCGCACGATGCGCTGGTCCAGCTCTCGGGCTCGTTCCGCACGCTGGCGGTCTCGCTCTACAAGATCGGCAACGACATTCGCCTGATGTCCTGCGGCCCGCGCGCCGGCTTCGCCGAGCTGCACATCCCCGAGAACGAGCCGGGTTCCTCGATCATGCCGGGCAAGGTCAATCCCACCCAGGCCGAGGCGCTGACCATGATCGCGGTGCAGGTGATGGCGAACGACGTCGCCGTGGGATTCGGCGGCGCCAGCGGCTACCTCGAGATGAACGTCTACAAGCCGCTGATGATCTACAACATCGCGCATTCGATCACGCTGATGACCGACGGCTGCGCCAACTTCCGCAAGTTCCTGGTCGAGGGCACCCAGCCCAACCTCAAGAAGATCAAGGAATATGTCGACCGTTCGCTGATGCTGGTGACGGCCCTGGCGCCGGTGATCGGCTACGACAAGGCCTCCAAGATCGCTCACTACGCGATCGACCACGACCTCACGCTCAAGGAGGCGGCGCTGAAGCTCGAGTATGTGACCGAGGCCGAATTCGACAAGGTCGTCGACCCGTCGAAGATGGTCCATCCCTACGTCGCGACGGAGTAGCCTGTTAGGACGAGGGCACTTCCCCTTTGCGGACTCCGCAAAGGGGAAGAGTTTCGAGTCCTCCGGGCGCTAGCGCTCGTAGCGCCACTGCCGCTCGGTGAGAAAGCGGGAGGCGACGAGACCCATCGCCATGCCGCCGACCGCGAAGCCGCAGGTCGCGGCGGCCTCGACCGCCGACAGCGATTTTCCCTGGTTCAGGAACACGATCGTCTGGAAGGCGAACAGGCCGGGCGTCATCATGATGATGCTGGGTACCGTCAGCGCGATGCGTGGCGCGTGCAGGCGACCGCGCAGCAGCGAAGCGCCCAGTCCCACCGCCAGCGCGCCGAAGAATGTCGCCTGCGGCAGGGCAAGACCGAGATCGTGCAGGCCGAGCCGCACCTCGTTGCCGACCATCGACAGCAGCGCCACCGCCAGAACCGTGCGATGCGGGTTGTTGAACAGGATGCCATAGCCATAGCCGCCGGCGAAGCAGGCGAGTGCCCGTCCCAGCACGGTGAGCGGCTCGATCGCGCCAGGGGGCGGCGCGGCCGGCGCTGGCGCAAGGCCGGCCAGCATCGCCACCACCGACATGCCGCAGGCGGCGCTCAACGTCAGCAGCACGCCGTAGAACAGACGCGTCATGCCGGCCCTGGTCTGGTGCTGCGTCAGGTCGAGCAGCGCGGCGACCAGGGGGAAGCCCGGCACCAGGAACAGCACTGACGAGATGAAACCGATCGCGTGGGCGAAAGCGAAGGTACGCACGCCGAAGCCGATCACGATCAGACAGTAGAGGCCGGACGCCAGCACGGCGCACAGCGCGGTCATCGCGAACTGGTTGAAGCCCTGGCGCGATAGCAGCGTCCGGGCCGCCTGGCCGATACCGCCGCTGACCGCCGCCGCACCGGTCGCCAGCAGGTCGCCGCCGTTCAAGTAGGAGAAGGCCGTCGAGGCGACCGCCATCGACAGCGCGACCGGCAGCAGCCCGTGCAACGGCGCCGCCTTTTCGATCCGGTCGAGTTCGGTCTCCAGTTTCACGGTGTCGAGGCCGGAAGCGGCGCGGAGCGACAGCGATTCCAGAGCGGCGATCTTCGAAGCGTCGACGCCGGGTGGACCGATCTCGCGTGACAGTGTCGTGGCCTTCCCTCCGGTCCACGCCGTCGCGCTCAGGCCGACGGTCGACAGCTCGACCTCGAGCCGCTCGATGCCGAGCGCCTGGGCGAGGCGACGCATGGCATCGCGCACGCGGAACGCGGTGTCGCCGGCGCGCAGCATCAGCGCGCCGAAGCGCAGCAGGACGTCCAGGGATCCGGTCAGCGGGGCCTGCGGGGCGGTCATCAGACCGTGTGCAGGCCCAGCACGTCAGCCGTATCCTTGCGCACGCGCTCGACCAGCGCCGCGTCGGTCTTGAGGTCCTGGCCGTAGGAGGGAATCATCTCCTTGAGCTTGGGCATCCATTGGCCGACCAGCTCCTCGTGGAAGCAGGTCTCCAGCGTGTGGACCATGATCCAGACGGCGGTCGAGGCGCCCGGCGAGGCGCCGAGCAGGGCCACGATCGAGGAGTCAGCCGAGTGCACGATCTCGGTGCCGAACTCCAGCTTGCCCGTACGCGCCATGTCCTTCCGGATGATCTGGACGCGCTGGCCGGCGACGTCGAACTCCCAGTCCTTCTCGTCGACGGCGGGATAGAACTCGCGCAACGCATCGAAGCGGTGCGACTTGGTCTGCAGCACCTGGCCGATCAGATATTCCTCGAGCGGAAGATTGTCCCGCGCCACGGCGAGCAGCTGCAGGAGATTGTCCGGCCGCAGCGACAGCGGCAGGTCGAACATCGAGCCGTGCTTCAGGAACTTGGTCGAGAAGCCGGCGAAGGGTCCGAACAAAAGCCAGCGCTTGCCGTCGACATAGCGCGTGTCGAGGTGGGGCACCGACATCGGTGGCGATCCGCTGGCCGCCATGCCGTAGACCTTGGCCATATGACGGGTGGCGATCTCCTGCTTGCCCGAGCGCAGCCAGATGCCGCTCACCGGGAAGCCGGCGAAGCCGTCGGCTTCGGGAATGCCTGACTTCTGCAGCAGGGTGAGCGCCGCACCGCCCGCGCCCAAAAACACGCGGCGGGCACCGACCGACCTCTTCTCGCCGGACTTCTCGTCCTTGACGTCGAGCGTCCAGCCGCCGTCGGTCCGGCGATGAAGGTTGGTCACTTCCTGGTTGAACTGGATCGAGAAGCCTTCCTGGCGTCGCAGGTAGTTCAGCAGGTTGGTCGTGAGCGCGCCGTAGTTCACGTCGGAGCCCGTCACCATGTGCGTTGCGGCGACGACCTGGGCCGGATCGCGGCCCTCCATGAGCAGCGGCGCCCATTCGGCGATCTGCTTGTGATCCTCGGAATATTCCATGCCGCGATAGCAGTGATGGGCGCTCATGGTGGCATGGCGCTTCTTCAGGAAGGCCGCCCGATCGGCGCCGATCACGAAGCTCATGTGGGGCACGGGGTGGATGAAGGAATCGGCGCGCTCGATCGCGCCCTTCTTCACCAGGTACGACCAGAACTGCCGCGACATGTCGAACTCGACGTTGACCTCCAGCGCCTTGGAGATGTCGACGCTGCCGTCGGGACGCTGCGGCGTGTAGTTCAGCTCGCAGTTGGCGGCGTGACCGGTGCCGGCATTGTTCCAGGGATCCGAACTCTCCCGGGCCTCGCCTTCCAGCCGCTCGAGGATCTGGATCTTGAGCTGGGGCTGCAACTCCTTGAGGAATGTGGCCAGCGTCATGCTCATGATGCCGGCGCCGACCAGGACGACGTCGAAGTCGCCGGAATGATTGTCTGCCAACGGGCTCTCCTAACGGTGGTCTTGGGGGGTGGCGCGCTTGAACGGCACCGGGGCATCCTTGCCCAGCACGACATAGAGGCGCCGCCACGGTTGATCGTCGACGAGCCGCCAGGTGTGGCCGCCGCCGGTCGTATCCTCGGCCAGCAGGATGTCGCCCGGCGCGAGGGTAAAATGCTGCTCGGCGCGGGTCTTGAAGTCGAGCGTGCCGCTCAGGGTGACGACGAGCTGGCGGACGGGCGCGGTGTGCCAGGCATAGGTGCCGCCGGGTTGGGTCTCCTGCAGGGATGCGCTGGTCACCGCGATCTTGCCGCTGAGCAGGTCGCCGTGCGCACCCGGCTCAAGGTCAATCCAGCCTTCCTCGACGTGTGAATTCTGGTCCTCACCCGTCCAAATCCGCACGCACCGAATCATGCCATGGCCCTGCAAATGTCGCACACGGCCGGACCGTAATACGGGCCCCTTCCACTGGCAACAAAGGGGCCGCACGTCTTGGGGCGCTGCCCGCCGAACATCGCGCTCGCGTTCCGGATGCGTGTTCCATCGCACGCTGCAACGTCCCTGGAAAGCTGCCGTTGGCGTGGGACTGGCTCATCCGATCCTCCCGATCATGCACACCTCGACGGTCGCCGGCCGATCGTCGGACCGGAGAGCGCTGCACATCAATTCAAAGTGAAGCGACCGAAGAAGGAATTCATATGCCTACCAACCAGGATGCCATCGCCCTGCTCAAAGCCGATCACCGCAAGGTCGAGGAGCTCTTCGAGAAATTCGAGACGACTCGCGACGAGACGAAGAAGGTCGCCCTGGTGCGCGAGATTTGCACCGAGCTCACCGTCCATGCGTCGATCGAGGAGGAAATCTTCTATCCCGCCTGCAACAAGAAGGTCGAGGAAGACATGCTGGACGAGGCCTATGTCGAGCATGACGGCGCCAAGGTCCTGATCGCCGAGCTTTCACAGGGCTCGCCGAAGGATCCCTTCTATGACGCCAAGGTCAAGGTGCTCTCCGAACTGATCAAGCATCACGTCAAGGAAGAGGAGCAGCCGAAAGAAGGCATCTTCGCCCAGGCGCGCGACGCTGACGTCGATCTGGTGGCGCTGGGCGGGAAGCTCAAGTTGCTGAAGGAAGAGCTTCTGGCCGACCTGAAGAACCGCTCCAAGCTGCCGCCGCCGGAGACGCGCTCGTTCGCGGGCCACGAGATGGTCCAGGGCAAGCCGGTCGCGGGCGCGAAGGCGGCCTGACGATGGGGGATCGCAGGACGGCGCTGGTACTGTCGGGCGGCGTCGCGCTCGGCTCGTACCAGGCGGGCGTCTACGAAGCCCTGGCGAATGCCTCCCAGCTTTCGCCCTCCTGGATCGCCGGCAGTTCCGTCGGCGCTCTCAACGGCGCGCTGATCGTCGGCACGCCGCCGGAGAAGCGCTTCGACGTTCTGCGCAGCTATTGGCTCGGGGGACCCGAGAGCCTGAACGCGCTGTCCTTCGGAATGACGCGCCACGCCTTGAACTGGGTCAGCGCCGTCCAGGCGCGGCTGTTCGGGGCGCTGGGCCACATCCAGACCCTGGGGCCTCGTCTGAGCTTCGGCAGCTTCTACGACCTCGGCCCGACGGTCGACTTTCTGAAGAAGACGATCGACTTCGGACGTCTCAATGCCGGCGACATTCGATTCACCGTTGCCACGACGGACATCGAGAGCGGTGAGTCCGTCCTCTTCGACACGGGCAAGGGCGACCGGATCGAGATCGACCAGATCCTCGCCAGCTGCGGCTTCCTGCCGGAGTTCGCCCCCGTCGAGATCGGGGGTCGGCTCCTGGGCGACGGCGGCCTTTCGATGAACGCGCCGGTCGAGCCCGTGCTCGACGCACTGGCCGGGACCGAAGACACGATGATCGTCGCGGATCTCTTCGCCCGCGATGGCGCGCGGCCGGTCGGGTTGCGGCAAGCCCTCGCGCGCAAGAATGCGATCCTGTTCGGAAACCAGACTTGGTATCGGCTCGAAGCCTATCGCCGCCTGTGGCAACGCGATCTCGCGGACGGCCGCCTGGCCCCCTCGACGCTCTACCTGAGCTACCTGCCGGTCAGCGGTGAGGCGGGACCGGAAGCGCCGTACGATTTCTCCCTTGCCTCGGCACGGGACCGCTGGGCCGAAGGTTTCCTCGACGGGCGCCACGCCGTGGCGCAGGCCGCAGCGGGGGACGCCGCGCCTGGGAGGACCCTCGCCATTCGGCGTTCCAAACCGGCGGGCACGGACGCAGCGGTCCGTCCGACGCCCCTGGCCGCCTGACGGTTTCCGCAGACTCCCAGGCCACCGGAAATCGTCGGCGGCCTGCTGAACGCAATTCTTCACTCACATAGGAGAGGCCCGATGAAGGCGCTGACCTGGCACGGCAAGAGCGACATTCGCTGCGAGAGCGTTCCCGATCCCAAGATCCAGCATGCGCGCGACGCCATCATCAAGGTGACGGCCTGCGCGATCTGCGGCTCCGATCTTCACATCTTCGACGGCGTCATGCCCGGCATGGAAGGCGGCGACATCCTGGGCCACGAGACGATGGGTGAGGTCGTCGAGGTGGGCGCGGAGAACAAGGCCCTCAAGGTGGGCGACCGGGTCGTGGTGCCCTTCACCATCGCCTGCGGCGAGTGTTTCTTCTGCAAGAAGGGCTTCTTCTCCGGCTGCGAGCGCACCAACCCGGACAAGGAAAAGGCCGCCAAGCTGTGGGGTCACTCGCCGGCCGGCCTGTTCGGCTACACGCATCTGCTGGGCGGCTATGCCGGCGGACAGGCGGAGTACCTGCGTGTGCCCTATGCCGATGTCGGGCCCATCAAGGTCCCGAACGGCCTGACCGACGAGCAGGTGCTGTTTCTCTCCGACATCTTTCCGACCGGCTACATGGCGGCAGACTTCTGCAACATCCAGCCGGAGGATACGATCGCGATCTGGGGCTGCGGTCCGGTGGGCCAGTTCGCCATCAAGAGCGCCTTCCTGCTGGGCGCCGCCCGCGTCATCGCCATCGATACCGTGCCGGAACGGCTGGCGATGGCCGCCGCCTCCGGCGCCATCACCATCGATTTCATGAAGGAGGATGTGTACGACCGCATCCAGGACCTGACTCACGGGCGTGGTGCCGATGCCTGCATCGATGCGGTTGGCACAGAGCCGCGGACGGGCGCGAGTTTCGACTCGGTGGTCGATCGCGTGAAGGTCGCGACCTTCATGGGCACCGATCGCCCGCACGTGTTGCGGCAGGCAATCCAGAACTGTCGCAATTTCGGGATCGTCTCGATCGTCGGCGTCTATGGCGGGCTGCTCGACAACATACCGATGGGCTCGGCGATCAATCGCGGGCTCACCTTCCGCATGGCCCAGACGCCGGTGCAGCACTATCTGCCCAAGCTCCTGGACCGGGTCGAACGCGGCGAGATCGATCCGTCCTTCGTGATCACCCATACGGCCAGCCTCGAAGAAGGTCCGGAACTCTACAAGACGTTCCGCGACAAGAAGGACGGCTGCATCAAGGTGGTCCTGAAGCCATGAACACGTCGAACACTGTCGATTCTGCGGTCTCGGCCAAGGACAGGAACCGCGCCGCGCGCCCGCTCGCGATCGTGACCGGTGCCTCCTCCGGCATCGGTTTCGAACTGGCGAAGCGGTGTGCGGCCGAGGGCTTCGACCTGCTGGTTGCGGCGGACGATCCCCGCATCGAAGAGGCCGCGCGTACGCTGGGGCAAGCGGGCGGCGGCGTGGAAGCGGTGCATGTCGATCTTGCGACTCCCGAGGGCGTTGACCGGCTGCTCGCTGCGGTCAAGGACCGTCCGATCGACGCGCTCCTTGCCAATGCCGGCCACGGGCTCGGCAGGGCCTTCCTCGAGCAGGAGTGGGACGAGATCCGTCATGTGATCGACACCAACGTGACGGGGACAGTCTACCTGCTGCACAAGGTCGGCCGCGAGATGGCCGGCCGCGGCCATGGCCGCATCCTGATCACCGGCTCGATCGCCGGGTTCATGCCGGGCACGTACCAGGCCGTCTACAACGGCACCAAGGCGTTCATCGACATGTTCGCCTATGCGCTTCGGGCGGAAGTGCAGGGGCGCGGCGTGACGGTGACCTGCCTGATGCCGGGCGCGACCGAGACCGACTTCTTCGAACGCGCCGACATGATGGACACCAAGGTCGGGCGGGCGGAGAAGGACGATCCGGCCGAGGTCGCGGAGAACGGCTTCAAGGCAATGATGGCCGGAGACAGCGGCGTGGTGAGCGGGTGGCAGAACAAGCTGCAGGTCGCGCTGGCGAAGGTCCTGCCGGAGACCGTGATGGCGGACCAGCATGCCAAACAGGCGGCCCCTGGCACGGGAACGAAGCAGTAGGCTCGAATGAAGAGAGGCCCCGATCGTCCCTACGATCGGGGCCTTTTCGCTACTTCTTGAGGTCTTCCGCCATCTTCAGATGCATCTGCAGATGGGGCAGCGTCTTGGCGGCGAAGGCCTTCAACTCGGCATTGTCGCCGCTCTTCGAATAGCGTTCGAACAGCGACACCGCGTCCTTGTGGGCCGCGATCTGCATGTCGTCATACTCCTTGGCGAAGCTGGCGCCCGTCAGTCCCTTCAGCTTGTCGATCTTGGACTGATGCGCAGCATCCATCGCGGCGGGAAGATTGGCCTTCACCTTGCCACCGGTCACGAGACCTTTCAGTTCTGCCGAGGTCCCGGTGTGGTCCTTGATCATCTTCTCCGCGAAGGCCTTCGTCTTTCCGTCGGTCTTGGTCAGCGCGAGCTTGCTGGACTCGATCTCGGCCATGTCGCTGATCGCCGCCTGGGTCACGAAGTCCTGGGTCGAGGGCGCGACACCCAAGGTGGCGTTCACGCCGGTCCGCTCCGGAACGGAGGGTGTCTGCGCCGCCGTCATCGTCGCCGCGCCCGTCATCAGAAGGGCGGCCGTCAGACTGCCTAGAACGAGTCTCTTCATGTGCATCTCCGTCTGTTGAGGTACGGGGCGAACGAGACGCCGCGATCCCGGTTGCCCTGCGGACTCGTTTCCTCGCCGCCATACCGAGACGAAAGCGGCCGTGGGGATGGCAGTGTGCGGGAGCATCCAAACGCCCAGCCACCCGTTGCCCGGCATGGCCGGACCTCGCGAATTCTCATTCATCTCCTCACCGAAGCGGCAGAGATCGAGCACAATCTGCTCTGTTCCTATCTCTATGCCGCCTTCAGCCTGAAGGCGCGCGACTGCGACAGTCTCACCATCGACGAAGGTGTCGTGGTCGGTGGTTGGCGCAAGTCGATCGTCGGCGTCGCGGCGGGCTCGTCCCCTCCACGCCCGACTGCGAGACGATCGGCGAGTTCTACGACGAGATGCGCAGCGCATTGGCGGCGCTCGGGAAGGCGTCCGGTGAAGATGCCTTCGTCGCCTCGTCGCAGGTACGCCAGCTCTCTCCGGACGACATTCAGATCTCCCGCCTGCGCGCCATCCGGCACATGGATGACGCGCTACGGGCCTTGGAGGCGATCGTCGAGCAGGGCGAAGGGTCGTCATGCGAGAAGGAGGATTGCCACTACAGGCGCTTTCTCGGCATCTCCCGCGAATGGGACGATGCGCTGGAGGCCAATCCTGGCTTCGTGCCGTATCACGCCGCCGCGGTGAATCCGGTCATGCGCCAGCCGGCGAAAGGGCTGGATCGGGTGTGGGTGACCGAACCGGCCGCCGCGGCGCTGCTCGATTTCGGCAATGCCCTTTACGGGCTCACGCTGACGCTCCTCTTGCACACGTATGCGGAAGGTCTGGCCAATCGCCGGCAGCTCATCGATGGAGCGATGCGGCTGATGCATGCGCTTTCGGCGACCGGCTCTGCCTTGGCATCCATGCCCGCCGCCGCAGGGGCCGACGTCAATGCCGGGCTGACGTTCGCGGTACCGCGCAATCTCCACTCATTGCCGCCCGACCGTGCCGATCGCTTTCTCCACGAGAGGCTCGAAGGGCTTTGCTTGGCAGCGGCCGAACTTGCCCCGCCACAGACTGCCTCGATCGTTCGTGAGGTCGCCGACCTCTTCGGCCCGCGGGAGGATGTCGGCGGCGGACATCCGTCTTCGACCCGCTAGTGGGCTGCGGTCTTCTCGCGCCGGCGAAGCGACCAGTTGCTCTGGATCCGGATTTCGGGATTGGGAACGGTCCAGCACGCGCCGCCCTCGTCGAGGAATACCACCCAGAGAAGATGGGATTCCGGCCCATAGTCGATAAGGAAATGGGCGAGGCCCGGACCCTTGGGGGTCTCGAGCGGGAGCGGGGGGTCCAATTGGGTAATCATGGTCTCCGAACGGCTGTGGGCGGCTTCGGGTTGCCGCAGGATATTGCGGCAACACCGAGTTCGCTCAGTCAGTCGAAGCCGAACTGCACGGCCTTGGTCGATGCCTCGTCCATCGCCTGCACGACCCTCTGGAACGAACGCTCCGCCGCCGTGCTGCGCTGCGGGGTCCGGGTGGGTTGGAGGACGAACAGAAGCATCGACCTCGCGGTGACGTCGTAGACCTGGCGGAAGTCGCGCAGGGCCAACGGTTCGCCCTCGGGATCGCTGGTATCGATCAGCCTCACCCATCGGCTGCCGCCGACCGCCTCGGGCAAGGCAAACGGCACCGTGTCGGTGTGAGAGTTCATCACGATCAGCAGCGTCGAGTCAGAACCGACGCGGCGGATGCCGGTTTCCTGGGCGCGGCCGTCGAGCAGCACGCCCAGGCAGCGCGCATTGCCGTCGTTCCAGTTGTCGTCGGTCATCTCCTCGCCCGCCGGGGTCAGCCAGCTCACGTCCTTGACGCCCAGCTCCTCGTCGAAGGCGCCGGTGAGGAAACGGCCGCGCCGCAGCATCGGCAGGGCATGACGGATCATGATCAGCTTGCGCACGAACTCGGCGAGGTCGCGCTCGGCCGGGCCGATGCCTTGCCAGTCGACCCACGAGATCTCGTTGTCCTGGCAGTAGCTGTTGTTGTTGCCCTTCTGGCTGCGGCCGAACTCGTCGCCGCCCAGCAGCATCGGCGTGCCACGCGACAGGATGAGGGTCGCCAGCATGTTGCGCATCTGACGCAGGCGGGTCTCGAGGATGTCGCGGTCGTCGGTCGGGCCCTCGGCACCGTAATTGTTCGACAGATTGTGCGAGTGACCATCCTTGTTGTCCTCGCCGTTGGCCTCGTTGTGCTTGTCGTTGTAGGCGACGAGATCGCCGAGCGTGAAGCCGTCATGTGCGGTGATGAAGTTGATCGAGGCCCAGGGCTTGCGGCCACGCTTGGCGAAGAGGTCGGCCGAGGCCGTCAGCCGCGCCGCGAGCGGGGGAAGCTTGCCCTCGTCGCCGCGCCAATAGCCGCGCACCGTGTCGCGGAAGGCATCGTTCCATTCGGCCCAGCCCGGCGAGAAGCGGCCGACCTGATAGCCGCCGGGTCCCATGTCCCACGGTTCGGCGATCAGCTTGACCTCCGACAGGACGGGATCCTGACGGCAGGCGTCGAGGAAGCGCCCCTCTTCCTCGAAGCCGTGCGGCTCGCGGCCGAGGATGGTCGCCAGATCGAAGCGGAAACCGTCGATCCTCATATCGGTCGCCCAGTAGCGCAGGCTGTCCATCACGAGCTGCAGCACCCGCGAATTGCTGAGGTTGACGGTGTTACCGGTGCCGGTGTCGTTGATGTAGTAGCGCCGGTCCGGCGCCAGCCTGTAATACGACGCGTTGTCGATGCCCTTGAAGCTGAGCGTCGGCCCGAGCTGATTGCCTTCGGCGGTATGGTTGTAGACCACGTCGAGGATGACCTCGAGGCCCGCGGCGTGGAGGTGCGCCACCATCTCCTTGAACTCGGCAAAGGCGAAATCCGGATTGGAGGCGTAGCGGCGCGCCGGCGCGAAGAAGCCGATCGTGTTGTAGCCCCAGTAGTTCTTGAGGCCTTTCTCCAGCAGGTTGCTGTCGTCGACGAAGGTGTGGACCGGCAGCAACTCGACGGCGCTGACGCCGAGCGAGGAGAGATAGTTGGTGATCTCGGCCGAGGCGAGGCCGGCATAGGTGCCGCGCAGCGGTTCCGGAACGGCCGGGTGCAGCTGGGTGAAACCGCGGACATGCGCCTCGTAGACGATCGTGTTTTCCCAAGAGGTTCGGCGGCGCGGCGCCCGGCCCCAGCTGAAGGCCGGGTCGATGACGCAGCTGCGGTAGGTGAAGGGCGCCGAATCGCGATCGTCGAAGGTGAGATCGTCGCCGCTCTCCATCTTGTAGCCGAACAGGGCCGGGTTCCAGGTCAGCTTGCCGATCACCTGCTTGGCATAGGGATCAAGCAGCAGCTTGTTCGGATTGAAGCGATGGCCGGCCGTCGGCTCGTAGGGGCCGTGGACGCGATAGCCGTAGACGGTACCGGGCCGGGCATCGGGCAGATAGCCGTGCCAGACCTCGTCGGTGTATTCCGGCAACACGATCCGGTCGATCTCCCGCTCGCCGCTTGCATCGAACAGGCAGAGTTCGACCTTGGTCGCATTGGCGGAGAAGAGGGCGAAGTTGACGCCCAGCCCGTCCCAGGTGGCGCCCAACGGATAGGGGAGACCCTCGCTCAGTCGAACGGGACTCATGCTTCGGTATCCAGGGCCACCGGGTAGGCGGCGTGCGGCACGAAAACGGCAGTGATTGGAGCGGAAATGGTCGTGTCTCCCCTTGTCGACTTCATTCAACGGCCGGGGATCCCGTTCGTTGCGGGCGAGACAATGCGCGCGGTTGCGACAGCCGTTCCCGGCCTGTAGAGCGCACCCTCTCTTGCAGGAGCCGAGACGAATGGCCGACAGCGACGACGACTATGTGTACGACGAGGCCAGCGGCGAATGGATACCCGCGGCCGAGGCCGCCGCGAAGAAGGCCGCAGCCGAAGCCGCGGCGGGGGCGGTCGAAGTGCGCGATTCGGTCGGCAACCTGCTGGCCGACGGCGACAGTGTCATCCTGATCAAGGATCTGAAGGTCAAGGGTTCCAACCAGACCCTGCAGCGCGGCACGGTGATCAGGAGTATCCGCCTGACCGGCGACGCCCAGGAGATCGATTGCCGCCACGACACCATCAAGGGCCTGGTCCTGCGCGCCGAGTTCGTGCGCAAGCGCTGAGAAGAGCCGGGCAGGGGGATCGACCATCCTCCGCTCCGGATGCTATACGGCGCCCCACGTCCCCGTAGCTCAGCCGGATAGAGCAGCGGTTTCCTAAACCGGAGGTCGGAGGTTCGAATCCTCTCGGGGACGCCATCTCCCGCTATGGCGCGAGCCGCAACCCGTCAGGTCGGGAAGATCAGCCACCCTGCCGCGATCAGCATACTGACCAGCGACACCGGCACGCCGGCGCGGAGCACTCCGCCAGGGAGACCGGCGCGCCGCGCTTGGCCGCCTGCTCCACGGCATCGGTCTGCTCGGCGTCGCCGCCCTGGTTGTAGGGCACGAGGAGCAGGACCGCGGGATTTTTGCCCACGATGTCGCTCACGAGACCCCCATGCGTGGGTGCTTACGTTCGACAGAAGTGAGCGTAGGCCTCCAGCGGCGGATTAGCGCCAGAAGAGCGCGAGCAGGATGATGATGGGAATCGGAACACCGACCAGCCACAGTAGAATTGAACGGCCCATTGTGATCTCCTTTTCGTCGAGGCAAATCGGAACGGTTGGCCTGTCTTGAAGGTTGCGCTACGCCGTGCAACTTGGTTTGTGCCGATGCGTTCATGCGAGGCTCACCAGGAGTAGCGTTCCTTGGCTCTTCTCGATGATCGAAAGATCCTCATCGTTGAAAATGACCCGACAATCGGGCTGGATCTCAGGGCGACCCTGATGGCCGCGGGGGCGACGCCGGTCGGTCCCGCGAACAGCGTCGACGGCGCCTTCGCCCTGATCGCCGATCACGCGATCGATGCGGCGATTCTCGACATCCGTCTCTACCAGGACGAGCTGGTGTTTCCGGTCGCAGACACCCTTCAGGCGTTGCGCGTGCCCTATGTCTTCGCGAGCGGCCGGTCGACCGCCCTGATGCCGCTCCGGCACGGCGACAGGCCCTTTTTCGACAAGCCCTTCCGTGCCGAGGAGATCGTCAAGGCCCTGTCCGAGATGCTGTCCCGCGAAAGCGCGGCCTAGATCTCACAGGGTCGCGCTCTCGGGCGCTCCGGAGAGGGCTGGCGAGGCTGCCTCGAAGACACGTCCGATCCCGATTTGGCGGAGCGCCCCGGGCCTTCGCTCGACGAGCAGGGCATCGAACGCGTGCTTCTCGGCAAGCGCCCTGGCTTGCTTTGGCCCCAGGACCATGAGTGCGGTCGCCCAGGCGTCGGCCTCCATACAGTTTGGCGCAACGACGGATACCGCTGCGATCGCGTTGTCGATCGGACCGCCGCGCGATCGGTCCATCGTGTGGGACAGGCGTGTCCCTCCCGCCTCGATCCAATGCCGGTAGTCGCCTGAGGTGGCGACGGCCGCATCCCGCAACTCGATCGTACCCAGCGCACTGCGAAGCTCGTAGTCGGGCTTCTCCACCGCGATTCGCCACGGCGTTCCGTCCGGCTTCGCGCCGCTTGCGGCGAGTTCGCCATCCAGTCCGACCAGCGCATCGCAGAGGCCGAACGACTTCACGATGCGCATCATTTCGTCGACGGCAAACCCCTTGGCGATACCGGAAAGGTCGAGGTCGAATTCCCAATGCTTGCGGGCCCGTGCGTTCGGCGTATCCAGCTCGAGCACCGTATGGGTCGCCGGCCGTTGTTCTTGAAGGACCGCCCGGATCGCTTCCGTGTCGGGGACCGATCCGGCAGCTCCGAAGCCCCAGGCATTGACCAGGCAGCCGAGGCCGATGTCGAACGCGCCTCCCGACAGGCGCCCGATCTCCAGCCCTCTGGCCAGGACCTGCAGGAGTTCCCGAGGCAACGACACCCAGGTGCCGGGAGAGGCGGCATTGAAGCGCATCAGGTCGCTGTCCGGTTTCCAGGTGGACATCTGGTTGTCGACGCGGTCGACGGCCCGCGCCAGGGCGATGTCGAGTGCGGGGATGTCGGCCTCGGGCGGGGCATAGAGGAGCGCGGACCACCGCGTTTCCATGGTGGCGCCGCTCAGGGCGTGGCGACAGAGATTAGTAGACATCTTCGAGGTATCTCCCTTCTTCCTTGAGAAGGCCGGGTGTCAGGCCGGTCGGAACGAGCAGGTCGGTCAGGGCTTCCTTCACGCCTGCCGCCATCCCGCGTCCGCCGCAGACCAGGACCTGGGCGCCTGCGCCGATGAGCGTGCGCAAACGATCGGCATCCGCACGGAGGCGATCCTGCACGTAGCCGCCGTCTTTCACGCGCGAGAAGACAGTCGACAGGCTGGTCAGTCGCTCGTCGCCCAGCCATTCCCGGATCTCTGGCCGATAGAGGAAATCCGACTCCGGATCGCGCCCGCCGAAATAGAGGTGCATCGGCCGTCGTCCACGATTGGCGCGGATGAAGCCCGCCAGGGGGCCGATACCGGTGCCCGCGCCGATCAGGATCACGGGCTTGCGCCCCCGCGCCGGACGGAACGATGGATTGGCCTTCACGAAGGCTTCGACGCGGTCGCCCGGTCGCAGGCCGTGGAGCAGGCCCGAGCAGAGGCCGCCCGGGTGTTTGCGCACGCAGATCTCGACGAAGCCATCCCGGGTCGAGCTGGCCAGGGAGTAATAGCGCGGCAGGGCATCGCCCGGCGGTACGATGGCCAGCAGGTCGCCGGCAGAGAAGGGCGGCCAGCCACGGCCGGTGAGACGCGAGAGCAGGCTGCTCTCCGGCACGGCGAAGCGCAGCACGCAGGTGGGGGCCTGTACCTCCGTGCCATAGTCGATGCGGTCGATGAGTGTCAGCGTCTGGGTGCGCGGCCGCTCGAGCACGTGCGCCAGCACCAGATCCTCGCCCATGACGGCCGACAGCGCCTTGCCCCAGCGCGCGAATTCCTGCGGAGACTGCCGATCGATCGTCTCCAGCGGGAGCAACGACGTCCAGCCCCTGCGCGTGAGTTCAGCGTCCACATCGCGCGCAAACCGGCAGAACTGCGGGAACTGGCGATCGCCGAAGCCCAGGACGGCGAAGGGGAAGGGCGGGGGTGCCCCGATCTCGTCGAGGCGTTCGAGGAATGCGCCGGCGCTCGCCGGAGCCGTGCCGTCGCCATGGGTCGCCGTCAGCAGGAACATTCGCTTCGCCACCGGATAGGATCGCGCGATGCCGTCCATGGCGGCGGTGTGGACCTTGTGGCCGTTTTCCGTCAGGGCCGCATGCAGCGTCCGCGCGAAGCTCCAAGTGCTGCCTCCTTCGCTTCCGACCAGGATCACCGTATCGGCAGTCTTGCCGGGAACATTGGCGGCGATCGGCGCGCGGGCCCGGCGCCGCCTCCACCACAAGGCGGTTCCGGTCACGGCAAGGGCCGGAACGCTGAGGGCACACAGCCCGAGCAGCACGCCGACCCACCACAATCCTCGGCCGGTATGCATCCTGTAGATAAACTCGTGGATCTGCCGGCCGACCGTATGATCCTGCCAGGCGAACACGTTTCCGTTCGCCGGGTCGATGTAGCCCTCGCCGACAGAGGTCGTCAGACGGAAGACGTCGTTCGGATCGCCGGGGTTGGGAAATGTGAGCTCACGAAGCTCGCTGAGATCGATGCCGCGCAACGCATCGTTCCGAGCCAGCGGCAAAGCGTGCCCACCCTGCGCCATCGTCGGCAAGGCCGGCGCTGGCGACCGGCTGTCCGGGATCAATCCGAATGTCGTGAGCGACAGGAAGAGCGCCGTGAGCGTCGACAAGGTGAGCCCAAGTGCCGCCAGCCGGCCCAGATCGACATGCAGCCGCTCCAAGGCGCCCCCGCGCGAGCGATCGAGCAGGCGAGCCCATCCGCCCATTCGCCGGGCCGTCATCTGCAGGCCGGACAGAGTCAAGACGAGCAAGGCGAGCGCAGCCGCGCCGGCGGCCATGCGACCGTCGTCGCCCAGAAAGAACGACCGGTGAAGATTGGTCATCCAGCGCTCGAATGCCGAGGGCGCGTAGGGCGAGAGCGGTTCGCCGCTGGAAGGATCCACGATGTTCGCAGCCGGTCCGTCGGACCCGGAGGAGAACGCAATGACCTTGCCCGAAGGCAGCTTCTTGATCTGCTCCAGGCCGGGAAGCGAGCCGGCAATCCGCCCGGCCAGCTCGGCGACGCTGATGCCGTCCGCAGGAAGCGAGACGGCTCCGGCACGGTCCAGGACCGGCATCACGGACAGCACCGAGCCGCTGATGACGAGCGCCATCAGCGGAAGGGCGGCGCAGAGGGCAAGAACCTTGTGAATCCGGCGCAGCATCACATGCCTCCCAAACAGCGCGTGCCTACATGTCGTAGGTGAAGGTCTGGACGTAGCTTCGGCCCGCCACGGGGCGGCCCGCCCCCGATGCCGTGAGCGGAACGACCACGTCGGATGGGCTGTCACGCATGTCTTCGGCGGCAACGTCGATGTGAAGCTTGTAGCCTGCGTCGAACAGCGCATCGGCCAGGTCCACGGTGACCTTGAGCGTGCGGCCGGCGCCGACGCTCGCGCCGGTGATGCCGTTGATCCCGGCGAGGTTGCCGCGGGATGCGCGCTCCCAGCCGCTCAGGTGGCTGTAGTACTTCGACTTCGGGCCGGCGACCCACAGCGTGCCCTTGTAGGCTCCCGAAGAGTCGGTCACGTAGAGCGCGACATAGGCACCGTTGCCGCCGTAGTTCTTGAGCGTGGTGGTCAGTGTGACGGGGCGCGCCATCGCCAGGCCCGGGACGGTCAGGGCGGTCGTTATGGCAAGGCCGGCAAGAAGCGTCTTGATTCGCATCGTCTCATCTCCAGCGGATCGTGTTGGGCAGGCCCACACTGGACGCAGAGGCTGACGCAGTGCTGAAGGGAGAAGGAACTTTGCTTTAGGTCGCCGTCAGGTTGGAGATCGCGGAACGATCGAGTTCACACCAAGCGTCCGCTACTGAATCTCCGCCTTGGGAGGTGTCGTTCCCTTGAGCAGGTCGTTGGCTGGGGAAGCCGGTTGGCCCGGGAGGGGTTGTTCCGGAACGACGCCGCGTCGGCCGGCGTCGCCATCGCCACGTGCGTTCTTGTGCTTCATGCGGACGATCGCCAGCGACCCGGGGTCGACCTTCACTGAAATCTCGCGGCCGTCTGCATCGATCCCCCGGATCTGATAGCAGCCGTCATCGACCTTGATCCTGCGCACCGTCCAGCCCTGTGCCTTCGCCATTTGCTCGACGGCTTCGCGCGGCTGCCACTGGGCCATGGGGACCTTGCAGTCATCCTCTCTGGCCTGCGCAGCCGGAGATACCAGCGCGCTCGCAAGAATGGCCGCGACCCATACCGTCCCTTTCACGTTGCGTACTCCCGCCGCTGGTCTCGATGCCCTGTCTTGAGCCGGCTTCCTGACGGCAACCTGAAGGCGTGACCCGATTTGCTTCAGGTCAATGTCAGCTCGCTGCCTATAGTCCATGCGAGGTCCGGTACGTGGGGCTGAGCAACCGACCGGATTGGGATCATGCGGGTTCTGTTGATCGAGGATGATGCAATTCTTGGGGCGGCCGTGCGCGATCAGATCGTCGCCGAGGGCCATCCGGTGGATTGGGTCATGCGGCTGGATGCAGCGCGGGACCATATCGGAAGCGCCGCCTATGATCTTGTTCTGCTCGACCTGATGCTGCCCGATGGCCGTGGCCTCGGCCTGCTTCGGGAACTCCGCGCCAGGGGAGACGTCACGCCGGTCGTCATCCTGACGGCGATGGACCAGCTTTCAGACCGTATAGAGGGTCTCAATGCCGGGGCTGACGACTACCTGGTCAAGCCCTTCGATCTCGCCGAACTGTCGGCCCGGCTGAACGCCGTCGCGCGGCGCTACGCCGGAAACCCCAATCCCCTGGTCCGCATCGGGGACCTCGATATCGATCTTGCCGCGCGCTCGATCCTTCGGGCCGGACGGGCGGTCGACCTGACGGCTCGGGAATGGGCGCTGTTCGAGGCCTTCGTGCAACGTCCCGGGCAGATCCTGTCCAAGGCACAGCTGGAGGAGAGGCTGTATTCGTTTGGGACGGAGGTGGAGAGCAATACGACCGAGGTGCACATCAGTCGCCTGCGGAAGAAGCTCGGACACGGCATCATCGAGACCGTGCGCGGCGTCGGCTACCGGCTGGGGCGTCCCGCATGAAGGCGCCGCGCAGCCTGCAGTGGCGGATATCGCTGTGGCTGGGGCTTGGCGTCGCGCTGGTCTGGGGTATTGCCACCTTGGCGACAGCGCAAAGACTTGGCCATGAGATGGACAAGGTCTTCGACAGTGCGCTCGAAGAGACGGCCCAGCGTCTCCTCCCGCTCGCCGTGCTCGACATCCTGAGCCGCGAACAGGGCGACGCCTCCCAGCGTATCGTCACGCTCCGGGAGCACGACGAGTACTTCACCTACGTTGTCCGTGATGATCGGGGGGGCACGCTGCTGCGCTCGCATCGTGCCGATGATTCCGTGTTTCCGCCCTTTTCCAGGATGGGATTCGTCGATACGCCCACCCATAGGATCTACTTCGACGCCGCCTTGCAGGGCACGATCACCATCGCCGTGGCCGAACCGCTTGCGCATCGGCGCGAGGTCGCGAATGAGGCCCTCCGGGGCCTTGCCTGGCCGCTTGCCCTGCTGGTGCCCGCCAGCCTTCTCCTCGTCTGGGCGATCGTGCGCCTGTCGATGGGGCCGATCCGGAACCTGCGAACCGCGATCGAGACGCGGGGTAGTGGTGATCTCACTCCCGTGCCCGTCGCGGGTTTGCCCTCCGAGATCGCACCCATCGCGGACGCCGTGAACCATCTCCTTGTGGGATTGGACCGCGCTTTGAAGGCAGAGCGCAGTTTCACCGCCAATTCCGCGCATGAGCTGCGCACACCGGTGGCTGCGGCGCTGGCGCAGACGCAAAGGCTGATCGCCGAGATGAAGGACGCGGCCTCCCGGGAGCGGGCGCAACAGATCGAGCGGGCGTTGCAGCGGCTTTCGCGACTGTCCGAGAAGCTGATGCAACTGGCGCGGGCGGAGGGCGGTCGCCTGCGTGGTGGGGAGACGGCCGACATCGCCGGCGTCGCGAAGATGGTCGTCGACGAGATGGTGCGGAAGCCCGGCATGACCGAGCGGATCGTCCTCGATGTTCCCAAGACACCCGTCGCTGCCGGAATCGATACCGACGCTTTCGCGATCGTCCTGAGAAACCTCATCGAGAACGGACTGAAGCACGGACCGCCCGGCTCGCCGGTTCGGATCGTTCTGTCGAAGGACGGCGTACTGACCGTTTCCAACGACGGGCCGCCCGTTCCGCCTGACCTGCTGTCGCGCCTGCTGCAACCTTTCGAGCGGGGCCGCACCGCTGCGGAGGGCTCCGGCCTCGGCCTCGCCATCGTCAACGCCATCGCCGCAGGAACGGGGGCAAAGCTCGTTCTGACGTCGCCTTTGACGGGAAAGGAATATGGCTTCGAGGCGCAATTCACTGCCCCGCCCGCCGCCGGGGAGGGGCGTCGGGACGCGAGCCGCCCCTAAATGGGCTGCGGCATGCAGGGCGCGAGATGGAACTTGCCCCCGTTGCAACGCGGCGTCGCGATGCGCGTTGGGCGCTCTGTCCAACCCATCTGACAGGAGCCGACGATGCCCACCCCGAAGGAAATCGAAGAAAAGTTCTGGTCGGCCCTCAAGTCCGACATGACCATGATGCTCGGCCTCGATGGCGTCGAGGACGGCCATGCCCGCCCGATGACCGCCCAGCTCGACGGCGAGCGCGGTCCGATCTGGTTCTTCACCAGTCGCGACAATGCGATCGTCGAGAAGCTTAGCGCCGGCGCGGGCAATCGCGCGATCGCGACCTTCACCTCGAAGGGCCATGACCTGTTCGCGACGGTGCACGGCGGGCTCTCGATCGACAACGACCCGGCGGTGATCGATCGCCTGTGGAACCGCTACGTCGCGGCCTGGTTCGAGGGCGGCAAGACCGATCCCAAGCTGGCGCTCCTGCGTCTCGATGCCGAGCGCGCCGAGATCTGGCTCGATGCGTCGAGCATCGTGGCCGGCATCAAGATGCTGCTCGGGGCCGATCCCAAGGAGGATTACAAGGACAAGGTCGCCACGGTCAGCTTGCGGGGCTGAGTCCGGGAAATGGATCGCCGCGTCGAAGAATCGATTGGCGCACAGTTGCGCTCCTGCGCCGGCAATCGCCGGCGCATAACGCGGCGCCTGCGCGAACTCGATGACGAGTGGGACCTCGAGAGCGTGCTTGAAAGCAAAGCGTCGATCGTGACCGCCCTCGGCGTGATCGCCGGCGCGGTGGTCAATCGCCGAGCGCCATCCGTGCCGGTCTCCTGGGCTGCATCGGTGGTCCGGCTTGCCGCCAACGGCCTGTTGCCGGTCGAGCCTCTGCTGCGGCGGCTTGGCCTCAGGTCATCTCGCGAGATCGAGATCGAACGCATGGCGCTGACGATCATGCTGGGCGATCTCGACAGGGGCCCCGCTTCGCTGGCGGGCCGCCGCATTCCCGACAACGGGATCAGGGTCGTCCGCCACTGAGGCGGATCGACCGCTGTTTGGATCAGTCGCCGGCGGCCGCCACGCCTTCGGCCGGCGGCGGTGTCGTCTTGCCCTTCTTGGCCTTGCCCCGCTCCTCGAAGCGCTGAAGCACGGTGAAGAACGACGGCACGAACAGCACGGCGAGGCAGGTCGACGCGATCATGCCGCTGAACACGCAGAGGCCGAGCGAGATACGCGAGTTGGCCCCTGCGCCCGTGGCCGTCACCAGCGGCACCACACCCAGGATGAACGCGAACGAGGTCATCAGGATCGGCCGGAAGCGGGTGCGGGCCGCATCGATCGCCGATTCGACGATGTCCTTGCCCTCGGCCCGGCGCTCGCGCGCCACCTCGACGATGAGGATGGCGTTCTTGGCGCCCAGCGCGATCAGCAGCATCAGGCCGATCTGGGTATAGATGTTGTTCGCGAGCCCGACCGCATTGAGCGCGATCGCGGGACCGCTCAGCGCCAGCGGCACGGCCAGGATCACGCCCAGCGGCGCGATCCAGCTCTCGTACTGGCCGGCGAGGCAGAGATAGACGAGCAGGATGGCGAGCGCGAACACGTACAGCAGCTGGTTGCCGACGATGTTCTCCTGGTACGCCATGCCGGTCCATTCGTAGCCGGTGCCCGGCGGCAGGATCGCCTTGGCGATCTGGTCCATCAGGTCGATACCCTCGCCCGAGCTGAAGCCGGCGGCCGGCGAGCCGACGATCGCGGCAGACGGATAGAGATTGTAGAGGCTGATCAGCGGCGGGCCGAGAGCGGGCTTCAGCTCGGCGATGGCGCCGATCGGCACCATCTGCCCGTCGAGGTTCTTGACTTGCAGCTTCAGGATGTCCTCGGGCCGCGTGCGGTACTGCGAGTCGGCCTGGATATAGACCTGCAGGCTGAGGCCGAACTTGTTGAAGCGGTTCACGAAGGACGAGCCCATGTAGCTCGACAGGGTGGTGAAGACGTCGCCCACCGGCACGCGGAGAGATTCGGCCTTCACGCGATCGACCTCGATGCGGACGTGCGGCGCGCCGGCGCGGAACGAGGTGACGAGGTTGGTGAGCGCCGACTGGGTGCTGGCGTTGCGGATCACGGTGTCGGTGATGGCCTGCAGCTTGGCATAGTCGAAGCTGCCGTCCTTCTGCTCGATCTGCATCTGGAAGCCGCCGGCATTGCCGATGCCCTGGATGGCGGGCGGCACGATGACGAAGGCGCGACCGTCCTGCAGGACCTTCAGCTTCTCCATCAGGCCGAGCACGATCGAGCGCAGGTCCTGGTCCTTGGCTTTCAGGCGCGTGTCCCAGTCCTTGAGGATCACGTACGATACCGCGGCGTTCGCCAACGAGGAGTTGCTGTCGAGCACCGACATGCCGCCCAGGGCGACCACGTTCTCGACCCCCGGCGCCGCCATGGCGATCTCGGCGGCCTGACGCAGCGTGACGCCCGTACGCTCGAGCGAGGCACCGTCCGGCAGCTGCACGCCGATGATGAGATAGCCCTGGTCCTCGTTGGGAATGAAGGCCGTCGGCAGCCGCGCGACGCCCCATCCGCCGATGCCGGCCGCGACCAGCGCCAGCAACACCATGAATCCGGCGCGGTGGACCATGAAGCCGACCAAGCCGGCATAGGCGTCTTCGAGCTTGCCGTAGACCTTGTTGAAGCCGCGGAAGAAGACGTTGCGCTTCTCCGGCGGCGTGGCGGGCCGCAGCCACATGGCGCACTGGGTGGGCTTCAGGGTGGCGGCGTTGACGGCGCTGATCAGGGCGGTGGCGGCGATGACCAGGGCGAACTGGGCGAACATCTGGCCGGTCAGGCCGGGCAGGAAGGCGGCCGGCAGGAACACCGACATCAGCACCAGGGTGATGCCGATCACGGGGCCGAACAGCTCGTCCATCGCCTTGATCGACGCGTCGTGGGGCGTCATGCCCCGTTCGATGTGATGGGCGACGCCCTCGACGATCACGATGGCGTCGTCGACCACGATGCCGATCGCCAGCACGATGCCGAACATGGTCGTGGTGTTGATCGTGAAGCCCAGCGCGGCCATGGCGGCGAAGGCGCCGATGATCGTCACCGGGATCGTGGTCGCCGGCACCAGCATCGCGCGCCAGTCCTGCAGGAAGATCACGATCACGATCAGAACCAGGATGCCGGCCTCGATCAGGGTCATGAAGACTTCGTGGATGGATGCCTTCACGAAGAGCGTCGTGTCGAACGGCACCTCGTAGGCGAGGCCGGGCGGGAACGACTTCGACAGTTCGGCCATCTTGGCCTTCACGCGATTGGCGACATCGAGCGCATTGGCGTCGGGCAGCTGGTAGATCGCGAGGCCCGAATTGGGCTTGCCGTTGATGTGCGAGGTCTGGGAGTAGGTCTGGGCGCCCAGCTCGACCCGGGCGATGTCGCGCACCCGCACGATCCTGCCGCCATTGCCCTGCTCGGCCTTGACGATGATGTTGCCGAATTCCTCCGGCGAGCTGAGGCGGCCGACGACGTCGATCGTGTACTGGAAATCCAGGCCCTTGGGCGCCGGCGGCTGGCCGACCTGGCCGGCCGTCACGTCCTGGCTCTGCTGCTGGATGACCTTGCTCACGTCCGACGGGGTGAGGCCGAACGTGTAGAGCTTCTGCGGGTCGAGCCAGACGCGCATCGAGTACTGGCCGACGCCCAGCACGTTGACGTTGCCGACACCGGGCAGGCGCGCGAGCTCGTTGACCAGATTGATGGTGGCGTAGTTGCTGAGATAGAGGCTGTCGTAGCGCTGGTCGGGCGAGGTCAGCGAGACGATCTGCAGGATCGAGGTCGATTTCTTCTGGACGACGAGGCCCTGCGCCTGCACCGGCATGGGCAGCGAGGCCAGCGCCGCGCTGACCTGGTTCTGCACCAGCACCTGCGCGAAATTGAGGTCGGTGCCGATCTCGAACGTCACCGTCAGCGTGTAGGTGCCGGAGTCCGTGCTGTAGGACTGCATGTAGATCATCTTCTCGACGCCGTTGACCTGCAGCTCGACGGGCAGGGCGACATCGTTGACGACCACGGCAGCACTGGCGCCCGGATAGGTCGTGGTGACCTGGATCGTGGGCGGCACGACGTTGGGATATTGCGCGATCGGCAGGGTGGCCAGCGCCACGCCGCCGATCAGCACGATGACGATGGCCAGGACGTTGGCCAGGACCGGCCGGTTGATGAAGAACGCGGAAATCATGGCTGCGTTTCCCGGCCGGTCACTTGGGCGCTGCGGCGGGAGCGGCAGGGGGCGCGGCGGGAGTGCCGTCGGTCGCGGTCTGGATCGTCGTCACCTTGGGAACGACCTTGGCGCCGGGAATGGCGGCACCGTTGGTGTTGAGCACGACCTGGTCTTCCGGCTTGAGGCCCGTCGAGACCACGCGCAGGCCGCTGGCGAGAAGCTGTCCGGTGGTGATCCTGGTCTGGACCACGACATTGTCCTTGTTGACCGTCAGCACGTACTTGCCGGCCTGGTCCTCCGCGATCACCCGGTTGGGCACCAGCAGCGAGGCCGTTGCCTCCAGCCCTTGAGGTACCTTCACGCGCACGAAGAAGCCGGGAATGAGGGTGCGCGTCGGATTCTCGAAGAGTCCGCGGACCAGGATCGTCCCGGTCGTCGCGTCGAGTTCGGGCGACACGTAGTTGAGGAAACCCTTGTGGGGAAATCCCTCCTCGTTCATCAGGCCGATTTCCAGCGGAACCTTGCTGAGTTCCTCAGGGTCGAGTCGGCGATCCTTCAGGTTCTGACGGATTTGCAGCACGTTCTGTTCGCTCATGGTGAACGTGACGTAGATCGGGTCCAGCTGCACGATCGTAGCGAGCTTGGTGGCGGTCGAGGCGCCGACCAGCTCGCCGACCGAGATCAGATGCTTGCTGACGATACCGTCGAACGGCGCGAGGACCGTCGTGTAGCCCAGGTTGGTCTGGGCGATCGTGAGGTTGCCTTCGGCATTCTCGACATTGGCCCGCGCATTGTCGCGCTTGGCCTTGGCCTGATCGAAGGTGTTCTGCGCCGACACGTTCTGGCGCAGCAAGGTCTCCTGGCGGGTGAACTCGGCTTCGGCCTGGACCAGCGAGGCCTTGGCGCCGTCGAGCTGGGCCTCGGCCTCCTTGACCTTGGCCTTGTACATCGTCTGCTCGATGCCGAAGAGCTTGTCGCCCTTCTTCTTTACGGAGCCGTCGACATAGTCCTGCGAGACCAGGAAGCCCTCGACGCGGGCGACGAGGTCGACGGTCGCGAAGGCCACCGTGTTGCCGGTCAGCACCTCGAAGGGCGCGACCTCCTGCTTCACCGGAATGCCGACGCTGACCTCGGCCGGGGGCGGCGGCTGGAACTTGTTTTCCTGCTTGCAGCCGGCGACCAGCCCGGTCAGCGCGATCGCCGCCAGCAAGGGCACAATCGTCCGAATTTGTCTTGAGACTGCAAAAACTACGGCTTCATCGCTACGATTAGACATAATTCCGACGATGCTCCCCGCGACGCAGGGCCCAGCGTTAGCGCATCCCCTGCAGGATTGCCACAGTCAGGGCCCTCACAGGCGATTGAACAGCAGCGACAGATTGTTTGCCGGCATTTCGACGATGTCGGGGGCGGAAAAGCCCTGCGCGCCGGCCAGTTCGATGACGGCTTCGAGGTCCCGTACGCCCCATGCGGGATTGCGCCGTTTCAGGTCTGCGTCGAAGGCCTCGTTGCTGGGCGCCGTGTGCCGGCCGCCTTGCCGGTAGGGCCCATAGAGGAAGAACAGTCCGCCCGGAGGCACCAGGCGGCCGGCGCCGGATATGAGCCCGACCGCAGCCTCCCACGGCGCGATATGGATCATGTTGCAGCAGAGCACGGCATCTGCCCGCTCGACCGGCCAGGCCGCCCGGGTGACGTCGATCTCCAGCGCGGGGCGGACATTGTCCAGGCCGAGCGTCCGCACCCAGTCGTCGATGCTGGCGCGGGCCCCTTCATCCGGGTCGCTGGGCTGGAAGGTGAGTTCGGGCCGGGCGGCGGCATAGTGGACGACATGCTCGCCGGTCCCGCTGGCGATCTCCAGCACGAGACCCTTTTCGGGAAGGCGCGGCTGCAGCACGTCGAGGATCGGTTGCCGGTTGCGGGCCGCCGCCGGTGCCTGTTTTTTCATCGTGCCTCCTGAATGGCCTGCCAGATCCGCGCGGGTGTCGCGGGTCCGGCGAAGCCTTTCACGCCGAGCGGCGCCAGCGCGTCAAGGATGGCGTTGGCGATGGCGGGGAAGGCCGCGATGGCCCCGGCCTCGCCGCACCCCTTCACCCCGAGCGGATTGGTCGTGCAGCGCGTGGCATTGAAGCCGAGATCGAACGAGGGAAGATCGTCGGCGCGGGGCAAGGCGTAGTCCATGAAGGAGGCTGCCACCATCTGGCCCGAGACGGAGTCATAGGCGGCGAGCTCCAGCAGCGCCTGGCCCGCGCCCTGTGCCATGGCGCCGTGCGCCTGGCCGGTCGCGATCATCGGATTGACCAGCACGCCGTAGTCGTCGACCGCCGTATAGCGCTTCAGGTCGACTTTGCCGGTCTCGCGGTCGATCTCGACCTCGACGACGTGCGCCCCGTTGGGAAAGGTCATGTGCTCGCGTTTCCAGGCGTGGAACGTGTCGAGAGGCAGGCCTTTGTCGCGGCCGAGCGCCGCCACCTCGAGCAGGCCGATCGCGCGATCGGTGCCGGAAACGACGAAGCGTCCTTCCTCGAAACGGATATCCGCTTCCGACGCTTCCAGCGCATCGGCCGCCAACACCGTGCCCTTGGCGATGATTTCGTCCGAGGCCCGCCACAGCGCCGTGCCGCCCATATAGGTCGCGCGCGAGCTGCCATGGCCGCCGCCGAACGGGATCGCGTCGGTATCGCCCTGCACGAGCCGGATGCGCGCGTTGGGCACGCCCAGCCGTGTGCTGAGGATCTGCGGGAAGGTCGTCTCGTGGCCCTGGCCGATATGCTGCGTGCCGGTGATCAGCGAGATCGTGCCGTCGGCTTCGAAGCGCACGTCGACATTCTCGTCGGGCGGCCCGCCGGTGGCCTTGATGTGATAGGCGAAGCCCAGCCCGCGCAGCCGGCCGCGTTGCTCGCTGTCGCGCCGCCGCGCCTCGAAGCCCGCGCGATCGGCACGTGCGAGGGCCCGGTCGAGCGAGTCGGCGAAACGGCCGCTGTCGACCTCGAAACCGAAAGCATTGGTCATCGGCATCGCCTCGGGCGGCACCATGTTCCATTGCCTGAGCTCGGCGCGATCGAAGCCGGTCCGTTCCGCCGCCGCATCGATCAGCCGTTCGACGATGTTGATCGCCTCGGCGAAGCCCGGTCCGCGCGTCACGCCGATCGGTGCGGTGTTGCTGACGACGGCGACGACATGCAGCGCGATCGAGGGGATGCGATACACCGAGCCCTGCAGGTGGATGTACTGGAAGGTCTGCACGCCGCCGCCGGCGCCGGCCATGTAGGCGCCGAGATTGGCGAGGCTCGCAATCTTCAAGGCGAGGAACCTGCCCTTGGAATCGAGCGCCAGCGACGCCCTGGCCTGCATGTCGCGGGCCGCATGGTCCGACAGGAATACCTCGCTGCGGCTCGCGATCCATTTGACCGGCCGGCCGAGCTTGCGCGCGGCCCACAGGACGAGCGCGTGCTCGACATAGGCGAAGTTCTTGGCGCCGAAGCCGCCGCCCACATCATGCGCCATGAACCGCACGTCCTTCGGCTCGACGCCGAGCGAGCGGGCCACGTGGTTGCGGTTGATGTGGATGTTCTGGCTGGAGACGTGGAGCGTGTAGCGGCCGGTCGCGGGATCGAACGTGCCGACGCCGCCGCGCGGCTCCATCGGGTTCATCACGATGCGATGATTGTCGAGGTCGAGCGACACGACATGCGCCGCCGTCGCAAAGGCGGCTTCGGCCCCCGCCGTATCGCCCGTGTGCCAGTCGAGGCATGTATTGTCCGGAATCTCGGCGGACAGTTGCGGCGCGCCTGGTGTGCGGGCGGCCTCGGCCGAGGTCACGGAAGGCAGCGTCTCATAGCCCACGACCACCAGCTCCGCGGCATCGAGTGCCTGCGCGTGCGTCTCCGCCACGATCATTGCCACCGGCTCGCCGGCAAAGCGCACCTTGTCGCTGGCCAACAACGGCTGCGGCGCGAAGGCGAAGGGCTCGCCGGTCTGGATATTCGCCTCGGCATAGGGGCGCAGCGGCTTCAGCCCGTCCGCCCTGGCCTCCGCGGCGGTGAAAACGGCGAGGACGCCGGGCGCGGCCCTTGCGGTCGCGGTATCGATCGCGCGAATCAGGGCGTGGGCGTGTGGCGCGCGCAGCACCACGGCCTGCGCCACGCCCTCGAACGTCAGATCGTCGAGATAGGCGCCCTGGCCGGTGACGAAGCGCGCATCCTCGCGCCGCCGCGGAGAGTCTCCCATCCGTTCGATCGTCATGTGCGCAGCGTCTCCGCGTTCTGGGCCTGGCGCTTCTCGTCCCACCAGTCACGCATCTGCAGGCCCCAGTAGGCAAGCTGCGTCGCCACCCGGCCCGCGGCTCCCCCCGCCCAGCCGGTGCCAAAGGGTGCAAACAGCTGGCAGCGCGAGGGATCGCCCAGGATGCCGACGGCGACCGCATCCGCTCCCGCGGCCGTCTGGGCGAGACCGTGGCCGCCGAAGGCCGAGCAGATCCAGAGCCCGGGCTCGACCTCGCCCACCTGGGGCATCTTGTGCGGCGCGTAGCCCATGATGCCCGGCCAGGCGTGGGCGATCTCGATATGGCCGAGCTGCGGATAGACCGAGAGGATGTCGCGGCGCATCATGTCGCGAAGGCGCTTGGGTTCCTTCGTGTCGGTCGTGATGCGGCCGCCCCACAGGAGCCTGTCGCGATCGACGATGCGGTAATAGTCGCCGGCGCGGCGCGTGTCGGAGATCGCGCCGGTCCACTGGATCGCTTCGCCGAGCCGGGGCCCGAGCTTCTCGGTGACGGCGACATAGGTCGCGACCGGCAGCACCGCGCCGGCGAGCCGCCGATGGACCGGCCCGAGATCGGCGTTCCCGGCCAGCACCACGTGATGCACCGTCAGGCTGCCCTGCGGCGTGCGCACCCGCCAGCCGCCTCCCTCGCCGTCGCCCTCGCGGGCCAGCTCGATGGCATCGGTCCGCTCATAGACCTTGCCGCCGCGTCGTTCGATAGCGCCGGCGAGCGCCAGAGCGAAGTTCAGCGGATGGATGTGGAAGGAGGTCGGATCGTGGATCGCCTGATGGTAGCGCGCTGTCGCGAGCACGTCGCGTACGCGCGAGGTCTGCCACGGCTCGAAGGCGGCGCCAAGCTGCTCGGCCAGTTTGCGCGTGCGGTCGGCGAAGCCCGCGCCCTGGTCGGTGCGAGAGACGCTTAGCTTGCCGCTGCCCATCAGGATGTCGGGCCGTCCGAAGTCGGCGATCGCCTCACGGACGATGGCCACGCCCCGTCGCGACTGGGCATAGAGCTGGCGGGCGTGATCGAGCCCGAGCTGGTCGATCAGAGCGCCGGACCGCTGGGCGTAGCCCGGTCCCACGAAGCCGCCATTGCGGCCCGAGGCACCCCAGCCGATGCGCCGCCGCTCCAGCAGCGCGACCCGCTTGCCCTTCTGCGCCAGCAGCCGCGCCGTGTGCAGGCCCGCGAAGCCGCCGCCCACGATGGCGACGTCGGCCTCTTCCTCACGGGCCAGCGGCGCGCGCGCCTTGTCCGCGTCTCGCGTAGCGGCATACCAGCTGGTCGGATAGTCGAATTCGGTCATCGGCATTCTTCTCCGCGAGAAGAGGTGCCATGGGAAGGCTTGCGCGGCCACCTCCTCTCCCGCACTAATTTTGCCGGAGACTTTCTACCCACTTCCGCAATTCGGGAGGATGCATGTCGATCGATTTCGATGCGGTGATCATCGGCGCAGGCTTTGGCGGCATGTATATGCTGCACAGGCTTCGCCAGAAGGGCTTCACGGCGCGCGTGTTCGAGGCCGGCAAGGGCGTGGGCGGCACCTGGTACTGGAACCGCTATCCCGGCGCGCGCTGCGACGTCGAGAGCGTCCAGTATTCCTACCAGTTCGATCCCGCGCTGGAGCAGGAATGGGAATGGAGCGAGCGCTACGCCACCCAGCCCGAGATCCTGCGCTACGCCAACCACGTCGCCGACCGCTACGACCTGCGCCGTGACATCCGCTTCGAGACGCGCGTGAGCAAGGCCGTCTTCGACGAGGCCGCCAAGCTGTGGCGCGTCGAGACCGAGACGGTCGGCGGCGCCGCCGACAAGGTCACGGCCCGCTTCGTGATCACCGCGATGGGTTGCCTGTCCTCGCCCAACACGCCGAAGATTCCCGGCCTCGAGGACTTCAAGGGGCCGACCTATCACACCGGCAACTGGCCGCATGAAGGCGTCGACTTCACGGGCAAGACCGTCGGCGTGATCGGCACCGGTTCCTCGGCCATCCAGTCGATCCCGGTCATGGCCGAGCAGGCGAAGCACCTCACCGTCTTCCAGCGCACCGCCAACTACACCGTGCCGGCGCACAACAAGCCGCTCGACCCCGACTATGTGCGCGAGGTGAAGGCGAACTATCCCGAAATGCGCAGGCGGGCCAAGACCAAGCCGGCCGGGATCGATTTCACGATCAATCCCGCTTCGGCCGCCGAGACGCCGGAGGAGGAGCGCAATCGCCAGTTCCAGGCCCGCTGGGACTATGGCGGGCTGGGCTTCATGGCCTCCTTCTCGGACCTGCTGCTGAACGACGAGTCCAACAAGGTTGCGGCCGATTTCGTGCGCGCCAAGATCGGCGAGGTCGTGAAGGATCCGAAGACCGCGGCGGCGCTGGTGCCGAAGAACATCATCGGCTGCAAGCGGCTGTGCGTCGACACCGGCTACTGGGCGACCTTCAACCGGCCGAACGTGACCCTGGTCGACATCAGCGACGAGCCGATCGAGCGCATCACGCCGACCGGACTGCGCGCCAAGGGTGAGGATTTCGCCTTCGATTGCCTGGTCCTCGCCACCGGCTTCGATGCCATGACCGGTGCGCTGCTCAAGGTCGACATTCGCGGCCGCCGCGGCGTCTCGCTGAAGGAGCGGTGGAACGAAGGACCGAAGACCTATCTCGGCCTCACGGTCGTGGGCTTTCCCAACCTGTTCATGATCACCGGCCCGGGCAGCCCCTCGGTGCTGACCAACATGCTTCCCTCGATCGAGCAGCATGTCGATTTCATCGCCGACTGCCTCGAAGCATTGCGCGCCAAGGGCAAGACGGTGATCGAGCCGGTGCCGGAAGCGCAGGAGGAATGGGTCGGCCATGTCGGCGACGTTTCCAACATCACCCTGCGCTCGACCTGCAGCTCCTGGTACGTCGGCGCCAACATCCCGGGCAAGCCGCGCGTCTTCATGCCCTATATTGGCGGCCTGCCGGCCTACATCCAGGCCTGCGAGAAAGTCGTGGCCAACGGCTACGAAGGCTTCGCGCTGGCGTAAGGCACATCGTCCTGTGCCACTTTGGAAGTTTGGCCATAGATCATTGACGGCAGCCATCGTATCGCCCTAAGTGTTAACGTGATGGTTAACTAATGACGGTGTGAGCCGATGCGAAAAATACTGACAATCGTCGGTGCCGTCGTCCTGGCGACCATTGCGGCGATCCTGATCTACGCGGCGACCCGGCCCGATTCGTTTCGCGTCGAGCGCTCGACGGCGATGAATGCGCCGGCCGAGAAGATCTTCCCCTACATCGATGGGCTGAAGCGCTGGACCGAGTGGTCGCCCTATGAGGGCCGCGATCCTGCGATGAAGCGAGCCTATAGCGGCGCCGACAGCGGCAAGGGGGCCGTCTACGAATGGGACGGCAACGACAATGTCGGCAAGGGCCGCATGGAGATCGTCGATTCGACGCCGCCGCACAGGGTGGTGATCAAGCTCGACTTCCTGAAGCCCTTCGAAGGTCACAACATGGCTGAGCTGATCGTGGAACCGAAGGGCGGCCAGACGATTGTCACCTGGGCGATGTACGGTCCCAGCACCTTCATGACCAAGCTGGTCGGCACCTTCCTGGACATGGACGACATGATCGGCCGGGATTTCGCGGCAGGGTTGGCGAAGCTGAAGACCGTCGTCGAGAAGTGAAGTCACACTTATCGAGGAGGATCATATGAACCGCATGCTGCGCACGCTTGCCGTCGTTCTGGCGATGGGCTCGACGGCCGCGGTGGCCCAGGCGCCAGCGCCGGGAACCCTGCCGCCGGGAGTCTTCGCGGCGGAGCGCGACATCGCGCTGGCAACGGCCGGCACCTACACGCTCGACGAGCAGCACACGGCCGTCATCGTCCGCGTCTCCCATATCGGCTATTCTCAGAGCGTGTTCCGCTTCGATCGCGCCAAGGGCTCGCTCACCTGGGATCCCGCGGCAATCGAGAAATCGAAGCTCTCGGCCTCGGTCGAGACGGCCTCCATCACGACCAATGTGAAGGGCTTCGCCGAGGAGCTGGCGGGCGACAATTTCCTGAAGTCGAAGGCCTTTCCCGAAGCCACCTTCGTCTCGACGTCGTTCAAGCCGGTCGACAAGACGCGCGGCAAGGTCGAGGGGCAGTTCACGCTGATGGGCAAGACCCGGCCCGTCACCTTCGATGTCGAGCTGGGCGGTGCAGGCAAGGGATTCGAGGGCAGGCCGCGCATCGGCGTTCATGCCGTCGCGACGATCAATCCGCAGGATTACGGGCTGCCGCCGTTGTTCACCGATCCCATCCAGATCCAGATCGATACCGAGTTCGAGCGGAACCCTTAGCCAAGGAGGATGAAATGGCGGTCCAGCCCTATCTGTTTTTCAACGGCCGCTGCGAGGAGGCGCTCGCCTTCTATCAGGAGAGGCTTGGTGCCACGGTCGAGATGATGATGCGCTTCAAGGAGAATCCCGACGCCGGCGCCATGGAACACATGAAGGTAAATCCCGAGGCGGTGATGCATGCCAGCCTGCGGATCGGCGACGCGATGATCCTGTGCTCGGACGGCATGGCCGGTGACGGCAAGACGAATTTCCAGGGATTCTCTCTGGCCCTCGATGTCGCGACCGAAGCGGAGGCCGACAGGGCTTTCGAGGCACTGGCAAAGGACGGTCAGATCCAGATGCCGATCGGCAAGACGTTCTTCTCGCCGCGCTTCGGCTGCGTCGCCGACAAGTTCGGCGTCTCGTGGATGGTGATGGTGCCGCAGGAGATGTGAGGCCTAGGCCTCGCAATGGAGCGCGCCACTCCAGTGGCGCTCAAGCTTCGTCGCTGGACAAAGGATGAGCGCAACTGGAGTTGCGCGCTCCATTGATCGTTTCTGATTACGAAGGAAGAATTACTTCTTCTCGACGTTGGACGAGCGCAGGGGGACGCCGAATTCGCGGCGGCAGACATCGGCCAGGACCTCGACGCCCTTGCGGATCGTCTCGGGCTCGGGGTTGGCGAAGCAGAGCCGCAGGCGCGAGCGGGCATACTCCTTGTTGGTCGACCATTCCTGGCCGGGATTGAGCGAGACGCCGGCGGCCAGCGCCGCCTGGGCGAGCTTCGTCGTGTCCACGTTGTCGGGCAGCTTGATCCAGAGATAGATGCCGCCCTCGGGATCGCCGAACTCGGCGGCGGTGCCGAACTGCTCGGCCAGCGCCTCCCGCAGGACCTGCAGCTTGGCCGCCAGCGTCTTGTTGAGCTTCGGCACGTGGTCCGCGAAATGCTGGGTGCAGAACTCCGCCAGCACCATCTGCTCGAGCGCGCCCGAACCCGCATCCTGCTTGAGGCCGAGGATTCGGCCGAGGATTTCCCACTTGGCCACGATGTAGCCGACGCGCAGCGCGGGCGCGATCGACTTGGAGAAGGAGCCGATGAAGATGACGCCTTCGCCCTTGGCCATGGCGTAGAGCGAGCGCGGGCGCTTGCCGCTCCAGATCAGGTCGGAATAGCACTCGTCCTCGAAGATCATCACGCCGTACTCGGCAGCGATCTTCAGCAGCTCGGCGCGGCGCGCCTCGCCCATGATGGCGCCGGTCGGATTCTGCACCGTCGGGATCGTGTAGATGTACTTGGGCTTGATGCCCTTCTGCTTCAGCTCCTCGAGCTTCTGCTTCAGCACGTCGAGCCGCAGCCCCTCGCCGTCGAGCGGGATGCCGACGACGTTGGCGCCGAGCTTGTTCAGCTTGGTCAGCGCACCGCCATAGGTCTCCTGCTCGATGATGACGGTGTCGCCCTTCGTCACCAGCAGGCTGTTGATCAGGTCGAGGCCCTGCATCGAGCCCGAGGTGATCAAAATCTCGTCCGAGGCGCACTCGATGCCGGCATGGTCCTTGAGCTTGGCGGAGAGGAACTCGCGCAGCGGCTTGTAGCCCAGCGGGCCGCTGTTCAGCCCGTAGGTCGCGAGCGTCGCGCCCTCGCGCTTGAGCACGGCCGTCGCCGCATCGATCAGCGCCTGCACCGGCACGTTGCCGGCATCGTTATGGCCGCCGATGAAATTATACTTGGGGAAGCCGTTCCACTTGGCGGCGGGAGCGGGCGTGCCGGGCGCCAGCAGGGGCGCGAAGTCGAACGGAGCAGTCATGGTCGTTTCCTCTTTGGTTGGCCAATTGCTGGGCCAACCAAAGAGGATTCGCAACAGATTTGCGCCGGATCAGGCCGTCGCGCGGAACGAATTGGCATGGGCCATGTCCCAGGCCCGCCGCCAACGCTTGTCGCTGGTGCCCGACACGAGCTCGCCCTCGGCCAGCGCCGGATAGAGGTCGGCATAGGTCGCCACGATGCTCGGCGAGACGCGGCGGGTGATATGGATGGGCTTGAAGTCGGTGGGATGGTCGAGGCCCGCGGCGGCGGTGAGTTCGGCCAGCTCCTGCAGGGTGGCGCGGTGGAAGTTCGCCACCCGCTCCATCTTGTCGGGCACGACCAGGGCGCGCTGGCGGGTCGGGTCCTGCGTGGCCACGCCGGTCGGACAGCGGTCGGTGTGGCAGGACTGCGACTGGATGCAGCCGACCGCGAACATGAAGCCGCGCGCCGAATTGCACCAGTCGGCCCCCAGCGCCATGGCGCGGATGATGTCGAAGGCCGTGATGATCTTGCCGGCCGCCCCGATCTTGATGCGGTGGCGGGCGCCGATTCCGACCAGGGCATTGTGCACGAGATGCAACCCCTGCCGCATCGGCTTGCCGACATGGTCGAGGAATTCCATCGGCGCGGCGCCGGTGCCGCCCTCCTTGCCGTCGACGACGATGAAATCGGGATAGATACCGGTCTGCAGCATCGCCTTGCAGATCGCCAGGAACTCCCATTCGTGGCCGACGCAGAGCTTGAAGCCGGCCGGCTTGCCGCCCGACAGGCGACGCATCTCGGCAATGAACTGCATCATCTCGATCGGCGTCGTGAAGGCGGTGTGGTGCGAGGGCGAGATGCAGTCCTTGCCGACCGGCACGCCGCGCGTCAGGGCGATCTCCTCGCTCACCTTGGGGCCGGGCAGCACGCCGCCATGGCCCGGCTTGGCGCCCTGGCTGAGCTTCAGCTCGACCATCTTGACCTGCGGGTTGGCCGCACCGGCGGCGAATTTCTCCGCCGAGAAGGTGCCGTCGGGGTTGCGCGCGCCGAAGTAGCCGGAGCCGATTTCCCAGATGATGTCGCCGCCGCCCTCGCGGTGGTAGGGGCTGTAGCCGCCCTCGCCGGTATCGTGTGCGAAGCCGCCCAGTTTGGCGCCGCCGTTCAGGGCACGGATGGCATTGGCGCTGAGCGCCCCGAAGCTCATCGCGGAGATGTTGAAGATCGAGGCGGAGTAGGGCTGCGTGCAGTCCGGTCCGCCGATGGCGATGCGGAACGGCTCCCGGCTGACGGGCGTGGGCGAGATCGAGTGCGTCATCCACTCGTAGCCTTCGGCATAGACGTCGTAGTTGGTGCCGAACGGCCGCACGTCGAGCACAAGTTTGGCCCGCTGATAGACGATCGCGCGCCGGTCGCGCGGAAACGGCAGCCCGTCCTTGTCCCCTTCGAAGAAATACTGGCGCATCTCGGGCCGGATCGCCTCGAAGATGAACCGCAGGTGCGCCGCGATCGGATAGTTGCGCAGCACCGCGTGCTTCGTCTGGAAATAGTCGTGGAGGCCGACGAGCGTCAGGAAGAGGGCGAGCGCGAAGCCGATCCCGATCCACCAGGAGCGGGGATCGACGGCCCAGGCGACGCCGAGCAGCACGGCGAAGGCGGTCGCCAGCGTCCAGGTTATGAATCGCGGCGTGAGCGGCAGCGGTAAGGATCTCATTCGGCTCCCTCGGGCTTCATTGCGGGCCGATCGCCCGAAGCCACTCTATCGCACTTAACTGCGTTCGAATGACACGCTCTTGACGATTGCGTAAACCGACCGCCCGGGAGCCAGGGCCAGCCGCTCGACTGATTTGGCGGTCAGGCGGGCCATCAGGATGGCGCCGTTGCAGTCCAGGCGGACATCGGCCTGCGCGCTTGCGGTCGGTGCGATCGACACGACGTGACCGGCCAGCACGTTCAGCGCGCTGATCTCCTCGGGCCGCTGCAGGCTGAGCATCACGTCCCGCGCCCGGATATAGGCGCGCACCGGGGCCCCGATGGCCGCCTCGAGCCGCGGCACCTGCAATTCCCCTGCGGCGGTTTCCAGGACGGACAGGTGGAACGGCTCGTCGTGGCGGACGATCCTCGCGTCCAGCACCGCGCCGCCGTCGGCGGCGTCGGCCATCGGCAGGATGTCCTGAACCGTCCCGACTGCCGTCACCGTGCCCTCGGCCATGATCACGACCGTCGTGGCGAGCCGGGCGACCTCGGCGACCGAGTGGCTGACATAGAGGATGGGAACGCCGGCTTCGTCGCGCAGCCGCTCAATGTAGGGCAGGATCTCGGCCCGCCGCGCTTCGTCGAGCGAGGCCAGCGGCTCGTCCATGAGGAGCAGGCACGGCCTCGCGAGCAGGGCCCGGCCGATCGCGACGCGCTGCTTCTCGCCGCCCGACAGCGAGTCGGGTTGGCGCTCCAGCAGATGGCCGATGCCCAGCAGCTCGACGACGCCGCCGAGATCGGCCGCCGCGCCGCCCTCGCCGCGGGCGAACCAGCGCCCGTAGAGCAGGTTGCGCCGCACGCTGAGATGCGGGAACAGGCGGCTGTCCTGGAAGACGTAGCCGATGCGCCTTTTATGCGCGGGCACGAAGAGACGGCGTTCGGTGTCGACAAGGGTCTGGCCGTCGATCGCGACGCGACCGCGGTCGGGACGGATCAGCCCGCCGACGATGCTGACCAGGCTGGTCTTGCCGGAGCCCGAGCGGCCGAACAGGGCCGTCAGTCCGGGCGCGGCGGTGAAGCGAGCCTGGAGCCTGAAGGCGCCGTGCCGGTGGTCGAGGTCGACCTCGAGACTCATGCCGTCTGCCGCCGCGCGCCGATGCGCTTGGCCAACAGCTCGGATCCGAGCAGCGCCAGCATGGAGAGGGCGATCGACACCAGGGTAAGCCGCATCGCTGCGGCGTCGCCACCCGGCACCTGGGTCAGGGTGTAGATCAACGCCGGCAGCGTCTGGGTTTCGCCCGGGATGTTGGACACGAAGGTGATGGTGGCGCCGAATTCGCCCATCGACTTGGCGAAGGCCAGGATCGCGCCGGCGATGATGCCGGGCAGGCAGAGCGGCAGGGTGATGGTCGCGAAGACCCAGAGCGGATGGGCGCCCAGCGTGCCCGCGGCCGCTTCGAGGCGCTGGTCCACGGCCTCGATCGACAGGCGGATGGCGCGCACCAGCAGCGGAAAGCCCATGACGGCGCAGGCCAGCGCCGCACCGGTCCAGCGGAAGGAAAAGACGATGCCGAATTCGTCGGCGAGGAAGCTGCCGATCGGGCCGCGCCGGCCGAAGGACAGGAGCAGCAGGTAGCCGGTGACGACCGGCGGCAGGATCAACGGCAGATGGACCAGCGTGTCCAGCAGGCTCTTGCCCCAGAAGCGTCGGCGCGCCAGCAGCCAGGCGATGGCGATGCCGAACGGCAGGCTGCAGAGCGTCGCCGTCGTGGCGATCAGGAGGCTCAGCCGTACGGCCGTCCATTCGTCCGGAGTCATGTCCTCTTCCGATCAGGAAGGCGATATAGTCCTTCGGATATAGCGCTGCGTCCAGAGCCTGGTCGCCGCAGCGAGCCCGCGCCGCAACGCGACCAGGGCGATCGCGAGCAGGGAGACCGCCAGCACCTTCTGCGCCGGCCGCGGCACCAGCTCGGGATCGAGGTTGGCGGCCAGCACGCGCATCGGATCGATCCCGTTCACCAGCCCGTACCACGACGCTTCGAACACGACCGTGATCAGCGTGGCGGAGGCGGCGAGCAGGAACAGGCCGCCGAAGCCCGTGCGGAGCCTCGACGGCAGCACGCGCCACAGCATCAGCCAGGCGAACAGTCCGGCGGCGAAGGCGGCCTCGCCGATCTTGACCTTGGACTGGATGAAGAAATGCAGGAGCGCCAGCGCGACCGCCGGATAGACCAGCCAGTGCAGGCGTTTCCAGTTGCGCTTCAGCCGCTTCTGCCAGCCATTGGTCGAGGTGATCGCCAGCGCCACGAGGGCGAGGAGGGCCACGAAGCCGATGGTGAGATAGAAGCGCTTCACGATCTCCGTGGCGACGACGATCAGGTTCCATTTCTGATCGAGCACGTAGATCAGCAGGTGGGCTGTGGCATAGAGGGCCGCCGCGACGCCGACCCGTCGCCGGATGTGGATCAGCGGAGACCAGTCGAAGACGGCGCGCGCCGGCGTCAGCGCCAGCGAGACGAGCAGGAACGCGACGGCCCAGTCGCCGGTGGCATGCGTGGCGAGCGTCACGGGCCGTGGATCGAGATCGCCGGTGTACCAGCGCCAGGCAAGGTCGAGGGCGGGCAGGCAGAGGGCGACCAGCGTCGCGAGCCTCAGCCAGAAGATGATTCGCTGATTGGACACGCGGCGACCCTATGCGATTGCGCGATCAACGGCGGGTCAAAGATGCGTCATCGCTGGTTGCCGAACAGGAAGCGCCAGGTGGCGATCGCGGGTGCCGCCTCGACGCCGTAGGGACGGAGCCGCGAGACCGTGAACAGGGAGCGCGCGGCGGCGCCCACGGCTGCCGCGTCGGCGCCCTCGATCAGGGCGACCCATTCGGATTCGTCGGCCCGGGGATGATCCATGCTCTTGTCCTGCAGAGGCGCGTGCATCACCTCGAGATCGTTCTCGCCAACCGCCGCGCCCACGATCCCCGGCCGCGAGATCAGCTTCGGCAGGATCTGGGTGGAGAGGAACTCGACCAGCGCCTTGCGTCGCCTCGGATCGGGCACGAAGCGCACCGTTGCGAGCGCCGCGCCCACGCCATGTGTCTGGTCGACCTGGATACGCAGCGTCAGGCGCTTGAAGTGCGTGAAGCGGGCCATCACCGCCTGGCTCCAGGGCGTCTGATTGTCCAGCGTCTGCAAATAGTCCGGCGTGCCGAGGACATCGACGCTGTCGCATTCGTAGACGGCGAGAAATCGGGGCGTGCCACGCACCGCGGCATAGCGCCGGCCGCGGTGGAACCCCGGCAGGTTCACGCGATCGTCGATATGCTCGCGATTGTACCACTCGTTGTAGTCGCGCTCGTCCCGCGCCGACACGTCGGTGAACGTGAGCAGCATTCCCTTGCCGAGGAGGGGCATCATAACTCCTGTCGTGGCTGCGCCGGGCGCCTGCTCAACCTAACATCTTGCGGCCGCGCATGACATCTCCCGGTGCGCCTGCGACCTTCGGGCCGGCGACGTGGCCGGGCGATCAACAGGCGCTTGTCAGGTACGGCCTCCCAAATAGATCAGCGCGAGCAGGGCCAGGGCGAGACCCGCAGCGACCCAGAACCGCCAGTTGAGGAATATCCGGGAAGCACGGGGAGCAGGTCCGTGGCGGCTCAGCGGGGGGAGCGTGTCGATGATGCGGTAGGCGGTGCCTGCGGCGTCGCCCAGGGTCCAGCGCGTGTCGGGCAGATTGACGAAGGTCGAGGCCAGGGACTTTGCCGCTTCGAGGCGCGGCAGGAGCGCCAGCCGCGCCGCCTCCTGCCAAGGGTCGATTCCGATACGCGCCAACGCCGTGAGGACGGTGATGTCTTCGCCCCTGTTCTCAGCGTCGCTCCTTTCGGTGCCGACGACGGTGAACAGAAAGGCCGTGTAGCGGGCCCGGCCCAGCGCATAGTCGGGAAGAACGGTCATGGGCACCAGGTCGTGTGGGGAGTTCAGCGGGAGATGCGCGCGTGCCGCTGCAGGAGCGGGCGCAGGGTCGAGCGCCTTCAGGAGTTCTGCCGGAACTCTTGTCCCTCGGATTCGAGGTTGCGGCTGGGCGTGAGCTGCACGAGCAGGAAATAGAACGCCAGCGCGAGCGCTCCCCACATCAGCCAGCTCGCAAGACTTGCTTTCGGCCTGGGGGAATCGCCGCGCGTCGTCGCCGAGGGCGCCATCCGCTTTGTCTTTTGGCCCGTCCGTTCGGACAGGATGGCGGCTTTCAGCGAGGCGCGGGCCTCTTCTGTCTGCGGGATGGCGGCGACGGCGCCCTCGGGCAGCAACGCGACCAGGCGGGCCGCGATCGTTGCGGCCTCGCTTGCCGGTGCCGTCCTGTCGGGCAGTCGAAGGATGGTGGCAGCCAATGCCTCGGCCGCCGCGTCGCGCGGCAGGGCGGCGAGACGCGCCGCCTCCTGCCACGGATCGATGCCGAGTCGCGACAGGGCGGAGAGCACAGTGACCTCCGTGCCCGCCGCGTCCTGGCCCAGCGAGCCGAAGAGGAAGCCATTGTAGGCCGAGTGGCCGAGCGAATACTCCGGACGCAACGTCATGGGGCCTCCGGCGTAAAGTTCACGTGTTCGCGACGGCGAGGGCACGGGCTAGAAGCCCATGCCCCCCATGCCGCCGCCCATTCCACCCATGCCGCCGCCGCCCATGCCGCCGGGGCTGCCGCCCTCGCCGGGCAGTTCGGCGATCATCGCCTCGGTGGTGACGAGCAGGCCCGCCACGGAGGCGGCGCCCTGCAGCGCGGTGCGGACGATCTTCACCGGGTCGATGATGCCGGCCTTGATCATGTCGCAATAGTCGCCCTTTTGGGCGTCGAAGCCGAAGTTGACGTCCTTCTGCTCGAGCATGTGGCCGGCGATCACCGAGCCGTCGTGCCCGGCATTCTGGGCAATCTGGCGCACCGGCGCCTGCAGCGCGCGGCGCACGATGTCGATGCCGGCCTGCTGGTCGGGGTTGGCGCCGCGGCAGTCCTTCAGCGCGCGCGTGGCGTAGAGCAGCGCGGCCCCGCCGCCGGCGACCACGCCCTCCTCGACCGCCGCCTTGGTCGCGTGCATGGCGTCCTCGACGCGATCCTTCTTCTCCTTGACCGCGAACTCCGAGCCGCCGCCCACCTTGATGATGGCGACGCCCCCCGCGAGCTTGGCCAGGCGCTCCTGCAGCTTCTCGCGATCGTAGTCGGACTCGACCTTGTCGACCTGGGCGCGGATCTGCGCCACGCGGGCCTCGATGTCCTTCTTCTTGCCCGCGCCGTCGATGATGGTGGTGTTGTCCTTGTCGATGTGGACGCGCTTGGCGGTGCCCAGCATGTCGAGCGTCACGCCCTCGAGCTTGGTGCCGAGATCCTCGGAGATCTCCTGCGCGGCCGTGAGGATGGCAATGTCGCCCAGCATGTCCTTGCGGCGATCGCCGAAGCCCGGCGCCTTGACGGCCGCGACCTTGAGGCCGCCGCGCAGCTTGTTGACCACCAGGGTGGCCAGCACTTCGGCGTCGATGTCCTCGGCGATGATCAGCAGCGGCCGGCCCGACTGCGCCACCAGCTCGAGCAGCGGCAGCACGGTCGAGAGTCCGCTGAGCTTCTTGTCGTGGATCAGGATGTAGGGATTCTCGAGCTCGCAGCTCATCTTGGCGGCATTGGTCACGAAGTAGGGTGACAGGAAGCCGCGATCGAACTGCATGCCCTCGACGATCTCGAGCTCGGAGTCGAGGGTGGTCGCCTCCTCGATGGTAATGACGCCCTCGTTGCCGACCTTCTTCATGGCCTCGGCAATCATCTTGCCGATCCCCTTGTCGCCGTTCGCCGACACGGTGCCGACCTGGGCAATCTCCTCGCTGGTCGAAACCTTGCGGGCGCGGCGCTTCAGCTCCTCGATCACCCAGTCGGTGGCGAGGTCGATCCCTCGCTTGAGCTCCATCGGGCTCATGCCGGCGGCAACCGACCGCAGGCCTTCGCGCGTGATCGCCTGCGCGAGCACGGTGGCGGTGGTGGTGCCGTCGCCCGCCGTATCGGAGGTGCGGGTCGCGACCTCGCGGACGAGTTGCGCCCCCATGTTCTCGAAGCGATCGGTGAGTTCGATCTCCTTGGCGACGGTGACGCCGTCCTTGGTGATGCGCGGCGCGCCGTAGGATTTGGCCAGCACGACATTGCGGCCCTTGGGACCGAGCGTGACCTTCACGGAATCGGCCAGCATGTCGACCCCGCGCATCATGCGCGTGCGCGCGTCGCCGCCGAAGCGGACTTCCTTAGCGGACATGGCGTTTCGCCCCCGAGAGGTGTTCTGAATGGGTCGGTCTGGCCGGCAGACCTGATCGGGCCGCGGTGCGGCGCCTGCTCACAAGATGGTGACGAAGAGGGCCAATGGCGAGGATATTCTTTCGAGTCGCCCGCTCCAGGGGCCTGAGGCGATGTTTCAAAACATGTGCAACGTCGATTCCCGCAGCGCTTTGAGTGGTCATGAACAGGATTGATCCGGAGCTGGAGCGCCTCGAAAAGGCCGAGCAGGACGCTCAAGGGAGATACCTGCGCCTCGAGAGTTTTCACGACGTACAGGTCGTGAACGCGGCGCGAGGGCTCTGGGAATGCGCTCTTTGCGCTCTCAAAGAGTATCGAGCGAGTAGGCAACGCTCCGGGGGCGAATGAGATCGGCCGCCTGGATACGGGGGCGATGCTGCTCACGGGCGGGTTTGGTGTCGAACGACGGTAGCGATTCGGCCGGACTCCGCGGCCGTTTGGGCGTATGTTCGCTACCTATCGCGGCGCATCGAGAATCCTCTCCTGCGTTACCGGGGCAAGACAGCGCTCATGTTGCACCTGGTCCCAACTCAGCTGGACGCGAGGGCCGATCTTCCGCCCGGTGGACGGGCTGGCCTGGAAGCGGCGCGCCTCGCGGCAATCGAACAGTACCGGATACTGGACACCGCCCCCGAGCCGGCTTTCGACCGGATCACCGCGCTGGCGGCCGACCTCTTCAATGCGCCGATCGCGATCCTGGGTTTCATCGGTGCCGAGCACGTATTCTTCAAATCGCATCATGGGCTTGACGCGACGCAGGCCTGCCGCGGGGAGGATCCTGCGGCGCCGGTCATGATGCCCTGGCTGCGAGCCGAGTTCACGAACGGCTTCCACGCCGGCATCCCCTTGCACGATCCCGACGGGTACGAACTCGGCATGCTGTGCGTCATCGACCGGCGATCGCGTCAGGTCGACGAGCAGCAGGTCCGTCAGCTACGTGCGCTGGGGGGCATCGCGACCGACCTGCTGGCCATGCGGCTCGCGGCGCGGCGTGCGCTGGCTCAAGCCGAAATCACGGCCAGCGAGGTCGACCACCGGGCGATGAACAGCCTCCAGTTCGTAGCGAGCCTGCTGCAGCTGCAGAGCCGGGCGTCGGAGTCGCCCGAGGTGGTGCAGCAGTTGCGCGCGGCCGCCGACCGGGTGCTGTCGGTGGCGCGCGTGCATCGCAGCTTCTCGACCCAGGAAACCGCCGGCCGTGTGCCGATCGCGGCCCATCTCCGCAGGCTCTGCGAGGAGCTGTCGAGCAGCGTCGGCGGCGAGATCAGGCTCGAGGGCGCCGACGAGGTCGACGTGCCGAAAGCGCAGGTGCTGCCGATCGGCCTGATCGTCAACGAGCTGGCCACCAACGCGCGCAAGCATGCCGGCAGCCCGGTCACGATCACCTTCCACCGGCGGGCCGAAGGCGCGTACGAGCTCTGTGTCCTCGACGAGGGGCCGGGCCTGCCGGCAGGCTTCGATGCCGCGGCCCCGTCGGGTCTGGGCCTCGGCATGAAGGTGGTGAACGCGCTGGTGGCGCAGCTGCAGGGCACACTCACGACGCATGCCAATCCGATCGGTCGTGGCTCGTGCTTCAAGGTCACGTTCCCGGTCGGCTGACGAAGGTCCCTTTGCTCACCCTCCGGATTCGCCACCGCACCACCTATCGCTATCACACGCCCGTCCGGCTGGGACCGCACCGGCTGATGCTGCGGCCGCGCGAGAGCCGCGAACTGCGACTGGTGTCGCACGAGGTCACGGTGACGCCGGCGGCCAGCATCACCTGGGCGCATGACGTGTTCGGCAATGCCGTGGCGACGGCGGGCTTCGAGGGTCTCACCGACCGGCTGGTGGTCGACAGCGAGGCGGTGCTCACGCTGGGCGTCGATCCGTGGCCGGTGTTCGACATCGCCGCCGTCGCGACCCGCTATCCCTTCGCCTACACCAGCGCCGACTGGACCGACCTCGGCGCGCTCGTGGTGCCGCAATATGCCGATCCCGACGCCGCGCTTCTGGCCTGGGCGAAGAGGTTCGTGCGCAGCGACCCGACCGACACGCTGTCGCTCCTGAAGGACCTCAGTTCAGGTGTCGCCGAGCAGATCCGCTACCAGAGCCGCGAGAGCGAGGGCACGCAATCGCCGCTCGAGACCCTGGCGCGCGGGTTGGGCTCGTGCCGCGACCTGGCGGTGCTGTTCGTCGAGGCCGCGCGCTGCCTGCGCTTCGGCGCGCGCCTCTGCTCGGGCTATCTCTTCAGGCCCGATCGAGCGACGGGAAACTACGAAGCCGATTCGACCCATGCCTGGGCCGAGGTCTATGTGCCTGGCGCCGGCTGGATCACCTTCGACCCCACCAACCGCAGCGTCGGCGGATCCAACCTCATCCCGGTCGCGGTGGCGCGCGAGATCTGGCAGGTGACGCCGGTGTCGGGCGATTTCATCGGCGCCAGCGATTCCTATCGTGGCCTCTGGGTCGATCTCAGTGTGACGCCTCTCTGAAGGCGGCGTCGCACGATTGCCGGGATCAGGGCGCCTTGCGGGCTTTCTCTCCGACCACGATTCGGATGGCGGCGTCGGTCGGGCTGGGTGTCTGGGGCCCGTTGAGGGTACCGCGGAAGCGGCCCCAGTTGGCCGGCCAGTCTCCCTTGCTCGCGTTGAAGCCGGCCCCGCCCAGCGCGTCCACGAGGGCGGCGGCGGCCTCGTGCGTCGCCGGATCGCTGCCGTCCCGGACCAGTACGACGACGCCGTAGATGCCGGCCACGCCACCCCAGGTCCAGGTTTCAGGCGCCCAGCCCGCCTGGCCGAGATCGGCGGAAATCGCCGCGCCGATGGCGGGTGCGTCGGAGATCTGGCCCAGCAGGAACAGGGCGGCCTTGGTCCCACTGTAGCGTTGCAGGCTCGCGACGAAGGGCGACGGCGGTGGCGGGGGCGGCTCTGCCGGTGCCGGAGGAGACGCTTGCGCAGCCTTTTCCGGCTGCGGCTCGTGGGCGGCTTCCGGCGCCTTGGTGGTGGCGTCCCTCACCAGCTTGCCAAGGTCGGCGAGACGCCGCCGGATCTCGGCGGCATCGAACAGTGGGTTGCGCGCGGGTTCGGGGGCGGGCGCGCTCTCGCGCGGCGCCCGCGCGGCCCGCTCGGTCGCTTCACGTGCAGCCTGCTCGAAGGCCGCGGCCCGCTCGCGCGCCCTGTCCGCCTGATCTGCGAGGGTCGCCGCCTGCGTCCGGGCGAGCGAGACCTCCTGTTCGAGCGTTGCCGCCCGGCCCTGGGCCGTGGCGATCTCCCGTTCGAGAGCGGCCAGCTTCTCGCGCGCGGCCGATGCTTCGCGTTCGTGCTGGGCGGCCTGGCTTTCCAGACCCTTGTAGTGATCGAGCGCCGACTGTTCGTGAGCGCGCACGGCGCTGCCATAGCGGAACGACAGGAAGGTCGTGATGCCCAGCGCCGACACGGCCAGGATGGTGGCGACAAGGCTCACGATCATGGCCCTGTCCATGATCGACGCCCATCCCCGCAGCTGATCGATGTCCATGTTCACCGGCTTGTTGGAGCGCATGCCAAGCCCGTGCCCTCCCGGCACTCGATTAACAATCGGCAAATCGCCGCCGCCCGGTGAATTGTCGTGACAAATCGGAGGCATGGCCGCGCGCCCGCGGTGGCTCAGGCAAAATGAGATGCTGAGCCAGCATTCAACGACGGATCGGGCCGAACTGTCGAGCGTATGGCGTTGCCCTGCCGATCGGCAGAGCCGCCTGTCTAGGCGCGCCGGCCCTGGAGGACGACAGCCCGGCCTTCATCCTTGAGCCGAACCGTATCGGCGGCGAGCTGTGTCCATCCCCGTCGCGCGCAATCCTTCGCGATAGCCTCCACTTCGAAGAAGCCGAGACGCATGCGTGCCGCGACGGTATCGAGCATCCGCCAGGCGCCGGGCACCATGCCGGACGTTTCTTCCGCGAGAGCGGCGCAGAAGTCCCGCGCACGATTGTCCGGAACGGAAGGCGTAGACATTGACCACTCCTGGGCTGCTCACGACGGCTGCGATTTGCGGCACCCGGATGCGTTCGGCTTCGTGGGGCGCTGCGTCACCCTATGTCAGATCGGAGAGACTGCCGTCGACACTCTTCATCGCGATATCCACATCACTTGTCGCCGGCGATGTCGCGGCCTGCCTGGTGGAGCCGGACCGGTGGAATTCGCGAAGATCAGGATCCTCCGAAGGCGCAGCGGCTTGGTCTATGCTCCAGACTCTTCGGGAGGAAAAAATGAAAATCGCCAGGATCGAAGATCTCCATTGCGACGCCGGATGGCGCCACTTCTCGTTTCTCAAGATCACGACCGATGACGGGCTGGTCGGCTGGTCCGAGTACAATGAAGGCTATGGCAGCGCCGGCCTCACCGCCGTGATCCGGCGCATGGCGCAGAACCTGATCGGTCAGGACCCGCGTCCCATCGAGCGCATCATGTCGACGCTCTATGCCGTCACCCGCCAGGCGCCTGGCGGCATCAACCAGCAGGCGATGGCCGCCATCGAGAATGCCCTGATCGACGTCAAGGCCAAGGCGCTGGGCATCCCCGTCTGCGAGCTGTTCGGCGGACCGGTGCGCGACCGCCTGCCGCTCTACTGGTCGCATTGCGGCAGCTACCGGTTCCGCAATGCCGAGGTCATGGGTGTCGAGCCAGTGCGCTCGCTCGATGATCTGGTGAAGCTCGGCAGGCACGTGAAGGAGCGCGGCTTCAAGGCGCTCAAGACCAACATCTTCCGTTTCGATCTCGATCCGCCGAACATGTACCAGCCGGGCTTCGGTCGCAGTCCCGGCGGGCCGGAGCTGAACGCCGACGGCGCCGTGCTGGGCGCGATCTCCGACGGGCTGGCGGCCTTTCGCCAGGGCGCCGGCCATGAGATGGGCATCCTTCTCGACACCAACTTCAACTTCAAGACCGAGGGTTACCTCAAGGTCGCGCGGGCCTGCGAGCCCTACAATCTCTTCTGGATGGAGATCGATTCCTACGATCCGGAGGGGCTGCGCCTGATCCGCGACCGCGCCTCGATGCCCATCGCGTCCTGCGAATCGCTGTTCGGCCGCCGCCAGTTCCGGCCCTACTTCGAGAACCGCTCGATCGACGTGGCGATCATCGACGTGCCGTGGAACGGGCTCGCGGAATCGCTGAAGATCGCGTCGATGGCCGAGGCCTATGAGATCAACTGCGCGCCGCATAATTTCTACGGCCACATGTCGACCCTGATGAGCGCGCATCTCTGCGCCGCCATGCCCAACTTCCGCATCATGGAAATCGATATCGACGACGTGCCGTGGAAGGACGATCTGGTGACTCACCCGCCAGTGATCCAGAATGGCGAACTGATCGTGCCCACCCGGCCCGGCTGGGGTGCCGACATCAACGAGGAGGCGGTCAAGGCGCATCCGCCGAAGAACCCGCATCCCTGAGAGGACTGAAGACATGGTCTACGAGTTTCGCACCTACACGCTGGCGCCCGGCAAGATGCCGGAATATCTCAAGGCCGCCGAGACGATCGGCCGCCCGGCGCGCGGCAACAATTACGGCGTTAACCACGGTTACTGGACGTCGGAGTTCGGCGCGCTGAACCAGATTTGGCATCTGTGGAAGTACGACAGCTTCGAGGAGCGCACGCGGCTCCGCACCGAGCTGCAGAAGAACAAGGATTGGACCGAGAAGTACCTGCCGATCGTGCGGACCTGCGTGGTTCGTCAGGACCTGCGCCTGATGAACCCCGTGGTCGACATCAGGCCGGACGACGGCACCACCGGCAACATCTACGAGCTGCGCATCTATCGCTGCGGCCTGGGTGGCGCGGTGCAGTACGGCAAGGACTTCAAGGAAGTCCAGGCGGCGCGCGAGAAGTACTCGCCGATCTGGGGCGCCTGGACCGGCGAGTTCCCGCAGCCCAACGAGTGGATCCATCTCTGGCGCTACAAGAACCTGCAGGAGCGCTTCGAGGCCCGCGCCGCGGCGATGAAGGATCCGGCGTGGCAGGCCTATCTGGCCAAGGGCCCGGCCAAGCTGCAGGAGATGCACTCCACCCTGCTGCTGCCGACCAACTACTCGCCGCTGAAGTAGAACAAGCGACACAAACGAGACGGCCGAAACGAACACCCCCGGGGAGCGATTCCCGGGGGTGGTGGCTTGGAAATTGCGAGGACCGGCGCATGGATACGTTCGACGACAGTCTTGCCTTCGTGAAGTTCGGCGTCGGTCAGCCGGTGACGCGCAAGGAAGATCCGATCCTGCTGCGCGGCCAGGGCCGCTACACTGACGACATCAATCTTCCGGGCCAGGCTTATGCGGTGATGGTGCGCAGCCGCAACGCGCACGGAATGCTCAAGGGCATCGACACGTCCGAGGCGAAGGGTTTGCCCGGCGTGCTCATGATCCTGACGGCCGCCGACCTCGACGAGGCGGGCTTCGGCCCGCTGATGTGCCCGCTGAACATCCCGCAAAGGGACGGCACGCCGATGAAGACGCCGCCGCGCTGGTCGCTGGCCAAGGACAAGGTTCGCTTCGTGGGTGAGGTCGTGGCCGTCGTGGTGGCGGAGACGGCGGTCCAGGCGAAGGACGCCGCCGAAGCCGTGATGCTCGATATCGAGGAACTGCCGGCCGTGACCAGCCCCGAGGCGGCGCTGGCCGAGGGCGCGCCGCAGATCCATGAGGATGCACCGGGCAACCTCGTGCTCGATTTCCATTTCGGCAACGCCGAGGCGGTCGCCAAGGGCTTCGCCGAGGCCGCGCACGTCACGCGGCTCGAGATCGATTCCCAGCGCATCGTGGTCAACGCCATGGAGCCGCGCTCGGCGATCGGCTCCTACGATACCGAGAAGGACCGCTGGGTGCTGAACGTCGGCTGCCAGGGCGTGTTCGGCCTGCGCGGCGGCCTCGCCAAGGACGTGCTCAAGGTCACGCCCGACAAGCTCCACGTGCTCACCGGCAATGTCGGCGGTTCGTTCGGCATGAAGGCGCCGCCCTATCCGGAGTATGCGCCGCTGCTGTTGGCGGCCAAGAAGCTCGGCCGTCCGGTGAAATGGACCGACGAGCGGTCCGAGAGCTTCCTGTCCGATCATCACGGCCGCGATCACGAGAGGATCGCCGAGCTGGCGCTCGACAAGGACGGCAAGTTCCTCGCCGTGCGACTGACCGGCTACGGCAATGCCGGCGCCTACATCTATCCGCCGATGCCGGCCACGACGAACGCGGTGAAGAACCTGATCGACGTCTACCGGACGCCGGCCATGGAGGTGAATTCCAAGATCGTCTTCACCAACTGCACGCCGATCGCGGCCTATCGCGGCGCCGGCCGTCCCGAGGGCAACTATTTCATGGAGCGCCTGATCGACACGGCCGCGCGTGAAATGGGCATCGACGGCATCGAGCTGCGGCGGCGCAATCACATCGCGCCGGAGCAGATGCCGTACAAGTCGCCGGCCAACAACCTCTACGATTCGGGCGAGTTCCGCGCCATCCTCGACGAGACGCTGCAGATCGCCGACTGGGACGGCTTCGCGGCCCGCAAGGAAGAGAGTGCCCGGCGCGGCAAGCTGCGCGGCCGTGGTGTCGGCAGCTATCTCGAAGTGACGGCGCCGGCCGGCAAGGAGCATGGTGGCATCCGCTTCGAGTCCGATGGCAGCGTCACGATGCTGAGCGGCACGCTCGACTACGGCCAGGGCCATGCCTCTTCCTTCGCCCAGGTGCTGACCGGCCTGCTGGGCATTCCCTTCGAACGCTTCAAGCTGCTGCAGGGCGACAGCGACCAGCTCAAGGCCGGCGGCGGCACCGGCGGTTCGCGCTCGGCACTGGTGGGCGCGGAAGCCTTCCTCGAAGCCAGCAAGAAGGTCATCGACCAGGGCAAGCAGATCGCGGCGCACGTGCTCGAAGCGTCGGTCGCCGACATGGAGTTCGAGAAAGGGCGCTTCAAGATCGCCGGCACCGATCGCAGCATCGGCCTCCTCGAGCTGGCGCAGAAGCTGCGCGACGGTCTGGCGCTGCCGGACGACGTGCCGCAGACGCTCGACGTCGCGCATGTCTCCGACACGCCGCCCTCGTCGTTCCCCAACGGCTGTCATGTCTGCGAGGTCGAGATCGATCCCGAGACGGGCACGATCGAGCTGGTGCGCTACTTCATGGTCAACGACTTCGGCACGGTCATCAATCCGCTGCTGGTCGAGGGCCAGGCGCATGGCGGCGTCGTGCAGGGGCTGGGCCAGGCGATCATGGAGCGCACCGTCTATGACGAGCAGGGCCAGCTGCTGACCGGCTCGTTCACCGACTATGCCCTGCCGCGGGCGCAGGATGCGCCGAGCTTCACGATCCAGAGCCATCCCGTGCCGGCCAAGACCAACACGCTGGGCGTCAAAGGCTGCGGCGAGGCGGGCTGTGCGGGCGCGCTGCCGTCGATCATGAACGCCATCGTCGATGCGCTGGGCGGCAAGCACATCGACATGCCGGCCACGCCGGAGAAGGTGTGGCGGGCGTTGAACGGCGGTTAGCGACGAAGCCGCTCAACGGAGCGCGCCATTCCAGTGGCGCTCATCCCGTTTAACGACGAAGCTTGAGCGCCACTGGAGTGGCGCGCTCCAAAGAGGCGCTCAGCCTTTCGCTTCGATCTCGATCGTCTTCTTGACCGCCGGCCGTTCCAGCATGCGGGCGTGGTGGGCTTCGAGTGATGGGAACTCGCGCGGCTTGCGCTCGAGCTGGTCGCGGAAGCGCCAGTAGACCCGGAACAGATGGATGTCGGCGATCGAATAGCGGTCGCCTAGGATCCACGTCCGGTCACCCAGGCGCCTGTCGGCCACCGCGTAGAGGTCGCGCGCCTCGGCGACGCCCTGACGGATCGCCGGATGGATGGTCGAGGCGACATAGGACATCCAGGAGACGACCTGGGCTTCCGCCTCGATGTCGCCCGCCGGCAGGAGACCGGCCGCGGGATAGGTGCGCGCGAGATAATAGAGGATGCCGGCGACCTCGGTGAGCGGACGGCCGTCGATCATCAGCACGGGAACCTTGCCGGCCGGATTCACGGACAGGAAGTCGGCCTCGCGCGTTTCCTTGCGCGCCACCGAGACCGCGTGCTTGTCGAACGGGGCGCCCACTTCGTGAAGCGCGATATGGGCTGCCATCGAGCTGGAGCCGGGTGAGTAATAGAGAGTGAGCATCAGGCAGCCTACCACATCTGTGAAATCCGGCGCCGACGATCTCCACGGTATGTCGAATCCGCAACCCAGAAATGGGCGCATGCGTTTGAAACGTGACGAACGTACAGGGAGTAGCGATGGCAACGGTTCGAGCGCTCACGCTCCTGCTGGCGATGGCGACCGCATGGCCGGGTTCGGCTCGCGATCTCCAGGCGTGGGACTTCGTTCCTTCCGATCACCCGGCGGTTCGGTCACTCGCGTTCATGAACGAGTTTCTGCAGGAGCGGGTGCAGGGCGGCCTCACCATCGTCCGGCGTGTCGGCAATGAACATGATACGGACAGCTTCGTCATAGGCCAGGTTCGCAATGGCACGCTCGACATGGCGCGCGTCAATCTGGCCGCTCTGAACGTATCGGTTCAGGGCTCGCTCCTCGCCACGTTGCCGTTTGCGTTCGGTTCACGCGAGGAGATGTGGCGGGCTCTCGACGGACAGGCTCGTGAGGATATCCTTGCGGGGGTGCAGCGCGAGGGCTTGGTCGGCCTCTCCCTCTACGATGGCGCCGCGCGATCGTTCTACAGCCGGTCCCAGGCGATTCGCACCGTCGAGGATCTGAAAGGCCTCAAGGTGCGCGTTCAGAGTGTCGGCGGCTGGGCCAGGGTTCTGCAGAGGTTGGGGGCTGAGCCTGTGGTGATCCCGAGGGCGCAGACCAAGGCCGCGTTACTGGCCGGTGTTGTCGACGCGGCAGACGGCGATTGGGCGACCTACATGGACGAAGGGCACTACGAGGCCGCACCATTTTACAGTCTGACGAGACACGCCCATCCTCCCTCGGTTCTCATCATGTCGGAACGGACGTGGCGCTCCCTGTCCGGCGCTGAACAGACGATGCTGCGCGAGGCCGCTCGCGCATCGGCGGTCTACAAGCGCGGCCTGGTCGACGAGTACGAGGCAGAGCTTCGCCAGCGTGCCGCGGCGTCGGGCGTCAGGATCCATGAGGATGTCGATCGCAAGTCTTTCAGGGACGCCATGGTGCCGCTCGCGATGGATGAGGCGAAGCTGCAGAAGGCCATGCCGCGAAGCGAGGGCGGGCCGTAGTAGCGAAGGGGCGTCACGGAACGAGTAATCGTTCTCGCGAAGCCCGGGAGCCCGCGCTACTTTATTGTCCATGCTCACGCTTCTTCTATCGTCCCACGCGCAGCGTATCTGGGGCGAGCGTATCGCGGCCGCCGTGCCGCCGGGCACGCTGTCCTTCCTGACCGCCGAGGAGGCGCTGGCGGCCGAGGGCCCCAGCGCCGCCGACATCGCCTTCATGACCCGCGAGGTGACGGGCAAATCCAGTCCCACCAATCCGACGCCTGAACTCCAGGGCTTCGACGCGGTGGTGCGGAAGTCGCCGAACCTGAAATGGCTGCAAATCCATCCGGCCGGCGCCGAGCGGCCGATCTATCGCGAGCTGCGGGCGCGGGGCGTGAAGGTGACGACCGCTTCGGGCGCCACGGCCGTTACCGTGGCGCACAGCACGCTCGGCGCCGTGATCGCCATCAACCGGCGGTTCCCGCTGCTCGCGGACGCCCAGCGCCGTCATGCCTGGGAGCCGCGCCTGGCCGAGCGTTCGCCGCGCGACCTGGCCGGGCAATGTGCGGTGATCGTCGGCATGGGCCCGATCGGGCGCAACATCGCCTCGCTGCTTGGGATGCTGGGCATGCGTACGATCGGCGTGCGCCGGACGGCCGAGCCCGTGGCGCCGTGCGAGAAGGTCGTGGCCTACGAGCAATTGCACGAGGTGCTGCCGCAGGCCGACTGGCTGATCCTGTGCTGTCCCGCTTCGCCGGTGACGCGCGGCATCGCCAATGCGGCGGCTTTCGCCGCGATGCCCGAGGGTGCCCACCTGATCAATGTCGCGCGCGGCGAGATCGCGGTGGAGGCGGACGTCATCGCGGCGCTGCAGAGCGGCCGGCTGGCCGGCGCCTATCTCGACGTGTTCGAGCGTGAGCCGCTCGATGCGGCGTCGCCGCTGTGGGATCTGCCCAACGTGCTGGTGTCGCCGCACACCGCCAGCCATTCGCTGGGCCAGAACGAGGCGATCTTCGGCATCTTCCTCGACAACCTCGCACGCTTCCGCGCCGGTCAGGCGCTGCGCAACGACGTCGACAATCTCGGCTGAAGCGCCTGCGCCACGGCGTGTCGATCGAGGCGCGCCCGCAGGCCGATCACGACCAGCTTGCCCGGTCTCGCGCCGGCAGGGGCCTTATCGATCTCGAAGCGCCGGCCGACGACGTGCAGCGCTACACCGTTCAGGATGCCCTTGGCGCGCAGAACGCCCGTGCCCGGTGCGCTGAGGCGTTGGCCCAGTTCAGCGACATCGATGTCCTCGGGGACGTCCAGTTCGAGCGATTCATAGAGTGAAGCCGCATCCGGTGCGCCGGGTGTAGTGAGTGTTGCCGACAAACGGGGCGGCGCGGCATCGCGCAACCCCAGCAGCACGTCGGGCGCGATCTCGGCGCGTGTTGCCGCGAGAACCCGCGCGGCCGGACTTTGCAGGGTGAGCCAGGCGAGGGTCTGCTGAAGCGAGGCCTCGTCCACGAGATCGCAGCGATTCGCGACGACGAGATCGGCGGCGCTGAGCTGGCGTGTGATCGTGTCGCCGAGATAGGCGTCTTCGGCCATCGTCCGCACCGTCTCGACATCGGCCATCACCACGATGCCGTCGATGCGATAGGGCAAGAGAAGGGAGACGGCGCTGGCCACCATGCCGGGCAGGGCGACGCCGCTGGTCTCCAGCACCACGCGCTCGATGTCCGGCCGCTGCGCGGGCAACGTCATCAGCGTGTCCATCAGGTCCGAGCCATAGCTGCAGCAGACGCAGCCGCCGGAGATTTCCAGCGTGTCGCCGTCCGACGACACGATCAGGTCGCGGTCGATCGGCGTCGCGCCGAAATCGTTGACCAGCACCGCGAGCCGCTGACCGTCGGCGGCGCGCAGCAGGCGATTGACCAGGGTCGTCTTGCCGGTGCCGAGATAGCCGCCGATCACCGTGACCGGCAGCCGCCCGCCTGGCCGGGTCTCGCTCACGCCCCGTTGGCGGGGAAGAGGCGACCGCCCTGCACCGTGCCCCAGATGCGCACGTCCTTCAGGTTCTCCGGCGCGATCTCCAGCGGATCGTCTTCCAGCACCGCGAAGTCGGCGCGCTTGCCGCATTCGATCGAGCCGACCTCGCCATCGAGCTTCAGCGTCCAGGCGGCGCCCAGGGTGATCGTCCGCAGCGCATCGGCCACCGAGATGCACTCGGTCGTGCCCAGCACGCGGCCGCTGGCGGTGCGGCGGTTGACGGCGCCCCAGGCGGTGAAGAGCGGGCCGAGCGGCGTCACCGGCGCGTCGGAATGGATGGCGAGCGGCACGCCGCTGGCCAGCGCCGTCGCGCAGGCGTTCATGCGCATCGCCCGCTCCGGTCCGACCGTGGTCTCGTAATGCTGGTCGCCCCAGTAGAAATGATGGTTGGGGAAGAGGTTGGCGCACATGCCGAGGCGGGCCATGCGGCGGAACTGGGCGGCATCGGCCAGCTGGCAGTGCTGCAGGGTGAACCGATGGTCGCGGGCCGGCTGGTCGAGCAGCGCGCCCTCGAGGCAATCGAGCGCCATCTCGGTCGCCTGGTCGCCGTTGGTGTGGCTGTGGACCAGCACGCCCTTCTGCAGCGCCAGCTTGTAGAGGCCGCTGATCGCCTCGGGCGGCGTGTACCACAGGCCGTTGGGCGCGCCGTTATAGTAGCCGGGCCAGCGCAGCCGGGCGGAGAAGCCCTGGATCGAGCCGTCGACGAACAGCTTGATGGCGCCCAGCCGCAACCGGTCCGTCGACTTGGCCTTGAGCTTGACGGCGAGGTCGACCACCTGCTCGGGCGTCAGCGCCTGGAAGCGGCGGAACGACACGATGCGCACGGGGAAGCCCGCTTCGCCCGTGACCCGCGCCATCATCGACACCGCGTCGTCCGGCAGCAGGTTCGCGAGATCGGTCGCGGTGGTGACGCCCTGGCGCACGCAGAGCTTGGCGAAGCGGCGAAGCCCGTTCTCGTCGTTGGCCAGCGCTTCGCGGTCGAAGCCGATATGGGCGCCGACGAGCGTCATCGCCTCGGGGCCCTTCAGCTCGCCGGTCGGCAGGCCGTCGTCGCCGAGGGGAATGCCGGGATGGTTGACGCCCGGCCGCAGCAGGCCGGCCAGCTCCAGCGCGCGGGTGTTCACGTTGAAGATGTGGCCGCTGGCATGCATCACGCCGACGGCACGTGTCGTCGACACACGGTCGAAGTCGGCGCGCACGACGCGGCGGTCGCCGTAGTAGATCGGATCGAGACCCCACCCGGCCAGCGATTCGGTGGGCGAACCCAGCTTGCGTTCGGCCTCCTGCAGGCGCGCCACCACGTCCTCGATGGATTCGGCGCCGGGCCAGACCTTGCCTTCGGGATCCATGCGGTCGAAGCGGCCGAGATAGGTGTAGCGCCAGAAGGTACCTTCGGCGGCGTGGCTGTGGCCCTCGACGAAGCCCGGCATCAGCACCTTGTCGGCGAACGTGTCGTCGAGCGTGTAGGTGCCCCAGCCGGCCAGCTCCTCCAGCGGGCCTGCGCCCAGGATGCGGCCCTCGCGGACTGCCACGTGCGTGGCCTCCGGGCGGGCGGGGTTCATGGTGAGGATGCGGCGGGCGCGGAAGATCGTGATCGGGCTGGAAGTCATGAACCCGACAGTATCGGTGGCGAGGCCGTGAAGCCAACCGGCTTCGCAAAGAAAGATGGCGGTGTCAGAGACACCGCCATCCGCCCATTACCGCACCATGTTCCGCGGCACGTCGCGGAAGGGCTTGGTGGTGTCGATGCTCGGCTCCTTGGGCATCTTGAGGACGCGCTCGGAGATGATGTTGCGCTGGATCTCGTCAGTGCCGCCGGCGATCGACGTCGCCGGAACCGAGACCAGGATCTCGGCGATCACGCCGTTCATCGGACTGTCGGAACCCGACAGCAGCGCGTCGGCGCCGGAGAGCTGGGTGTGCACGCGCGCGGCGGCGCGGGCGACATGGCTGGAGACCAGCTTGCCGAGCGAGCCTTCCGGACCCTGCGGCTTGCCCTGCTGGGCGGCGGCACGGGCACGACGGGCGGTCCATTCCGCCGCCTTGGACATGACCAGCACCCGGGCGATTTCCTGGCGGACCACCGGATCGTCGATGAGGCCGGTCTCCTGGGCGCGCTGCAGGATCAGGTCGACCCGGCCGGCACGCTGCGGATACCACTTGTAGGGCTCCATCGTGGTCGCGATCTCGGCGCGTTCCTCGTCATAGGCGCGGCCCTTGCGGTCCGAACCCATGGCCCAGCTGCGCAAGCCATCGGCACCGCGACGCTCGTGCATCAGGGTCGTCGTCGTCACGGCCCAGCCGTCGCCCACGTTGGCGACCAGGAACTCCGGCTCGACCACGGCGTCGGTGAGGAAGACCTGGTTGAACGAGGCATGGCCGTTCATCTGCTTCAGCGGCTGCACGTTCACGCCGGGCTGGTGCATGTCGATGATGAAATAGGACAGGCCCTTGTGCTTGGTCTGGTCCCAGTCGGTGCGGGCCAGCAGCAGGCCCCAGTGCGCGTGATGGGCCGAGGTCGTCCAGACCTTCTGGCCGTTCACGATCCACTTGTTGCCCTGCATCTCGGCGCGCGTGACGGCGCCGGCCACGTCGGAGCCGGAGCCCGGTTCGCTGAACAGCTGGCACCACGTATCCTCGCCGGTGAGGATGCGGCGCAGGAACTTCTCCTTATGGAGATCCGTGCCGTGCGCCAGGATGGTCGCGGCGGCCAGGGTGCGAATGCCGGCCTTGGCGACGCCGATCGCGCCGATCTTCTGGAATTCCTCGTCGACCACGGCCTGGAAGGCCTGCGGCAGGTCGCGGCCATACCATTGCTTTGGCCAGGTGGGCACGCCCCAGCCGGAGTCGGCCAGCTTGTTGCGCCATTCGACGAGGCCCAGCTCGGGAGACCAGTTGGCTTCCAGCCAGGCGCGGACGTCGGCGCGGACGGAGTCTTCGGTGAGTTCGCTCATCTTCCTGCTCCTCAGGCGGCCCAGTGCTGCATCATCTGTTCGCGGTGATGGTGGGCATCGCCCAGCAGCACCTCCGAACTCTTGGCGCGCTTGAACCAGAGATGGGTGTCGTTGTCCCAGGTGAAGCCGATGCCGCCATGGATCTGGATGGCATGGATGCCCGTCTGCAGGGCGGCCTCGCTGGCCGCCGCCTTGGCGAGCGATGCGACCGCGACGATGTCCTCGTCGCCCTCGTCGAGGGCGGCGGCGGCATAGTAGGCGGCCGACTTGGCCAGTTCGACGTCGACCAGCATGTCGGCGTGCTTGTGCTTCATCGACTGGAAGGAGGCGATCGGCCGGCCGAACTGCATGCGCATCTGCGCATAGGCCAGCGCATCCTCGCGCAGTCGCTCCGAGACGCCGGCCATCTCGTTGGCGAGGCAGACCGAAGCTTCGACCAGGGTGCGGGCGAACGGCGCCCCCGCGGCGCCGGCCTCGCCCAGCAGCGTGGCCTCGACGCCCTTGAAGTCGAGGCGCGCCAGCTTGCGCGTCGGATCCATCACCTTGAGGTTCTGGCGCTGCAGACCCGGCGCGTCGCCCTTGACGGTGAACAGCGAGAGGCCCGCCTCGCCCGAACTCCCCGCCGTGCGCGCCAGCACGACAATGAGGTCGGCGGTGTGGCCGTCCAGCACGTAGCTCTTGGTGCCGTCGAGCTTCCAGGTGCTTCCGGTTTGCGTTGCGACCATCCGGGTCGCTGCGCCGTCCCAATGCGCGGGGTCCTCGACCCAGGCCAGTGTGGCAATCGTATCGCCTGCTGCGATCCCCGGAAGGAGGGCCTGCTTCTGGTCTTCGGTGCCGGCGTTCAGGATCGCGCCCGTCGCGAGGACGGCCGTCGAGAAGAACGGCGCGCAGAGCAGTGCCCGGCCCATCTCCTCCAGCACGATTCCGAGTTCACCGAAGCCGAAACCCTGTCCGCCATAGGCCTCGGGGATGCGCACCGCGGTCAGGCCGAGTTCGGTATTGAGCTTGCGCCAGGCGGCGGGCTCGAAGCCGGCGTCGGTTTCCATCAGGCGCCGCACCTCCTTGGTGGGCGAGCGCTCGCCGAGAAACCGGCGCAGGCTGGTCCTGAATTCTTCCTGCTCGCCGGAGAAACTGAACTTCATCGAAAATCCTCCCAGTGTCGATTTTAGGCACTGGGAGGGATGACCGAAAGCTCCCGGCATGCGCCGGGAACTGCAGGGCGAGACGCCGCCGGAGCAGTGTTCGCGCTCAGGCGTGCAGCAGGTCGATGTTCACCGCCGAAGGATCCTGGACGCCCGTGGCCACGAAACCGAAGCTTGTTTCGCCGTCCCGGGCGATGGTTCCGTTGTACGAAGCGTTGCCGACGACGTATCCGCTCGAATCGTGCGACACGATGACGGCGTTCCAGATGTCGGTGATCTGGTTGCTGGTCTCGATCTTAACCTGCCAGCCGTTGACCGCGCTTGCGCCGTCATTCTCGAGCGTCACGCTGCCGTTGAAGCCGCCGGACCACGAATTGACGATCGCGAAGACGGCATCGACATCGTCCGAACCGGGCGTCGGTGTCGGCGTTGGAGGAGGCGTCACCGCCGTATCGTCGTCGACGATGGTGGCCGTGCCGGTGGCGCGCGAGATGGTGGCGCCCACCGCATTGGTCAGCACGACGCCGAAATGCTCGTTGCCTTCGACAAGCTTGTCGGGCGTGATCTGGATCGTGATCGTCTTGCTCTGCTCGCCCGCCGCGAAGGTCACGTGGCCGTCGCTGGCAATGAAGTCCGCCGCGCCGGCCTCGCCGTAGACGGTCTGGTAGTCCACCGTTACCTCGTGCGTCGCGGCCTCGGAGAGCGTGAGTACGAAGGTGGCCGTCGGGCCGCTCGGCGCGCTGCCATCGCCCGGCGCATCCTCGTGGAACTGATATTCGATGGGCGTTAGGTAGCCCATCTTGGTCTGGTTCACGCCGGTCCAGTTGTCGGTGAGGATACCGCCGGTGTCGCCGGAGTTGGGATTCCACGACCAGAAGGTCCAGCTCGGCCCCTTCTGCCCGGGTGCCAGGTCGGACGTGCCGTCATTGTTGAAGTCGCCGCCGAGATAGGAGGTGATCGCCTCCAGCCAGGGCGCGTCCTTGGGGTCGACCAGCTTGGTGCCAAACTCGCCGATCCACACCGGCGCGATGCCTTCCTTGTAGATATAGCCCCACATCTGGTCGAACTTGGCGGGCAGGTTGGCGGGGAAGTCGGCGCCCTGGAACCACGGCTGCTTGTAGACGGAGTTGGGGTAGTCGTGCGCCGAGTAGACGAGTCTGTCGTCGAGCGCGAGGTCGATCGGCCGGTCGCGCACGCCCATCAGGTTGCCGCCCCACCAGTAGCTCTCGCCTCTATAGGTGCCGACGCCTTCGACGAAGATCAGCCAGTTGGGATTGACGGTGCCGATGGCATTGCCGGCGGTCTCGGCCGCCAGAGCCCAATCGTTGGCGCCGCCGCCGCCCCAGGTGCCGTTATACGGCTCGTTGTGCAGGTCTGCCCCGATGACGGTGGAATCGTCGGCGTAACGCGCCGCCAGCATCTTCCAGTCGTTGATCCAGGCGGCCTGCGTGTACTGGCCGTCGTACCACAGGCCATTGTCGGACGTTCCGGCGCCGGCGTTGCTGCGATGGTGGTCGAGAATGATCTTGAGACCGATCTCGCCGGCATAATCGACGATCTTGTCCATGATCTGCAGCGCCGACAGGCCCTTGAGGTCGGGATTCTTGTTGAAGTCGATGCCGTTGGGGGCCGCGCCCGTGTGCAGCATCTCGCTCGAGAAGGGCAGGCGGATGGTGTTGAAGCCGAGATCGACCATCTGGTCCATCATGTCTTTGTAGCCGCGCGTCCACAGGCCATGCGGCGCGAAGGTCGAGGATTCGAAGCCGAACCAGTTCACGCCCGCGATCTGCACCGCGTGGCCGGCCGAGTCGACGATCTGGTTGCCCGAGGTGCTGAGCCAGCCCGGCGCTGCGCCGGTGCCGGGATTGCCCTCGATCACCGAGGCATCGGAGATGCTGAGCGTCGGCAGCGTCGGCGTACCATTGTCGTCGTTGACGATCGTGCCGATGGCGCCGCCGTCCTTGATCGTGGCGCCGGCCGGCGACGACAAAACGAGCTTGAGCGTCTCGTTGGCCTCGACCGCCGTATCGCCGGTCACCTGGATATTGACGATCTTCGATGTCTCGCCCGCGGCGAAGGTCAGCGTTCCCGTCTGGGCGGTGTAGTCCTGACCGGCCTTGGCCGAGCCGTTGCCGGTCGCGTAATCGACCGTGACCGGCCCCGACGTGGCGGCGGACAGCGTGACCGTGAAGGCAAGGTTCGTGGTGCCGTTGTTTCCTTCCGTGACCGTGGCGTCGGCGACGGAAAGTCTCGCATCGTCGTTGACGATCGTGCCGACGGCGGCGCCATCGGCGATCTTGGCGCCCGCGGGCGACGTCAGGCTGATCCTCAGTGTCTCGTTGCCTTCGATGGTGCTGTCGCCCGAGACGGCAATGTTGATCACCTTGGAGGTTTCGCCGGCGGCAAAGGTGACGGTGCCGGTCTGGGCGGTGTAGTCCTCGCCAGCCTTGGCCGTACCGTCGGCGGTGGCATAGGTCACGGTGACCGGCCCGCTGGTGGCTTCCGAGAGGGTGACGGTGAAGGCGAGATTGCGCGTGCCGCTGTCGCCTTCCTTCATCGAGGCGTCGGCGATGGCGATTTTGGGAACGATCACGTCGTCGGTGAGGATCGTGCCCGCCGCCGCCCCGTCGGCCACGGTGGCGCCGGTCGGCGCGGATAGCCTCAACGCAAGCGTTTCGTTGAGTTCGGCGACTCTGTCGCCGTTGACCGTGACGCTGACGGTCTTCTGTGTCTCGCCGGCCGCGAAGGTGATGGTCCCGGATTTGGCGACGTAATCCTGCCCGGCCAGGGCGGTGCCATCCGCGGTCGCATAGGCGACCGTCACCGGCCCGGTGGCCGCCTTGGAAAGGCTGACGGTGAAGACCATCTGCTTGGTGCCGCTGTTGCCCTCGACGATCGACGCATCGCCGACCGACAGGGTGGGAAGGACCGGCGGCGGTACGCTGCCGTCTCCGTTCAACGACAGACCGGTCGCGGCCGTGCCGCCGGTGGCGCCCGGGGTCGCCTGGAAGCCGAAGGTGACGCTGCCGCCGGACGAGACGTCCGCATTGTAGGAGGCATTGCGCAGCACATAGTGGGTGCCGACATGGCTGACGATCTCGGCGCCCCAGATGTTCGTGATGGCGAAGCCGGCGTCGAATTCGACGGTCCAGCCCCGGGTCCCGGACGTGCCGCCCTCGACCGTCATGTTGCCGATGAAACCCGAGCCCCAATTGTCCTTGATCGCGTACTTCACCGTCGCCATTGCCTACCTCCACTCGGTTTCGCGGACGCAAGGTTGCCATCGACTCTCTGACAGTAAATCTGCAGCCGCGGCCCTAGTCGATGAACGCGGCTGGAAACTCGGCGAACGGCGTCTGCACGTCCCTCTCCGGTCGGTGCTTGCCTCGCATCGCCAAATGCCCAATCTTCCGCCGGTCAACCGCTGCCTTGTCCCGAGTTCATGAACCCGTCTGCTTTCCTGCTTGCCCGGTGGAACGGCCTGTCCCTGTTCTGGCGAGCCCAGCTTGCAGGATGGGGCCTGTTCGCAATCGTGAATGTCATGGCGCAGCGCGTGGCCTTCCACAGCTACGGCGTCGCCTTCGCCCGCACGGGGCTCATTCTTCTTTGCCTGATCGCGATCTCGACGGCGATGCACACCGTTTACGTTTCGCGACCCTTCAAGGCCCGCGTGTCGCTCGGCGCCATGGCGCTGATCGGCCTGCTGTCGCTTCTCGGCGCGCTGGTGACCGCGACCGCAATTGTGGCCGCGCACGAAGCCCTTCCCTGGCTCGTCACACCCGACCGGCGCGGGGCCGACGAATTCCTCGTCCCCCTGGTGCATTATTTTTTCGTCCTGGCGGGATGGAGCCTGGCCTATTTCTGGCTGCGCGCCGAGCTGGCGGAACAGGCCGAGCATCGCAAGGCCATGCGGGCGCAGGCCGAGGCGCTGCGGGCCGAACTCGAGCAACTGCGGCTTCAGCTCGACCCGCACTTTCTCTTCAACGCCCTGAACGGGGTCGCCGAGGAGATCCCCGAGCACCCGGCGGCAGCCCTCGAGATGCTGCGCAATCTCACCGCCTACCTGCGCCATTCGCTCGACGGCATCGATCACACGGTCGTAACCGTTTCGAACGAAGTTGCCGGCCTGATGGCCTATCTCGGCGTCCAGAGGGCGCGCTTCGGTAACCGCCTGCATACGCGTATCGACGTGATGCCCGAGGTCGCACAATGGCGCATTGCAAGTTTCCTCCTCCAGCCGCTGGTGGAGAATGCCGTGAAGCACGGCCGGCGAGAGGATGGCCTCGACCTCCGCATCGACATTCGCCTGTCCGGCGATACGCTTCACGTCGAGGTCGAGAATAACGGCGTGCTCGACGTGACGCCGCGCCCGGTACGCCGCCGGCGCCCCGGCATCGGGGTGGAGAACGTGCGCCGTCGTCTCGCGCTGCACTATCCGGACCGGCATGCCTTCAGCCTAACCGAGACCGGCGAGCAGGCCGGGGACAAGAAAGTGATCGCGACGCTCGAACTCAGGGGCGAGCCGTGCGGGTCCTGATCGTCGACGACGAGCCGCTGGCCCGCAGCGCCCTGCGGCGCTTGCTCGCGGCCCATCCCGAAGTGGAAATCGTCGGCGAGGCCGACAGTACCGAAGCAGCCCGCCATCAGATCACAAGCACGCAACCAGACCTCGTTCTCCTCGATATCGAATTGGGCGGCGGCCGCGACGGCTTCGACCTTCTCGACTCGCTGGAGCGCCGGCCCATCGTGGTCTTCGTCACGGCCTATGCCGAACACGCAGTCGACGCCTTCGCGGTCGAAGCCGTCGATTTCCTACTCAAGCCGGTCGAGCCGGCGCGTCTGGAACGAGCGCTTGCGCGCGCGGCGCGGGAGATTGCCCTGTCGGCGCGGCCGCTGGGTCCCGGGGCGATCGAGCTGCGGACACCGCGGCGAACCCTGCTGGTCGCGCCGGCCGAGATCGTGGCGCTCTGCGCCGACGGCGATTTCGTGCGCGTGTTCGTGGCCGGGCAGCCGCCGGTGATGATCCTGCGCACGCTGGCGCATTTCGAAGAGGTGCTGCCGTCCGGCTCGTTCGTGCGGTTGGGTCGCTCGGTGATGATCAATCGCGACCGGTTGCGCCGCGTCGACGCGCCGACGCGATCGGCCAGCCGGCTCTTCCTCGAAGGCATGGCCGATCCGATCGTCATCGGCCGCGCGGCGGCGGCCCGGCTGCGCGAGGTGCTGGCGGAGAAAGGCTGACCGTCCGGGGCGGTCTGGCACCGAAGCTGCAAGGCTCCTGCCGCAAACGTCGCGGGAGGAGCCCATGAAGGCCGTCGTCATCCATGCCACTGGAGGGCCCGAGCAACTCGTGCTGGCCGATCTGCCCGATCCGGTGCCCGGGCCGGGCGAGGTCCTGATCGATGTCGCCTATGCCGGCTGCAACTGGGCCGACACGCAGGTCCGCATGGGGATCTACCCGCATCCCATGACCTATCCGATGGTGCTGGGCTTCGAGGTCTCCGGAACGGTGGCCGCGCTGGGCCCGGGCGTGACGGACGTGGCGGTGGGCGATCGCGTCGCGACCTTCCCCGAGAAAGGCGGCGCCTATGCGGAGAAGTGCGTGGCGTCGGCAAAAGGGCTGATCAAGCTGCCCGATGCAGTCGGCCTCGACGTGGGGGCGGCGTTTCCCATCCAGGCGCTGACCGCCTGGCACATGATGTGGACGATCTATGGCGGCATCGGGCCGGGCGAGACGGTGCTGGTGAACGCGATCGGCGGCGGCGTCGGGCTGATGTGCACCCAGCTTGCCGTCCATGCCGGGGCGCGCGTCATCGGCACCACCGGCACGCCGGGCAAGGAGGCAAGGGCGCTGGCCTACGGCGCCTCGCGGGTGGTGGTGACGTCGCAGGAGGATTTCGAGCGCGCTGTGCTCGACTTCACCGGGGGCAAGGGCGTCGACCTCGCCATCGATTCCTACGGCGCCACGATGCTCGACCGCACCTTCGGGGTCGTGAAGATGCTGGGCCACATCATCAGCATCGGCGAAGCCGAGGGGCAGCCGTTCAAGAACATCCGCGAGCGTATCCTGCCGCGCTCCCAGACCTTCACCCGCCTGCATCTCGGCCATATCGACCAGACATCGGCCGAATGGCGGCAGGGTGTCGACCAGGTGATGGCCGGTCTCGTCGAGGGCTGGCTCAAAGTGCCCATCGAGGGTGTGTTTCCGCTCAGCCAGGCGGCGGAGATGCACCGCCGCCTCGAAGGTCGGGGCGTGGCCGGCAAGCTGCTGCTCAAGGCGGGTGGCTAATCTCTTCTCCTCCCCCGTTTGACGGGGGAGGAATTTGATTCAGCGATCGAGCCAGACGTCCTCGAAGCGCCAGTTGTTGTAGATGCTGTTGGTGTGCAGTGTCACGTTCTTCACCTGCGGCTGCCAGCAGCCGGCAATGCGGCCGTGGCTGATGATCGGCCGCGCCACGTCTTCCTGCAGCTTTCGGTCGATCTCCCAGACCAGCTCCTGGCGCTTCCTGCGGTCGGTCTCGCGCGACTGTTCCTCGAAGAGCTTGGTCATCGCCGGGTCGCAGTAGTTGTTGTAGTTGCGCAGCGAGCCGCAGGCATAGCCCTCGAACAGCGTCACGTCCGGATCGTCGACCGCGCTGCCGGTGAGGTTGAGCGCGACGACATAGTCCTTCTTGAAGACGCGGTTGTAGTAGATCGTCGTATCGATGATCTCGAGTTCGGCATCGATCCAGATCTGCTTGAGCTGGTCGATCAGGATCACCGCAGGATCCTTGTAGGTGGCGATGTTGCGGGTGCTGACCTTGAGCTTCAGCCGCTTGTCGGGGCCGTAGCCCGCTTCTTTCATCAGCGCCCGGGCCTCGTCTCGCGCCTTCTCGACGTCTCCATAGCCGATGAGGCCCTCCAGCTTCTCGGGCGGCAGGCCCCAGACGCCGTCGGGCGGCGGCAGCAGGGCGCCGCCCATCCTGCCTTCGCCTTCGCTCAGGATCCGGATGAAGGCCTCGCGGTCGAGCGTCAGCGCCATGGCGCGGCGGATCTTCGGATCGTCGAACGGCGCGACCTCGCGATTGACGATCAGGTTGGTGCTGACGCCGCTCTCGCGCATCGTGCACTGCGCCTGGGGCGCGTCGCGCTTGATGTTCTTCAGGAGCGGGACGGTGACGTCGGCCGGAAAGGTCATGTCGAACTTGCCGGCGACGAAGGACAGCATGCGGGTCGAGCGATCCGGGATGATCGAGAATTCGATGGCATCGAGATAGGGGCGGCCCGGCTTCCAGTAGTCGGGATTCTTCACCAGCTTGATGCCCTCGTTCATCCTGAAGTCGGCCAGCTTGAACGGGCCGGTCCCGACCGGCTTGCGTCGCATGTCGGCGGCCGGCACGTGGCAGGGATAGATCGGCGTGTAGCCCGAGGCGAGCAGCGCCAGCAGCGAGGGCTGCGGCTGCTTCAGGTGGAAGGTCACTTCCGACGCGCCGTCGGCGGTGACCTTTTCGACGTTGCCGTACCAGGCGCTGCGCGGATTGCGGCGCAGTCGATCGGGCGTGAGGATGAGATCGAAGGTGCAGGCGACGTCCGCTGCCGAGAACGGCTTGCCGTCGTGCCATTTCACGCCGTCACGCGTCTTGAAGACGAGCTTGCGGCCCTCGTCCTTCGTCTCCCAAGACATCGCGAGGTCGGGGACGATGGTGTCGAGACTGTTCTTCGGAACGTTCTGATCGAAAACGACCAGGTTGTTGTAGAGCGCCATGAAGGGGACGGCGACCGAGACGGTCGATTCCTCATGGATGGAGGCGCTGGGCGGCGTGTCCATGTGTTGTATGCGCAGCGTGCCGCCGCTTTTCTGGGCCCATCCGGTGCCCGACCACCCGATGAGGGTTGCTGCGATGCAGATCGAAACGAAACGCGTCTTGGCGACTTTCATTTTGGTTTCCTCCGACGATGTCTTGTTGTTGGCGCTCTGGTCTCCGTTGGTTTGCAGTGCGAGTGAAAGCCTAGACCGGGTGCCGCCATGGTGTCGACCCGCCGTCACGGTCTGCTATCGTCCGCCGCCGTTTCGGAATTCGAGGAGAGTCGAGTGACCACTGCCCCCCAGCGCCTGCGCGCCCTGTTGGCCGAGCCCGGCCTCGTCGTCATGCCGGCCGTGTGGGACGGGCTCACCGCCAAGCTGACCTATGGCGAGGGCTTCAAGACCGCCTTCCTCTCGGGCTCCTGCGTGGCCGCCAGCCGTTTGGGTGGTCCCGACCTAGACCTCGTCTCGTTCGGCGAGATGTTCGATTCCTTCAACATGGTGCACAGCGCGGCGCCCGACCTGCTGGTCCTGGCCGATGGCGATCACGGATACGGCAATGCGATGAACGTGCAGCGCACGGTTAGCGCCTATGGCCGCGCCGGTGCCGCCGCGGTGCTGATCGAGGACAAGATCACGCCGCGCGCGCTCACGGCCGCGGGCAAGCCCTGCCTGCCGCGCGAGGAAGCGCGCATGAAGATCCGCGCCGCCGTCCAGGCCGCCAAGGACTCCGGCATTCTCGTCCTGGCGCGTACCGACTGCCGGCCGACGCAGGGCATCGATGAGGCCGTGGCGCGCATCGAGATGTATGTCGAGGAGGGCGCCGACATTCTGTTCCTCGACTCGCCGGCCGACGACGAGGAGATCAAGCGCGGGATCGCTGCCGCCAAGGGCCGGCCGTCCTTCGCCGTCCTGTCGCCCGGTGCGCCACGCGCCACGCCTTCGCAGACGGAAGCGCTCGCTCTCGGCTTCAAGATCGGCACCTATCCGACGGGCATGCTGTCGCCGGCCGCTGCCGGCATCAAGGCCGGACTGGCCGCGCTCAAGGCCGGCGAGGCGGAGAGCAAGAGCGCGCTGTCGCCGGCCGAACTGCGCACGACCCTGGGCTATGCCGACTACGATACCGCGGCGAAGCCTTTCATCGTGAAGGCCTGAAGCCAGCCCATGAAGCGCAAGACCAGCAAGGCATTCGTCTATCTCGGCGCCTCCTCGATCCACGGTCTCGGCTGCTTTGCCGATATCGACATCAAGAAGGACGAGCTGGTCCGGGTGTGGGACGGCAAGGACAGCCGCTTCATCCCCGTCGCCAGGGCTCATGCCTCGCCGCAGGTGCAGCTCATCAAGCGCTTCGGTATCCGAACCGCGCGCGGATACTGGGTGCCGCTCGATTTCCTGCGCATTTCGACCGGCTGGTACATGAACCACTCGGCCGATCCCAACATCGGCTCCGACGACGGTGACGTGACCTACTACGCCCTGCGCGACATCGAGGCCGGCGAGGAACTCACCATGGACTACCGCCTCATGGACGAGGATTACGACAATCTCGACCGTGACGAGGTCGTCCCGGCCGCCGCGCGGCCGAAAACACGCCGTCGCCGCTGAGGCAGCGGATCGGCAACCCGCCGGGCGCCTCCCCGTTCGCTTCCGAAGAGGAGAGCGACATGAACCAGGATCCGAATCCCAAACCCCGCGACCGTGACAATCTCGACGTCGAGCGCGGGCCTGATGTCGAGGAGCGCGTGCCGCCCCGCGACGGAGAGACGTCACGGACCGTCGGACCCGAGGACGAGGATCGGCGTGTGCGACCGGGCGAAAAGCGGCCGCGCGGAACGATGCCCTGAGACGTAAGCTACAGGTGGTCCTTCTCGAAATCTTCGCAGGACAGGCCTAGCGCGGACAGCCCGTCGGCCAGATGATCGGCGAGGAGGGGCTGACCGAGCAGATAGGCCGAGGTCCGGCCGTTGCGCGCGTCGCGGGCCTGGGTGATGAGGTCCTCCCAGTCGTCGATGTCGCCGTCGCCGCGGCCCAGCCACAAGAGGGCGACGAGATCGACCTGCTCGTCCTCGTCGAGCGCCTCGATGAAGGCCACGAGTTCGGCCTGGGTCGGATCGTCGTCATGTTCCTCGAGGACCGAGATCCCGCCATCGTCGGCGGCATTCGAAGCGGAATCCGGATCGGTTTCGACATCCTGCCCATCGAATTCGCGTGCCTTCACGATGATGTGGCAGACCATGTCGGTCGCGATTGCGAGAGCAGGCGGGTTCGTGAGGCCGTCGGACATCGAGGTGTCTCCAGAGGGTCTGCGGGTCAGGCCGTCCAACGAGTGGGCTTCTCATACGTTCCGGACGTTCCTGTGAACGGCCTCAGCAGGCGAGCGACGCCAGATACGTCTCGGCGCGAGCGATGTCCCCTGGCGTACCGGCGAAGCCGACATACCCGTCGGGACGGATGAGCCGCAGCGAGTCTCCCTCGGGTACAGTCGTCACCAGCCGGGGAAACTTCGCTTCGAGCGCGGCCACCAGGGCGGCCGGCCCGATCGCGGTGAACCTGCGGCCGCTGGCACGGGCGGGAAGCGGGTGCGGCCAGCGTTGGCCGGGCTTCGGGCCCGCCGGGATATCGGTGCCCCGGGCCGTAAGCGGACTGTCGGGATAGCCGATGTCCATCTCGGCAAGCTGGTCGGCGACCCGGTGCCGGATCTGCGGAAAGCCCGCGGCAAACCGCAGGATCGCATTCCGCACATCCTGCAGGAGCGGATTGCGGAGCGTCGCGGCTTCGGTCATTAGCCCGGCATTGCGCAGCACACGGTCGCCGACGGCGCTGCGCTCCCGCGAATAGCTGTCGAGCAGGGACGGGTTGGCGGCGCCCTCGATCACGAGCGCGAGTTTCCAGGCGAGATTGAAGGCGTCCTGCATGCCGGTATTCATGCCCTGACCGCCCGCCGGGCTGTGGATGTGGGCGGCGTCGCCCGCGAGGAACACGCGGCCCTTTGAATAATCCCTGACCTTGCGCTCGTTGATGCGGAAGGCGGCAAGCCACACCGGATCGGACATGACGATGCTTGGCGAGCCGCGGCGCGCCATCAACTCGTTGATCTGATCGAGCGTCGGGTCGGGATGAGTGTCGGCACCGCTGGCGGGCCCCAGATCGGCGATCACCCGCCAGCGATCGCCCCCGATGGGAAAGAAGGCCAGGATGCCGTCGCGGTGCCAGAAGATGTGCAGGTGATCCAGGGGGCTGAGGCCCGACATATGGCCATCGGCCAGCGCCCAGTGCGATTGCAGCGTCGAGCCCTCGAACTCGAAGCCGAGCCCATGGCGCACCGCCGAATGGGCGCCGTCGCAGCCGACCAGCCAGTCCACCTCGACCGTTTCGGAAGCGCCGCTCGGTCGGGCGAGCGTGGCCCTGACCGACGAGCCCGTGTCGGCGAACCCGGTCAGTTCGACTTCGCGCTCGACCGTCACGCCGGCGGCGACCAATCGCTCTTCCAGCAGGCGCTCGGTCTCGCTTTGCGCGATCATCAGCGCATAGGCGAAGCGGCTGTCGATCACGTCGAACGAAATCTCGGCGACGACCTCGGTGCCGGTCGAGATCCGGGCGCCGTGCGCCGGCACGCCCGCGGCCACGAAGTCCCTAGCGTAACCGGCATCGTCGAACAGCTCGAGCGTGCGGCTCCACAGCACGAGCGCCTTCGACTTGTCGGTTCGGTGCGCTGCCTTGTCTATGAGTCGAACGGGGATACCGTGGCGGACGAGCTCGTTGGCGAGCGTGAGACCGACCGGGCCCGCGCCCGAGATGAGCACTTTCGGATGTTCCGCCAAGACACTCTCCCTGCACCATGTGGCCGATCGAGCCTAGCCCTGGTCCGCAGTGCGGCCAATCGGTCCTTGCAAAAGCCTCGGCAAGAGGCCATATGCAGACGGTCGATAGACGGACAGACGATTTTGGTCCGCGTTTCCGGCTTCGCCGGCAACCCGCTCCACGAACTTTGATCCCGAAAACCAGTGCGAATTCGACGGCCGGCTGCGCGTTCCCTGATTTTTGTGTGGGACGCCGCGCGGTTCAGCATATCTAAAGTAGTGAAAGGGTTACCCATGGCGACGGGAACCGTGAAGTGGTTCAATATTCAGAAGGGCTTCGGCTTCATCCAGCCGGACAACGGCGGTGCCGATGCCTTCGTGCACATCAGCGCCGTCGAGCGCGCCGGCATGGGCACGCTGAACGAAGGTCAGAAGGTCGAGTATGAACTCGTCTCCGATCGTCGCAGCGGCAAGATGTCGGCCGACAACCTGAAGTCGGTCGGCTGATCACGCGGCTGCCGGTAACGGCGGCCACGTTCAGCGACATGAGATGACCCCGCACCCTCTGGGTGCGGGGTTTTTCATTGCCCTTCGGGCGAGTTGGTTCGCCAGACGACGCATCTGTCTACGCGTTTCCGACGGGGAATGCGCAGATACGCCCTCGTGGTCGACGGACCTGAAACGATGTGGAGGCCCCATGGCCAAGAAATCCAGCAAGCGTACCGAGTACGTGCTGTTCAACGTCACCTACGAAGACGGCAGCCAGCGCTCCAACCGCCGTGTACCGCTCGAAGCCCTCGAAGGGCTCGAGAAGGATCTGCCCGCCCGCGAGATCATTGCGGAGCAGGATCGTGAAGTCGCCGAGAAGTCCGGCAAGCCCGCGCTCGTCATCAAGACGCTCGTGCGCGCCTGAGGTCAGGAGACAGTCGACGGGGCCGCTTCCGGCGGGGTGGGGGGCAGCAGCCGGTCGATGGCCGTGATCCAGGCGTGGCGTGCTTCCTCTACCGACAGGCCGTGGCGTTCGCGCATGCGACCCCAGCTTTCGAAATCGGTCAACTGCTCAAGCGCGATCAGCAATACGGTGCGATCGACCTCGGGCAGATCGGCGAGTTCGGCGCGATAGTTAAGCGCCAGACCCGTCCACATGACGTCGCGAATCCGGCTGATCCGCGCTCGTACCAGTTCCGAATCTTTCTGATGTTGCAGGAGCACCCGCCACAGCGTCAGCCAACGCTCGCAGATGGCGGAACGCCTCTCGACATGGGACCGCACGCGTTCGGCCCGGATGCCGCTCCGGTCTTGGTAGAGGGCGCGAGCCATCACCCCTGCGAAGGCATAGTCGGCCGCGGCGATGGTGAGTGCTGGAAGATCATCGAAGCGCTCGAAGACCGATCTTACGGAATACCCGGCGCGCTTGGCGATCTGGGCCGCCGTCGGCGCCTCCGGCCCCTCGTTCAGCAATTCCAGATAGGCTTCGATGATGAGCTGCTTGGTGCGCTCGCTGCGGAGCGCCCGGCCGTCTATGCGACGTTGCTTGAACGGTGGTGCCTCGGGTTGGACCGTGATTGCTGTAGGGTCGCCTTCCTGCACCGTATCCGCTCCTCATACCCGCTATAATTGCAGCGGAATTTCAATTTTCTGGGGCATTCATGCCGCCGTTCCGTCGCGGGGTCCATGAATATTTGATGGTTTCGCGCGTCAGGTGATCGAAACGCCTGCAGTCCCGATGGGCGCGACGCAACGTCTATGCCACCCGTCCGAAGAGTTGCTATACTATGGTCGAACCAGAGTTTTCGAGGACACTTCTTCATGCGCCGTATCCTTCTGCCGCTGCTCGGCCTTTCGCTCCTGCCGGCCGCCGCCCAGGCCGCCGACCAGGCCGCTGCTGCGGCTTGTTCGGCTCAGCTCAACAAGGACGGCCAGCTCCTCTACAGCAAGGTGGCGCCCACGATGACGCCCCAGACCGACATCAAGGACGCCCTCACCAGCGTCGCCCGTCCGATGGTGATGGGTGGCTCGATGTCCCGCGACCACGCGCGCGCCGCGGCGGAAGCGGCTGGCGAGTGCCTGAAGTTCCTGAAGTGATGCCTCGGCCCTAAGGGCCATAGTTACGCGGGCGGTACTGGCTTTCTGCGCAAAGCCAGTACCATTGCCCCCGTTAGCACCAATCCCACCGCCGCCATCGCGATCACCGCTCCCCGCGGGCCGAGACCGTCTGAAAGGCCGCCGGCCGCGAGCTGGCCGAGCGGGCCGGTGCCGATGCACACGGTGACGACACCCATCAGCCTTGACCGCATCTCGGGCGGCGCTTCGGTCAGCATCAGGGTCGACTGCATGTTGCCGAAGCCTGCCGTGCCAAAGCCGCCGATCACGAGCAGCGCGAAAGCCAGCCAGTAGAAGGGCGACAGCGCCATCAGGATGAGCGCGACCATGAACAATGCCGCGCCGCCGGCGAAGGCAAGGCGTCGGTCCATGCGCACGATGCCGGCCGCGATCAGCGCGCCGCCCAGCAAGGCCCCCAGCGGCTCGCCGGCCGCCAGCAGGCCGACCAGCGCGGGCGAGACATGGAACTCGCCCTGCCCGAGCGGCGCGACGAGACCCGAATAGGCGAAGGCGAACGCATTCGTCACGATCGTGACGCCGAACACCAGCAGGATGGTGGGCCGGGTCCAGGCGAAGCGAAGCCCGTCTGCGATCTCGTGCGGGATTCGCATCAGGTCGAGCCGTCGCGTCGACTGGGCATGGGTGAGGCCGGCGATGGCAAAGGCGCCGGCGAATTGCACGAGGGCGGTTACGGTGTAGGCGCCCTTCATGCCCAGCCATTCGAAAGCGATGCCGCCCAGGAGCGGACCGACCGCGCGCGTCGCCGCCGAGGTGACGCTGTCGAGGGCGATGGCGTTGACGATCCGGTGCGGGCCGGCGACCTCGCCGACCATGCGCCGGCGCGTCGACATCTCGGTCGACCACATGATGCCGGAGACGAGGTTGCCCAGCGCCACGTGCCAGACCTCGAGATGGCCGGTGACGGCCAGCGTCGCGAGCAGGGTCGAGATCACGGCCGGTATGACCAGCGCCAGCATGAAGATCAGCTTGCGATTCACCGCCTCGGAGATGGCGCCCGCGAAGGCGCCGAACAGGAGTTGCGGGATCTGCCGCAAGGCGACCACGACGGTGACGGCGAAGGCGGAGTGCGTGACTTCCCAGGCGAACAGGCCCGACGCCAGCAGCTCCAGCCAGCGCATCGCGTTGGCGAAGGCGCCGACCAGCCACAGCCTGAGAAAGTCGGGCGAGCGCAACAGCTCCCGGATCGGCGAGTGCATTGACCGGAGGTTACCCGTCCCTCACCGCGAGGCGAAGCCCGCCAGGCGATTTTTAGCGCCCGATCTCCTCCAGATTGACGCCTGCCGTCTCGATGCGAAACCACCAGGTAATGAGTGCGCCCAGCAGGGACGTGAAGACGAGGGCGGTCAGCAGGAAGTCGGTGCCGGCATCGGCCAGCACCACCGGGAAGATGAAGGCCGTCAGCACCGCGCCGATCTTGGCGAAGGCGGCGGCGAAGCCCGCACCCTTGCCGCGGATGTGGGTCGGGAAGACCTCGCCCGCCAGCAGGTAGGTCTGCGAGTTGGGCCCGAGATTGGTCATGAAGTTGAACAGCATGAAGCCGCCGAACAGCAGCATCGTGCGCGCCGGCTCATCGACATGGGACTGCAGCGCCGCCATCGCGAGCCCGGCGGCGCAGCCGAGAAAACCGAGGACCTGCAGCCGGATGCGGCCGACCTTGTCGGACATCAGCACGGCGGCGAGGATGCCCACGATGAGCAGCGTGTCCACCAGCGCCGCCCCCTTCGCGCCCTCGAGGTCTCGGGCGATGATGGCCGACACGTTATGCGCGTTCGTGACCTCGTGACCGATCGTGTGGGCGAGGATCGTCGGCGTGAAGATGCCGATGCCGTAGGTCCCGAGGTCCTGCAGGAACCAGGGCACCGAGGCCAGGATCGTGGCGCGCCGGTTCTTCCTGTTGAAGAGGTCTGACCAGCGGCCGTGCCGGTGGTGGCTGTGATGGGCGGGGTCGTCGCTCCCGGCCAGGCGCACCTGCTTGGGATACTGCGGCTTGCGTTTCAGCAGCCGCCGCAGCTCGCGCTCGGCCTCGGCGTGGCGGCCACGGCTCACCAGCCACTGGCCGCTGTCGGTCACGAACAGGCGGGCGAACACGACGAAGGCGGCGGGCACGATCGCCATGCCGTACATCCAGCGCCAGGCGTCGAGCGAGGCATCGAAGGTCAGGATCGCGAAGCCCAGTACCGTGCCGGCCAGAGCGCCGATCGCCTGGAAGGCGAAGGCGGCCAGCACCAGCTTGCCGCGGTCGCGGCTGGGAATGCTCTCGGAGATCACGAGGTGCGCGGTGGGGTAGTCGCAGCCCAGCGCCACGCCGACGCCGAACAGAAAGAAGACGAGCCAGCCGAAACTCGGGGCGACGGTCAGGCCGGCCAGGAAAATGACGAAGACCAGCATCTCGATCACGAACATGCGGCGCCGGCCGTAGACGTCCGCCAGGCCGCCCAGCGCCACGGCGCCGAGCATGATGCCCGCCAGCGTGGCGGCGCTCACGATGCCCTTGCCCGTGGGCGAAAGGCCGAATTCCTCGACGATCAGCGGCAGGGCGACGCCGGTCATGAAGACGACCAGGCCTTCGAAGAATTTCCCCGCGGTGGCGAGTGTCCAGATGCGCCACTGCATCTGGGTCATCGGCACGCTGGGTGTGGGGGTCCCGTCGGGCCATGACGGGGTTTGGTCGATATAGCCCTGGACGCTCTGAGGTTCAGCCATCTGGACAGATTACCCAGCGAGGTTACGCTGAGGTGTCTGAAAAGCAAAAAACACAAATCGGGGAAACGCCATGAAGAGACGGAGCCTGCTCGTCGCGGCCCTGGCCGCGCCGTCGATCGTTCCTGCCGTTGCGTTCGGTCAGGGGGGCTGGCCGAACAAGACGGTGAAGTTCATCTGTCCCTTCGCGGCGGGTGGCGGCACCGACACGGTGAGCCGGCTGATGTGCGATCAGCTCTCCAAGAGCCTCGGCCAGACCTTCGTGGTCGAGAACAAGGGTGGGGCGGGCGGCAACATCGGCACGGTCGAACTCGCGCGGGCGGCCCCCGACGGCTACACGCTCGGCCTCATCTCGGTGGCCAGCCACACGCTGAACCCGATGCTCTACAGCAGGCTGCCGTACAATCCGGACAAGGACATCGTGGCGGTCTCGCGCGTGGCCATCCTCGCCAACCTGCTGGGCGTGACACCGTCGCTGCCGGCCAACACCGTCGCGGAGCTGATCGCGCTCTGCAAGAAGGAGCCGGGCAAATACTCGTTCGCCTCGTCCGGCCCCGGCACGTCGCTGCACCTGAGCGGCGAGCTGTTCAAGAAGCTGGCCGGCGTCGACATCATCCACGTGCCCTACAAGGGCGCCGGGCCGGTCTATTCAGACCTGATGGCGGGCATCGTGAACATGATGTTCGCCAACATGCCCTCGATGCTCCCGCACGTCCGCGCCGGAAAGCTCAAGGGGCTGGGCGTGACCTCCGCCCAACGCTCGAAGGCGGCGCCCGACATCCCGGCCATCGCCGAGACCGTGCCGGGCTATGTCGCCACCTCATGGTATGGGATCGGCGCGCCGGCCGGCACGCCCGAACCGATCCTCGCCAGGCTCGAAGCCGCGATCGCGGAGGCGCTGAAGTCGCCCGAGATCCAGAAGCGCTGGAACGACGATCTCGGCCTCGACATGCCGCCGCCCGGCCGCGCCGGCTTCGACCGGTTCCTGGCCGAGGACCGCAAGCTCTGGGAGCCCGCGGTCAAGGCCTCGGGCGTGAAGCTCGACTGATCCTCTTCGGGAGTGGTTTTGATGTCAGTTCAATTTGCCGAAGTCCCGGACGAAGCCGGAGAGATCGTCGCACGCTGGCTCGACTCGTTCGGTACCGCGCTCCAGGCGCAGGATGCGGTGGCCGTCGCGGCGACGTTCATGCCCGACGGGCATTGGCGCGACGTGCTGGCCTTCAGCTGGGACGTCGTCACCCGTTCCGGGCGGGCGGCGATCGAGGCGGCGTTGGCGCCGGTGCTGGCGCGCACCGCCGCGAAGAACGTGGAGATCCCCGGCGCGCGCACGCCGCCGCGCCGCGTGAAGCGCGCCGGCACCGAGTGCATCGAGGCGATCTTCGAGTTCGAGACCGCCTTTGGCCATGCCAACGCCGTCGTGCGCCTCGTCGACGAGGGCGGGACGTGGCGGGCCTGGTCGCTGCTCACCACCCTCGAGGAACTGCACGGCTGGCCCGACGGAAGGCCGCGCGAATTGAGCGATGCCGAGCGTTACAGCCGCGACTTCGGCGGCGACAACTGGCTCGACCAGCGGGTGAAGGCACGGGCCTATGAGGATCGCGACCCGGCCGTGCTGGTCGTCGGCGGCGGCCAGGCGGGTCTCGCCACCGCCGCGCGCCTGCGGGCGCTGGGTGTCGATACGCTGATCGTCGATCGCCACCCGCGCATCGGCGACAACTGGCGGCGGCGCTATCACTCGCTCACCCTGCACAACGAGGTACACGTCAATCACCTGCCGCTGATGCCGTTCCCCTCGACCTTCCCGGTGTTCATTCCCAAGGACAAGCTGGCCAACTGGTTCGAGTCCTATGTCGAGAATCTCGACCTCAACTACTGGACCGACACGCAGCTCACCGCCGGCCGCTACGACGAGGCAACGCGGCGCTGGACGGTGACCTTGCTGCGGGGCGACGGGACGGAGCGCGTGCTGCATCCGCGCCATGTCGTCTTCGCCACGGGCGTGAGCGCCATTCCGATCAAGCCGTCACTGCCGGGCCTCGACACGTTTGCCGGCACGGTCATGCACTCCGGCGCCTACACAAACGGTGCGGACTGGAAGGGGCGCAAGACGATCGTGGTGGGGACCGGCAACAGCGGCCACGACGTGGCGCAGGATCTCTGTGCCAGCGGTGCCGATGTGACCCTGGTGCAGCGCAGCCCGACCTATGTCGTGTCGATCCGCGAGGCGCAGAAGGTCTATGCGATCTACACCGAAGGCCTGCCGTTCGAGGATTGCGACCTGCTGGCCGCCGCCTCGCCCTATCCGGTGCTGCAGCGCGCCTACCAGCTCTCGACCGCCGAGATGCGCCAGGTCGACCGCGATCTCCTGTCGGGCCTGGAGAAGCGCGGCTTCCGCCTGACCTATGGCGAGGACGATACCGGCTTCCAGATGATGTATCTGCGCCGCGGCGGCGGTTACTACTTCAACGTCGGCTGCTCCGACATGATCGTCGACGGGCGGATCAAGCTGCTGCAATACGACGACATCGACCGGTTCGAAACCGGCGGCGTGCGCCTGAAGGACGGCACGCAGCGCGAGGCTGAGCTGGTGGTGGTCGCCACCGGCTACAAGAACCAGCAGGAGACGGTGCGTGCCTTCCTGGGCGACAAGGTGGCCGACCGCATCGGCCCGGTCTGGGGCTTCGACGCCGGCGGCGAGCTCGCCAACATGTTCAAGCCGACGCCGCAGCCCGGCCTGTGGTTCATCGCCGGCAGCCTGGCCCAGTGCCGCATCTACTCCCGCTACCTCGCTTTGCAGATCAAGGCCCGCGAGGAGGGGCTGGTCCCCTAGAACCTTTCCGCCTTTGAGTTGACCCCACTTACCTCATCCTGAGGAGGCCCGAGGGCCGTCTCGAAGGATGCGCAACAGACGTGGTGCTCGTGGCCACCCTTCGAGACGCGCTCCTATGGAGCGCTCCTCAGGGTGAGGTTGTTGTTGGAAAGACCTCGTCGAAAAAAACTCTAAATGAACTGGCGGATCGTCGCGACGACCACGAGCGCGCAGCCCGGCCCTACGCACCCAGCCACCAGAACCAGTGATGCCAGGTGTCTGCGGGGGCGGAAAGCAGTGCCACCGCCAGCATGGCAGGGGCGGCCAGTTTGTGGGGCCACCGATCGACATGCCAGATGATGAGAACCATCGCGCCGATCAGCATGATGAGCCCGGCGGACTGGACGCCCAGGATGCGCACCAAGTCCGTTTGGTTGCCGCAGCTGTCGCAGAGCATTCCCATGGACGCGATCAGCATCAGTATTCGGAATGCAAGGAACGTGAAGGATCCCAGGAAGGCCAATCCCACGGTCGCCCAGAGGATTGTGGTGATGCTCCGATCGATCAAGTGATTGACGGGCATTCTCGGCCTTTCGAGTGCTGCTCAAATGAACTGGCGGATCGTCGCGATCACGACCAGGGCGCCGATCGCCATGACGGCGCTGCCGAGCGAGATCACGGAGAGCGCGCGGCCCGGCGAGAGCCGGCCCATATGGGCGGCGATCCAGAAGAAGGGATCGTTGACGTGGCAGATCGCCATCGAACCCGCGCCGACGGCGGCGGCCGCGATGGCCCGGCCCGAGTCGCTGTCGAGGCCGAGCGCCGGCAGCATCGGCTCGACCATGCCCGAGGCCGTGAGCACGGCGGTGAGCGAGTTGCCCTGCATCGTCTTCACGATGGCCGCGGCCAGGAACGGCGTCAGCACGCCGTAGCGCGGATGCAGAGCATACTCGGCCAGAAGCTCCGACATGCCGGTCTCGTCGAAGACGCGCGCCAGGCCGCCCGACGCGCCGACCGCCAGCAGGAGCGGCGCCCAGGAGCGGCCGGCCAGGACCGAGGGCTCCCAGCGGCGGGCGAACACGATCGCCAAAGTGACGGCGATGGCGGTCAGCATCAGCGGCTTGGAGATGCCGATATAGAATTCGCGCGCACCGCCCTTGCCCAGGGGCTCGCTCGGCATCTGGGCCACCGACTGAAGCACCAGCAGCACCAGCGGGATGCCGACGCACAGCCACGCCCAGGAGAGCTCGCCTTCGGCAGGCTGCGACGGGACCTGCCGCGCCACATGCCACCAGCCCAGCGCCACGGCGACGGTCGCGACCGGCAGGGCGACCATGAATTCGGTTCGGAGGCCCGCCTTCATCACCGAGGTGGCCGCGACGGCGAGCGGCGACGGCGCCACCAGGGCGGCGACCGCAAGCAGGGTGAGCGCGAGGCCCAGCGCCCGCCGCGGTGCGTCCTGCCCCGCGGGCTGCAGCAGCGCCAGCCCGCCCGAGGCCGACGCGCCCAGCCCCGCCACCAGTCCCGCCACGGCGGACGTGCCGGTGCCGAGCGGCGTACGCAGCACGAGACCGCTGACCAGAGCGCCCGCGACGACCAGCAGCCCCGTCTGCTCGAGCGCCGTCGTGAAGCCCAGGCCGAACGCCTTGCCGACCGACTGGAACGTCATGTCGGCGGCGATGCCATAGACCACCACGGTGGCCATGATCGCGAGGAAGACGGGCAGCCGGACGCGCTGGACCAGGAAGACGATGGCTACGACGGCGATTGGCAGCAGGAGCGAGGCGAGAAACATGACGGGACGAATCTTAGTGTCCTGCTACAGTCCCGTCATGCGCCTCCTCGTCGCTCTCCTGATATTGCTCGGTCTCGCGTCGCCCGTTCAGGCCGAGGCGCTGGTCCGGATCGAGGGCAAGCACTTCGTCGAGCCAAACGGTCGCATCCTGCGTCTCAAAGGAATCAGCCTCGGCAACTGGCTGATGCCCGAAGGCTACATGTTCAAGTTCGAGGTCGCGAAGTCGCCGAGCCAGATCTACGGCGCCTTCGACCGGCTTCTGGGCCCGGAGCGCGCCGCCCAGTTCTGGCAGCGCTACCGTGACACCTACGTGACAGAGGACGACATCCGCTTCATCAAGTCGGCCGGTTTCAACATGGTGCGGATCCCGCTGCACTGGCGGTTGTTCATGACCGCCGACGGCGAAGTGACGGGCGAGGGCTGGTCGCTGCTCGACCGGGTCGTCGGCTGGGCCGCCGCCGCCGGGCTTTACGTGATTCCCGACCTGCATGCCGCGCCCGGCGGCCAGACCGGGATCAACCATGACGACGGGCCGGGTTACCCGCTGATGTTCTACGTGGCGCGCAATCGCGACCTCACGGTGAAGCTCTGGCGTGCCGTGGCGCAACGGTACCGCGGCAACCCCGTCATCCTGGGCTACGACATCCTGAACGAGCCGATCGCGCCCTATCATGACGTGGCGACGCTGAATGCGCGGCTGGAACCCTTCTACCAGCGGACGACGGCGGCGATCCGCGAGGTCGATCCCGAGCGCATCGTGATCCTGGCGGGCGGCCAGTGGAGCTCGAGCTTCGCCATGCTCGGGCGACCGTTCGCCCGGAACCTAGCCTACACCTACCATTCGTTCTGGGCCTCCACGCAACGCGACTCGATCCAGCGGCACCTGAACTTCGCCAACCTCTACAATGTGCCGCTGTTCCTCGGCGAGACCGGCGAACTCAATGACGAGTGGAACGAAGAGTTCCGCCGCCTGCACGAGACGCACGGCATCGGCTGGTCGTTCTGGACCTACAAGAACCTCGACACGCAATCGACCATCGTGTCGATCCCGCGGCCCGACGGCTGGAGCGAGATCGTGGCCTACGCCGACGGCGCTCGAAAGGACAGGCCGCCGCAGGACCTGGTCGACCGGGCCGTCGGGCAGTATCTGGACGGCATCCGGTTCCGCAATGGAACGGTGCGCTGGTCGTATCTTGCGTCGCTCGGCCTACGGGGTAGCCCCTAGCAGGCGACGCAGGGCCTGGGCGGCGCCATGACGGGGACGCGCGCGGGCGGCGTCGATGGTGGCTTCCAGGATGCCGCGGAGCGGGTCCGGCGTCGTGCCGGCAACGGCGGACGCCTGGGCTTTCAGGGCATCCAGCCGGCCGAGCGCGTCGACCGTCGCCTCGGTGAGCCCGGCGGGGCTGTACCGGGACATCGCCACGCCATGCCCCTTTTCGAAGGCAGGCCAGGCGAAGGCGCATTCCGCCGGCGCCACGATGGGAATGCCCATCCGGCGCGCCTCGTTGGACATCCCCGAGCCGCGCGCTTTGTAGGACGCGGGATCGTAGGGAAGCAGCAGCAGGTCGGTGCTTGAAAGCAGGTCGACATAGTCCTCGTCGGACAGCACGCCCCTGCGTATGTCGACGCGCGGCCCGAGCTTCTCCAGATCGTCGAAGATCCAGCTGTCGTCCTCGGCATCGGACCCCGTGACGATGCCGTGGACCGTGAAGTGCGAGGTCGCGTGACGCTCCAGCAGCGCCGGTATGGCTTCGGGCAGGAGGCGATATCCCTTCGAGCGATTGGCAAAGCCGGCGATCGTCAAGTGCGGATGATCGGTCGCATCCGCATGCAGGTCTCCCGGGACGGACGGCAGGGCGATACCGGCCCCCGGTGCCACTCCCACGTCGAAGGGCAGCAGCGCGCGATAGAACGCGGCCATCGCTTCGGTTTCGCAGAAGGCGACGAGACGCCGGCGGTCGCCAACGGCCTCGAGAAGAGCGGTGAAGCCCCGGCGCGCCTCTTGGTGGAACGGGATCGCGGCGGGATCGTCCGGCGCGAGCCGGTGGTGCGGACCGTAGAGCTGCCACATCAGCACCTGTGGCGGAGGCTTCAGCGGGTGGCGCCCCAAGACACGCGCCACGGAGGCAGCCAGGACCTGATCGCAGCAGGGCAGGATCAGGATGTCGGGCCAGGCGCCAAGCCGTTTCAGGGCGCGCGCCAGCTCGCGGCTCGTCTGGGCGACGCGGGCCTCGAATTCCCGGGGGCTGGCATAGTCGCGACCATAGACCGGCCCGGTGAAGGTCGCCGTGCAGTCGAGCGAACGTGTGACGTCGGGCGTGGCGGCGATGGAGCCGAGGCAGGGTGCGTCGAGTCCCAGCCCGGCAAGCTCGGCCTGCAACCGGTTGATCGCGGCGTAGTGATGCCCGCCGCGTGAATGGATGGCCGGATCGACGATGAGCGTCTTCATCTGCTCTGTTGTAGCGTGCGCCAGGCGGGACGATAGCGCTCCACTGCCTGGCGCAGCCGCATCGCGGCACGCCATCGCACGCCGAATTCGCCGGCATTGTAGAGATGCTGCTGCGGCGCCCGCACCTGCAGCTCGGGGAACACGAACAGGCGGCCGCCGGCGCGTCCGATCGCTTCGTTGAAGGCGACATGCTCGGAGACTTCGCGTCCCTGGGCGTCGAGCCCGACATATCCCGCGTTCAGCGCGTAGGGCAGGCGGTAGAGGCCCAGCCCGCCGAAAGCCGAGCGAACCTCGATCGGTCGCATCACTGGCGGCAATGCGATCTGGCGGGCGAAGACCTCGCGGAACTTGGCGGCCTCGAACGACTCGCGGACAGGCCGCTCCCAGATCCGGTGCCAACAGTCGTGCGGGCACCAGGTTGGATGCCGCAGCGCCCAGATGTCGTAGTAACGGGGCCACGCGCTCGCGAACACGCCGGCTCGGTCGGGAGCGGCGTCGAGCCACTCGGCCGCTCGGGCATAGGATCCGAGGTCGAGGGGCGCGGCGAGGACGTCGTCCATGTCGGTGACGACCATGTGGCCGTAGTCCGCGAAAGCCGAGCCGCGCACTTCTTCGAGGCAGGCGTTGCGCGCGAACGCGATCCGTTCGGTCCGCCGCTCGAACCGTCCGGCGAGCTCGCCGAGATCGAGAACCTTTCCTGCCCGTTCCTTGCCCAACCAGTTCCGTAACAGGGTGGCGGTGGCGTCGGTTGCGTCACTGACGGCGAAGATGAAGGCTGTCCGGTCATAGAGCCGCGACAGGTTCGCGAGATTGGCGAGAACGTCCGGCAGCCAGCGGGCGCAGTCGCGGGCCGTGCCGACGAAGACGGCGCTGTCGAGGCTTTTCCCTGTCACGCCGCTTCCAACGCCCCGAGTGTCATCGTCGCTGACCCGCGACTGAACGAGCATGACCGAGCAGGTTCCGTGTCCGGGTCGCCAGCGAATCGAGGAAGCGGATCCACGCGCCCCTGCTGCCGGTCGAGCGGGCATCGAGCGCCCGCTTCACCAGCGCCTGCGCATGGGCGTGGCGCCAGTCGCCGAAGGAGGCCCGGATGGACGAGGCTTCCTGGTCGAGGATGCGCTGGACCAGCCCGAGGATGTGGCTGCTGATCGGGCCCCAGTCCTTGGTCGAGGAATTGTAGGTGCCGCCCATGACCGGGGCGTTCGAATGCTTGTTGGCGCCGTGCATGCGATAGCCATAGAGGGGATCGTGAATGGCGATCGAGCCGGTCAGCAGGCCGGCCAAGGTCGACAGGTAGTAATCGACATAGAGTCTCAGGTCGTGGTCGGGGACGACGAGCACCAGGTCCACGAAGCTGCGCCGCAACATCATGCTCGCCATGCTGTTCGTGGCGCTGTGCGCCGTCCAGTGCGGATGAAGGGTCAGCCGCCCGTTCCGGGGAAACGAAAACTGGCCGGTCGTGGCGTCGATCGCCGGCACCATGGCCGGGTCGATGCCGCCTTGGCCCGTGCCATGCTCGAACCACCACGCCGTCCCCGCCAGCAGGTGGTCATCGGCGTCGATGATGTGCGAATCGCAGTAGGTGAGGGCGACGGGGAAGTCGGCATTCATGTGAACGCACAGATGCCGTTCTATGAAATTTTCATACCAGATATCGTCGGAATCCAGGAAGCCGACGAAAGGCGTGTCCAATCGCGCGAGTCCGCGCTTGATCGCACCGGTCTGCCCGACATTGGTGTCCAGGCGGATATAATCGAATCTCGAATCGCCGAGACGTGACAGGCACTGGCGAATCTCTTCTTCGGAATTGTCCGTCGAGGCATCGTCGACGACGAGGGTGCGCAGGTTTCGACACGACTGGCGGGCGACCGACTCGATGGCTCGCCCAACGAAGGCGCCATTGTTGTTGTTGGCGATCACAACACCGACCGGGGGTGCTGAAGGCATGCTTACCGTTTCCGTCTGCTTGGTTGAACGCTGGCGATCGCACGGAATATGCGGCTGCCTGAAGATGGTCGACGTTGATACGCGCTGCAACCTCGGGCGCCGACTCTGGGCGGCGGCTCCAGTTTCCCTATGTAGGGATCGTGAAATCTTGGTAACAAGCGGCTGTCAGAGGGGCGAAAGGAGAGACAGTCGCCGCTCGTCGGTGCTAGTGGGACTTGCGCCGCGGTACGCGGCGGCCGGTCCGTCGAAAGGGATTTCACAAGCAGCATGACGCGGGTACCATCTCCTGCATCAGGGTCGCCCCGAACCGAGCTGGCGGAGGTGCTGCGGTCGTGTCGCACTTCCTATCTTGGGGTGGCGCTGTTCACCGCCATCCTGAACGTCCTGTATCTTACCGGCTCCTTCTTCATGTTGCAGGTCTACGACCGGGTGCTGCCGAGCCGCAGCGTTCCCACCCTGGTTGCACTCTGCATCCTCGCCCTCGGCCTCTACGGCTTCCAGGCCATCCTCGATATCGTCCGCAACCGGGTGCTCATCCGGATTGCCGGCGGATTTGCCGAGATTCTGGACCGGCGCGTCTATCACCTTCTGGTCAAGCTGCCGCTCCGGGCGCCGCAGATGAACGGTTTCGAGCCGGTGCGCGATCTCGACCAGATCCGCAGCTTCATGTCGGGCACGGGCCCCGCGGCGCTGTTCGACCTGCCCTGGATGCCGCTCTACCTGGGCATCTGCTACCTGTTTCATCCGCTGATTGGCCTCACCGCGACGGTCGGCGCGCTGATCCTGGTCGCCATCACCTTCATCACCGAGGTCAAGGTCCGCCAGCCGTCGATCGAGGTCTCGTCGCTCTCCAGCCGGCGGAGTAGCCTCGCCGAAGCGAGTCGCCGCAATTCGGAGGTCCTCCATGCGATGGGCATGGTCGGCCGCTTCGCCCAGCAGTGGTCGGACTATGGACGTCGCTACGTCGCGGCCCATCAGCGGGCGGGCGACATCACCGGCGGCATGGGAAGCTTCTCGCGCGCCTTGCGCATGGCGCTGCAATCGGCCGTGCTGGCGGTCGGCGCCTACCTTGTGATCAAGCAGCAGGCGACGGCCGGCATCATCATCGCCGGCTCCATTCTCTCGGCCCGGGCGCTTGCGCCGGTCGAGCAGGTGATCGCCCAGTGGCGCGTCTTCGTGTCGGCCCGCCAGAGCTGGCACCGGCTCAACAACCTGCTGGCGCGAATCCCCGACGACCGCGACGTGATGCAGCTGCCCAAGCCCAAGGGGTCGCTGTCGGTCGAAACGGTCAGCGTGGCACCACCGGGCGCGAACATGCTGGTGGCCCGCGACATCGCTTTCGGCCTCAAGGCTGGCCAGGGGCTGGGGATCATCGGCCCCAGCGCCTCGGGCAAGTCGTCTCTCGCCCGTACCCTCGTCGGGGTCTGGCAGCCGGTATCCGGCAAGGTCCGGATCGATGGCGCGACGCTCGACCAGTGGTCGTCTGAGGCGCTGGGCGAGCATATCGGTTACCTGCCGCAGGACATGGAGCTGTTTGCCGGCACGGTCGCACAGAACATCGCGCGCCTGGAGCCGGAGCCCGACGCCACCAAGGTGATCGCTGCGGCGCAGGCGGCCGGTGTGCATGAACTCATCCTCGGCCTGCCCAACGGCTATGAGACCGAGATGGGCGAGAGCGGCACCGCGCTGTCGGCGGGACAGCGTCAGCGCGTCGGCCTGGCGCGTGCGCTCTACGGCGATCCTTTCCTCGTGGTGCTCGACGAGCCCAATTCGAGTCTCGACCATGACGGTGAGGAGGCCCTGACCCGGGCCATCATGTCGGTGCGGGCCCGCGGCGGCATTGCCATCGTGATCGCCCATCGGCCAAGCGCCCTGGCCGCTGTCGACCAGCTCCTGGTGATGCGGGGTGGCCGCCAGCAGGCCTTCGGGCCGAAGGATGCCGTCCTGAGAGAGACGCTGAAGGCCGCGATGCCACAGGCCGCCGCCGCGCAGGCGGCGGGCGCTCCGCCGTCTCCCCTTCGGATGCCGGTCGGCCGCCCGCGGGAGCCGTCATGAGCCCGCCCGTGTCCGTCCCGGGCATGACCCGCAAGCCTCTCCTGATCGGCGTCTCCGCTTGCCTCCTCCTCGTGTTCGGGGTCGGCGGCTGGGCGGCCACGACGCAGCTGTCCGGCGCGGTGATCGCGCCCGGCAAACTGGTCGTGGATACCAACGTGAAGAAGATCCAGCATCCGAGCGGCGGCGTGGTCGGCGAGCTGCTGGTCAAGGAAGGCGACCGGGTAAAGCAGGGCGACGTCGTCGTCCGGCTCGACGGAACTCAGGCCAAGGCGAATCTCGGGATCGTAACCAAGGCGCTCGAGGAACTGGCGGCCCGCCAGGCCCGCTTCGAGGCGGAGCGCGACAACGACAAGAACGTCGAGTTCCCGGCCGAGCTGACCTCGCGGGCGAACGATCCGGAGATCGCGCGCCTGATGAACGGCGAGCAGAAGCTGTTCGAGATGCGCCGCACCGCGCGCGACGGCCAGAAGGCGCAGCTGCGGGAGCAGATCAAGCAGCTCCATCTCCAGATCGACGGCACCCAGGCGCAGGAAGCCGCCAAGGGCAAGGAGCTGGCGCTGCTGGCGCAGGAGCTGGAGGGTGTCCGCACGCTCTGGAAGCAGAATCTCGTGCCGATCAGCCGGGTCACCACGCTGGAACGCGATTCGGCCCGCATGGAGGGCGAGCGTTCCGCCCTGATCGCCTCGCTGGCCCAGAGCCGCGGCCGCATCGCCGAGCTCGAGCTCAAGATCCACCAGATCGACCAGGATCTCAGCACCGAGGTCGGCAAGGAACTGGCCGAGATCCGCGCCAAGCGATCGGAGATGACCGAGCGCCGCGTCTCGGCCGAGGACCAGCTCAAGCGGATCGATCTCGTGTCGCCGCAGAACGGCAGGGTCTTCCAGAGGAACGTCCATACGGTGGGCGGCGTCGTCCAGGCGGGCGAGCCGCTCATGCTGATCGTGCCGGACTCCGACTCGCTGATCGTCGAGGCCAAGGTGGCGCCGCAGGACATCGACCAGATCCATATCGGCCAGCACGCGGTCCTGCGCTTCGCCGCCTTCAACCAGCGCACGACCCCCGAGGTCTATGGCGAGGTGATCCATATCGGCGCCGACGTCACGCAGGATGACAGGGCCACCGAGCCCTACTACTCGGTGCGCATCCGCGTTGCCGAAGGCGAACTGTCCCGTCTCGAAGGACTGCACCTGCTGGCCGGCATGCCGGTCGAAGCCTTCATCGAGACCACGCCGCGCACCGTGGCCTCGTTCCTGGTGAAGCCGCTCAGCGACCAGCTTGCCCGGGCCTTCCGTGGGCGGTGAGTTTTTGTCGTCCTGAGCGAAGCGAAGGACCTGACAGAACGACCAATGGACTCCTTGGCGAACGTGAGATCCTTCGCTGCGCTCAGGATGACATGGTGTCCTGCAGAAAAATCTCCGCCGCCTTCTCGCCGATCATGATCGAGGGGGCGTTGGTGTTGCCCGAGGTCAGCGTCGGCATGATCGAGGCGTCGGCGATCCGGAGCCCCTCGATGCCGTGCACGCGCAGCCTTGCATCGACCACGGCCATCGCATCCGAGCCCATCTTGCACGTGCCGACCGGGTGGTAGGTCGTCTCGGCAGCCCGGCGCACCCAGTCGAGGATCTCGTCGTCGCTGTTGCCGCCCGGTCCCGGCGCGATCTCTGCGACCTGCAGCGGCGCCATGGCCGGTGCGGTCATGATGGCGCGGGCGATGCGCACGGCGCGCACGGTCAGCTCGCCGTCGACCGGCGCCGAGAGGAAATTGTAGCGGATCTCCGGCGGCTTTTTCGGATCGGCCGAGACGATATGGATGGTGCCCTTGCTCTCGGGCCGCATCGGATGGGCGTAGCAGGAGATGCCCGACTGGCGCGCAATGCGGGGGCCGCGCGGCCCCGCCTCGGTGAACATCGGCACCCAGCCCAGCAGCAGGTCGGGCGCCTCGAGCCCGTCGCGCGAGCGCACGAAGGCGCGTAGCGGCGCGCCGACCATCGAAAGAAGACTGTCGCGGTTCAGCGCCCAGCGCACCGCCTGGTGCACGAGGCCGAGCCCGCGGCCGCGATCGTTGAAGGTGACGCCGCGCGTGCCGATGGTCCATCGCGTGCGCGGCGCGTAATGCTCGCGCAGGTTCTCGCCGACCCCGGGCAACGCATGCCGCACCTCGATGCCCAGCGCGCGCAGCCGGTCCGGCTGGCCGATGCCCGACAGTTCGAGGAGCTGCGGCGAGTTGATCGACCCGCCGCTCACCACGACGGCGCGTCCCGCGCGGGCCTCGCGCGACTCGCCGCCGACCGAATAGCGCACGCCGGTGCAGCGTTGGCCCTCGAGCAGCAACCGTTCGGCCAGCGCGCCGGTTTCGATCCGCAGGTTGGGCCGCCGCTTCGCCGGATCGAGGTAGCAGCGGGCCGTGCTCATGCGCCAGCCGGAGGCGATGGTGGCCTGGCTCATCGCGATGCCGTCCTGCTTCGCGCCGTTGTAGTCGGGGTTGTGCGGGATCCCGACTTCGCCGGCCGCCTTGATCACGGTGGCATAGAGCGGATTGGCCGGGGCGGGATTGGTGACGCGCAGCGGGCCCGAGCGGCCGCGAAACCGCTCGTCGCCTTCGGGATAGCTCTCCAGGCGCTTGAAGAAGGGGAGCACGTCCTCGTAGGCCCAGCCCTGGTTGCCCATCTGCGCCCAGGTGTCGAAGTCCTGCGCCTGGCCGCGCACGAAGGCGAGGCCGTTGATGGCGCTGGAGCCGCCCAGCAGTTTTCCGCGCGGTACCGGGATGCGGCGGCCGTTGGTGCTGGGTTCGGGCTCGGAACTGTAGAGCCAGTTGACGGCCGGGTTGGTGATCAACCGCGAATAGCCGACGGGAATGCGCGTCCAGGGATGGTCGGCGGGCCCGGCTTCGAGCAGCAGCACCGTGTGGCGCGGGTCGGCCGACAGCCTGTTGGCGACGACGGCGCCCGCCGAACCGGCGCCGACGACGATATAGTCGTATTCCATTGCCGCCAGTATTGCGCGCGCCGACTTCGCCTGTCGACCGCCGCGACGATGGCCCGGCTTTACGCGGGCCGATGTTTGGGCATGATGCGGCCCCCGACAACCTCGAAGGAAAAAGCCATGCGTGGTGTCTCCCTCCTGCTTCCCCTCGGCCTTTCCCTCGCCTGTGCCGCCGGCATCGCGGTCGCCCAGCCGGCCGGGCCGGACCTGACGGGCACCTGGACGGGCACCAACAAGGGCATCGTGAGCGGCCTGCCGGCTCACTTTCCGGTGACCGCCCCGGCCACGATCGTCGACGGCAACCGGCTGGTCGAGCTGAAGATCACGGTGAAGATCGACGGCCAGGACGAGGGCCGCTTCTGGGGAACCCTGTCCTCGGAATCGAAGGCCGAGCCGATCATCGGCGTCATCGGCTCGGACGGGAAGCGCGTGCGCATGATCGGGCAGGGCGGTTCGGCCATCGAAGGCACCTTGCTGGACGACGGCTCGCTCGAACTCTTCTATACCGAGAATCGCGCCGGCGTTTCGGTCGCCGCCACCAACGTGCTCAAGAAAGCCCAATAGGACTCCCCTCGATGATCTCACGGAGAAGCATGCTGGCCGGCGGTCTTGCCCTGCCGGCGCTGGCCGGCTGCGGCGGCCAGCCGACGACCCAGTCGGCGGCCTATTCCCCGGGCCAGACGCGGCCCGGCCTCGATGCGGTGATCGACATCAGCCACAACGTGACCGTCACCAGCTTCGCCGCGGTCCGCCGCAGCAACATCCTGGCCGTCATCCACAAGGTGACCGAGGGCGGCGACTGGTTCGACCCGTCCTATTCCTCGCGGCGGCGCCAGGCCGAGGCGGCGGGGCTGCTGTGGGGCGGCTACCATTTCGGCACGCGCCAGTATTCCGGCGAGCAGCAGGCGGCCTCGTTCCTGTCGGCCTGCCAGCCCGGCCCGCAGACCGTGATGGCGCTCGACCTCGAACCGAACGACGCCAACCCGCGCAACACGATGCGGCTCGACCAGGCCGAGGCCTTCGTGCTGGCCGTGCAGAAGGCCACCGGCCGGCTGCCGATGCTCTACGCCCATCCCGCCTGGGCCGATGGCGAGATCTACGGCCGCCGCCGCATCAGCCTCGGCGCCAGCGTGCGGCCGGGCTCGATCCTGGCGCGCTGCGACCTGTGGCTGGCCGATTATCGCGAGACGCCGCGCCTTCCCGTGGCCTGGGCGGATCGCGGCTGGAAGCTCTGGCAGTACGTCGCCGACGAAACCTCGCAGAACTTCGCCTATGGCAGCGAACCGCGCCACGTCGAGGGCGTCGGCCACTGCGACCGCAACATGTACAACGGCGACGTCGCCAGCCTGAACCGGTGGTGGAAGAACGGCGGGCGGGGTTAGTTGACTGTCGTCCTGAGCGCAGCGAAGGACCTCACTGAGCGAGCGAAGGACTCCCTTGCGGACGGGAGATCCTTCGCTGCGCTCAGGATGACATGAAGCAGACCTACCGCGCCGCCAGCGCGGCGAACGCCTTGCGATGCAGCCAGCCTGAACCGCTTCTGGAAGAACGGCGGGCGGGGGTAGAGGCTCTCCGAACGGAAAGAACCACGGCGAGCTTCCAACAAAGACCTCACCCTGAGGAGCGCTCCGCAGGAGCGCGTCTCGAAGGGTGGGCGCGAGCACCCCGCCTGTTACCCATCCTTCGAGACGGCCCTTCGGGCCTCCTCAGGATGAGGTGGTGCGGAGTGGAGATGTTTACCGCGCCGCCAGCGCCGCGAAGGCCTTGCGGGTCGCTTCCAGGGCGAAGTCGATGTCGGCTTCGGTGTGGGCGGTCGACAGGAACATGTTGTGGCGCGGGTGCAGGTAGGCGCCGTGCTTCAGCGCCTCCAGGGTGAAGAAGTTGCCCTTCTCGGTGTCGGGATCGTTGTCGAACAGCAGGGTCGGCATCTGCGGTGGGCCGCTCTGGCGCACGCCGATGCCGAACTCGGCCGACTGGGCCGCGATGCCGTCGCGCAGCCGCTGGCCCATCTCGCGCATCCGCGTCGGCCCGTCGACGCTCTCCAGCACGTCGAGCGTCGCCAGCGCGGCGGCCATCGACACGGCGCTGCACCAGAACGAGCCGGTGACGTAGAGCTTGGACGCGGCCTCGCGATAGCGGTCGTTGCCGGTGACGGCGGCCAGGGCGTAGCCGTTGGCGATCGCCTTGCTCCAGGCGCTGAGGTCGGGCTGCACGCCGACCAGGTCCCAGCTGCCGCGCATCGTGAGGCGGAAGCCGGCGCGCACGTCGTCGACGATCAGCGCGGCATCGCTGGCGTCGCACAGCTCGCGCGCGCGGCGGGCGAAGGCCGCGTCTGGCATCTCCTGGTCCTTGCCGAAATCGTGCTTGAAGGCGGAGACGATGATGCCCGCCAGGTCGTCGCCGGCGCGCTGCACGGCGCTCTCGAGGCTGCCGGTGTCGTTGTACTTGTAGGTCAGCATGTGGGCGCGATCCTCCGGCGTCACGCCGTATTGGTTCGGCGAGCACCACGGGATGGCGCCGTGATAGGCGCCCTCGGCCACCAGGATCTTGCGCTTGCCCGAGGCGGCGCGCGCCAGGGTCACGCAGGTCGTCGTCGCATCGGTGCCGTTCTTGCCGAACAGCGCCCAGTCGGCGTGCGGGATCAGGCCGACCAGCCGCTCGGCCAGCTCGACCAGCCGCTCCGACGGGCCGTTCAGGCAATCGCCCGCCGCGGTCTGGCGCGCCACCGCTTCGGCCACCACCGGATTGCCGTGGCCGACCACGATCGGGCCCCAGCTGCACATGAAGTCGACGTAGCGCTTGCCGTTCACGTCCCACAGGTGACAGCCCTCGCCGCGTTCGAAGAACTGCGGGTAGCCCTCGGGCAGCCGGTCGCTGCGCAGGTGCCCGTACATGCCGCCGGGAATGACCTGCTGGGCGCGCTGTCGCAATTTCTGGTCGGCTGTGAGGGACATCGAACGGGCTCCGCTACGCTGTGAACTGGCCTAATATACCGCACGAACGAGAGCCTGCACCCGGCACGGGTCGCAAGGCAGCCACGGGGGAAACGGATGGATCTCAAGGGAAAGGTGGCCGTCGTCACCGGCGGCAATGGCGGGCTGGGCCAGCGCATCTGTCACGCGCTGGCGGCCGAGGGCTGCCACATCGCCGTCGTCTACGCCAAGAGCAAGGACCAGGCCGAGGGCGTGGCGCGCGATCTCGAACGGCATCAGGTGACGGCCGCCACCTTCGCCTGCGACGTAACCCAGCGCGACCAGGTCGACCGGCTGGTCGACGACGTGCTCAAGCGCTTCGGCCGGCTCGACATCCTCGTGAACGACGCGGCCTACAACAAGTCGATCCCCTTCACCGATCTCGACGGCCTCACCTACGAGGAATGGACCAAGATCATCGACATCAACCTGACCGGCCCGATGCTGCTCACCAAGGCGGTCGGCCCGGTCATGAAGCGCCAGGGCGAAGGCCGCATCGTCAACATCGCCTCGGTCGCGGGTCTGGGGCCCACCGGCTCCTCGATCGCCTACGCCGTCTCGAAGGCGGGCCTCATCCATCTCACCAAGTGCATGGCTGTGGCGTTGGCGCCCGAGGTGCTGGTGAACTGCGTCGCCCCCGGCCTGCTCGAAGGCACCCGCGCGACGGCGAACCTGCGCCCGGAAGTGGTCGCGAAGAACGCCAGCGCCTCCCTGCTGGGCAAGCCCGCCGACAAGGACGACTGCGCCGACCAGGTCGTCACGATGTGCCGGACCAACAGCACGACCGGCCAGACACTGGTGATCGATTCGGGCCGGGTGTTTCATTGAAGTGATAGGGGCGACCGTATCGCGAAAAACAACTCGCGAACTGTGCGCGCGGGCTAATTTTACAACTCGGCAAAAAGTCAGTTTTGCCAAGTCCCGAAGCGTCACGAACTAGCAAACGGCATTGACGAGGCGAGATTGCTGGTCGCGGTCAGGTATCGACTCTGCGTACTTGCAAGCTGCTCGCAATGAATTTCCAATATTTGCGAACCTGCGGTAGAAAAACCTTGCGCAGCAGGCAATCAGCATCAACGATGCTACAAGGGTATAACACCGAGAATTGCTTGTTTGCACGGCCTCGGTCATTGCCATCGCAAGATTGGATGCTTGGCCGTGGATTCGGCTATGAAATGCTAGCGTGCGTCGGGGGGCGCCTATCTTGAAGACACTGCCACAAGTCACTGCAACGGCAGAGCAGTTGCCGTTGATCAGCCAGAACCGTTTTGGTGTAGAGGTAATCTGTGGAGCTGCCGGCAGTGGAAAGACTTCAACCGCGCTGTTGCGCCTTCGATCGCTATGCCACTGGTTTGCTGCGCGCAATCGCAGGATGCAGAATCCCGAAGCTGTAAAAGTCCTCGTCTTGACATTCAATCGAACGTTGGCGGGTTATGTGCGGTCCCTTGCCGAACAGCAAATAAGCGGAAGCCTGAATGTAGACCTTGACATTACAACGTTTGGCCAATGGGCAATGTCTACGCTTGGGCGACCGCTTGTAATGCATGATGAGGCCAGGATTGAGCTGCATCGCTTGGCGGCACGATTAGGTGCGCTGAGCGCCGATTATATTGTGAAAGAAGTCGAGTATCTGCTCGGCCGGTTTGAGCCGGAGCACCTCGAGAACTACATTGCGGCGGAACGTACTGGTCGCGGACCTCTTCCACGAGTGAACAGGGCCCTTCGGCGAAGGATTTTGGATGAAGTCGTAGGACCCTATAAGTCTTGGCTCCACTCCCGGAGTGCGTTCGATTGGAATGATATTGCTGTGGAGATGGCGGGCCACACTCCTTCCTTGGATTACGACGTTGTTATCGTTGATGAGACGCAAGATTTTTCGGCGAATCAGCTTCGTGCAGTCAGGCGCCACCTTCGAGAAGAGCACGCTGTGACGTTCGTGATAGATACTGTGCAGAGAATCTATGCCCGCGGCTTTTCATGGGCTGAGGCGGGCTTTGATGTGCGACCGGAGCGAATCCATGTTCTTCGCGCGAATCATCGAAATACGTCGCAGATCGCAGCGTTCGCGGCGGGTATTCTTAAGGGCATAAGTGTCGAAGGCGATGGAGCATTGCCGAACCTAACTGCGGCAACCTCAACGGGGCCACTGCCAATAGTTTTGAGAGGGCTGTATTCTAGGCAAGCGAACTGGGCGGTGAACTATATCGTAAACAACATAGACCTAACCCAAGATTCAGTGGCATTTTTGAAGCCGCAAGCAGGGGCATGGTTTAATACAATCAAGGGTGCGCTAGCATCTAATGGCCTTTCTTTCGAAGATATTACACGACAGCCTGACTGGCCAAATGGTCCGGAAAACATAGCGCTCTCAACCTTTCATTCAGCGAAAGGACTTGAGTTCGACCACGTGTTTATTCTCGGATTCAACAACGAAAACACGCCGTACGCGGGCGAGGATCAAGACGATCAAGTGTTTGTCCTTCGGCGACTGCTTGCAGTTGCAGTTGCTCGCGCGAGGCGAACCGTTGTCGTAGGATACAAGCCTGGAGAGGAGTCGAGGTTAGTGGAGTATTTCGAGCCTGGGACTTTTGTCGAGATTTCGATATGACCGTTTCCGAGGTGCTTCGTGAGAGGAGCATTCGTGAAGTACTTCACTTCACTACAAACAACGGGATCGTCGGAACATTGGCCAAGCGAGCGTTGATGTCACGTTTCCGTTTGCCGCAGGAAGCCTATCTTCGGCACGTTCTCCATGTGAATGCTGCCTCTCGGCCAGAGGAAGCGGCGTTCTTTGACAAGAGTCAGAATTGGCTCGACTACGTCAATCTCTCAATTTCGGAAATTAATCGCAGATTCTTTCTGGTCTCGCAGCGTTGGCATGAGAATGCCGATGTTTGGTGGGGCATACTTAGTTTCGATTCATGCATCGCGGCACATGAAGGGGTGGTGTTTGCCTCAACTAATAACGGCTATCCATGCTGCATTCGTAATCCGGGTGTCGAGGGTTTGAAGAGTCTCTTTGTTCCAGTAGTTGCGCGAAAGGCGGGTTGGTCAGTTGCTCGTCGCCACCGAGAGGTTCATTTGACCACGTGTGAGCAGGCTGAAATCCTGTACCCGCGGCAAGTTTCTACTGATCTGCTTCGGGCTATCTACGTTCAAAGCGAGACGCATCATGACATTGTGCAAGGATGGCTGGGCGAATTTGGCTTCGAGGAGGTCAACGTTCAGATTTCTCCAGATAAATTTCTCGGAAGGCCAAATTGACTGAGGTCTCTAGCATTCGTGAAGCTGAACAACAGCTCGGGCGTCGTGGGCTCGCGGTGGTGAACTCGGCGTTGTGGGCTGCAGGGGGCGACGCGCTTGGATGGATGACGGAGTTGTCGCGTGGCCAAGGAGGGGTCGAATATCGAACTGGCCTCGGTAAAGTTGAGCGACCGGTTAGGTGGCGCAGGATAATCGGAGGCCGAAATGGGCCAAGAGTAGAGTTGCCGTCGGGCACTTACTCTGATGACACCCAACTTCGACTTGCAGTGTGTCGTGCGATCCGTGGTGACGGTAGTTTCGATGTTGAGGCATTTGCGAAAGTTGAGATCACTGTTTGGCCAACTTATGCGCTTGGTGGTGGGCTAGGGACGAAAGCTGCTGCAGTAAACTTGTCGAAGCGCGGCGTGAACTGGTTTTCAAATTTCTTTGAATCTGGAGACCAGAAGTATGTCCGAGGCGGTGGCAATGGTGCTGCGATGCGCATACAGCCGCATGTTTGGGCTTCGTCCGGGTCGTTAGAGGAGCTCATCCTTGACGTCTTGCGCGACGCGCTGGTTACGCATGGACATCCTCATGGTTTTTGCGGGGCCTTATTTCATGCGCTCGCTTTGGCAGAGACAATTTCCAAAGGCACTCTTCCTACTATTGAGGACTGGAGCAGCTTTGCCCGGCAGATTGGGAGTGTGTCCGAAATTCTCGCCTCTGATTCCCAGCTGGCGACTTTTTGGCAATCAGCTTGGGAGAATGCTTCAGGATTAACTCTGCATGATGCTTTGATGGAAACGCGGGATGAGTTGTTGCGGGATATTGATACGGTCGCCCCCCTTCTAAGATCGGGCTCTTACGAGTCTTATCGAAGCGCTTTAGAGGCGTTAGGATGCGTTACACCGGCGTATCGTGGATCAGGTCTCAAGACCGCATTGGCGGCATCAGTCCTTGCGGATGTATTTCGCGATGGAGAAATTGGTCAGGCGCTGGCTGTGGCGGCCAACGAGCTTGATAGTGATACAGATACTATTGCCACGATGGCTGGTGCGTTAATGGGCGCAACGGCCAATGAACCACCGAAATGGGATATTCAAGATTACGAGTACATTGTCCGCGAGGCGCAACGTCTCGCCGCCATTGCCCAAGGAATTCCTCAAGACAGCTTTTCATATCCGGATTTAGCACGATGGAATCCACCAACTAAACAGATAGCATCTGTTGGGCTTTTGTCGAATGGGATCGCTATCGCGGGGCTAGGCGAGCTAAGACCAGAAGGACGCGAATATCGTAGTGGTGATGCGATCTGGCAGTGGTGCGAGCTCCCGTTTGGACAGACGATTTTGGCCAAACGTAGTGTAATCCTGAATGATCGAGTGCCGATTGATCAACTCCCTGGTCAGCGACAGTCAGCGCAAGCGATCAGCGAAAGAGATAGAATGAATGAGCGCTCGACACCTCAGCAGCGGAGCCTGTTGCCAAACGATGGAGGTAGCGGAAAGCGAACTGATAGGCCGAGCGTGCGACGCCAGTACTTCAGTGACCTTGACCAATGGACGACTGAAGCTATCAGTTCCGGTTTCGATGAGAGAATTGTTGGCCGATTGCTTAATGAGTGTATTGACGCAACAGACTCAATAGAGGCGGCCATAGCTTTCGCTGCGATTATTGCAAAAGCCAAAATCGCCCGCCGCAGGCGTCGTTAGTCCGTCTTTCCATTGGCCAATGTCCCTATCTGCGAAGCCAGCCGTTGCTACACGTTGAAAACTAAAGCCACACATTGATTCGCGCCTGGTCGGAGTCGCCACGCCGCCGCGTTTTTCTTCCTGTACTCACCCCGGCAACACGAACCTCACCCCCGCGCGCGCCAGGCCGCCGCCCAGCGCGGCCGCCGTACCATCCGCGCGCCAGCAGGCGGCGCCCGTCATCGTGCCGTCGTCGTGGAACTGGATGGCGTTCATGCCGCCGGCCACGGTCGGCATGATCTTGAGCGTGTGGCCGCGGGCTTCGAGGCCCTGGCGGACCGGGGCGGGGATGCCGTGCTCGACTTCGAGGACGGGGCCCTCCGTCCAGATGCGCGGTGCCTCGACGGCTTCCTGCAAGGTCATGCCGTGGTCGATCAGGTTGAGCAGGGCCTGCAGCGCGGAGGGGAAGATCTTGCGGCCGCCGGGCAGGCCCAGCGCATAGCGCACCTTGCCGCCTTTGAGCGCCATCATCGGCGACATCGAGGTCGTCACGCGCTTGCCCGGCGCGATCGACAGCGCGTTGCCGCGGCGCGGGTCGTAGTTGTTCATGTAGTTGTTGGGGATCATGCCGGTGCCGGGCACGATGAAGCGCGCGCCGAACAGGCTGTTGATGGTCTGCGTCGTGCTGACGACGTTGCCCTTGCCGTCGGCCACGGTGAGATGGGTCGTGTCCTGGCCTTCCGCCGCCTGCAGCCCGCCCGTCCATTGCGTGGCGCGGGCGATGTCCAGAAGCTTGCGGCGCTGGTCGGCATAGTCGCGGCTCACGATGCGCTCGACCGGCACCTTCACGAAGTCGGGATCGCCGCTCGCCTCGGCGCGGTCGGCGAAGGCGATCTTCAGCACTTCGGCCAGCAGGTGCAGCGTGTCGACGGTGCCGAAGCCCATTTTCGCGATGTCGTAGGCTTCGAGGATGTTCAGCATCTGGGCGATGTGCACGCCCGAGGCGGCGGGCGGCGGCGGGCCCAGGATCTCCCAGCCGCGATAGTGGCCGCGGATCGGCGCGCGCTCTTCGACCTTGTAGCCGGTGAGGTCGTCGCGGCGCACGAAGCCGCCGGTCTTCTCCATGCACTCCACGAGCAGGTCGCCCAGCGGCCCGCCATGCAGCGCCGTCTCGCCCTGCTGCGAGACCAGGGTCAGCGCCTCGGCGTACTGGCCCTGCACGAGACGCTCACCGGGCCTCAGCGGCGTGCCATTGGGCAGCAGCAGCGCGGCGGCGAGCTTGTCGTTCAGGAGATCGGGGCCGGCATCCTTGATGCAGTCCGAGAGATAGGGCGTCACCGCGAAGCCGCGCGCGGCGTGGCGGATCGCGGGCTGCATCACGTCGGCGAGACTCATCGTGCCGAAGCGCTCCAGCGCCAGGCACCAGGCGCGCAGCGAGCCCGGCGTCGCGACCGACTTCGGCCCGACCAGGTTCTCCTGCCCCTCGACGTCGTAGACCTCGGGCGCGGCGCCGGGGACCGGCTTGTACATGTCGGGATGGCCCATCTGCGGCACGGCGCTCATGCCGTCGAGGATGCGGTGGCTGCCGTCGGCCAGGCGGATGTGGCAGGTCGTGCCGCCGATCAGCCCGACCATCATCGGCTCGACCACGGTCAACGCGAACTGCATGGCCACGGCGGCGTCGACCGCATTGCCGCCGGCCGCGAGCATTTCGAGGCCGGCGGCGGAGGCCAGCGGATGGTTGGACACCGCCATGCCCGCAGGCCCGTGCGCCGGCTGCTTCTCGCAGGTGAATTGCGTGCCCGCGCGCGCGCGCCATGTCGACTGGGTCATCCGTGTCCTCGTTGAATGTCGGTGAAATCTCGCATGCGGTTCGGGCGGCGGCTACCCGCACACCTCACCCTGAGGAGCGTTCCGCAGGAACGCGTCTCGAAGGGTCGGCAACAAGCGAGGTGCGCGTGCCCACCCTTCGAGACGGCGCTTCGCGCCTCCTCAGGGTGAGGTTGGGGTTGGGGCCTGGGGGCGGGGGTGGGAGCTGGGATGGCGCTCAAACTCTACTGCCCCACACGCTGCTCGGCGTCCTCGCAGCGCTGCAGCCGTTCGCAGGCGGCCTCGTTGCGGTCGCCCTTGGGGTTGAAGCAGGCGCGGGCGTCGGTCGTGCCGTCGGCGACGATCTTCGTCAGGCGGGCGCGCGACTCGGGCGGCTGCTCGATGTCCAGAAGGCCCTTGCGGGTCAGCACGTTGGCGAAGCGGATGACCAGCCGCTCGCGGGCCCGCATCGCCTCGGGCGCCGAGGCCCTGGCGTCACGGCACCATTGCATCGAGGCCGCCTTGCCGCAGCCCCAGAGTTGCATCTGGCGGAAGCGCTCGGCCAGCTGGCCGTTCACGCCCAGGCAATAGGCGGCGAGGTCGTCGTCGTTCTGGAGCGGTTCGGGGTCCTGCGCCTGTGTCTGTGCCAGTGCCGGGAAGGCGGCAATCACGAGCAGCAGAACGAGTCCGAACCGCATCCCGTCAGATGAACATGTCGAGCTGATTGTAGTTCTTCAGCACCGTGTCGCGCATCGCCTCGCTCCAGCGGTTCTCGTCCTGACGGTCGGCGAGCGGGCGATAGACATGGCTCTTCTCCTGCGGGAAGCGCTGGCGGCGCGCGTCGATCGCCAGCAGCAGGATGCGCAGCCGCTGGTCGATGCGCTCGGCGTCGTAAGTCACGACCTCGCCGGTCAGCCGCTTGGTCGTGACGCCCAGCACGCGCTTGCGCGGAAAGAAGCCGGCATTGAGCGTCACGCGGCGGTCGGGCGAGGAGTTGGCAAAGGAGCCGTGCAGCAGCTGGCGGTTGGTGACGATCGTGTCGCCGGCGCCGGCCAGCATCGGCACCGCGCCTTCGATGCGGTCGGAGCCGCTTTCGGCGACCAGTTTGCGGATGTCGGCCTTGCCGTGGCGATGGCTGCCCGGCAGCACCCAGACGCAGTTGCCGGCGGTGCTGGGATAGAGCTGGGTCATGAAGTTGAAGCCGTGGGCGCCCATGTCCCAGTCGGCGGCGTCCCAATGGGTCGTGCCGTCCTGGTGCCAGGCGACCGAGGGGCCGAGGCCGGCTTCCTTGATGAAGGTCACCTCGTTGTAGGGCACGAAATCCTCGCCGAGGATCGATGCGGCGGCGGCCAGCAGGCCGGGATGGCCGTACAGCCGGAACGCGGCGTTCATCAGGTAGAGGTTGCCGTCGAGCAGCTCGACGGTCCAGGCGGGCGCGTCGGCGGCCAGGGTCGGCTGGCTCATCGCCACCGGATGGCGGCCGTTGTTCTTCGTCGTGCCGCCCAGCGGATCGCTCAACGGCTTGGCCCAGCGATAGGGCGGCTTCAGCACGCCCTCGCCAAACGCGGGACGGCCGTTGCGGTCGACCGCGGCGCCGGGCTCGACCGGCGCGCGCTCGAGGATGGCATCGACGTCGGCGCGCAGCTCGGCTAGCTCCTCCGGTCCCGCCACGCCCTCGAACACGTAGAAGCCGTGCGTCCAGTAGGCGTCGAGAATGTCGGGGGCCAGCCGGCCGTTCGCATCGAGCCGGATCGGCCCGCGATTGCCCAACGCCCGCGCGCGCTCTTCGCCGGCGCGGCTGTATTCGGCCATCACCTTTGCATGGTCATGGGCGGAAAGGGGGGCAGCGGCTTCGGCCATCGCCATCGGGACGTCTCCTCTATTTTCTTAGGCGACGACGATAGCGCGGCCGTTCACTTGCAGCCAAATCCCGCCGCGCAACCGGCCCGCTCTGCGGCTCAAACTCCAACCTCATGCTGAGCGGATATGAATTGAAGCGATTCAAACACTTACCTCATCCTGAGGAGCGCCGCGAAGCGGCGCGTCTCGAAGGATGGGCAACGGGCCAAGTCATTCGCCACCTCTTTTCGCGAGCACCCGAAGCGCCCCGAAATCGCCCCTGATCAGGGCCTCCTTCTTCGCTCGCGACCAGCCTTTGACTTGCCTTTCGACCGCGATCGCATCGGTGATGTTTGGAAAATGCTCCGACCAAACGATAACCACCGGCAGACGTTTGGCGGTATAGCCGCCGTAAGTACCTTTATTGTGCCCGGAAAGACGCCGCTCCAGGCCACGACGCGCCGAGTCGACATAGTAGCTGCCGTCTGAACAGCGAAGCATGTAGACGTGCGCTCCGTCTTCATTGTCCATGGTTCCAGCGAGCTCGATCTTTGCCCATCCTTCGAGACGCGGTCCGGAGTTTACCCCGAGGTACTCGAGGGGGCCGCTCCTCAGGATGAGGTAAGTGTTTGAACCAATTCCGCTGATTTTCGGTCAACCTCTCAGGATGAGGTGGGGCGAGCCAGCGCCGCCTCGATCGCGCGTTCGAGCTTCGGGCCGGTGCCGCTCACGGCGGTGAACCAGTCGATCACCCGTCCGTCGCGGCCGATCAGGATCTTGTGGAAGTTCCAGCTCGGCGTGCCGAGCGTGCCGGTCTGCGCCGCGGCCCAGCGATAGAGCGGATGGGCGTTGGCGCCGGTCACGATCTGCTTGTCGGCGAGCGGAAAGGTGACGTCGAAGCTCGCCTCGCAGAAGCGCTTGATCTCGTCGTTGCTGCCGGGCTCCTGGCCGCCGAAATCGTTCGACGGCACGCCCAACACAACAAGACCGCGATCCTTGTAGCGCCGCCACAGCGCCTCCAGCCCCTTGTACTGGCCGGTGAAGCCGCACAGGGAGGCCGTGTTGACCAGCAGCACGACCTTGCCGGCATAGGCCGGCGTGGGCAGCGGCCCGCCGCCGATCGAGTCGAGCGACACGGTGGGCCAGTCGACCGGCTGGCGGCCGGCCTGCGACCAGGCCGCGGCCGACAGCAGCGCGCCCGCGACGGCGAAGGCCAGCATGCGCAGCACCTTCATGAGGCTGGCCTCCGTCGCCCGCGCTTACTTCTTGGTCGCGGCGTAGCGCGCCTTGGCTTCGTCGTTGGGCGGATAGAGGCCGGGCAGGGCCACGCCGCGTTCGACTTCCGACATGATCCAGCCTTCGAGCCGCTCCTGCTCGGTGCCTTCCTGGGCGACCGTCTCGACCAGCGCCTGGGGGATCAGCACCGCGCCATCATCGTCGACCACGACCACGTCGTTGGGGAACACCGCCACGCCGCCGCAGCCGATCGGCTCCTGCCAGCTCACGAAGGTGAGGCCGGCGACCGAAGGCGGGGCCGCGGCGCCCTGGCACCAGACCGGCAGGCCGGTGCCCAGCACGCCGGCGATGTCGCGCACCACGCCGTCGGTGATCAGGCCGGCGATGTTCTTCTTCACCATGCGCGCGCACAGGATGTCGCCGAAGATGCCGGCGTCGGTGACGCCCATCGCGTCGGCCACGACGAGAGCGCCCTCGGGCATCGCCTCGATGGCGGCGCGGGTCGAGATCGGCGACGACCAGCTCTCCGGCGTGGCGAGATCCTCGCGCGCCGGCACGAAGCGCAGGGTGAAGACGCGGCCCACGAGACGGCCCTGGCCCGGCTTGATCGGCCGCGTGCCGCGCATCCAGACGTTGCGCAGCCCCTTCTTCAGCAGGATCGTCGTGATGCTGGCCGTGGTGATCTTCGACAGGGTGTCGTGGAGCTCTTTCGAAAGCGGCGTCGTCTGCACGGTGTCTCCGTTTCTCTGGGATTCTGAAATCGGGCGGAGAATAGGCGAGGGACCTGTCCGACACCACACGGACCCTTGCTGGGGGGCCACCATGCCGCGTCCGATCCGGCTTCCCCCGGCGGCCGGATGGGCTAAAACCCACCCGTCGGCGCCCCGCGCCGTCCCGGTCGCAGACCCACCCGGTCAAAACAGGAGTTTTAGATGATCGTCCCAGTGCCGGGCGCACGCGGCTGATGTTCAGCCTCGTCTTCACCCGGCGGTATAGCATGGCGCACCGGCTGATCGCCGATTCCGCCGGCAAATGCGCCATTCCCCACGGTCACAACGAACAGGTGATCGCCCGACTCCAGTCGGCCGCGCCGCAGCGCCTCGACGGCGCTGCCAACATGGTCGTGCCGTTCGACCGCGCCAAGGCGCGCTGGCACCGCTTCGTCGACGACCAGGTCGACCACGCCTTCCAGCTCGGCGCGCGCGATCCGATGATCGACTGGTTCCGCGCGCACGAGCCGCAGCGGCTCGGCCGCCTGCTGGTGACGCCCGGCGATCCGACGACCGAGATGCTGGCGGCCTGCCTGATGGCCAAGCTCAACGCCTTCCTCACCGCCGACGGCAACGGGCTGCGCTGCGTCGAACTCACGGTCGAGGAGACACCGACCAATGCGGTGACGCTCACCGGCGATCCGGCCGAGGTGCTGCCCGAAGGCGCCGGCGCCGGCTGGTGGCAGCGTGCGGACGACAGCATCAACGATCTCGCCCCATGAGCACCATCCGCATCTCCGAGATCTTCGGGCCCACGGTGCAGGGCGAGGGCGCGCTGATCGGCAGGCCCACCGTCTTCGTGCGCACCGGCGGCTGCGACTATCGCTGTTCCTGGTGCGACACGCTCTATGCCGTGCTGCCGGAATACCGCCACGACTGGCGGCCGATGGCGCCGGACGCGATCCTCGCGCAGGTCGACGCGCTGACCGGGGCCGTGCCGGTGCTGGTGACGATCTCGGGCGGCAATCCCGCGATCCAGCCGATGTGCCCGCTGATCGAGCAGGGCCACGCGCGCGGCCATCGCTTCGCGATGGAGACCCAGGGCAGCGTCGCCGCCGCCTGGTTCGCGACGCTCGACCATCTCGTCCTCTCGCCCAAGCCGCCCTCGTCCGGCATGGCGACCGACTGGAGCGCCTTCGACGCCTGCCTCGCCGCTGCCAACGGCGGGCCGGAGATCGTGCTCAAGGTCGCCGTGTTCGACGAAGCCGACTACGCCTTCGCCCGCACCGCCGCCGCGCGCCATCCGTCGCTGCCGGTGTATCTCTCGATCGGCAACCACACGCCCGGCGAACCCAACGCGGCCGGCCGCGACGGCGTCGACCAGAAGGGCCTCATGGCCCGCTTCCGCTGGCTGGTGGATCGCGTCGGCCAGGATCGCTGGTTCGATGCGACCGTGCTGCCGCAACTGCATGTGCTGGCCTGGGGCAACGAGCGCGGCGTTTAGCGCGAAGCCTTTCAATGGAGCGCGCCACTCCAGTGGCGCTCGAGCAAGGCATGAGCGCCACTGGAGTGGCGCGCTCCAAAGAGCTACCGGCTCAGGCTCACCCCGGAATTTCCGGCTGCACCAGCTGCGCCAGCAGGGTCAGCGATTCCTGCCAGCCGAGATAACAGGCCTCGGTCGGGATCACGGCGGGGATGCCCTCCTGCACGATCTCGATCTCGGTGCCGACCATCACCTTGCGCAGGGTGATCGTGGTCTGCATCTCGCCGGGCAGGTTGGGATCGTCGAATTTATCCGTGTGGCGGATGCGCTCGTTGGGCACCAGCTCGACGAAGGTGCCGCCGAAGGAATGGCTGTTGCCCGACGAGAAGTTGGTGAAGGTCATCCGATAGCCGCCGCCCTCGCGCGCGTCCATTTCGTGCACGTGGCCGGTGAAGCCGTGCGGCGGCAGCCACTTGGCCAGGGCGTGGGCGTCGAGGAAGGCGCGGTAGATGCGCTCGGGCGGGGCGGTCAGCACGCGGTGCAGGCGGACGGTTCCGGTCTCGGTCGTGGACTCGGTCGACATGGGGTCTGCTCCTCCTTGGGCGCGCAGTCTCCCCCGCGCGGCGCCCACCTTCAAAATAGGTTCACTATTGGCTGGCATTAGTTCCGTCGTGCCGACCAAGCTCATCGACGTCTTCCTGCGCGACGAATATCTCCGCTCCTATTCGATCGCGCTGGGCTTCGTGCACGCCCCCATCTTCGACCAGGATTACGTCGACCGCGCCCGCGCCCGCATGCAGGCCGACGGCTGGTCTGCCGAGGAAGTGCGGCAGGCCCGCTTCGTCATTCGCGACGCGGACTGAGGAACTTCGCGGCCGATGGGCCTTTGAGTGGGCTCCCCGGAAAGGAGGAGTCCATGCCCGGCCCCACACATGGCCCCATACGCGGCATCGTGCATCACATCGACCTCACCGTGCGCGACCTCGCGGTGTCGGCGCCGTTCTACGACGCGCTGCTCTCCTTCCTGGGCTACCACCGCGTGAAGCAGGAGGCCGCGCTGCATGTCTGGGACCTGGCGCCGGACGGAAGGCTGCTGGCCGGCGTCGCCCTGCGCGCCGCCCGCACGGACCGCCCGCACGACCGCACCAGCGCCGGCCTGCATCACTTGGCCTTCCGCGCCGCCGACCGCGCCGACGTCGCCGCCGCGCATGCGCTGATGAAGCAGCAGGGCGCCACCATCCTCGATCCGCCGGCCGACTATCCGCAATACGGCGCCGGCTACCACGCCGTGTTCCTGGCCGATCCCGACGGCCTCAAGCTCGAGGTCGTGTACTTCCCGGGGTGAGGGGGCGCCTGCGCGATCCCTTGCGCATCCACACCCCCCACCTCATCCTGAGGAGCCCGCCTCCGGCGGGCGTCTCGAAGGATGGGCAACAGGCGCGGTGCGCGTGCCGACCCTTCGAGACGCGGTCCGTCGGACCGCTCCTCAGAATTTGTGAATCTTTGTCTTTCGGATGCCCGCCCGGGATGATTCCATCGAAGCGAATTTGGTGGAGGAGTTGATGCCGGAGAAGGATCTGTTCGGGGGCCTTCCGGAGCAGTTGGTGGCGAAGGCCGAGCCCGGGTCGGGCAAGCCGCGGATGCGCGAGCCGGAGCGGCGGCAGGTGGAACTTCGGTCGGTAGATCTCGACAGCCTTTTGGCGGCGGATCATCCGGCGCGGGTGATCTGGCGCTATGTCGAGCGATTGGACCTGAAGGTGCTGGAGGACGCGATCGGGGCTCGCGAGCACACGCCGGGCCAGGCTCCGGCGAGCCCTCGTCTTCTGCTGGCGCTGTGGCTCTATGCGACGAGCCAGGGCGTGGGCAGCGCGCGGGCGCTGGAGCGGCTGTGCGCGAGCCACGATGCCTATCGGTGGCTGTGCGGGGGGGTGAGCGTGAACTATCACGGTCTGGCCGACTTCCGCAGCGGTCATGGCGAACTGCTGGATCGGCTTCTGACGCACAACATCGCGGCACTCATGGCGGAGGATGTGATCGAGCTTGCCGAGGTGGTGCAGGACGGGGTTCGGGTGCGGGCGGGCGCGGGAGGCTCTTCGTTCCGGCGCCGGCAGAGCCTGCACAAGCACCTGAAGAAGGCACGCCGGCTGGTCGAGTATCTGAAGCGGGAACTCGACGAGGACCCCGACGCCAGCAACCGGCGCATCAAGGCGGCCCAGGAGCGGGCTGCGCGCGAGCGCGAGCAGCGCGTGGCGACGGCGCTCGACAAGCTGGCCGAGATCGAGGCCGAGCGGGAGCGACGCGGCAAGACCAACAAGAAGCAGGTGGCCAAGCAGAAGGAGCCTCGCACCTCGACCACCGATCCCCAGGCGCGCGTCATGAAGATGGCCGATGGCGGCTTCCGGCCGGCCTACAACTGCCAGATCGGCACGGTGGCCAAAGGCCAGATCGTGGTCGACGTCGCCATCGACACCACGGGTTCGGACCGCGGCCTGCTGCGGCCCATGCTGGAGCGGCTGAAAGAACGCTATCAACGGCAGCCCCGGCGCCATCTGGTCGATGGGGGCTTCCACAAGAACGAGGATACGGAAGAGGCGTTCGAGCAGGGTGTGCTGATCTACGGACCGACCACCCGCAACAAGCACAAGAGCGATCCCTATGCGCCTCGGCCCAAGGACGGTCCCGGCGTTGCCGCCTGGCGCCGGCGCATGCGAAGCCCGCACGGCAAGAGCGTCTACAAACGACGGGCGATGGGCGAGTGCATCAACGCCCGCTTCCGGCAGTGGGGCCTGCGCCAGTTCACCGTGCGCGGCGTTCACAAGGTCAAAACCATCCTGCTCTGGTTCGCCCTCGCCAACAACATCATCGCCGGGCATCGCCTCAAGACAGCCAAGGCATGACCAGGCCATTCCGGGGCCTGCACGGCTACGGCCACCAACGCACCCCAAGACAACAACGGCGCCCGGCGTAGCAGCCCACGCCAATACACCCCCGAGAGCTTGCCCAATACACTCACAAGCTCTCAGGGTGAGGTCGTTGTTGGAGCGTCCGCCTTCAGGCCGTCACCGGCCCCGGCAGATCGAGCCCCACCCCGCTCAGATGCCCGAACGTCCGGTGCAGCCGCTCGACCACCGGCGCGGGCAGAGGCGGCCGCAGGATCGAGTCGATGTTGGCCTTCACATGCGCCCGGTTGCCGGTGCCGAACAGGATGACGTCGGCGCCCTGCTCGTGGCGCGCATAGCGATAGGCCGCATCGGTGATGCTCGCCGCGCCGCCCTCGGCGACGAGGAAGGCGAGCGGATCGCCGTCCGCGCTCCCCTGGAACAGCACCGAAGCGTCGAGCCGCCCGTCCTCGACCAGCCTGGCGAACACGGCGCGGCGGTAGGCGTCGTTGCTGAAGATGTTGCGCACGACGAACATCAGCAGCGTGCCGATGCCGCGCCGCACGGTCACCGGGAACACCTTGGTGCGCGCGCCCTGGTTCACCAGGCTGTAGGCCAGCATGATGACCTCCCACGGCGCCTCCTCGACGGCGCGCGCGAGCATCGCCTGCTCCGGATCGCGCGGCCCCGTCTCGGTGAGGCCGACATGGCGCACCTTGCCCTGCTCCTTGAGCCGCAGCAGCGCCGGCGCCAGCACGTCGCGATGATGCTCGTAGGCGGCGGGACCGACCGCGTGGAAATGGAAGATGTCGACATGGTCGAGCCCGAGCCGCTTCAGCGACGCCTCGACCTTCCGCGTCACCGTCTCCGCCGTGTCCTCGGTCTTGAACAGCGCCTTGGTCGAGATCACCAGCTTGTCGCGATCATAGGCCTTCACCGCCGCGCCCACGATCTCCTCGGTCCCGTAGACCTCGGCCGTGTCGAGGAAGTTGACCCCCAGATCGATCGCCGCCCGCGCGACCCCCACGCACTCGTCGAAACTCGCCCCGCGCCCCAGCCCGAGCCGGCTGTTGCCGCCGCAGCCGAGCCCGGCGACGGAGACGGTGAGGCCGGTGTTTCCGAGGGGGTGGTAGTGCATGGGGTGCTCCTGCTGGGGCCTTGGGAGGCTGACGGACTCTACGGCAAGCCAAGAACTTCTGGGGCGTAACCTTGCAAGATGAGCAGGATATTCTCAGTTTCCCGTGGATTTCTTTGTAGGATTGAGGGGAAACGGCTCGATCCCATATTGTTCTCATCTTACGATTGCGTGGTGAAAGCACTGGAAGAATTAGAAGAAAAGCGCACAACCGATAAGGTTCGCGCATCGCGTGACGGGCATGCCTATCATGAAGCTTGGGCTGCTCGTTCTGCTCTAGAACTCTTGCCTCCTCGCACAACTCTTGATGCAATTGCACTCGAGGGATTCTCTATTGAGGACGACCCCGATCTCGGTGATGAAGCTGTCGAGGTCGCTGACCTTGTCCGGTATCATGGTGCTGCGGGCGTGGCGCGCGCCAGTCGTGTCGAGGTCGTTCAATTCAAGTACTCGATCTCAAGGGCAGATACGCCAATTCGAGCTGCCGACCTTGTAAAGACGCTGCAGAAATTCACCGCTGCCGATGCCGACTTCCGAGTAAGACATGGGGCCTCGCTAGTTGAGCGCGTCGTACGTTACGATTTTGCATCTAATCGGCCAGTCCATGAGAACCTTTACGAAGCTATCAAGGTTCTTCGAAGTGGCGCGAAAGCAGACGGCGATATTGCAAGGCAGGTCGAACAGCTCCGAGAGGCCTTACACGCGACCGGCATTGAGATTGCCTCATTCCTCGGCCGCTTGGAGTTGACCGGCAGTCGCGGGTCCCTAAAGCAAGTCGACCGATCTATTCAGAAAATTCTCGCTACGTGGGGCGAGGCGGATGATTCAGGGTCTCGGACGCGACTTCTCAAGTTGCGCAATCTCGTTCGCAGCAAAGTTGGAATTGAGGGAGCAGGCAACAATCTAATTGATCGGGTCGCCGTACTAGCCGAGCTAGGCGTCGACGATGAACGAACACTCTATCCGACACCCGATGCATTCCCAGCTTTAGGGCATGTAGTTTCGAGAGCTATTGTCGACAGAGTTCTCGAAGCCACCAAGGTCGATCCATTGCCGCTGGTTATTCATGCCGCGGGCGGCATGGGCAAGACGGTGTTGATGCAATCCGTCGCGAAAAGACTAAGCGATACCAATCATGTGGTCGTTTTCGATGGCTTTGGCGCGGGTCAGTGGCGCGATCCTGCAGATGGACGTCATCGACCAGACAAGACCTTGGTTCACCTCGCAAACCTGCTGGCCGGCCAGGGCATGTGCGATATTCTGCTGCCGATCTCGGATGAAACGGATCTTATCCGCGCCTTTCGCCGTCGCTTGGTGCAGGCGGTTTCTGGTGGGCGTCAAGCATTCGACGAATCTGGCGTTATTCTTATATTGGATGCGATCGATCATGCTGCGATCCAGGCCGAAGCGACTGGCACGCGATCTTTCGCGCATCTCCTTCTCAAAAGCCTCTCCGTTAACCCGATAGGTGGCGTCTTTGTTGTCGCCTCCTGCCGAACAGAACGGCTCGCGGCTTCTGTTGGTGGCGCTACTATTCGTGCTCAAGCCATTCCGCCATTTTCGACCGAAGAAGCGCGAGCGTTGATCCTAGCTAGGGATCCAACCGCGCAATCATCTGAGATCGCGGCACTTGAAGGCCGATCCGGTCGCAACCCAAGGTGCCTTGATGCCTTCTTGGCCGCGGGTCGGCCATACGATGGCCCTCGTCCGGGCGGCGAGGCTGTCACGTCATCCGATGTGCTAGATGCTTTGCTTCGCGAACGTATTGAGAATGCGAGAGAAGCCGCGCGCGTAAAAGGCGCAACTGACGCATCCGTCGATACTCTACTCTCTGGCCTCTCCATCTTGCCTCCGCCGGTTCCGATTGCAGAGCTTGCAGCGGTACACGGTCTGTCTCTTCCTGAAGTTGAAAGCTTTGCCGCCGATCTTTCTCCGCTACTGGAGCGCACACCTCATGGTCTGACGTTTCGGGATGAGCCAACCGAGACGTTGATTCTTCGCCTTGCTCAACACGACCATTCCAGTCGCGATCGAGTAATTCAGAACCTACTTGAACGTCAGTCTCAGTCCGACTACGCCGCTAGGGCATTGCCTGTAGTTCTTACAGCGCTTCACTACGCGGATATGTTAATTGAATTAGCATTCGATCAGCGAGTGCCGCCCAGTACAAGTAAGGTTGGTCAGCGTGACATTCGTCTTGCACGCATCGTCGCCGCGTTGGAAATTTGCGCTCTCGCTGGCCGTTACGACGACCTGATGCGACTTCTGATGGAGGCGGCTGTCGTTGCTGCCGGACATCAACGGTCCGATAGATTCCTCTACGAATTTCCCGATCTAACGGGAATCGCTGGTGATAGCGAGGCAATGCGGAGGCTATCAGCCACCAAAATTGGTTGGCCTGGAGGCCGGCATTCGTCGTTGGCGTTAGCGAATGTATTCGCGGGCGAAGTTGACGAGGCGCAGCGTAACGCACGCCGTTCAATCGATTGGTACAATTGGGCCATCCGTCGGCAATCACAAGACGATTTCGGTCACCAACGCATTCCCGCGGACCGAGACGATACTGGATTCTCCTACGTCGAGATGCTCTTAGGTGACGACAAGCGGATCGCTCGCTGGATATCTGGGCGACCAGCCAGTGCTGCATTTGCCAAGTTTGATAATCTGTTCGACTTACTAGAGCGGCATATCGCTACTGCAGGCGCTGATTTTAAGGCGCCACGCCAGTTGTTGAGTCGGATCGTCAGGTGTCGAGTGCCGGCGAGCGCCTTCTGGGCTGCCGCATTGCGCTACTCAACAGGGCATGCAGATCGTGACGGCCAGTTGCTCGCTCGTCTTGTTGCTGCACTTGAATCTGACGCTGAAGATGATTTCCCGTCGTCAGCGCTTCATGCGGCGGTAGCGCGAGCAATTGGCCTGGGAAGGCGCTGGGAAGCCCGTGCGATCCTCAAGGCGGCCTCGACGGTGCGTCCACAGCTTTACAGCTTTACCAGTCAATGGCGCGTCGATTGTAATGCTGAGAATATGGTGACCGCAGCTGCTCTAACGGCCGCGGTGCGAGGCACGTCTCCAACCCTGGTCGACATTGCGCCACAAGAGCTAGTGGCCTTAGTGCCGCCTAGCGTACGCGCGCGGGGCCCCAGAGCCTTCGCAAACTATCTCGACGAATATCTTACGGACACGGTCTCAAAGCCGAGGAAGAAGCACAAGCAACGAAAACCGAAACTCAATCATGAGAATCGTCATGACTATAAGCGCGCAATTGAGCACCGCCTATCCCCCTTGATCGCCTACGCCAAACTGGCGTCAATGCTCGTTTCACTTCCGCCTGGGTTGACCGTTCCCTTGGTGATGAATCGGGCACTCGATAAGTTAGAGGCGGATGCTGCGTCGACGTCGACGTTTCCCTATCCTGACGGGAAGGTCTATATTTCTCGGACTGGCTTTTCTGTAATTTTTCGGGTGGTAGATGCCATCGGCGGGCTCGATCTTCCAACAGCGACTCGGATGATCGCATGGTTGAAGACGGCGCCCGGATTTTTCGCACCATTTCTTACTCAAGTCGTAGCTCGCCTTTCGCGCGTGCCAAAGTTACATAATGCTGCGTTAGAACTTGCCATTCATGTAGAGACATTGATCGTCGCCGATACCGACACCTCGTCGCGCATCTCGGCGTACGGTGAATTGGCTCGAGCGGTGTGGCGTGTATCATCGGATGAAGCCGCTGCATATTTCCGTCGCGGACTCGATTTGGCGGATGCGATCGGTTCGGATGACTTCGACCGGACTGGCCACCTACTCGAGTTGACCGGAAACTATCGCGGCGCCCCACTACCGCCAGTCGTGGTGCATGATCTCGCGCGAATATTTGAACTTAATCAGCATGAGGACGAGAAGTTTCCATGGGTTGATTACGGCAACGCGATGTCATCAGTTGGAGGGCTAGCGGCGCTCGCGATAGCTGGGCGGCTGGATGACAGAGGAAAGTCAGATCTGGGGCTTTCTCTGCCGCCGCTTCTTACGGCACTGACTTCGGACGATAAGATCTCCGCTGATTTGGCGAGCTGCTTGTTCGGCTTGGTCGAGCCGATCGAAACCTGGAGCTGGCGGCTTAGCGTGTTCGTGAAGGCTGCGCTAAAGGGACTGGCGGCAAATCAACGCGAATGGCTATTTTCACTTATTCTCATTGAAATAGACCGAGCGTATTTACTCGCGCCCTTACGTGAAACGATCCACGAATTGCATTTACTGGCGCAGGCTCATCTTGCTCCGAATTCGCCCGCTCTTAGTCGGATTGAGGCTATTGCGGCCAGGCGTAGCCCACCAGAAAATGCTTCAAATGCGCGCGTACCGACCGACTATGTACTTAGTGTCACCAACGTCGTGCTTGGTGATCCGGATGCACTCGATAGGGCAATTGAAAGTGAGTCGAAGGCGCGGCCAGGACATCGATCACCGCAGAGAACGCTCCAAGGACTCTCGCTTCTAGCGTCAACTCCGAAAGATCGCATTGCATTTGTCGAGGCGGTTGCAAAAGCGAGTGCGGCCGATTTATCCGAAAAGCTCTTCGCCTTAGAACCACATATTCGCGATTGGGCGAGATTGTCGCCTGCACTTCGCGATAGGCTGCCAGAAATCGCATCGATCTTGGCTGAAAGGCATGCACCGGAGCTGGTTGGGCATTCGTGGGAAGCCGACTTTGGTTGGCGGCATCTCATTAATTCATTCAACGGCAACCGTTCAGTCTTGACGACGCGGGTCGTCGTGGCATTGAGAGCCATTGCAACTGAGGTGAAGGGAGACTCGTGGCTGGCGCTGGCAGCAAAACTTGCCCCGGTGGTGGGGCATAGTGCATTTCGGCGTGGCCTCGAACGCTTTATTACGCTTACCGGTGCAACTCTGCCGGCTGAAGTCGGTGATGGGCCATGGGATGAGCGCCACGCTGTTGGCAAAGAGCCCCCGGATGTCGTCGCAGGGTTCATTTGGTCGCGCTTGGGTAACTACAAGGCTGCTTCAAGATGGCGAGCTGCGCACGCAGTGCGCAGGCTGGTCTCTGTTGGTCGATTCGATGTAGTTGATCGGCTTGTTGCGCGTTTTGACGAGATTAGTACGCCGCCCTTTTGTGACGCCAAACTGCCCTTCTATGTGTTGCACGCACGCCTCTGGTTGCTGATCGCCTTGGCCCGCATAGCCAAAGACAATCCTAGGGAAATCGCACGTTACAGAACTCTCCTCGAAAGGATCGCATTCGGAGAAGAGTTTCCCCATGTTGTAATGCGTGCTTTTGCCGTCGACGGACTAAGGGAGATGCTAAAATTACTCGATGCTGTCGAAGCGGCCACGCTTAGAGCAAAGCTTGCAGCAGTAAATGCATCTTCTCTACCGCGAACTCCTCGAACGGGTGCTCGGGTCGGGCATTACGCGGAGCGACCAACTCATCTTGCCGGGCCAGCAAACCAATTCCATCTCGACTACGATTTTGACAAGGATACGGCTTCAAGTCTCGGCCGCATTTTCGATTGTGGCACTTGGGAGATCCAAGATGGAATCACGCAATGGGTAAGGCGATGGGATACCTCGATTAGAGGAATGTATGATTGTCCACGAATTGGAAAAGGAAACTATGACATCGGTACTTGGCGATCTACCTCTCTACCAGAAGCGGATCGGTATGGAGGCTATCTCGGGTGGCACGCACTTATGCTTGTGGCAGGCGAAATGTTGCGGGATCGTCCAATCGCCGAGCCTCGCTGGGATCATGAGCCGTGGGCAGAGTTTCTGCAATATGTGACTCTATCGCGGGCTGACGGCCTTTGGCTTTCGGACGCGAGTGATCTCACACCTATTGATCTCGTGACGTCGCTTCCGATGCCGGACATCGACACTAAAGGTATGAATCAGCAGGACCAGAAAATTCTCAGTCCACTGCTGGGAATTGTTGACGGCAGAGTGCCTACGGATACTCTGGTTGTGTCTGGTCATTGGTCGTTGCCAGAGGATGTCACCATCACTGTGCGGTCGGTGTTAGCGAGCCGCGCTGAGGCAAGGGCAATAGTTCTTGCGACGTTAACGGATCGAAAATTCTCTCATTGGCTTCCACATGATGAAGATGATGTGGAGCGGCAGTTCGGTGAGAACGGGCACAGCGTTCTTGCGTGGCTTAAGCCGAATGATCATGGCAGCCGAATGCTTGACCGACATGACCCTTATGGCGCGCCGACTGCTATGTCGCGTCCGTCGCCAGAAAACTGGCTGTTAGAGCAGGCGGCGATTAAGGAAGCAGACTCAATTGTGCGCTCGTGGAATACCGTCGACGGGACGGTTTTTCTTGCTGACGCATGGGGGGCAACAGGGGGGCAGGGAGATAGACGCTGGAATGAGAGTGGCGAGCGGATAAAGGTCAGTACCACTTTCCTCTGTTCGTTGTTGGCAATAAAACAAAAGGTGCTCGTTGGCTTCGTGCAAGCCCGACGCTTTGTGCCTAATAAGAGCAAACGCGCCTCAAGCGACACCGGTGCATTTACTCATCGTGTGATGATGTTCATCTTAGATAAGAATGGGAAGATGCGAGTTGTTTCTAGAATCTCGAAGAAAACGCAGCTGGCCGTCGCTGCGATAGCCGCTCGTGATCGAACCGAATTTCGAGCACGTTTCTCAGCTCTTAGACCCAAGTGACGCGCAAGCTGGGAAACAACAGAAGGTGGCGCATAGAATTGAAAGGCTGGTCATTTAGTCGATGGTTTCCCGTAATGCTCCGCCAACCCCTCCAAAGCCGCCGCCCCATTGCCCTTGAACGTCGGCCCGTGCATCAGCGCGATCGTCGTCGGCTTCAGCGCGGCCAGCCGGCGTAACGTCGGCGCGGCCATCGGTGTCGGCGGCATGAACGGCAGGCGCTCGGCGACCGCGATGGCGGGGGCGACGATGTCGCTTTCGGTGGTGGGATCGGCGGGGCCGGTCTGGGTGAAGAGGTCGCTGCTGAACAGCGTGCCGGTCGTCTCCTCGTAGATCAGGCCGGCGTCCCAGTTGTGCGGCACGTGCGGCGTGTCGAGCCAGCGCACGCGCTTGCCGCCGAGGTCGAGGACCTCGTTGTCCTTGAGCGCGCGCGGCGGTCGGTCGGCCATGTCGGCGAGCCAGATGTTGCAGCCGGTCAGGCCGTGCGCCGGCGTGGCGTTGGGCGCGGCGGCGAGCCACTGGTTGAGCGCGCCGCTTTCGTCGCCCTCGACATGGGAGCAGGTCGTCCAGCGGAGCTTGTCGAGCGGGATTACGGTCTTCACCGCCTCGACGATCAGCGGGAAGAGGCTGCGCTGGCCGTAGTGGAAGAGCAGCGGCTCGTCGGCGTCTATCAGGAACTGGTTGAAGGTGAAGCCGGTCGGGCCGACGGCGTTCACGAAGGTCGAGAGCCGGTAGATGTTGGGGGCGATCTCGGCGACGGTGGTTTTCATCGCGGGCTCCTGTGGCGGGCGGTTGGAAACGTCGACGTTCTGGCCAATAAACGAAATAACCGAAATAAACGAAACAGTCGAAATGAGAGTCGCATCCCTACTTGATAACCGTTCGCGCAATAATGTTGCGCGCCGAGGGGCGGAAAGCACCAATGACCCCTCCGTCGCGTAAGACGCGCCACCTCCCCATTTGAATGGGGAGGAGACTGATTCTACGGCAGCGGCTGCCAGATCGTGCTGCGGACCTCGCCGAACTCGCGCGGAAGCTTGGTCCAGGTCTCGCCGCCGTCGGTCGAGCGGAAGAGCTGGCCCAGGTTGGAGCAGACGAAGATCAGCTTCGGGTTCGAGGGATGCGTCGCCACCGTCCACGGCGTCGAGTTGAGCTCGCCGGGCAGCCTCGCGTCCTGCCAGTTCGCGCCATGGTCGGTGCTGCGCAGCAGCCTTCCGGTCGAGCCCGGCGGGCCGTTGCCGTTGGTCAGGAACACCGTCGCGTCGCCGTCGGCGCGGGGCACGATGGTGCGGGTGTACTGCCAGGGCGAGTCGAGTTCCTGGAAGGCGAAGGTCTCACCATTGTCGCGGCTCAGGTTCAGGCCGCGGTTGGTCGTGGCGTAGACCAGCTTCGATCCGTTTTGAATGACGGCGAGGCCATGGATGTCCTCGGAGTTGATGCCCTGGCCCACCTTCTTCCAGGTGCGGCCGCGATCGGTCGAGCGGTGCACGCCGTCGATCTCGACGCCGGCCCACAGCGTGTCCTTGTCGACCGGATCGAAGATGATCTGCGTGACGCGCGGCTTGCCCACGAAGATGCAGGCGTCGGCGAACGAGCCCTCGGCCGGGGTGAAGCTCTTGCCGCCGTCGGTCGAGACGAAGATGGCGGCGGGCTGGGTGCCGACCACGATAAGGTCGGGGTCGTCCGGCGCCTGCGCCATCGCCCAGATGTCGTAACCGTCCAGTACCGAGGGCAGGTGCGTCCATTTCTGGTCGGTCTCGTTCCAGCGATAGAGGCCGGAGTCGGTGCCGGCCAGCACCTCGCCCGGCCGCTGCGGATGCGCCGACAGCGCCCAGACCCTCGCCTCGAGATAGAGGCCGGATTCGATATAGGGCCGGATCCAGGTCTCGCCGTCGTCGCGGCTGAACCACACCGACATGCCGGCGGTGCCGACGCAGAGCAGGTTGGGCATTCGTCTCCTCCGTTCGGGCGCCCTCTTTTGTGGGGCTGCCGCGTTTGATTGAGGTCCCATTGAAGGCCCCGGCGGCTCGGCAGGCAAGCCGTCCGTGCCCTTGCCTCACCGGGTGAATTGAACGAGAGTCGCCGGGCAACCGCGCGGCGTCAAAGGCGTGGAACAGGGAGCGACAGATGAAATTCACCGCACTTCTCGGAATGGCGGCGGCGTTGGCCGTTGGCAGCACTGGCATGGCCTCGGCGCAGACAGCCGCGCCGGCGCAGCTCGATACCAAGAAGTTCAACGTGATCGGCACGTGGAACTTCCTCAACATCAACAAGAAGGTCGAGGCGCCGTTCTGGAGCGAGCAGCTCGGCGCGGCCTCGGGCGGCAAGCTGACCGGCAACATCAAGTCGATCACCGAGCTCAACCTCAAGGGCACCGAAGTGCTGCGCCTGCTGAAGACCGGCGTCTATGACGTGGCGCATGCGCTGCCGATCTACGTCGACGACGGCGCCGCGATCTTCGAAGGCTCGGACATTTCGGGCGTGGCGCAGAGCGTCGCCCAACAGCGCGAGATCCTGAACGCCTGGATGCCCGAGATGCAGAAGGTGATGCGCGAAAAGTTCGGCTCGATGATCGTGTCGACCTTCGCCTTCCCGCAGCAGGTGTTCTTCTGCCGCGACGAGATCTCCAGCCTGGCCGACATCAAGGGCAAGAAGGTGCGGGTGCAGGGCGTCTCGCAGTCCGACCTCGTGAAGGCGCTGGGCGGCTCGGCGGTCACCATCCCGTTCGGCGAGGTCGTGCCGGCGCTGGAGAAGGGCGTCGTCGACTGCGGCATCACCGGCACCCTGCCGGGCTATCAGGCGAAGTGGCCGGAGGTGGTGAAGACCGTCGTCGACGTGTCGCTGGGCTACACCGCGGGCTTCGTGTCGGTGAACCTCAACAGCTGGAACAAGCTCTCGAAGCCGACCCAGGAATTCATGACGGGCCAGTTCAAGAAGCTCGAGGAGGCGGCCTGGGCCAGCGTCGAGTCCGACACCAAGGAAGGTATCGCCTGCGACACCGGCAACGGCCCGTGCTCGGTCGGCCCGCCGGCCAAGCTGAAGCTGGTGATGCCGACGGACGCCGACCGCGCCCTGGTCAAGAAGGCGCTGAACGACGTCGTGCTGCCCGAATGGGCCAAGCGCTGCGGCGCCGAGTGCGCGGCCAAGTGGACCGAGCTGGTCGGCAAGCGCTACGGCCTCGTCGCCAAGGCGAACTGAGCTTCGCCGCGCGGCGGCCCTTCGGGGGAGCGGATAGATGGAACGTCTGTGGCGCGGCGCGTCGGTCGCCGCCCTCTGGGGAGCCTGGGCCGGCGGCGCCATGATCCTGCTGGCTTCGGTCGTCGTCACGGTCGAGGTGATCAGCCGCAAGCTGCTGGCCTTCGCTTTCTCCGGCTCCGACGAGATCGCGGCCTATCTGTTCGCGGTCGGCACCTCGTGGTCGCTGGCGCATGTGCTGGTGACGCGCGGCCATGTCCGCATCGACGTGCTCTACGGCGCGCTCGGGCCGCGGGTCCGCGCGCTGTTCGACCTGGTGGCGATCGTCGGCCTCGCGATCCTCGTCCTCGCCATCGTCGACCGCGCCGGCGAGATCTTCCTCGACAATCTCAGCGGCGGAAACCGCTCCAACACGCCGCTGCGCATTCCGCTGGCCTGGCCGCAGGCGCCGTGGTTCGCGGGCTTCGTGCTGTTCCTCGCCGTCACCGTGCTCGCCTTCCTGCGCAGCCTGCTGGCGCTGCTGCGCGGCGACGTCGGCACCGTCGCGGCCACCATCGGCGTGCCGTCGCAGGACGAGGAAGTGAAGGGCGAGCTGGGATCTCTGGGCATCGGCCCCTCGAACACGGCGGGCAAGAGGTAGACATGCTCGGCACCGCGCTCCTTCTCCTCGTCGCCCTGCTGGCGGTCAGCGTTCCGGTCGCCGCCGTGATGGGCGTGCTGGGCCTCGCGCTCAACCAGTTCTTCTCGTCGATCCCGCTCTACCTCGCGATGGGCGACATCGTGTGGAACGCCAGCTCCGAATACATCCTGATCGCCATCCCGATGTTCGTGATGCTGGGCGAGATCCTGCTGCGCTCGGGCATCGCCCATCGCGTCTATGCCGCGATCGCGACCTGGCTCTCGTGGCTGCCGGGCGGCCTGATGCATGCCAATATCGGCACCTGCGCGATGTTCGCGGCGACCTCGGGGTCGAGCGTCGCCACCGCCGCCACGGTCGGCGTCGTCGCTCTGCCGCAGGTCAAGATCCGCGGCTATGACGAGCCGCTGTTCCTCGGCACGCTGGCGGCCGGCGGCACGCTCGGCATCCTCATCCCGCCGTCGATCAACTTCATCCTCTACGGGCTGCTGACCCAGACCTCGGTGCCGCGGCTTTACCTTGCGGGCATGATTCCCGGCCTGCTGCTCACCGGTCTCTTCATGGCGATCATCCTGGTCTACTGCCTGGTCTGGCCGTCCAAGGGCGGCACGCCGGTGGAGACCAGCTGGCGCGACCGGTTGCGCAGCCTGAAGGACCTGGTGGCGCCGCTGTTCATCTTCGGCGTCGTCGTCGGCTCGATCTATGCCGGCTGGGCCACGCCCACGGAAGCCGCCTCCATGGGCGTCTTCGCGGCGCTGGTGCTGGCCGCCTGGGAGCGCGCGCTGTCCTGGCCGATGATCAGGGCGGTGTTCGAGGGCACGATGCGGACCACGGCGATGATCATGCTGATCATCATCGCCGCGCAATTCCTGAACTTCGTGCTGGCCAATATCGGCGTGACCGACGGCGTGGCCAAGGCGATCGAGGCGCTGGGGCTGGGCAAGGTCGGCACCATGCTGCTGCTGATCGTGTTCTACCTGATCCTCGGCTGCTTCATGGAGACCATCTCCATGATGATCCTCACGACCCCGTTCGTGTTCCCGATCGTGGTCGGCCTGGGCTGGGATCCGATCTGGTGGGGGATCGTGCTCACCATCCTGATCGAGGCGGCGCTGGTGACGCCACCGGTCGGCCTCAACCTCTATGTCGTGCAGAGCCTGCGTTCCGCGGGGGCCATCGCCGACGTGATCCGCGGCGCCCTGCCGTTCGTGGGCGCGATGCTGGCCCTGATCCTGCTGCTGATGGCCTTCCCCGACATCGCGCTGGGCCTGCCGCGCTGGGTGATGGGCTGACGGGAAATGAACGGAATCGATTCAAGCACTTAACCTCATCCTGAGGAGCGCCGCGAAGCGGCGCGTCTCGAAGGATGAGGTAGGTGCTCAGGGCGTGCGGCCCGGCGGGAACTGGATGTTGAAGCCGGCGAAGATCTGGAAGCTGGGCTGCCCGGGGCCGCTCTGCACCACCGAGTATTGCGGCTCGAGATACAGGTTCAGCACGTTGCCATCGTCCAGGCGCTTGACGCGGCCGAGGCCGAGCCCGACCGGCACGACCGCCCGCTGGCGGCCGAAGTCGATCGCCGTGATGCCGCTCGAACGGAGGTAGAAGCCGTCGATGAGATTGTAGAACAGGAAGGGCTGGATGGTGAGCGACCGCGCGCTGCCGTCGAAGGCCTGCTGGTAGGCGACCAGCGCGGCAACGAGGCCCCAGGCGTAGGGGGCGCTCACGACGGCCTGCGCGCCGGCCTGCCACTTGCGCTCACCCAGCGCCGGGCTGGTGGCGGTCGGCAGGATGAGGAGCGGCCCGATGCCCAGCTTGGCATTGGCGAGCTGAAAGAGCGGCACGTCGAACAGCGTGAGGTCGCCCAGCCCGCTCTCGGTGCTGGCCGGTCCCCAGACCGTCGTGCCGGTGGCCAGCGACGCGCGCAGGAGCTGCGGCCAGCCGAACGTGTCGTGTGGCAGGATCCCGCGCAGGAAGGGCTGGTCGGCACCGCTGCCCGGCTGGCCGCTCATCACCGGCTGCAGGTAGTTCTGTACCTGGATCGCGGGGATGTCGGTCAGCGGATTGTTGGCGACGTTCTGCTGGGCCGCGGCCGGCGACGCGGCAAGAGCCAGCAGGACGGCGGCGGCCGATCGGGCGTTCGTCACTTCGCAAGGACGCGGAGCAGTACCTCGTTGAATGCCTCGGCCGCCTCATACGCCACCCAATGGCCGGCGCCGGGAATGACGTTCATCTCGAAGTCCGGCTGCAGGGCGCGGAAGAGATCGATGCGTTCCTGGATGTGCGGATAGGTCGTCGAATCGAACTCGCCCCAGATGCCGGTGAGCGGCGTCTTCACGCGCGGCAGCACCTCGCTGAGCTTGAAGGCCTGGCCCATGATGCGGCTGCGGGTCTTGGCCCGCGTGGTGTTGAGGATCTGCATGTGGATCGCGATGCCGTCGACGTTCTTCGGGTCGTGCAGCATCAGGATCTCGAGATTGCGCCGCGCCTCGGCCGCCAGGGTCTCGGGCGGCATCTCGGCCAAGAGCTTGTGCAGCTTCGCGCCGGGCTTGCGCGTGGCCTTCAGGCCGCCGGCGCCGACCATCGCGATGCGCTCGATGCGGTCCTCGAACAGGGTGGCGATATGGCCCGAGACCATGCCGCCGAACGAGAAGCCCGCGATGGCGAATTGCTTGTCCTTCGGCAGCAGCTCCTTCATCGCGGCCTCGACGCAATGCGTCACCGACCAGATGTCGTTCACGTCGTCGGGCGGGTCGCTGTCGCCGAGGCCCGGCAAGTCGGCGGCGTAGACGCTGAAATGCGCCGAGAGCGGCAGGACGTTGCGGATCCAGTGGATCCACGAGCCCGAGCCGCCATGGAACAGCAGCAGGATCGGCTTATGGGCTGCGGCGCCGAACACGTGCCACATCATCTTCCCGGTGCCGCCAGCGCTGCGCGGGCCCATCGGCACGCGCACGATCTCGGACTTGGCGGCGACCTCTTCGATATGTTCGGCGGCAGTACGCCCGTCCGGCATGCGGGGGACGGCGGAGAAATCCAGGCTCATGCCTTGATCGCCCCCAGCAGGCGCTCGACGAATTCCGGCGCCTTCTTGCGGTCGATCCAGCGCAGCACGGTGACGAGGTCGTTCTCGGGATCGATCCAGACGATGTGGCTGCCCCAGCCCAGCGCGAAGTAGCTGCTCTCGGACGCGGCGGCGAACTGCCGGCGGCCGGTGTTGAGCCACCACATCAGCCCGTAGAAGGGCGCGACCGGGCAGGGCTTCACCAGCTCACTTGTCCAGCCCTCGGGCAGGATCCGTTTGCCGTCCCAGACGCCGCCCTGTGCGACGAGCCTTCCCATCAGCGAGAGGTCGCGCGCCGAGATGACGATGCCGCCGCCCCAGTGGCCGCCGCCGGGCACCGACAGCATCTGCTTGCCGTCGATCGTGTCGAACGAGTTGCGATAGCCGTCCCACCGCCAGCCCTGCGAGCCGCCGATCGGATCCATGATGCGGCGCTTAAGCACCTGCGGCAGCGGCTCGCGGAACACCTGGAGCAGCGAGCGCGACAGGCGGTTCACGCGCACGTCGTTGTATTCGTAGAAGGTCCCCGGCTTCTTCATCGCGCGGCGCGTGCCCTTGGGCGCATCGGCCACGGCGACGCCGACCACGCGGTTGTGGTCGATGCGGTCCTCCTTGCCGAAGACGGTGCCCTCCCATTCGCTGGTCTGGGTCAGCAGGTGGCGCCAGGTGATGTCGCGGTTCTGCTCGCTGGTGAATCCGTCGTCGAGCGCCGTGTCGGCGACCTTGTCGTCGAGGCTCCGGATCAGCCCGTCGCCCAACGCCAGGCCGGCGAGCAGGGCCAGATAGCTCTTGGCGACGCTGAAGGTCATGTCGGCGCGGTCGACATCGCCCCATTCGGCGATCTTCTGGCCGCCGCGATAGACGAGGCCCGCCGGCCCGCCGCGCGGCGTCACCGGTCCCAGCACCTCGTTGTCCGGTTCCTTCTCGCCCGAATCGTAGGTCATCACGAACTGCCCGTCGGGCATGTACATGCTGGCGGGCCAGTTGGACTGGGCGGCCAGGGCGAAGGCGACAGCGTCGTTCAGGTCGTTCATGCCTGCAATCAACATTGGAGCCCGCCCGGGAGCAAGCGTAGAAAGCGCATCATGGCCTCTGCACATCCGACCCCCACATCCGCGAACCCCGCTTCCATCACGATCCGCCGTCCCGACGACTGGCACGTCCACCTGCGCGACGGCGCGATGCTGGCGGCCTGCGCCGTGCACACCGCCCGCCAGTTCGGCCGCGCCATCATCATGCCCAACCTGGTGCCGCCGGTGACGAAGGTCGCCGAGGCCAGCGCCTATCGCGACCGCATCCGCGCCGCGGTGCCGAAGGACCTGAACTTCGAGCCGCTGATGACCTGCTACCTGACCGACGGCGCCGACCCGGCCGAGCTGGCGCGCGGCAAGGCGGAGGGCGTGTGGGTCGCGGCCAAGCTCTATCCGGCGCATGCCACGACCAACTCGGCGCACGGCGTCACTTCGATGGACCAGGTCGCGAAAGGGCTGGAGGCCATGGAGAAGGCCGGCATGCCGCTGCTGGTCCATGGCGAGGTGACCGATCCCGAGGTCGACATCTTCGACCGCGAGGCGGTGTTCCTCGACAAGGTGCTGGCGCCGCTGCTGAAGCGCCACGAGGGCCTCAAGATCGTGCTGGAGCACATCACGACCCGCGAGGGCGTGGCCTTCGTCGAGGCCAACCCGGGCCGGATGGGCGGCACGATCACGCCGCATCATCTCAGCTACAACCGCAATGCGATCTTCAAGGGCGGCATCCGTCCGCACTTCTATTGCCTGCCGATCGCCAAGCGCGAGGAGCATCGTCTCGCCCTGCGACGGGCGGCGACGTCGGGCGGCACGCAGTTCTTCCTCGGCACCGATACCGCACCGCACACGACCGACACCAAGGAATGCGCCTGCGGCTGCGCCGGCGTGTTCAACGCGCCGGTGGCGATGCAGGTCTACACCCAGGTCTTTGCGGAAGAGGGTGCGCTCGCCCATCTCGAAGCCTTCGCGTCTCTCAACGGCCCGCGCTTCTACGGCCTCGCGCCAAACGAGGAGACCGTGACCCTGCACGCAAAGCCCCTCGACATCCCCGACCGCGTGGCGGTTCCGGGCGGCGGCAAAGACATCACCGTCTTCCGCCCCGACACGCCGGTCGAGTGGAGCTTCTGATCATCAGCTTTCCTCCCCCGTCATACGGGGGGAGGTGAAGAACAGGAAATGCCGCTCGCGTTGGGCTGAACGACCCTTTAACTTTGCGGGCATGAGCAAAAGAGGCATTCCCGACGGCGCCGTCGTCCGCGGCACCGACAAAGGCTACGACGAGCCCCCCAAAGTTCCCCTGACGCCCGGCAGCGAACGGCCGGTCGAGCAGATCGACAAGGTCTATCCCTACCTGCGGCCGCGCGATGCCGCGACGCTGATCCTGGTGCGCATGAAGGGCGACACGCCGGAGGTGCTGATGGGCTGCCGCGCCGCCGCCCATGCCTTCATGCCCAACCGCTACGTGTTCCCGGGCGGCAAGGTCGATCCCGACGATGCGCGCGTTCCGGTCGCGACCTCGCTCGATCCCTTCGTCAACGAGCGCCTGATGCGCGCCGCCTCGGCGCAGCGGGCGCGGGCGCTGGCCGTCGCCGCGGTGCGCGAGACCTTCGAGGAGAGCGGCCTGATGCTGGGCAAGCCGCTTCCGGGTGGCGCGCCGAAGAAGGACTATGGCGAGCACTGGAAGGGCTTCCTCGATCAGGGCATGGCGCCGGCGCTCGACTGTCTCGACCTGATCGCGCGCGCGGTGACGCCGCCCGGCCGGCCGCGCCGCTTCAATGCGCGCTTCTTCATGGCGCGGGCCGAGGATGCGTCGGGCGAGATCCGCCATTCCAGCGAGATGGGCGACATCCGCTGGGTGCGCCTCGACGAGGCGCGCGAGCTGCCGCTGCCGACCATCACCGGGCTGATCCTGGGCGAGATCGGCCGGCTGGTGAAGGAACCGCCGGACCGCACCGTGCAGCGCAGGATCCCGCTCTTCACGACCGTGCACCGCAAGCACCTGATGATCGAGGAATAGGGTCGTGGCGGTGCGTGACGACGACGCGCGCCCGTCCTCAGAGCCCTCGCTCGCCGCGCCCCGGCGCTCCGGCGCCGTGCCCGTGCTGCGCGGCGGCGTGCGCCTGCGCACGCTCGTCCTCATCCGCTGGGGGGCCGTCGCGGGCCAGGCCTTCACCGCCGCCGTCGTGCACTGGGGGCTGGGCTTCGGCATGCCGGTCCTGGCGGTCGGCGGCACGATCGCGCTCTCGGCCCTGCTCAACCTCACCGTCAGCATCGGCCGGCCGGGCTCGGCGCGCATCGACGACCGCGAGGCGGCGATCTTCCTTGCCTTCGACATCCTGCAGCTCGCGGTGCTGCTCTACCTCACCGGCGGTCTCGGCAATCCCTTCTCGCTGCTGCTGCTGGCGCCGGTCGCCATCGGCGCCACCATCCTGTCGCTGGCGAGCAACGTCGCGCTCACCCTGCTCACGATCGCCAGCATCGCGGTGCTGGGCCTGTTCTATCAGCCGCTGCCCTGGCGGGGCCCGCCGCCCGACCTGCCCGACATCTACCAGGTCGGCGTCTGGGCCGGCCTGTCGCTCACCACCATGCTGATCACGCTCTATGGCTGGCGGACGGCCGAGGAGGCCCGCCAGATGGCCGATGCGCTGGCCGCCGCGCAAGCCGCACTCGCGCGCGAGCAGCAGCTCTCGGCCCTGGGCGCGCTCGCGGCCGCCGCGGCCCACGAGCTGGGCTCGCCGCTGTCGACCATCGCCGTGGTCACCAAGGAGATGCAGCGCGAGATCGAGTTCGACGATCCGCTGCGCGAGGATGTCGAGCTGCTGGCCGCCGAATCGGAGCGCTGCCGGGCCATCCTGGCGCGGCTCTCGACCGATCCCGCGGGCGACGTTTCGGATTCCTACACGCTGGTGCCGCTGCCCGCCCTGATCGAGGCCGCGGCGCAGAACTATGCCCGCGAGGAGATCGCCATCGCCTTCGAGGCCGGCCCGGTCGGCGAGGGCGTGCCCAAGACGGCGCCGATCCAGCTGCGCAGTCCCGAAATCATGCAGGGTATCGGAAACATCGTGCAGAACGCGGTGTCCTTTGCCCGCCGCGAGGTCCGCGTCGCCACCCGCTGGACCCGCGAATGGTCGGAGGTCGAGGTCGTCGATGACGGGCCGGGCTTCTCGGAGGCGCTGCTCGACGAGCTCGGGACGCCCTTCATTTCGACCCGGCAGGGGCAGGAGGGCCACATGGGCCTGGGCGTTTTCATCGCCAAGACGCTGCTGGAGCGCACCGGCGCCAACGTGACCTTCGGCAACCGCAACGACACGGGCGGCGGCGCCGTCGTTTCGGTGCGCTGGCCAAATCCCGTCTTCAAGGCTACATAGCGGCCGATGTCGAAGGAGTCGCCATGACCCAGGACAGCGGCGCCCCGCGCCCCTTGTCACCCGTCATCGCCGGCGCGACCAACAACAAGGACCGTACCCTGTTGATCGCGGACGACGATGCGGCTTTCCGCAACCGGATCGCGCGTGCGCTCGAACAGCGTGGTTTCATCGTCACCGCCGTGGGTTCCGTGGCCGAAGCGCTGGCCCAGACCGCCCGGCCGCCGGCGTTTGCCGTGCTCGACCTGCGGCTGGCCGACGGCAACGGGCTGGAACTGGTCGGGCCGCTGCGCCAGGCGCGTCCCGATATCCGGATCGTCGTCCTCACGGGCTACGGCAACATCGCGACCGCGGTGGCCGCGGTGAAGGAAGGCGCGGTCGACTATCTCGCCAAGCCGGCCGATGCCGACGCGATCGAGCAGGCGCTGACCGCGCACGGCCGCAAGCTGCCGCCGCCGCCCAGCAATCCCATGTCGGCCGACCGCGTGCGCTGGGAGCATATCCAGCGGGTGTTCGAGCAATGCGACCGCAACGTCTCCGAGACCGCGCGCCGCCTCAACATGCATCGCCGGACTTTGCAGCGCATCCTCGGCAAGCACGCCCCGCGCGAGCACTGAGGTTTCTGTCGTTCGTTAACTCCTGACCTCATCCTGAGGAGGCCCGAAGGGCCGTCTCGAAGGATGGGCTACAGGCAAGGTGCGCGTTCCCACCCTTCGAGACGCGGTCCTGCGGACCGCTCCTCAGGGTGAGGTTATTGTTGTTGGAATGACCGATGGATCAGGCCCGCCGGCTGGCGGCGTTCCAGTACTGTTCGAGATTCGAGATCAACGCCGGGCTGAAATGGCACCAGGCCTGCTCGCGCGCGTAGAGCGCGGCGTAGCGGCGGAACGTGTCGAGCGGCTCGACCCCGAGCCGCAGCGCGCGGCGGTTGCCGATGGCGCCGACCGCGCCCGATCCGGTCAGGCGGTCGATGACGCGCCCGATGGTGGCATCGATCTCCTCCGGCGCCACGACCTCGTCGCAGATCATGCGGCCGACCTCGGAATCGCACTCGATGCGGCGCTCGTACATGATCGCCTGGCGCGCCAGCCGGTCGCCCACGAAGCGTGACAGGCGCAGGTTCGCCATGGCCGGGATGATGCCTTCCTTGCGTGCCGGCAGGGTCATGTAGGCGTCGCGGCCGGCGATGTTGAAGTCGGAGGCCAGCAGGATCTGGCAGCCGCCGCCGATGGCGAAGGTCTCGACCGCCGAGATCCACAGCTTCTCGATCGAATCGCCTGAGACTTCATCGGGGGGCACGTCCGGCCGGGCGAGGCCGCGGAACATCTTGTTCACGAACCCCATGTCGCGGATCAGGAACCACAGGAACGGGATCTTGCCGTAGTAGAGGTGCGTGAGGTTGATGCCGGCATTGTAGACGCGGCGGCCGGCATACTTGCCCTCGGGCACCACGTCGCCGCGCAGCACCGCGACCTCGCTCTGGCGGTCGAGGATGCAGACGTCGGCGCCGATCTCCGTGGCGGCCTGCGTGGCATTGTCTTCCGAATTGAGGAAGCGCTTGTTCGACAGGAGCAGCACCGCCGCCTTGCCCTGGCGCTCGACCTTCGCAAAGCCGAGATCGAGGCTGCCGTCGCGCTGGAACTTCGCCAGCGCGTCCGCCGACTCCTCGCGGGGCAAAAGCATCGCGTGGCAGAGATGCAGGCCGCAGTCGGGATCGGCGAGGAACTGGTTGCAGAGGATGCCCTGGTCGATCTCCGCGCCGTCCTTCTCGGACTGGCGCAGCTCGGCTTCGGCCGCGACCTCGGCTTGCGTCGGTGCGAGGCCGGGCACGAGGGCGGCGGCGTCGTAGACGAGCTGCTCGATGCGCGCGAACTTCCGCCGATCGTCGGTCAGCTTGTCGTAGAGCGTGCGCGCGTGGCGGCGCAGGAACGCGAAGCGGGCCTCGCGCGCGGCCTGTTTCACGCTCTCGGCAGCGTCGTAAGCAGCGGCATCGCGATTGGGCTTGGCGGGCAGGCGGGAGAGACGCTCCGAAGCGTCACGCCAATAGGCGGAGAAGGCAGCCGTGTCGGCCGCGAAGTCGCCGCTGGCCGCGACCGGCGCCATGCCATCCATCACGACGTTCCTGCCCGAAAATTATGGAGCGGGCGACGGGATTCGAACCCGCGACCTACGGCTTGGGAAGCCGACGCTCTACCCCTGAGCTACACCCGCATTGCCGCCATTCTAGCCCGCCGTTGCGCCCGAGGTCCAATCGTGTATCTCAGGAACATGCTCGATGAAGTCCTCACCCCCGAAGAGCGCGCCGTCGTGGCGCGCGCCAAGACGTTCGCCGAAGAACAGGTCGCGCCCAACGCCGCGCGCTGGGAATGGGAACGCCGCTATCCGCTCGAGACCATCAAGGCGGCCTGCGCCTTCGGGCTCAACACGATCGAGCTGGCGAAGAAGCATGGCGGGCAGGGCCTGTCCTTCTCCTGCAAGCTGCGCGCCTTCGAGGAGATCGCGCGGCACGACTTCGCTTTCGCCTTCGCGTTGATCAACCATCACAATGCCTGTGCGCGCTTCGCCCGCGACGGTCAGCCGGCGCAGGTCGCGCGCCTGCTGCCGCGCATGCTGACCGGCGAGCTGATCGGCTGCGCCGGTCTCAGCGAGCCCGGTGTCGGCAGCGACTTCGGCGGCCTGGAGATGGAAGCCGTGAGGGTCGAAGGCGGCTGGAAGGTCAACGGCGCGAAGGCCTGGATCACCAATGCTGCCGTGGCGGGTCTTTCCGTGGCCTATGCGCAGACCGATAAGGCGCAGGGCTATCGCGGCATCATCTGCCTCGCCATCGAGGCCGAGCGGCCGGGCTTCCATCGCGAGGCGCCGTTCGAGCTGCATGGCGGCCACGCGATCGGAGTCGGCGGCTTCCGGCTGGTCGACTATTTCGCGCCCGACGAGGCGGTGCTGCATCCGCCGGGCAAGGCCTTCAAGGCGGCGCTGGCCGGCATCAACGGCGCCCGCGCCTACGTCGCGGCCATGTGCTGCGGCATGCTGCAGGCCTCGCTGGAAACGGCGGTGCGCTACACGCAGCAGCGCCGGACCTTCGGCCAGCCGGTGATCGAGCATCAGGGCGTGCGCTGGAAGCTGGTCGACGCGGCGACCGATCTCGAGGCCGCGCGCCTTCTCTGCTATCGCGCGGCGCGCCTGATCGACGAGGGCGCCGATGCCGTCCTGCCGGCCGCTTATGCCAAGAAGTTCGCGACCGACATGGCGGTGCAGCGCATCGCCGACTGCATCCAGGCGATGGGGGCCAATGGTCTCAGGGCCGAGTATCCGCTCGCCCGTCATCTCGCGGGCGCCAAGATCGCCGCCTATACCGACGGCTCGATCGAGATGATGAACGAGCGCATCGGCGCCGGGCTCGGTTCCGTGTTCGGAACGCCGGCTTAGGACAAGAGACGGCGATGGCGCGCGCCACGGGAGTGGCGCGCTCCAATGAGGTCCGTTAAGCGTTGTGGGCGCGCTTCAGCGCCTGGTCTAGATCGTCGAACAGGTCGTTGCTCTCCTCGACGCCGACCGACAGCCGCAAGAGATCCGGCGGGCAGGGCGTGCCCGGGCCCTCGATGCTGGCGCGATGCTCGATCAGGCTCTCGACGCCACCCAGTGAGGTGGCGCGCTTCCACAATTCGACGCGCGCCGCCGTGGCGATGGCCGCGCGCTCGGCGCCCTTCACCCGGATCGACAGCATGCCGCCGAAGCCGCCTGCCATCTGCTTTGCCGCCGCCGCGTGGCCGGCGAAGGAGGGCAGGCCGGGATAGAGGACCTCTTCCACCATGGGATGCTCGGCGAACTTTTCGGCCAGGCTCTGCGCCGACTTGCAGGCCCAGGCGACGCGCGGGAACAGGGTGCGCATGCCGCGCATCAGCAGCCAGGCCTCGGTCTGGCCGAGAATGGTTCCGAGTTGCGCGCGGATGGTGCGCAGCTTGGCCCAATAGGCATCGTCGCGCGCGCCCGTGAGCGCGCCGGCGATGATGTCGGAATGGCCGTTGAGGTACTTGGTGGCGGAGTGCATCACGATGTCGGCGCCATGCTCGATCGGCCGCGTCAGCACCGGCGTGGCCACCGTCGAATCGACGCCCAGCAGGGCGCCGGCCTTGTGGGCGATCTCCGCGATGGCGGCGATGTCGGACACGCTCCAGGTCGGATTGGCGGGCGTCTCGATCCAGACGAGCCTGGTGAGGCCGGGCTTCACGGCGGCCGCCACCTGGTCGGTCTTGTCGGTGTCGACGAATTCGACCTTGAGGCCCCACTGCGTGGCGAAGGTCATCAGCCAGTTGCGCAGCGCCCAGTACATGACCTTGGAGGCCACCACATGGTCACCGGGCGAAAGGGCCAGGAAACAGGCGGTGGCGGCACTCATCCCGGAGGAAAAGATCAGCGACTTCGCGCCCCGTTCGAGCGCCGTGAGCGTTGCCTCGGCCTGGTCGAACGTGGGATTGTCGGCACGCGCGTAGATACGCCCGGAACTGTATCCGTTGTCCTCGTCGCGCAGATAGGTGCTGGCCATGTGGATCGGCGGCACGACGGCCCGGGTGACCGGGTCGATCCATCCCATCGCCTGGGCGGCGAGGGAGGCGGGAGCAAAGACTTTCTCGGACATCGGGGCCCCGTCGGCTTACATAAATCTTACGTCGAACGCGATTTTATAGCGCATCGCAGTACTTGAAATGACGATGCAGTAGTAGCTTCATATATAGTGATTTGCTTGCGTCATCTTCAGGATCGGCAAGGTTGCCGACAAGACGGCAAACACTCGCTCGGGAGTCAGGAATGGACGGTCAGACCCTGCACACGAAGCAGCTTCCCACAGCCGGTCGCGGCGACCGCGTCGCCCGCACGCGCGAATCGATCGTGGCCTCGGCCCTGGCCCTCGCCGCGGCGGGGCAGGTCGCGCCGATCGTGCGCGACATTGCCCAGATGGCCGGGGTCTCCGCCCGCACCGTGTTCCAGCACTTCGCCGACACCGCCGAACTGTACGTCGCCGTCCTCGGCCGCGTGCTGGCCGCCCTGGTCGGGGAAGCGCCGGAACTCGCCTCTGCCGGGCCGATCGAGCAGCGCGTCTCCAGCCTGATCGACCAGTGCGCCGACCGCTACGAGCAGCTCCGCCCGATGTGGACTTTCGTCGAGACGCTGCAGCGCCGGTCGCCGGAAGCGGCCGACATGATCTCGCAGATCTACAGCGCCAACACCGCGCAACTCTCGCAGGCCTTCAGTGCCGAGCTGGGCGCGCTGCCGGCGGAGTCGCGGCAGCGGACCCTGACCGCCCTGGCCCTGGCCATCGCGCCGGAAAGCTGGGTCGTGCTGCGCCAGCGTCTCGGCCTTTCGGTCGAGCAGGCGCGGGAAGAACTCGGCTTCGTGGTGCAGTCGGTCTTCGCGACCGAAGCCGCGCGCCGCTAAACCTTCAGGATCCCGTGCCGCCGGCGGCGGTGCGGGCCAGCCTCTCGAGCGGGCGGTCGTTGAGGCCCAGCTCGCCGAGATGGGCGACCGTGTTCAGCACATAATCGAAGCTGGTGCCGGTGGCGCCCCGGCCCTGGCGGATCAGGCGCACCGCCTCAGCCTCCGGCAGTTTCCCGGCGAACTGCCGGTGCGACCGATCGGCGAGATAGACGAGCGATGGCACCACCCGGCCGTTGTCGAGCCGGATCGGCCGGACCGTCTCCACATACACGCCGTCATTGTCGATCTCGCGATGGATCAGGTATCGCCGCACCTCGTCGTAGGCGGCGTCGGGCAGCCGGTGCGCCAGGCCGCGGCAGGAGCCGCCGGGCAGCAGGCCGAGCATGAGCCCCGGCCTCTCGGGTGTGCCGCGATAGTGTTCCGAATAGATGCAGAAGGCGCGGTGCCAGCCCTGGAGTCGCGCCGCCTGCGTCTCCGGCGTCGCGAAGCCGGGGTTCCACATCAGCGAGCCGTAGCCGAAGACCCACAGGGGCCTGGTCGAGGCGTTTCCTGCGGGCGCGTCCAATCCTAGGCCTGGTTGAGGTGGATCAGGGCGCGGCGGATCTCGCGGGTGCGCGTGAACAGGTCGAACAGCTTGTCGCCTTCGCCCCAGCGGATGGCGCGCTGCAGGTAGAAGAGATCTTCCTGGAAGCGCTGCAGCACTTCGAGGACGGCCTCGCGGTTGTTCATGAACACGTCGCGCCACATGGTGGGATCGGAGGCGGCGATGCGCGTGAAATCGCGGAAGCCGCCGGCGGCGAACTTCAGGACCTCGCTGTTGAGGTGGCCGCCGAGATCGTCGGCGGTGCCCACGATCGTATAGGCGATCAGGTGCGGCAGATGCGAGGTGATGGCCAGGATGCGGTCATGGTCCTTGGGATCGATGCGCTCGACCTGGCTGCCGAGACCCTTCCAGAAAGATTCGAGCTTGGCGACGGCGGCCTCATCACTGTCGGGCAGCGGCGTCAGGATGCACCAGCGGCCCTGGAACAGATCGAGCAGCGCGGCTTCGGGGCCGGAATTCTCGGTGCCGGCGACCGGATGGGCCGGCACGAAATGCACGCCCTTCGGGATGTGCGGCGCCATGTCGGCGATCACCGTCTGCTTCACCGAGCCCACGTCCGACACGATGCAGCCGGGCTTGAGGCTCGACGCAATGGCGTGGGCGGCCGGTCCGCAGGCGCCGACCGGCGTGCAGACGATCACCAGGTCGGCATCCCGGCAGGCTTCCGCGAGGTCGGTGCCGCAATGATCGGCAAGCTTCAGCCTGTTGGCGAGGGCCGCCGTCTCGGGGCTGCGCGTGGCGGCCACGATCGAGCGGGCCAGGCCACGCTTGCGGGCCTCCAGCGCGATCGAGCCGCCGATCAGCCCGATGCCGATCAGCGCGATCTTGTCGAACAGGGGTTCGGTCATTTCGCGGCCACGAAGCGGGCCAGCGAAGCCTGCACCGCCTTCACCTCGGCCTCGGTTCCGACCGTGATGCGCAGATGCTCGGGCAGGCCGTAGCCCGCCACGAGGCGCGGGATCAGACCGTCGTTCATCAGCCACTCATTGGCCGCGACGGCGCGTTCCTTCGAGCCGAAGCCGACCAGCACGAAGTTGCCGAAGCTGGGCACCGGCTCGAGGCCGAGCTTCGCGAGCTCGGCGCTGAGCCACGGCAGCCAGATGTCGTTGTTGGTGCGGCTGGCGTCGGTGTGGGCGATGTCGTCGAGGGCGGCGATGCCGGCGATCTGCGCCGGGAGGTTGACGTTGAACGGCTGGCGCAGCCGGCTCATGACGTCGACGATCCCGGCCGGCCCGTACATCCAGCCGAGACGCAGCCCGCCCAGGCCGTAGATCTTCGAGAAGGTGCGGGTCATAACCACGTTCTCGGCCTGGTCGACCAGCTCGACGCCCGATTCGTAGTCGTTGCGGCTGACATACTCGGCATAGGCCGCGTCGATGATCAGCAGCACGTTCTTCGGCAGGCCGGCATGCAGGCGGCGCACATCGTCCTTGGTGACGTAGGTCCCGGTCGGATTGTTGGGATTGGCGAGGCAGACGATGCGGGTCTTGTCGGTCACCGCCGCCAGCATCGCGTCGATGTCGCTGCCATAGTCCTTGGCCGGTGCCGCGACCGGGGTCGCGCCGACGCCCAGCGCGTTGATCGCGTACATCAGGAAGCCGTACTGGCTGTAGAGCAGTTCGTCGCCGGGACCACAGTAGGCGCGCACCAGCAGGTTCAGAATCTCGTCGGAGCCGGCGCCACAGACGATGCGGGCCGGATCGAGGCCGTAGTGACGGCCCAGAGCCTTGCGCAGCTTCGCCGTGTCGCCGTCGGGATAGCGGTGAAGCTCGGAGGCCGCCTTGGCATAGGCCGCCATCGCCTTCGGCGAGGGGCCGAGGGCGCCCTCGTTGGACGACAGCTTGGCGATCGTCTCCTTGCCGTCGATCGAATCCTTGCCCGGCACATAGGGCGCGATCTTCATGATGCCCGGACGCGGGGTGAGCGCGCTCATGCCAGTCTCCTCTGAATGTTCAGATCACGATTTGGCGTCGATCGGCACGGCATAGGCGCCGATCGCGGCCGCGCAACCCTTTTCCAGTCCCAGGGCCGCTTCGAGGTCGCGCAGGCGCGTATCGTCGTCGGCGATCACGCCCGGGACCTCGACGAGGTAGTGATGCACCCCGGCCATGACCTGGTCGAGCGCCGACGTGAAGGCCGGCAGGCCGGCCTTGGCGAGCGCGGCGGCGATGCGGTCCCGGCTCAGGCCGTTCTTCGCCTCGACCGACAGGAGGGCTCGATCCGAACCGCTCGGTTCGGCGTCGATGCGGGCCAGCACGAAGGCCGAGATGCCGCGCGCCCGGGCATTCGGCATGGCGAGGAAGGGAAGACGGGCCACCACGGTCGGCAGGGTCGTGTCCTTGCCGGCGAGCAGGGGCCACCAGGGGCTCGAGTCCGTTTCGAGCGGAGCCGGCACGATGCCGAGGGTCGTCGGTCCGGCGCGGACGGCGGACAGGACGCCGGCCGGCGTGTCGTGGGCGACGAACGGGATCTGGCAGCCGAAATGATCGCGGGCGAGGTCCCAGTAGCCCGGCTGATCGTCCGGCCGGCAGATGGCGATCTTGAGCCCGGGTGTCTGGATCAGGGTGAAGGCGCTCATCATCTCGCGCCACATGCGATAGACCGCGCCGGACGGAAACCCGCCCTCATGGGTCGCCAGCCGCTTGCGCAGGACCTGCGCCTCCCGGCCGGGACGCAAGGCGAGGCCACCCGCCGGCTTGGTTGCGGAGATATGCCCGACGACCTCCGCGCGACGGCGGATCAGGCCGTGCAATTCGGTGTCGATGGCGTCGATTTCCTGCCGCAAGCTGTCGAGACTGGGAGCGTCCATTAGGCCGTTTTTTCCTGTGCGCAGCGGCGATACTACGTCCGCACTGCCCGCGTAAAGGCAAACAAGCCGCAAGAGGCTTGCCTCCCGCCACCCGCGACCGTATAGAGCCTCTCCGTGGAATTTGAGCCGACCGGCTTGCGGCCACGTTAAACACCGCTAAAAGGTCGGAGTGCTCGCAAAAGCCCCCCGCCCTTCCGGTCGGGGGCTTTTTCGTTGGAGTGGGCAGTGCTCGACGACCTGACCGATGCGGAACGCAAGGCGCTCGCCCAGTGCCGCCACGCGATCCTGGGCGTGGACCGGCCGTTGCGGCTCGACTGCGGCGTCGATCTCGGGCCCTACCGGGTGGCCTACCAGACCTACGGTACGCTGAACGACGCGAAGTCCAACGCCATCCTGGTCTGCCATCCCCTGACCTGCGACCAGTTCGTCGCCGACCGCCATCCCGTCACCGGCAAGGAGGGCTGGTGGGAGACCCTGATCGGGCCGGGCAAGATCCTCGATCCCGACCGCTACTTCATCATCTGCATCAACGTGCTCGGCCATTGCATGGGCACCACGGGCCCGCAGGCGCGGGAGCCCGCGACCGGTCAGCCGTGGAACCTGCGTTTCCCGGTCGTGACCATCGGCGACATGGTGCGGGCGCAGGCGGCGCTGCTCGACCATCTCGGCATTCCCGATCTCTTCTGCGTGATCGGCGGCTCGATGGGCGGCATGCAGGTGCTCGAATGGGCCGCCAGCTATCCCAGGCGTGTCTTCTCGGCCGTGCCGATCGCCTGCGCCGCGCATCATTCGGCGCAGAACATCGCGTTCCACGAGGTCGGCCGCCAGGCGATCATGGCCGACCCGGAGTGGAAGGGCGGCGACTATCGCCTGCACCAGACCAATCCGGCGCGCGGCCTGGCCGTTGCCCGCATGACGGCGCACATCACCTACCTCTCGGAGCAGGCCCTGCAGCGCAAGTTCGGCCGCTCCCTGCAGAACCGCGACGCGCTGGGCTTCGGCTTCGATGCCGACTTCCAGGTGGAAAGCTACCTGCGCCACCAGGGCTCGACCTTCGTCGACCGCTTCGATGCCAACAGCTACCTCTACATCACGCGCGCGATGGACTATTTCGACCTCGCCGGCGCGCATGGCGGCGTGCTGGCCAACGCCTTCAAGGGAACGGCCACGCGCTTCTGCCTGATGTCCTTCACCAGCGACTGGCTGTTCCCGACGCGCGAGAGCCGCGCGGTCGTGCATGCGCTCAATGCCGCCGCCGCCAACGTGTCGTTCGTCGAGGTCGACAGCGACAAGGGCCACGACGCCTTCCTGCTCGACGAGCCCGAGATGTTCCGAACCCTCTCGGGCTTCCTGAAGGGCGCCGCTTCGGCCCGCGGCCTCCGGAGTGCCCACTGATGAACGCCCCGATCCGCGTCGACCTGCAGCTCATCGCCGACATGGTCGAGCCGGGCACCCGCGCGCTCGACGTCGGTTGCGGCGACGGCGCGCTGCTGGCCCATCTCATGAACGCCAAGGGCGTCGATGCGCGCGGCATGGAGCTCAGCCAGGCCGGCGTGAACGCCTGCGTGGCCAACGGCCTCTCCGTCATCCAGGGCGATGCCGATGCCGACCTGCGCGACTATCCCGACGATGCGTTCGACTATGTCATCCTGAGCCAGACGCTGCAGGCCACGCGCGAGCCGCGGCGCGTGCTTGAGCAGATGCTGCGCGTCGGCAAGCACGCCATCGTGTCCTTTCCCAACTTCGCGCACTGGCAGGTGCGGCTGCGGCTCGTGTTCGGTGGCCGCATGCCCGAAACCGCGTCGCTGCCCCACAAGTGGTACGACACGCCCAACATCCATCTCTGCAGCATCGACGATTTCCGCGCGCTCTGCCGCACCATGGGCGTGCGCATCGAGCGCGGCATCGTGCTCAACAGCAAGAGCCGCCGCATCAACCTGCCGCCGCTGCTCGCCAACCTGATCGGCGAGCAGGCCGTCTTTATGCTCAGGCGCGATTGATCAAAGGAGCGCGCCACTCCCGTGGCGCTCATGATCATGATTGCGCCACGGCAGTGGCGCGCGCCCATGAAGATGCGGGGCGCTCATAGAAGCCCTCGATCTCGTCTTGCCTGAGTTTCACGAAACCGTGGCGCAGGTAGAATCGCTCGGCCGGGCTGCCGTTCAGCACTTCGAGACGCACGGGCAGGCCGGCCGTGTCGGCTTCGGCCAGCAGTGTCATCAGGATTTTCGTGCCGAGGCCCGACCCGTGCAGGCGACGTTTGAGATAGAAGGAGTCGATCTTGATCTCGTGGTCGTGCTTGCGAAAGCCGACGCAGCCCACGCGCCTGTCGGCCAGCAGGAGAAGGCGCATCCCGGGTTCGTCGAAATGACCGCGGAACGTGCGGCGCGACCGTTCGGGCGTGTAGCGGCCCACCCGTTCGAGATGCTCGCGCATCACCTCGGTCCGCAGCATCAGCAAGGGTTCGAAATCGGCCTCGGTCGCGGGACCAAAGCACCAGAGGTCAGTCACGCGTTGCGATCCGGGCGAGGCGCGGCCTGGCGACCGCCAGCCAGTCCTTCGTGTCGAGCTCCATCGAGCGGTCGAGCCGGCCGGCGTTGAAGAACAGCGTCTCGTTGGCCAGCAGGTCTTCCTCGACCACGATCGAAAGGTCGGGATTGAGCGCGAAGGGCGGCACCGCGCCCATGACGCAGCCGGTCAGCGCCTGCGCGGTGTCCGGCGAAGCGAAGCCGCACTTGCGCGCCTCGAACAGGGCGGCGACGGCGGCGAAGTCGAGCTTGCGGCTGCCCGGCAGGATCGCGAGCACATGACGCTTGCCGCCGCCACCGCCGCGCACGTCGAGCACCATGGCCTTGGCGGCCTGGTCGGGACGGTTGCCGCGAATGGCGCTGATGGCTTCCGACTTGCCCTCGTGGGCATGCTCGATGACCCGGAACTTCGCTTTGGCCTCGGTGAGAAGCGTCACCAGCCGGTCGAAGACCTCGCCCGTCCTGATCTCAGCGTCCACCGATCACCCGCTCCGAGAGAATCTTCAGCGCCTCCTCGAGGCTCGGCACCTGGCCGTCGGCCGGCGCGATATGGGCGTCGACCGTGCGCCGATGGCTCTTCTCGATGACTTCCGTCATCAGCGGATCGACACCGGTCTCGCGCAGCGTCTGCGCGACCAGTCCCATCTCTTCCCAGCGACGATGGGCATGAACGACATGCGTCTGCACCAGCATGGTGATGAAGCCGGCGAGCCCCATCGAATCGGCGTCGCCCAGGCAGCCCAGCACCTCGTCGAGGATGCCCTGGCGCTGTGCCGCGACCAGCGCCTCGACGCCCAGCGCCTCGATGCCCTTCACCAGGGTGCTGCGCAGCATCTTCACCGACGAGGCGCTGCCGGGCTTGGGTCCCAGCAAGGTGGCGACGAAGCCGTTGGCGTTCATCCAGGCCACGGCCTCGGCGGCATCCTCGCCCGCCACCAGCATCGGCGCCTTGATGCCCTGCTTGAAGAAGCCGCCCATCACGGCGATGTCGACGTAGCGTCCCGCTCCCCTTTCGATCTCGGCGCGATCCTCGTCCGACATCCTGCCGGTGACGGTGCAGAGGTCGAGATAGTGCGCGCCCTCCTTCAGGAGCGGCGCGGCCGATCGTGCGGCCGAGAGCGCATGCTCGCCCTGTACGGCGCAGATCACGAGATCGGCTTCGCGCAGCGCCTCGGTGTAGCTGTCGGCGATCGCGACATCGAGGGAGCGCGCGGTCTTACCCAGCGCCGTGCCGCGCGGATCCTTGTCGAGCGCGGTGTCGATGGCGATGACACGACGCGGGGCATTGTCACCGGGCTTCGCAGGACCGCGCCATCCGGTGTCGGTCGCAAGACCGCGGGCGATGGCCGAGCCGGCTTCGCCAAAACCCAGCAGCGCGATGACGCGCGGAGAAAAAGCCATGTCGTTCTTTCTTCGTTGATTCAGGAGGCGGGCTTGTCGCCGTCCTCGGTCGTGCGCGCGGCTCCCGCGATCCGCGGGGTGTCACGCGAACTGGCAACGCGCAGCTTGGGCCGCACGGCGACGGCTTGCGGCTGGCTGCGCTCGGCAATGCCGGCAAAGAGCTGCTTGCCGGATTCGATGACATTGACGCCGCCGAAGCGACCGAGCCAGCGTTGGCCGAAGCGTTCGAAGGTCGGTGCCATGCGCATCATGAGCCGCGACCGGGTGGGCGGCATGTAGAGCGCGCGCGTCTGGCGCAGCGGCGCGAACATGTTGGCGCGCAACAAGGCGTTGAGCTGACCCGCCGAGTAGGGATGGCCCTGATAGAAAGGCGAACGGTCGACTTGCGACCAGAATCCGGTGCGCGTCGGCGCCACGACGACCATGCGACCGCCATCGGCCATCACGCGCCAGATCTCGCGCAACATCGGGCGAAGCTGTTCGGTGCATTCGACGGCATGGACCAGCACCACCCGGTCGACCGAGCGGTCGGGCAACGGCAGGTCGAGTTCGTCGACCAGGGTCGCGAGGTTGCGCCCTTCGCGCGGCCAGCGCGTGACGCCCTGCTGGGCGGGCATGAAGGCCAGCGTGCGGCCGGCTTCTTCCATGAACGGACGCAGCAAGGGTTGGGCGAAGCCGAGCCCCAGCACCGTCTCGCCCCGGACGTTCGGCCAGACTTCGCGCAGGCGGGTGCGCAGGAGCCGCTGGGTCATCTGACCGAGCGTGCTGCCGTAGAATTCCTCAAGGTCGAGGACGTTGCTCCACATGCTCGGAACTGTAGCAGAAACCGGCGCCTGCGGACCATGGCCGGCGCAAGCCAGCTCTGCTAGCCTTGCATCATGAGCACAACGCTAGACATTGTCCGTATCCCGGTCCTGAACGACAATTACGTGTGGTTGATGCGCGAACCGCAGAGCGGCGCCGTGGCTGTCGTCGATCCGGCCGTGGCCGGGCCGGTCCTCGCGGAGGCCGAAAAGCGCCGCTGGAAGATCACGCATATCCTGAACACCCACCACCACGGCGATCACGTGGGCGGCAACCTCGAGATCAAGCAGGCGACCGGCTGCACCATCGTCGGCCTGCGCCAGGACCGCGCCCGCATCCCCGGCATCGATGTCGAGGTCGACGATGGCGACCGCTACCGGGTCGGCGAAGCCGAGGCCGAGATATTCTTCGTGCCGGGTCACACGAGCGGCCACATCGCCTATGCCTTTCGCGACCAGAAGGCGCTGTTCTGCGGCGACACGCTTTTTGCGCTCGGTTGCGGGCGCATGTTCGAAGGCACGCCGCAGCAGTTCTGGACCTCGCTCAGCCGGCTGCGCGCGCTGCCCGACGAGATGCGGGTCTATTGCGCGCATGAGTACACGCAGTCGAACGCCCGCTTTGCGCTGACGGTCGAAACCGGGAACCAGCAGCTCAAGGCGCGCTCGGCGGCGATCGATGCGGCGCGTGCCCGCGGAGAGGCCACCGTGCCGTCACTGCTCGGCGAGGAGAAGGCCACCAACCCGTTCCTGCGCGTCGACGTGCCGGCGGTCCAGGCCGCGGTCGGCCTCGCCGGCGCCGACCCGGTCTCGGTGTTCGCCGAGGTGCGCCACCGCAAGGACGTGTTCCGCTAAGCCGCGACGCGCACGCCGTCGAGGGCCGACATTTCCTGCGCGGTCGGCGGCTGCCAGATCGCTTCGATGAAATCGAACATCGGTCGCGAGACCTTCACGCGGAAGGTCTCGCCCTGCTGTTCGTTGCGCGCCTCGACGCGACGCCAGCGCTCGGTGGCGTGGATGTCGAGGAAATGCAGGCGCACCCCGACGCCGGCTTCGGCGGCCCGTTGGGCGACGCGACGACGTTGGTCGGCCCGCTGGCGGCCGAGATCGAGGATCGAGGGGACGCCGGTACGGGCAAGAGCAAGGGCCGTTGCCACGATCTGCCGCTCGCAGCGCAGCACACGCTCCTCGATCCAGGGCCAGCTCATCTGCGGGGGAGTGTCGGGCGCAAACAGCGTTACCATCCAGTCGTCGATCGACAGAGGCAGCGCCCGCACCTGCTGGCTGAGCTCGTTCGAATAGGTGGTCTTTCCGGCGCCGGTCGAGCCGCAGACGAGATGGATCACGACAGGTCTCCCGGCTGACCGGCGGTGAGGCGCCCGAGCAGGTCGGCCAGGGTGGCGATCTCGGCCTTGGTCCAGCGGTCGCGGAACAGATCGGCGGCCATGCGTTCGAGCGTTGCCCGGGCCTCGCCAACCAGCCGCTCGCCTGCCTCGGTGAGGACGACGTAGGAGAGGCGGGCATCGCGCGGATCGGCTTCGCGGCCGACGCAGCCCAGCTTCTCCAGCGGGTTGGTCATGCGGGTCACGGTCGAGGGGCTCACATAGAGCCGCTTGGCAAGGTCGATGCGACTCAGGCGCTTCAGCGGGGCGCGCTCGAGATGCATCAGCAGCAGCACCTCCTTGAGGGCAAGTCCGTGCACGGAGCCGAGCTCGCCGGCAAAGCGCTCCTCGAGGCGCGCGGTGGCGCGAAGCAGGTTCAGGGTGGCGGAAAAAGAAGGAGGCGTCATCGGCCGTATATGCGCCGAGATATTTCCGTCTGCAAGTATATTGGAATCAAATCGCGCGCGATTGGTTCAGCGGCGGACCAGGCAGAAATAGCCGCTGACCCCGAGGGCGAGAGCGAGCGCCGCGTAGAGCGGCGCCTGCGGGATGGCGAGGAACAGCCACGGGGCGGTCAGCGGCCCGACCGCAGCGCCGAAGTCGCGCCAGGTCGAGTAGCTCGCCTGGCTGGACAGGACGGTGCCGTGGCCGCGCTCGATCACCAGCACCGGGATCAGCGTGTTGAACATGCCGCGGGTCATCACGATCATCAGCGCGCCCAGCAACTCGTGATCCGCCGCGATCAGCACAAAACCGCCGACCAGGAGAGCCGCATTTGCGATGGCGATGCGCCGCGCCCCAAAACGGTCGCCGATCCAGCCGCCGAGCGGCCCGGTCGTGACTTCCACCAGCCAGCGCAGCGCCAGCAGCATCGCCGTCGCCATCACCGGCGCGACCGAGGTGATCGAGTCCTTCATCAGGAAGGCAAGGGTGAGCAGGAAGACGCCGTCGCCCGCGAAACCCAAGACGAAGCCCCAGACCTCCAGCCGGTGGGGAACCGGCAGCTTGAAGCCCTTCTTCGCGACGGGTTCGCGCGGCAGGCGGGGCAGGGCGATCGCGGCGACCAGCGCGATCAGGGTCAGACCGCCGTAGATCAGGAACACCGAGCGGGCGCCGAGCTCGAGCACGATCCAGGCGCCGCCCACCAGCGACATCGCCTGCACGAGGCCGATGGCGGCGCGGCTGGCGCCGACCCGTTTGCCGGCGTTGGCGCGGTCGCTGACGGCATAGGCCAGGGTCGAGAGATTGAGCGAGGCGTAGGAGATGCCCCAGAGGATGCGCGCCAGGACCTGGGCCGTCGGATCGTCGACCAGCCCGTAGATGGTCGTCGACAAGGCCGAGCCCAGCGCCGCCGCGATCATCAGCGCGTGCGGGCCGAGGCGCTCGCCAAGATGGGCCACGGCGGAATTGGCGAGCAGGCGGATCCAGCGGTTGAGCGACAGCAGCACGCCGACCATCGCCAGCGAGAGGCCGAACTCCTCATGGTAGAGCGGCAGCACGGCATAGAGCAGCGTGTCGCCGATCATGCAGACGGCGATCACCAGCCCCGGCAGCGCCATGCCGACGGGCGCGGCGCCGCGGGCGGTGGCGCTGGTCATGCTCTGGCCGTCACTGGGCGCGCAGCACCAGCGCCTCACGCAGGGCCGCGGCGCAGAGCGTCGTGCCGCGACGGGCGCCGTGCAGCAGCATCGGCGAGCTCAGGAACCCGTGCAGCATGCCGCCGAACTCGACCAGGTCGGCCTGCGTGCCCTCCTGCTGCAGGCGCCAGGCATAGGCGCGGCCCTCGTCGCGCAGCGGATCGTAACCGGCGGTGACGACCAGCGCCGGCGGCAGGCCGCCGAGCGAGGCGGCGCGCAGCGGCGAGACGCGCCAGTCGCCGCGGCTCGCTTTGTCGGGCGTGTAGTGGTCGAAGAACCACTCCATGGTGGCGGCGTTCAACCCGTAGCCGTCCTCGAAATGCCGGTAGGATTCGGCACGGGCGACGGCATCGGTCACCGGATAGGCCAGAAGCTGCATCTGGAGCTTCGGCCCGCCATGGTCGCGCGCCCAGATCGAGACCGCGGCGGCGAGGTTGCCGCCGGCGCTGTCGCCGCCGATGGCGAGGCGCGTCGGATCGATGCCGACCGACGCGCCGTGGGCGGCCACCCATTGCAGCGCCGCCACGACATCGTCGAAAGCGCCGGGAAAGCGCGCCTCGGGCGCCAGGCGGTAGTCGACATGGAATACCGCAATGCCGGCTTCCAGCGCGAGCTGGGCGCACAGCACGTCGTGGCTGTCGAGATTGCCGAACACCCAGCCGCCGCCATGGGCGTAGACCAGCGCCGGCAGCTTGGCGTCGGCAGGAGCGGAGGCCGGGCGATAGAGGCGGACGGACAGGTCGCCCGCCGGGCCGGGGATGGTGCGATCCATGACCGTCACGTCGGCCGGGCGCGGGCCCTGCGCACCGGGACGCAACGAAAGATAGAGATCGCGGGCGGCTTGCGGGCTCAGCGTGTTCCAGGCCGGGCGATCTGCCGCCGCCATGAGGTCGATCAGCCGCTGGGATTCCGGATCGAGAGCCATTCCACCCACTCCATTGATAACATTCTGCGCACTCTAGCAGGCCGCGCCCCTGTTTCGTCACGAGGCGAATGGTAAGGTGTGCCATGACATTCGAACCGGACTACAGCGCACCCTCGTCGGCCAAGCCTTCCTGGTGGCGGCGAAGCTGGGATCGCATGCGGGGATGGCGCCCGGCCGTCACGAGTTCCGTCCCCTCGTCAGGCGGCCGCAAGATCTGGGGGTGGACGTGGCGCATCCTCGTCCTGCTGCTCATCCTCTACTACCCGGTCGGTGCGCTGGTGACCGAGGATATCGACGACGATCCGCAGTTCACGGCCCACAACGTCGCGCCTGGCGAAAGCAAGGCGGTGGCCACCGCGGCCGACCTCGTGAACCGTGAGGTCAACGTCCACACCTGGACGCCGATGATGCCCTTCTTCACGCCCGCCGGGCTGCTGGACAACATGCCGAACTTCCAGCGCGGCATCATGTCGGCGCTTGGCCGCTTCAGCACGGAGCTGATGGATCAGCTCGGCCGCACGCGCGGTTCGAGCCAGACCGACCGCGACCTCGAGCAGGCGCGCGGCTTCCTCAACGAACAGCCCAACATCTGGCTGTGGCAGCCGAGCGTGTCTCTGCTGCCGTCGACGACCTCGGCCCAGAAGTATCGCGCCGGCCGCGACAGGCTGATCGCCTACAACAAGCGACTGGGTTCCGGGCAGGCGGTGTTCGAACGGCGGGCCGACAATCTGCAGGCGCTGCTCGACCGCATCGCCAACGATCTCGGTTCGGATTCGGCGGCGATCGACCAGCATGTCATCGAGAAGGCCGGCGACCTGTTCGATGCCAGGTGCGACGACATCTTCTACTTCAACAAGGGCCGCCTTTACGTCTACTACCTGCTGCTGCGCGATCTCGGCGTCGACTTCCAGAACGTCATCCGCGACCGCGAGCTGACCACCGCCTGGAACGGCACGGTCGACACCTTCCGAATCGCCGCCCAGCTCGACCCGTGGATCGTCTGGAACGGCTATCCCGATGCGCTGCTGATCCCCAATCACCTGCTCGCGCAGGGCTTCTATCTGCTGCGCGCCCGCACGCAGCTGCGCGAGATCACCAACATCCTGCTGAAGTAGACTGGCGTGGAGATCTATCTCCCCATCGCCGAACTCTCGATGAACGTGTTCCTGCTGCTGGGCCTCGGCGCCGCAGCAGGACTCCTCTCGGGCATGTTCGGAGTCGGCGGAGGCTTTCTTGCCACGCCGCTGTTGATCTTCGTCGGTATCCCGCCGGCCGTCGCCGTCGCCAGCCAGGCCAACCAGGTGGTGTCCAACTCGATCTCCTCGCTGCAGGTCCAGTGGCGGCGCGGTAATGTCGATTTCCGCATGGGCCTGGTGCTGCTGGCGGGCGGCATGCTCGGCTCGTCGGCCGGTGTCTGGCTTTTCACCTACCTGAAGCGCATCGGCCAGATCGACTTCGTGATCGCGGTGCTCTACGTCGTGATGCTGTCGGCCATCGGACTGCTCATGCTGGCGGAGAGCCTGAGCACCTACTTCAAGCGCAAGCGCAATCCCGAGGGGCCGCGCGGCAAGCTGCACAGCCACTACCTGGTGCACCGGCTGCCGCTGAAGCTGCGCTTCTACAAGTCCAAGCTCTACATCAGCGCCCTGCTGCCGCTCGGGCTGGGCTTCATCATCGGCGTCCTGTCGGCGATCCTCGGCGTGGGCGGCGGCTTCGTGCTGGTGCCGGCCATGATCTATCTGCTGGGCATGCCGACGGCGGTAGTGATCGGCACGTCTAACTTCCAGATCCTGTTCGTCGCGGCCAACGTCACCTTCCTGCAGGCCGCGACCAACGGCACCGTCGATGTCGTGCTGGCGCTGCTGCTGATCCTGGGCGGTGTCGTGGGCGCCCCGATCGGCGCCCGGATCGCCGCCAAGCTGCCCGGTCTCGCGCTGCGGGCGCTGATGTCGCTGCTGATCCTGGCGGTGGCGGCCGAACTCCTGACCGAGCTGCTGCGGACGCCGAGCTCGCTCTATTCGCTCGGCGCCCGCGAGGTTCTGCCATGAAGTGGCTCGGCCTGCTCGCCAGCCTCGCGCTTCTCGCCGGCGCGACCGACGTGCTGGCACAGGGCCCGCGTCTGGAGCCGGCCCCGGGCGGCCTGGCGACTCCTGGGATCGGCGGTCCACCCGACGCGACCGTCCCGCCCTCGGTCCCGACCGAGTCCACGACCCCCGATTTGATCGTCGATCTGTCGCTCGCCCGCGTGTCGATCACCTCGGCCTTTCAGGGCGAGAGCATCCTGCTGTTCGGCATGTTCGACCCGCCCGGCGAGATCGTTGTCGTCGTGGCCGGTCCGCCGGCCCGCGAGACGGTGATGCGCAAGCAGCGCTTCATGGGGATCTGGCTGAATACCGGGCGGCAGGCCTTCGACGACGTGCCGGCCTATTACGCCATCGCCGCCAGCCAGCCGCTGCAGCGCCTGCTGGCGCGCGGGGCGGGCGGCGAGATCCTGTCGCTCGAGGACCGGCTCGCCAGCCTGAAGCCGGCGACGCCGCGCGATGCCGCGGAGCTGGCGCGTTTCCGCGCCGGCCTCGTCGAGGTGAAGCGGCGGGAGGGTCTCTATCCTGCGGCCATCGGCCAGGTCACCGTCCAGGCGGGCCGGCTGTTCCGCGTCGACCTGCCCTTTCCGTCACGGCTGCCGGAAGGCGTCTACGACATCCGGGTCTATCTGCTGCGCGAAGGGAAGATCGTTGCAGCCATCTCGCGGCCGCTGCCGGTCGGCAAGGTCGGCTTCAGCGCCCAGCTTGCGGGCTGGTCGGCGCATGAGGGGGCCCTTTATGGGTTGGGAGCCATCCTGATGGCGCTGCTGGTCGGGTATCTCGGCGGCGCGGTCATGCGGCGTCTGTAGAACAGGGGGGAAGGAACATGAGCGAGCAGCCCAGGCCCGGCGAGCGCGTCTTCCTCGTCGTGGTCGACGAGAGTCCGGAGATGCGCAACGCCCTGCACTATGCCTGCCGCCGCGCCAAGCGCACCGGCGGCCGGGTTGCCATGCTCTACGTCATGGACCCGCCGGAAGGACAGCAGTGGGGTTCTGTGGTCGAGCTGATGCGCGAGGAAGCGCGCCAGCAGGCCGAGACCGTGGTCGCCCAGCACGCCGACGTGGCAGTTTCGATGACCGGCCAGCCGCCATCGATCTACATCCGCGAAGGCAAGAGCCGCGACGAACTCGCGAAGCTCCTCGCCGAGGACCGTTCGATCTCCGTCCTCGTCCTCGGCAGCGCTTCGGGTAGCGACGGGCCGGGTCCGCTGGTGACCGCCTTCACCGGCAAGGCGGGTGGACAGCTTCGCATCCCGTTGACCATCGTTCCGGGCGCGCTCACCGAAGCGGAGATCGATGCCATTTCATGATGCGCGCGAAAAGAGGACGGACCTTCTGCGGCGATATGCGCGCTTAATCTTCTTTGCGTACAATTGAAGCAATTGGGTTGCGCCGGGTATTTCGCAATCTAAACGACTAGAAAGCATAAATAATCAGTCAATATTCCATAATATTTATACAGTGGCGCTCAAGAATCATCTTGATCGACTTGCAACCGGTTCCTACGTCCGAAGCCATCGAGTGGGGATGGAGACGTCCTGATCCCCAGCCTGAGCGATGCCAAGGGGTCCCCCCGAAGCGTTCGAACCGGAGGTAGGTTTGTTTATCCAGACCGAGCAGACGCCCAATCCGTCGACCCTGAAGTTTCTCCCTGGCCGGGTGGTCATGGAGAAGGGGACGGCAGATTTCGCCAACGTCGAGGCCGCCACGCCGTCACCGCTTGCCAAGAGGCTGTTCGCGGTGGAAGGCGTCGAGCGCGTGTTCTTCGGCTCCGACTTCGTGACCGTCACCAAGACGGCCGATCGGGATTGGCAGATCATGAAGCCGTCCATCCTCGGCGGCATCATGGAGCATTTCACGTCGGGGGATCCGGTGATCACCGACAGCGACGCTGCTGCGACTGTGGCGGCGGACGACGATGAGGTCGTCGCCCAGATCAAGGAACTACTCGACACCCGCGTCCGGCCCGCCGTGGCCCAGGACGGCGGCGATATCGTGTTTCACGATTTTCGCGATGGCATCGTCTACCTGCACATGCAGGGCTCCTGCTCGGGCTGCCCGAGTTCGACGGCCACGCTGAAAATGGGCATCGAGAACCTTCTGAAGCACTACGTGCCGGAAGTCGTGGAAGTTCAGGCGGCCCAGTAGGGCCGATTTCGCTCAAGCGTACGCGTTGGGATGGCGCACGCGGCCCTGTCGGGCCGCGCGATGGGCCGTCTTTGCGACAAACGATAATGAAGAGTGTGGTATGCGATTGTCGTTACGGCCCGCGATCGAGCGTGGGCGCAACTATGCTTTTCCCGCTGCTTGGGCAGCGGTTCTTGCGACGGGGGTCGGCTTCTACAAGCCGTCGCCGTCAGCCGATGTGCCTTATGTCTCGCTCGGTGTCGGAAGCGCCTATGCCCAGGAGGCCGAGGCGGAGCCCCTGCGGATGGTCGACGTCGAACCCGCGGCCATCATGTTCGTGCGTCACGAGGTGAGCGAGCCCGACGACGTCGCTTATCGGTCGACGCGCGAGGGCGCCGGCAGCCACGGACGCTTTGCGGCGCCGGGAAACGCGGTTCGCCGCCAAGTCCAGGTGCGCGCCATCAGCCCGCGCACGGCCGACGAACTCGCCGGCTTTTTCCGCGACGTCTCCTACACCCTGACCGACATCCGCCAGGGCGAGGCGGTGCCGCCGGTCAAGGTCGACCGGGTGCCGGCCGATCTCGGCAGCAAGGACGGAGCCGAGCGCAAGATGCTCTTCATCACGGCGCTGCTGCCCGTGATCCTGGAGGTCAACCAGCGGGTGCTCGCCGATCGCGAACAGCTGCTCTATCTGCGCGACAAGCTCGTCTCCACGCCGCAGATGCTGACGGCCATCGAACGCATCTGGCTCGAGGATCTCGCCGAGCGCTACGACACGCCGGTCGAGAAGATCGATGAGCTGGTGCGTCGCGTGGACATCGTTCCGCCCTCCATGGCGATCGCGCAGGGCGGTGTGGAATCGGGCTGGGGCACCTCGTTCGCCGCGCGCAACGGCAATGCCCTGTACGGCCAGATCCAGTCGGTCGGCCGCCACAGCGTCTCGGTGCCGTGGAAGCCCGGCGCCGGCATGCCCCAGCCGTTCACCGACGTGGGCGAGGCGACAGAGGCCTATATAACCAACCTCAACACCCATCCCGCCTATGCCGGCTTCCGCAACCAGCGGGCGGCGATGCGCGAGCGCGGGGAGGATCCGGACGGCTTCCGTCTCATTGGTGCGCTTCTCCGGTATTCGGAGCGCGGCCAGGAGTATGTGCAGTTCGTGCGGCAGATCATGCGCGAAAACGATCTGCGCGACTTCGACAAGGCCAAGCTGTCGGGCTTCTGAGCAAGCCCGGCGCCTACATCATCGGCCGCGGCAGGTCGGCATCGGCGACGAGCGGATAGCGCCGCGCGTCGAACAGCTGATAGTGCCACCATTCGTTGCGATAGAAGTCCCAGCCCGCCGCCGTCATCAGGCCCATCAGCAGCAGGCGGTTGCGCTGGGCCTCGACGGAGATGTCGGTCCGCCCGTGATGCGAGAGCGGCGTGAAGGCATCGAACGCGGTTCCCATGTCGAGTTCGTTGCCCTGGGCATCGAGCAGGCTGAGATCGACCGCAACACCCCGCGAGTGCGGCGAGCCGCGGCGGGGATCGGCGATGAATTCGGGGTCGGGGTTCACGTTCCACAAGGCCCACTGCGCTTCAACCGGCCGCAGGGCGTCGAAGATTCTCAGCCTGAGGCCGAGCGGCCGGGCGAGTTCGATGGCCGCCGCCAGCCTGTCGGCCGCCTCGCGATGCAGCCAGCATTCGGCGTTTCGATAGACCGGCTGTCCCGTTAGATTTGCCGTCGTCGCATAAGCCAGCGTGACGTCGACGTCGAAATCGGGCGGAACGATCGCTACAAGGTCGAGCTTCATGACGCCACAATGCCCAGCCGCTTCCATCGACGCCAGTCTCCACCGTGAAGGAATGGCATGAGCACCGTGCTGGCCTTCGACTGCGCGGTGAGCGGGCAGGGCGTCGCGATCGTTCGCGACGGCGTTGCCCTGGCGAGCCTGTTCGAGGAGGGGCGCGACCAGGCGGCGCGGCTGCTGCCCGCAATCGTGACGGCATTGGCCGAGACGCGCGTGGCGAAGGCGGACCTCGATCTCGTTGCGGTCACCATCGGGCCCGGCAGTTTCACGGGTGTGCGGGTCGGCCTGTCGGCGGCACGCGGTCTGGCCGTTGGGTTGGGGCTGCCCCTGGCGGGGATCGCCACGACGGCGGTGCTGCAGGCGCAGGCGCCGGCGAGCGACCGGCTGGTGGTTGCCGCCATCGACACCAAGCTCGGCGACTGGTTCTGCGCGATCGGTGACGATCCGGCGCCCTTCGCCGCAACGGCCGAGAATCTGGCGGCGCGCCTTGCCGGGCAGCGCTGCCTGATCGTCGGGAAGGACGTCGAGCCGCTCGTCCGGATGCTGCTGTCCGCGGGCGTCGACGCGCGCGAACGGGAGGGGCCGCCCGATCCGGCGGTGCTCGGCCGGCTGGCCGACGAGGCCGGCGTCGAGGCATGGGCCGCGCGAAATCGTGCCGAGGGCCTGCCGCGGCCGCTCTACCTGCGCGGCGTGAACATCACCCTGCCCAACGGCACGCGCCGGACGGTGGAGTGATGGGCGAGGGCTTCGTTCTCGGCCCGGTGCGCGCCCTCGACCTCGACCGGACGTCGCATCTCCATCGCGAGGCGTTCGAGCCGATGGGTGAACGGGGCTGGTCCCGGGCTGACATTGCGGGCCTGCTCGCCTCGCCGGGGGTGGCCGGTTTCCTGCTGACGGAAGCCGGTGCAGACATCGGCATGGCGATCTGCCGGATCGTGGCGGGCGAGGCCGAGTTGCTCGCCATCGCCGTGGATCCAGCCCAACGCCGCCGGGGCGCTGCCCGCCGACTGCTGGGGGCCGTCGTCGAGAGGGTCCGAGAAGAAGGTGCCCTGACGCTCTTCCTCGAAGTCGGTGCGGATAATCCGGGCGCCCTCGCGCTCTACCGGGCGATGGGCTTCGAGACGGTGGGGCGTCGCTCCGCCTACTATCCCCGCGGGGATCGCTCGGCCGCCGATGCGCTCGTCATGCGTCTCACTCTCAGCTGATCAAAGGCGGCGGATGGTGACGATGTGGATATCCCCGTCCGGCTCGATGCCCAGGATCGTATGGCCTTCGTCCCTTGCGGCGCGAGGGACATTGCGCAGCGGCTCGTCTCCGCGCAGGCGAACGGCAAGGGTTTCCCCCGGATTCATGCGTTCCAGCCTGAGCTTCGTCCGCACGAAGGTCATGGGGCAGACCTCGCCGGTAATGTCGATGTCATGGTCAGCGCGTATGGACATGTCCAACTATACCGAGAACGCCGGCCGGTGTAGGGTAGCACGGCATGCCTGACAGGAAATCAAAGCTCGAACTCCTATGCGCAGAGCGCGGCCTCAAAATGACCGACCAGCGACGCGTCATCGCGCGCGTCCTGTCGGATGCGTCGGATCATCCCGACGTCGAGGCCGTGCATCGTCGCGCGACGGCGATCGATCCCAACATCTCCATCGCCACGGTCTATCGGACGGTGAGGCTTTTCGAAGAGGCGGGAATTCTCGCCAAGCACGATTTCGGCGATGGCCGGGCGCGCTACGAGGAGACGCCGGACGAGCACCACGATCACCTGATCGATATCCAGAGCGGCAAGGTCGTGGAGTTCCACAACGACGAGATCGAGGAGCTTCAGCGCAAGATCGCCGAGAAGGCCGGATACCGGCTCGTCGGTCATCGCCTCGAGCTCTATGGCGTTCCCCTGGATGGAAAATCCGACCGCCAAAAATAAGTGGACGAGCCCATCGGCAGCCCGATAATGGGCCCATGATCGGGGCGGCCCCCTTGCGGATGACACATGCGCATTGACCGCGTTGACAGTGAAGCTGAGCTTCTTGGACCGCCCATCTCCAATCGGGAGATCGTGCAGGTCGTCGCCGGCGACTTCGAGGTTCGCCTCGCCCAGACGGTCGCCGAGATCGAGGCGGCGCAGGCGCTGAGGTACCGCGTCTTCTACGAGGAAATGTCGGCGCAGCCCTCCGCTGAGATGAAGGCGATGGGCCGCGATTTCGATCCCTTCGACGAGGTTTGCGACCATCTGCTGGTGCTCGACCGCCGTCGCGGCGACGGACCGGAAGGCATCGTCGGGACTTATCGCCTGATCCGCAGGCCCGCCGCGGCGAAGATGGGCCGGTTCTATTCGTCGGCCGAGTACGACATCCAGAAGATGATCGACTATCCGGGCGAGGTCCTGGAACTCGGTCGTTCCTGCATCGCCCGCGACGCCCGCAACACCGCGACCATGCAGATGCTGTGGCGCGGCATCGCGCTCTACGCCTATCACTACAACATCCAGGTGATGTTCGGCTGCGCGAGCATTCCGGGCACCGATCCGACGCAGCACGCGCAGGCGCTGTCCTACCTCTATCACCACCATCTCGCGCCGCCGGAGATTCGCGTACGGGCCCAGCCGCACCGTTACGTGAAAATGGATATGCTCGAACCCGGCAGTTACGACCCGCGAAAGGCGATGGCGCGCGTCCCGCCGCTGATCAAGGGTTACCTGCGACTCGGCGGCTTCGTCGGCGACGGCGCGGTGATCGACCACGAGTTCAACAGTACCGATGTCTTCATCACCGTGAAGACCGAGTTGGTGACGGAGAAGTACATCCGCCACTACGAACGCGGAATGCGTGAGTAGCAAGGCCGGGGCTCCTCTGGCCGCAACCTGGATCGGCTCACCGCTGCGCGGCGCATTTCGGCTCCTGAGCTATCTGCTGCTCACGCTGGTGATGCTGCCGTTCCATCTGCTGGCGCTCGCCTTTCGCGTCACGCCGGTCATTCGCTGGCTGCCGGTCATGTATCACCGCACGGTGTGCCTGATCCTCGGCATCAAGGTGAAGGTGAACGGCCAGCGCTCGACGGTCACGCCGACCCTCTTCGTCTGCAATCACGTCTCCTATCTCGACATCGAGGTGCTGGGCGGCCTCATTCCCGGCTGCTTCGTGGCCAAGGCCGAGGTGGCGACCTGGCCTTTCTTCAGCACGCTGGCCAAGGCGCAACGCACCATCTTCGTCGAGCGGCGCTCGAACAAGACCAGCGACAGCCGCGACGAGATGATGAAACGGCTGAACACGGGCGACAATCTGATGCTGTTTCCGGAAGGTACCAGCAGCGACGGCACGCGCGTGCTGCCGTTCCGCAGCGCTCTGTTTGGCGTGGCGCAGCTCCGGCGCGACGACCGGCCGATCGTCGTGCAACCGGTGGCGATCTCCTACACCCGTCTCGACGGCATTCCGCTCGGCCGCTACTGGCGGCCGCTGTTCGCCTGGTTCGGCGATCTCGATCTCGTTCCGCATCTCTGGCAGATGGTCTGCCTCGGCGAGACCCAGGCGGTCGTGACCTTCTTTCCGCCGATCGACATCGAGCGCCTGGGCGATCGCAAGAAGCTCGCGGAATACTGTTTCCGCCAGGTCTCCGCCGGGGTCCAGGCGGCGAATTCGGGCCGGCCCGAATTGATGCCCTCCCTGACCGAGCCGGTGCCGACTGGCTCCCCGTCCTGACGCCCCTCGACCCTGGGGGGCGGCGGTGATAGAAACCCGCCGTTCCAGCACCGGAGACCGATGAAGGACGTCCGCACCGACGGGCAGCCCAAGCGCGTGTTCATCCGCACCTATGGCTGCCAGATGAATGTCTATGATTCCGACCGCATGGCCGACGTCCTGCGACCGCTGGGCTATGCCCTGGCCGACAGGCCTGAGCAGGCCGATCTGGTCGTGCTGAATACCTGCCACATCCGCGAACATGCCTCGGAGAAGGTCTATTCCGAGCTGGGCCGCCTGCGCGACGTAAAGACCGAGCGCCGGGCGGTGGGCCGCGACCTGACCATTGCCGTCGCCGGCTGCGTGGCCCAGGCCGAGGGTCAGGAGATCATCCGGCGCCAACCCGCGGTCGACATCGTCGTCGGCTCGCAGGCCTATCACCGGTTTCCCGAATTGCTGGCGCAGGTGGCGCGCAAGGCGGCGGGCGGCGAAGCCGGCAGGCGGGCGCCGGGGGCCGGCATCCTCGACACGGAATTTCCGCCCGAGAGCAAGTTCGATCACCTGCCGTCGCCGCAGGGCATCCGCGCGGGCTCGGCCTTCCTCTCCATCCAGGAAGGCTGCGACAAGTTCTGCACCTTCTGCGTCGTGCCCTACACGCGTGGCATGGAGTACTCGCGACCGGTGGCCGCCGTGCTCGCCGAGGCGCGGCAGCTGGTCGCCGCGGGCGCGCTCGAACTCACGCTGCTCGGTCAGAACGTCAATGCCTATCACGGCGAGGGTCCCGACGGCTCGATCTGGTCGCTCGCGCGCCTGGTGCGGGCGGTCGGCGAGATCGAAGGCCTGGCGCGCCTGCGCTACACGACCTCCCATCCGCGCGACATGGACGACGAGCTGATCGCCGCGCATGGCGACGTGCCGCAGCTCATGCCCTACCTGCACCTGCCGGTGCAGTCGGGATCGAACCGCATTCTCGACGCGATGAACCGGCGCCACGACCGCGATCTCTACCTCCGTATCGTGGAGCGACTGCGCAACGCGCGTGCCGACCTCGCGTTGTCGTCGGACTTCATCGTTGGCTTTCCGGGTGAAAGCGATGCCGATTTCGACGACACGATGCGGCTCATCGATGAGGTGGGCTTCGCCTCGGCTTATGCCTTCCGCTACAGCCGCCGACCGGGCACTCCTGGCGCGGCACTGGTCGACCAGGTGCCCGAGAACGTGAAGGTGGCCCGGCTTGCGGCGCTCCAGGCGCTCGTCGCCAGGCAGGCGCGAGAGTTCAACGAATCGAAGGCCGGTAGCGTGGTGCCGGTGCTGTTCGCCGAGGCCGGCCGCAAGCCCGGCCAGATCATGGGCAAGACGCCCTGGCTGCAGTCGGTCTATGTCCAGGGGAACCCCCGGCTCTTCGGCCATATCGTCGACGTGCGGTTGATCGAAGGCTATGCCAACAGCCTGCTGGGCGAGATCGTCGTCGGCCCGTACGAGGCCGCCGCGTGAGCGACCCGGTCGCCGGTATGCGCGCCGCCGATGTTCGGCGCATGACGTTCGACAACAATGCGCTGCTCGCCGTTCTGTACGGCAATCACGACCGCAATCTCGTACGCATCGAACAGCTCGCAAACGTTCAGTTGAGCGCGCGCGGCAACCAGCTCGCCATCTCGGGCACGCCCGACGACGCGGCCATTGCGCAGAAGGCGATCTCCGGCCTCTACGAGCGGCTGAAGCGCGGCCTCACCATTGAAGGGGCCGACATCGATGCGGCCGTGCGCTTTGCCCGCAGCGGCGCCGAGGGCGGCGACGCCGAAAGCATCCGCACGCGCAAACGCACCATCCAGGCGCGCACGCCCGGCCAGCGCGGCTATCTCACGGCACTGCGCGAGCGCGACATGGTGTTCGCTCTGGGGCCCGCCGGCAGCGGCAAGACCTATCTCGCGGTCGCCATGGGCGTCATGCTTCTGCTGGCCGGCAAGGTCGAGCGCATCGTGCTGTCGCGCCCGGCGGTCGAGGCCGGCGAACGGCTGGGCTTCCTGCCCGGCGACATGAAGGAAAAGATCGATCCGTACCTGCGGCCGCTATACGACGCGCTGCACGACATGATCCCGCCCGAGCAGATCGCGCACCGCATGGAATCCGGCGAGATCGAGATCGCGCCGCTCGCCTTCATGCGCGGCCGCACGCTCGCGCATTGCTACGTCATTCTCGACGAGGCGCAGAACACCACGCCGATGCAGATGCGCATGTTCCTCACGCGTCTGGGCGAAGGCTCCCGCATGGTCATCACCGGCGATCCCAGCCAGACCGACCTGCCCAACAACCAGAAGTCGGGCCTGAACGATGCGGTCGAGACGCTGGCCGATGTCGAGGGCGTGCGCTTCGTGCGGCTCACGGCCCAGGACGTGGTGCGCCACGACCTCGTGACGCGCATCGTCAATGCCTACGATGTCCGAGACAAGAAAGCCAAAGGCTAAGCCGGCGCTCCGCTGCACGGTCGTCGTGCTCGACGAGCGGTGGATCGAGGCGATGCCCGATGCCGAGCGGATCGCGCGGCGCGCCGCGCGGGCGGCGTTCGCCGGCGCGCGCCGAAGCGGCCGCCGCTCGCTCAACGTGGCGCTGGACCACGACAGGGGCGTGCGCGCCCTCAATGCGCGCGACCGCAAGAAGGACAAGCCCACGAACGTCCTCTCCTATCCGTCCGGCGAGCGCGAGTTTCTGGGCGACATGGTGCTGGCGCGCCAGACCGTGTGGCGCGAGGCGCGCGAGCAGCACAAGTCGGCGGCCGACCACTTCACCCATCTCGTCGTGCACGGCACCCTGCATCTGCTGGGCTACGATCACGAAACGGGCGAGGCCGACGCCGAGCGCATGGAAGCGCTGGAGCGCCGCATCCTGGCGAAACTCGGGATCGCCGATCCCTATGCCCTGGATGAGCAGGCCGGCGAAGTAGCCCGAAGCCGGGCGGACAAATGAAATAACCGAAATAATCGAAACAATCGAAGCCGGAGTCGCACCCCCTGATTCTCGGGTCGCCCTGACCATTGACGGATCAAGGGTGCTGGTCGGTCCTTCTGAAAAACCCGCTTCGCCAGCCTGTCAGAGCATCTCGAGCGGCTGCTTCGTCCGGGGCGGCGGGAAGGCCCGGTCGAGCTCGGCCAGGATATTCGGGGTGAGCTTCACCTCTAGCGCCGCAAGATTTTCCTTCACGCGCTCGCGCGTGGACGACTTCGGGATCGTGACGACCCCCGGCTGGGCGAACAGCCAGGCCAAAGCCAGCTGGGCGGGCGTGCAACCCACTTCCTCGGCGATCTTGCGGAGGGACGCCGTGCGCAGCAGCGCGCCCTGGTCGAGCGGCGAATAGGCCATCAGCGGGATCGAGCGCCTGCGCATCCAGGGCAGCAGGTCGAACTCCGGCCCGCGCCGCGACAGGCAGTAGAGAACCTGGTTGGTGCCGGTCAGGCCCTTGTCGAGATCGGCGGCCTCTTGCATGTCGTCGAGGTCGAAGTTGCTGACCCCGAAATCGCCGATCTTTCCGGCGTCCCGCAGCCTGTGAAAGGCCTCGAAGGTCTCCTCGATTCGGGCGCCGCCGCGCCAGTGCAGCAGATAGAGGTCGATCCGCTCCAGCCGCAGGCGCTTCAGGCTGCGCTCGCAGGCGGCGATCGTGCCGGCGCGCGAGGCGTTGTGCGGGTAGACCTTGCTGACGATGAACGGCCGGGTACTGCGACCCGCGAGCGCATCGCCCACGATCTCCTCGGCGCCGCCTTCCCCGTACATCTCCGCCGTGTCGATCATCGGATAGCCCAGATCGAGGCCGTATTTCAGGGCGTCGAGCTCTTCATTTCGGCGGCGCGGGGTTTCGCCCATGCGCCAGGTGCCGAGACCCAGTACCGGCATTTCCGCTCCGGAAGGCAGCTTGCAGGAACGCATAGGGAACTTCCATGGATTGCAACGCGGAGCCGATAGCCTATCTTACCAGCCATGCCTGACTCTACAGCGCACAGTACCAGGCCGGGCTTCAGCCCGGCTTCGTCGACTGAGCTTCTCGCCACCCCGGTGACATCGCCGGTTCCCGATGTCCCCTCGAGCGGCGGTTTGCTGCGCGCCATCCTCCGGCGCCTCCGCCGCCGGGAGAAGAACGAAGCGGTCCGCGAGGCGATCGAGGAGCTGATCGAGGAGACGCCCGAGAGCGACACGCCGATCAGCGAGGACCAGCGGGTCCTGCTCGCCAACATCCTGAAGCTGCGCGACAAGACCGTTGCCGACGTCATGGTGCCCCGGGTCGACATCGTGGGCATCGCCGCCGACACGCCGCTCGACGAAGTGGTGCGGCTGATCCAGGCCGAGGCGCATTCGCGCTATCCGATCTATCGCGAGTCGCTCGACGACGTGATCGGCATGATCCACATCAAGGACGTGCTGGCCTACTGGGGCACCTCCAAGAAGTTCAATCTGCGCGACATCCTGCGCCGCGTGGTGTTCGTGGCGCCGACCTTGCCGGTGCTCGACATGCTGCTCGACATGCGGCGCTCGCGGACGCACATGGCGCTGGTGGTCGACGAGTTCGGCGGCACCGACGGGCTTCTCACCATCGAGGATCTCGTCGAAGAGATCGTCGGCGAGATTGAGGACGAGCACGACGTTGCGCAGACCCCGACGGTGGCGCGCCGCGTCGATGGCACGATCGACGTCAATGGCCGTACTCCCATCGAGCTTCTCGAGGAGGAGATCGGCAAGGTCCTCTCTGAAGACGAGCGGCGGGAAATCGACACGGTCGGCGGGCTGATCTTCTCGCTGCTCGGGCGCATTCCCGAGCGCGGCGAGGTGGTCCGCCATCCGTCGGGAATCGAGTTCGAAATTCTCGACGTCGATCCAAGGCGAATCCGCCGCCTGCGGGTGCGGGCGCCGACGACGGCCCCCGCCGCCAAATAACCGATCGGACGCGATGACCCTGACGAGCTGGCGCGCCGCGGGCGTCGCCTTTCTGGCCGGTGCGCTCGCCGCACTTGCCATGCCGCCCCTCTATTGGCTGCCGCTTGCGGTTTTGGGCATCGTGGTCTTCGTCTGGCTGTGGGACACCGCGTCCGGACCGAAGAGCGCCCTGCTGAGGGGATGGGCCTGGGGGACGGGCCATTTCGCCGTCGGATCCTACTGGATCGTCGAAGCCTTCTTCGTGCCGCCCGCGGATTTCGCGCTGCTCGGCCCGCCGATCGTCGTCGGATTGGCGGCGCTGCTCGGTTTCTTCCCCGCGATGGCGGCAGGGGCCGCGAAATGGGTCGCCCGTCGCTGGCCCTCGCTGGGCGGCCGATATTCCCGTCTTATGCTGCTGGCGATTGCGTGGACCATCGCGGAATGGCTGCGCGGCCATGTCTTCACCGGCTATTCGTGGAATCCACTCGGCCATGTCTGGGCCTTCGCCACGCCGCTTCTCCAGGGGGCGGCGCTGTTCGGCGTCTATGGGCTGGGGCTGCTCACCTTCATGATCCTGGCCGCGCCGGCCGCCGGCTGGCGGGCCTCGATCCTTGCCCTCATCGCGGTCGGCGCTGCGGGTTTCGCGGGCCAGGCCGCGATGGCACCCCTCGAAGCGCCGAGCGGGCCGCTGGTGCGCCTCGTCCAACCCAACACGCTCCAAGCGGAAAAGTGGCGGCCGGAGCTGCGCGCGCAGCACATGGCCAAACTCGTGGAGATGAGCCGCCGCCCCGGCTTCGACGGGCTGGCAGCGGTGATCTGGCCCGAAACGGCGCCACCCTTCATCGTCGAACCCGGCTCGGCGGCCCTCGAATACATGGCGACGGCCGTTCCTCCCGGCGGCTACCTTGTCACCGGGGCGGCCCGTGGGACCCGCAACCGCGAGGACGGCGTCTGGAACTCGCTGCTGGTTATCGACGGCGCCGGCGAGATCGTGGCGACCTACGACAAGGTCCACCTCGTTCCCCTCGGCGAGTACATTCCGTTCCACAAGCAGCTTGCACCGGTGGCCGGCTTCATCGGCCGCGGCTCGTTCGAGGTCGGCGAATCGCGCGTCACCCTGGATCTGCCGCGACTGCCGTCCTTCTCACCCATCATCTGCTACGAGGTGATCTTCCCGGCCGCCGTCACCGGACCCGGCGCGCGGCCGCGCTGGCTGCTCAACGTCACCAACGATGCCTGGTTCGGTCTTTCGAGTGGCCCGTACCAGCACCTGGCCAGCGCCCGTCTGCGTGCCGTGGAGGAGGGGCTGCCGATGCTGCGCGCCGCCAATACGGGAGTGTCGGCGGTGATCGACGCCCATGGTCGGGTCCTGGCGGCGCTCGACATGCAGCAGGAAGGGATCATCGATCATGTGATACCGCCCGCGCGCGCGCCCACGCCGTATGGGCGCTGGGGCGACGGGACTCTGATTGCGCTCTTGATGTTCGCGGTTGCCGTCCTGATGGCATTGTCTCGTTACACAGAGCGTGAAAAAACAAACAATTCAAAGCCTTAGCCCTTAACGACCCGCTTGCATTCCGTGGGCGACGACGCTAGGTAATATGCAGCCTGCGCGTGTAGATATGCATTTTTGCACATGAGGTTCAGGCAGCAATCGCTGCACGCCATTCGGCCACGATTCGGCCCTATGCGCGTTCTTCGGAGATTTGACTGGGAAGGAGCAGGGGACCCCATGGCGAGATCGCATCCCGTTGATGTCCATGTCGGAGCACGTATGCGCCAGCGGCGCACTCTCCTCGGCATGAGCCAGGAAAAACTGGGGACGGCGGTCGGCCTCACCTTCCAGCAGATCCAGAAGTACGAGCGCGGATCCAACCGCATTGGTTCGAGCCGACTGTTCGAATTCGCCAAGGTCCTGGACGTGCCGGTGTCCTACTTCTTTGACGAAATGCCCTCGAATGCGCTGGCGGGTCGCCCGATGTCAGGGCGCGGACGCAAGGGTTTCGGCGAGGCGGGCACGCCGTTCGAGCAGGAGAAGGATCCGCTGATCAAGCGCGAGACCCTCGAACTCGTCCGCGCCTATTACAAGATCCGTGAGAGCAAGGTGCGCAAGCGCATCTTCGAGATGGTGAAGGCGGTCGGCGTGGCCAGCCACGCCGAGACGGTCGGTGCGCGCAAGGGTCGCTAGCGCCGGGACGAGAGGCGCAGGCGTTCGCCCTGCGATCCTCTTGCATTAAGTCGGGTTTTGAGGTTTTAACGGAGCGCGGTCCCGAAGGTCGGGATCGCCGCGGACGGATTTGGACGACTTGCCACCGCGGAAACAAAGGCTAAGCCGGACGTTGGCGGCACACCCGCCCTGCCCGGAGTCCAGTGCACTTTGGGAGGGATCGTTGGCGCTCAAGGACTATATCTTCACCAGTGAGTCGGTTTCGGAAGGCCATCCGGACAAGGTCGCGGACCAGATTTCCGACGCGATCCTGGACGCGTTCATCGCCAATGACGTGAAGCTCGGCCATGCCGACGACAGCCACGCCAATACGCGCCTGGGCTGCGAGACGCTGGTCACCACCAACAAGATCGTGATCGCCGGCGAAGGCCGCGCTTCCGAGCCGTACATGAAGAAGTACGGCAAGAACACCGTCGTCAATCGCGAGGCGATCACCGAGATCGCGCGCAACGTCGTGCGCGATATCGGCTACGATCAGGACGGCTTCTCCTTCCACGGTGCCGACGTCGAGGTGCTGCTGCACGGCCAGTCGCCCGACATCGCGATGGGCGTCGATGCCAAGAAGAAGGGCGGCAATCTCGGCGAGCAGGAAGGCGCGGGCGATCAGGGCCTGATGTTCGGCTTCGCCTGCCGCGACAGCGAGGAATACGAGAAGGGCTCGTTCATGCCCGCTCCGATCTTCTTCTCGCACAAGATCCTCGAAGTGCTGAGCAAGGCCCGCCGCTCGGGCGAACTCGGCGACCTCCAGCCCGACGCCAAGAGCCAGGTGACGGTTCGCTATGTCGACGGCAAGGCCGTCGGCGCCACCAAGGTCGTGGTTTCCACGCAGCATCGCGAGGCGACGGCCAAGGGCAAGAAGTACAACTCCGCCATGGTCCGCGAGATGATCACGGGTCACGTCGAGAAGTCGCTGCCCAAGGGCTGGATGCCCAAGAAGGCCTCGGACTTCTTCGTCAATCCGACCGGCAACTTCGTCGTCGGCGGTCCCGATGGCGATTGTGGTCTCACCGGCCGCAAGATCATCGTCGACACCTACGGCGGCTACGCTCCGCATGGCGGCGGCGCCTTCTCCGGCAAGGACCCGACCAAGGTCGATCGTTCGGCCGCCTATGCCGCGCGCTACTTGGCCAAGAACGTGGTGGCCGCCGGCCTCGCCGACCGTTGCCTGATCCAGGTTGCCTACGCGATCGGCGTGGCCGATCCGATGTCGCTCTATGTGAACACTGAGGGCACCGGCAAGGTCGACGAGCGCAAGCTCGAGAAGGTCCTGTCGGAGCTCTTCCCGCTGCGCCCGACCAACATCCGCCGGTCGCTGCAGCTCAACAAGCCGATCTACCAGCGCACGGCCGCCTATGGCCATTTCGGTCGCAAGCCCGAGAAGGACGGCGGCTTCTCCTGGGAGCGCACCGACCTGGTGGCCGAGCTGAAGCGCGCCTTCGGCGCCCGCTAGATCTTCCGATCCTCACGAACGAAGGGCGTGCAACGCGAGTTGCGCGCCCTTTGCTTTAGGAGATGCCCCTACCTAATTGAATTCAGGGGCGTTTCTGGTACCCTTCGGCATGGCTCCCCTCGAGAACGGAGGCTTCCAGCAGCAGTCCGTATGGGACGATGGCGGCCGCCTCCGCGTCGATTCCCTGATGAGGGCACTGCTCTACATCGCCCAGCAGGTGGGCCGGCCTGTCAGTGAAGCCGATATCCGTCGCCTGACCGCCGTGCCGGCGGCCGGCCTCGACGAGGCGTCGTTTCTGACCGCGGCCGTGCGGCTCGGCCTTGAGAGCGAGGCGATCGAGTTCGCATCGCGTCCGCTCGACGAACTGCCTCTGCCTTTCGCGCTCCTCGCGGCCGACGGTCGCGTCCATGTCGTGGTCTCGGGCCGCGCCGACACCTGGACCATTCTCGATGTCGTCGTGGGCCGCGTCTGGCAGGTGGCGGCCCGGGAGGTCGGCAGTCTCGGCTCGCGCGCCCTGCTATTGCGCCAGCCGTTGGACCCGCGCCCGGCCGATCATTGGTATGCCCCGCTCTGGGCGCGCGTGCGGTCCGTCGTGTTCAAGCTCGCCGCGGCGTCGTTCGCCATCAACCTGCTCGCGCTCCTCACACCGCTGTTCATGATGGTGGTGGTGAATCTGGTGATCGGGCGCCTGCCGCCGGCCGGTCTGTCGTCGGTCATGTTGATGCTCTGTGCGGGAATGGTCCTCGCCTACGCCGCCGATTTCGGGCTGCGCGTGGCGCGTGGATGGCTGTCGGCCAAGACCGGCGCGCGGCTCGACGCGCTGATGAGCGCCGAGGTGCTGCATCATCTGATGGCCTTGCCCTATCGGCATTTCGAGCGCACCCCTTCCGGCGTCATCACCGAGCGGCTGCGCCAGCTCGACGTGCTACGCGGCTTCCTGACGGGACAGCTGCCGGTGCTGGCGATCGACCTCATGTTCGTCGTGCTCTTCCTGATCGCCGTCTTTGCGATCAGCACGACATTGGGCCTGATCACCGCTCTGGCGGTTCCCGTACTGGTCGGCGTGTCGCTTGCCGCGCACCGTGCGCAGCGGCGCCTGGCGGAGGAGAATTTCCAGGCGCTGGCCGCCAAGAGTTCGACGCTGACCGAGACCGTGGCCAACGCCGCCACGATCAAGGCGCTGGGACTTGAAGCCGAGGTCGAGAAGCGCTGGCAGACGCGCGTCGAGCAATCGGCCCGCAGCAGTCTGCGGGCCAATTACCTTGCCAGCATTGCGGCGAGCGCCTCCGGGACGCTTCAGCTCGTGGCGTCGCTCGTCATCGTGATGGTCGGTGTCGCGGAGATTGCCGACCAGCGCCTGACGATCGGCGCCCTCATCGCCGCCAACATGCTCGCCGCGCGGGCGCTGCAGCCGATGCGACAGCTGGCGTCCGCCTGGCACCAGCTCCAGGGTGTGAGCGCCGCGTTCGAGCGCGTCGACGCGCTGATGCACGAGACTCCGGAGGCATCGCCGGGCGAGTTCGCGCCGATGCCGGCCCTGTCCGGCGGGATCGCGCTCGAACGCGTGACCTACCGGGCGCACGAGCGCGGCGCGCCGATCCTGCGCGAAGCCGATCTGACCGTGGCGGCGGGAGAGATCGTCGGCATCGTGGGGCCGTCGGGATCGGGCAAGACCACCATCGCCAATCTGGTGCAAGGTCTCGTCAGTCCCTCGGATGGCCGCGTGCTGGTCGACGGTACCGACATCGCCCATATCTCGCCGGCGCAGCTGCGGGCGCAGATCGGTGCGGTGCCGCAGGATGTCCAGCTCTTCACCGGGACGGTGCGGGAGAACATCGCGATGGGCGTCGCGGACAAGGATCCCGGCCGCGTCGTGGCCGTCGCGAAATTCGTCGGCGCCCACGAATTCATCCAGCGCCTGCCGCAGGGCTACAACACCGTGCTGGGAGAGCGCGGGCAGGGCCTGTCGACGGGCCAGCGCCAGCTCCTCTGCATCGCCCGGGCGCTGATCCGCAATCCGCGAATCCTCATCCTCGACGAGGCGACCAGCGCCCTCGATCCCGCCACCGAGGAGCAGCTGCTGCGCCAGCTCAAGGCCAATACGCGCGGGCGGACCGTCATCATGATCACCCACCGTCTGGCGCCCCTCGCCATCGCCGACCGCGTGGCGTTGGTGATGGATGGCAGGGTCGAGCGTATCGGCCCGCCGACCGAGGTGATGGCCTATGCGCGCATCCGCATGGCCGAAGCCAGCCGCGGCGCGGCGCGTCCAATGTCCGGCTGAGGATCAGGCGAAGTCGACGAACTCGGGATCTTCGAGACGCGCCAGCCGCTCGGAGGCGAGGCGGGCGCAGTCGACGAGGAGCGCCTTACGCCGCGCCGCCGCAACCGGGCGGCGGAGGGGATGGCGCAGGATCTCGGCCCCATAGGCGTCGGCGACGATCAAGCCGACTTCCTCGGCGATAAGCGCCTGAGGAAAATCGACGGGTACGGCAAAGTAGAGCATGTCGCACCAGGCGAGATAGTCGGGCCACTTCTGGTCGACGCGCCAGTCCTCGATCGAGGATTTCACCTCGACGATCGTGAGCTCGCCGCTGCCGGCGATCGCCATGATGTCGGCGCGCCGCCCGTCGGGCAGCGGCAGCTCACGCAGGACCGACCGGCCGGTCTGACGCATCAGCCGGCAGGCACCGCGGCAGACTGCGAGGGTGATGTCAGGACGCATCTGGCGCGCAACGTTCTGCGACGCATCCACGGGGGAACGCTCAGCGGCGGACAGGGACGAGACGCGGCAGGCTCTCGTCGCTGGGCAGTTCGAACGTCGGCTTGAAGGTCTGTGCCAATGCCTCGCCGCGCTTGCGGTCCCGATCGGCTACCTTGTCGCCCGCCTTCTCGCGGACGGCGCGGGCTTCCGGATGCCCGCCGCGTTCGGCGAGGTACAGCCATTTGAAGGCTTCGACCGGGTCCATCGTGCCGGCCACGCCCGTCAGCAGCATGACGCCCAGCGCCTGTTGCGCCTCCGGCAATCCCTGCTGGGCGGCCCGTGAATACCAGAGCTGGGCCTGGACGGGATCCCGCGCAACGCCGGAGCCGGCGAGATAGGCATTGGCGAGCTTGAACTGGCCTGACGGTACCCCGGCCCCGGCGGCCGCCTGGTACCAGCTGATGGCCGATTTCAGGATCTTCTCGTTGGCCGCCTTGTCGCGCGTCGCCGGTGTGCGGACCGCCATGTCGCCCAGGGCGAGCGCCGCTTCCGGCACGCCGTTCTGCTGGGCCTGGATCAGCCAGCGCTGGGCGGCGGCAAGGTCCTGCTTGACGCCCGACCCTTCGGCCAGCGCCATACCGTAACGCAGGGCGGCGCGCATGTGGCCCTTCTCCGCGGCCCGGCGGAACAGATCGGCCGCCCGCGTCGAATCGGCCGACACCGGGGGCGCGCTTTCGGACATGGCGCGCCCCAGCGCGTAGGTGGCGTACACATCGCCGTCCATGGCGGCCTGCTCGAGCCACGCACGCGCCTGGATCAGGTCGCGCTGAACCCCCTGACCACGGAGATAGAGTGTGCCGAGATTGAGCTGTGCCCGACGGTGCCCCTGCGCAGCCGCTTTCGCGAAGAGCTCGACGGCCCGGGCAGGATCGCGAGCCTGGCCGGCGTCGCCCGTGATGAATACCAGCGCCAGCCTGTGCTGGCCCTCGGCGGACCCGGCATCGGCGGCGCGCTGGATCAGCCTCAGTCCCTCCGCTTTGTTGCCGCGGTCGAGCAGGATGGCGCCCAGCCAGGCCTCGGAGTCGGCGGAGGGAGCGCCGAGGGAGCGCAAGGTCCGCTCGGCGGTAGCGACGTCACCCTGTCGATAGGCGACCACGGCGGGACGCAACGGCGCGGCGACGTCCGACGCGTCGGGCGGCTGCTGGGCCTGCGCGACGGCGCTCGCGGCCACCAAGGCAGCGGCGAGCGCCGATCGCGCGGCGATCATTTGGTCTTGAACGTGTAGGCCGCCGCGGCGGCCTTGGCCTTCTCGAGTTCCGCGGCCGGCAGTTCGCGGCCGGCCTGCTCAAGCGCCAAGTTGGCGTTGGGGACGTTCCAGCGTTCGGCGATGGCGCACCACTTGTAGGCCTCGAACAGGCTCTTCGGCACGCCCTTGCCCTCGGCATAGGCGCCCGCCAGCGGGATCATGGCCGGCAAATAGCCGCGCTCCGCCGCATCGAGCAGCAGGGGCGTCGCCTTGTTGATGTCGAACAGCTTCGACTCGGCATTGCCGTAGATGTAGAGGCCGAGCACGAACTGGGCACGTGGATCCCGCTCCTTTGCCAGAAGCTGCAGTTCCTTCTCTGCCGTCACGACATCGCCTGCCTGCAGCGCCTTGACCGCTTCCTCGAGGCCGGCGGCGGCGGCCGGCTGGACGGCGGCGGCGAGCAACAGGGCGGCCCCGGCGAGGGGCAGAAGGGCGCGGGCGGAACGAACGAAGTGCACGGAGAGGCTCCCGGAAAGCACGGCGGATATTGGCGGATTGGTAAATCGTCTAGCATGGAAATGAGGCCGAAACACGAAACGCGGCCCGCAGAGGGAGGGAGCATGCTCGAACAACTTGCCGATCTCGTGAACGATGACGCAGCCCTGGTACGGCGCGGCCGCCATTTCAACGGGGCTTTTCTGGTGGAGGCACGTCCGCGGGGCTGGCTGGTGCACGTGCTGCGGGGGAGGATCGAGAGGGTCGAGGCGGGTCCCTTCGTCATGCCGTCCTGGCGCTTTGCCCTGCGGGCCGACGAGGCGAGCTGGCAGCGTTTCTGGCGGCCCCGGCCGGCGCCAGGCGATCACGACCTGCTCGCGCTGGTGCGCCGGGGCCTCATGACGTTCGAGGGTGACCTGCAGCCCCTGATGGCCAACCTGCTCTACATCAAAGGCGTGCTTGAGGCCCCCCGCGCTGCGCAGACTGTAGGGGGCATGACGCCATGACGACCGCCCCTCTCGAGCCGATCGTCGGCCGCTATCTGTCGCTCGCCTTCGAAGGGCGGAGCTATCGCGTCTACTTCGAGGAGGCAGGCGAGGGGATTCCGCTGATCTGCCTCCACACGGCGGGTGCCGATGGACGGCAGTATCGCGGCGTGCTGAACGATGAAACGATCAGCAGGCGCTTTCGCGTCATCGCCTTCGACATGCCCTGGCATGGGAAGTCGTCGCCGCCCGCCGGGTTCGAACGCGAGGAATACCGACTGACGCGGGATTTCTACACCGCATTCATCGCGGCCTTCGCCGATGCGCTGTCGTTGCACCGGCCGGTGGTGATGGGCTGTTCGATCGGCGGGCGCGTGGTGCTCAACCTCGCGGCGACCCATGCGGATCGCTTTCGCGCGCTGATCGGCCTGCAGGCCTCGGCCCATGTGGCGCCCTACTATGATACCGACTGGCTCCACCACGCCGACGTCCATGGCGGCGAGGTGTGCGCCGGCATCGTCTCCGGTCTGGTTGGGCCCGATGCCCCAAGCGTGCATCGCTGGGAAACCCTGTGGCACTACATGCAGGGAGGGCCGGGCGTCTTCAAAGGCGATCTTCATTTCTACAAGGTCGACGGCGATCTGCGCGAACGCATCGCCACGATCGATACCAGCCGCTGCCCGCTCTATCTGCTGACCGGGGAATACGACTATTCGTGCTCGCCCGCCGAGACGGAGGAAGTCGCCGCGACGGTCGCGGGCGCCAGCTGTTCGATCATGCCCGGCCTCGGCCATTTCCCGATGAGCGAGGATCCAGATCGCTTTCTTGAGCACCTGCGCCCGGTTCTCACGGCGATCGCGGATCGTCCGTCTGGTTAATGCCCTTTGGGGCGACGGCCGAATCGCAGGTCTTTGCTGAGGGACACTTTTTTGGCTAGCTGCGAGGCGGGTCGCGCTTGAATTACTGGGGATTCTCTTGATCGTTCGGCGGCAGATATGCATTATTGCAAGTACCGCATCGGCTTGGCTTCAGTAGAGTGCGAATGAGAGCAAGCCCGCTGGCGGCCCCCCAAGCCGCTTTATCGAAGCCGTTCCCACACACCCAAGGCTTCGATCAACCCACACCCAGGCGGGCTCATAGGAAGGCCGATCGTCCCCAAGCGATCGGCCTTTCGTATTTCTGGCGATGACCGTTGTGTTGCCTGAGGGCCGGGGAACCAGCCGGATCAATATTGCGCCCACGGTGCGGGCATAGACACACCAAAAACGTCTATCACATCAGAAAATAAGACGATTATTATTGGATGCCAAATGTTCTAGATATGCATTATTGCAAGTTACCTCGAAATCGCCGGCTGATAGTGTCGCCCACGCGCGCCATGAATTTTCGATCGGTTCCAATGAGAATTGTCGGCTTCCCCCTTGATGTGTCCAATATTCATGATGAACGCATCATCAACGGGCAGAGCATTCGGCGCTCCTTGATCCAGGCCACTCTGGATCTCGTTCAGACGGGGGATGCCGAGCCATCCGCGGGTGCCGTCGCCGTGATTGCGGGGCTTTCGAGCCGGACCCTCGCTCAACACTTCCCGAATCTGTCCGATCTCTACACAGCGGCCTTCGAACTCGCAGTCAGCCGGGCGTTCGGCGCCGATCGACCGGTCGATCCGGCGGCGCCGCTGGCAAATCGCATCACGTGGCTGGTCACCGACCGGGTGCGGCTCTTCGAGGAGTGGCTTCCGTTGTGGAGCTTTGCCGATCGCGTGCGCGGCATGGCGCCGGCCATCGGGGTTGGCGTGGCGCGGCTGCGCGAACTTCTGCGGCAGCGGCTCACCGTGTGGTTCGCCGCCGAGCTCGAGGCGCTCGATCCGGAAGCGCGCCTTGCCGGGCTCGATTCGCTCGACCGGGCGTTCGGCTTAGACAGCTGGATGAATTTGCGTGAGCGTCAGCGACTGTCGCCGATGCGGGCCTCGAAGACCTGGCGCTTCACGGCCGAGACGATCGTCCAGCAGGCGCTTGCCGGGTCGCCTCGGGCATCCACCGCAGCCTGAGGCCTTAAGAAAAGGGCGACGGAAGGTCCGTCGCCCTGATGTGTTGGGCAGAGCGGGCCTAGTTGGCCTTCGCCTGGAACTTCTGGTGGCACGCACCGCAGGTCTTGCCGGTGTCGGCAAAGGCGGCCGCCAGCGCCTCGGCATTGCCCGAGCCGGCCGCCGTCGCGAGCTTGTCGTAGGCTGCGTCGGCCGCCTTGCTGGCCGCTTCGAAACCGGCCCAGTCGGTCCAGATCGCCGGCAGGGCGCGGGTATCGCCCTTGTCGGAGCCTGCCGGGAACATCTTCACGAACGAAGCTTCGAGGGTCTTGAGCTTCGCGGCCTGCTCGACGGCGCCCGCGGTCGGACCCTTGGCATCGACAATCGCCTTGATGGCGCGCATCGCGGCGGCGGTCTGCTTGCGATTGTCCTTGCGCTGCGCGATCACGTCGCCCTGGGCCATCGCGATCGTTGCGCCACCCACCATTGCGCCGGCGGCGAGCGCGCCGACCATCGCAAGAACCAGACTCTTCCTCATAGACCCATCCCCTTGTGGCTGAACCGGCGGCGGGAAATTTATGCCTCGCCGATTGAGCATTTGTTGCAGAGCCCGGCCCGGAAGCGAACGGGCAGGTGAGACAAGCCCCATCACGACTGCGTGTAGTGGTCGTGCTCTGGTTCTTGCCTACAGCCCCGGTGACTCGACTATTCTGGGCCCTCTCAAGGAGATGAATGACGAATGGCCGGCAAGAAAGACAAGATACTCGTCTGGGACGTGCCCGTCCGCCTGTTCCACTGGCTGCTCGTCGCGCTGATGACGACCTCCTATTTCAGCGGCCGGGCCGGCGGCGACTGGATGCAGCTCCATTTCTGGTCGGGCTACACCATCCTGACGCTGCTGCTCTTTCGTCTTGCGTGGGGATTCGTCGGCAGCACCACCGCGCGCTTCTCGAGCTTCCTCAAGGGACCTGGGGCCGCTTTCGCCCATGTGGCGCATCTGTTTCGCAAGGAGGGCCCCTGCGACGTCGGACACAATCCGGTGGGAGGTGCCATGGTGCTCGTCCTGATCTTCGCGGTGATGGCCCAGGTCGTGACCGGTCTATTCGCGGCCGACACCGACACCGGCATGGTGAACGGACCGCTCGCCCTCAAGGTCGCCGACAAGTGGGTCGAGCGGGCCACGGATTTCCACGCCTGGTGGATCAATGTTCTGCTCATCCTGGTGGCAGTCCATGTCGCCGCCGTCCTGCTCTACCTGGTCTGGAAGCGGCACAATCTGATCGGCGCGATGGTCACCGGCCGCAAGCGGATCGATCAGGCGGTCGAACCGGGCGCGCCCGCACCGCGGCTCGCCTTCGCGTCGAGCCGCCTTGCGATGTCTGTCCTGCTGGCCTGTGCCGCTTTGGTCTATTTCATCGTTCGCGCGGGCGGCTGACCTGTTCGCGCGGCCTTGCTGGCCTGAAACCGCGCCACTAGGGTGGCTTTAACCACAGTGAAATTTGGATTTTGCACCATGAAATTTACCGGTACCGACTCCTACGTTGCCAGCGACGACCTGCGCGTGGCGGTGAACGCGGCGATCGCTCTGCAGCGTCCGCTGCTCATCAAGGGCGAGCCCGGCACCGGCAAGACCGTTCTGGCACACGAGGTCGCCAAGGCGCTGAACGCCCCGATCATAGAGTGGCACATCAAGTCGACCACTAAGGCGCAGCAGGGCCTGTACGAGTATGACGCCGTCTCGCGTCTGCGCGACAGCCAGCTCGGTGACGAGCGCGTGAAGGACATCGGCAACTACATCAAGAAGGGCAAGCTGTGGGAGGGCTTCACCGCCCCAGTGCGTCCGATCCTGCTGATCGACGAAATCGACAAGGCCGACATCGAGTTCCCCAACGATCTGCTGCAGGAACTCGATCGTATGGAATTCTACGTCTACGAGACGCAGCAGACCATCAAGGCGACCGAGCGGCCGATCGTGATGATCACCTCGAACAACGAGAAGGAGCTGCCGGACGCCTTCCTGCGCCGCTGCTTCTTCCACTACATCCGCTTCCCCGATCGCGAGACGATGACGCAGATCGTCGACGTCCACTTCCCCGACCTGCAGCGCAACCTGCTGCGCGAGGCGCTGAACGTATTCTACGACATCCGCGAAGTACCGGGCCTCAAGAAGAAGCCGTCGACCTCCGAGCTGCTCGACTGGCTGAAGCTACTGATGGTCGAGGACATGTCGCCGGAGTCGCTGCGCTCCAAGGACTCCAAGCAGCTCATTCCGCCGCTGCACGGCGCGCTGCTGAAGAACGAGCAGGACGTGCACCTGTTCGAGCGTCTGGCCTTCATGGCGCGGCGGGAGCAGCGCCAGTAATCACCGCTGAGAGGAGGACGCGATGTTCATCAACTTCTTCCTCGAGCTGCGCAACGCCAAGCTGCCGGTCTCCATCAAGGAATACCTTTCCCTGATGGACGCGATGGACAAGGGAGTCGCCGACTACAGCGTCGACGACTTCTACTATCTGTCGCGCGCCGCGCTGGTGAAGGACGAGCGCAACCTCGACAAGTTCGACCGCGTGTTTGGCACCGTCTTCAAGGGACTGGAGGCGCTGCCCCCCGAGGGCGTGGCCGCCGAGATCCCCGAGGAATGGCTGCGCAAGCTGGCCGAGAAGCTTCTCACCGAAGAGGAGAAGAAGCAGATCGAGTCGATGGGCGGCTGGGAAAAGCTCATGGAGACGCTGAAGAAGCGCCTCGAGGAGCAGCAGAAGCGCCACCAGGGCGGCAGCAAGTGGATCGGCACCGCCGGCACTTCGCCCTTCGGCGCCTACGGCTTCAATCCCGAGGGCGTGCGCATCGGCCAGGACAAGGGCCGCGAAGGCCGCGCCGTCAAGGTGTGGGACAAGCGCGAGTACAAGAACCTCGACGACACGGTCGAGATCGGCACGCGCAACATCAAGATCGCGCTGCGCCGCCTGCGCAAGTTCGCGCGCGAGGGGGCCGAGGTCGAGCTCGACATGCCCGACACGATCCGCTCGACGGCGCGCAATGCCGGCTACCTCGACATCAAGATGGTGCCGGAGCGGCGCAACAAAGTGAAGCTGCTGATCCTGTTCGACATCGGCGGCTCGATGGATGCGCACATTCGGGTCTGCGAGGAACTGTTCTCGGCGGCGCGTTCGGAGTTCAAGCACCTCGAATTCTTCTACTTCCACAACTGCCTTTACGAAAAGCTGTGGAAGGACAACCGCCGCCGCCACGTCGACACCTTCTCGACCGCGCAGATGCTCCATACATATCCGCCCGACTACAAGGTGCTGTTCGTCGGCGACGCCTCGATGAGCCCCTACGAGATCGCCTATCCCGGCGGTTCGGTGGAGCACTGGAACGAGGAAGCAGGCCAGGTCTGGATCCAGCGCGTGGCCGACACCTATCGCAGCATGGCGTGGCTGAACCCGGTGCCGGAAAGGCACTGGAGCTACACGCCGTCCATCCAGCTGCTGCAGCAGCTGACGAGCAACCGCATGTTCCCGCTCACCCTGGGCGGCCTCGACAGCGCGATGAAGGAACTGAACAAGTAGGACGCGCTGGGACGCGCCACTCCAGTGGCGCGATTCATGACGCGCCACTGGAGTGGCGCGCCCCCGGCCAAAGGGAGAAACGAAGATGAAGACCGGACCGGCAGTCGCGGAAATCCTGAAGCGCGAAGGGGTCGAGTATCTCTTCGCCTATCCCGTCAACCATCTCATCGAGCATTGCGCCGCAATCGACATCCGGCCGATCATCGTGCGCCAGGAGCGAATCGGCCTGCATATGGCCGACGCCATGTCGCGCATGACCAAGGGCCGCAAGATGGGCGTGTTCTGCATGCAGAGCGGTCCGGGTTCGGAGAACGCCTATGGCGGCGTGGCCCAGGCCTACGGCGAATCGGTGCCGCTGCTGGTCATCCCGGCGGGCTATCCGCGCCGCATCGCCCATGTGCCGCCGAACTTCAACTCGACAATCACCATGGCGCATGTCGCCAAGCATGCCGAGCCGATCACCTCGGGCGCCGACATCGAGAACGTCATGCGCCGGGCCTTCAGCCTGCTGCGCAACGGCCGCGGCTCGCCGGTCATCATCGAGTTCCCGGCCGAAGCCAACGGCGAGGACGCGCCCGATCCGCTGACCTACGAGCCGATCAAGCCGACGCGCTACGGTCCCGATCCGGCCGCGGTGAAGGAGGCCGCCAAGGTGCTGGTCGAGGCCAAGCGGCCGGTCATCTATGCCGGCCACGGCGTGCATTGGGCCGAGGCCTATGACGAGCTGAAGGAACTCGCCGAACTGCTGGCGATTCCCGTCTGCACCTCGCTCCAGGGCAAGAGCAGCTTCGACGAGACCCATCCGCTGTCGCTGGGTTCCGGCGGCCGCGCCTATCCGAGGCAGGTCCGGCACTTCCTCGACAAGTGCGACGTGCTGTTCGGCATCGGCTGCTCCTTCACCGAGACCAACTTCGGCATCTCGATGCCGAAGGGCAAGACGGTGATCCACACCACGCTCGACCCCAATCATCTCAACAAGGACGTGCGCTGCCAGTACGGCCTGATCGGCGATGCGAAGCTCGCACTCCGCGCCATGATCGACGAGTGCAGCAAGCTGGTCGGGGCCAAGAAGCGCGATGCCGCGCCGGTCGTGGCGGAGATCAAGCCGATCGCCGACGCGTGGCTCAACGAGTGGATGCCCAAGCTCACCAACAACGAAGCGCCGCTCAATCCCTATCGCGTGCTCTGGGACCTCCAGCACACGGTCGACAAGGCCAACACGATCATCACACACGACGCCGGCAGCCCGCGCGACCAGCTCTCGCCGTTCTGGAAGACCACCGCGCCGCACACCTATATCGGCTGGGGCAAGACCACCCAGCTGGGCTACGGGCTCGGCCTCGCCATGGGCGCCAAGCTCGCCTGCCCGGACAAGCTCTGCATCAACGTGTGGGGCGATGCGGCGATCGGCTTCACCGGCATGGACTTCGAGACGGCGGTGCGCGAGCGCATTCCGATCATGTCGATCCTGCTCAACAACTTCTCGATGGCGATCGAGCTGCACATCATGAAGGTGTCGACCGAGAAGTACCGCTCGACCGACATCTCGGGCGACTACGCCGCCATGGCGCGGGCCTTCGGCGGCTACGGCGAGCGCATCACCAAGCCGGATGACATCATCCCGGCGATCAAGCGCGGCATCGAGCAGACCCAGAAGGGCGTGCCCGTGCTGCTGGAGTTCATCACGTCGAAGGAAGTTACGATCTCGACACCGAAGTGAGTCGGAACGGGAGGCCGCGATGACGAAGATCCTCACGCCCACGGGCGAGCACGACGTCGCCGCGCATGACGGCCTCTGGATCAGTCCGGTCGATGCCGAGCATGTCACCGGCTGGACGCTGAAGCCGGAAGGCATGTGCCGCGACGATCTGTGCGTGCCGCTGCCCGCTTCCGCGCTCGCGCCCAACGAAGTCGACCTCGAGGCTTTCTGGAAAAAGCTGGGTGGTCCCGTGGTCGCCAGCGAGGTACGGGACGTGTGGGCGCTGGGTGCGCCGGCCGAGGAGCGCAATGCGACGCTCGAAGGGCTGGAGGCGCCGGACTTCACCTTGCCGGATATCGACGGCGTGCCGCGCTCGCTGTCGCAGCTGCGCGGCCGCAAGGTGTTCCTCGCCACCTGGGCCAGTTGGTGAGGCTGTCGTTTTGACTTGCCCGTGTGGCAGGCCCTCTACGAAGAACTGAAGGACAAGGGGTTCATGGTCGTGGCCGTGGCCCAGGAAAGCCGCGGCGCCGAGCATGCGCGTCCGTGGATCGAGCAGGCCAGATCGTCCTACTGGCAGCTCATCGATACCGACCATCGGCTCGAGGACCTCTATAATCTCGTGAACGTGCCGCAGGCGATCTGGATCGACGAGCAGGGCCGGATCGCCCGGCCGCCCGAAACGGCGGGCTCGACCGATCATTTCCGGCGAATGGACCTCGAGACGCGCACAATGACTCCAGAAGATCAGGCCGAGCGCCTCGCCGCGCGACAGGCCTATCTCGACGCGGTGCGCGCCTGGGTCACGACCGGCGCGCATGCGTTGCCACCCGATGAGGCGCGCACAGGCCTACCCAAGGTCACGCCCGAGATCGCCGAGGCGCGGGCACGTTTCCGACTTGGGCTTTGGCTGCGCGCCAACGGTCGCGCGGCCGAAGGCGACTCGCAGATGGCTGAAGCGAGCCACCTGCATCCCGAGTCGTGGAGCCTGTGGCGTCAGGCAGCCGATCTCGACGAGGTCGGCAAGGCCTCGGGGCCGGAGTTCTGGAAGCGCGTGCAGGCGCTTGGCGATCGTCCGTATTATCCGCCACCTAAACTGTAGTTCGCGAGCGTCACGGACCCGCCACATTTTGCTGTGCTTTGTGAGGCCATCACACCTCCGTGAGAGCAGCAGGTCTGCAAGGCAGTCGCGCCCTCGCTGAGTTACCCTCCGGTCCATATTTCCTGAACCAACGGGAGACTGGGATGGCTGTTCTCAACGTCAACGGCAAGGCGGTCGACTACACCGCCGATCCGGATACTCCACTCCTCTGGGTGCTGCGCGAGCAGCTCGGTCTGACGGGCACCAAGTATGCCTGCGGCATCGCACAATGCGGCTCCTGCACGGTCCATATCGACGGTGCGCCGGTGCGTTCGTGCAGCGTGCCGGTGAACGCTGTCGGTACCCAGAAGGTCGTCACCATCGAGGCCCTGGCCGAGAATGGTGTGCTGAACAAGATCCAGAAGGCTTGGGTCGAGCTCGACGTGCCCCAGTGCGGCTACTGCCAGAGCGGCATGGTGATGGCGGCGACGGCGCTGCTTGCCGCCAAGCCCAATCCGACCGATGCGGACATCGACGAAGCGATGACCAACATCTGCCGCTGCGGCACCTACCAGCAGGTCCGCGCCGCCATCCACGCCGCCGCCAAGGCCTGAGGGAGGACGCATCATGACGATCCAGACTTCGCTCGGCCGTCGCGGCTTCCTGGTCAGCGGTGCCGCCGTCGCCGGCGGCTTCTCGCTGGGCTTCCACTTGCCCTTCGACGAAAACGTGGCGCAGGCCCAGTCAGTCAAGGAACTGAACGCCTGGGTGGTCATCCATCCCGACGACAAGGTGGCGATCCGCATTGCCCGCTCCGAGATGGGGCAGGGCACCCTCACCGGTCTCTGCCAGCTCGTGGCCGAGGAACTGGACTGCGACTGGAACAAGGTTACCTGGGAATATCCGACGCCCGGCGAGAACCTGAAGCGCAATCGCGTCTGGAAGAACTTTTCGACCGGCGGCAGCCGCGGCATCCGCGAGAGCCAGCAGTATGTCCGCGAGGGCGGCGCCATCGCGCGCGAGATGCTGATCGCGGCCGCGGCCAAGCAATGGAATGTGCCGGCGGCGGAATGCAGCGCAGCCGACAGCAAGATCACGCACAAGGGATCGGGCAAGACGGTGACCTATGGCGCGGTCGCTGCCGCGGCGGCCGAGCTCGAGCCGCCCAAGGACGTGAAGCTCAAGGATCCCAAGGACTGGAAAATCGCCGGCAAGCCGTTGAAGCGGCTCGACACGGTCGACAAGGTCACGGGCAAGCAGATCTACGGCATGGACTACACGATGCCGGGTATGCTCAACGCGACCGTGCGCGCCTGCCCGGTTATCGGAGGCAAGCTCAAGGACTTCGACGCCGCCAAGGCCGAGAAGATGCCGGGCGTGAAGAAGATCTTCGCGATCGACGGCAACGCCGTCGTGGTCGTGGCCGACACATACTGGCAGGCCAAGACGGCGCTCGACGCCGTCACGACCAACTGGGACATCGGTGAGCTCGGCAAGGTCTCGACCGAGACAATCAACGCCATGCTGAAGGAAGGACTCGAGGCCAAGGAAGCCTTCGTCGGCAACAAGGCGGGCGACGCCCAGAAGGCGATCGAGGGCGCGGCCAAGAAGGTCGAGGCCGTCTACAGCTTCCCCTACCAGCACCATGTCACCATGGAGCCGATGAACGCCACCGCGCGCTACACCGCCGATAAGTGCGAAGTCTGGTGCGGCACGCAGAACGGCGAGGCGGCGCTGGCCGCGGCGTCGGAAGCGGCAGGCTTGCCGGTTGCCAAGTGCGAGGTCTACAAGCTCCTGCTTGGCGGCGGCTTCGGCCGACGCGGCCGCTCGGACTATGTGCGGCAGGCCGTGCTCGCGGCCAAGGAGATGCCCGGCACGCCGATCAAGCTCATCTGGTCGCGCGAAGAGGACATGACGCACTGCCAGTATCATCCCACGACGATGGCCAAACTGACCGCGGGGCTCGACGCCCAGGGCAATCTGGTCGGCCTACATGTGCGCATCTCGGGCCAGTCGATCCTGGCCTCGCTACTACCGCAGAACCTGGTGAACGGCATGGATCCGATCGCCTTCCAGGGGCTCATGCAGTCCGGGGTCGAGGCCGCCTATGGCTACGACATCCCCAACCTGATGATCGACCACGCCATGCGCAATCCGCACATCACGGCGGGCTTCTGGCGGGGCGTGAATGTGAACCAGAACGCCGTCTACATGGAATGTTTCCTCGACGAGCTGGCGGCTGCGGCGGGCCAGGATCCGCTCGCCTACCGCCTCAAGTACCTGAAGCCCAAGTGGGCGGCGGTTCTGAAGGCCGCCTGCGACAAGGCGGGCTACGGCAAGCCGCTGCCCGAGGGCCGCTTCCACGGCATCTCGCAGGTCATGGGCTACGGCAGCTACGTCGCCGGCGTCGCCGAAGTATCGGTGAGCCCCGACGGCCAGCTCAAGATCCACAAGATCACCGCGGCCACCAATCCCGGCCATGTGGTCAACCCGGCGCAGATCGACCGCCAGGTCGCAGGCTCGTTCGTCTACGGCCTGTCGGCCGCCCTGTACGGCGAGATCACGGTGAAGGACGGCGCGGTCGAGCAGACGAACTTCGACACCTACAACGTGATGCGCATCGACGAGATGCCCGACGTCGAAACGGTGCTCGTGCCGACCCACGATTTCTGGGGCGGCGTCGGCGAGCCGACCATCGCCGTCGCGGCGCCCGCCGTGCTGAACGCGATCGCCAAGGCGACGGGCAAGAGGGTGCGCAACCTGCCGCTGATGAACAACGATCTGAAGAAGGGGGCCTGATGCCTCGAACGCTGCTGCCGGGCCTCGCCAGCGTGATCCTGCTGGCCGGCCCGGCAACGGCGGCCGACGCGCCGCCGGGCGCCAGCTCCTGCACCGGCTGCCACGCCCCGAAGAAGGTGGCGGATTCGGTGATCCCGCGACTTGCCGGCCGCAAGGCTTCGGACATCGTCACCTTCATGCGCGAGTATCGCAGCGGTGCCTGGCCCTCCAGTGTCATGGGGCGGATCGCCAAGGGCTTCGACGAGCGGCAGACCGAGGCCATCGCCGCTTGGTTTGCCGTGCAGCCGGAGTAGGCGGCTATGGCGACACGCCGTCATTTCTTGAAACTCGGCGTTGCGGCAGGGCTCGCGCCCGCCGTCGCGTCGGCGCAGCGTAAAGCGAAGATCGTTGTGATCGGCGGCGGCTTCGGCGGCGCCACGGCGGCGCGCACCCTGAAGGCGCTGCAGCCGTCGCTCAAGGTCACCCTAGTCGAGCCAAACCCCGTCTACACGTCCTGCCCCTTCAGCAATTCCGTGCTGGCGAATTTGCGCGAGATCGACCAGCAGCAGTTCGGGTACGACGGCGTCAGGGGTGCGGGTGTCACGGTTGCCGGGACGAGCGCCACTGCAGTCGATGCCGATGCCAAGACCGTGACCTTGGCCGACGGCAACAGGCTTTCCTACGATCGGCTGATCATGTCCCCCGGCATCGACTTCGACTGGAAGGCCATCCCGGGTTACGACGAGGCCGCAGCCGCCAAGATGCCCCACGCCTGGAAGGCGGGCGGGCAGACTGTGCTGCTGCGCCGTCAGCTCCAGGCCATGGACGATGGCGGGCTGGTCGTTCTGTCGGCGCCGCCCAATCCCTTCCGCTGCCCGCCCGGGCCCTACGAGCGTGCCAGCCTGATTGCCTACTGGCTGAAGATCTGGAAGCCGAGGTCCAAGGTCTTGGTGCTGGACGCCAAGGACGCCTTCTCCAAGCAGCGCCTGTTCCAGAACGGCTGGGCCGAGCTCTATCCGGGGCTGATCGAGTGGGTGCCTCTCAGCCAGGGCGGCAAGGTAACGGCGGTCGATCCCGCGACTCTCACACTCACGACGGAGTTCGGGTCGCACAAGGCCGCGGTCGCCAACGTGATCCCCCCGCAGAGGGCCGGCGCCATCGCCGCGCAGGTGGGCGTCGCTGATCGCACCGGCTGGTGCCCGGTCGAGCCGGTGACCTTCGAATCGACCCTGCGGCCCAACATCCATGTGCTGGGCGACGCGGCGATCATGGGCGGCATGCCCAAGTCGGCCTTCGCGGCGAACGCCCAGGCCAAGGTCTGTGCCGCCGCGATCGTGAAGTTGCTGGCCGGCGAGAAGCCGCAGGATCCGATCGTGATCAACACCTGCTACAGCCTGGTCGCGGCCGACTACGGCATTTCGATCGCCGGCGTCTACCGTCCCGAGAAAGGCCAGCTCGCCGACATTCCCGGCGCCGGCGGCACCAGTCCGCTCGTGGCCGTGGGCGGATTGCGCGGCCAGGAGGCGCTTTACGCGTCGAGCTGGTTTCGCACGATAACGGCCGAGACGTTCGGCTGATGCGCAGCCTCGTCGCCCTCGCTCTCGTTCTCGTGGTCGGTCCTGCAGCGGCGCAACAGGTCGATCCCGGGATCGTCGGCGATTCGATCCCCCGCTCGCTCACGGGGCAGGCGGGCGATGCGGCGCGCGGGCGCGCGATCGTCGCCAACCGCAGCGTCGGCCTGTGCCTCCTCTGTCATTCCGGGCCGATCGCCGAGGAACGTTTCCAGGGCGATCTGGCGCCCAGTCTTGCCGGCGCGGGCTCGCGCTGGTCGGAGGGACAGTTGCGTCTGCGCATCGTCGACGGGTCACGTCTCAATGCCGACACGATCATGCCGGCCTACTATCGCACCCAGGGCCTGCACCGTGTGGCCCGCAACTTCGAGGGCAAGACGATCCTCACGCCTGCGCAGGTCGAGGATGTCGTGGCCTATCTCGTAACGTTGAAGGATTGAATGGATCGCCGCCTGTTCCTCGCCGGCACTGCCGCGATCGTCGTCCTCCCGCTCGGGCCGGCGGCAGCGACGCCCGATGCCATGGCCGAGGCGATCAAGAAAGTCATCGGTAGCGCAACGCCGATTGAAGGCCGGATGAAGCTCGACGTGCCGCCGCTGGTCGAGAACGGCAGCACCGTGCCGCTCACCGTGTCGGTCGAAAGCCCGATGACCGAAGCCGACCATGTGAAGGCGATCCACGTGTTCAACGAGAAGAATCCGCAGCCCAACGTCTTCTCCGCCCGGCTCGGCCCGCGCAGCGGCAAGGCCATTATCGGCACACGCATCAAGCTCGGCGACAGCCAGCGGATCATCGCCATTGCCGAGACCAGCGATGGCAAGTTCTGGAGCGCGGGCGCCGACGTGATCGTGACCCTGGCCGCTTGCCTCGAGGAGTCGCCCTGATGTCGAACATCCTGGTGAATGCCCCGAAGACCGCCAAACGTGGCGACGTCGTCGAGATCAAGGCGCTGATCATGCACCCGATGGAGACCGGCTTCCGGCCCGGCCCGAATGGACGCATCATCCCTCGCAACATCATCGAGCGCTTCGCCGCGACCTGGAACGGCGCCGAGATTTTCGCGATGGACATGTCGCCCGCGATCGCCGCCAACCCCTTCGTGTCTTTTTTTGCTCAGGCGAACGAGAGCGGCACCGTGGTCCTGCGCTGGACGGGTGACGAGGGATTCGCCGCCGAGCATCGGGTCGATATCGCCGTCGAATGAGGAGGCGGCTGCTCGTCGTCGGTCTCGGCGTGGTGTTCGCAGGATCCTACGCGGCAGCCCAGGTCGGAACCCAATCGGGCGCGGACACGCGTCGGTCCGGCTACCAGGACATGGGCGAGGCGCTGCAGAAGATGCAGGACGACGACACCGCCAATCCCGGCATGCTGTTCGTCCAGCTCGGCGGCCAGCTCTGGGGAAAGCCAGCGGGCGCCGCGAATAAATCCTGTGCCGACTGCCATGGTGCTGATGCCGCCAGCATGAAGGGTGTTGCCGCGCGCTATCCCGCGATCCCGGCGGGCAGTGACCGTCCGGTCGATCTCGAAGGCCGCATCAATCTCTGCCGCACGGAGCACCAGAGCGCCGATCCGCTGCCACCCGAGAATCGCGACCTTCTGGCGCTGGCCGCCTTTGTCGGGCAGCAGTCGCGAGGCCTGGCGATATCGCCGCCAGTCGACCCGCGTCTCGAGGCGTTCCGCCAGCAAGGGGGGGAGATCTATCGCCGTCGCCAGGGCCAGCTCAATCTCTCCTGCGCGATCTGCCACGACGACAATGCCGGCAAGAAGCTGGCAGGCATCGTCATTCCGGAGGCGCATCCCACCGGCTATCCAATCTATCGGCTGGAATGGCAGGCGCTGGGATCGCTCAAGCGTCGGCTGCGCAACTGCCTCGTCGGTATCCGCGCCGAGGCCTGGCCGCTCTATGCTCCGGAATATACGGCGCTGGAGCTCTATCTGATGGAGAGGGCCAGGGGGCTGAAGCTCGAGACGCCGGCCGTCCGGCCCTGAGTGATGCCCTATCGGGAGAATATTCTCCCCCGGGTGGATGTGGGAGTGATTCCTGCCGTAGCGGCCGCCCGATTCGACCGACCGTTTCATTGCTGCAATAGCGAACGCGCCCGTAGATTTCCGGCATGTTCGGTATTGCCAGCACCCTCGTTGCCCGGGCGGCGCGCCTGTTCCAGGCAGCCTATGAAGAGCCCGCTCTCTGGACGGTTTCCGCGCAGGGGGGCGTCGTGGGCACGCTGATGTGCGAGGCCGGCGCATGGCGTCTGTCCTGGTTCGACGGCGCGCCGCCCCGGCTCGTGAACTATGCCGGACGGGTGGATGGCGACGTCGAGGCGCTCGCCATCATACTCTCCGAACGGCTGGGTGCGCCGGTGCGCCTGGAGTCGCTTCCGGTCTAAACTCCCCCTTCAGGTTGGCGGGCCGCCGCATATGGATGTTCGAATCATGGATGCCATCGACAAGAAGATCGTGGCGCTCCTCCAGGAGGATGCGAGCCTTTCGCTGGCGCAGATCGCCCATCGGGTCGGCCTCTCGCAAAGCCCCTGCTGGAAGCGCATCCAGCGCCTGGAGAAGACCGGTGTCATTCTGAAGCGGGTGGCGCTGATCTCGCCCGAGGCGATCGGCATGGGGCTGACCGTGTTCGTCTCGATCGAGACCGGCGACCATTCCTCGGCCTGGCTCTCCAAGTTCGCCAGCACGGTGACGGCCATGCCGGAAGTGATGGAGTTCCACCGCATGGCCGGCGACATCGACTACATGCTGAGGGTCGCGGTGCCCGACATGCAGGCCTACGACCTGTTCTACAAGAAGCTGATCGACACGATGCCGCTCAAGAACGTGACCTCGCGATTCTCGATGGAGCGCGTGAAGTCGACGACGGCCTATCCGATCGTTTCCGATCTCAAGCCCGTCCGTAAGCGCTAGGCATCGCCCGCGCGAAGAGCAGGCGGTCGAGCGCCAGCCGGCCGGGCCCGAACTTGGCAAGATAGAGCAGCGCCACCGCCCAGACCCCGTGCGTATCGAAGGCGTTGGGATAGACGAAAATCTCGATCACCAAGGTCATGCCCAACAGGGCCAGCGCCGCCGGCCGCGTGAACAGGCCGAGGAACAGCAGGACCGGCAGGCCGAGCTCGGCGCCCGTCGCCAGATAGGACGCCAGCTCCGGCGGCAGCAGCGGCAGCCTGTACTCTTCGCGAAACAGAGTGAGGGTCGTGCCGTCGGCCCAGCCGTCGAGCTTCAGCAGGCCCGAGCGCAGAAAGATCGTGCCGACGGACAGGCGGGCCAGAAGGGCCAGCAGCTCGTGCGGGATGCGTGTCAGCAGGGCGTCGAGACGCGACAACAGGGCGATCATCGTGACGATCCTTGGAACAGGGTTGTGATGGCGCCGGCGCCGAACAGCGTCGCCAGCGACGTTGCGAGATCGAAACTGTCGTGAGTGCCCGACGCCTCTTCGGCGGCGGCGCCCAACGTCACCCCGCGGGCCAGCTCGGTCACCAGCCGGTCCGCGCCCGGCGGCAGCCGATAGAGGAGAACTTCCAGATGCGGCCGCGTCACCAGCGCCGTCTCGCCCGTCCAGTCGGCTGCCGGCGCCTCGGGCATGGCGTCATGGGTATTGGTGGTCCAGACAGAGACGATGGGCCATGGCGAGGCGATGACGGCCATGGCGGGATGCAGGCCGATCCGCACGGAGCCCAGCGCTTCGGGAGGCAGCTCCGCGAGCCGGGCGATGTCGGCCGGATTTGCGTCGGCGCTGTGGAATGCGGCGTGGCGCGCCCATTCCAGCCGGGCGATGTCGGGCAGGTAGGGCAGATTCGCGGCCGGATCGAACCCCTCCAGGAAGCCCGCAAAGGCGGCGCCATATTCGGCGAGGACGGGCGAACGCGGCGGATGACGCTCGATGAAGACGAGCGCCATGGCGGTGAAGAATTCTTCGCCGACCAGACGCACCACCACCGGAAACCGTGCCGCCAGGGCGGCGGCCAGACTGGCCTTCACGTTGTTGCGGTAGACGACGAATCGCCGCTCGTGAGCGGGCCGGACCTCGCGTCGGATCCCGTCGGGCACCGACAGAGGGGCCTGCAGCACGGCGCGGGCAAAGCGGTGCTGCATCTCGGCGAGACCGTTGCCGTCAGGCTGCGCGCGCATCGAGCCCTCCGGCCGTCTGCAGAATCGATTGGGCCTGGCGGACTTCGACTTCCAGGTCGCGCCAGGCGGGCACGTCGGAGTCCCACTCGATCAGCGTGGAGCGGACACCCCGGCGCGCGATCTCGTCCCGAAAGAGCGACCAGACCTCCGGAGCGATGGTTCGGTCGTGGGTGTCGACGAGCAACGTGTCGCCGTCGCGTTCCAGCACCGCATGACCGGCGAGATGGATTTCGCCGACATGCTCGTGCGGGAAATCCGCGAGATAGGCGCGGGGATCGAAGCCATGATTGGCCGCTGAAACGACGACGTTGTTGATGTCGAGCAGCAGGCCGCAGCCGCTGCGACGGGCCAACGCCCGCAGGAACTCCGTCTCCGTCATCTCATCCCCGTCGAAGCGGAGATAGGTCGAAGGATTCTCAATGAGGATGCGTCTTCCGAGCCCCGTCTGGGCTTCGTCGACATGGCGCGCCACCAGCGACAGGGTGACTTCCGTGTAGGGAAGGGGCAGGAGGTCGTTCAGGAAGATCCCGTCATGCGTCGACCAGGCGAGATGCTCCGACACGATGAAGGGCTGGTAGCGATCCACCACCGACTTCAGGCGGGCGAGATGGCCCGACACCATGCCGCCGGCCGAGCCGATCGACAGGCCCACGCCATGCACCGACAGCGGATAGAGCGCGCGAACGCGCTCCAGGAAGTGATGCGGCGGACCGCCGGCTCCCATGTAGTTCTCGGCATGCACCTCGAACCAGCCGACATCGGGTCGCGATTCGAGGATGTGCTGCTGGTGTTCGGGCTTCAGCCCGGCACCGGCACGAAGCAGGCGGTCCGCCGTCACGACGCGTCTTCCTTACATCGGGGCGAGTGTGCCCTTGCGCTTCATGCCGTCCTTGAGGGTCACTTCCATGGTGGCGCAGGATCCCTTGGCGACGTACTTCCAGGCCTTGGCGTCGTAGTCCGCCTTGGACTGGCCGGCGCAGGAGTTGTTGCCGGTGGCGGCGCAGTCGTTCTTGCCCGCCATCGAGATGCCGTAGCACCTCTCCTTGTCGGCGTTGGCAGTCTGGGCATTGGCGCCGGACGACATCAGGGCCGCAGCGGCGACGGCGGCGGCAAGGGCTGCGGTGGTGGTACGATTGATCATGAACAATCCTCCTGGGCATTCGAGCCAGTCTTGGCTCGCAGGAGGTCATTCGGAGACGCGCACGTCGTCGTTACAGGGGCGCCGCTTTCTTTTTTCTCCAAAGCGCCTGTAATGTTCTCTCCATCCAACACGAATGTGTGAAGAGTGGGCCCGTTGTCCGATCCGGAAGATCTCTCCGCACTCATGCGGGCGGCCCGGATGGGGGACGACGAGGCGTACCGGCGCCTGCTTCTCCGCGTCGCTGCCTGGTTGCGCGCGGTGGCGTCGCGCGGCCTGGCGGCGGCCGGTCGGCCGAATGCGGATTGCGAGGACATCGTCCAGGAGACTTTGCTGGCCATGCATCTGAAGCGCGACACCTGGGACGAAACGCAGCCTCTGCAGCCCTGGCTGCGGGCGATCGCGCGCCACAAGCTGGTCGACCATCTGCGCCGCCGGGGTTTCACCGATCACGTCGACATCGACGATTATTCCGACTCGCTCGCCGCGCCCGCTTCTGCGGAGGAGGGAAGCTCCCTCGATGCGCGGCAGATGCTGGCCAGCCTGCCCGAGCGCCAGCGCCGGATCGTGGAAGGAATCTCCATCGAGGGGCAGAGCGCGCGGGACGTCGGGGCACGGATGGGCATGAGCGAGGGCGCCGTTCGGGTGACGCTCCATCGGGCCCTTCGCGCCCTGGCCGATGCCTATCGCAAGGACAGGACATGAAGACCGAGCAGCTCGTTGCATCCCTGGTCGTCGATCGTGCCGCCTCGACGAGGCCGCTTGGACGCGCCGTGGGGCGTGCCGTCGTGGCGGGCGCACTGGTGTCGCTCGTGATCTTCGCATTCGAGTTCGGACCGCGCGTCGATCTGGCGGCGGCCTTCGAGACCTGGCGGTTCGACGCCAAGCTCGTGCTGGTGCTGTCGGCCCTGATGGCGGCCATCGGGGCCTGCCTGGCGATGGCGCGGCCGGTGGTCACCACGCGATGGCGGCGGGCCGTTCTGCCGCTCCTCCTCATCGCGGCGGTGGCGCTCGGGACCGAACTCGCCGTGCTGCCGGCCGCCGCCTGGAAGGCGCGCCTTGTCGGCAGCAATGCGCTCGTGTGCCTGACGGCCATCCCGCTGTTTGCACTCGCGCCTCTCGCGGCCCTGCTTCTCGCGCTGCGTCGGGCGGCGCCAGCCTCTCCGGCTCTTGCCGGTGCGGCCGCAGGCGCGCTCGCGGCCGCCATCGCGGCGGTCATCTATGCCTTCCACTGTTTTGACGATTCGCCCCTGTTCGTCCTCACCTGGTATTCGCTGGCGACGATCCCGGTCGTCTTGCTCGGGGCCGCCGTAGGGCGCCGCCTGCTGCGCTGGTAGCAGGCCTCTCACCGGACTTTCGCAGGGACTCGAAGAGCCGTCGCGCCGGCTTGGGAAGGCGCGCTGAATCGCGGACATACAAAGCGAGCTCGCGGATCGACCAGGGCTCCGTGAGGCGCAGCGTCGCGAGCGGCAGCGCACGACGGTGGCGCAGGGCGGTCGCCGCCGGCACGATTCCGACGCCCACCCCCGCGGCTACCATCGCGCAAACTGTGTCGAGGCTGTTGACCCTGACGCGCAGGCGGAGCGAGCGGCCGAGACGGGCGGCCTGCATGGCGAGATGCTCGTCGAGCGCGGTCCCACGTGGCAGGCCCACGAAGTCGAGGTCGAGCAGCTCGGCAAAGCCAGTCTGCCGCTTGCCCGCCAGACGATGCCCGGCCGGCACCGCCAGCACCAGACGATCGGTCCGGAAGGGATGGCTCTCCAGTCCCGGAAGGGATGCGGCCTGCGATCCGATGCCAAGATCCGCATCGCCCGCGGCGATGGCAGCGCCGATCGCCGGGCTCTCGCGATCCTCGAGATCGATGTCGATCGTGGGGTTGTCCGCCAAGAAGGTCGCCAGCAGCGACGGCAGATGCTCCGAGAGCGCCGAGGTGTTGGCGAGGATGCGGATGCTGCCCTTCAGGCCGCGCGAATAAGAACCGAGGTCGCCACGCATCGTCTCGATCTGCTGCAGCACGATGCGGGCGTGATCGAGCAAACTGCGGCCGGCGTCGGTCGGTTCGACGCCACGGCGCCCCCGCTTCAACAGAGGGACGCCGAGCAGTTCCTCCATGCCGCGGATACGCGCACTGGCCGAGGCGAGCGCCAGATGGGTGCGCTCGGCACCGCGCGTGATGCTGCCGGTCTGGGTCACCTGAACGAACAGCCGCAGGTCTGTGAAATCGAAGCGCAAGGGATTCTCCTTCTGCCTTCGTCAAGGACGGAGGCATACCCCGTATCCTCCACATTGCGAAGGCCCGGACCGGAGCCCAAGGCTTGCGTCATGGAGCTTTCGATCTTCGCTTACGTCCTTGCGATCTTTGCCTTGGCCGGTTTCACCAAGGGGATCATCGGACTGGGGCTGCCCACAATCTCGATGGGATTGCTGGCGGTTGCCCTGTCCCCCGTCGAGGCGGCAGCCCTGCTGATCCTGCCGTCGCTTGTCACTAATGCCTGGCAGATGCTGGACGGGCCGCATCTCAGGTCTCTCGTGCGACGGCTCTGGCCGCTGAACCTCGGGGTCTGCCTCGGTACGTGGGCGGGGGCGGCCTTCCTATCCGGGCTGGGCGGGCCCTACGGGACGGCGACGCTCGGCGTCGCGCTGATCGCCTACGCGCTGTCGGGTCTGGCGGCACTGCGACTCGCCGTGCCGGCCGGCGCAGAGCGGTGGATGGGGCCGGTCGCCGGCGCGACCACGGGCGCGATCACGGCGGCTACCGGTGTCTTCGTCGTTCCGGCCGTGCCCTACCTTCAGGGCATCGGCCTCACGAAGGATGAACTGGTACAGGCGCTGGGCCTGTCCTTCACCGTCTCGACCGTGGCCCTCGCGGTGATCCTGGCCGGCAGCAACGGCATGAGTATTGGCCTGGGGCTGCTCTGGCCTTCGGTGGCGGGTGTCACGGTGGCACTCGCAGGCATGCGGCTGGGGCAAGCGGTGCGCGCCCGGCTGTCGGCGCAAACTTTTCGCCTGTGGTTTTTCGCCGGGCTTCTGGCGCTCGGCGCCTATCTCGCAGCGCGCGGGCTGCTCTGAGCCGCCGATGGACGATCGGGGAGACCGGGTCTAGCTTCTGGAACCGTTTAATTCCTGGAGCGTTTCCATGGCCGTGCACGCCCTCAAGACTTCAAAGGTTGCCAACCTCCGGTCCAACGTCTCGCCTGAGGAATGGCAGGCGCGCGTCGATCTGGCGGCGTGCTACCGCCTGATCGACCTGTACGGCATGTCGGACCTCATCGCGAACCACATCTCGGTGCGCGTGCCCGGCGAACACAATGCCTTCCTGATCAACGCCTATGGTTTGCTCTACGAAGAGATCACCGCGTCGAGCCTCCTGAAGATCGACCACGAGGGCAACATCCTGACCAAGCCGGAGTTCAACGGCGGGCTGGAGTATGGCGTCAACCGCGCCGGCTTCGTGATCCACAGTGCCATCCACATGGCCAAGCCCGAAGTCGCCTGTGTGATCCATACCCACACCTGGCCGGGGATGGCGGTCTCGACCATGGAATGCGGCCTGCTGCCCAACACGCAGACCTCGATGCGCTTCGCCAAGATCAGCTATCACGATTTTGACGGCGTGGTCCTCGAGTTGGCCGCCCGCGACGCGCTCGTGAAGAGCCTGGGCGACAACAATGCGATGATCCTGCGCAACCACGGTCTGCTCACGACCGGCGCGACGATCCCCGAGGCGTTCAACGCCATGCACCGGCTGGAGCTGAGCTGCAAGACGCAGATCGCGGCCATGTCGTGCAACACTAAGCTCATCGATGTCCCGGCCGACGTGGTCGAGGCGACCTACGTGAACTACCAGCCGAAGACCCGGCGGCCGTTCGGCCTGCTGGACTGGCCGGCACTCCTGCGGAAGCTCGACCGGATCGATCCGGGCTTCCGCGACTGATTGGACACACCGCATAGTTCCGTCCGCGCCTTCGCCGCCGTTGCCAGTGGATACTGGACGGCGCCGGGATATCGTGCCGTCGCCTGGACGCTTACCGGCGGCCTCGTGCTGCTCGCCGTTGCCAATGTCGGCATCGCGTTGTGGCTCAACATCTGGAACCGCGACTTCTTCAATGCGCTCGACAAGCGTGATGTGGTCGAGCTCATGCGGCTTCTGTGGGTGCTGGCCGCCATCGTCGGCTCGGCGGGCGTGGCGGTGGCGATCCAGCTCCACGTCAAGCGGCGGCTGCAGATCAACTGGCGCTCCTGGCTGTCGCACGTCACGGTGCTGCGCTGGCTGAACGCCGGCCGGCAGTATCAGCTCGGCATGCTGGCCGATGAAGTCGACAATCCCGACGGCAGAATCGCCGAGGATATCCGCGTCTCGACAGAGCTCGCGGTCGAGTTCGCGCAGAGCATCCTCCAGTGCGTTCTGCAGTTGGTCACCTTCCTCAGCGTGCTGTGGGTCCTGTCGGGTACCATGCCGATCAGGCTGTTTGGGCTCGAATTCGATCTGCCGGGCTACATGGTGTGGGCGGCCGTCGCCTATGCCCTCGTCGGCTCGCTGCTCACCTACTTCCTGGGGCGCGGCCTCATCCATGCCGGCAATATTCGCCAGAGTCGCGAGGCTGATTTCCGCTCTGGCCTGACGCGGGCGCGCGAGCATGGCGAGGGCATCGCCCTGATGCGCGGTGAGGACGACGAGCGCGAACGACTGCGCGGCTCGCTCTACGACCTGCGGTCGGCTTGGAACGTCCAGACGCGCGGCCAGGGAAACCTCTCCCTGCTCACCAGCTCGCTTGCGTACCTAGCGCCCATCGTGCCGTTGATTGTCGCCCTGCCGCGCTATCTCGGCGGCGAGATCGCGCTCGGCGGGCTGATGCAGACGGCGCAGGCCTTTTCCAGTGTGCAGTGGGCGCTGTCGTGGCTGATCGACAATTTCCCGAAGTTCGCGGAATGGCGCGCCTCGACCGATCGCGTGGTGCATCTCCATGTGGCTCTGAGCGATCTCGAGGAAAGCAGCGAGGCGCCCGACGATGCGCGGATCGTTGTTCACCCCGCGGGCGACTCAGACCGCCTGATCATGCGTGAGCTGGGCGTGGCTCGCCCGAACGGCCAAATGCTGGTCGCGGAGGCAGAGGTCGAGATCCAGCGGGCAGAAAGGGTCCTGATCCGCGGCAAGTCTGGCAGCGGCAAGAGCACGATCATGCGGGCGGTTGCCGGCGTGTGGCCGTGGGGTCGCGGGGCCATCCATCTGCCCACCGGCGCGATCACCTTCATGCCCCAGAAGCCCTATTTCCCGCTCGGCACTCTCCGCGACGCGATGCTCTATCCGGCCGAGCCCGAGGGTGGCATCAGCGATGACGTGCTGAGGGACATGCTGCACAAGGTTGGTCTCGACCATCTCCGCGATCGCCTCGACGAGACCGAGCGCTGGGACCACATCCTGTCCGGTGGCGAGCAGCAGCGCGTCGCCTTTGCTCGGGTGCTGGTCCACAAACCCGACTGGATCTTTATGGACGAGGCAACGTCGGCGCTCGACGAGGCAGGCCAGGAGAACGTCATGAAGCTTCTGATCGAGGAGCTGCCGGAGACGTCCGTCGTCAGTATCGGCCATCGCCCCGGTCTTGAGGTCTTTCACACGCGGGAGCTGACGCTCGAGGCCGGGGCCGACGGCACCAGGCTCCGCGCCGATCCCAGCCAGCGGTCGCTGGGCGACCTCTACCGCAAGATGGCGGCGGCCAGCCGCGCAGCGCCGCGCGATCCGGGCTTCTGGGCGACCTTGCGAGCCAATCTGCTGGGGCGCTGATCTCGCGTTTCTTCAGTCAGAGAACCTCGTGGAAGCCGATCGCAATCCGGTCGGGCGCACGCGTGGCGACGCCGACGAAGGTCACCCGCTCGAGCCACTTGAGCGATGGTTCCGCCGTCTCGAAACGCGGTGCCGTCCGGAAATGGTAGCTGCCGGGCGGCGGCAACTCCCCCCGGGCCATCCGTGCGAGGATATCCGGGCCCGCCACCCGAAGTCCTTCGTTCTGCACGTAGACGAGGGCGCCGGAATCGCTGCGGATCGTGTAGCGCGCCACCACTTCGATCGTGCCGTCGGGCCGCACGATCTGCCAGTCGGCGCCGCCCGGCAGAATCTCGCCTTCGAGACGCGGGCCCTGCACCTCACCGCCCAGGATGTCGATGATTCGCCGATGACCGCGCGCGGTCTGGCCAAGATCCTGTACTGGACCCACCTTGGCCTTGATTGCGAAGACGAAGCGCAGCGCCGGTGGTGTTGCAATGAAAGTGTCGACGTCGCCCATCATCTTCACCGGACCGAGTAGACGAACGAGCCGCCGGTCGAACGGCCGCTTCCCGTGGCGGCGGGAACGCTCATGGCTTCATAGACGAAAAGGATGAAATCGCTGAATGCCTTGCGTCCGTCGTAGGGGGCCTGCCCGGTCACGCCAGGGCACTTTCCCCCGGCGACTCCGCACACGTAAAAGTCTTTCGACCCATAAGAGCCGATCCTGACCAGATCCCCGGTCTTCGCGTCCGGCGCGCGAATGAAATGATACTTGAGGTTCGGATTGACGTAGGGACGAAGGCTGGATGCGTTGAGATCGTCGATGCACACGATGCAGTTGGGTCCCTGGGTGAAAGTCGGGTCCGCGTGAATGATGCGGGGGCGCAAGGGCCCGGCATGGTTGTCCTTGCAGCCATGCAGTTTGAAGATCACATTTCCAGACTGGGGCGAAACCGCCTGGGCCTGCAGGGGATACTCGCAGAGAAACTGCTTCTCCGCCTCCTCCTGGCTGAGTTCAGTGTTGGGGGCAGTATGCGGCAGCGTTCCCGTCGCGTACTGGTAGAGCGTACGCAGACGCCCCAGTTGGTTGGACGAGTTGGCGGGGACCATCGTCCAGCTCTGGTTCCAGGCATCGGTCACCTGTACGCCCAGCGAGGGACTGGCAGCGCCCAAGGTGCTGGTTGTCTGTGCAGTCGGCCGGCCCCCGCCGCTCGTGAAGCGGGTGGCCGTCGCCAGGGAAGGGCCCAGCGGGACGCTGATCGACGGCGAGACCGAATTGGCCGTTTGGGCCACGCCGATCGAGATCGTCACCTGCGACGGAACGAATTCCGGATCGTCGATCGCCTGGGAAAGATTGAAGAAGATCTGCCTCTTCGTCAGGGAGTTCAGCGAGGAGGCGAGGTCCGCCGTATTGTGGTTCAGCTGGGTGCTGGCGCACGCCGAGCTCAGTAGACACGCTCCGACGCACATCAAGTGTCGAAGCGAGAAAATGCCCCCCAGCATGCCAGACTCTCCGCAGAAACGCTCTTGAAAGTCTTCCACTCTAGAGAGTCCACCAGGCGCCATCCAGTTGTACGGCGCGCGGCAGCGCAATTTTCCGGCGTCTGCTCAGGCCGCGTTCGGTTTGCCGAGCAGGTGATCGGAGATGATACGTTGCTGGATCTCCGAGGTGCCCTCGAAAATCTTGGTGAGACGCGCGTCCCGCCAATAGCGCTCGACCGCATGCAGGGTGGTGTAGCCCGCACCGCCGAACACCTGCAGCGCCTCGGACGTCACGCGCTCGGCCATCTCGGACGCGAAGAACTTCACCATTGCGGCTTCCTTGTCGCAGCGCCGCTTCTGGTCGATCTCGTCGCAGACGAAGTACATGAGCTGGCGCGCCGCCTCGATCTCGGTCGCCATGCGGGCGAGGCGAAAGCGCGTGTTCTGGAAATCGCCGATCGCCTGGCCGAACTGACGCCGTTCCTGGGCATAGGCGGTGGCGTCCTCGAGGGCGCCGCGGGCGAGGCCGATGGCGCGGGCCGCCGTATGGGCGCGGGCGCGCTCGAGGCCGGCTGAAATGTAATAGAAGGCGCGGCCTTCCTCGCCGATCAGCGCCGAGCCGGGCAGCCGACACTCGTCGAACGCCAGTTCCCATGTCTTCCAGCCGAAATAGCCGATCTTGGGAATCGGCGCGCCCTTCACGCCCGGCGGCAGCGTGCCGCGCGGCTTCTCGATCAGGAAGGAGGAGAGGCCGACATGCTTGCGCTTGGGATCGGGCGCGTCGGAGGTGCGGGCGACCAGCATGATGTAGTCGGCCCCATCGGCGAAGGTGCACCAGTATTTGTTGCCGGTGATGACCCAGTCGTCACCGTCGCGGCGGGCGCGGCAGGCGATGCTGCCGAGGTCGGAGCCGACATTGGGTTCCGACATGGCGGCGGCGCCCAGGAATTCGCCGCGGGCGGCGCGGGGCAGGAAGACTGCCCGCTGTTCCTCGGTCATGCCGCGGCCGGCACTGAGGCCATTGCCGCGGGCGATGATCGAGGCCACGCTCATCCAGCCGCGCGCCAGTTCCTCGGTGATCAGGCAGTATTCGAAGACGCCGAGGCCCAGCCCGCCATACTGTTCGGGGATGACGATGCCGAAATATCCCATGTCGGCGAGTTTCTGGATAAGCTCCGGCGGGATGTCGCCCTTCTCGGGGTCGAGCCTGTTGGCCACCGGCAGCACTTCCTTCATGACGAAGGCGCGCGCCGTCTCCTGGATCATGCGGCGCTCGTCGGTCATGTAACCCATGTCATTTCCCCGTTTCTTGCATCGGCATCGTAGCGAACTTCGAGGAGATCACAGTGCGCAGATTCCTGCTCGGCGCTACGGCGCTTTTTCTCTATGCGGCATCGGCCGTTTTTCCAGCATCGGCACAGGATTGGCCGACCCGGCCGATCACCATCGTGATGGGCTTCCCTCCGGGTTCCGGCACCGATGTGGTCGCGCGCATCCTGCAGCCTCTGCTCGACAAGGCCCTCGGCCAGCGCATCGTGATCGATTACAAGGCAGGGGCCGGCGGCAACGTGGCCTCCGAGTTCGTCGCGAAGGCCAAGCCTGACGGCTACACCTTCCTGCTGGGGACGGCCGGCACGCACGGCATCAACGCCGCCCTCTACAGCAAGCTTCCGTTCGAGGTCGAAAAAGACTTCACGCCGATCTCGACCCTGGTCGACGTGTCGAATGTGCTGGCGATCAATCCAAAGGCGATCGACGCCAAGGACGTCAAGGACTTCATCGCCAAGGTGAAGGCGGCACCCGGCAAGTACAACTATGCATCCACCGGCAACGGCGCCGGCACGCACCTCGCCTTCGCTGAATTCGTTGCCAAGGCCGGGCTCGACATGGTGCACGTGCCGTACAAGGGCTCGCCGGACGCCATCCAGTCGGTGCTGAACGGCGACACCTGCTGCATCTTCGCCCAGGTTCAGATTGCAATGCCGCAGGCGGCGGCCGGCAAGATGAAGCTGCTGGGCGTCTCGACCAAGCAGCGCGTGGCGGCCATCCCTGACGTGCCGACGATCGACGAGGCGGGCCTGCCGGGCTTCGAGAGCTACACCTGGTTCGGCGTCTTCGGGCCGAAGGGCCTCGATCCGGCGATCGCGCAAAAGATGAACCTGGCGATCAAGGCCGCGCTGGCCGATCCCGACGTCCAAAAGAAGCTGGTCGAGCTCGGCAACACCCCGCGTTACGAGACGATCGAGCAGTTCCAGGCGACGGTGACGCGCGACCGTGCCAAGTGGGCCGACGTCGTGAAGACGGTGGGCGCCAAGGTCGAATGATCCAGCGACGAGGAGACGGGCGATGAAAAGGATACTGCTTTCCATGGCACTTGGAGCCGCCATGGTCCTCCAGTCGGGCTATGCCATGGCCGGCAAGGACCTTGATGCCGTCCGGACGCGCGGCCAGCTCGTCTGTGGCGTGGCCGTGGGCGGCATTGCCGGCTTCATGACGGTCGACAATCAGGGCAAGTGGACCGGCATGAATGTCGACATCTGTCGCGCCGTGTCCGCCGCGCTCTTCGGCGACTCGGAGAAGGTGAAGTACGTGCCGCTGTCGGGCCAGCAGCGCTTCACGGCGCTGCAGGCCGGCGAGGTCGACCTGCTGTCTAACAACTCGACCTGGACCCTGACTCGCGACACCGCGCTCGGCCTCGATTTCGTGGGCGTCACCTACTATGACGGCCAGGGTTTCATGGTGCCGAAGAAGCTTGGTGTGAAAAGCGCCAAGGAACTGAACGGCGCCTCGATCTGCGTCCTGACCGGCAGCACGTCCGAGCTCAACATCGCCGACTATTTCCGGACCAACAAGATGAGCTTCAAGCCGGTCCTCTTCGAGGATCCTGACCAGAGCCGCAGCGCCTTCTTCAGCGGCCGGTGCGACGCCTATTCGGGCGACCAGGCCCGCCTCTATGCCACGCGTGTCGCCAACGCGCCGAATCCCGATGATTACATCGTGCTGCCGGAAGTGATCTCGAAGGAGCCGCTGGGACCGGTCGTGCGCCACGGCGACAATCAGTTCGAGGATATCGTCCGCTGGACACAGTTTGCGATGGTCGAGGCCGAGGAGGCCGGCATCACCTCGAAGAATGTCGACGAGATGCTGAAGAGCGACAATCCCGCGATCAAGCGCATCCTTGGCGTCACGCCCGGCATGGGCAAGGCCCTCGGCGTCGACGAGAAGTGGGTCTACAACATCGTCAAGCAGGTCGGTAACTACGGCGAGAGCTTCGACCGCAACGTCGGCATGGGCTCGCTCCTCAAGATCCCGCGCGGCCAGAACGCACTGTGGACCCAGGGCGGCCTGCAGTACGCTCCGCCCATTCGCTAACCTCATTGGAGCGCGTAACTGGAGTTGCGGGCTCCGGTGATAGCCTCAGCGGGCGTCCTCACGGATCATCGCGGCGCCCTTTTCGCCGATCATGATGGTTGGCGCATTGGTGTTGCCGGTCGTCAGCGTGGGCATCACCGAGGCGTCGATGACCCGCAGGCCCTGGAGGCCGTGCACGCGCAGACGCGAGTCGACGACCGCACGCGGGTCTTCGCCCATCTTGCAGGTGCCGACGGGGTGATAAAGCGTGTTGCCGGCACGCCGGGCATAGGCCAGCAGGTCGGCATCGGTCTTCACATCGGGGCCGGGCTGGATCTCGCCCTCGCTGTGCTGGGTGAGGGCCGGCGCCGCGAAGATGCGGCGCGTGTGCCGGAAGCCACCCAGCAGCGCCAGCTCGTCGGTGTGCGTGGTGAGATAGTTCGGCTTGATGTGCGGCCGCGCGAAGGGATCCGATGAAGCAGCCATGATGGTGCCGCGGCTGTCGGGCTTCACGACGCAGACGACGCAGCTCATGCCGGGCTGCTCGTCGAGTTGACCGAACTTCAGCGGATGCGAGCTGCCGGGCGTGAATAGGAGCTGCAGGTCGGGGGAGGCCAGCCCCTCACGGCTGTCGCAGAAGACCTGTGCCGTTGTCACGCCGAAGGTGAGCGCGCCGCGACCGGTAAAGGCGAAGCGCAGGACCTCCGGCAGCACACGCGGGAAGCGCGAGACCTCGTTGACCGTCTCGGCGCCCTTCACGCGATGCACGACACGCACGACATAGTGGTCGATCAGGTTGGCGCCGACGCCAGGCAGGTCGTGCACGACCGGGATGCCGAGCGACTGCAGGTGCGCCGCCGGCCCAATGCCGGAGATCTGCAGGATGTGCGGTGAATTGACCGCACCACCCGAGACGATGACTTCGCGGTTGGCCCGCACCTCGGTGAGCTTGCCGCCACGCTGGAAGGTGACGCCGACGCAGCGCTTGCCCTCGAACATCAGCTTGCCGCCCTGGGCGTTGGTCTCGACCCGCAGGTTGGGGCGGCCTCGTGCTTCGCGGAGATAGGTCTGGGCCGTCGACCCGCGCCAGCGGCCGCGCCGTGTCATCTGCGAGTAGCCGACCCCGTGTCGCGTCTTGCCGTTGAGGTCGGGATTGAACGGGAAGCCGGCCTGCTGCGCGCCTTCGACGAAGCGATGGGTGAGCGGCAGGATGGTGCGGTAGTCCTCGACCTTGAGGGGCCCGTCCTGGCCGCGCACCTCCTTGTCGCCGCCCTGCACGTACTGCTCGGACTTCATGAAGTAGGGCAGCACGTCGTCGTAGCTCCAGCCGCGGCAGCCCATCTGCGCCCAGTTGTCGAAGTCGGCGGGCGCGCCGCGTACATAGAGCATGCCGTTGATCGAACTCGAGCCGCCCAGGGTCCGGCCGCGCGGCCACTCGATGCGGCGGTCGCCCGAGCCCTTTTCCGGCTCGGTCGTATAGTTCCAGTTCACCAGCGGATTGCGGATCAGCGAGCGGATGCCGGCCGGTATGTGGATCATCGGATGCCAGTCGCTCGGACCGGCTTCGAGCAGGATCACCGAGGCGCCGGTCTCGCTGAGGCGCGCCGCGACGGTGCAGCCCGCCGATCCCGCGCCGACCACGACATAATCCGCCTGCATGTTTCTTCCCCTTTCAGAGCGTGCCGGCTCTCTTGTCGCGCGGCACGAAATAGTCGGTCGGCGCCAACTCCGGATCCTCCAGGTCGACCATGCGCTGGAAATGCCGCTCGACATCCTGCCGGAACAGCGAATGCGAGATCGCCTGTACGAGGCGCGTCGCGCCGACGAACAGGCCGGGAATGTCGCCGGCCAGGGCGCCATGGCTCAAGATGCTGCCCCAGTTGAAGAGGTGAATGTCGCCGAGGTGCGGGGTGCGGCCCGGCACCTTCTCGATCAACTCGAAGCCCGGGCCAAGATAGGGATAGCGCGCGGCCTCGGCATTGGCGCTGGCCTCCGTTTGCGCCCGGCGGTCGCCCCACAGGGTCACGTTGGCCACAAATGACTGCAGTTCCGGGCGCCGCGCCAGATCGATGTCGAAGCCGGTCCCGATCAGCACGGCATCGAAGCGCTCGGTGGCCTTCGCCGTCGTCACGGTGACGCCGTCCTTCTCGATCTTCACATCGAGCCACGGTTCGGAGAAACGGAAGGCGAAACCCGGCAGCTTCTGGGCGCGCAGCACCGATTCGTGCGGCGGCGGCGATCCGGCGGCCAGCATGTAGGTGTAGATCTTCCAGCGCCAGTCGTCGTCCAGCATGCCCTGGCCGCGCTGGAAGCCGGGGAAGGAGACGCCCTTCGACTTGTTGACCTGCGGCAGGTGTGGCCGCCGGGCGTAGCAGATCGCCTCGCGCGCGCCGGCTTCCAGCGCCGTGCAGGCATTGTCGATCGCCGTCGCCAGCACGCCCAGGATGCCGAGGCGCTTGCCCTTGAACGCGGCGAAGTCGATCTCTTCCAGCGTGTGATGGACGCGGCCGGCGCGGGCGGGATCGTCCGGGTCGAACGACGGGAAGGACGGCCAGCGGAAGCCGCCCGAACCGTCGCGGCCGTTGGCCAGCACGATCTTGCGCACGAAAATCGTCTCGCCGGTCGACAGGCTCGCCTGCAGGAAGTCGCCGGCGGTCTCGACCTTGAGCAGCGACACGCCGTTCTCGACCTCCAGGTCGACGACCTTTCGCACCCACAGGAGATAGGAGAGCCAATCGAGGCGCGGGATCTTGTAGAGCTTCTCCCAGCCCTCGGCGCCGTGCTGGGCCTCGTACCAGGCACGGAAGGTGAGCGACGGTACGCCGAGATCGGGGCCGGTGAGATGCTTGGGTGAGCGCAGGGTCGGCATGCGCGCCGTCGTGTTCCACGGCCCTTCCTGGCCGTGACGGTTGCGCTCGATCACGCGGATGTTGCGGATGCCCTCGCGCAGCAGGCCCCAGCCGACGGTCTGGCCGCACATGCCGGCACCGACGATCAGGACGTCGAGGACAGGCTTTCCGTCAGGGCCGTTCTTCTCCGGCACCCAGTTGGCCGGCGGATAGTTCAGCCGCGCCAGGTCATGGCGCGCGACTTTTCCCAGCTCGTCCAGGCCCGGCGAATGCCGCTCGACAATTCCGTCCATGCCGTGCTTCCGACCCTCCAGATATTTCCTTAGCAGGGCCGCCCGAAACAATGAACCGAGCGCTCTGCGGCCTGTCGTATCACGGGGAGGAACTGGACCAGTGCAAGCGGCCATCTTCCGATGCCACGGGCGCTTCGGCCCCGGTACTATGCAGTAAGTCGTCGATCCGGACCGGGCTGAAGGGCGGGGCCGGGACAGGAAAGTCAAAGGGAGAGTATCGAATGCGCGGACGTCAGGTTCTGTTGGAGACGCTGATCAATCACGGGGTCGACCGGATCTTCGGCAACCCCGGCACGACCGAGAGCCCGCTGCTCGACTCGCTGCCCGACTATCCGCAGCTCGAATACATCGTCCATCTCCACGAGGGCGTTGCCACCGGGGCGGCCAACTTCTACGCCCAGGCCAGTGGCAAGACCGCCTTCGTCAACCTCCATGTGGCGCCGGGCCTCGGCAACGCGATCGGCGCAATCTACAGCGCGCTGAAGAACAGCTCGCCCATGGTCGTCACGGCCGGCCAGCAGGACACGCGCATGCGCCTGCGCGATCCCGTGCTGGGCCACGATCTCGCGTCCATCGCCGCGCCCGTGACCAAGTGGAGCGTTCAGGTCGAGCGCGCCGACGAACTCGGGCCCATTCTCCAGCGCGCCTTCAAGATCGCCAACGAGGCGCCGGCCGGTCCGGTCTTCGTGGCGCTGCCGATCGACGTGATGGAGCAGGAAACGTCCGTTCCGGCCGGTAAGCCCGGCCATTCCTATACGGCGAGCCGTCCCGATCCTGCCGGCATTGCCGCCATGGCGAAGCTGCTGGCGGCCTCGAAGAACCCGGCCATCGTCGCAGGTGACGAGGTTGCCCGCGCCGGGGCGGACAAGACCCTGGTCAAGCTCGTCGAGAAGCTCGGTGCCTCCGTTTGGTTCGAAGGCCTGCGCGGCCAGAACTCGTTCCCGACCGATCATCCGGCCTATCGCGGCACGCTGGCCTTCGACGCGCCGGGCGTGGCCAGGCAGCTGGCCGACAATGATCTCGTGCTGATGGTGGGGGGGCCGTTCTTCGAGGAAGTCTGGTACGCGCCGGGCTCGCCGTTTGCGACCGGCACCAAGCTGCTGCAGATCGAGGCGGGCGCTTCACGGCTCGCTTACAACTTCGCCCTCGATGCCGGCGTGGTGGCGGATGCCGGGGCGGCGCTGGAGGCGCTCGATGCGGCCCTGACGGGTGTCGATGCCGCGGCTGCTGCGAAGCGCAACGCGGCGATGAAGGCGCGCAAGGCGGACGACGATGCCGCGCAGAAGGCGCGCGTCGAAAAAGCCTGGGGGCGCACGCCGACCTCGATGGCACGCGCCATGGCCGAGATTCGCGCCGGCTCGCCCCAGGACGTCGTGGTCGTCGACGAGACGATCACAGCCAACCTCGATCTCTTCAAGACCTTCACCTTCAAGGGACCGGGCGATTACTACAGTGGCCGCGGCGGCGGCATCGGGCAGGGCCTGGCGGGCGCCATCGGCGTCGCGGTCGCCCAGGCCAAGCGGCCGATCCTCTGCGTGTCGGGCGACGGCTCGTCGATGTATTCGATCCAGGCGCTATGGACGGCGGCGCATCACGACCTGCCGATCGTGTTCGTCATCCTGGCGAACCGCGAGTATCGCGTGCTGAAGCACAATATCGATGCCTATCGCCAGCGCTTCGACGTGAAGTCGAACAAGCCCTACATGCACATGGACCTGACCGGCCCCACCATGGGCTTCGTCGATCTGGCCAAGGGCATGGGCGTCGCCGGCACCTACGTCGCCAAGGCGGACGACATCAAGGCCGCCGTCGAAGCGGCCTTCAAGTCCGGCAAGCCGCACCTCGTCGAGATCGAGATCGAGGGCAAGCGGTAGGGCGCTACCTGAGGTCCTGCAGGAGTTGCATGTGGGCGCCGTGAGGGTTGGAAAGGGGAAGCCGCCAGGAGCAGTATCCCAGCGAAACGCCCGAGCAGAGGCTTGCAAGTTCGGAGTCGAAATCTTCCGTCGCGATCAGGTGACCTGGCCAGAACGCAGGCTGGAACACTGTCGTGTCGGCAGGTATTCGACTCTCGATCAGCGTGATGGACTTGGCACGCTGCCAGCGCGGGCACGAGACGTACTTCGCCCCATCGACGTTCGCGAACTCCGGTGCCAGCTCGGATGTGAGGTCGAGCGAGGTAAGGTCCTGTTCGAAGGGCACGATGTCCTCGCGGAAGGCGGGATGTCCGCGGTTGACCAACGATTTCGTCAGATCGATGCAGTCGATCGTGCGCAGGATCTTCACCGCGAAGTAGGTTTCTCGCGGTGACCTTCCATCGTCGTGGCGGACGTTGATCCGAACGGCTTCCGCCTCGCCCTCTGCGATCCTGAGCAGGAAATCCCTGATCGTCTCTGAAGCGATGAAGAAATCGTCGTAGTGGTAGATGTTCTGGACAATCTCCTGGCCGTCCAGTTCCGGCAGAGGATGGGACGTCCGCCGGAAGGTGAACTTCATCTCGGTAACCCAGCGAGGCAACCGGCTCGGCGCGCATTCGTCCTGCGCCCCGACCATCCGAATGTCGGGGCGAGGTCCGACTGGGCCCGAGGCCTTTAGAGTGTTGCCGTAGGACGACGGAATCAGGAGCTGGAAGTCCCTGGCTGGCCCAAGGCCCAGATCCCGCCGGTTCACTTCTGAAACGCCCTGACCTTCGACTGGTGCGCCCGGGCGGCGCCGGTCAGCATCGGCAGGTCGTTGCCCGACAGCAGGAACTTCATGCCCTTGTCGGTGTAGAGCTTGAGAAGCTCCTCGGTATAAGCGCCGCCCATGCCCGGCCACTTGCCGTGCTTCGTACAGGCGGCGATGACCTTGTCGACAGCGGCCTGGACCTTCGGGTTACCGGTGTCGCCCGGGATGCCCATTTCCATCGACAGGTCGCTCGAGCCCACGAGAAGGCAATCGATGCCCGGCACTGCCGCGATCGCCTCGGCATTCTCGACCGCCTTGGGCGTCTCGATCATCACCACGATCAGCGTGTTCTCGTCCGACTTCGTCGTCATCTCACCGAGCGGCATCGGCTCGTAGTCGAACTGCGCCTGGCCGCCGCCGACCGAGCGATGGCCGCGTGGCGGATAGCGCAGCTTGTCGGCGATCTCCTTCGCTTCCTCCGCCGTATCGACATGTGGGACGACGATGCCCAGCGCGCCGCCGTCGAGCACGCGCGTCGCCATCGTGAGTTCGCCATACGGTACGCGCACGATCGGGGCGATGCCGGAATCCTGGGCGGCGATGGCGATCTCGCAGGCCGTCTCGATCGACATCGATCCGTGTTCGAGGTCGATGAACAGCCAGTCGAAACCCGCGGCTTTCATCACCTTCACGATGTCGACGTTGCGGACCAGCCGGATGCCGATGCCGATCGACAACTCGTTCTTCTTCAGGCGCGCCTTGGCGGCATTGACTGCGAACGCCATTCTCTTCTCCATTGCTTCGAACTTGCCTGGAGGAAGCTATTCGCCATGACCTTCAAAGTCGAACGGATCGATCATGTCGTGCTGCGCGTGCGCGACCTGGCGGGCATGGTGCGCTTCTACGAAGAGGCGCTGGGCTTTCGCGAGGAGCGGCGTATCGACACGCTCCAACTTGTGCAGATGCGAGCAGGTGCTTCGATGCTCGACCTCGTCGCCAACGACGCACACGTGACGGCGCGAAACATGGACCATTTGTGCTTTCGCATCGAGCCATTCGATCGTGACGCCATCGTCATGCGGCTCGCGCCGCTCGAGGTATCGGTCGGCGAAACGGTTCAGCGCTACGGTGCGGAAGGCACCGGACCCTCGGTCTATTTCCATGATCCGGAAGGGAACCAGATAGAACTTAAAGGTCCGTCGCTTTAAGGCTTGGCCATCTCACATGATGTGATAGCCTGCCGGGCAACGGGGAAGAACGAACACGCCAACGAGCGTGCCTCTGGGAGGAAGAAAATGCGCAATCGCCTGGCAATCTTTGCCGGCGGCCTCGCGGCTGCCGTGGTCATATCCGCTCCTGCCTTTGCACAGAAGCAGGGCGGGACGCTCCGCGTGTCCCATCGTGACAATCCGCCGAGCGCGTCGATTCATGAGGAAGCGACGATCTCGACGAACATGCCGTTCATGGCCGTCTTCAACAATCTGGTGATGTTCGACCCGAAGGAGAAGATCAACAGTCCCGACAAGATCGTGCCCGAGCTCGCCGAGAGCTGGTCATGGAACGATGACAAGACGAAGCTCACCTTCAAGCTGCGCAGCGGCGTGAAGTGGCACGACGGCAAGCCCTTCTCGTCCAAGGACGTGAAATGCACGTGGGATGCTCTGCGCGGCGCGGACGACAAGCAGGAGATCATCCGCAAGAATCCGCGCAAGGTCTGGTACAAGAACCTGAAGGACGTCACGACCAGCGGCGACAACGAGGTGACCTTCACGCTCGAGCGTCAGCAGCCCTCGTTCCTGTCGATGCTGGCGGCGGGCTATTCGCCGGTCTATCCGTGCCATGTCGATTCCCGGGTGATGCGCTCCAAGCCGATCGGCACCGGGCCGTTCAAAGTTGCTGAATTCAAGCGCAACGAGGCCATCAAGCTGGTCCGCAATCCTGACTACTGGAAGAAGGGGCGGCCCTATCTCGATGTCGTCGAGTTCAAGATCGTGCCGAACCGCAGCACCCGCGTGCTGGGCTTCGTCGCCGGCGAATACGATCTCACCTTCGATTCCGACATCACCTTCCCGCTGCTGAAGGACGTGAAGGGGCAGAAGGCGGACGCAATCTGCGAGGCGCGACCGACCAACGTGCACACCAATCTGCTGGTCAACCGCGATGCGCCGCCATTCGACAATCCGAAGCTGCGCGAGGCGCTCGTCTATTCGCTCGACCGCAAGCCGTTCAGCGACATCCTCACCCAGGGCAACGACCTGCAGGGTGCGACCATGCTGCCGCCGCCGGCTGGCGTCTGGGGCATGACGCAGGACGAACTGCAGAAGCTTCCCGGCTTCGGGCCTGACGCCGACAAGAACCGCGAGATCGCGCGCGGGATCATGAAGGAACTGGGCTACGGGCCGGACAAGCCGCTCAAGATCAAGGTGGCGACCCGCAACATCGCGATCTATCGCGATCCGGCCGTCATCCTGATCGACCAGTTGAAGCAGATTTACATCGATGCCGAGCTGGAGCCGATCGACACCACGATCTGGTACAACAAGATCCAGCAGAAGAACTATCAGGTCGGTCTCAACCTGACGGGCGCCGGGCTCGACGATCCGGACGGCGTGTTCTACGAGAACTTCTACAGCACGTCGGATCGCAACTACACGGCGTACAAGAATCCCGAGATCGACAAGATGATCGACGAGCAGTCCGCCGAGACTGACGTGAACAAGCGCAAGGCCATGGTGACGAAGATCGAGCAGGCTCTGCTCAAGGACGCGGCCCGTCCGCCGATCTCGCATGGCGTCGCGAACACCTGCTGGGCGCCGGCCGTGAAGAACCTCGTCCTGCAGCACAACAGCATCTACAACGGCTGGCGTCTCGAAGACGTCTGGCTCGACAAGTAACGCTTAAGCGTACGGAGGCACGACGAGGATGGGAGCGTATCTTACCCGCCGCGTACTATTGATGGTTCTGACACTCTTCGGAATGTCGGTGCTCATCTTCGTCATGCTGCGCCTGGTGCCCGGCAACATCGCCGACATCCTTGTGGACTCGGCGGGCATCGCCGATCCCAAGGAGAAGGCCAAGATCGCAGCCGAGCTTGGCCTCGACAGGCCGATCTTCGATCAATACCTTCAGTGGATCGGCGGTCTGGTGCGCGGCGACCTGGGCTTCGCCTACGTGTCGGAGCGGCCCGCTCTCGAGGAGATCGCGCCGCGCATTCCGATCAGCGCCAAGCTGGCCGGCCTGGCGCTTTTCTTCTCGATCATTCTCGGCGTGCCGCTCGGCGTCATCAGCGCCGTCCGGCAGAATTCGGCGATCGACTATCTGCTGCGCATCATCAGCCTGAGCGGCCTGTCGCTGCCCTCTTTCTGGCTCGGCCTGCTGATCCTCATGGCGTCGGTCCAGTGGTTCGGCATGATCCCGATCTATACGAATGAGCCACGAAGTTTCATCGACGAGATGCTGTTGCTCAGCATTCCAGCGGCCGCCGTCGGATTCCGAAGTTCGGCGTTGATCATGCGTCTGACGAGATCGTCCATGCTCGAGGTTCTGCGGCAGGACTATATCCGGACGGCACGCTCCAAGGGCGCGTCGCAGACTACGGTCAACTACGAGCATGCCCTTCGCAATGCGCTGCTGCCGGTCGTCACCATCATCGGCATCGAGGCGGCGTTCCTCGTCGGCGGCCTGATCGTGACCGAGACCGTGTTCAACATCCCGGGCGTGGCTCGCTTCCTCGTCGAGGCCATCCTGTGGCGCGACTACCCGATCGTCCAGAACCTGGTGATGCTGATCGCCTTCTGCGTCGTCGTCGTCAATTTCCTGGTCGACATGGCCTATATGGCGCTCGACCCTCGCATCAAGTACGCGGACTGAGAGCACCCATGGCAGTCATCGACCATGATGCCGCGCTGGCCAAGGCCGGCGCCAACGTAACGGGCTTCTGGAGCCAGGCCGGCTTCCTCGCCCGGCGCTATCCGCTCGGCGCGGTGGGCGCGATCCTCGTGCTGCTCTTCGTGGTGACGGCGCTGTTCGCCAACGTCATCGCGCCGCACGATCCGCTGTCGACCAACTCCCGCGCCTCGCTGGCCGCACCGGGCGGCACCTACTGGCTGGGCGCCGACTTCATGGGCCGCGACATGTTCAGCCGTATCGTCTATGGCGCGCGCATCTCGCTCGCCGTGGCCGTCGGCGCGACCCTTCTGGGCGGCATCCTGGGCGTGCTGATCGGCCTGCTGTCCGGCTTCGTCGGCGGCTGGATCGATCTCGCGACCCAGCGCGTGATGGACATCATGCAGTCGCTGCCGCTGCTGGTGATGGCCCTTGTCATGGCGGCGTCTCTCGGACCGTCGCTCGAGAACACGATCATCGCGATCGCGATCCCGCTGGTGCCCAGCGTGGCGCGCGTGGTGCGGTCGAGTACTCTGTCGCTGCGCGAGCAGCCCTTCGTCGAGGCCGCCCGGGCCATCGGCATGGGCGAAATGCGCATCGCCCTCCGGCACGTCCTGCCCAACACGCTGGCGCCGCTGATCGTCCTCGGCACGGCCCAACTCGGTTCGGCCATCCTGACGGAGGCGTCGCTTTCCTTCCTGGGCCTCGGCATTCCCGAACCCTATCCGTCATGGGGCCGCATGCTCTCTGAGTCGGCTGCGGAATATGTCCGCACGGCGCCGTGGCTCGTGATCTTCCCCGGTGTCGCCATCAGCCTGACGGTGTTCGGCACCAACCTGCTGGGCGATGCCTTGCGTGACATCCTCGATCCGAGACAGCGTACATGAGTTCTCTTCTGGAAGTGTCCGACCTCGGCACGTGGTTCTATACGCGCCAGGGAATCGTCAAGGCGGTCGACGGCGTCGACTTCGAGGTCGCCGCCGGCGAGACGCTGGCCATCGTCGGTGAGTCCGGCTGCGGCAAGAGCATGACCGCGCTCTCGCTGATGCGGCTGATCCCCGATCCACCGGGGCGCATCGTGACGGGCTCGATCAAGCTCGACGGTCGCGACCTGCTCAAGATCTCCGAGGAGGAGATGCGCGACGTGCGCGGCAACGAGATCTCGATGATCTTCCAGGAGCCGATGACGTCGCTCAATCCGGTGATGACGATCGGCAAGCAGATCTCCGAGGCGCTGATCCTGCATCGCGACATGGACCGCAAGCAGGCGATGAAGCGGGCGATCGAGATGCTGGATCTGGTCCGCATTCCCGAGCCGACGCAACGCGCCAAGGAGTATCCGCACCAGCTCTCGGGCGGCATGCGCCAGCGCGCGATGATCGCCATGGCGCTGGCCTGTAATCCCAAGGTGCTGATCGCCGACGAGCCCACGACCGCACTCGACGTCACCATCCAGGCGCAGATCCTGGAATTAATCGTCGAGCTGCAGCGCGAGTTCGGCGCGGCGGTCCTGCTGATCACGCACGATCTCGGTGTCGTCGCCGAGACTGCGCACCGGGTCATCGTCATGTACGCGGGCCGCAAGGTCGAGGAAGCGACCGTCGGCGAGCTGTTCGCCCGGCCGCTTCACCCGTACACGGTGGGCCTGATGAACTCGATTCCGCGCCTCGACCTGATGCGCGGACAGACCGATCGCTCCCAGGAGCGCCTACAGGAAATTCCCGGCATCGTGCCGCCGCTGTTCGACCTGCCGCCCGGCTGCGCCTTCGCGCCCCGGTGCAGCAAGGCCGACGACAAGTGTCGACGCGAACGTCCGGCTTATGAGGAGAAGCAGCCCGGTCACTGGGCCGCCTGCTGGCACACACATGGTTAGCGCAAATCCCCCCGTCATCGAGGTCAAGGACCTCAAGAAGCACTTCCCGGTGAAGAAGGGCCTGCTGCGCCGCACGGTCGGCCAGGTCTATGCCGTGGATGGCGTCACTTTCACCGTCCGCGCCGGCGAGACGCTCGGTCTCGTGGGCGAGTCCGGTTGCGGCAAGACCACGGCCGGTCGCGCCGCCATGCGCCTGGTCGAGCCGACCTCGGGCTCGATCAAGGTCGAGGGCAAGGAGATCATGGGCCTGTCGAAGGCCGAGCTGCGTCCCTACCGGCGAGAGATGCAGATCATCTTCCAGGATCCGTTCTCGTCCCTCAACCCGCGCATGACGGCGGGCGACATCGTGGGCGAGCCGCTGCTTGTGCATGGCGTCGCCAACGCCAAGGAACGCCAGGAGCAGGTGTCCGCGCTGTTCGCGCGAGTCGGTCTGCGCACGGCGCAGATGAAGAACTATCCGCACCAGTTCTCGGGCGGGCAGCGACAGCGTATCGGCATCGCCCGCGCCCTGGCGCTGGGGCCGAAGCTTATCGTCGGCGACGAGCCGGTCTCGGCGCTCGACGTTTCGATCCAGGCGCAGGTCATCAACCTCCTGATGGAGCTGCAGGCGGAGCGCCGGCTCTCCTACCTGTTCATCTCGCACAACCTCGCGGTTGTGGAGCATATCAGCCACCAGATCGCGGTCATGTATCTCGGCCGCATCGTCGAATATGCCGACACGCGGTCGATCTTCACAAACGCCCAGCACCCCTACACGGAGGCCCTGCTGGCCGCCGTCCCGGTGCCGGACCCGGCCATCAAGCGCAAGAAGATCGTGCTCCAGGGCGACGTGCCCAGCCCCGTGAAGCCACCGTCGGGCTGCCATTTCCACACGCGCTGCCCCTATGCCGTGCAGCGCTGCAAGGTCGATGTTCCTTCGCTGCGCGAAATCGCACCGGGGCATCACGTTTCCTGCCATCTGCGCTAGACTGTCTCCCGAAAAGGGAGACAGAAACGCCATGGCCAATTGGGATTACATCATCGTCGGCGGCGGTTCCGCCGGCTGCGTGCTGGCCAACCGCCTGACCGAGGATGCCAACGTCAAGGTCCTGCTGCTGGAAGCGGGGCCGCGCGACAAGTCGATGTGGATCGACATACCGGCGGGCTTCACGAAGCTCCTGAACCACGACAAGTTCAACTGGAACTTCCAGATGGAGCCGGAGGAGGGCATGGCCGGGCGCAGCATTCCCTGCCCACGCGGCCGCACGCTCGGCGGCTCGAGCTCGATCAACGGCATGCTCTACGTGCGCGGCCAGCCGCTCGACTATGATACCTGGGCGCAGTTCGGTAACCGCGGCTGGTCCTATTCGCAGGTGTTGCCCTACTTCAAGAAGTCCGAGAATTACGAGCCGGGCGGCGACGACAGCCGCGGCCGCGGCGGCCCGCTGAATGTGGCGCAGATGTGCGACACCCACGAACTGTGCGATGCCTTCATCGACGCGGCCGAGGCCAGCGGTTATCCGAAGAATGCCGACTACAACAACGGCAACCAGGAAGGCTTCGGCTACTTCCAGGTGACGATGAAGAACGGCAAGCGCCAGTCGACGGCGCGCGCCTTCCTGGATCCCATCCGCTCGCGCCCCAACCTCACCATCGAGACCGACGCGCTGGTCAACAAGCTGATCCTCGAGGGCAAGCGCTGCGTCGGCGTTTCCTACAGCGTACACGGCCAGGCGAAGGAGGCCCGCTGCGGGCGCGAGGTTATCGTCTCGTGCGGCGCCGTGCAGTCGCCCGGCGTGCTGGAGCACTCCGGCATCGGCCAGCCTGAGCTTCTGCGCAGCCACGGTATCGAGGTGAAGCACGAGTTGAAGGGGGTCGGCGAGAATTACGGCGACCACTTCGCGCCGCGCATGAACTGGCGCGTGAAGCTGCCGATCACGCTGAACGAGCGCACGCGCGGCATCAACCTCATGAAGGAAGTGATGCGCTACTACACGACCGGCCGCGGCGCGCTCGCCCTCACGGCCGGCGTCGTCTACGGCTTCGTGCGCACCCGGCCGGGCCTAGAGTCCCCCGACATGCAGTTCCACATGGCGCATGCCAGCTACGATACGGCGCAGAAGCGCGACCTCGAGCGCGAGCCGGGCATGACGGTCGTCATCGGCCAGTGCCGGCCCGATTCGCGCGGCTCGATCCACATCAAGTCGGCAGTGCCGGGCAGCGCTCCGGCCATCCGGCCGAACTTCCTGTCGGCCCAGATCGATCGCGACGCCACGGTGGCCGGCATGCAGATCGCCCGCAAGATCGTCTCGCACCCGTCGATGGCGAAGTACATCGCCTTCGAGAACAATCCCGGCGACAAGGTTCAGACCTATGACGAGTGGCTGAGCTTCGCCCGCGGCAACGGCCAGACGACCTATCACGTCATCGGAACCTGCAAGATGGGTTCGGATCCGATGGCCGTGGTCGACGACCGGCTGCGGGTCCACGGGATCGCCGGGCTGCGCGTGATCGACGCCTCGATCATGCCGACCGTGCCGTCCGGCAACACCAATGCCCCCACGATCATGGTTGCCGAGAAGGGCGCGGACATGATCAAAGAGGATGCAAAGGCGGGCCTTCGGGCCGCCGCCTGAGGGAAACAGTGGGGGACGTGATGAAGCCTGTGAGGTCCATTCTCGCCATCCTGGCGATCGGAGGGCTGTTGGCTGCCTGTCACGGCACCGATCCGAAGACCGAATCGAAGCGCGACATGCTGGCCGATTCCGGTTTCAAGGTCGTGTCGCTGAAAACGCCGGGTCAGGCCGCCTCGTTCAAGAAGCTGCCGCCGCACAAGCTCGTCCGCAAGACCTACAATGGCAAGCCGGTGTGGGTGTACGCCGACCCGACCATGTGCGGCTGCCTCTACATGGGCAACCAGGACAACTACAACGCCTACATCAAGGAGGCGTCGAAGCAGATGATGACGACGGCGATGCGCGCCAACTTCGCCGACGATCCCTACAGCCCGACCGGCATGGACAACGCCGTCGACAGCGACTGGGATTGGGGCGAGTGGGGCAATCCCGGCTACTACGGCCTGAATTACTGAGGGCGGCCTGACATCGAAGCGCCCGGCGGATCGCTCCGCCGGGCGTTTTTTATTGTGGGCTCAAGCGGAGTGGTTTGGATCGACCCTAAATTCATCCTGTCTAATTGAAGATCGACGGATCGATCAGGGGCCGGCCGCGCGGTCGGGCGGCTTCGGGGCGGTCGCATTTCTGGAAAACGCCACGGCCCGCCGAGCCGCTCATGCGGCCTTCCTCCATCACCACCTCGCCGCGCGAAAGGGTCATCACCGGATAGCCGGTGAGCTCGCGTCCCTCGTAGGGCGTGTAGTCGCAATTGTGGTGGAGGATCGAGTTGGTGAGGCTCACCCGGCGCTCGGGATCCCACAGCACGATGTCGGCATCCGAGCCCACCGCGATGGTGCCCTTGCGCGGATGCAGGCCGTAGATCTTGGCGGCATTGGTCGAGCTCAGCGCCACGAACTGCTGCAGGGTGAGGCGGCCCTTGTTGACACCTTCGGAGAATAGCAGCGGCAGCCGCGTCTCGACGCCCGGCACGCCGTTGGGAATCTTGCGGAAGCTCCGGGCCGCGCCGGGCAGCTTCTTGCCGCGCACATCGTCGAACTTGAAGGCGGCGTGATCGGACGAGAGGATCTGGAAGGTGTTGGCCGACAGGCCGGTCCAGATATGTTCCTGGTTGTCGGTGCCGCGGGGCGGCGGCGAGCAGACGCATTTGGCGCCTTCCTCGCCCGGCTTCTCGAAATCCTCCTCGCTCAGGAACAGGTATTGCGGGCAGGTCTCGCCATAGACACGCAGGCCGCGCGCCTGGGCGCGCTGGATCTCGTGCATGGCTTCCTTTGCCGAGACATGGACCAGCAGCATCGGCACGTCGAGCAGCTCGGCCAGCGAGATGGCGCGATGCGTGGCCTCGCGCTCGACCACGAAGGGGCGGGAGGTCGCGTGGAACTTGGCGGCGGTCATACCCTTCAGTTCCAGCCGCTCGGTCAGCCAGGTGATGCAATCGGAGTTTTCCGCATGGATCATGAGCATCGCCTGCTCGCGACGCGCGGCGGCCAGCGCGTCGAGCATCTCGCGGTCGGTCAGCTTCACGTCGTCGTACGTCATGTAGACCTTGAACGAGGTGTAGCCGTCGGCGACCAGTGCGGTGAAATCCTGCCCCATGATCTTCTCACTGGCATCCGACAGGATCACGTGGAAGGCGTAGTCGATCAGCGACTTGCCTTCAGCGCGCTTGTGATACTTGTTCACCGCGTCGCGCAGCGGCTGGCCCTTGTTCTGGTAGGCGAAGGGAATGATGGTTGTGGTCCCGCCGGCGGCGGCGGCGCGGCTGCCGCTCTCGAAATCGTCGCAGAAGACCGAGCCGTCGGCCGTGTCCTGGTCGAAATGGACATGCGCGTCGATGCCGCCGGGTACTGCGATCAGGCCGGTGGCGTCGATCTCGCGACGTCCCTTGTCGAGCCGTTCGCCCAGCGCCACCACGCGTCCGCCGACGATCCCGATGTCGCCCTTCACCACGTCTGAGGCGGTGGCAATCGTGGTATTGCGGATGACGAGATCGTACTCGGCCATGAGTCCTCCCGGGGCGGCTTTGCGCTGTAGTATAGCAAGTCCCGTGCCCGTCTCCGGCGGCCCCCTCTTCGCCTAGACCGGGGACGCGGCCCGGTCCAAACTCGCGCCAACAACATGGGAATGGCAATGAAACGCTGGGTTGGCCCCCTGATCTCCGCGCTGGCGGCCGTCGGTCTCGGCGCGCTCGCGCAGGCACAGACCGTCGCCATCAAGCCGGCGATCGTCTTCAGCACCGGCGGCAAGTTCGACAAGTCCTTCAACGAAGGTGTCTGGCAGGGCGCAGAGCGCTTCAAGAAGGAGACGAACATCGCTGTCTCGGAGTTCGAGCCCAGCAACGAGACCCAGTTCGAGCAGGCGCTGCGGCGCTTCGCCCAAAGGGGGCACGACCCGGTCGTCGCCGTCGGCTTCGCGCAGGCGGTCGCGCTCGAGAAGGTCGCGCGGGAATTCCCGAACATTCACTTCACCGTCATCGACAGCGTGGTGGATCTGCCCAATGTGCAGTCGGTCGTGTTCAAGGAGCAGGAAGGCTCCTTCCTCGTCGGCGTGCTGGCGGCAATGGCCTCGAAGACCGGCAAGATCGGCTTCGTGGGCGGCATGGACATCCCGCTGGTGCGCCGCTTCCAGTGCGGCTTCGAGCAGGGCATTAAGTACGCCAGCCCCAATGCCGAGCTGATCACCAACATGACCGGCACGACGCCGGTTGCCTGGAACGATCCGGGCCGCGGCGCGGAGCTGGCCAAGGGCCAGTTCGACCGTGGCGTCGACGTCGTCTATGCCGCCGCCGGCAGCACCGGGCTGGGCATCCTCCAGGCGACCAAGGATCGCGGCAAGCTGGGGATCGGCGTCGATTCCAACCAGAACCATCTGCATCCCGGCAACATGCTCACCTCGATGCTGAAGCGCGTCGATCTCGCGGCCTACGACAGCTTCAAGGCGGCGCGGAACAATGAGTGGAAGGGCGGCGTGCAGGTGCTGGGCCTCAAGGAAGGCGGCGTCGACTGGGCGCTCGACAAGGACAACGAAAAGCTCATCACGCCGCAGATGAAGGCCGCGGTCGATGCCGCGAAAGCCGCGATCATCTCGGGCCAGATCGTCGTCCACGACTATATGAGCAACAATTCGTGCAAGAGCTGACGGCCGACGCTGCCATCGAGCTTCGGCGGATCGACAAGTCGTTCGGCAGCGTGCACGCGGTGCGCGGCGCCTCGCTGCGGATCGAACGCGGCAGCATCACCGGCATCGTGGGCGAGAACGGCGCGGGCAAGTCGACCCTGATGAGCATCCTCTACGGGCTCCATCGGGCCGATGCCGGCGAGATCCTGGTCGACGGACGGCCGGCCGAGATGGCAAGCCCGCGCGACGCGATCGGCCACGGCATCGGCATGGTCCATCAGCATTTCATGCTGGTTGACAGTTTCACTGTGCTCGAGAACCTGATCCTGGGCGCCGAAGGCGGCGCGCTGCTGGCCGGCGGGTTGGCGGCGGCCCGCACGGAGCTGGCGCGCCTCGCACGCGAGTACGGTCTTGCCATCGATCCCGATGCGCTCGTGGCCGACCTGTCGGTGGGCGAGCAGCAGCGGGTCGAGATCCTCAAGGTGCTTTTTCGCGGCGCCCGCATTCTCATCCTGGACGAACCCAGCGCCGTGCTGACGCCGCAGGAGACCGACCGGCTGCTGGAGATCCTGCGCGTGCTGCGCGACCGCGGCGTCACGGTCGTGCTGATCACCCACAAGCTGCGCGAGATCCTGAGCGTGACCGACAAGGTGATCGTCATGCGTCGCGGCGAGGTGGTGGCGGAACGTCGTACGGCCGAGACCGCTGCCGAGGATCTCGCCGAGCTGATGGTCGGCCGCAAGGTGCGCTTCGATCTCGACAAGGCGCCGGCCCGAGGAGGCGAGACGAGGCTGGCCGCGCGGCACCTGTCGCTGGTCGATCGTCGCGGAGTCCGTCTGCTCGACGACATCTCGCTCGACGTGAAGGCCGGGGAGATCGTGGGCATCGCCGGCGTTTCCGGCAACGGCCAGAGCGAATTGCTGCAGGTTCTCGCGGGCATCCGGCCACCGACCGGCGGCGAGATGGAAGCCTGCGGACGCAGGGTCGATGCCACCCATCCCGCCGATCCGGCCGAGATGCGCGATCTCGGGGTGGCCCATGTGCCGGAAGACCGGCTGCGGCAGGGGCTGGTGCCGGCCTTCCTCGCGTCGGAGACCTCGATCCTCGGCTATCAGGATCGTGAGCCGTTCTGCCACAACTACCTCATGGACGGTCCCGCGGTCGGCAGATACTGCGCCGATCTCATGGAGCGCTTCGACGTGCGGCCGCGAACGCCGGGGCTGCGCTCGTCGAACTTCTCCGGCGGCAACCAGCAGAAGCTGATCCTGGCGCGCGAGATGGCGCGCAATCCGAAGGTGCTGCTCGTCGGGCAGCCGACGCGCGGGGTCGACATCGGCGCCATCGAATTCATCCGCCGCGAGCTGATCAGGAGTCGCGACGCGGGCTGCGCGGTGCTGGTCGTGTCGGTCGAGCTGGAAGAGATCCTGTCGCTGGCCGACCGCATCCTGGTGATGTTCGGCGGACGCATCGTGGGCGAGGTCGCGGCCGGCGAGGCCGACGAGCGCAGCCTCGGCCTGATGATGGCGGGTGCCCGCGCCGCATGAGCGCCGGGCGCCGTACATTGCCGGGCTGGGTCGAGATCGGCCTGTTGCCGCTCGCCAACATCGCGATGGCGTTCCTCGTCGTCGGCCTCATCGTGGAGGTCATAGGCGTCGATCCTTTCCACGCCCTGAAGCTGCTCGTGCTCGGCGCCGTGGGATCGTCGGAATCGATCGGCTACACGCTTTACTACGCCACGAACTTCATCTTCACCGGCCTCGCGGTCGCGGTGGCCTTCCATGCCGGCCTGTTCAACATCGGCGGTGAAGGGCAGGCCTATATCGGCGGGCTGGGCTGCGGCCTCGCGGTGCTGGCGCTCGATGGCATCCTGCCGGGCCTGCTGCTGATCCCGCTCGCCATCCTCGCCTCGGCGGCGTTCGGCGCGGCGTGGGCTGCCATCCCCGCCTGGATGCAGGCCTGGCGCGGCAGCCACATCGTCATCACCACCATCATGTTCAACTTCGTGGCCTCGGCCCTGATGGTCTACCTGATGGTGAACGTGCTGATCGCGCCGGGCTCGATGACACCGCAGAGCCGCGGCTTCGCCGCCTCTGCCGCGGTGCCGTCGATGCAGGCCGCGCTGCAGTGGATCGGTATCGCGGTCGCGCCGTCGGCGCTCAACCTGTCGCTGCTGCTGGCGCTTCTGTCCTGTGTCGGCGTCTGGATCTTCCTGTGGCACACGCCGTGGGGCTACGGGCTGCGCACGATGGGGCAAAATCCGGAAGCGGCGCTCTATGCCGGCACCAACCTGAAGCGCACGACCATGCTCGCCATGTGCCTGTCCGGTGCGCTGGCCGGCGGCGTCGCGGTCAACGAGCTGCTGGGCGTGCACCACCGGCTCGTGCTCGATTTCGCCGCCGGCTACGGCTTCACCGGCATTGCCGTTGCCCTGATGGGGCGCGGGCATCCACTGGGTATCGTGCTGGCAGCCCTGCTGTTCGGCGCGCTGCAGCAGGGCGGCGCCGAACTCAATTTCGAGATTCCCAAGATCACGCGCGAGATGGTCGTCGTGATCCAGGGGCTGGTGATCCTGTTCTCGGGCGCCCTCGTCCATCTGCCGCGGCCCTGGCTGCAGGCGCTGTTCGCGCGAAAGGGCTGAGGTGGAGGAGGCGCTCACCCTCGTCGCCGCGACGCTCGCCGCCACCCTGCGGGTGGCGACGCCGCTGGTGCTCTGCGCCATGGGCGGACTGTTCTCCGAGAAGAGCGGCATCATCGATGTCGGGCTCGAAGGCAAGATGCTGATGGCGGCGTTCTTCGCCGCGGCGACCGCGTCGCTGACCGGTTCGGCCTGGGCGGGTGTCGCCGCCGCGATCGTGGCGGCTGAGATGCTGGCCCTGCTGCACGGCTTCGCCTGCATCACCCATCGGGGCAACCAGGTCGTGAGCGGCATCGCGATCAACATCCTGGCGATGGGGCTCACCGTGGTGTTGGGCACGGCATGGTTCGGCCGGGGCGGCCAGACGCCGCCGCTGGCCGGCACGGAACGTCTCAACCCGATCTTCTTCCCCGTCGCCGGCGACAATATCCTGGTCTACGGGGCGCTGCTCTCCGTCCCCTTCGCCTGGTGGGTGATCGAGCGCACGCGCTTTGGCCTGCGCCTGCGTGCTGTGGGCGAGGTGCCCCTGGCGGTCGACGCGGCGGGCATCTCGGTGTCGTGGCTGCGTTACCGCGCGGTGCTGATCTGCGGCCTGTTCGCCGGCCTGGCCGGTGCCTATCTGTCGATCGCGCAGAATGCCGGGTTCAGCCGGGACATGACCGCGGGGCAGGGCTTCATCGCCCTGGCCGCGATCATCTTCGGACGCTGGAAGCCGATGCCGGCCTTCGGCGCCTGCCTGGCCTTCGGCCTGCTCGACGCCATCGCCATCCGGCTACAGGGCGTGAAGCTGCCCGGTGTGGGCGAAGTCCCCGTGCAACTGATCCAGGCTTTGCCTTATCTTCTGACCCTATTCCTGTTGGCCGGCTTCATCGGCCGCACCGTCGCGCCGAAGGCGGCCGGCGTGCCTTACGAGAAGGAGCATTGAGATGAACGACCTTCTCCACCTGGCGCAGCGGATGATGCTGCGCGCCCATGCCCCCTATTCGAAGTTCCATGTCGGCGCCGCCGTGCGGGCCGAGGACGGCTCGATCCATGGCGGCTGCAATGTCGAGAACGCGGCCTATCCGCAGGGGCTTTGCGCCGAGGCGGGTGCCATCGCGGCCCTGGTCGCGGCAGGGCACAAGCGTATCCTCGAATGTGTCGTAGTCGGGCCCGGCCCGGAAGTCATCACGCCCTGCGGCGGCTGCCGGCAGAAGCTGCGCGAGTTCGCGGGCGACGAGGTGCCGGTGCATCTGTGCGGTCCCGACGGGCTGCATCGCACGGTAACCCTGGGGCAGCTGCTGCCGATGTCCTTCGGTCCGCAGCATTTCGGCTAGCCGTGCGCGACGTTCTCGAGCGGGCGGCCCCGGGCTTTCGACCGAAGGTCGCGCTGATCCTCGGCTCCGGCCTCGGCGGCTTCGTCGAGGAGGTGACGGCGGTCGCCACGATCCCCTATGCCGACCTGCCGGGCTTCCCGCAGCCCACGGTCGGCGGTCATGCCGGCCGGTTGGTTCTGGGCCATGTCGGCAAGACGCCCGTGGCAGTGATGCAGGGCCGCGCGCATTACTACGAGCGCGGCCGGGCCGACGAGATGAAGGGCGCCATCGATGCGATGGCCGGACTGGGCTGCGAGACGCTGCTGCAGACCAATGCGGCTGGCAGTCTCCGACTCGACATGCCACCCGGGTCGGTAATGGCGATCAGCGATCACATCAACTTCACGGGTGTCAATCCGCTGTTCGGAGTCGGTCCGGGCGACAGCCGCTTCGTCGACATGGTCGATGCCTACGATCCATCCCTGCGCACGAAACTGATGGACGCGGCGCGGGCGGCAAACGTCGTCTGCCACGAAGGCGTCTACATCTTCTTCAGCGGGCCGAGCTTCGAAACGCCGGCCGAAATCCGCGCCGCGCGCGTGCTGGGCGCCGATGCCGTCGGCATGTCGACGGCGCCCGAGACCATCCTGGCGCGCCACGCCGGCCTCAAGGTCGCGGCGCTATCGCTGATGACGAACTATGCCGCGGGCCTCGTGCCGGGCGAACTCGCCCATGAGCAGACTCTCGCGGTGGCGGCCGCCGCGGCGGACAAGGTGCGGCGCGTGCTGCGCACCTTCCTGGAAGGCTGCGCATGAGCATGCTGCCGCAGGAGATCATTCGCCGGAAGCGCGACGGGCATGAACTCACCGACGAGGAGATCGCCTTCATCGTGCGCGGCATCCACGATGGCGGCCTGAGCGAGGGCCAGGTGGCGGCCTTCGCGATGACCGTGTTTTTCCGCGGCATGACCGTGCCGGAGCGGGTGGCGCTGACGCTCGGGCTGGCGCGCTCGGGCATCATGCTCGACTGGCGCGACCTCGACCTGCCGGGCCCGGTGCTCGACAAGCATTCCAGCGGCGGGGTGGGCGACAAGGTGAGCCTGATGCTGGCGCCGATCGTGGCCGCCTGCGGCGGCTTCGTGCCGATGATCTCCGGTCGCGGCCTCGGCCATACCGGCGGCACGCTGGACAAGCTCTCGGCCATCTCCGGCTACGAGACCCAGCCCGACATCGCCACGTTCCGCAAGGTCGTGCGAGAGGTCGGCTGCGCGGTGATCGGCCAGACCGACGATCTGGCGCCCGCCGACCGGCGCCTCTATGCGACGCGCGACGTCACGGGCAGCGTCGAATCGATCCCGCTGCTGGTGAGCTCGATCCTCAGCAAGAAGGTCGCCGAGGGGCTGGACGGGCTGGTGATGGACGTGAAGTGCGGCTCCGGCGCCTTCTGCGATACCGAGGAAATGGCGCGCGATCTGGCACGAAGCCTGGTCGATGTCGCCAACCGGGCCGGCTTGCCGACCGTGGCGCTGATCACCGACATGGACCGCGTGCTGGGGCGCGAGGTCGGCAATGCGCTCGAAGTCGCGGAGACGGTGGCCTATCTCACCGGCAACGGTGCGCGCGAGCCGCGCCTGCATGAGGTCACGATGGCGCTGGCGGGCGAGATGCTGGTGCTCGGCAAGCTGGCGGCGGATTTCGGCAAGGGCCGCGCAAAGGCCGAGGCCGTCCTGGCCGATGGCCGCGCCGCGGAGACTTTCGCCCGTATGGTTTCGGCGCTGGGCGGTCCCGGCGATTTCCTCGAACATAGCGCCCGCTATCTCGGCCATGCGCCGGTGGTGAAAGCCTGCATGGCCGAGCGATCGGGCCATGTCGTGGGCATGAATGCCCGCGATGTCGGGATTGCCGTCGTGGCGCTGGGAGGAGGGCGCCGCCACGCCGACGATGCCATCGATACAACGGTCGGTCTCACCGGGTTCGTCGATGTCGGATGCCAGATCCGGAGCGGCGATCCGCTCTGCCTTGTCCACGCGGCCAGCGATGCCGCGGCCGACGAGGCGATTGCAATGATCCGCCGCGCCGTGCGCATCGAAGAGGAGGCGCCGCCCGAGACGCCCGCGATCCTCGAACGGGTCGCGCTGTGATCGACCTCGATGCTTACGTGCGAGACGGTTTTGCAGTCCTGCCGGATTTCGTGACGGGTGCCGACTGCGAGGCGCTGAAGGCGCGGGCTGCCGAACTCGTGGCAGGGTTCGGCCTCGGCACCGTGCGCACGATCTTCTCGACCGTCGATCAGTCCCATGCAGGCGACCGCTACTTTCGCGAGTCGGGTGGCGACATCCGCTTCTTCGTTGAGCCGGAAGCCCCCGATCAACTGAACAAGATCGGTCACGCGCTGCACGATCTCGATCCGGTGTTCGACCGCTTCTCGCGACAGCCGCGGCTTGCGGCGCTCGCCGGGTCTCTCGGGCTTCAGGAGCCGCTGCTGCTGCAGTCGATGTACCTGTTCAAGCAGCCGCATGTCGGTGGCGAAGTCGGCTGGCATCAGGACGCAACGTTCCTTCGGACCGAGCCGCCCAGCGTCACGGGCTTCTGGATCGCGCTCGATGACGCCGACCGGGACAATGGTTGCCTGATCGCCCTGCCGGGCGCCCATCGCGGGCCGTTGCGGCAGTGGTTCGGCTATCGCGACGGCGACCTCGTCATCCGGACGATCGACGCCGCGCCGTGGCCGGATGTCGAGCCGGTGGCGCTCGAGGTCCGGCGCGGCACCCTGATCGTCCTGCACGGCCTGTTGCCGCACGCCAGCACGGCCAACCGTTCGTCGCGGTCCCGCCATGCCTACAGCTTGCACCTGATCGACGGCCGCGCCGATTATGCGGCCGACAACTGGCTGCAACGCCCTGACCTGCCGCTCCGAGGATTTGCGTGATACCCAAGGCCGAAATCCACTGCCATCTCGAAGGCTCGATCCCGCCGTCGCTCGCCCTCGAACTGGCCAGGCGCAACGGCCTGGTGCTGCCGCCGAACCTGCTCGATGCCAAAGGCCACTACGCCTGGACGAACTTCTGGAGCTTCCTCGACGCCTACGACCGCGTCTGCACGGCGCTGAAGGCGCCGCGCGATTTTCGCGACGTCATCTACACGTATCTCGCGGGGGCAGCGCGCGAGGGGGCGGTCTATGTCGAGATGTTCTGTTCGCCCGAACGGCCGGCCGCGCTCGGAATCTCCTACACCCAATGGCTCGAAGCGCTGGCGCAGGGCATCGACGATGCCCGGCGGGAATTCGGCATCGAGGGCCGTATCATCATCATCTGCATCCGCCATCTCGGGCCCGAGCGGGCCGAGGCGATGGTCCGTGCCATGCTGGCCGAGCCGCATCCCTATGTCGTGGGTTTCGGCATGGGCGGCGACGAAGCCAAGTTCGCGCCGGTCGATTTCGCGCCGGCCTACCGCCTCGCGCATGAGAACGGCTATGGCTGCACCGTCCATGCCGGCGAGGTCGTGGGACCGGAGAGCGTGTGGGCCGCGATTCGCGACCTGCCCGTGACCCGCATCGGCCACGGCGTGCGCTCGGCCGACGATCCGGCCTTGATGGAGGAACTGGCGCGCCGCGGCATCGTCCTCGAAGTCTGTCCGGGCAGCAACGTGGCCCTTGGTCTCTATCCCGATCGCGCCTCGCATCCGCTGCATCGGCTGATCGATGCGGGCGTCCGGGTGACGCTGAACTCCGACGATCCGCCATTCTTCCACACCACCCTCGGGACCGAATACGACCTTGCGGGTCTCGACGCTGAGCGCTTGCGGGACATTGCGCGCACGACGGTGGAGGCGTCGTTCGCCGACGTGGCGACGAAGAAGTTGTTGCTCGAAAGGATATCGGGATGAGGACGCGCACCGGCCTGCTCGTCGCTGTTCTTCTGGCGGTGTTTTCGGGCGGAGGAGTCCGCGCCCAGGAAGCGCCGCCGGGCAACGACCTTCTGTTGGCGACGCTGTGGACGCAGCGCGCCGTCGAGTACCGGGCCAACGCGCTCACGGTGTACGCGCTGGCGCGCCTCCGGCTCGACGAGGCGTTGGCCGACAGGAACTGGACGGCCGCGCCGGCCGAGCAGAAGGGCGACTTCCAGACCCTGCCGCCCGCGATCGTTCTCGATGTCGATGAGACCCTGCTCGACAACTCCAAGTACCAGGTCTGGATGATGCGGACGAACCAGAGTTTCAGCACCAAGAGCTGGAACCAGTTCTGCGCCGCCCGGATTTCCGAGGCCATTCCCGGTGCCGTCGACTTCACGACGTACGCCGACTCGAGGGGCGTGAAGGTCTTCTACGTCACCAACCGCGGCGCCGAGACCGAGACGGATACGCGCGAGAACATGGCGAAGCTGGGATTTCCCCTGGGCGGCAACGTCGACACGTTCCTGATGCAGGGCGAGAAACCCGACTGGACCGGCGCCAAGAGCACGCGCCGCGCGGCGATCGCCCGGGATTACCGCATCCTGCTGAACATCGGCGACAATCTCGGCGACTTCGACGACCGCTATCGCAGCAGCGAGGCCGAGCGGGTGAAGGCGTTCGAGGCGGGCCTGCCCTACTGGGGTAAGCAGTGGCTGATGATCGCCAATCCGACCTACGGATCGTTCGACACGGCTCCGTACGGCCACGATTTCAAGAAGTCGCGCGACGAGCAACGCAAGGCAAAGTGGGACGTGCTGGAGTCGTGGGCGGGGCCGGCTCAGCCGTAGATATTCCTCAGCCTGCCGTCTGCCCATTTTACGGCCTCCTCGGCCGGCATGCCCCGCACCGCCTTGGCGTACATGTCGGCGATGACGTACTGCGACAAGACTTGCGCCGCCCTGGCGTCCGGCGGGCCGGCGCGGCCGGGCGCCTGACCGAGCTTCGCGGCGACCCTGAAGGGCGCCATCACAGGATCGTCGGTCCAGGCCGCATGGGCTTCCCACGCCTCGGTGCAGGGCGTCGAGAAGCCTCTCTGCGAGACGAACCATTTCTCGAAGTTCCGCTCGGCATGAATCCACGTCAGGAACTCCTTCGCGGGCTCCTGGTTCTTCGAATATTTCATCAGCATGTTCGACTGCAGCAGGTGCAGGCCGAACTGCCCGCCCGGTCCTGCCGGCAATGGCGCGTGCATGATGTCGCGGTTCATCGGTGTGCCCTGGGCCGTCCGGTATCGCTCGGGCCGGCGCAGCGTTTCGATGTAGATCGAGGCGCCGTTGAGTGTCGCCGAAATCGCCTGGGACAGGAAAGCGCGGTTGTTGCCGGCGTCGTCCCATGTGAGGCCGCGCTCGTCGCAGGCCTCCTTCCAGAAGGCCTGCATGAATTTCACCGACTCGAGCGTGGCCGGCGACTCAAGGATTACCTTGCCGGCCGGATCGATCTCCATGCCGCCCCAGGACCACAGGTAGGGGTAAGTGAAGCTTGGCGAGTCGCCGAGCGTATGGGCCAGGGTCTGTCCAATCGGACGTCCCCTGGCCTTGAGCTTCTGCGCGACATCGCGATAGTCCGCCCAGGTCCCGGGGAAGGAGGTCACGCCGGCTTCCTCGAACCACGACCGGCGATAGGCGATCATGGTACCGATCACCGCCCAGGGCATGGCCATGAACCTGCCGCCCTGGCTGCACATCGTCCGGGCATACGGATAGAAGCCGCCCTGGGCCTGCGCGATGGCGTTGGCGATGTCGGTGAGATCGACCGCGCTGTTGGCGTAGAGATAGGTCTGCTCGTTGAACGCCATCACCAGGTCGGGGCCGCTAGCCGCCCCGATCGCGCCGGTCACACGAGGATGCAGGTCATTGCCGTTGATCGTCTCCAGGGCGATACGGATACCCAGCGCCCGCTCGGCTTCCGGCAGCATCTCTCCGCGCAGCAGCGCGTCCGACGCCGGGACGAAGTCGATCCATTTCAGCCAGTGGACAGTTCTCTGCTGCGCCAGGGCCGGCATGCGACCCGTCGCCAGGATGGTGGCCATGGCCGTGGCGCCGCGACCGGCAAGCCTCAAGAGGCGACGGCGTTTGGTCCCGGCCATGGGTGCCACCGGCTATTCCAGCAGAGACCGCAGCATCCAGGCCGACTGTTCGTGAACCGTCAGACGCTGGGTCAGCAGATCGGCCGTCGGCTCGTCACCCGCCTTGTCGGCCACCGGGAAGATGCCGCGCGCGGTGCGCGCCACCGCTTCGTGGCCGGTGACCAGAATGCTCACCATCTCCAGCGCCTTGGGCGGCTTGGCCGGCGCGTCGGCGAGCGAGCTCAGCTTGCCGAACTGGCCGTAGGAGCCGGGGGCGGGATAGCCCAGCGACCGGATGCGCTCGGCGATCGGATCGACCGCGTTCCACAGCTCGGTGTACTGGGTCATGAACATCGTATGAAGCGACGTGAACATCGGCCCGGTGACGTTCCAGTGGAAATTGTGGGTCGTCAGATAGAGCGTGTAGGTGTCGGCCAGCAGGTGGCTCAGACCTTCGGCGATCTTCTTGCGGTCCGCTTCCTTGATGCCGATCGAGATGGCGGGTGACTTTGCCATGGGCTGCTCCTCCTGGGTCAGGCCGCGAACCTAGCAGCGTCCGCGCCGTCGGCAAGCATGGCAGAGTCAGAGCAGCTCGGGGTCGATGGTGAAGAGGTCCTGCGCCCTTCCGACCCCCCGCAGCGCGAAGCGGCCGACGGAGACCAGGCGGGCGCGTTCCTCCGCGGGAAGAGCGCCGGCGAAGGTCGAGGAGACGAGGACCGGCCGGTCGACCGAGCGACACATCGAGGCGATGCGGCTGGTCTCGTTGACCGCCGGCCCCACGACCGTGAAGTCGAGGCGATCGAAGCTGCCGATATTGCCGTAGAAGACCTCGCCGATATGCAGGCCGATATAGGCCGTCGTGACCGGCTGCTCCGCGGCGAGGCGCCGCTCGTTCAGCGACTTCATGCGCGCCCGCAGATTCTCCTCGGCCCGCAGCGCGCAGCGGCAGGCCTCTGCCGGATCGTCGGCGCGGAAGACCGCCAGCGTGCCGTCGCCGATCAGCTTCAGCACGTCGCCGCCCGCCTCGTGGATCGAGGTGATCACTGCCTCGGCATAGTCGTTCAGGAGCGGGATGATCTCGCTGGGCTTGGCCGTATCGGTGATGGCCGTGAAGCTGCGCAGGTCGGAGAACCACAGCGCCGCCTCGACCCGGTCGGCGACGCCGCGCTGGATGCTGCCCTCCAGCACCCGGCGGCCGGCATCGCGTCCGAGATAGACCCGGACCAGCGTATCGGCGATACGCGCCAGGGCCGCGCTCTTGATGGCAAGCGCCAGCGCCGGCACCAGGCGGCGCAACGCGATGACGTTGGCATCGCTGAAGCCCTCGGAATGGCGCGTGGACCAGGCCGAATAGACGCCGTCCATGTCGCCGATCTTGGTGTCGCCGGCGAAGCGATGGATGAAGACGATGTAGTCGGTGTGACCGAGGTCCTTCATCTCCTGGATGACGCTGAAGCCCGGCTCCTCGCCGAAGCCGATGCGGCGGCGCAGCTCTTCCTCGCCGGTCTGCAGCAGATGGAAGAAGGGGCTGCGTAGCCAGGATTCGGCGGCGGGACCGCCCTGGTCGGTACGGGCATAGTCCGTCGCCGCCTCCTCCTCGACGGAATCGTCGCGCCAGCGGTAGATGCGGCCTTCATGGACGGGATGCAGCGTGTCGATGAAGGACAGCGCGCGCGACAGCATGAGGCCAGCCTCGCGGCACTTCTCACAGAACTCGCGCAGGAGCTCGCCCTCGTCGAGACCGTCGAGGCCGCGGCGAAGGATCCAGTCGAGAATGATATCGGTGTCGAGCAGAGTCATGGCCGCGACCTTGGACTAGCTGGTCTTTGCTTTCGCCAAACGCTGGCTTTCTTTCTTCAACGGGCGTGACACCGGGCACACTTCCTGCACGAAGCCGTTCAATGTGTTGGCGAGATTGTCGCGTACGAGCCGGTAGTGAACGTACTGGCCCTTCTTCTCGCTTGCGATCAGGCCGGCGCCTTCCAGTAGGGCGAGGTGCTTGGAGATCGAGGGCTTCGAGATGTCAAAGCGATCGGCAATTTCGCCGGCAGTCAGGTCTGCTGACGACAGATAGGCGAGTATCTTGCGCCGCACCGTTGACGAGAGCGCCTCAAAAACCTTGTCGATCATTCGTTGCCAGATCCTGTATTTAGCTAGTTGACGAATTAGCTAACGATAAGTAATTAGCTAATACGCTAATTAACTCTCTAATTAGCACAAAGCGAAGAGGGGAGACAATCATGTCCATTCAATACTTCATGGCTTATTACGCCGCCTACGTCGCGCTGAGCCTGGGTATCACGATCTGGGTCGGGAACACGCTCAGCAAGAACGGGTTGGTTTTTCTGGTGGAGAATTTCGAGGGCAGGGAGGAGCTTGCGCGAAGCGTCAATCATTTGCTGCTTGTCGGATTCTATCTCATCAACGTTGGCTTCATCACGCTGATGTTGCGCTACGGCGGCCGACCGGACGGCCTTGTGGAGGCTGTCGAGTATCTCAGCACGAAGATCGGGCTGGTTGTCGTGCTGCTGGGTATCATGCACTTCACCAACATGTATGTGCTGATGCGGTTCCGGAAATCGGCCCTTTTCGGGTTCGTTGGACCCAAGAACCTCACGCGAGCAGCGGCAGGGTCCGCCGTTTCGATCGGATCATGATCGAAGCGTAAAATCTGAGTTGTGCAAGAACGCGCCGACAATGGCGCGTTCTTCATTGAGTCCTGTCGCGGAAATGACAAGCCGCGCGATGACCCGGAGACACCTCGCCGAACGCCGGATACTCGGCCGTGCAGATGTCGGCCTTGAGCGGGCAGCGCGGATTGAAATGGCAGCCCGAGGGCGGGTTGAGCGCGCTGGCAATCTCGCCGCGCGCCTTCGCATCGGCGCTGATCGCGGCACGATGAAACGGGTCGGGGATCGCGGCGATCAGGGCGCGCGTATAGGGGTGGCGCGGATTCTCGAAGATCTCCTGCCAGCCGCCCTGTTCGACGATACGGCCAAGATACATCACCGCCACGCGGTCGCTCACATGCTCGACCACGCCGAGATCGTGGCTGATCATGATGTAGGCCAGCCCCATCTCGTCCTTGAGCTCGAGCAGGAGGTTGATGATCTGGGCGCGGATCGAGACGTCGAGTGCCGACACCGGCTCGTCGCACAGAACCAGCTTGGGCTTCAGGATCAGGGCGCGGGCGATGCCGATGCGCTGGCGCTGGCCGCCCGAGAATTCATGCGGGTAGCGGTCGGCCTGTTCGGGGCGCAGCCCGACCTTGGCCATCATGTCGATGACGCGCGCCTCGACCTCGGCCCTGTCGGTGACGCCGTGCAGGCGCAGCGGATCGGCAAGCGTGCGGCGCACCGTCTGCCGCGGGTTGAGCGAGGCGTAGGGGTCCTGGAAGACCATCTGGACCGTGCGCGCCATCTTCATGCGGTCGGGCGGCGTGGCGCCGGAAATCTGCTGGCCGTCGATGTTCATCGTGCCGCGCGTCGGCGGCAGCAGGCCCATGATGGCGAGCGCCAGCGTGGACTTGCCGCAGCCCGATTCGCCCACGAGACCCAGGCACTCGCCGGGCTTCACGTCGAGCGTGACGCCGTCGACCGCCTTCAGCGTCTTGATGCCGCCGGCCAGCGCATTGCCGACCTTGAAGTGGACGGCGAGGTCGTTGAGCGAAAGCAGGCCCTCAGCCATGGTGATGGCACCTCACGAGTCCGTCGGCGGGCAGCGGCGTCGCCTCCGGCACGACCGACCGGCAGATGTCGGTGACGGCGGGGCAGCGCGGATTGAACCGGCAGCCGGACGGGTAATTGGCGATCGAGGGCACGACGCCCGAGATCTCGCGCAGCTTCTGGCGACCGCGACGGGCGCGTTCGCCGAGCCGCGGCAGCGAATCGATCAGGCCCTGCGTATAGGGATGGGTCGGCGTGGCAAAGATGGCGTCGGCCACCTGGCTCTCGACGATGCGGCCGGCATACATCACGGCGACCCGCTGGCACATGTTGGCGACCAGGCCGAGATCGTGGCTGATCATCAGCACGGCGGTGCCCTTGGCGGCGCAGAGTTCGGCCATCAGGTCGATGATCTCGGCCTGCACGGTGACGTCGAGCGCGGTGGTCGGCTCGTCGGCAACCAGCAGGTCGGGCCCGCAGGCCAGCGCGATGGCGATCATCACCCTCTGGCGCATGCCGCCCGAGAGCTGGTGCGGATAGTCCTTGATGCGCCGCTCGGGCGACGGCACGCGGACCTGGCGCAGCGCGTCCTCGGCGCGGTCCATCGCCTCGTTCCAGTTGGCGCCCTGGTGCAGCACGAACATCTCGGCGATCTGCCGGCCGACCGGCGACAGCGGATTGAGCGCCGTCATCGGCTCCTGGAAGATCATGGCGATGCGCTTGCCTCGCAGGCGCCGCATCTCGGCGGGGGAGACGTTCTGGATCTCCTTACCGTCGAGGATGATCTTGCCGCCGGCCAGCGAGAGCGGTCGGCGCAGCAGGCCCATCACCGAGAGGGCCGTGATACTCTTGCCGCAGCCCGATTCGCCCACCAGGCCGAAGGCCTCGCCGCGGCCGATCTCGAACGAGACGTTCTCGACAGCATCGTAGGTGACGCCGTCGCCGGCCAGGGCGATGCGCAGGTTCTCGACCTTGAGGAGGGGCGTCGTCATGCGCAGGCCCTCATCCACGCCGCGTCGTCGACTGCGGGTCGAGATAGTCGCGCAGGCCGTCGCCCAGCAGGTTGAGGCCGAGCACGGTGAAGAAGATGGCGAGGCCCGGGAATACCGAGAGCCAGGGCGCCGTGGTGATCTGGTCGCGGGCTTCCGACAGCATGCTGCCCCAGCTCGGGAAGGGCGGGCGGATGCCGAGGCCGAGGAACGACAGGGCCGCTTCGGCGAGGATGGCGCCGCCCATGCCCAGGGTCGCGATCACGATCAGCGGCCCCAGGATGTTGGGCAGGATCTGGGTGAACATGATGCGCAGGTCGCCATAGCCCAGGATGCGCGCCGCCTGGATATAGCCCTGGCTCTTCAGCGACAGGACCTGGGCGCGCGCGATGCGACAGGAATAGGACCAGCTGGTGAGGCCGAGCGCGATCACCAGGCTGACGAGGCCCGGTCCGAGGATCGCCATGATGGCCAGCGCAAACACCAGCGACGGAATCGCCAGCATCAGGTTGGTGAGACCGCTCACCACATCGTCCCACCAGCCGCCCCAGTAGCCCGCGGTGAGGCCCAGCGTGACGCCGATCAGGCTGTTGCAGATCTGGCTGATGATGCCGACGCTCAGCGACACGCGCGCGCCCCAGACGATGCGCGAGTAGATGTCGCGGCCCTGCGCGTCGGTGCCGAAGGGAAACTCCCAGCTGGGCGGGAGCTCGGCGTTCATCAGATTGGCGTCGAGCACCGGATCGGTCAGGGCGATCCACGGTGCCAGGATCGCCGCGGAGATGGCGATGGCGACCAGGCCGCCGCCCACCCAAAGGGAGGCGCCGCCCTTCAGGCGCAACCGGGGAAGCTTCAGGGCAAGGCTCATCGGTACCGGATCCGGGGGTCGATCACGACATAGGCGATGTCGACCAGTGTGTTGATGACGAGGAAGAACAGCACGATCATCAGGATGCAGCCCTGGACCGTCGGCATGTCGCGCTGGAACACCGAGTCGACCATCAGCGAACCGACGCCCGGCCAGGCAAACAGCTTTTCGACGACCACGGCCTGGCCCATCAGCGAGCCGAACTGCAGTCCGACGATGGTGATGACGAGGACCAGCGCGTTGCGCAGCACATGCCATTCGACGACGCGGCGCTCGCTCATGCCCTTGCTGCGCGCGGTACGGACGAAGTCGGCATTGAGCACGTCGAGGACCGCGGCGCGCGTCGTACGGGCGAGCAGGGCCATCGGCCCGACCCCCAGCGCGATCGCGGGCAGGATGAGGTTGCGCAGGCCGCCGTCGCCGTAGCCGAAGCTCGGCAGCCACTGGAGCTTCAACGCAAACAGGTACATCAGCATCAGGCCGAACCAGAACTGGCTGAGCGAGAGGCCGGAAATGGCGCCGACCATGGCGGCGGTATCGATCAGGCTGCCGGGCTTGAGTGCGGCCAGGAAGCCCAGCGTGACGCCGACCAGGATGGCGAAGGTCATGGCCGCGAGCACCAGTTTCAGCGACGGCCAGATGCGGCCGGCCAGCATCTTGGTCACGGGTTCGCGGGTGCGGAACGAGGTGCCGAGGTCGCCGACGGCCGTCGCGGCCACATACTTGGCGAAGCGTTCGATCAGCGGATCGTCGAGCCCCATCTCCTTGCGCATGCGCTCCATGACTGCAGGGTCGATGGTCGAGCGGCCGTCCTCGTTCATGCCGGAGATGAAGCTGCCCGGCAGGACGGAGAAGAGCAGGAAGACGAGCGCCACGACGGCGAGCATCGTCGGGATGATGTTGGCGAGGCGGCGGCCAAGGACGAGGAGCATTGCGGGGTTCTGGAAGTTCCCTCGCTAGGCTCGCGATGACGGAGACTTTGTCATCCCGAGCGGCAGCGAGGGACCCTTCGACTTTCCTTGTTCGCCGTTATTTCGCCGGCGAGCTGGCATCGACCCAGATGTTTTCGGGGTACTGGTGCGTGATCTCGGTCGGGTTGGGCTGCAGACCGTGGACCCACGGCTGGAAGGCCAGGACCGCCTTGTTGTAGTTGAAGAACCAGACGGGCGCCTCGTCATAGAGCAGGTTGTTGGCCTTCTTCAGGATCTCGTCGCGCTTGGCCATGTCGCCTTCCTGGGCGGCATCGTCGAGCAGCTTGTCGAAATCGGCATTGTTGAAGCCGGTGTAGTTGCAGGCCGTGCGGGGCGTCTTGGAGTAATAGCAGCGCAGCGTGGCGAGCGAGTCCGGTCCGGTCAGGCTCGACGAGATGAGGGCCTGATGGTCGCCCTTCATCAGGATCTCGGTCAACACCGTGACCTCGACCAGCTTCGGCTTGGCCTTGATGCCGACGCGCGCCAGCATCGGGATCACCGCCTCGACGATCGGGAGGCCCCAGCTCTCGTTCTGGCTGGTCGTCCATTCGAACTCGAAGCCGTTGGGGAAGCCCGCCTCGGCCAGCAGCTTCTTGGCCTTCTCCGGATCGTAGGGATAGGGCTTCATCGTCTTGTCGAAGGCGGCCGAGGAGGGCGGCAGCCAGCTGGTGGCGCGATAGGCCTTGTCCTTGACCAGGCGCGAGATGATCAGGTTGGAATCGATCGCATAGTTGATCGCCTGGCGCACCCGCTTGTCCTGGAACGGCTTGATCGAGCCGAGGTTCATGTGCATCGAGCGCGTGAACATCTCGGCCACTTCGAGGATGCCCTTGGAGAGCTGCGGATCGGCGCGATAGGCGACGTACTGCGCGGGTCCCAGGATCGAGGTGTCGATTTCCTTGTTGCGGAAGGCGACGTCGCGGGCGGCGGCCTCGGCCATGATCAGCACCTCGAGCTTGTCGAGGTAGGGCTGGCCGGTCTTGTAGAACTTGTCGAAGCGGTCCATCGAGACGCGCGAGCCGGGAATGTGCTCCTTGAACTTGAAGGGTCCGAGGCCGACCGGATTGGAGGCATAGTTGCCTTTCTCGACCTCTTCCTTGGGCAGGATCGCGGTCGACCCGCCGAAGAAGTAGTAGCCGGGATCGACGCGGTCGGTGATCGTCATCTCGAGCGTGTAGTCGTCGACCTTCTTCAGGCCGGAGATTTCCTTGGCCGTGCCCTTCTCGACGTCGACCGCGCCCTTGATCAGGCGGACATAGCGCGCGCCGGGATAACCCTTGCTGCCGTCCATGATGCGGGTGAAGGAATAGATCACGTCGTCGGCCGTCATCTTGCGGCCGTTATGGAAGAAGGCGTCGTCGCGCAGCTTGTAGGTGTAGGTGAGGCCGTCAGCCGACACCGACACGGACTTGGCGAGCTCGAGCGAGAGCTTGTTGGCGGCGGTGTCCCAGTTGTAGAGCGAGCGCTGCAGCGCCTTGCCGACGATGTCGTCCTGGGCCCGTGGCGTCACATGTGGATCGAGGCTGCCGAAGCTTGCGGCATAAGGCGCCGTCATCCGCAGCGTGCCACCCTTACGCGGCGTCTGCTGCGCGTTTGCCGTTCCGGCGCCGATGACGGCGATTGCCGCAACCGCGAGCCATGCCAGTTTTCGCATCAACCCATCCCCCTTGAACGTTCTCGTTGGAACGCATTCCATCTTGCCTTGCCTCTCCGTGCAAGAGGAATGCCGAAGCCCGTCGCAACCATGTCGAGAGAGTCGCATTACCCACGCATGCAGGTATCCGAGATCATGACCCGCGAGGTCGAGACGATCGCGCCCGACGCCTCACTCCAGGCCGCCGCCGAGGCCATGGAGGCGATGGGCGTCGGTTCGCTACCTGTCTGTGATGGGAAACGCCTGGTCGGAACGATCACCGACCGCGACATCGTCGTACGCGCAGTCGCGGCCGGCTGGTCGCCGGTCGATGCGCTGGTCAAGGACTGCATGACCGAGGACGTGGCCTACGCCTACTGCGACGAGGCGACCGAAGAGGTCCTCGAACGCATGAAAGTGCTGCAGATCCGGCGTCTCGTCATTCTCGACCGGGACAAGAACCTGGCCGGGATCGTGGCCCTGGGCGACATTGCGACCGAACCGGACGCGGCCGCGGAGGCCCGAGTCGGCGCCGCCATGGCCGAGATTTCCGAGCCGTCGCGGCCGCTGAAGTAGGCCTCTACGCCGGGACGCAGTAGCCGTCGCGGCGGGGGTCGCAGCCGCCGGTGAAGATGCCGGTTTCGGGATCGATTGCGACGCCCTGCATGCCGCCCACGCTCCAGGTCCATTCCGGACCGGTCGTGACGTCATGGCCGAGCCTGCGCAGGTCGGCATGAACCTCCGGCGACAGGCGCGATTCCAGCAGCACGGCGGCGCCGTCGGTGAGACGGCCGCGCGGCGCCTCGATCGCCTGCTGCAACGGCAGGCCGAAATCGACGTGCTGGACCATGGCCTGGGGCTGGGTCTGCAGGATGCCGTAGCTGCCCGGCGTGCCGAGCGCGAGGATCGGGGCGCCGTCCTTGGTCGAGATCGAGGGCGCCATGCACATGGGGAGCTGGTCGCCGGGCTTCACACGATTGGGGCTCTGCGGGTTCACGTCGGCCCAGTAGAGGAAATTGTTGAGGCAAAGGCCGGTGCCGGGCACCACCACACCTGAGCCGAAGACGCTGCCCAGGCTCTGGGTCAGGCAGATCAGGTTGCCTTCATCGTCGGCGATCGAGAACGACGTGGTGTGGCTCTCGTCGACGGGCGAGACCGGCTGCTGCGGCGGAGTCCATTGTTCGGTCGGCCCGATCACCGGTTTGCCGTCGCGCACGCGGGCACGCAGCGTCTCGACATGGGCATCGGACAGGATTTCGGCCAGCTTCTGCGGCCCCGGCACGCCGGCCGCGATGCGCACGCCGGCGGCGAGGCGGACGGCACGCAGCACCGTGTCGAGATGCTCGGTCGAATTGCGCTTCATCGCCGCGAGGTCGAAGCCTTCGAGGATGCGCAGGGTCAGCAGGAACTGAAAGCCCTCGCAGGGCGGCGGCGGCACGTGGACGGTGCGGCCGCGATAGGTGACGCAGACCGGGTCGCGCCAGGTCGCCTTGGCGGCCAGCAGGTCGTCCATGACCATGCAGCCGCCCAATTCGGTCAGCCGGTCGAGGATCTTCTGGCCGAGCGCGCCGCCGTAGAGCAGGCCGGGGCCTTCGCTCGCCAGCGCCTCGAGGGTGCGCGCAAGGTCGGGCTGCTTCAGCACGAAGCCCGGTTTCACGGTGCCGGTGCCCGCCGTATAGACGCGCGACCATTCCGGATGCAGTGCCTTGTAGCCGGCGAGGTCGCCGGCGATGGCCTGCATTTCCTCGAGGTTGAATTCGATCAGCTGAAAGCCATCGCGTGCGAGGGCGATCGCCGGCGCGAAGAGCTCCGGCAGCTTCTTCTTGCCGTGCGCCCGGTTCAGTTCGCACCAGCCGGCGAGATTGCCCGGCGCGCCGACGGCCACGGCCCCGCGCTGCAGCTGCGCACGGTTGCTGAGCTTGTCGATGGGGAAGTTCTTGGAGATCGGCCCGACGAAGTCGAGCGTGCGGACGCGCTTCTCAGCGGCGATGTGACAGGTCGCGACGCCGCGGCCGGCGAGGCCCGACATATACGGTTCGACGACGTTCAGAGCGGCTGCCGTCGCAACCGCCGCATCGAAGGCATTGCCGCCGTTCGACAGGATGCGCGCGCCGGCTGCCGCTGCCAGTGGATGGGCCGCCGCCACCATGCCGTGCCGCGATGCGATTGTTGGACGCCTGCCGTGTTGCAGCATGAGATCTCCCTTTGAAGCCGGCGGATCGTGCCGCCTCTTTCGCGCCTCGACCAGCGACAATTGCGCATCGGTGCTGCGGCCAGCATAAAGGTCGGCATGACAATCGGCCGGCGCCAAGCCCTGACGATCCTCGCCGCAGCATCCGCCGCTGCATCTCCTGCACGCGCTCAATCATGGCCCGCAAAGCCGCTCACCATCGTGGTGCCCTATGCGGCGGGAAGCGCCACCGACACGTTGGCGCGTCTCATGGCGGAGCAGCTCGCGCCGCGTCTCGGCCAGCCGGTAATCGTCGACAACAAGGGCGGTGGCAACGGTTCTATCGCCGCAAACTACGTGGCCAAGTCCGCCCCCGACGGCTACACGCTGATGATCGCCACGGCGGCCACGCATGCCGGCAATCCCAACCTCATGAAGTCGCTGCCGTACGACTCGCTTGTCGATTTCGCGCCGGCCGGCTTCTACGGCTTCATCCAGTTCGTCCTGCTGGTGCGCGCCGATGCCGGCATGGACACGCTTGCTGACTTCATCAAGCGCGCCAAGGCCAAGCCGCCGCTGACGTCCGGTGCCGGCACGCCCTCGGCGCGTGTGATCACGGCCACGCTGGCGGAGCGCCTCGGCACGGAGATCACCTACGTGCCCTACAAGTCCGCGCCGCAGGCGCTGGCCGACCTCCTGTCCGGCCAGATCGACATGACCTTCGCCGACGTGGCCATCGCCGTGCCGCAGGTGAAGGCGGGCAAGGTGAAGCCGCTGGTGATGGCGTCGGACTCGCGCTCGCCGCTGCTGCCGGAGGTGCCGACCTTCCAGCAGGCCGGGCTCGGCCAGTTCGCGCTCGACGCGTGGTTCGTCATCATGGCGCCGGCGAAGACCCCACCCGAGATCGTGGCGCGGATCGACAAGGCCGTGCAGGAGATCGTGACCGATCCCGAGGTGGTCAAGCGCCTGCGCGGCATCTCGTTCGAGCCGCAGCGCAAGGCGCCGGAAGACGTCCGGCCCTTCATCGCGTCGGAAATCGAGAAATGGGGCCGGCTCTCCAAGGCCGCAGGTATCGAGAAGGAATGAAATGATGGAGAAGAAGCGCCTCGAATTCGGCTGGTTCCTGCCCACCGCGGGCGACACCACCGCCTATGGACTGCCGAGCGCGCAGGTGCCGCCGTCGCTCGAGTTGTTCGACAAGATCGTCGGCGCGGCCGAAGCGGCGGGCTTCGAGTACATGCTGGTGCCGGTCCAGACGGCGTGCTGGGAGGCCTGGATCTCCAGCGCCATGATGGTGGCGCGTTCCAAGACGATGCGCATGCTGGTGGCGGCGCGGCCGAGCTATATCAATCCCGTGTTGCTTGCGAAGATGATCACCGCCTTCGACCAGCTCTCGGGCGGGCGCATCTGCATCAACCTGATCGCTGGCCAGAGCGAGGCCGAGAACGCCTCCGAAGGCATCAAGTGGGGCAAGGAAGAGCGCTACGAGATCATGGACGAGGAAGTTTCGATCCTGAAGGCGCTGTGGACGACGCGCGGACCGGTGAACTTCGACGGCAAGTTCTATCAGCTGAAGGGCGCGCAGATCCGGCCCTATCCGCTGCAACAGCCCCATCCGCGCTTCTATCTCGGTGGCGGCTCGAAGCAGGCCTGGGAGATTTCGGCCAAGCATTCCGACGTGCATCTCTTCTGGGGCGACACCTACGAGCGCATCCGTGCCAACATGGCCGAGATCAAGTCGATGGCGGCGCGCCACGGCCGCGAAAACGAGATCGGCTTCGGCATGCGCCTGCAGGTTGTCTGCCGCGAGACCGAGAAGGAAGCCTGGGACTTCGCCCATGGGCTGGTCGAACATGCGAGCGAGGCGCAGAAGGCCTTCGTGAAGGAACGCTTCGCCACGTCTGAGGCCAACCGCCGCGTGCGCGAGCTGGCGGCGATCGGCGAGACGATCGAGCCGCATTTGTGGACCGGCATCACCCAGGTCCGCCCCGGCGCGGGCATCGCCATCGTGGGCGATCCCGAGCAGTGCGCCGACACCTTACAGAAGTTCATCGATCTCGGTTGCCATTCCTTCTGCCTGTCGGGCTACCTACACGACGAGGAGGCCGAGCGCTTCGGCAAATGGATCATGCCGATCCTGCGCCAGCGTAACCCGGGGCGCATGCTGGCGGCTTAGTCGCCGCTGGGTGCACGGATACGAGCAAGGATCCCTCACTGCGTTCGGGACGACATGCTGGGGGGGCGGCGTGGTGCGCCGCTGAAGAAACGGTGTCATCCCGAACGCAGTGAGGGATCCCTCTTCTTCTCAAAGCGTGAGCTGCCATGGCCCAGCCGACCCTGCCGGATTTCAGCGCCCGCCAGCTCGAGGCGGTCCTCGCCGTCGGCGAATACGGCAGCTTCATCGCGGCGGCGGCGCGGCTGCGCATCTCTCAGCCGGCGCTGACGCGAACAATCAAGCGGGTCGAGACCGCCCTGGGCGTTCGCCTGTTCGAGCGCAGCACGCGCCATGTCCAGATCACGCCGGCCGGCCGCGAATTCGCGGCGGTGGCCGAGCGCATGCTGAACGATCTGCGCATCACCGTGCGCTCGATCCGCGAGGTGGCGGAGGAGCAGCGTGGCCGGCTCAGCATCGCCAGCATAATGTCGGTGGCGAGCGGTGCGCTGCCGCTGTTGCTCGCCTCCTATCGCGCCGCCCGGCCGGGCATCGAGATCCATGTCCAGGAGGGGGTGCACGGCAGCGTGCTCGAGGCGGTGCGCAGCGGTGTAGCCGATCTGGGCCTGGCCTATGTCGACGAGTTGCCCGATGCGATGTCGGGCGAGGCGCTGCAGCGCGAGACCTTCTGTCTCGTCGTGCCGCGCCGCCATCGGCTGGCCAGCCGTCCCACCGTCACGCTTCCCGAGCTGCGGGACGAGCCGCTGGTGGTGCTGCCCGGCGATTCGCGCACCCGCCGGACGATCGATGCCGCCGCTTCGGTCGCGGGCGTGACGCTGCGCCAGATGACCACGGTCAGTCAGTTCGCGACCTTGATGGGCTGCGTGCGGGCGGGCGTCGGCCTCGCCATCGTCCCGAACGGGGCGACGGGCCACTTTCTGGGGCGCGACCTGCGCGCGGTCCGGCTCGGCGAGCCGAAACTGTCGCGACGCCTCGGTATCGTGTTGTTGCGTGAACGCGAGCCGTCCCCGGCGGCGGCCGGTTTCCTCGCCCTGGCGCGGCGATCCTGGCCTAGGCCGGCCGCGCGTTGATACGCGAAATGGAATAATCCAGGCTATCAGCTTGCAGTTGGCATAGGCGCGCAGAAGTCTATTCTGCCGACAAGCCGTCCGGTGTCATGTGCCCGGAGCGGTGGAGGAAACGACGTGCAGTTTGCATCCCGATCCTACTCGGCCGACAGCATCTCGGCCGTCCAGGAACTCTATCACTCCAACGGCTGGACCGACGGTCTGCCCATCGTGCCGCCGACGCGCGAGGCGGTTCAGGAATGCCTGGAATGGGTGATGATGCCGCCGGATCAGCTGATCGGCATCGAGCCGGTGCGGGGCCTCGCCATAACCGCCGAGAAGCTCGCGATCAACGCCGTCATGGCGGGCTGCCTGCCGATGCACTTCCCGGTCGTCGTGACGGCCTGGACCGCCATGATGCAGGAAGAATTCCTGATGCACGGCGCGACGGCAAGCACCGGCGGCTGCGCGGTGCTGGTGATCCTGAACGGACCGATCCGCCTCGAGATTGGCGCCAGCGGCTCGTTCAATGCGCTCGCCAATTCGGACCGGGCGACGGCGGTCATCGGCCGCGCCATCCGGCTCTGCCTGATCAACCTGTTGGACGACCGGCCGGGCGTGATCGACCGCTCGACTCTCGGCCATCCCGGCAAGTTCAGCTACTGCGTCGCCGAGGACGAGGAGGACACGAGCTGGCTGCCGCTGGCCGAGCATCGCGGCGTGCCGAAGGGCGCGTCATCGGTCACCGTGATGGCCGCTGGGGCGCCGCGCCAGCTCATGAACGAATGGACCACGAAGCCGGAGGAGATCCTCGAGACCTTCGCGGCCGAGATGCGCGCCAACATGCGCCATTACTCGATCCATCCCGGCAACTACGCGCTGATCATTCCCAAGCAGCTGCGCGAGCATCTGCAGGCCGGCGGCTGGACCAAGACCGACATCGCGACCTTCATCCATGAACGCGCGCGCATTCACCGGCGTGAATGGGCCGATGTCGGCAAGGGCGCCGTCGTCCGCGATCGCGGCGACAGCGTCTACAGCGCGATGGATTCGCCCGACCAGCTCCTGGTCGTGGCCGCGGGGGGGCCGGCCGGCGGCTTCGGTGCCGTCATCCCACCCTGGCTCGGCAACAAGAGCTATGCCGTGACGTTGCCGATCGGCGTCTGTGTCGATTGCGAACCTCCCAAGAAGTAAGAGGAAACACATGTTCGAAGTTCTCGATCCCACGCCGGGCACCGCCCCGCAGGCCGGCCGGCTCGCCCCGCGCCTCGATACGCTGGAAGGCAAGACGATCGGCTTCATCTCCAATGGCAAGGAAGGGACCAAGGGCTTCTTCAAGCACCTCGACCAGATCCTGCGCGAGGAATACGGCGTCGCCAACGTGGTGAGCCGCACCAAGTCGAACTACAGCGCGCCGGCCGATCCCCACATCGTGGCGGAGATCAAAGGCTGGGACGCCGTCGTCTCCGGCCTGGGGGATTGAGGGAGCTGTTCATCGTGCAGTCTGCACGACTCAGTTACCGCTGAAAGACTAGACGTTCCCGCCTTCAGCGTGATGACGACCCGGTTCGCCAGCGCGGCCGACATGATGAGCCGCGTGCTCGGCATGCCGGGCTATGCCTTCGCCCAGATCGGCCATCCGGTCAGCAGTGCGACCGACGACCAGCTCCGCGCCATGGCCCGCACGGCCATCGAGCAGGGACTGGCCATGCTGGTGCAGCCCAAGGCCTGAATTCCCACTCGGCAACCCCGGACAGCATTTTGCGTTGTCCGGGGAACCATAAGGGAGTTTACGGCATGAAGCCGATGGCAATTTTGGGTGTCCTTCTGATCGTGATCGGCATTGCCGGCCTGGCGATCGACAATATCTCCTTCACCGAACGCAAGACCATCGTCGACGCCGGCCCGCTCAAGGTCACGGCCGACGAGCAGCGTACCATCCCGATCCCGACCATCGCCGGCATCGTCGCGGTGATCGCGGGCGCCGGCCTCCTGTTCATGGGGCGCGCCGCGCGGAGCTGAGGGATTTTCAGCCGAGCGGCCAGGTGAAGCGGACGTTGTTCTTGGCCAAGCCGTCGAGAACGATCTGCTGGCCACCGGATTTCATCATCCATTCCAGACGATGATCGCGGTACTCACGTCGGATTTGTCCCGACGCGAGCCGCTCGTGTGCGCTGGCCATGCCTGATGCGGCGGCTTCGAACTCATTGAAGGTCGTGGCGACCGATGGGCGTTCGATCAGCCGGTCGCGCCATTTCGCCAGGGTTGAGCCGGCGGGCGTTCCCAGCCCGTAGAAGAACGAGCGATTGAGGTAGGGCGCCACGCTGAGGTCGGCCCAGCCGAAGCTCTCGCCGTTGAACCAGGGGCGATCGCCAAGTTTGTCCGAGAGCCAGGCCTGCAGCTGGGCGGTCTGCCGCGCCGCCGTAGCCTTCATCTTCTCCGCCTGTGGCCCCTCGGCCCGCTTGAACCAGCGGATCTCGCTCAGGCCCCAGTTCACCGCCTCGTAGAGCGTGTCGCAGAGATCCTCGATCATGCGCGCCTCGGCGCGTGCCGCCGGGTCGCGCGGCAGGAGGGGCGGGGAGGGATACTTGTCCTCGAGATACTCGAGGATGATCGTCGAATCGAATATCCGGGCCTCGCCGTCGATCAGCGTCGGCACCTCGTTGCGCGGGCTGGCCGCCGCGAACGGGCCACCGGCCGTGCCGGTGCCCAGCGCGGCCGGTGTCTCGACCGTGAAGTCTAGACCCTTCTCGCGCAGCGCGATCTTCACCTTCTGGGCATAGGACGACAGCGGGTGTTCGTAGAGCAGCATGATGCTCACTTTGCCTGAGGAATCTCCATCCGGACCGCGATAGCGGCGCTGGCGATCACAGCCGGGTCGTTGTTCTCGGGATCGGCGATATCGAGGCCGCCCTTGACCACTTTCACGGTCACGATGCCGTGGGGCAAGGAGGCCCTTACCTTCTCTGCGTCGACCTTGTCGGGCTGCTGCACGCCGATCGTGACGTCGACGAACATGCCGGTCTTGGTGTCGATCTTCAGGGTCCGGATCATCGCGAGCGAGGAATGATGCAGGGCGTCCTGCACGGCGCGCAGGGCGGCCTTGGTGTAGTCGCCTCCGTGCAAGTCGTTGCCGGTGCCGAGTTCGAGGATCACGCGCTTGGCGGTCATGGTCTTGGCTCCCTTACAGGTCGAGCCGGACGATGGCGGCCGCCTGGGCGATCACCGTCTTGTCCGTGCCGGCTTCATTTTCGATCTCCAGCCCGCCCTCGACCACCTTCACCGTGCCGGTGCCGTGCGGCAGCACCGCCAGCACCTGCGCGGTGTCGACCTGGTCGGGCTGGGGCACGCCGATCAGGACCTCGACCACCATGTCGTCGCTCGCCTTGCCGAGCGCCGTCGCGACGGTGAGAGAGTTGTGCCACAGCGCATCGCGCAGGGCGCGGACCGCGGCCTTGGTGTAGTCGCCGCCCCGTATGTCGGTGCCCATGCCGATCTCGAGGGCTACCTTCTTCAACGCCATCACTATCTCCTGTTCAGGGCTTCGCTAGGCCCGCCTTGATGAGCAGCGGCTTCACTTCGGCATAGTACTTCTCGGCGAAGGCGCGGAATTCGGCGGGATTCTTGTCCCACGGCACCTGGATGAACTTCGCGAGATACTCGGTCACCTTCGGCTCGGTCGAGGCCTGCTTGAAGGCCTGATAGAGCGTGTCGACGATCTCCGGCGGCATGCCCTTGGGGCCGAGCAGGCCGTAGGGGCTCTGGCCCACCACGTTGACGCCGAGTTCGATCATGGTCGGCACGTCGGGATAGCGCGGGATGCGCTTCTCGGTCGCGAAGGCCAGGATGCGGCACTTGCCGTCGTCGACGAAGGGCGCCCACTGGGCTGCGTCCGCGATGAACTGGATCTCGCCGCCCATCAGCGCCTGCATCCATTCGGCACCGCCCTTGTAGGGGACGTGGGTGAACTTCGCGCCGGTCGCCTGCTCGACCTCGATCATCATGAGCTGGCCGGTGCCGCCGACGCCGGAGGTGCCGTAATTGTACTTGTCCGGGTCCTTCTTGCCGGCGGCGATCATGTCCTGGAAGGTTTTCCAGGGAGAGTCGGAGCGCACGACGATGCCCATCGTGTAGCCCGACAGGCCGGTGATGAAAGTGAAGTCGGTCAGCGGGTTCCAGTTGGTCTGCTGATAGTGCGGATAGCGCAGCGTGTTGATGCTCATGACCGCCAGCGTGTAGCCGTCGGGCTTGGCGTTCAGCAGCATGGCCGGCGCCAGCGTGCCGGCTGCTCCCGGCTTGATGTCGACGATGATCTGTTGTCCCAGGATCTTGCCCACCGCCTCGGCGAGCAGGCGCATGTGGACGTCGGTGACGCCGCCGGCGGCGAACGGGTTGTAGATCGTGATCGGCTTCTCGGGTTTCCAGCGGGGCTGGGCGCGCGCGATCCCCGGGACGGTCAGGGGGGCGGTGAGTGCCGTCGCGCCGGCCAGGGCGGCAAAGCGGCGGCGGTTGATCGAGGCACTCTGGGACATGAACGCTCCTCCTGCTGCTTTTTCTTAAGTCCTGCGCACGTCGAAACGGCTGCACGAGGCAGCCGTCCGGTCGTTCCATAGCGTTTCGGCGAAGGCGCGTTAAGCGCTACTTCCGGCGCGCGGCGTCGATGCTCCAGGGGCCGGGGCCGGCCGCGGCGAGATAGAGGAACACGAAGCAGTAGAGCGCGGCGAGCTCGCCGCGGTTGAGGATCGGGAAGAACCCCATCGGGGCGTGGACCATGAAGTAGGCCACGGCCGTCATGCCCGAGGCGACGAACGCGGCGAGCCGACTGAAGAGGCCGATAACCAGCAGGATGCCGCAGACGAACTCGATGATACCGGCATAGCCCGGCATCGACATGAGGGTGAAGTTCGGCGCGACGGCGCCGGCCGGAAACGCCAGCAGCTTGGCGGTGCCATGCTGCAGGAACAGAAGGCCGCTCATGATCCGCACGATACTGAGCAGGCGCGGCGCCCACGCAGTGCCGAGAGCATCGAAATTCATTGTGACAATTCCCCAAAAATAAAGCGCACTTTGCCCATCCTGAATGCGGCCCGGCCTTTCGACAAGCGGTTGCTCGGTAACCGGGTTACCAACCCGTCAGTAGTCCTCGCGCTTCGCGCGGGCTTTGCCTATGATCGGGCACGTTCGGTCGTAAGAACCGGCAGAAGTACAAGCAATAAGCGGCCCGAGGCCGCACGCGTGGAGGAAATATGGCGACGGTCGAAGTCCGCAACGTGCGGAAGGCGTTCGGTCCTGTAGAGATTCTACATGGCGTCAGTGTCGACATCGCCGATGGCGAGTTCGTGGTCCTGGTCGGCCCGTCGGGTTGCGGCAAGTCCACCCTGCTGCGCATGCTCGCGGGCCTGGAGAACATTACGTCGGGCGAGATCGCGATCGGCGGGCGGGTGGTCAACACCGTGCCGCCCAAGGATCGCGACATTGCGATGGTGTTCCAGAACTACGCGCTCTATCCGCACATGACGGTCTACGACAACATGGCCTTCTCGCTGACGCTCGCGAAGGCTCCGAAGTCGGTAATGGACGAGGAGGTCGGCCGGGCCGCCAAGATCCTGGGTCTGGAGCAGCTCCTGCATCGCTTCCCGCGTCAGCTCTCCGGCGGACAGCGCCAGCGCGTCGCCATGGGCCGCGCCATCGTGCGCAATCCCCAGGTCTTCCTGTTCGACGAACCGCTTTCCAACCTCGACGCCAAGCTGCGCGTCCAGATGCGTTCGGAGATCAAGGAGCTGCACCAGCGGCTCACGGTCACGACCGTCTACGTCACGCACGACCAGATCGAGGCCATGACCATGGCCGACAAGATCGTGGTCATGAACAACGGCCATATCGAGCAGATCGGCGCGCCGCTCGAGCTCTACGATCGGCCGGCCAACCTGTTCGTCGCGGGCTTCATCGGCTCGCCGGCCATGAACATGGTGAAGGGTACCGTCTCGAACGGCGCGCTTCGCATGGAAGACGGGACGGCCTGGCCGTTGCCGACAAACGGCGGCCGTCCGGCCGATGGTCCGGCTGTTTACGGCGTGCGGCCCGAGCATCTGATGCTCGATCCCGGCGGCATCCCGGCCACCGTCCAGGTGGTCGAGCCGACCGGCTCGGAAACCCAGGTCATGATGCGGATCGGCGGCCAGGCGGTCATCGGCGCCTTCCGCGAGCGCGTTACGGCGAAGCCCGGCGAGATCCTGCCCGTGAGGCCCGATCCCGCCCTGGTCCATCTGTTCGACCAGCAGTCGGGCCAACGCCTCTGAGAACGGGGAAAGAAGAACACGGACAAAGATCAACAAAGGAGGAAACAATGGCGTTCATCATCAGGCGGCGTGAGTCGATCATTCTCGGTGCCGCCGCAGCGGCGATGGCGATGGGCCGCGCAGCCAACGCCCAGTCGGAGATTCCCAAGGCCGACGTGCCGGCGCCCAAGCTCCCGATTGAGAAGGGCGCGACGCTCCGCCTCCTGCGCCCCGCGCGCTTCGTTGAACCCGACGAGGTGATCTTCCGCGCCAACAGCGCGAAATTTGCCAAGGAGACAGGCGTCGACGTGAAGGTCGACTTCGTGGGGTGGGAAGACATCCGCCAGCAGACCGCGGTGTCGGCCAATACCGGCGCGGGGCCCGACATCGTCCTGGGCTGGGCGGAAGATCCGCACATTTACGCCGACAAGGTGCTCGAACTCAGCGACGTCGCCGAGTATCTCGGCAAGAAATACGGCGGCTGGATGTTCCTTGGCGAGAAGTTCGGCAAGAAGGCCAAGACCAACAACTGGATCGGCCTGCCGATGGGCGGCACGGGCGGCCCGCTGGTCTACCGGGCCTCGGCGGTGAAGGAAGCCGGCTTCGACAAGGTGCCGACCACGCTTCCCGACCTGCTGAAGCTCTGCCAGCAGCTGCAGAAGATCAAGAAGCCGGCCGGCTTTGCGTTGGGCAACGCGGTGGGCGACGCCAACGGCTTCGCCAACTGGATGCTGTGGGCGCATGGCGGCTCGCTGGTCGACGAAGACGGCAAGGTCACGATCAACAGCAAGGAAACCGTCAACGCCCTCAACTACGTGAAGGAACTCTACCCGACCTTCATTCCGGGCACGATGTCGTGGAACGACATCAGCAACAACCGGGCCTATGCGTCGAACGAGCTGTTCTTCACGGCCAACGGCGTGTCGATGTACTTCGCACTGAAGAACGATCCGGCGACCAAGGCGATCGCCGACGACACCGAGCACGCGCTACTGACCCAGGGCGTGGCCAGCTCGACGCCGATGAGCGCCACGGTGCTGAATGCCATGGTGTTCAAGCACAGCAAGTTCCCCAACGCCGCCAAGGCGTACCTCACCTTCATGATGGAGGCCGAGCAGTACGATCCGTGGCTGACCGGGTGCCTCGGCTACTGGGCTCATCCGCTCAACGCCTACGACAAGAGCAAGGTGTGGGCGAGCGATCCCAAGATCGCGATCTATCGCAGCACCATGAACAACAGGTTCTGGAGCGGCTACAAGGGGCCGATCACCCAGGCCGCCGGGACGGTCGCGGCGGAATACATCCTCGTCCAGATGTTCGCTTCGGTGGCCGCTGGCCAGGCGACGCCGGCCGATGCCGCCAAGGAAGCGGAGCGTCGCACGCGCCGCTACTACCGCTAAGGCGCAGCAGAGGAGACGGCGCGACCGGAAGACGGTCGCGCCGCCGTCCCCGCTCTCCGGAGGGAAGATGACCGTCGCCACGATGACCGACTGGAACCGGACCCGAATACAGCAGGGTTGGCTCGCGCGCCTGTTCGACAACAAGGCGTTCCTGATTTTCATGTGTCTGTTGCCGGCCGTCGGCCTGCTGACGGTGTTCCTCACCTATCCGCTGGGACTCGGCATCTGGCTGTCCTTCACCGACACCAAGATCGGCCGCACCGGCAAGTGGATCGGCTTCGAGAACTTCGAATACCTGCTCGAGGACCCGCAATTCTGGACGGCGGTGTTCTACAGCGTCTTCTACACGGCCGTCGCGACGTTCGGGAAGTTCGCGCTGGGTCTCTGGCTCGCACTGCTGCTGAACCGGCACCTGCCGATGAAGAACCTGCTGCGGGCGATCATCCTGCTGCCTTGGATCGTGCCGACCGTGTTGTCGGCGCTGGCCTTCTGGTGGATCTACGATCCGCAGTTCTCGATCATCTCCTATCTCGCCACCGATGTGGTCGGCATCCGCGAGAAGCCCTTCGACTTCCTCAGCACGACCTGGCCGGCGCGCTGGTCGCTGATTGCCGCCAACATCTGGCGCGGCATTCCGTTCGTGGCGATTTCACTGCTGGCCGGCCTGCAGACGATCTCGCCATCGCTCTACGAGGCTGCCCTGCTGGACGGATCCACGGCCTGGCAGCGCTTCCGCTACATAACCTTCCCGCTGCTGCTGCCGATCCTGGCGATCGTGATGACTTTCTCGATCATCTTCACGTTCACCGACTTCCAGCTGGTCTACGCCATCACCCGCGGCGGGCCGATCAACTCGACCCACCTGATGGCGACGCTCGCCTTCCAGCGCGGTATCGCCGGCGGCGAACTGGGCGAGGGCGCGGCCATCGCCGTGGCCATGATCCCCTTCCTCGTATTCGCAACGCTGTTCAGCTACTTCGCGCTCGCGCGCCGCAAGTGGCAGCAGGGAGAAGCCAGTGACTGACGCCGCCGCCCCCGCGCCGACGCCGACCAGCGCCACCGCCCCTCCCGACGACATGGTCTGGGAGAGCCGCGGCCGTCGCATGGTGACGGTCTACGTCCCGCTGATCTGCTTCGTCGTGATCCTGCTCTTCCCGTTCTACTGGATGGGGATCACGGCCTTCAAACCGAACGCGGAACTCTACGACTACAAGACCTACAATCCGTTCCTGATCGGCAGCCCGACGCTCGATCACATCTACAAGCTGCTGTTCGAAACGGCTTACCCGAAGTGGCTCATGACCACGATGGGCGTCGCCATCTGCTCGACCTTCCTGTCGCTCTTTTCGAGCGTGCTTGCCGCCTACGCCATTCAGCGGCTGCGCTTCAAGGGCAGCCAGTATGTCGGACTAGGCATCTACCTCGCCTATCTGGTGCCGCCGTCGATCCTGTTCATCCCGCTGGCAACGACGGTCTACCAGCTCGGTCTTTTCGACACGCCGCTGGCCCTGATCCTGACCTACCCGACCTTCCTGGTACCGTTCTGCACCTGGCTGCTGATCGGGTACTTCAAGTCCATTCCCTACGAACTGGAGGAATGTGCGCTCATCGACGGCGCGACCCGCCTGCAGATCCTGCGGCGCATCACGCTGCCGCTGGCGGTGCCCGGCCTGATCTCGGCCGGCATCTTCTCGTTCACCCTGTCGTGGAACGAGTTCATTTACGCGCTGGCCTTCGTCCAGAGCAGCGAGAAGAAGACGGTGCCGGTCGCCATCCTGACCGAACTGGTGTCGGGTGACGTGTACCAGTGGGGGTCGCTGATGGCGGGCTCGTTGCTGGGCTCGCTGCCCGTGGCAATCTTCTATTCCTTCTTCGTCGACTACTACGTCTCCTCCCTCACCGGCGCGGTGAAGGAATAGACCCTCCCGCCTCAGGCGATCGGGCCGGGCGGGCCCTGCGGATGCGGCACGGGCGTCGGCATGTCTTCCGGTGCCGGCGTGCCCGGCGGCAGTGGCATCTCGGGCGGCACGGGGTCGGTCTTGCCGGGAACGGGCGGCACGGCGGGAACTTCACGAGGCGTGTCGGCTGCATATGGCGTCATGGTCAGGAATTCCTTTCGGGAAGGCCGAAAAACGAATGCCCGCCTCTCGGCGGGCATTCGGCTTCAGGAGATCAAGGACTAACGATCCTTGTGCTGCGGCTGCTGAGGCTGACCCGGCTGCTGGTTGGGCTGCTGGTTCTGCTTCTGCTGCTGTTCGCGCTGGACCTGTTCGCGCTGCTGGCGATCGCGATCCTGCTGCTGCGAGGGATTCTGCTTCTGGTCGTTCATGGCGTTTCTCCATGTTCGCCGCGACCGCCGGAATGACGACCGCTGCTTACAAAACGCCTCCCCGGGGAACGGGGTTGCACGTCCCGCCGTTTCTTGCGTGCCAGACGGATGGCCGGAAAACGTCGCAAACGCGGGAGAGTCTCGATGATGGGCAAGTTCGCACGCACAGCGATTCTCGTCGGCATGTTTGCTCCTGTACCGTCGATCGCTTTCGCCGCCGACGAGGCGGGCTGCGCGGCGGAGTGGGCGCAGGCCGACGCAAACAAGGATGGGGTGATCGCAGGCCCTGAAGCCGACCGGTATATCGCCTACATCCGCATTCGCGCCCAGGCCGAGCCGACAGACGGCCGCATAACGCAGGACGCCTTCATGCAGGCTTGCCGGGGCGACGTCTTCAAGGCGAGGACTCCCGATCCCGGCGCACCGCTGAAGGGGGCCAACTCCTTCACCTCGGCCCAGGCGAAGGATCGAGCGGTTGCCGCCGGCTACACGGACATCGCGCCGCTCATGAAGGACGCCGACGGCATCTGGCGGGGCGCCGCGCGCAGGGGCGGCGATTCCGTGAACGTTGGCATCGACTTCAAAGGCAATGTCGTTTCGCAATAGCATTCAGTCAGGGAGGTCGACCATGAAGACGATCACGCGCGTCTACGACACGTATGCACAGGCCAAGCAGGTCGTGGCCGAACTGGAAACCGCCGGCGCGCCACCGTCGGACATCAACATCATCGCCAACCGTTATGTCTGCGAAGAGACCGCGCGGGGCGAGGAGCCGGCCGGCGCGGGAGCGGGCATTGGCGCAGCGCTGGGCGGCACGGCGGGACTGCTGGCAGGGCTCGGGATGATCGCGATTCCCGGCCTCGGACCGGTCGTTGCCGCGGGTGCCCTGGCGGCGACGGCGGTCGGCGCCGTTGCGGGCGCCGCGACCGGCGGCCTCGTCGGCGCGCTCGTGTCGTCCGGCGTGCCGCAACGAGAGGCGGAGGTCTATTGCGAGGCGGTGCGCCGCGGTGGAACGATGGTGAGCATGCGCACCTCCGAGGCCGACGAGCAGCGGGTGCTCCTGATCATGGACCAGCATCGCCCCATCGATCACGTCGCCCGTGAAGCCGACTATCGCGCCACCGGCTGGACGCGCTTCGATCCGCAGGCGGAGGCCTATGCGCCCAGCCAGACCGAAATCGAGCGCCTGCGCCAGCCGTACGCGACCACGTAGAGGCGTTTACTTTTCCGGCACCTTGCCGATCCGCTCGACCGCGACCTTCAGCCGTGCCGCATCCTTGTCGAGGAAGGTCTTGAACTCGGGCGCATCGAGATAGGCGATCGGCGTCTCGACCTTGGCCATCGCCTCCTTGAACTCCGGATCTTCGGCCGTGCGGCGCGCCGCATCGCGCAGCGTCATGAGGATCGGAGAGGGCGTGGCTGCGGGCGCGAAGAGCCCCGACCAGATGTAGAAGGTGGCGTCGTAGCCCAGCTCCTTCATGCTTGGAACATCGGGCAGCGAGGCGAGGCGCTTGTCGCCCCAGACCGCGAGCGCCCGCATCTTGCCGGCCTTGATCTGGCCGATGGCGGCCGACGGGCCCGATGCCAGGGCGTCTATCTGTCCGCCCAGGAGTGCAGCGACCGCGGGGCCGCCGCCCTGGTAGGGAATGTGGAACAGCTTGATGCCGGCGGCGTCGGCGAAGATCTCCATCGCCACGTGCAGCGTGCCGTACACGCCCGAGGAGCCATAGTTGATGGTCCCGGGCTTGGCCTTCGCGGCCTCGACCAGATCCTTCAGCGTCTTGTAGGGACCGTCCGCGCTGACCACGAGCACCGTGGGATCGGCGCTGATCAGCGCGATCGGCGCAAACTGGTCGAGTTCGTAGGCGGGCGTGCGGCCCTGTAGGCGATCGGCCACCGGCAGGACCGAGATCGACGACAGCGCCATCAGGATCGTGTAGCCGTCGGGTGCCGAGCGTGCCGCCTGCGCGGTGCCCACCGAGCCGCCGGCGCCGCCCTTGTTCTGCACGACGACCGACTGCTTGAGCAGCTTGCCCATGACGTGCGCCGTCGGCCGGCCGGTGATGTCGGCCACGCCGCCGGGCGGGAAAGGCACGATCATCGTGATCGGCCGCGACGGATAGGCTTCCTGGGCCCGAACCGGGAGGCCGAGCGGCAGCATCGCCGCGCCGGCCAGAAGGGTACGTCGCTTCATCTGGTTTCCTCCAGTCACGTCTTGATTGGTTACCTCGCCTTGGAGCCGGCCTTGGCGGCTCCGCTTCGGGTACCGGGATAGGTAGCGGTGAAGCCGAACAGGGTAGAGAGCGCGTCGGGTACAATGATCTTGTCAATATCCTCCAGGCCCGCGGTCTTGGTGGGTTTCACGCCAAGTACCAGCGGTCCCCTGGGGGACTTCCAGTCGCCGACGAAGGAGGAGACGGCGTCGAGCGCCTTCAGCGTCTCACCGGTCTGCGCCTGGGCAAAGACGGCCAGCGCGTCGAGAGCGGTCGTGATCAGTTCCTCGGCCTTGATGCCTTCCTCGCTGGCGACCGCGGGGACGAGCTTGTCCAGAAGCTGCTTGTCGTCGATCGAGAGGGAGGCGCTGCGCAGCCGGCCCTCGTCCTTGGCCGTGTCCAAGTCGGTGTCGTCGCTCACCCCGTCCACGATCATCGACAGGGCGAAGCGCGCCTGGCCGCGCAGGGTCACTTCCAGCAGGGTGAGGGTCAGGACCTTGGCGGCCGGGTCGATGCGGTAATCGAGTGCGATGTCGAACGGCACCTTGGGGACCCCGTAGGGCTCGAGGGCGGTGAACATCTCGTCGTCGCCCGTCATGCCCTCCATCTTGAGCCTGGCGAACCGCGGCGCGAGATCGTTCTTCGAATCCTTCCGGAGGCGTTCGAAGTCGAGGTCGTCGACCGTCACCTTGTCGATCTTGATCGTGCTTTCCTTGTCGCCGGTCGCAGGATTGGCCGGCACGACCGCGACGACGTCCTTCAGCACGAAACCCGAGGCGCCGAGCGGCTCTGCGCCGGCATAGCTCAGCGTCTTGAGCTCGAACTGGGGCTTGATCTCCTTCTCGAAGCGCTCCAGCCCGTTCTGCGCCCAGCTGCCGGTCGCAAATCCGATGAACAGCAGCGCCGACAGCAGCGCCGCGAAAATTACCCGCATGAACTCATCTCCTCGTCACCGATCGACGATAGCACAGCCCCCACCGGGGCGGCTCGCTCACCCTATACGAAGGGAGGAATCGCTTCTGTCATACGGTCGAGGCATGGTGCGTCATCGACCACCCCAAGGAGACGAAAGATGATCCGCAAGGCAAAGGCTGAGTGGCGCGGCACGGGCAAGGACGGCACCGGCGGCCTCACCAGTGATTCCGGCGTTCTGTCCGGGACGCCCTATTCCTTCAAGACCCGTTTCCAGGGCGAGAAGGGCACCAATCCCGAAGAATTGATCGCCGCCGCCCATGCCGGCTGCTTCACCATGGCGCTGGCGTTCCAGCTGCAGACGGCTGGCTTCACGCCGACCTTGCTCGAGACCGAGGCCGCGGTTTCGCTCGATCAGGACGGGGCGGGCTTCAAGATCAGCAAGTCGGCCCTCACTCTGGTTGCCGAGGTGCCGAACCTCGACCAGGCGACCTTCGACAAGCTCGCCGAGGCGGCAGAGAAGGGTTGCCCTGTCTCCAAGTTGCTCAACGCGGAGATTACGCTCCACAAGACTCTGAAGTAGTCTCCGGCCGGCAGAAACGGGTGCGCCGCCTCTCGCGGCGCCCCGTAAGCCGGGGGAGATTCAGATGGTTCGTGCGTTTGCCTGTTCGCTTGCGTTGCTGGTCCTGCCACTCGCGGCGGCTTCCGCCCAGACGCTCAAGAAGGAAGACGCGGAGAAGATGGTGATCGGCCTCTACGCGGTTTCCATTGCCGTCGACACCTGCGACCTCGACATGACCAAGGACCAGGAAACGCGCCTCGAATTCTGGATCGAATGGGCCGAGAAGCAGCTCAACATCGCGGACCGCAAGCTCGATAAGACTTACGACATGATGGAAAAGGAAGCCGAGAAGAACAAAAAGGACTTCTGCGACAAGATGATGCCGATCGCCACCCAGGCGCTGAAGGAACTGCCTCCGGCGATGTAGGGCTGAGCGAAGCTCAGCCCGCGAAGCGGCAGGACATTGCCTTTGGCAATGTCCGGGAGCGCCGAAGGAAGAACGACCACAAGCCCCTACTTCAGTTCGATCCACGCCGGCGCGTGGTCGCTCGGGCTTTCGCGCCCGCGTTCTTCCCGATCGACGCCGCCGCGCTTCAGGCGCGGCGCGAGATCGGGGCTGAGCAGCAGGTGATCGAGGCGCAGGCCGCCATCGCGTTCCCAGCGGTGCCGCTTGTAGTCCCAGAATGTGTACATCGGCCTGTCGGGATGCAGCGTGCGCAGGCTGTCGGTCCAGCCCTGCGCCAGCAGCTTCCCGAAGGCCGCCCGTGGCGCCGGCTGCACCAGTGCATCATCCTTCCAGGAACGCAGCGAATAGATGTCGAAATCGGTCGGCACGATATTGTAGTCGCCCGCCAGCACCACGGGGGCGCCACTCTTCAGAAGTGACTTCGCATGGCGCTGCAGGCGGCGCAGCCAGTCGAGCTTGTAGTCGAACTTCGGCCCCGGCTGTGGATTGCCGTTGGGTGCATAGAGGCAACCGACGATCAGCCCCTTCACGGCTGCCTCGATGTAGCGGCTCTGCACGTCGCTGCGATCGCCGGGCAGGCCCTTTCGCGTCAGGACCGGCTCGGCCTTGCGTCCCAGGATGGCGACGCCGTTCCAGGTCTTCTGGCCCTGCCAGACCGCGTGGTAGCCGGCTCGCCGCAGCTCGGCCGCGGGAAAGGCGTCGTCGGCCGCCTTCAGCTCCTGCAGGCAGGCGATGTCGGGCTTGGCGCGCTTCAGCCAGGCCAGCAGGTTGGGCAGGCGCCGGTTGACGTTGTTCACGTTGAAGGTGGCGATCTTCATGGCGCTAGCGATACCCCGCCGCCTGCAGCTCGAAGAGCTCGGCATAGCGCCCCTCCTGCGCTAGCAGTTGCTCGTGGGTGCCCTGCGCTTCGACCCTGCCCTCGGCCAGCACCAGGATGCGGTCGGCCATGCGGACACTGGAGAAGCGGTGCGAGATCAGCACCGCGGTCTTGCCCTTGCTCAGTTCCTTGAAGCGCTGGAACACCTCGAACTCGGCGCGGGCGTCCAGCGCGGCGGTCGGCTCGTCGAGGATCAGCACCTCGGCCTCTCGCATGTAGGCGCGGGCGATGGCGATCTTCTGCCATTCGCCGCCCGAGAGTTCGACGCCGTTCTTGAAGCGCTTGCCGATCATCTGCTCGTAACCGCGAGGCAGGCGCGCGATCACCTCGTCGGCCTGGCTGCGGTTGGCCGCGCGCGCGATGCGCTCTTGGTCGCCGCGCGCCTCGATGCGGCCGACCGCGATATTGTCGCCGGCCGGCAGGTTGTAACGGACGAAGTCCTGGAAGATGACGCCCATGCTGCCGCGCAGCTCGTCGAGCCCGTAGTCGCGCAGGTCGCGGCCGTCGAGCAGGATGCGGCCTTCGTCGGGGTCGTAGAGCCGCGTCAGCAATTTGACCAGCGTGGTCTTGCCCGCGCCGTTCTCGCCGACCAGCGCCACCACTTCGCCGGCCTTGAGGGTGAAGGAGAGATGGCGCACCGCCCAGCGCTCGGCGCCGGGATAGATGAAGCCGACATCCTCGAACACGAAGCCTTCACGAATGGGCTTGGGAAAGGGCAGGGGATTGGCCGGCGAATGAATCTCCGGCTGGACTTCGAAGAAGGAGAACAGGTCGTCGAGATAGAGCGCCTGGCCGGCCACCGAGGAAAAGCCGCTCAGCAGCGATTCGAGCAGCGTGCGCAAGCGGCGGAACGAGCCCGCGAGGAAGGTGAGGTCGCCGACCGAGAACTCGCCGGTCAGCGTCCGCCAGGCGATGTAGGCGTAGGCGAAGTAATAGCCGATGGTGCCGATGGTGGTGAACAGCCCGCCCCAGCCGGCGCGGCGCAGCGCGAGGCGACGGTTGGCCTCGTAGAACGAGGTCGCGAGGCGGCGGTAGCGATCGATCAGGAACGCGTTCAGCCCGAAGATCTTCACTTCCTTGGCGGTCTCGGCGCTGGCCGCGGTCTGGCGGACATAGTCGAGCTCCCGTCGTTCGGGCGTGCGGCCGAAATCGAGGGAATAGCTCTTGGCATTGAAATGCGCCTCGCCGAGGAAGGCGGGGACGAGCGCCACCAGCAGCAGCACGATCAGCCACGGCGCGAAGACGATGAGGCCGGCGGCGAGGCTCGCCACCGTCACCAGGTCCTGCGCCTGCGAGAAGAGCTGGCTCATCAGGGTCATGCGGCCACTGGTCTGGCGTCGCGCCCGCTCCAGCTGGTCCTGGAATTCGGCATCCTCGAAATCCTCGAGGTCGAGTGTCGCGGCATGCTCCATCAGCCGCACGCTGGAGCTGGTGCTGACCCGCTCGGCCAGCAGCCCATCGAGCAGGGAGACGATGCGCCCCAGTACATCGGCCAGCACCGCCACCGCGAACTCGGCCCCCAGCAGAATGCCGAGCCGGTTGAGATGACCGCTGTCCAGCCATTGCGGCAGCGTCACCGGCTTGTCGGGCAACTGCACCAGCATCACGACGTCGTCGATGATCAGCTTGCCGATGTAGAGCGTCGCTACCGGCAGCAGCGCGCGCATCAGGCGCAGCGCAATGGTCGCGGCGGTCAACGTCGGGCTGGTCGCCCAGACCATGGCGAGGAAGGGCCACAGGTTCCTGAGCGCGCCGACGCGCTCGCGAAACGAGCTGGTGCTGATCGTCGACGGTGAAGGCATCCCGGCTCAACCCCCGCGAGGGGGTGCGGGTTCCGGCTCAGTCATCGGGCAGGGACTGTGCACCCAGCCACTGCCGCGCGAGGTGGAGTTCGCGGAAAATGGCTAGGGGGCGCCGGGCGGTCGCGGCCGCGGCGAAGGTCTTGGCTTGTCCGAAGCTGCTGTCGGACGCGGCGACGATTGCCAGCGGCCCGACCTGACCGTGCTGGGCATAGAGCACGATCCGGGCACCCAACGCCCGCAGGTTTTCGTCGCTCAGCGCCTCGGGCGTGTGGGTGATCTCGAAGATCTTGCGATAGCCCATGGCGCCCTCGGCGGTGACGCCGGCGAAGTAGCGCTCGATGTCACTCACCGTCACCCGCTCCCTGGCGACGGCGACCACCAAACGGTCCGGATGCGAGATCGTCCACTGGACGGGCATAGGATGAAATCTAGCACGGAATGGATGACGCGCGGGACCCGGAGACGGCATAGTGCGGCCTCCGGGGGAGTACCATGAGCATTCGCGTCTTTACCGTCGTCCTTGTTGCCTCGCTTCTGGCGGCCCTGATGCCGGCCAGCGCCGAAATTCTGCCGACCCCGCCGGGCTGGCAGATCGAACGGGCGGTCCTGCTCAATCGGCATGGCGTGCGCTCGCCGACGGTCCCGAACGAGGAACTCGACAAATACAGCGCAACGCCCTGGCCCACCTGGCCGGTCGAACCCGGCTTCCTGTCGCCCCGCGGCGAAGAGTTGATGCGGCTGATGGGCGGCTACTACCGCGTGCTCTATGGCGGGCGCGGGCTGATCCAGGCCGACGATTGCCCGACCGCCGGCACGGTGGCGGCTTGGACCGATATTGATCAACGCGCGCGCACAACGGGAGCGGCAATCCTGGCCGGCATGTATCCGCGCTGCGCCAACCTGCCGCTGCGCAACCAGGCGAACTTCACGGTTCCGGATCCGCTGTTCTATCCCCAGCCCGTGGCTTCCTGCCCGATGGATCTCGCGGCCAACCGGGCGGCCATCCTGGCGCGTCTGGGCGGCAGCTTCGCATCGGTCCAGCGCGACTACAGCGGCCAGCTCTCCATGATGCAGTCCGTCCTCTGCCCTGCCGGCACGACCCGATCGGCGGGCGGCGGAAGCTGCGGCGAAGCCGGCATACCGTCGAGCATCGTGAGCGGGACCAAGGATGGCGTCCGGCTGCGTGGTCCGATCGGCTATGCGTCGGCCGCCGCCGAAGACTTCCTCATGCAGGCGGCCGAGGGCCTGCCCAAGGACCAGGTGGCATGGGGCCGTCTGGCCCACGACGCCACGCTGAGCGAACTCCTCACCCTCCACCTGCTCGATCAGGATCTGACCCAGAAGACCAAGCCACTCGCCCAGCAGCGTGGATCCAACCTGCTGTCGCTGATCGGCGCCATTCTGGTCAACGGCCACAGTTTCCCCGGTCACGCCGCGACCGGCCAGCCGGTTCGCCTGGGGATTCTGGTCGGCCACGACAGCAACATCCACAACTTGGCGGCGCTGCTCGACATCACCTGGCAGATTCCTGGCTTTCTGCCGGGTCAAGCTTCGCCGGGCGGCGCGTTGGCGTTCGAGCAGTTTCGCGAGGTCAGGAGCGAAAAGCGCTACGTGCGGATTGCCTACTACGCCCAGACTTTGGACGAGATGCGTCGCCGAGCACCGCTCAACTATCGCGATCCGCCGGGGATGGTGCAGGTCGCCCTGCCGGCCTGTTCCGCCGACATGGTGAACAATGCCTGTCCGCTCGACTCGTTTCTCAAGATTGTAAAGGCGGCCGTCGACCCGGGCTGCGTCACGGCAACGGGTGGCAACTACTAGCGATCGGAGATCAGCCGTTCGCGGCCGAGCGCCGTGATGGCATCGCCTTCCGGGCCCGTCTCGATCAAGGCGAGGTGAAGAAGGCGTGCGCGATGCTCTTGCGGCATCGAGGGGGCCGTACCTTCGGCCAGTGCACGCAGGGAAGTAAGAGCGGCCTGGGTAAGCGGGGCGATCAGGCCTTTGGGCATAGTTCGAATGTCTCTCGCCATGTTTCCTATCACCTCCTTGTTGGAAAGTGATAACGGCAGGGCGGCTTCAAAGTTGACGGCGCAGACCTCGATTACGCCGGGAACCGCCCCGAGTTCGCCCAGTTTCGCCGCTCCTACGCGTCGGCCGTCACGCGGGAGGGCGGGTCGAGCAGAGACACCAGCACGCGTTCCAGACTTTCGGCCTCGAGCGGCTTGGGAAGGATGGGAACGTTGGCGTAGCGCCGGTCGATGCTGTCGCGCTGATATCCGGTGATGAACACGAAAGGAACGCCACGCGCGATCAACAGGTCGGCGAGCGGATCGGCGAATTCGCCGGCAAGATTGAAATCGAGCAGCGCGCCGTCGAATCTTTCGCTGCGTGCGGCTGCCAATCCGTCGGCCAGACCGCCATAGGGGCCGAGCACGGTGGCGCCGAGATCCTCGACGATGCGCTTGGCCATCATGCCGACCAGCACCTCGTCCTCGACCATGAGGAGGCGGCGCCCTGTCAGACTGCGCACCCGCCCGCTTCGCGCTTCCCGAGGGCCTTCCGTCTGCGGCGCCTGCACGGGCGTCGGGCCGACGATCTGGGCGCGCGGAATCGAGAGGCGGCAATGCAGCCCCTCAGGCCTCCAGTCGTAGCGCACGCCGCCGCGGAATTGCGCCTCGATCGAAGAGCGCACGATGGAGAGGCCGAAGCCCAGCGACTTGGGTTCCTGGGCGAGCGGGCCTCCGGTTTCGATCCAGTCGATCACCAGTGCCTCGTCGTCGAGCGCCCAGACGAGGCGGAGGTGGCCGTTGTCTGTGGACAGCGCGCCATACTTGGCGGCGTTGGTGGCCAGTTCGTGTAGCGCCAGCGCCACGGCCTGCGCGGTCGCCGGCAGCAGCATGGCCGGGGGGCCGCCGGACTCGATGCGCTGTCGATGATCGGTGCGATAGGGCGCCAGCTCCTCGTCGACGATCTGGCTGAGATTGGCGCCCTGCCAGCGCGTCGCCGACAGGAGGTTGTGCGTGGCGGCCAGCGCGTGGATGCGGCCTTCGACCGTCGACACGAACTCGGGCGTGCTCTTGGCCTTGGTGAGGCGCAGCACCGAGAGGACGACCGCCAGCATGTTCTTGGCGCGATGATCGACCTCTCGCGCGAGCACCAGCTGGCGCTCCTCGGCGCGCTTGCGCTCGGTGATGTCGACGGTGACGCCGTTCATGCGTACCGCATTGCCCTGGGCATCGCGCGAGACCACGCCCGCCCCGTAGCACCAGCGGACTTCGCCGCTCGGGCGGATGATGCGGAACTCGACCTGGAAGCGGTTTTCGCCTGCGGCCACGAGGGTGCCGACGGTGTTCTTGTCGCGGTCCTCGGGGTGGATCATCGCTTCGATGCGTTCCACGGTGGGTTCGAACGCGGCGCGGTCGACGCCGAAGATGCGGTAGGGACCGTCGTCCCACTCGACATGGCCAGAGGCGACGTCAACCTCCCACGAGCCCATGCCGCCGGCGCTGAGCGCGATCGAGCGGCGTTCCTCGCTGCGCCGCAGCTGCTCGGTCTGGGCCTCGAGTTCGGCGGTGCGCTCGGCGACGCGCTTCTCGAGCTCCTGATTCATCGCCTCGAGCTGGCGGGTCTTGCGATAGAGTTCGATGAAGACCCGCACCTTGGCGCGCAGCACCTCCGGCACGACGGGTACGGTCACGTAGTCGACCGCGCCGATTTCGTAGCCGCGCAGATGGTCGGTCTCGGCGATCTGCACCGCCGAGACGAAGATGATGGCGAGCTTCTGGAAGCGCGGATGCTCGCGGATCATGGCGGCGAGCTGGAAGCCGTCGATCTGGGGCATGACCACGTCGATCAGCACGACCGCAACGTCCTCCAGCTTCAGCAGCAGGCCGAGCGCCTCGTGTGGGGAGTTGGCCTTCACCAGGTTCTCGCCCAGCTCCCCGAGGATGACCTCGTAGCTCAGCAGCTTCGCCGGCTGATCGTCGATCAGCAGGATGTTGACCTTGTTCATGGGGGCTGGTGCCTGGGCCAAGATCAGCGATGCAGCCAGAGGCGCAGGGCCGAGAAGAGCTGCTCGGTATTGACCGGCTTGGCGAGATAGTCCGACGCCCCGGCCTCGAGGCATTTTTCGCGGTCGCCTTTCATGGCCTTGGCGGTGAGGGCGAGGATGGGCAGTCGGCGCAGCGCCGGTTTGCTTCGGATCAGGGTCATGGTCTCGTAGCCGTCCATGTCGGGCATCATGATGTCCATCAGCACGATCGACACGTCGGGTGACGCTTCGAGGATCGAGATCGCCTCGTGGCCGGTCGTCGCGGTCAGCACGCGCATGCCGCGCCGCTCCAGCGCGCTCGACAGGGCGAAGATGTTGCGGGCATCGTCGTCGACCACCAGCACGGTGCGTCCGGCCAGCACCTCGTCGGAGCCGTGCAGGCGTTCCAGCATGCGCTGTTTCTCGGGCGCCAGGGCGGCGGCCGCGTGATGCAGGAACAGGGAAGTCTCGTCGAACAGCCTCTCGGGCGAGGCCGCACCCTTGACCACGATGCTGCGCGCCATCGAATGGAGCCGGCCTTCCTCCTCGGCCGTGAGATCCCGGCCGGTGAACACCACGACCGGCAGGTCGGCGAGCGCCGGATCGGCCTGGAGGGACTCCAGGACCTCGAAGCCCGACATGTCGGGCAGGCGCAGGTCGAGCACCATGCAGTCGTGTCGCTCGGTCCGCAGTCTTCCCAGCGCCTCCGCTCCCGAGCCGACGATCGTGATCTCGACTTCGGGATGATCGAGAAGAGCGGCGATGCTCAGTCGCTCGCCCTCGTCGTCCTCGGCAACCAGGAGTCTCTTGCGCCGCGGCTGGACGTAGTCGTTGATACGCGCCAGCGCGGCGGTCAGTCCCTCGGTCGAGGTCGGTTTGCTCAGGTAGGAGAAGGCGCCGCGCGACAGGCCCTGCTGGCGATCCTCATCCATGGTGAGGATCTGCACCGGGATGTGGCGCGTCTCCAGTGTGCGCTTGAACTGGCTCAGCACGTTCCAGCCCAGCATGTCGGGCAGGAACACGTCGAGCGACATGGCGACGGGCTTGTACTGCAAGGCGAGGTCGAGCGCCTCGGCGCCGCGCGCCGTCACCACCGCCTTCAGCCCGGCGGCATGCGCGGCATCGACCAGGATACCGGCATAGTTGGCGTCGTCCTCCACGATCAGCAGGATGCGGTCACCCGGCTGCAGATCGTGACGGTCGTCGGGGAACTGGTCCGCGAGATGCTCGGGCAGTGGAGCGACCTGCAGGGGCTGCGAGCCCTGGCCCTGGGTCGGCTGGCGCACCGCGGTGCGCGGGCCGGTGTACATCATCGGCAGGTAGAGCGTGAACGTGCTGCCGATGCCGGGCGTGCTCCGTACGGTGAGTTCCCCGCCCAACAGGCTCGCCAGTTCGCGGCTGATCGCGAGGCCAAGCCCGGTGCCGCCATACTTGCGGCTGGTGCTGGCATCGGCCTGCTGGAAGGCCTCGAACACGATCTTCTGCTTCTCGACCGGGATGCCGACGCCGGTATCCGTGACCTCGAAGGCCACCACGGCACTGGCCTGGTTCAGCGCGCCATTGTCCGAGCGCCACCCGGCGGTCACCGGCAGGGCGCGCAGCCGGACGCTGCCTTCGGCCGTGAACTTCATGGCGTTGGACAACAGGTTCTTCAGGATCTGTTGCAGACGCTTGGAATCGGTGACGATGGAGCGGCCGAGGTCGGCATCGGTCCGGACCTCGAAGGTCAGGCCCTGCGACTCGGCCTGATGACGGAACGGGCGGGCCACGGCTTCGAGCACGTTGGCGAAATAGATCTCCTCGGCGTCGACGGTGACGGTGCCGGATTCGATCTTCGACAGGTCGAGGATGTCGCTGATCAGGTTCAGCAGGTCGGTGCCGGCGCCGTGGATGGTGCGGGCAAATTCGACCTGCTTGGCCGCCAGATTGCCGTCGGGATTGTCGGCGAGCTGCTGGCCCAGGATCAGGATCGAGTTGAGCGGCGTGCGCAGCTCGTGGCTCATGTTGGCCAGGAACTCCGACTTGTAGCGCGAGGTGAGCGCCAGCTCCGATGCCTTCTCCTCGACCGCGCGCCGGGCCTGCTCGATCTCCTGGTTGGCGCGCTCCACCTCGGCGTTGCGCTCGGCGAGCTGGGCGGCCTTCTGCTCGAGCTGCTCGTTGGTCTGCTGCAGCTCGCTCTGCTGGCTCTGCAGCTCGCCCGCCAGAGTCTGAGACTGCTGCAGCAGGCTTTCGGTCTGCATCGTTGCCTCGATCGAGTTCAGCACGATGCCGATCGAGGCGGTGAGCTGCTCGAGGAAGGCGATCTGCAGCTCGGTGAAGGTGCTGAGCGAAGCCAGCTCGATCACCGCCTTCACTTGGCCTTCGAACAGGACGGGCAGGACGATGAGGCTCTTTGGCGAAGCGCTGAACAGACCCGACGTGATGGGCCGGGCTGCATCCGGCAGGGCCGAGATGTGGATCGGGCGTCCGTCGGCGGCGCACTGACCGACCAGCCCCTCGCCGACGCGTAGCGTCTCCGGGTGTCCGTCGCCCACCGCATCGGCATAGACGGAAAGCAGGCGCAGCCGGGCCTTGTCGTCGTCGACCGTCTGATAGATCACCGCCTGGTGCGCGTTCACGAGCGGCGTCAGCTCGCTCAGGATCAGCCGGCCAACGGTCCCGAGGTCACGCTGCCCCTGCAGCATGTTGGTGAATTTGGCCAGGTTGGTCTTCAGCCAGTCCTGCTCGGTGTTGCGCTCCGTCGTGAGACGGAGATTGTCGATCATGGTGTTGAGCTTGTCTTTCAGCTCCGCCACCTCGCCCAGCGCATCGACCTGGATCGAGCGCGTCAGGTCGCCCTTGGTGACGGCCGTCGCCACTTCGGCGATGGCGCGCACCTGGGTGGTGAGATTGGCGGCGAGCAGATTGACGTTGCCGGTGAGGTCCTTCCAGGTGCCGGCGACGCCGGGCACCTGAGCCTGACCGCCCAGCTTGCCCTCGGTGCCGACCTCGCGGGCCACGCGTGTGACTTCGCCGGCAAAGCCATTCAGCTGGTCGACCATCGTGTTGATGGTCTCCTTGAGCTGCAGGATCTCGCCGCGCACGTCGACGGTGATCTTCTTGGAAAGATCGCCCGTTGCGACGGCGGTGGTCACTTCGGCGATGTTGCGGACCTGGGTGGTGAGATTGGCGGCCAGCAGGTTCACGTTGTCGGTCAGGTCCTTCCAGATGCCGGCGACGCCTGGGACCTTTGCCTGGCCGCCGAGCTTGCCCTCGGTGCCGACCTCGCGGGCCACGCGGGTGACTTCGCCGGCAAAGCCATTCAGCTGATCGACCATCGTGTTGATCGTGTCTTTCAGTTGCAGGATCTCGCCGCGCACGTCGACGGTGATCTTCTTGGAAAGATCGCCCGTTGCGACGGCGGTGGTCACTTCGGCGATGTTGCGGACCTGGGTGGTGAGGTTGGCGGCCAGCAGGTTCACGTTGTCGGTCAGGTCCTTCCAGGTGCCGGCAACGCCCGGAACCTGGGCCTGACCGCCCAGCTTGCCCTCGGTGCCGACCTCGCGGGCCACGCGGGTGACCTCGCCCGCGAAGCCATTCAACTGGTCGACCATCGTGTTGATCGTGTCTTTCAGTTGCAGGATCTCGCCGCGCACGTCGACGGTGATCTTCTTGGACAAATCGCCATTGGCCACGGCTGTCGTGACCTCGGCGATGTTGCGGACCTGGCCGGTGAGGTTGGTGGCCATGAAGTTGACGTTGTCGGTGAGGTCCTTCCAGGTGCCGGCGACGCCCGGGACCTGCGCCTGGCCGCCCAGCTTGCCCTCGGTGCCGACCTCGCGCGCGACACGCGTCACTTCGCCCGCGAAGGAGTTGAGCTGATCGACCATCGTGTTGATGGTCTCCTTCAGGCGCAGGATCTCGCCCGAGGCATCGACGGTGATCTTCTTGGACAGGTCGCCGCCCGCCACGGCGATCGTGACGTCGGCGATGTTGCGCACCTGGGTCGTCAGATTGGCGGCCAGCAGGTTCACGTTGTCGGTGAGGTCCTTCCAGGTGCCGGCGACGCCGGGCACCTGCGCCTGACCGCCCAGCTTGCCCTCGGTGCCGACCTCGCGCGCGACACGCGTCACTTCGCCCGCGAAGCCGTTCAGCTGGTCGACCATCGTGTTGATGGTCTCCTTGAGCTGCAGGATCTCGCCGCGTACGTCGACCGTGATCTTCTTGGACAGGTCGCCGCGCGCCACGGCCGTCGTCACGTCGGCGATGTTGCGGACCTGCGCCGTCAGATTGGTCGCCATCGAGTTGACGTTGTCGGTGAGGTCCTTCCAGGTGCCGGCGACGCCGGGCACCTGGGCCTGGCCGCCAAGCTTCCCTTCGGTGCCGACCTCGCGGGCCACGCGGGTGACTTCTCCGGCGAAGCCGTTCAGCTGGTCGACCATGGTGTTGATCGTGTCCTTGAGCTGAAGGATCTCGCCGCGCACGTCGACGGTGATCTTCTTGGACAGGTCGCCGCGCGCCACGGCGGTGGTCACGTCGGCGATGTTGCGCACCTGATCAGTGAGGTTGCCGCACATGGCATTCACCGAGTCGGTGAGGTCCTTCCAGGTACCGGCGACGCCCGGCACGATCGCCTGGCCGCCCAGCTTGCCCTCGGTGCCGACCTCGCGGGCGACGCGCGTCACTTCGGAGGCGAAGGAGCGCAGCTGGTCGACCATGGTGTTGATGGCCTCCTTGAGCTGAAGGATCTCGCCGCGCACGTCGACCGTGATCTTGCGCGACAGGTCGCCGTTGGCCACCGCGATGGTCACGTCCGAGATGTTGCGCACCTGGGCCGTCAGGTTATTGGCCATGGAGTTGACGCTCTCGGTCAGCTCGCGCCAGACGCCGGTCACTTCGCTCACCTTGGCCTGGCCGCCCAGCTTGCCCTCGGTTCCGACCTCGCGGGCCACGCGGGTGACCTCGGAGGTGAACACGGCGAGCTGCTTGATCATGGTGTTGACGATGGTGGCGGCGCGCAGGAACTCGCCCTTCAGGGGACGTCCTTCGACGTCGAGGCGCACCGTCTGCAGAAGATCGCCCTGCGCCACGGCGCCGATCACGCGGGTGACCTCGGTGGTCGGCCACACGAGGTCGTCGATCAGCGTGTTGACCGATCCTTCCATCTCGCCCCAGGCGCCCGCCGATAGGCCGAGTTTCACGCGCTGGCGTGTGCGGCCCTGTTCGCCGACCGCCTTCCCGATGCGTTCGAGCTGATGGGCCATGCTTTCGTTGCCGGCGGCGATGTCGTTCACCACCGCGGCGATCCTTCCCAGGATACCGCCGTGGTCGCCGGTCAGGCGCACCGAGAAATTGCCGGCGCGCACGGCGCTCAGCACGCTCAGCAGCTCCCCGAGATCCGAGGACGACGGTGCGGCGAGGGACGAAAAGGGAGCTGACGCTGTTGGCCCATTCGCCACGTTTGAACCGGCGTCAGCAGTCATGAGAAGGCCCCCCTCAATCCGGGAGCACGCTGCCACGGACTATTTTTCGGTTCCTCGGGAACCTGATCCGGCGCGCGTTAGACCCCCTCCAGCAATTGAAAACGCGGATCGTTGCGAAAGGTTCCGAGCGACTTAGGCAGCGGGCCCGCGGACGAAGGCTCAATTTTCTCCGAACTGCAAGGCCTCGCGGCGCCCGGCCTGTTCGTTTGCCATCATCACCAGCCCATAGGTCACGACAACGATGAAGACGATCGTGGCGTAGAGCGTGTAGGGGTGGGTCGCCGCCGCCGCGCCTGGCGGCAGGACATGAATGACCTCGAAACCCAGTACACCAGCGCGAATGACGCGCGCGACGCCCAGGCCCACGAAGGCCAGCGCTGCCGGCAACCGGCTTTGCAGCCGGTCCCTGTGACGGCCCTGCCAGATCTCCCAGGCCGACGCCAGTCCCAGCAGACCGAGGGTCAGGGAGAAGGGAATCGAAGCGGCCTGCCGTCCCGCGCCGAGTGCGCGCAGCACGACGAAGAGCGCAAGAAAAACCAAGGCCACCGCTATGCAGGCGAGCGACAAACCGATCAGGTCTTTGAATCCGCGGTTCGCATAGCGCAGACTCAGCCACATCGCCGCAAAGCCCGCGACGATCACCATGTCGGCCGCCACGCTCAGGGCCACGTCGGCCTGCGATGTCCGGAAGCGCAGGATCAGCGCACCGAGGCTGGTGAGCAACAGGGCGGCCGTCCACGCCCGCAGCGCCGGCGCCTCGCGATGGAGATACCAGGTCAGGAACGCCGCGCCCGCGCTGCAGACGGTAACGATCCCGCCGATCAGGTAGAGCGTCTTGACGTTCAATTCGATGGCCATCAGGCGGGAGGGGCCACCGACAGGCCCTTGACCTTGTGGCGGTCGATCAAGCCCTGGACCATGCCCGACTTCTTGGCCTTTTCGACGAAGTCGGCGAGGAAGGCGGCGCCCTCGGCATTGGCCTTGGCCGTTCCGACCGCCTGCTGAACCGCGGTGAACTTGCCCTCGAGGATCTTCAGTCCCGGTGCCTTCTCGACATCCTTGAGAAGGCCGGGGCGGAGGCCGGCCAGTACCTCGAGCTTGTCCGACATGAATTTCTCATAGGCCGCGTCGAGGCCGCTCACCTGGACGAGCGTGGCATTGCGGATATTGTTCACCAGCCACAGATCGTAGGCCGAGCGGGCGGAAACGGCGATGCGCACGCCCTTCTTGTCGACGTCGGCGATCGATTTGATCGGCGAGCCTTCGGGCACCATGTAGGTCGCCTCGATCTCGACATACGCGGCGGTGAACTGGATCTTTTCGGCGCGCTGCGGCTCGGCACCGATCAGGCCGATGTCCCACACGTCCTTGCCGACCTGGTCGCCCAGTTCGCCGGGCGACTTGAAGGTGACGTACTTCACAGGCACGCCCAGAGCGGCCGCGATCTCGCGTGCCATGTCGGGTGCGACCCCGGTCGGATCGCCGCTCTCGCTGCGGCCGGTCACCAGCAGGAAGTTGGAGAGATTGATGCCGGCGCGCAGGACGCCGGTCGGGGCAAGTTGGGCTCGGACCTTGTCGTTCATCGTGCCAGTCTATGGCCAACCGGGAGCGGATGGTAGGTTGATCGCGAGGCTGTTTGCTCACGACTCCGCTGGGCGCCGGCGTGCAGAGGAAATTGTTTCGCAGCGGTCACAGCGCCGCTTCGCCCATTTCGCGCTAGAGTGCTGCTCATGAGCGCTGAAATCGTCGTCGAGACCACCGCCGGAAAGATCCGCGGCATCCGCGATCGCGGTGTCGAAGTCTTCAAGGGTATTCCGTATGCCGAGCCACCGCTCGGCGAGCTGCGCTTCCGGCCGCCGCGCAAGCCGCGTCCGTGGAGCGGAACGCGGGACGCACTCGAGTACGGCAACATGGCGGTGCAGAGTCCGAACGTCTTCGCGCTGCCCGAGGACCTGCTGCGCCTCTTCACGCTCGCAGGCCGGCAAAAGCTCGACGAGGATTGTCTCTATCTCAACGTCTGGACCTCCGGTCGCGAAGGTGCGCAACGGCCGGTCCTGTTCTGGTGTCACGGCGGCGCCTTCATCACCGGTTCGGGCTCGTCGCCGTGGTCCGACGGAGCCAACCTGTGTCGCCTGGAAGATGTCGTCGTGGTTTCGTTCAACCATCGGCTGGGGGCCCTGGGCTACCTGCATCTCGAAGACATGGCCGATGGCTTCGAGCATGCGGGCCTCGCCGGCGTGCTCGACATCGTGGCGGCCCTCGAATGGGTGCGCGACAACATCGCCCGGTTCGGTGGCGATCCCGACAACGTCACCATCTTCGGCGAATCGGGTGGCGGCGCGAAGGTGAGCGTCCTTATGGCCATGCCACCGGCCCGGGGCCTGTTCCACAAGGCGATCGTCCAGAGCGGACCGGCCGTGCAGATGGCCAACCGTGAAGACGGCTCGAAAACCGCGCGACAGATGCTGGAGCATCTCGGCCTCGAGGCCGCGAGTGCCGCCGAGTTGCGCCGTCTCCCCGCGGAGAAGATCCTGGAAGCGCAGGTCAAGGTGCTGGCGGGCGTCAGCCGCGCGGCCTTCGCCGACCGGCGCCGCCTCGGCTTCAATCCGGTGATCGACGGCACGCTGTTTCCCGGCGGCCCCTTCGCGCCCCGTGCGCCGCTCGCTTCCCTCGACGTGCCGCTGATGATCGGCAGCAACAAGGACGAGATGACCCTGTTCCTGGGGCACATGCCGTGGGTCACCGGGGCCACCTTCGACAACCTGCCCGACGCCCTGACGCCCTATCTCGGCGAGCGGGCGGCCGAGATCGTCGCCGCTTATCGCAAAGCGCAACCGAATCTGAAGCCGGACGAGATCGCCATCGCGATCGTCTCCGACCAGGGCGTCCGCGCGCCGTCGCTCCTGATGGCCGAGCGCAAGCTGGCGCAGGAGGCTGCGCCGGTGTTCGTCTATCTCTTCGCCTGGGAGACACCGGTGCTGGGCGGCCGGCTGAGGTCCTGCCACACACTGGAAATACCCTTCGTCTTTTCGAACCTCGATTCGGCGGAACTGACCGGCGACGATCCCGCGCGCCTGCCGCTCGGCGAAGCGATGAGCCGCGCGTGGATCGCGTTTGCCCGGAACGGCAATCCCAGCCATCCCGGCTTGCCGGTCTGGCCGGCCTATACGGCGGGCATGCGAGCCACCATGGTATTCGACACCGTGTGCCACCTCGACATCGACCCGCTGGGGACCGAGCGGCGGGTCTGGGAGACAAAGGAATGAAGATCACCGACGTCACCTTGACGCTGTTCGCCTGGGACGACATCCCGCCCACGACCTATGGCGCCCATACCGGCCGCTTCTCGGGCAAGAGCGCGCTGGGGCTTCTGCGACTCGTCACTGACCAGGGACTCGAGGGGCACGCCTTCCTGGGCTCGGCAATGAATCCCGCGACATCCGATGGGCAGGCCCTGATCTCCCATCTCAAGCCGGTGCTGATCGGCAAGGATCCCTTCCAGCGTGAACACCTCAATCAGGAGATCTGGAAGCGCCAGCGCTCGGCCGGCGTGCGCGCCATCGGCGCGGTCGACGTGGCGCTGTGGGACCTCGTGGGCAAGGCAATGGGGCAGCCGATCCATCGCCTGCTGGGCACCTATCGCGAGTCGGTGCCGGCCTATGCGAGCTCCGCGGTGCTGGGCTCTCCCGCCGAGTACGCGGAAGAGGCGGTGCGGTTCAAGGAATATGGCTGGGCCGCCTACAAGATCCATCCGCCGACGCGCTGGAAGGAGGACATCGCCGTCTGCGAGGCGGTGCGTCGCGCCGTCGGCGACTACACCATCATGCTCGACTCGACGTGGAGCTACGATTATCCGGCCGCCATCCGCGTCGGCCGCGCGGTAGAGGAACTCGGATTCTACTGGTACGAGGATCCGCTGGCCGACCAGGACATCTACAACTACACCAAGCTGAAGCAGCAGCTCTCGATTCCGATCATGGCCACGGAGTATCCGCAGACCGGCCTCGATTCATACCAGCCTTGGATCATGGAAAAGGCCACCGATTACCTGCGCGGCGACGTCGCGGTGAAGGGCGGCATCACCACGCTGGTGAAGACCGCGCATCTCGCCGAGGCCTTCCGCATGAATTACGAGGTCCACCACGGCGGCAATTCGCTGAACAACGTGGCGAACCTCCATGTCATCGCCGCGATTCGCAACACCGAGTTCTTCGAGGTGCTGTTGCCCGACGGCGCGCAGAAGTATGGGCTCGTGCACGACATCACCGTCGGACGCGATGGGCTGGTGCATGTGCCGAACGAACCGGGCCTCGGGGCGGCGATCGATTTCGCCCTGATCGAGCGCAAGAAGATCGCGGTCCTGAGCTGAACCCGGGAAACGACGCGGAGGAGGCTGGAATCGACATCTATATCGACGCCGATGCCTGCCCGGTGAAGGCCGAGGTCTACCGCGTGGCGGAGCGTTACGGGCTCAAGGTCTTCGTCGTGGCAAACGCCTATATCAACGTGCCGCGTGATCCACGCATCGAACGCGTGGTGGTGAGCGACGGGTTCGACGCGGCCGACGACTGGATCGCCGAGCGGGCCGGGCCCGACGACATCGTCATCACGTCCGATATCCCGCTCGCCGATCGCAGCTTGAAGAAGGGCGCGTCGGTGATCGGCTCCAACGGCGTGCCGTTCACCGCCTCGTCGATCGGCATGGCGATGGCCAGCCGAGAACTCATGTCCAATCTCCGGGCGATGGGCGAGATCACGGGCGGGCCGAAACCGATGGCGCCGCGCGACCGTTCACGCTTCCTGTCGGCGCTCGACGAGGCGGTTCAGAAGGTCCGACGGCGCCGCTCCTAGAGCCCGGCCGAGCCGTTAGCGACGCTCTATCCACACGTCTTCGAACCGCAAGCCGTTGGACGCGCCGATGGTCTGTGGTGCGAATCCGTGCACGTGAGGCTGCCAGCAGGTAGCGGCGCGCCTCCACGCCAGGGGCAACCGCACACCGTCCGCCAGAAGCCTGGCGTCGATGTCCCAAGCAAGCTGGCGACGCTTTTCGAAGTCGAGTTCCCGGGATTGGACCTCGAAAAGTCGTTCGATCTCCGGATTGCAATAGCGGCTGTAGTTGCGCTCCGAGCGGCAGGAGAAGGATTCGTAAAACACCTGGTCGGGATCGTCGATGCCATTGCCGGTCGTCTCGATAGCAAGCGCGTAGTCGCTGCGTTGCAGGCGGGAGTACCACTGTGTGGTCTCGACGACGTCGATCGCCGGTTCGATGTAGATCTCCCGAAGTTGCCTGGAGAGCATCGTCACCGGGTTTCGATAGGGCGAGACGGCGCGGGTCAATATCCTGATCTGCAGCGACTTGTCCGGCCCGAAGCCGGCCGACCGCATCAACGCGCGCGCTTCTTCGCGGTTCTTCCCGGGATCGTTTCCATAGCCGGGAACCTCGGCCAGCATCTCTGTCGGCATGCCCCATCGTCCCTCCGGGTACAGGTGTCCGCCGATCAGGCCGCTGCCGCTGTCCAGGGAAGCCACGAATTCCGGACGATCCAGCGCCAGCGTGAGCGCGCGCCGGATGTCAGGACTATCGAAGGGCGCGGCATCGCGGTTCAGCAGCAGGTTGGTGTTTATGTTCATCGTCGTCGCCTCGCACACCACGCGCGTCGACTGGCGCCTGACGTCGCGCAGTTGCGTGATCGAGACTTCGCCCGGAAACGTCATGTCGTAGCGGCCGGCAACGAAGCTCAGCAGCGCCGCCGAGCGGCTGGCGACCACCGAGAATTCGATACCGTCGAGATAGGGCCGGCCGGCCTTCCAGTAGGTGGGATTGCGCTTCAGCCGGATGCGATCGAACTTGTCGAAGGCGTCGAGCACGAACGGCCCTGTGCCGACCGGCTTCAGGCGCATCTGCGCCAGCGGGACGTGGCAGGGATAGATTGGCGTCAGGCCCGATGCCAGCATGGCCAACAGCGACGGTTGCGGCCGGTTGAGGTGGATCGTCACGTCATGGTCGGTCTTCGACCGGACGAACTTGACGTTGCCGAACCAGGCGCCGCGTGGATTGCGGCGCAGCGGATTGCGAGCCCGATTGGTCAGCAGGTTGAAGGTGCACTCGACATCGCTCGACGTGAACGGCATCCCGTCGTGCCACTTCACGCCGCGGCGCAACGTGAAGGACAGCTCTGTCCTGTCCTCGTTCCACGACCAGGATTCGGCCAGGTCCGGAACGATGGACTGATCGCTGTTCTGCGGTACCGCCGGATCGAACATGACGAGGTTGTTGAAGATCGGCATGAAGGCCACGACGGTCGCGGCATTGCCCTCTTCGAGGATCGAGGCGGTGGTCGGCGTTTCGCGCTGGAAGAGGCGAAGTATGCCGCCGCTGCGCTGCGCGAGCGCGGCGTCGCCCCAGCACAACAGCAGGACAAGCGAGCCGATCAGCAATCTCGTACGCATCGCCACACCCTTACGCATGCCGTGACCGGCGATCACAGGCTTGTCTCAAGCCCGACGGGTTCGCAGGCCGGCGGCAGGTTCATGCGGCAGACTAGGCACGCGGCGCCCCTCGCGGAAGGTGTCGGCCGGACATGATACAAGGAATACAATTGCCGCCGGCCACCTTGGAATAGCCCCAAAGCCGGACCTCAAATAGACTGTCACGGCACCTCCAGCGCCTTGCGGCGTTCATGGGCACGAGGCGTTCACGAATAGATGGCAATGCAGAAGCGAACCTGGATCCGGACCGGACTGGCCGTCGCGGCGTTTTCTGCGCTGGTGGCGCTTGCCGGCCTCGCGGCGCCGTCTCTACTGAACATCGACCAGTACAAGCCGGCGATGATCGCGGCCGTGAAGGAGGCGACCGGCCGCGAACTCGTGATCGAGGGGCCGCTCAAGCTCACGGTCTTTCCGACCTTGCGCATCAGCGCCCGGCAGGTCCATTTCGCCAATGCGGTCGGTGCCAAGGGCGCCCAGATGGTGGATGTGCGCTGGGTCGGCATCACCCCGTCCTTCTGGGCCCTTCTGCAGGGGCGCATCGAGGTCGGGCGACTGACGCTGTTCAGGCCCACCCTCGTCCTGGAGACCGATGCCGAGGGGCGGCCGAACTGGGAGTTCCATCCCGGCGCCGGCGCCGCCCAGCCGGCTGGCGCGCCGAGCAGCGGCCTCCATCTGGCGATCGGCACCCTCAAGATCCGGGAAGGCACGCTCAGCTACACCAATCCGAAGACCGGCCAGACGCTGAAGGCCGAGAACCTGGAGGCGCTGGCCTCCGTCGGATCTTTCCAGGGGCCGTTCGACTTCGACGCCACGGCGACCGTCAACGGTGTCCCGCTGTCGCTGATGGCGAAGGTCGGCACCCCGAGCGACAAGGGCAGCGACATGTCCTTCAAGCTCAAGGTCCATAGCGGCACGCTGAACTTCGACGGCCATGTCAGCCGGATTGCGGTCGACGCCGACGTGAAGGGCAAAGTTTCCCTCGCCACCGGCGGCCTGACCGATTTCATCGCCAGCCTGGTGCGCGCCGGCGGTCAGGAACCGCCCGCCTTCGACGCCTCGGTGATCGGGTCTTTTGCCTTCGACGGCGACATCGACCTCACGGCCGAGAAGCTGGCGCTCACCGACTTCAAGATGTCGATCGGCACGGAGAGCGTGTCGGGAAGCGTGACGCTGGTCACGGGCGCGAACCCCTCGCTCGAGAGCCGGCTGTCGCTGCCGAAGGTCGATGCCGAGAAGTGGCTCGCCCTGCTGTCCAACCCCGAAGCCTTTCGGCCGAAGACGCCCGCCGCCGCCAAGCCGGCAGCCGCCGTCCCCACGACGACCGCGCCCGGCGCGCCTGCCGCCGCACCTGCCGCCGCGGCGAAACCGCCGGCCGCTCCCGCCAAGGCTGCCGCGGCACCGGCCAGCGCTTCGCTGTCGCCGTTTCCGCCGGCCTTCACCGTGCTGATGTCGATCGACGCGAAGGAAGTCGTCTATCGCAGGGGGACGGCCCGTGACGTGGCGCTTGCCCTGGAAATCCGCAATGGCGTGATCGCCGTGCCGCGCCTGAGCGCGACGCTGCCGGGTGACATGGTCGTCAACGCCAATACCGTTGCCGCTCCGGCGGTCCCCGCGACGCCGGCGGCCCCCGCAACGCCGGCAGCCAAGCCCGCTGCCGGCCCTTCCGTCCAGTCCGCCGGGGCGTTCAGCCTGGTGGGGCCGCGGCTGCGCGAGACGCTGGCGTGGCTGGAGATCGACACGTCGGGCGTGCCAGCCGACAAGCTCCAGGCCCTGTCGATCGAGGGCAAGGTCGCATCGACGGCGAACAGCCTGCAGATTTCCGATCTGCTGATGGACCTGGACGGCCAGCGCGCGACCGGTAGCGGCAGCATCACCTTCGGCCTGCCGCTCACGGTGGCGACCTCGGTCCAGCTCGACAGTTTCGACCTCGATGCCTACATGCCGAGACCGCGGGAGCCGTCCGCCCCGGCGGTGCCGTCCGCTGCGACGCCTGCGACTCCGGCCGTCCCTCCGGCTGCCGCAACGCCCGACGCGACGCTGCCCATCCTCGGGCTCAAGGCCAAGGTGGCCAAGCTGGTGTTCCGCGGCGGAACATTGAACGGGATCGACGCGGACCTCGCCGTGCAGGGCAATCTCCTCAAGGTGAACGGCCTCAAGGTGGCGGAACTCCTGGGCGCCAGGTTCGATCTCAAGGGCCAGGTCGCGGACTTCGGCACCGCCCCGCGCTTCGACCTCACCTTCAACGCGACGATGCCCGATACCGACAAGCTGCTGGTCTATGCGGGCATGCCCAAGTTCCTGAACGGTAAGCTCGGCGCCTCGACGGCCGGCGGCAGCGTCGCCGGAACCATGGATACGCTGGCCTTGCGCAACGCCTCGGTCACCGCCGCCGGGGCGACCGCACGCGCCAGCGGCTCGCTGGTCCTCGGCGAAAAATTCGCCTTCGATTTTTCGAGCTTCGCCGTGCAGACGCAGGATGCGAGCGGGCTGGTATCGGTAGCCACCGGGAGGTCCCAGACCGGTCTGGGCGGGCTGGTGGCCGAGGGGGCGTTCAAGGGCAACGACCACAAAGCGTCGTTCGACGGAAACCTGACGGCACTCGGCACGCAGATGTCGGGACGGATCGATGCCACGCTGGGAACGAGGCCCAATTTCGTGGCCAATCTTCGCATCCCTGGCACGCTCGATCTCGACGACTGGCTGGGCACCGCCGACGGGCCCGCACCTGCCGCGCCCACACCCGCAATTCCCGCCGCCCCGGGCGGCGCGGGCGCCGAGGCCGTTCCGCTGCCGTCGAAGGGGCCGCGAGCGGCGACAGGCAAGGAGATCGACCTCTCGGGCCTGCGTGCCTTCGACGCGACGCTGAACCTGGAGACGAGCGCGATCGAGTTCGGATCCCTCAAGGTGACCTATGCGGACATGGACGCGACGCTGCGTAACGGCGTCGTCAAGGTGTCCAAGCTCACCGGCCAGTTCTACAGCGGCGCCGTCGATTTCGCGGGTACCGTCGATGCCTCGAAGGATACGATGACGGTCGACGTGGCCGGAACGCTGCAAGGCATCTATGTCGGCGAGATGCTGCGCGGCGCGGCCGGCCAGAATGTCTTCGGCAACGAGCACCTGATGGTGGCGGTCGACGGCAAGATCAATGTCATGAAGATCGCCCTCCAGGGTCAGGGCAACTCGCCCGAGCAGATCCGCAATTCCCTGACGGGCCAGGGCCACCTCTCGGGCGTGATCTATCCGTCCGTCGCCGGCGGGTCGCTGGGCTTCGCCTCTTTCGCCACCGGCCTCGGCAGCATCTTCAGCACGGAGATGGGATTCAACTCCGCGGTCATCTCAGGCTTCATCAACGCGCAGAGCACGATCGAGGGCGATATCACGCTCTCGAATGGCGAGATCAACCTGCAGAACCACGCGCTGAAAGGTCCGAATGCGACGGCGCGAATCAACAGCCGCACCAGCCTGACGGCAGCCACGACCGAGACCACCATTGCCCTCGACGCGGGTTCCAATGGGGCGACGGACTATGTGATGACGGTGAGCGGTCCGGTCTCCTCGCCGACCATGAGCGTCCGCGGCAAGTGACGAACGGGCGCCCGTCCTAAGCCGCCCGCTCCTTCAGGATTTCCCAGGCGCGGCGGAACGTGTGCGCCATCTCCTCGGCGGGCACGGCGCCGGAGAAGAGCACATGGCCCTGCAGCGCGAAGCTCGGCACCCCCTGGATACCAGCGTTGCGTGCCATCTGGTCCGCGGCCAGCACTTCGCGCCGGCCTTCGTCGCCGGCCAGCATCGCGAGCACCTCGGCCCGGTCGAGCCCGGCTTCGGCCGCCACGTCCGCCAGAATCTTCGAATCGCCGATATCGGCGCCCTTGCAGAAATAGCTGTCGAACAGTTCCTCGACGACCGCGTCCTGCACGCCGCGCTGACCGGCAAAGCGGATCAGGCGATGGGCGTTCACCGTGTTGGGCGTACGCACGATGCGGTCGAGATGAAACTCGAGGCCGACCGTCGCGGCGGTTTCGGTGATGCGCTGGTCGAGCTGCCGCGAGCGTTCGAGGCTGCCGAACTTGGAGATGCGGTAGCTGGTCCGCTCAACGCCCTCGGCGGGCATCTCGGGATTGAGCTGGAAGGGATGCCAGGCGACGGCGACGCGGCAATGGTGCGCGGCAAGAAGATCGAGGGCACGTTCGAGCTGGCGCTTGCCGATGTAGCACCAGGGGCAGATCACGTCGGAGATGACGTCGATGCGGCCGGTCGGTTGGACCTGGTCCATGGCTGGTTTCCTTCCCTATTGTGCGAAAGCCTATACCTGCCGGAAATCTCCGGCAACGAGAGGAGCCCGCCCATGCCGAAATACCGCTCCGCCCTGATCGTCGGGACCGGTCCCGGCCTCAGCGCCTCGCTGGCGCGCCTGTTCGCGCGGAACGGCCTGTCGGTGGCCCTGGCGGCCCGGCAGACCGACAAGCTCGCGGCCCTTGCGCAAGAGACAGGGGCATCGGTTCATGCCTGCAACGCCGCGGCCGAGACGGATGTGACGGCGCTGTTCGAGATGCTGGATGCAGCCGGCCGGACGCCCGATGTCGTCGTCTACAATGCCAGCAACCGGGTGCGCGGCGCGCTGGTCGATCTGGCCCCGGACGATGTGAGACGGGCCATCGACATCAGCGCCTTCGGCGCGTTCCTGGTATCGCAGCAGGCGGTGAAGCGCATGCTGCCCAGGGGAGAAGGCGCGGTTCTCCTGTCAGGGGCGACGGCGGGCGTGAAAGGCTTCGCGCTGTCGGCGACCTTCGCCATGGGCAAGTTCGCGCTGCGCGGCCTCGCGCAATCGATGGCGCGCGAACTCTCGCCCAAGGGCATTCATGTGGCCCACTTCGTGATCGACGGGGGGATCCGCAGCGCTACCCGGCCGGTGCCCGACGACAGGCCCGACAGCCTGCTCGATCCCGACGCCATCGCCGAGACCTACTGGCATGTGATGAACCAGCACCGCAGCGCCTGGAGCTGGGAGGTCGAGGTGCGGCCCTGGGTCGAGACGTTCTAGCGGCGCCGGCGCGTCACCAGGAGAAGCGCCAGGTGAGGGCCGCGCCCGTGACAAACTGGTTCCGCGACCCGCCCGGTCCGGTGACGATCGGGGAATTGGCGACCGTGTCGGCAAGGTAGTTGTAGCTGCCGAAGGCGACGAAACTCAGCCGGTCGTGGATGCGCCAGAGGGCGCTCGCCCCGACGCCGACGCTGCGAAGGCCGGCGCCGGGATAGTATTGCGAATAGCCCGAGTTGATCGACTGCAGGGCGTCGATGCCGAAATAGGCCTGGTTGAAGGTGCCATCGGTCACCGAGAGGCGGGGGCCACCGGACAGAAACACGCTGTCGGTGAGCCGCAGCTTGCCATCGACCAGCGCGTCGAAGATCAGGCCGTTGCTGCCGCCGATGCCGCGTCGCAATTCCACCTTGGCGGAAATGAAGGGCTGATCGAAGCGCAGGAAGGCGCCGCCTTCGATGGTGAAGGGCACGTTGCCCGTGCCGTAGAGGTAGCCGCCATCGCCCTGGTTGCGCGGAAAGCGGTAGCGGAAGATCGGGCCCGCCTTGAAACCCGAGACATCCAGCAGGGTGGCACCGATGCCGTCGCGCGCCGAGATGAAGAGCTTGTCGCGCTGGTAGCGCAGGTCGAGGTTGGGGATCGGCAGCACGCGATAGTTGGCGCTGCCCTCGAACCACGGCGCCAGCACCACGCCGGGTCCGATATCGAACGTCCAGTCCTTCGGCGGCGGACCCGCGGGCTCGCTGCCGATGCTGGTAGGCTGGGCGGAGGCTGTTCCCGCTTGCACCGTGACGAGGGCGAGGCAGGTCGCGAGGAGACGGGACAAACGCACAGGGCAACTCCGCTGTTGACCCTGTTTTACGTGCCCGGCTGATTACCGGATCACTGCATGTGAAATTAAAGCGCCTTTTCGAGCATCAGCCGCGCCGCGTGCAGGTCGTCGAACACGCGCAGGCACTTGGCGCGGACTTCCGGCAGCGGCGGAAGGATGTCCGGCACCATGAACGCCATGGTGCCCGCGGCATGCGCCGCGGTGAGGCCGACGTTCGAATCCTCGAAGGCGATGCAGCGTTCCGGCGCCACGCCCAGGCGACGGGCGGCTTCGAGATAGACATCGGGGGCGGGCTTGGCGTTCTCGACATCGTCGCGTGTTGCCACGGCGGCGAAGCGGTCGATGAGACCGGCGCGCCCGAGATGACGCTCCGCGGTGACGCGACCGGATCCGGTGGCGACCGCGAGGCGCAGGCCGCGGCCCGCCAGGAAGTCGAGCATCTCGACGACGCCGGGCTTGACCGGGAGATGGCTCTCCAGCCGCCGCTTGGCGTGGCCCGAGAAGCGCTCGCGAAAATGATCGATTCGGAAGTTCGACCCATAGAAATTCTGGATCATGACATCGCATTCGCGGCCCGAGATGCCGATCATCGAATGACAGAATGCCAGGCTCATCTCGATCTCGAGGTCCCGCGCCGCGTCCTGCAGCGCATCGATGTAGACGGCCTCGGTGTCGATCAGCAGACCGTCCATGTCGAAAAGGACGGCTTCAACGGGTTTCTTCAGCATGCTTTCGTTCTAAGCTGTGTCGCCAAGAGAGCAAGGGAGAGAAAAATTCATGCGTATCCATAACCTGTATGTCGACGCCGACGGCGAGACCCACTTCCGCGACATCGAGATCGAGTGGAAGAACGAGGGCCGCGGCGGCAAGACCTCGGCCACCCTGCCGGCGACCGGTATCATCTTTCGCGAGACTCCCGGCACCTATGACTACGAATGGCATCCCGCGCCGCGCCGGCAGTACATCATCAACCTCGATGCCGGCGTCTCCATCCAGGCCAGCGACGGCGAGACGCGCATCATCGGTGCCGGCGAGGTGATATTGGTCGAGGACACGCACGGCAAAGGTCATTTCTCGAAGGCGATCAACGGCCAGCTCCGGCACTCGATCTTCGTTCCCATCGAATAGTTCCACCAAGCGTTTCAAGCGTAGAGAGGCATCCATGAACGTCCAGACTCCCCCCAATCTCCTTGGCGATCCCACCAACGAGCTGATCGAGCAGGCACGCCGCGTGCTGCCGGGCGGCAGCTTCGGCAACCTGCCGGCCGAGGTGATCCTCAAGGAGGGCAAGGGCGGCCACATCTACGACGAGGCCGGCAAGGAGTATGTCGACTTCCTTCTGGGTTCCGGTCCGATGTTCATCGGCCATGCCCACCCCGACGTCACCGCCGCGGTGCAGGCACAGGTGCCGCTGGGCACGACCTTCTTCGGCAACAACCGCCACGGCATCGCGCTCGCCGAGGCGATCGTGGAGGCCGTGCCCTGCGCCGAGCAGGTGCGCTTCGTCTGCTCCGGGACCGAGGCCGATCTCTATGCGATGCGGGCCGCCCGCGCCTTCCGCAAGCGCGACAAGATCCTGAAGTTCGAGGGCGGCTATCACGGCATGAGCGACTATGCGCTGGTGTCGCTGGCGCCCAAGAGCCCCGGCAATTTCCCGCGCGGCTCCATCGATTCGGCGGGCATTCCGAAGTCGGTCGCCGACGAGATGGTGGTCGCGGCCTTCAACGACATCGACATGGTCCGGAGCCTGATCGAGGAGCAGAAGGACGAGCTGGCCGGCGTCATCGTCGAGCCGTTCCAGCGCCTGATCCCGCCGAAGCCCGGCTTCCTGCAGGCGCTTCGCGAGGTGACGGCCGAGCACGGCATCCCGCTGATCTTCGACGAAGTCGTGACCGGCTTCCGCTTCGCCTATGGCGGCGCCCAGGAATATTACGGCGTCACGCCCGATCTCTGCACCCTGGGCAAGATCGTGGGCGGCGGCTTCGCGCTGGCGGCCATCGCCGGCCGCGCCGACATCATGAAGCACTTCGATCGCCTCGCGATGACCGACGAGGACTTCATCTTCCAGGTCGGCACGCTCTCGGGCAATCCGGTGGCTGCCGTCGCCGGCCTCGCCACGCTCGACGTGCTGAAGCGCCCGGGCACCTACGAGGGCGTCTTCGCCAACGGCCGCAAGCTGATGGACGCGCTGTCGGAACTGATCAGGAAGCATGGCTTCAAGGCGCAGGTGATCGGCGAGCCGCCGCTGTTCGACATCATCTTCACCGACCAGCCGATCAAGGACTATCGCGACACGCTGAAGGCCGACACCGCGATCCTGAAGCGCTTCAACCAGGCCCTGCGCGCCCGCGGCATCATGAAGGGCGACAGCAAGTACTATGTCAGCGTGGCGCACACCCAGGCCGACATCGATCACACGATCCGTGCCTGGGAAGAGGCGTTCCAGGAGATCAAGTGAATCCGGCGTGATCGACGTCTGAACTGAGAATTCTTTTCCTCCCCCGTTTTGACGGGGGAGGGGAGCTTGAGGTGGATGGCCGTACCCTACGGACTGTCGAGACCCTTAGACTTCAGGATCTTGCCGTTCTCGGGATTGGCCAGCGCCAGCAGGAGCGCGTCGGCGGCGGTACGGTTCCGGGAGCCAACGGACACGCCACCGGAATAGATCGTGTAGTTCTGCAGCATCAGCGGGATTGGGCCGACGAACTGCACGCCCGGTACGCCCATCAGCTCGCTGCTCTGCTGGAGCGCGACGTCGGCCTTGCCGGTGACGATCTGCTCGGCGGCCAGGCCACCCTGGACCAGCACGCTCTTCGACTTGAGCTGGTCGGCGATCCCCATCTGCTGGAAAAGCTGGGCAACGTAGATGCCGCTCGACCCGCCCGAGGCAGGGTCGACATAGGCGACGGCGTGGGCCGCCAGCAGCGCCTTCTTGAAGCCGTCGGGTTCGGAAATATCGGGCACCGGCGCGCCCTGCTTGATCGCCATGCCGACGCCGGCGCGGGCCAGTTCCTTGGCGCTGCTTTCGTCGATCCGATTACCCAGGAACTGGGCCATCGGGATGGGCGGGATAACGACCACGTCGAAATATTCGCCGGCAGCGACGCGCTTCTGCAGGGCGCCGGTCGTGCCGCTGTCGATCGTCACCTTGTGGCCGGTCTTTTTCTCGAAGTCGGCGACGATCTCGAGGGCCGCCGACTTGTAGGCGCCGGCGGTCAGGAGCTTGAGGTCGGCGGCCGAGGCGCCGCCTGCGGCGAGGGCGAACAGAAGGACGAGCAGGACGCGCATGGTTTCCTCAGGCTGGCGTGCCCATGATGTAGGGCTTCAGCGCAGCATACATCAGCGCGTGCGTCGGTGTCGGGACATTGTGCTTCCTGCCCAGCGCCACGACCTTGCCCGACAGCCAGGGCAGCTCGATGCGGTTGCCGCGCAGCAGGTCGACCGCCATCGACGCCATCAAGTGCGGCGGGGCATTGCGGTTGAAGTCCAGCGTACGCTCGACGATGTCGGCGGGCAGGGGGACGCCCAGGGCCTGTCCGACAGCCGCCACTTCCTCATAGGCGGCGCGGAACATCGCGTTGATATCGGCGTCGTCGCGCAGCTTGCCGACCGGAAGGCGCGTCAGCGCCATGACGCCGGCATTGGAGGCCAGCAGGACGAACTTGATCCAGAGGTCGGTCAGGATGGCCTCGCTCAAAACGCCGTCGATGCCGGCCTTCTTGCACATCTCGGCCAGGGCCACGGCGCGGGCGCTGCGGCTGCCGTCCGGCTCGCCAAACACCATGCGCATGACCGTGCCGGTCTGGCGGATCAGGCCGGGCTCGGCGATGGTCGCGCTGATGTTGGCGACGCCCGGCATGACCGCACGGGGGCCCAGGATCGGGATCAGCCGCTCATGGGCGTCGACGCCGTTCTGAAGGGTGATGACGGCGGTGTCGGGCCCCACCATCGGCTTGATCGCCGTGCCGACACTCTCCACGTCCCACAGTTTCACGCAGAACAGCACATAGTCCACCGGCCCGACCTCGGCCGGATGCTCGGTGGCCTGTGTGGGCTGCAGATGGGTGTTGCCGCGCACGCTCTGGACGCGGAGGCCGTCTTTCTTCATCGCCGCGAGATGGGGGCCGCGGGCGATGAAGGTGACGTCGGCGCCGGCATGCGCGAGCGCCGCGCCATATCCGCCTCCGACGCCGCCGGCGCCGACAACCGCGATCCTCATCGAGCCCGTCTCCTATGCCGCCACAATGCTGCCGACGAGCAGGCAGCCGACCTGGCCGCTGAGCTCTGTCGGCCGCGTGATGTCCAACCGCAGCGCATGATCAGACGCGAGTTCGTAAGACTCGTCCTGCACTGTCACCGTCGCATCGCCATGAGGGCTGTACGCAATGTGCGTCCCGGGCTGCAGGAGGAGCGTCCGGTCCTCGTCGAGCACGGCGATGTCGACCTTCACCCGGGCTCGGGCGCCGATCAGGTTGACCACTTCGACCGGTCCCGCCTCGAGTCGGCTCACGATCGGCGTCTCGCCGGTGAAACGGACGGGCCGGAACGGCTGGCGCACATCGATCTCGCCTTTCGGCGTTTCCAGGACCAACCCGCTTCCTGAGACCAGGACCTGGACACGGTCGAAGCCCGTGTAGTCGGAGAACGGGCCCGGCAGAACGATCGGCGTGCGGCCGAACCGCCAGACATCGCCCGAGAAGGCGATGTCGACGGTCGTGCCGCCGCCGTTCTTCCACGGCGTGCGAAGGTAGTTCGCGGGGGTCAGCAGGGTGATCACGGTTGGCCCGTTACGGTGCCAGCGTGATGTTCACCGTCTTGCCGACCGTGTCGTTCCAGGTCTTGACGCACTCCGGGCCGCAGCGCTTGGCGAAGGACGGTAGGATCGCCTTGGTGAGCGCGTCCTTGCGCAGCGCCTCGTCGGCGGAGGTGACGGGCACCAGCTTCATGTTGGCGGGGGCGCCTTCGCTGCACGGGCCGGTGCCGGTGTTGCAGTTGATGCCGGTCTGGGTCTCGGTCCGCGCCTGCTCGAAGATCGACTTTTCGAGCTTGTTCAGTTCGGTCTGCAGGAAGGCCTGGACCTTGGGATCGAGCGAGTTCCACCACTTCAGGTTCGCGAGCTGCGCGGCCACGCCGAAATTGACCGGCATGGGCGAAATGAACTTCGCCGCCTCGTGCCACTTCGACTTGTAGCCCGACAGCGCGCCAGTGATCGCGCAATCGACGACGCCGCTGGCCAGCGCCGGCTGGACCTCCGCGAAGGCGATGTTGAGCGGCGAGGCGCCGATGTGCGTGACGAAGGCCTGCTGCGACGCGCCCGACGCGCGGATCTTGCGGCCCTTCAGGTCGGCGATCGTGACGAAGGCGTCGCGGCAGTAGAGGACCTGCGCCTGGTAGGAGCCGAAGCCCAGCAGCTTGATGCCGTGCTTCTCCTCGAGGAACTTGGCATAGGCCGGACGGATCGCGTCGATGACCTTCTCGAGTTCCTCGACGGAGCCGACGAGGCCCACCAGGTCGGCGGCTTCGTTCATCGGCACTTCGCCGGAATTGTAGTTCAGCACGGTGGTGGCGAACTGCAGCGTGCCGCTGGAGACCAGGCGGAAGATCTCGGCGCCCTTGAAGCCGAGCTCGGTGAAGGGCTTGACCTGCACCTTGATCGCGCCGCCCGATTCCTTCGGCACGGTCACCGTCCAGAAGGGGACTTCGCGGCTGGTGTACATCGACAGGCCGCCGATGCTGCCCACCACGTTGAATGAGGTCGAGGGCAGGGCCGGCGGTGTCTGTGCCACGGCGCTGCCGAAGGCGAACGAGCCGGCCAGAGCCGCCGCCGCGACGAGTTGCTTCAGGAACATGAAATCCTCCTTTGAGAGATCAGGCCTTGAGAAGGGCCGGCAGCCACAGGGCCAGTTGGGGAAAGGCAATCAGGATCGCGATCATGACGAGCATCATCGCCACGAAGGGCAGCGCACCGATGCAGAGGTCGGAGAAGGCGCCGGTGCGCCGCACCGCCTGCACGACATAGAGATTGAGTCCGACCGGCGGGGTGATCAGGGCGGCCTCCATCAGGATGACGAAGACGATGCCCCACCAGACAGGGCTGTAGCCCAGCGCCACGATCACGGGGACCACCACCGGCGTGGTGGCGATCATCATGGACAGTGTCTCCATGAAGCAGCCCAGGATCAGGTAGAACACGACGATGGCGATCAGCATGCCAAGCGGCGAGAGACCCAGCTCCAGCACCGAGTCGGTGATGGCCTTGACCAGGCCGATCGACACCATGACGAAATTGAGGAAGAAGGCCGCGATCACGATCAGCATGACCATGCAGGTCGTGCGCACGGTGCCCTCGAAGGCCCGCAGCAGCACCGGCACGGTGAGCTGGCCATTCGCCGCGACCAGGCCGAGCGTGGCCATCAGGCCGAGCGCCGCTGCTTCGGTTGGCGTGGCGATGCCGGCATAGATCGACCCCACGACGACGAGGAACAGGCCGAGCGGCGGCAGCAGGTTCTTCAGGCCGGAGATTCGTTCCTGCCAGAGGTTCGCCGTATCGCGCCTGGGGCCGGCCCATTGCGGGCGGAACAGGCAGAGCGCCAGCACCATCAGCGAGAACAGGCCCGCCAGCATGAAGCCGGGAATGAACCCCGCCGCATACAGGTCGGCGACGGACGTATCCGTCAGCACGGCATAGATGATCATGTTGATCGACGGCGGGATCAGGATGCCGAGGGTCCCGCCGGCAGCGATCGACCCCAGGAACAGCGGCCGGTTGTAGCCACCCTTGTCCATGTTGGGGATGGCGACCGTGCCGATGGTCGCGGCCGTGGCCACCGAGGAACCCGAAGTTGCCGCGAAGATCGCACTGGCCGCAATGTTGGTGTGGATGAGCCGGCCGGGGATGCGCGCAAACCAGGGTGCCAGGGCAGCGAACAGGCGCTCGCTCATGCCGGACCGGTGCATCAGCTCGCCCATCATGATGAACATGGGCGCGGCGATCAGGATGAAGTCGTTCGACGAGTTCCAGGCCAGCTCGCCGATCGCGCCGGTCATCGGAAAGAAGGCGTAGCGCTCCGACAGGACATAGGCCATCAGGCCGAGCGCGACGGCGACCGGCAGGCTGATGCCCACCAGGACGACGAGCAGCGAAAATGCTGTGCCGATCATCGCGGCGTCCCCTTCTCGGGAGGCGCCTGCTCGACGCCGGCCTGGCTGATCTCCTCGTTGACGCGCAGGCTGCCGATCAGGGCGTCGAAGCCCGGGCCGTCGCCGGCCAGCAGGCGCAGCACGGCCTGGATGGGCAGCAGCACGGCCACACAGGCGAACCAGAAGATGCCGACCCACCAGACCGATTGCGGCAGCGCCATCGGCGTCTGCAGGGCCGACACCGACTTGGCGTTCATCGCCATGGATTGCGCGAGCGTACCCCAGCAGAACCAGGCGAGGGCGACGGCCAGCAGCGCCATCGACAGGGCGGCGAGCAGGTCGAAGGCCACGCGGACGGATCTGGGAAAGGCATCGAGCAGGATGTCGACGCGAATATGCGTCTTGGAGGTGGTGGCAAAGCCGAGCCCGAGGCCGATGCAGGCGGCCAGCGCGTAGCCCGAGACTTCGAAACTCTCGACCATGCCGCGCTTGAAGAGGTAGCGGGTGATGACGTCGATGGTGATGAGGCCGCTGCAGCCGACGAGGATGATGGCGCCGCCCACCCAGGCGAGAATACGCGAAATACGCTGCGGCCACGGTTCGGGCGGCAGGAGGCTGGACGACTCACTCATCTACGACTTTGCTCCCCCTGATTGACGGCGCCCCCGCAGCCGTCACACCCGAAGCAATGTCCGGGCCTTCACCCTTGTAGTCTGTCGTTTGGCCACCCGCTAGGGCACGATCTTCTCCTTCCGGAAGCGCGTCAGCAGGCGTTCGAACATGGCCTCGCTGTCGACCACCTCGTGGAAGCCGTGCAGGCGGCTCTTGGTGACGTCGGACATCACGTCCCAGTCCGAGCCGAATACATAGTCGGCGAATGGCCAGGCGACGAGCTGACCGAACTCGAACTTCTTCAGCTTGTACTTGCTGGTCATTTCCGTCCACAGATCCGCCTTGTCGGCCATCTGCTGGGTCAGGTTGATCGTCTGCAGCTCGCCCACCGGCATGTCGAAGACCCGGGCGATGCGCGGCCAGACGTTGCACCAGCGGAAATAGTCGCCGTTGGTGATGTTGTAGGCCTGGTTGGTGGCACGCTTCTCGGTGGCGGCCCACAGCGCCGCACTGGCGAAGTGGGAGGACTCGGTCACCTGGTAGATCGTGCCGTAGGCGCCCGGCTTGCCGGGGAAGCGCAGCGGCAGGCCGAGTTCCTTCGAGATCGCGGCATAGACGGCGATGGCCGGCATGATGCTCATGGCCGTGCCGGGCGCGAAGCCGCAGAGGGTCTGGGGCCTGAGCTCTGTCCAGTTCCAGCGCTTGCCGCGCTGGAAGCCGGTCAGCCAGTCGATCTCGTCGAAGTAGAAATCGGGCGGCATGTGCCGCGGATCGGTCTCGCGCATCGGCGTCTTCAGCGGTCCGAGATGCGTGCCGTAGTACTTCGTGCCGGTGACCAGCACGACGCGCTGCAGGCTCTTGGACGCCTTGGCGATGGCGGTGACCGAGTTCACCAGCATGTCGCGGTTGGGCGCGATCACCGAGGCGTAGCCCGCCGCGTTGCCGGTGCCGGGCTGGAAGGCGGCGTAGAAGACATGCGTGACGTCGCGCAGGTCGTTAAGTTTCACCGCCACGTCGCCGGGGTCCAGCAGGTCGACGGAGACGTGCCGGTAGCGCGGCCCGTTCCTCTCCGGCCGGCGGGACAGCCCCACGACCTGCCAGTCGCCCTCGGCCACCAGCCGCTCGACGATGTAACGTCCGATGACGCCCAGCGCGCCGACGACGACGGCTTTCTTTTGCATGGCTCTACCTCGTTGCGGCGACGGTGCCATTGGCGATCAGGGCGTCGATCTCGGCCGCCCCGTAGCCGTGCTCCTCCAGAATGGTGCGGCTGTGCTGGCCGGGCACCGGTGCCTCCGCGCGCGCCGTGCCGGGGGCGGGCGGCAGCATGCCGGGCAGGGCGGGTACCGGCACCTTCTGCGGCATGCCGGCCTGTTCGAGCCAGTGGATCAGGCCGGTTTCTTTTACATGCGGCTGTTCGAGGAAGTCGGCGTAGCTGTTCAGCCGCTCGTGCATCAGCTTTGCCTCGGTGAGCTTGTCGCTCCAGTGCGCCGAGGTCTTCGCCTCGATCATCGGCCGCACGATCGCATAGAGCGCCGCTTCGTTGGCGAGACGCGCCGCCGGCGTGGCGAAGCGTTCCTCGTGCGCCAGCGCAGGGACGTCCATCAGGGCGCAGAGGCTTTGCCAGTCGCGATCCTTGAGGGCGAGGATCGACATCCAGCCATCGGCGGTCCTGAACACGCCACCGGGCACACCGCCCGGCTTCATCGTGCCGCCTTCGAGATGGCAGGCCATGAGGCGGATCGACTGCAGGGCCGTCGCCGACTGCATCAGGCTGACGTCGATGTAGCGCCCTTTCGCTTCGTCGCGCCGCGCGTAGAGCGCCGCGCTCACGGCCTGGAAGGCGTAGAGCGCGGTCGACATGTCGACCACGATCACCGGCACGCGATGGGGAATCCCGTCCTCGCCGCGATTCTCCGCCATCATGCCGGTATAGGCCTGCAGCACTGGGTCCATCGCCGGCCGCTCAGCGAGCGGTCCGGTCTGGCCGAAGCCCGAGATCGACACGTAGAGGAGGCGTGGCACGCGCGCCGACACCGCTTCATAGTTGAAGCCCAGCCGCTTGATCACGCCTGGCCGAAAGCCTTCGAGAAAGACGTCGGCGTCCTGCAGCATGCGCCACACGACGTCATTGCCGGCCTCGCTCTTGAGGTCGACCGAGAGGCTGCGCTTGCCCATGTTGCCGATGATCGAGAAGGCACTGTGGCTGCCGTAGTGGACGCCGAGCGTGCGCGCCCAGTCGCCCTCGCCGATGCCCTCGACCTTGATTACCTCGGCGCCGTGCTGGGCCAGCAGCATGGCGCAATAGGGGCCGGCAATGCCCTGGCTCAAGTCGACGACCTTGAGGCCGGCGAAGGGCGCGTCGTAGCTCATGCCAGCTTGACCAGCATCTTGCCGAAGTTCTCGCCGCGCAGCAGGCCGATGAAGGCGCGTGGCGCCTTGTCGATGCCCTCGACGATGTCCTCGCGGTACTTCAGCCGGCCGTCGCGGATCCATTCGCCCATCTGGCGCATCGCGGGGCCGTAATGCTGCGCGAAGTCGGTGACGATGAAGCCGCGCGCCATCACGCGCTTTCCGACGAAGGTGCCGAGCAGGCGCGGTCCCATCGAGGCGCCGGTCGCGTTGTACTGCGAGATCGAGCCGCACAGCGCGACCCTGCCGAAGAAGTTGATGTTGCGCAGGACGGCGTCGGTGATCTCGCCGCCGACATTGTCGAAATAGACGTCGGGCCCGTTGGGGCAGGCGGCGCGCAGCGCGGCATCGAGGTCCTTTTCGGCCTTGTAGTCGATGCAGGCATCGAAGCCGAGCTCGTCCTTCACGAAGGCGCACTTCTTGGTGCCACCGGCGATGCCGACGACCCGGCAGCCCATGATCTTCGCGATCTGGCCCACGACCTGGCCGACCGCGCCGGAGGCCGCCGATACGACGACCGTCTCGCCGGGCTTGGGCTGGCCGACATGCAGCAGGCCGAAATAGGCGGTCATGCCGGGCATGCCCAGCACCCCGTTGGCGGTCGAGATCGGCGCCAGCGAGGGATCGACCTTGCGCAGGGCCGGCCCACCGCCGATCGCATATTCCTGCCAGCCGAGGCGATCCTCGACGATGTCGCCCACCTTGAAGTCGGGATTCTGCGAGGCCACGACCTCGCCCACCGTGCCGCCGGTCATCACTTCGCCGAGCCCGACGGGCGAGGCGTAGGAGGCGGCGTCGCGCATGCGGCCGCGCTGGTAGGGATCGAGCGAAAGATAGTGCACCTTCACCAGCACCTCGCCGTGGCGCGGCTCGGGCACCGGCGCCTCCTCGACCCGGAAGTCGGTTTCGGCGGGCTCGCCCGGCGGACGGCGTACGAGGACGACGCGGCGGTGCGTTTTGGGGATGGTCATGAGCGGTTGCCTCCGATTTGCTTTGGGCCCCACCATAGCGCGGGATTTGCAGGAGCTGCCATGCCGACGATCCGCCGTCTTTCGTTCATCGGACTTGAATATGCCTTCGCGCCGGAGAAGGCCTACGGCATGTCGCGCGGCGGCGGCTTCCGTCGCCAGGGCGGGCTGGTCGAGGTCGAGACCGACCAGGGCGTGACGGGAATCGGCGAGGCCTTCGGCAATCCGCTGGTGACGCGGGAATATTTCCGCATGCTCGAGCCGATGTTCGTCGGTCGCAGCGTCTTCGACTTCGACCATGTCGAGGCGAAGGTGCGCAATGCGATTTATCACCTGGGCGTGGGCAACCAGCTCACGTCCTGTCTCGCGGGAATCAACGTGGCGCTGTGGGACGCGATGGCACGCGGCTTCGGCGTGCGGGTCTGCGACCTGATTGGCGGCTGCGGCGCGACGCGCTTTCCCGCCTATGCCTCGACCGGCTTCTTCTCCGACGACCCCGACCGCCAGCTCGAACACATGATGGCGGAGGCGGCGGCGCATCCCTATGCCGGCGCCAAGATCAAGATCGGCCGGGGCATCAAGAGTGACGTCGAGAGGGTGAAGCTTGCCCGCGAAGCGTTGGGACCCGACAAGTTGCTCCTGGTCGACATCAACGGCGCCTATACGGTCGACGTGGCGCTGGAATGCGCCCGGGCGATCGAGTCCTTCGACATCCACTGGATGGAGGAGCCGCTGCCGCCGGGCGATTTCCGCGGCTATGCCGAACTGCGGGCGCGCTCGCCGATCGCGCTGGCGGCCGGTGAGGCGCACCACACGGTTCGCGACTTCCGCGCATTGATCGACGGGCGCTGCATCGACATCGTTCAGCCCTCGCTTCCCGGCGTCGGCGGCATTACCGAGGCCAAGCGCATCGTGGCGCTGGCGCACGCACAGAACCTGCGGGTGGCGCCGCATGTCTGGGGCGGCGCGGTGGGGCTGGCGACCGCCTGCCACTTCCTCGCGGCGCTGCCGGCGACGCCGCATACCGACCATCCGCCGCATCCCTCGATGCTGGAGTACGACATGAGCGACAACGCGCTGCGCACCAAGCTGCTCAAGGCGCCGCTCAAGCTCGAAGCCGGGCACATCCTGCTGCCGGAGGGGCCAGGCCTCGGCATCGAGCTCGATCGGGATGCCGTCGAACGCTACCGGGTGTGCTGATGCCGCCGGTCAAGGTCGACCCGGACAAGGTCCGCCTTTTCGAAGATGCGGAGAGCTTCTACGCCTGGCTCGGGAAGCATCACGACAAGGAAGACGAACTCTGGATCAGGATCTTCAAGATCAAATCGGGGATGAAGTCGATCACGAACAAGGAAGCCATCGACGCTGTTCTCTGCTGGGGCTGGATCGACGGCATCTGCAAGGGCCTCGACGACAAGAGCTTCCTGCAGCGCTATACGCCGCGCCGGCCCAGGAGCATCTGGAGTCAGGTCAACGTCGACAACGTCTCCCGCTTGATCGACGAAGGGCGCATGACGGTGCACGGGCTGAAACAGGTGGAGGCCGCGAAGAAGGACGGGCGATGGGAGCGCGCCTATCGAACCAAGGGCTCGACGATTCCCGACGATCTGCAGGCCGCCATCGACACCGAGCCCGAGGCTAAGGCGATGCTGGCCAGGCTCAATGCCCAGAACCGCTTCGCGCTCGCCTTCCAACTCAACAACATGAAGACCGAGGCGGGGCGAAAGAGGAAGATCGTGACCTTCGTCGAGATGCTGAAGCGCGGCGAGACGCTCTATCCGCAGGCAAGAAAGAAAGCCTAGGAACCGCTAGCGCAACGTCGGGTCGAGCCGGTCGCGCAGCCAGTCGCCCAGAAGGCTGATCGACAGCGTCGTCAGCACGATCGTCGCGGCCGGGGCCAGCATGATCCACGGCGCGTGGCTGATGTACTCGCGGCCATAGCCCACCATGTTGCCCAGCGACGCGAGCGGCGGCTGGACGCCGAGGCCGAGGAACGACAGGCCGCTCTCCAGCAGGATGATTTCGGGGAAGGTGAGCGTCATCGACACGATCAGGGTCGAGGCGATGTTGGGCAGGATGTGCAGGCCGTAGATGCGGGCCGGGCTCGCGCCGAGCTGGCGGATCGCGGCAGCATAGCCCTGCTCATTGGCGGCCAGGGTGAGGCCGCGGGCGATGCGGGCGTAGCGCTCCCAGGAATGGAAGCCCATCAGCGCGATGAACAGCGGCAGGCTGTTGCCGAGGAAGGCCAAGACCGCCAGCGCGATGATCATGAACGGCATGCTGGCCTGGAAATCGATGGCCATCAGCACTATCTGCTCGACGGCCTTGCGGAAGTGCGCGGCAAGGAAGCCCAATGCCGTGCCGAGCGTCGCCGCGATGATCGTGCCGAAAAAGGCGATCAGCAGGCTCATGCGAATCGACATGATGAGCCGCGAGAGCACGTCGCGGCCGAGCTCGTCGGTGCCCAGGAGATGGGCCCAGGTGCCGCCCATCAGGACCGGCGGCGCCAGGCGCGCCTTGAGGTCGAGAGCGGTGATGGAATAGGGCACGAGGAAATCGGCGCCCAGCGCCGTCACGACCATCAGCGCGAGCCAGACGAGCGCCAGGGTCACGCCGAGTGGCAGGGAGAGGAGGCGGCGACGACGGATGGCAGGAGCGGGGGCGGCTTCGACGATGGCCATGTTGCTTTGTCCTAGTGCGCCGCAGCCGTGCCGCGCACGCGCGGATCGAGCCAGCCATAGGCGAGGTCGACGGTGAGGTTGGCCATCACCATCCAGGCCGCGATCACCATCAGGATCGCCTGCACGACAGCGAGGTCGCGGTTGGCCACGGCCGAGACCAGCAGCCGGCCGACGCCCGGCCAGGAGAAGACACTTTCGACCACGACGGCGCCGGCCACCAGGCTGCCCACCATGAAGCCGATGATGGTGACGGTCGGGATGGCGGCGTTGGGCAGCGCATGGCGGGTCACGACGGCGTGCCAGGTCACGCCCTTGGCCGAGGCGGCCCGGATATAGGGCTGGCCCAGTACTTCGAGCATGGCCGAGCGCGTGAAGCGCGCCATGATCGCCGCGCCGCCGGTGCCCAGGGTCACGATCGGCAGGATGGCGGAGGAAAGGCCGCTGTTGCCGCTGGCCGGCAGCCAGCCGAGCTGGACCGCGAACACCAGCACCAGCAGCAGCGCCAGCACGAAGCTCGGCATGGTGAAGCCCGCGACAGAAGCCGCCATGGTCAGCCGGTCGGCCATCGAATTGCGATGCAGCGCGGCGTAGATGCCGGCGGGAATGCCGAGGCCAATCTTGAGCGCCAGCGCCGGCATGGTGATGGCGAGGGTCGCCGGCACGCGTTCCATCACGAGGTCGATGGCGGGCCGTCCGTCGCGCATCGACTTGCCGAAATCGCCGGTGAGGGCATGGCCGATATAGGACAGGTACTGGTCCCAGATCGGCTGGTTGAGACCCCAGGATTCACGGAACGCCGCGATCGCCTCGGGCGGCGCGTCGACCGACATGATGAGCAGCGCCGGATCGCCCGACAGCCGCAGCACCACGAAGGCGAAGGTCATCACGAACAGGATGGTGAGGCCCGCGCGCAGCAGGCGCGAGGTGGCGAACATCAGCATCAGGCGGCGACCTGCAGGGCGGGTTCATGGACGCGGTGGCAGGCGACCATGCGGCCGCCCGACAGGGGTTGCAGCGTCGGCGCTTCGGCGCGGCACTGCGCGGTGGCGAAGGGGCAGCGCGTGTGGAAGGCGCAGCCCGCAGGGACGTCGACCGGATTGGGCGGATCGCCCTGCAGCAGCAGGCGCTCGCGCTTCGGGCCGCCGCCGAAAGCCACGGTCGGGATCGCCGACACCAGCGCGCGCGTATAGGGATGCGCAGGCGCGGCGAACAGACTCTCGGCCTCGCCCTGCTCGACGATGCGGCCGAGATACATGACGGCAACGTCGTGGCTGACCTGGCGCACGACCCTGAGGTCGTGGCTGATGAACAGATAGGCAATGCCCAGCTGCTCCTGCAGGTCGAGCAGAAGATTCACGACCTGCGCCTGGATGGAGACGTCGAGCGCCGAGATCGGCTCGTCGCAGACCAGAAGGTCCGGCTCCGTCATCAAGGCACGCGCCAGCACCACGCGCTGGCGCTGGCCGCCCGACAATTCATGCGGATAGCGCTCATATTGGTGCCGCTGCAGGCCGACCGATTCCATGACCGCCAGCGCGCGGTCGCGGCGCTCCGCGGCCGGGGCCTGCGCGTGGATGATCAGCGGCTCCTCGATCTGCGTGCCGATCGGCAGTCGGCGGTCGAGTGCGCCCAAGGGATCCTGGTAGACCATCTGGACATGCCGGCGCAGGCCGCGCCAGGCGGGCGTGCCGACCGGCGGTAACGGCTGTCCTCGATAGTGCACGGTGCCCGACGTGGGCGGCACCAGTCCCAGCACCAGCTTGCCGGTCGTCGACTTGCCGCAGCCCGATTCGCCCACCAGACCCAAGGTGCGGCCCGGATGGAGGGCGAGCGACACGCCGTCGACGGCGCGCAGCACCGCCTTGGGCGCGAACAGACCGGGGGCGCTGCGGACCCGATAGTGCCGGCGCAGGTCCGACGCCTGGAGTAGCGCGCTCATTCCGCGGCCTGCGGTTGGGTCCAGGGGGACACGCCCGCCTCGATGCGGCGATGGCAGGCGGCGACATGAAGGAAGCCGACGGTGCGCGACGGCGGCGGCACCGTCGCGCATCTCGTCTCGGCGACGGGACAGCGGGGCGCGAAGGCGCAGCCGGCAGGCATGTTGTCGGGTTCGGGCACCGTGCCGGGGATGGCGGCGAGGCGCCGGCGCGGACCGGTGAGGGTGGGCAGAGCCGCCAGCAGGCCCTGCGTGTAGGGATGACGTGCCGAACCGAACAGGTCGGTGCCGGGCGCTTCCTCGACGAGGCGGCCGGCATACATCACCGCCACGCGGTCGACGTTCTCGGCAACGACCCCCAGATCGTGGCTGATCAGCACGAGCGCCATGCCGGTGTCGCGCCGGATGCTGCCGAGTAGGGCGAGGATCTGCGCCTGGATGGTAGCGTCGAGCGCCGTCGTGGGCTCGTCGGCGACCAGCAGGTCGGGCTCGCCGGCCAGCGCCATGGCGATCATGACCCTCTGGTTCAGGCCGCCGGACAGAAGATGCGGATAGTCGGACAGGCGCCGGCGGGCGTCGGCGATGCCCACTTGGTCGAGCAGGCGCAGCGCCTCGGCCTCGGCGGCGCGTCCGCCGAGGCCGCGATGCAGGCCGAGCGCCTCGACAAGCTGCCGGCCGATGCGATGGACCGGATTGAGGCAGCTCGACGGGTCCTGGAAGATCATGGCGATGCGCTTGCCGCGCACCTGTTCGAGGTCGCTGCGCGCGGCGCCGACCAGTTCCTTTCCTTCGATCCGGACCGAGCCCGTCACGCGGGCTTTGGTCGGCAGGAGGCCGAGCGCGGCCAGCCAGGTCACGCTCTTGCCCGAGCCCGATTCGCCCACGATGCCCAGCGCTTCGCCGGGCGCGATCTCCAGACTCACCCCGTCGACGGCGCGCGAAGCCTGCGCGCCGCTCGCGAAATCGACGGTGAGCCCACGCACCGCAACGAGGGGAGCCGTCATTGCACCGTCCTCAGATCGAGAAGTTGTTGCTACGGAACTCCATGGCGAAGGACGGCGAGGCCTTCCACTTGATGTCCTTGCGCTTGGCCGTGAAGGTCGCGTTCTGGTGCAGCACCGTATAGGCTGGGTCTTCGCGCTCGCAGATTTCGAGCATGCGCCTGAACATCGCCTTGCGCTTGGACATGTCGGTCTCGACCTCCATCGCCACCGAAAGCTTGTTCATCTCCTCGTTGGTCCATTCGCCGACCTGCTGCTGCTGGCCCTGCGGCCCGTGCTGGGCGACCAGCGAGGAGATCGGGTCGTTGAAGCCGGCGCTGTTGGACCAGTCGCGCACGGCACGCGGGCTGTTGGCGTCGAAGATCTGCTGCCAGTTCTCCTTCATCTCGATCTGCACGTTGAGGCCGGCGGCGCGCCACATCTCGACCAGCACCTGCGCGGTCGACACCTGGTTGGTGTAGTAGTTGTTGAGCAGGCGGTAGGGGATCGGATCGCCCTTGTAGTTGGCCTCCTTTAGCAGGGCCTTGGCCTTGGCCAGATCGTAGGCCGGCACCGTCCAGTTCTCGACGAACATCGGGCCGTAGAATTCCCACTGCAGGCCGGCCGGTACGCGGGTGCGGCCCGACCACAGCGCATCGACGATCGCCTGGCGGTCGATGGCGTGCGTGAAGGCCTGGCGGATGCGCGGATCGGCCAGCCGCGGATGGTTCTTGTCGAACACCGTGATGCGGTGGTTGACGATCGTGCTGCCCAGCACCTCGAACTTCGGATTCTTCTCGATGCCCGGAATCTGATCCGGCGGCACGTCGCAGATGAAGTCGAACTGGCCCGCCAGCAAGCCGTTGATGCGGGTTGCGACCTCGGGCACCACCATGATGCGCACGCTCTTGAGCGGCGGGCGGCCGCCCCAGTAGTCATCGTGCGCGTCGAGGGTCAGCGACTGGTCGGGCACGAATTCGCGCACCTTGTAGGGCCCGGTCGAGACCGGCGCGCGCGCCCAGTCGAGCCAGCTCTTGGACTCTTCGTAGGCGCGGCGCGAGACGATGTCGCTGCCGAGGCGGCCGATGCGGCCCTCCATCGTGACATCCGGCGTACGGTTGACGAAGCGGACCGTGTACTTGTCGACGGCCTCGACCTTCTCCAGCGCCGGGAACAGGCGCTTGGCCACCGCCGGCACCTCCGGCGGCAGGTTCTTGCCCTGAACCGCATCGCGGATGAGGACCGAGGTGAACAGCGTCTTGTTCGAGGTGATGTCGTAGTCCGGCCCGAACATGCGGTCGCGGCTGAAGGTGAAGACCACGTCGTCGGCCGTCAGCTCGTCGCCGTTGTGGAACTTCACGCCCTTGCGCAGGGTGAACTCGACGGTGCGGGCGTCGATACGTTTCCAGCTCTCCGCGAGGCCGGGGACTTCCTCCAGCTTGGCGAGCAGGTCCTGCATGATCAGGCGCTCGAACATGAAAGAGAAGACGCGCTGCCCGACATTGGACTGCTCGCGCAGCGGCTCCAGCGCGGCACTGTTGGCGATCTGCTGCACGGCGATGGTGATGGTGGGCCGGCGGTCGGCCTGGCCCAGCGCAATACGCGGCAGGCCGAAGCTGGTGGCGGCAAGGCCGGATGCGGCGATCAGAGCGCGGCGGCGCAGAAACATGGCGTGAACCCCTTGGACGGCAAGGGCAGCACGCTAGGGCGCTTCCATGAACGGGACGTTTCCGTTCGGTGACGCTTCGCTTGTTGCAGTGCGGGAGATCGTCCGAGGCTGTGCAAAGCCCTGGGTTTGCGCATGGGCTGGGCGAATAGTCTCTCGAAGCGTAAAATGGCCTCGGCAACTCGGGGAGAGAACATGCCTGTCACCAATCGTCTCTACGCAGAATTTCTGGGGACCGCCTGGCTTGTGCTGGGCGGCTGCGGCAGCGCCGTGCTCGCCGCCGGCTTTCCGCAACTCGGCATCGGCTTCGCCGGTGTGGCGCTCGCCTTCGGCCTCACCGTCCTGACGATGGTCTATGCCGTGGGCGGCGTCTCGGGCGGTCATTTCAATCCAGCGGTGACGGTCGGCCTGGCGGTAGCCGGTCGCTTTCCCTTCGGCGAAGTCATCTCCTATGTGGTCGCGCAGGTGTTGGGCGGCATCGCGGGCGCCGCGATCCTCTATGTCATTGCGACCGGCAAGGCCGGCGCTGAGATCGGTAGCTTTGCGACCAACGGCTACGGCGATCACTCGCCTGGCAAGTACGGGCTGGTGTCCGCGCTGGTCATCGAAGTCGTCATGACCTTCGGTTTCGTGACCATCATCCTCGGCGCCACGGACAAGCGCGTCAGCCCGGCCGTGGCAGGGCTCGCAATCGGCCTCGGGCTCACGCTCATTCACCTGGTGACCATTCCGGTCACCAATACGTCGGTAAATCCCGCCCGCAGCACGGCGCCGGCGTTGTTCGTGGGCGGCGCGGCCCTGTCGCAACTCTGGCTGTTCTGGGTGGCGCCGCTGCTTGGGGGCGCGATAGCCGGTGTGGCCTACGGACTGCTGCGCAGCAAGGACTGACGGCGCCGTCCGCGCACTGTAGAATGCGGCAGCCCATGGCCAATGAAGGACGGTCCCCGATGTTCAAGAAGTTCGCCCCGCTCGTGCTGGCGGGACTGATGCCGCTGGCAGTGGCCGCCCAACAGAACGTCGATGTGACGTTTCGGTTCAAGGAGAATCCCAACAGCATCTCGGGCTGCATCCAGCTCGATCCTTCCTTCACCCGCGAACATACGTTCAAGGTCGCGAACGGCCAGGCCGAGCTGAAGTCGGCTGGCGGAATCGACGTGAAAATGAAGTCGCTCCGCCCCAACGTCTATCAGGGCACTTTCAACCTCGGCCGGATGAACATCATCTATACTGCCGATCTTGGCGCCACCCCGCCGACGCTGGTGGCACAGAGCCAGGACGGCGGCTGCAAATGGAACGCCGTGAAGGCCTGATCTTGCGTCGTCCTCGCGTGTGAAGCCGGTGCGGCGGTCGATTCCGTTCAGCGTCACGATCCTGACGCTGATGGCCATGGTCGTGGTGCCGCTCACGAGCGTGTTGCTGTGGCTCGGCTGGCGGTCCGTCGACCTGCTCGAACAGCGCAGTGCGGACCAGAGGGTGTCGCATCTCGAATCGGCGGTCGAGGATTTCCTCACCGACGGCCTGCACGTGGTGATTTCCGTGGGCCAGACCCTGGCCTTCGGTCCGAGCTTCAATGCGACCGAAAATCCCGTGATCGACGAGGAGCGCCGGCACCAGCTCGTTGCCATGCTCGACCGGCACCCGGCGGTCCAGTCGGCCTTCGTCGGCTATCAGGATGGCAGCTTCATCTATGCCGGGCGGCCGGAAAGCTTCACCATCGAGCAGCGCATCGAACTGGATGCGCCGGATGGGGAATCGATCATCGTGAGGGTGATCGAGGCCGGGGCGCCTCCGCGGACGGAAACCTACTGGTTCTATATGCCGGACGGCAGCCACGGTCCCGCCCGGACCACCACGTCGACTTTCGACGCACGCACCCGGCCCTGGTACGTCGACGCGATGAAGGCGAAGCAGGCGATCCTCACCGATCCCTATCGTTTCGTGCAGACGCCCGACGCGGGCATATCGGCCGGTATTCCGCTGCGCACCGGCATCGGCGTCGTGGGGTTCGACTTCACGCTCCGCACGCTGTCGGAGCTCCTCACGGCCTACAAGATCACCGAGAACTCGGTGATCGTCGTGGGCCACTCGGGCGGCAAGGTCGAGATCGAGTCGGAACCGTGTGCGCCGACGCTGCCCGGCTGCCTGCCGGCCGACGCGGCGGTGCGTCAGCTTCTGCACAACGTCGTGGAGGAGGCGGTCGCCACCGACGCGAAGATCGACCGGCAGGTCGACGCCGGAGGTCACACCTATCGCGTGATCGTCCACCGCATGCCGCCGCTGCTGGGGCAGCGTTTCGTGATCGCCGCGGCGGTGCCGGTCCTGGAGCTGACGGCCGAGTCGCGCGTCCTTCTGCAGCGGGCGGCCATCGCCGCAGCCGTGGCCGTTGCACTCGCCGCACTCGGGGCGTTGGCGGCGTCGCTGATCCTCTCGCGCTCGATCACCCGCATCGCGCTCAAGACCGAGCGTATCCGTCAGCTCGATTTCTCCGACGAGCAACCGGTGCGGAGCCGCATCACCGAGATCGTCCGCCTGTCCGATGCGGTCGAGAACATGCGCGCGGGCCTGGAAATTTTCGGGCGCTACGTCTCGAAGAATCTCGTGCAGCAGATTATGCGGTCGCCCGAGAGCAGTGGCGTCGGCGGCACGCGTCGCGAGATCACCGTGATGTTCACCGACATCGAGGGCTTCTCCCTGCTGACCGAGACGATGGAGCCGGAGCTTCTGACCAGCCGGCTGTCACGCTATTTCGAGGCGCTCGGCTCGGCGATCTCGGCCAATCGCGGCACGATCGACAAATATATCGGCGACAGCATCATGGCCTTCTGGAATGCGCCCGAGACCGATCCGGAGCACATCGCCAATGCCTGTCGCGGCGCCCTGCAAGCCGCCGCTGCCGGCCGAGCGCTGTCAGAGAAGTGGCGCGAGCGCGGGCGGCCGGGCTTCCGCACGCGCTTCGGACTGCATACGGGTCCGGCCGTGGTGGGTAATGTCGGTGCGCGCGAGCGCATCAACTATACGCTCGTCGGGCAGGTCGCCAACCAGGCGTCCCGCCTCGAAGGCATGAACAAGGTCTACGGCACCGAGATCCTGGCCAGCGGCGAAATCGCCGGGCCGACTTCCGGGCTGTTCGTGTGGCGCCATATCGACCGTGTGGTGGCCGTGGGCACCACCGAAGCGCACGACGTCTACGAGCCCATGGGCGAGGCCGCGAACCTCGCCGAGCATGCGGCGTTTCTCGCCCAGTGGGACAAGGCGCGCGCCGCCTATGTTGCGGGTCGCTTCGAGGAGGCGTTGGCCGGATTCCGGGCCGCTTCGGCGATGCGCGAGGAGGACCCGCCCTGCCACGTCTTCGTCGGACGCTGCGAGACGTTCCTGCGCGAGGGTGCCCCGGCCGGATGGGACGGCACCTGGCACATGGACCGCAAATAGCGCCTCAGAAACGGGCCGAGAGACGTCCGCTGAAGACGTGGACCGGTCCGCGCACCGCGTTGTAGGCGGGGTTGGCGAGGAGCTGATAGTCGGCGGTGGCCACGAGGCCCTTCGCAAGCTGGAACGCATAGTAGGTCTCGACGACCGCTTCGGAGGCGTAGGTGAGGGCGCCGTCGCCCACCAGGACACCCAGGCCGCCGGCTGCCAGATAATTGCTGTGGTCGGCCGAAATCGAGTTGAGGGCGCCGGCGATGCCGATCCGGTCGTCGGGCCGGCCCCACCTTGTTCCCTTGAGCGAGGCGCCCAGCGAGATGCTGGTGTCGATGTCGGTGAAGGCCATGATCTCCGACGCGCCGTTGTTCCAGCTGAAGCGTCCGAACAGCCCGATATCGTCGGTGATCTCCTGTTCGAGATTGAGGTAGAGCCCGTACTTTGTGCGGCCGCGCCGCGTCTGGTCGATCGTATCGTTGGCGGTCAGGCCGGGTGTGAGGGCGGCAAGGGCGACCGCCTCGTTGTAGGAGCCGGAGAAAGCGCTGTTCATCCAGGTGCCGAGACGCACCGCGCCGGCCCGGTCGAACGGCCGGTAGCGCAGCTCCAGTTCGCCGACGTAGCCGCCGCGGGTGAACAGAGCGAGGTCGAAGGTGTTGGCATTGGGCTCGTTGCCCACCAGGAAGTAGCCGGCGCGCACGCTCCAGCTCGGCCGGTTGAGTTCGGCGGCGAAGCCCCAGGTGAGGCCCAGGCGATCGGCGGGATAGTCGAAGGCACCCGAGGCCCAGATCGACCAGTTGAGAAAGTCGATGCGCGGATCCTCGGCGTAGGTGTTGCCGTCGAACAGGTCCTTCACCGAGAATTTGCCGATCTGTAGCGTGACACGGGAAACGTCGCGCTCGCCGGAAAGCTGGCCGTATTCGCTCTCGACCTTCTCGCGCTCGCCGCCCAGCCCGATCTCCTGGCGCAGGAACAGGCGCGAGGTGTTGTAGCGCGGATAGGGGAAGTTCGACTTCTGCGCCTCGCCGTTGGGATAGCCGCCGGCGCCCGTCGTGTTGGCGACGCCGAAGCCCTGCAGCAGCTCGGGATTGTAGTAGAGCTCGCCGCCTTGCCAGAGCCGCACGCCGAGGAAGGCCGAGACCGTCCAGGTTTCTCGGCTCTGTCCGTCAGCCGGCAGGCTGTTGGCGCCCGAATAGGCCGCGGCGATTGGCGGATAACCCTGGAAGATGAAGGTCGTTTGGCCGTGGATTTCCCATGAACCCGGTCCACGATCGGGCTTGTCGTCCGGATCCTTGTCGGGGGCGCCGAACTTGTAGTTCAGGCCGAGCCTGACCCGGTGCAGGTCGTAGAGCGAATCGTAGCGCGACGGCGAGGCGAAGGTGAAGCCGTTCAGGGGCAGGCTGGTGTAGAGATATTCCGCGCGCGCCGACCACTTCGAATCCAATCGGTAGTCGATTCCGGCGCCCAGCACATAGCCCGCGCGAATATTGCCCGGCGTCGCGTCGTCGTTGCCCGTCGTGAGATCGATGCGTTCGGTGCGCGTGCTCGCCCAGGCGATGCCGCCGGTCACGAAGGGTGTCCATCGGTCGATCGCATAGCCGACCCGGCCGCGCAGGCTTGCGAGATATTCGAGCTGCTGGTTGGCCGTTGCCGTTGCGGTCGCCCGGTAGGACAGGACCTGCCCGAGGTCCTGCGCGCCGGGAAAGGACATGTCGAGCTCGAGGCCCAGCATCATGCGGGAGGGAAGGTAGTGCTCGTAGCCGGCCTGCACGCCGCCGAAGATGGTGCCGTACGGCGTGGTCCCGCCCGCGGTCGAGCCGGGGATCGGATCGGCGAAGGTGGCGGTGGCGGTGCCGAAGAGGTACCCGACATGGCCGCCGATATAGAACCCCGAGCGCGCCGCGCCGGGCTCGTCTGCGCGAACGCCCGATGCCGAGAGCAGGATGGCTGCGAGCATCGCCAGGCCCGTCCTGACCGGGCTTGGGGGCAGCGTCACCTGTGGGGCTTGCCGGGGCGTCATGCGCCGCTCGATATCACGCAGCCGGCGATTCCGCCCTGCGACGATCAGAACCGGACGGTTACACCGAGGGTGAAGAACTTGGTGTTCAGCACATCGTATGTCGTCCCGACGAGCAGGTCGAAATCGAACCTCGGATGGGCGGCCGGCGTGTAGCGAAGGCCCATCTGGTTGCCGATCACGCCGGGCTGGCGGCCGAAGGCTTCCATCATCAGGGTGACGTCCCAGCCGACATCGACCTCGACCTGGCCACCCCAGAAGAACGCGGTCGGATTGTCGCTGTCGAGGTAGCTCCATCCGCCATTGACGTTGATCCTGAACTTTTCCGTCACCGGAATCGTCACGAGCCCGATCAGGCTCGCCAGACCCAGATCTCCGGTCCTCACATTGACTGCGGCCGTCAAACCCAGTCCGAAGCCGACGCCCTTGGAGGCGGGTTGGAAGTTGATCTTCAGCTGGGGCCCGATCAGCGGTCCGGCGATGGTCTGATCCCAGTAATGGGCATAGGCGGCGCCAATCTCGAGCCACGGCATCTTGAGGGTGGTGCAGGCCGGGGCGATGTTGGCGTAGCCGTCGCCGGGCACGAAGTCGGCGACCCAGAGCTCGACGTGGCAGGTGCCGGGCGTCTCGACTTCGGAATCGTCGACGATGTGGGCGCCGCCGGCAGCCAGGGTCGGTCCGGCGAAGACGGCCGCAGCCACCCAGAGCATGGCGCCGATGAAGATGCAGTAACTGTTATTTTTCACGCGCCGGGAAGTTCGCCCGGGACCGTTACGGGCGCAAGACGTTTTCAGGCGCGCATCAGTGACCGTACATGCGCGGCCACGGATTCCGCGAGGGCGGCCAGGTCGTAACCGCCTTCGAGGACCGACACGAGACGCCCGCTGGAATGTCGGCGGGCGATGGCGAGCAGTTCCTCCGTCAGCCAGACGAAGTCTTCCGTCTCGACGTCGAGCTGCGCCAGCGGGTCGCGACGATGGGCGTCGAAGCCTGCCGAGACGATGACGAGTTCGGGGGCGAACGTATCGAGCGCGGGCAGCAGCCGGTCGGCCCAGGCGGCCCGAAAGGCCGCGCTGCCGCTGCCCGCGGCCAGCGGCACATTCGCGACATTGCCGTCGATGCCGCGTTCGCGCATCGAACCCGTGCCCGGATAGAGCGGATACTGGTGCGTCGAGGCATAGAAAAGGTCCGGGTCGGTCTCGACCACGGCCTGCGTGCCCTGGCCGTGATGGACGTCGAAGTCGATCAGGGCGATGCGGCGGATGCCATGCGCAGCCCGCGCATGCAGCGCGCCGATCGCGGCATTGCTGAACAGGCAGAAGCCGCCGGGCACGTCGGGCGTGGCGTGATGGCCGGGCGGGCGTACGGCCGCGAACGCGGTGCGCGCCTGCCCGCCCAGAACGCCATCGACGGCGGCCACGACGGCGCCCGCGGCGTGGCGCGCGGCATTGGCGCTGCCTCTGCTCATCACGGTGTCGGCATCGACATGGACCAGCTCGCCTTCCGGCGGGCGGATGCCCAGGACGGTGTCGACATAGGAGAGCGGATGGACACGCGTCAGCTGCTCCATGGTGGCGGCGGGCGCGATCAGGCGTGTCAGGCCGTCGAATTCCTCGTCCGCCAGGGCTGCCGTCACCGCGCGCAGCCGGTCGGGCCGCTCCGGGTGATAGTCGCCGGTGTCGTGCTCGAGGAACGACGGATGGCTGATCAGCAGCGTCATGCATCCCCCTCTAGCGCGCTTCGGCGATCTGCGACAGAGTCACCCGCAACCCATCGATCGCTGTGAGGTTGTTTTGTCAAAGTTGCACTGTCTGGTCGCCGCCGTCCTGGTCCTTCTCGCCGGGCCGGCCTCCGCCCAGGAAACCACTTTCCGGCTGAAGAATTCGATGGAGTATCCGATCGCCCAGCTCTCGGTTTCGCCGACCCAGCTCAACATGTGGGGGCCGAATTTTCTGCGGCCGCCGGTGATCCGGCCAGGCGAGGCACGCCAGGTTTCGTACCGGGCGCCGACCGACTGGTGCATGGGCGACCTCAAGGTCACCTTCGCCGATGGCGGCCCGCCGGCCGTCTGGGGTTACTTGAACCTGTGCACGCTGAATAACATCTCACTCCACTACGACCGCATGAGCGGCATCACCACCGCCCGCTACGACGAGTAGGAAGAATATGGACGCCTTGCCGGGTCTGCCGTTCGACAACAGCTACGCAAGGCTGCCGGAGCGGTTCTATGCCCGGCTGGCGCCGACACCGGTGGCGGCGCCGCGGCTGGTGAAGCTGAACGAGGCGCTCGCGCTGCAGCTCGGCCTTGAGCCCGCCGCGCTGGCCTCACCCGAGGGCGTCGAGATGCTGGCGGGCAACCGCGTGGCGCCGGGTTCCGAGCCGATCGCGCTCGCCTATGCGGGTCACCAGTTCGGCAACTTCGTGCCGCAGCTCGGCGACGGGCGCGCCATCCTGCTGGGCGAGGTCGTCGATCGCGACGGCCGGCGCCGCGACATCCAGCTCAAGGGCTCGGGGCCGACGCCCTTCTCGCGCAGCGGCGATGGCCGCGCCGCGGTGGGGCCGGTGCTGCGCGAGTACATCGTGAGCGAGGCCATGGCGGCGCTGGGCATCCCGACGACCCGCTCGCTGGCTGCGGTCACCACCGGCGAGCCGATCTGGCGCGACGGCGAGTTGCCGGGCGCCGTGCTCACCCGCGTCGCTTCGAGCCATGTGCGCGTCGGTACCTTCCAGTTCTTCGCCGCGCGCCGCGACACCGAGGCGCTGCGCCTGCTCGCCGACCACGTCACCGCGCGCCACTACCCGGAAGCCCGCGATGCTGCCGAACCTTATCGTGCCCTGTTCGAGGCGGTGATTGCCCGCCAGGCGTCGCTGGTGGCGAAGTGGCTGCTTGTCGGCTTCATCCACGGGGTGATGAACACCGACAATTGCTCGATCGCCGGGGAAACCATCGACTACGGCCCCTGTGCTTTCATGGACGCCTACAATCCCGAAACGGTGTTCAGCTCGATCGACCAGCAGGGCCGTTATGCCTACGCCCACCAGCCGGGCATTGCTCACTGGAACCTGGCGCGGTTCGGCGAGACCCTGCTGCCCTTGTTGGCCGACGACAGCGACAAGGCGCTGGCCATTGCCAACGAAGCGCTGGGCACCTTCCGTGATCGCTATGTCGGTGCCCTGACCGGCGGCTTGCGGCGCAAGCTCGGCCTGTTCACCGAGGAAGAGGGCGACTCGGCGCTGGCACAGGACCTGCTCAATGCCATGACCGACGCCCAGGCCGATTTCACCCTGACCTTCCGCCGCCTGGGCGACGCCGCCGCCGATCCCGCGGCCGATACTGAAGTGCGCAGCCTGTTCGCGAACAAGCCCGACTCGTTCGACGTCTGGCTGCGGCGTTGGCGCGAACGTCTGGCCCGCGAGCCGCAGGACGGTGCCGGCCGGCGCGCCGCAATGAATGCCGCCAACCCGCTCTACATTCCCCGCAATCACCGGGTCGAGCTGGCATTGGCCGCCGCCGTCGAAAGCGAGGACTACGCGCCGTTCGAGGAACTGCTCTCGGTGCTGGCGAAGCCCTTCGAGGAGCGGCCGGAATTCGCCGCTTACGCCGAGCCGGCGCCGGCCGATCGGGGTGTCTACAGAACCTTCTGCGGTACGTAGGGCCGAGCAAAGCTCGGCCCCCGGAGCGTCAGGACATCGCTTTGCGATGTCCGGGTGCGCCGAAGAAAGTACCATCGGACACGAGCCATCTGCATCGCCTCAGAGATTGACGGCGCTGGGCCGCGCGTCCTTCCAGTCGATCCACCGGTCGAGATGCATGAAGCGGCCGTCGTCAGTGCCGATCTCGCGGGCGATCAGGGCGTTCAGCTTGCCGTTCATCATCGCGATCAGGTCGCGATGGCGCTCGAAGTCGTGCGCCAGGTTCACGACCTCGTCGGGATCGTTCGCGAGGTCATAGAGTTCGAGGTCGTTCTTGGCGCGCAGTTCCTCCAGGGTCGCCGGCGTGTTGAAGCCGTGGAACGAGAAGTAGCGGCTGAACTTGTAGCGCTCGTCGACGATCGAGCGGATGCAGACTCGTAGTTTCCAGTCGACCGGGAACGATTCGATTTTCTTGAACTGGTCGGAGCGTGCGATCGATTTGTCCTGCAGGGTCTCGTACAGCGTCCGCGTGAAATTCGCGTCGTGCACCATCAGCTGGCTGTAGCAGAACAGCGTGCCGCCGCGCTTCTGCGTGAAGGCGGGATCGATCGGCTGGCGCAGCAGGGGCGAGAAATCCTGGCCCTTCATCTCCTTCATCGTGTCGGCCACCGGCGCCGTCGACTTCGCCGTCATCGCGACGATGGTCGGCACGAAGTCGAGATGCGAAGTGAGTTCGTGGCAGCGCTGGCCGCCCTTGATCTCGGGATGGACCACCAGCATCGGCACGTGGTTCTGCTGGCGGTAGGTGGTCGTGCCCTTGCCCTGCAGGCCGCCGTGGCTGGCCAGCAGCTCGCCGTGATCCGAGGTGAAGATCACGATGGTCTTGTCGGTGAGGCCCAACCTGTCGAGCTGTTCCAGCACCTGCACGATCTGCTGGTCGGCGTCGCGAATGGCGTTGAAGTAATAGTTCTGCCGCAGCCGCATGCGCCATTCCTCCTGCGGGATCAGACCGGTCAGGATGGCATTGGCGCCCTTGTAGATGCGGTGCGCCGGCACGCGGTCGGGCGTGTCGAGCGACTGCTGCCAGGTCTTCTGCAGCGGGATCTCGTTCCATTCCCGCCGATAGAAGGAATCGTCCGGCGGATAATCGATCTTGAGCTTGGCCTCGACCGCCTGCACCGGTTTCTCGCCACGCTTGTCCGTGTTCACCCACATGACGTCGTGCGGGTTCACGAGATTGACCGCGAGATACCAGGGCTGCTTGCGGTCGGTCATCGGCCGGCCCTTGGCCTTCAGCCACTGGATCGCCTGCGCCGCGGTGATCTGGTCGTACTGGTAGCCGCCCTGCGCGCCCTCGATGAAGTCGCCGACGCCGGTATAGTCGTAGAAGCCGTAATCGCGATCCATCATGCTCTCGAACAGCGTCTTGATGTCGTCGGCGTGGTTCTCCATCGCCATCGCGCCGTTCAGGTGCCACTTGCCCTTGTAGGCGGTGTAGTAGCCCATCTTGCGCAGGATTTTGCCGATGGTCGGCAACGACGGATCAAGGCTCTTCATGTAGGGCACGCCGGCATTGTCGAAGATGCCGTTATGCGGCATGTGCAGGCCGGTATAGATCACCGCGCGAGAGGCCGAGCACATGTCGGCCGCGATCTGATGATTCTCGAAATAGGTCCCCGTCGCGCGAAGCCGCTCGTGTCCGGGCAGCGGTACGGGCCAGCCCGGGCCCATGTAATGCTCCTGGTCCGTCAGGATGAAGAGGATGTTGTAGCCGCCCTCGTTCGAACCCGGCGCCTCGGCGGACGGGAAGGCCGATTCGGTGCCGCCGGTGATGCGGGTCGTCTGCGCCTGGGCGGGCGTATCGCAGGCGGCCGTAGCGGCGAGCGCGGCGCTGCCGGCGATGAAGGACCTGCGCGATGGTTCGATCATGGCTTCCTCGTAGAGAGCTCGGTCAACTCGTAGCACCGAATTGTGGCACGCGCGCGAGCTCGAGAAGCCGTTCACAGTCGAGATGGTCTTCGAGATGATCGGCCAGCCGGTCGAGCGTTTCCTCCATTGCGGCCTCGTAGTCGAGGTTGGAACTCGCGGCGCCGATCTTCTGCAGCCAGTGACGGCGCTGGCGATCGTCGGCCAGCAGACCGTGGATATAGCAACCGGCGATCCGACCGGTCGCATCGAGCGTGCCGTCCGTGGCGCCGCCGTCGAGTTCGAGCAGCGGGCGGGCGGTCGTGGTCGTGCGGCCGACATGCATTTCGTAACCCTTGAATGGCACGCCCTCCGCCATGGTCTTGCCTGTCACCTCGATCAGGACCTTGTCGCCGCCGAGAACGGTCTCCGCTTCGAGCAGGCAAAGTCCCTCGACGCTGCTGGGCGGTCCTTCGATGCCCTCGGGGTCGGAAATGCGCCGTCCCAGCATCTGATAGCCGCCGCAGAGGCCCAGTACGTGGCCGCCGCGGCGGAGATGCGCCCGGAGGTCGATGTCCCAGCCGGCCGCGCGCAGGGTGCCGAGATCGGCGATGGTGGCTTTCGAGCCGGGCAGGATGACGAGCCGCGCATCGCCCGGGATCGGCTGGCCGGGCCGCACGAACACGACATCGACGTCCGGCTCCAGACGCAGCGGATCGACATCGTCGAAGTTGGCGAGGTGCGGATAGGCCAGCACGACGATCTTCACGCCACCGTCCGGCTCACCGCGCGCCGGCAGGCTGAGCGCGTCTTCCGCGGGCAGTCGGATGGCGTCGGGAAAGCATGGCACGAGGCCGAGCGAGGGCCAGCCGGTCCGGTCCGCGATCAGCGTCATGCCGTCGCTGAACAGGCTCGGATCGCCGCGGAAGCGGTTGACGATGAAGCCCACGATCATCGCGGCGTCTTCGGGATCGATCACGGCCCTGGTGCCGACGATGCTCGCTATCACGCCGCCGCGATCGATGTCGCCCACCAGCACGACCGGCACGTCGGCGGCGCGCGCGAAGCCCATGTTGGCGATGTCGTCGGCGCGCAGATTGACCTCGGACGCCGAGCCGGCGCCCTCGATCAGCACGAGATCGGCTTCGGCCGCGAGACGGCCGAAGCTGTCGAGCACGGAAGCGAGCAGACCCGCCTTGATGCTCTGATAGTCGCGCGCCCAAGTGTTGCCCACGACGCGCCCCTGCACCACGAGCTGGGCACCGATGTCGCTCTGGGGTTTCAGCAGGACCGGGTTCATGTGGACGCTGACGGGCACGCGCGCCGCCCGCGCCTGCAGCGCCTGGGCGCGGCCGATCTCGCCGCCATCGGCCGTCACGGCGGCATTGTTCGACATGTTCTGCGGCTTGAAGGGCCTGACCTCGAGGCCGCGTCGCGCGAAGACGCGGGCCAGCCCGGCGACCAGCAACGATTTGCCGACGTCGGAGCCTGTGCCCTGGATCATGAGCGCGCGCGCCGGCATGAGGTCTCCGATCGAGTCACAAGGGACGGGCCGTGATCGCGCGTCCCTGCTGTATGAATCGCGTTGACGCACGGCAAGACCGGACCCTAACTGAAATGAACGCGCGCCCCAAGGCGCGCGTCGGAGAGGCTCCGGAATGGTGATGCTCTTTCGCCCTCGATGGCAGTCGCTCAGCCTCTGCGTGAGCCGACGATGATCGTCGCCGGCGTTGGCTATCGGCGCGAGGCCTCGGCGGACGAGATCGAGCGGATCGTGCGCATGGCGCTCGGCCTGTTCGACCTGCCGGTCGAACGACTGGACGCGCTGGCCACGGAATCGGAGAAAGCGACCGAACAGGCCTTTGTAGAAGTCGCGCGGCGGCTGTCGGTGAGATTTGTCGCCTGCACGGTGGACGATCTCGACCGCGTCGCGGGGCGCGTGCTCACGGCCTCCAAGCTGGTTCTCGCAGCAAAGGGGTTGCCGTCGATCGCGGAAGCGTCGGCCCTCGTGGCGGCGGGCCGCGAAGGCCGATTGCTGGGGACCCGCGTGGCGACCGAACACGCGACCTGCGCCATCGCCATCGGCGAAGGACGATAGAACAGCGAGCGGGAACCGGGGCATCCGGTCGCGAGTTTTATTCCTCTTGCCTCCTGTCGACGGGCGACGCATCGCTCGTCCGTTTACCCCATAGATCGGTGAGTTGATGGCGACGTATCCGCACTTCGACGCGGCCTTCCGGGCCGAGTTTCGCGAACTGGTCCTGTGGCGGCGCGACGTGCGCCGGTTCCGCACCGACCCGATCCCCCGCGAGCGCATCGACGCGCTGCTGGAAGTGGCGAGCCATGCACCCTCGGTCGGACTGAGCCAGCCCTGGCGGTTCGTGCATGTCGAATCGCCGGAGCGCCGCCGCGCCGTGGTCGAGAGCTTCACGCAGGCCAACGAGGAGGCGCTCGCCGGCTACTCCGGCGAGAAGCATGCGATCTATGCCGGCCTGAAACTGGCGGGCCTCAAGGAGGCGCCGGTCCATCTCGCGGTCTTCTCCGACGACGGTACCCATACCGGCAGCGGGCTGGGCCAGCAGACCATGCCGGAGACGCTGCACTACTCGGTGGTCGCCGCGATCCAGACGCTGTGGCTGGCCGCGCGCGCCGACGGGATCGGCATGGGCTGGGTTTCGATCCTCGATCCCAAGAAGGTGACGCGGGCGCTCGATGTCCCGGCCGGCTGGAACCTCGTCGCCTACCTATGCCTCGGTTTGCCTGCCGAGGAGCACATCGATCCGGAGCTGGAACGCCATCACTGGGAAGTGCGCAGCGACATAAGCGACGTCGTGTTCACGCGCTGACGCTTTGACACAAGGGTCTTGCCGGTCATTATTGTCCCTCATCATCGGAGGTGGCGCGTGACTTCAGGAGATCGACCGGCAGAGCAATCGATCTCCGACGGCGCCTTGTTTTTTCTGGCGGGACTGTGCGGCCTGGCCACCGGAATCGTGGGGGCGGCCTTTCATGTCATCGTCGACATGCTGGTCCATTGGCCGTCGTGGCTGGTCGCCCGACTCGGTACGGGTGTGACGACCGTCATCGCGGCGGCCGGGATTGCCGCCCTCGCCCTGGTCGCGTCCTTTCTGCTCACGCGCCGCATCGCGCCGGAAGCGGCCGGCAGCGGTGTCCAGGAAATCGAAGGCGCGATGGAGGGATTGCGCGACGTGCGCTGGCGGCGGGTGCTGCCGGTAAAATTCGTCGGCGGCGTTCTGGCGCTCTCCTCCGGTCTCGTGGCGGGCCGCGAAGGTCCCACCATCCACATGGGCGCGTCGATCGCACAGGCCGTCTCGGAGCGCATGAAGCTCACGGAGTCGGAGTTGCGGGGCCTGCTGGCCGCCGGTGCTGCGGCGGGCCTCGCCGCCGCCTTCAACGCTCCACTTGCCGCGATCCTCTTCGTGATCGAGGAGACTCGTAAGCAGTTTCGCTACACGCTGCGGTCCTACACCGCCGTGATCATCGCCTCGACGACCAGCGCCATCGGCATGGAGCTGGTGGGCGGCACGGCGCCCCAGCTCAAGCTCGACAATGCCGAGATGCCGCTGTCGCTGCTGCCGGCGTTTCTTCTGCTCGGGGTCTTGCTGGGCGGGCTCGGCCTCGTGTTCAACCGCACGCTGCTCTTCCTCCTCGAATGGGTGGCGACCACGTTCCGCAAGGCACCCTTCGTGCCGGCGCTGGTGGTCGGCGCGGCCATCGGCGCCCTCGCCATCGTGCTGCCGCAGGCCGTGGGCGGCGGCGAACTGCTGATTCCCGGCCTGGTCACCGGAAACCTGTCCATCCAGATCCTGCTGCTGCTGTGCCTGCTGCGCTTCGTCGGCGTCATGCTGAGTTATCCCGTGGGCGTACCCGGCGGTATCTTCGCCCCGCTGCTGACGCTCGCCACCACGGTGGGCCTGATCGCGGCGGCGCTGCTCGAGATGGCCGTGCCGTTGCCGCCGCTGGCGGGGGCCGCCTTCGTCATCGCCGCCATGGGCGGCCTGTTCTCCGCGTCGATCCGCGCGCCGCTGGTCGGGGTCGTGCTGGCCGCGGAGCTGACCGGCGGCTATACGCTGATCCTGCCGCTGATCGTGACCTGCGTAACGGCCAATTCCGTCGCGCAGGCGCTGGGCAGCAGGCCGCTGTACGAACTGCTGCTGGAGCGGACGCTGAGGCTCGCCGGCAAGGTGCCGCCGCCGCCCGTCACGACCGGCGTGCCGTCACCGGTCGGCCTGGACGATGGACGCCGCTCCTAACGGCCCGCCGGCAGAAACCAGTCGAGGATCCGCGCATTCTCGTCGCGCGGATAGGTGTGCGAGAGGTCGGCGACCTCGCGATAGGTGACGTCGGCACCGGCCTGCGTCAGGGCCCGCTCGGCGCCCTGGGCCATCTCCGGCGGAAACATCCAGTCCTGGGTTCCATGGACGATATGGACGGGCAGGCCGCGGACACGATCGGGATCGGCGGCGGTCATCAGCATCGGATGGAAGCTCGCGGCGACCGGTGCGAGGTGGGTGAAGCGGCACTCGGCGTCGAGGCCGATCACGTAGGTGAAGGTGCCACCGTCGCTCATGCCGGTCAGGAGCTGATGCGAGGCATCGAGGTGCCAGTCGTTCGCGACGCCTGCGGTCATGTGGTCGATCAGCGGTCCGTCGATCTCGGGCTCCATCAGCGACCAGGTACTGCCCGAGGCCGTGGGCGCCAGCACGATGAAGCCGCGGGTGCGCGCCTCGCGCACCCAGCTCCACAGGAAGGCGCCGCCATTGCCGCTGCCGCCATGCAGCGCCACGACCAGCGGCCAGCTCCTGGCCGGGTCGTAGTATTCCGGCACATAGAGCGAGAAGGCGCCGCGCGTGCCGGATGGCCCCCCGATATGCATGAAGCCCACGCCTTCCCGCGTCGGATCGGCCGCCGCCAGCCGCGCCTGCAGATCCGCGTCGCTGCGCGCCGGCTGTTCGAGGAAGAAGTTGCTGACAGGCCGCAGGAAAGGCGACAGCGGATAGAGGGCCTCGCAGGCCCGGGGATATCCGCCCAAACTGCGATAGGCGGCGACGATCGGTTGCGGCGCCTGCGGAGCGGCGCACAGACTTTGGATCGCCTCGCCGGCGAACACCGCCGCGCGTTCGAGATGATCGCGCACCGTTGCCATCCGCCCCGGCCAGTCCATTGCGCGCGACGCAGCGAGGGCGGGCGAGAGATCGTCGTTGCGGCCGGTGAGAGCCTCGATGACCTGGGGCAGGGTGTGCGGCGAGAGGTGTCGGCTGGCGAATTCGATGGCGTGCAGCGCCCGCAGGGTCGCGGGTACCAGCGCCGAGAGAGCTTCGATGGCGGCCTCGTCGGCCATCAGTCCTTCAGCATCACGGCATCGAGTGCCGGCTTGCCGCGGATCATGTCGGACGCTTTCTCCGCGATCATCAGCACCGAGGCGTTGAGGTTCGCCGACGGCATGGTCGGCATGATCGAGGCATCGACCACGCGCAGCCCTTCGAGTCCACGCACGCGCAACTGGTCGTCGACGACGGCGGTGGGGTCGGTGTCGGGCGCCATGCGGCACGAGCCCATCAGATGGAAGGTCGTGGTGCCGCGTTCCTTGGCGGCCTGCATCAGGTCGGCGTCCGACTGCTTCTCGGCGCCGGGGAATTCCTCGCGGTCGTAGTATTTACTGAGCGCCTTGGAGCCCAGCAGCCGGCGGGCCAGCTTCATGCCGGCCAGCAGCACGCGCCGGTCGCTCTCCGCGCCGAGATAGTTCGGCTGGATGATCGGGTGCTCGAACGGGTCGGCCGAGCGCGCGCGGACATAGCCGATCGAATCGGGCCGCTGCTGCCAGGAGGCGATGGTCATGCCGGGGAAGTCGTCGAGCGTCGACTGAACGCCCTCCTTGTAGCTGGCGGGCGTGAAGGTGAGCTGCAGGTCGTAATTCTCGATGCTCTCGTCGGATTTCCAGAACACGTAGATCAGCGTCGGATTGAGCGTCAGCAGACCTTTGCGCGTCGTGACGTATTTCAGGACCTCGCCGGCCAGGCGCAGTCCCTTGGAGCGCTCGTTGATGCTGGTGGCGTTCTTCACACGCGCCACGAATCGCGGCGCGTAATGGTCGCGCAGATTCTCGCCCACACCTGCCAGCTCGTGCTTCACCTCGATGCCGAGCGACTTCAGCAGCGGCGCTGGACCGATGCCCGAGAGCTGCAGGAGCTGCGGCGAGTTCACCGTGCCGCCGCTCAGGATCACCTCCCGGCGGGCGCGTACCTCCATCGGTGTGCCGTTGCGGCCGCCCTTGCGATAGCGCACGCCGACGGCGCGCTTGCCCTCGAGGACGATCGACGTCGCCTGCGCATGGGTCCGCACCGTGAGGTTGGGCCGCGACATTGCGGGATGCAGATAGCCGCGGGCGGCGCTCACCCGGCGGCCGTTCCTGATGATGCGCTGGACGTAGCTCACGCCCGCCTGTTTCGTGCCGTTGTAGTCGGGGTTGCGCGGGATGCCCTGTTCGACGGCGCCCTCGATGAAGGCCTCGCACAGGGGATCGCGCCATTCGAGGTCGGTGATCGGCAGGTTGCCGTCGCTGCCGCGGAACGTGGCGTCGGCATCGCTCGCCATGCGGTGCTCGCTGCGGCGGAAGTAGGGGAGCACGTCGGAGTAGCCCCAGCCGCGGTTGCCGCGCTGGGCCCAGCCGTCGAAGTCGAGGCGCTGGCCGCGATTGTAGATGTGGCCGTTGATCGAACTCGAGCCGCCCAGGGTCTTGCCGCGCGGCGCGGCGATGGCACGGCCGCCGGTCCATTCGCTGGGCTCCGACTTGTAGAGCCAGTTCACCTTGGGATCGACCAGCGTGTACATGAAGCCGGCCGGGATATGGATGAAGGGATGCCAGTCGCGCGGGCCGGCTTCGAGCACGCAGACCGTGACGTTGGGGTCCTCGCTCAACCGGTTGGCCAGCACGCTGCCGGCCGAACCGGCCCCCACGATCACGTAGTCGAAACTCTCCATCCGGTCGATTCCTCCCTAGGATCGGGATTGACCACCGGATTTGGGCAGGAAGCAATGCTCCATCGCGGGAAAACCCCGGCTCCGCACATCGGCCGCATAGGCGGCGGCGGCCTCGGAGATCTTGCCGCCGAGATCGGCATAGCGCTTCACGAACCGCGGGGTGAAATCGCTGAACAGGCCGAACACGTCCTCGGACACCAGGATCTGGCCGTCGCAGGCCGGCGAGGCCCCGATGCCAATCGTCGGAATCGGCAGCGACCGGGTGATGGCGGCTGCCACCGGCTCCAGCGTGCCTTCCAGCACGATCGTGAAGGCGCCGGCTTCGGCCATCGCCTCGGCGTCGCGGGTCACCTGCTGCGCCTCCTCGTCGGAACGGCCGGTCGCCTTGAAACCGCCGGCCACGTTCACGGCCTGCGGCATCAGCCCGACATGGGCGCAGACCGGAATGCCGCGCTGCACGAGGTAGCGCACGGTCTCGGCCATGACCTCGCCGCCCTCGAGCTTCACGCCGCTCGCACCGGTCTCGGACATGATGCGTGCGGCGCTGTGGAACGCCTGCTCCGGGCTTGCCTGGTAGCTGCCGAAGGGCAGGTCGACGATCACGCAGGCGCGATTCGAGCCGCGCATCACCGCCGAGCCGTGGGCGATCATCATGTCGAGCGTGACGGGGAGCGTGCTGTCGAAGCCGTAGAGCACCATGCCCAGCGAATCGCCGACCAGCAGCAGGTCGACATGCGGATCGAGCCAGCGCGCCATTTGCGTCGTGTAGGCGGTGAGACAAACGATCGGCTCGCCGCCCTTGCGGGCGCGGATCTGGGGCGTGCTCACTCTCTTGGCTGCGGTGACGGCGCTCATGATCTCCTGACCTTTCGAAAGCCGGCTAGTGGATGACGAACCGAGGCAGCACCATCGTGACCGAGAAGCCGCGGCTTGGGCGGTTGGCGACCTTTACCTGGCCTCCCAATGCCTCGACGTTGCGGCGTACGATCCAGAGACCCAGTCCCGAATGCTTGACGCTGCGATCGCTGCCTATGCCATCGTCGGGACGCGATGAGAAGTAGCGTTCGAACACACGTTCTATCTTCTCAGGGTCGATGCCTGGCCCTTCGTCCTCGATGGTGAGTTCGACCGCATCTGTCGACGCGTGCAGCGAAACGGCCACCGTCGTGCCGCCGGGCGAGAAACTGATGGCGTTTTCGAGCACGGCCTGCAGCGCGGCTTCGAGCATGCCTGCCGCGCTGCGAACCGCGATTCCGCGCGCGAGCTTCAGGACCAGGCGGATCTCGCGTGCGGCGGCGATCTCCTGGACCTGCCGCGCCGCCTCCTCGACGACGGGCGCAAGCTCGGTCGGCAGGCGCGGCGCGTCGATCATGTCGGCCGTTCCCATGTCGTGGCGCTGCGCCGCATTCACGAGGCCGAGCAGGCGCGCCAGCGAGGAGTCCACGATCTCGAGCGCCCGCCGGGCACGCTGGTCGCCCTCGGGCACCGCGCGGTGCACCGGACGCAGCGCCGACTGCACGGCCGCGAGCGGCGTCTTGAACGCATGAGCATTGTCCTCGGCGGACTGGCGAATCTCGCGCGACACCCGACGCAGCTCGTGCACCAGCCGGTCGAAGTCGCGTGCGACGCCCGAAAGTTCGGGCACGGTGTTGCGCTCGACGAAGGTTGCATCGGCGGCGCGGCCCAGCGCGATCTCGTCGGCGACGTTGCGGAAGCGGCGCAGGCTGAGGCGGATGCCCAGCGCCACCAGCACCGCGAGCAGCGCGCCCGCGAGATAGATCGCGGCAGCGATGCGGACCTCACGGGTCTCCCAGTAGGGGCGGCCGATCGAGGTGTTGAGGAAGTCCGACGCGACGTGGGTCGTCGTCAGGATCCAGCAGTTGCCGCGGGCGCGGATCGGGATGATCGAGGTCAGCAGCTCGACCGTGCCGTCGGCGCGGCGGTAGCGCATCTCGTCGGAGGCGTTCCAGGTGCAGGCTTCCGACAGGCGCTGAAGCAGCCCGCGCTGGCTCAGCTCCTCGAGCTCGGCGGTCACCGCCTCGGGCGCCAGCGGCGGTGCCGAGCCCACGAGGAAAAAGCGGCTTGCGGAACGCGCCGCCGGCGGGGTGGGCGGCTGGTACATCAGCTTCAGCACGGTCCCGCTGCTGGCATATTTCTCCAGCTCGCGGTTCATGTTCATGGGCGCCGCCGGATCTGTTTCGCGCAGCACCGGCGCCAGCGCCTCGGCGATCAGGGCACTGCGATCCTGGATCGCGCGCGTCACCAGGTTCCGCATCTGGCTGTCGGCACTTTCGAACTGGCCGTAGAGCACGATCGGCAGCGCCACGAACAGGCCGATCAGCGCCACCAGCTTCAGCGTCAGCGACGCGGCGAGGCGGCGCAGCACTGGAAGGCTAGTCCTTGCCCCAGCGGTAGCCGAAGGACTGGTAGTTCTGGATCTCGCTGAACTCGGGATCGATCGCGCGGAACTTGTTGCGGATGCGCTTGATGCAGGACCGCACATTGGTCCGGTAGCCGTTCTCGCCACTGCCGGCGATGAAGCCCACATAGTGCATGCAGTCGTAGACGGCGCGGTAGCTCACGTAGCTGCCGACATGGGCCGCGAGCGTGTGGACGATCTTGAATTCCGTCACCGTCAGATTGAGGTCGGTCTCGTCCCAGTAGGCGCGGCTGACCGCCGGCTTCAGCAGCAGGCGGCCGCAATGGAAGTTGCCTTCGCCATCGGCTGCCAGCGGCTGGCCGCTCCGGTCAGCAATCAGCCTCAGGCGGCGCGCGAGGATCGGCACGCCGCGCGATTTGTCGACGAAGTCGATGGCGCCGCGATCGAGCGCAAGCTGCTCGTAGTTGGGTTCGCTATGGCCGGTCAGGAACACGACCGGCAGGTTGATGCCGGCGCGTTTCAGCCTTGGCAGCAGGTCGATGCCGGAGATGCGCGGCAGGCCCCAGTCGAGCACGATGATCTCGATGTCGTCGGCGGTCTCCAGGAATTCGACAAGACCGGTCCCGTCGGGAAAGGACGCGACGTCGAACCCATGGTCGCCCAGTTCGAGGCTCGCGGCTTCGCGGAAATCGTCATCGTCCTCCACGAAGGCGATGCGGACCCTTCGGCCGGTCTCGACCCCGGCTTCGATCTCAGCGTCCGGCTTGAATCCGGGAGTTGAGCTGGGCCAGGCAGAACCGTCGTCCTTCGTCTGTGTCGTCATCGCTCTTCACCTTGTACGCGAGGGTTCCGTACTGTTTGGTCTCGACATCCGGGTAGAGCTGGATGTCGAGCGTGCACTTGCCGTTGCGATAGCGCCACTGTTTGCCGGGCGGATGCGCCTCCTCGCTGGTCGGCGGCCCCAGCATCGCGCGCAGTTGAGACTCGCGATAGCCCGTAAGCACCGGCGGCGGCACATCGACAGCGGGAGCGGGCTCGATCGCAGCGTCAGGTGCTACGACAGCCGCCGGCTTCGCGGGCCGTGCGGTGGCGACGGCCTGCGGTGCGGGCGTGACCTTGCGAACCGGCGCGGCGGGAGGCGGCGGTTTCAGCGAGGTGAGGCTTGCGAAATCGTCGCGTGCCGCGCGCATCACATCGCAGCCGGAAAGGAGCAGCAGTCCCAATCCGATTCCGACGGTCCGTGTTGCCCAATGTCCAATCGTCATCCGCATCCAGAAGGCCTGCTGACAGGCCTAAAGCGGCCATGTGGCGGGTTTGGGGCACGACGCCGTGCCACGAGCGCGCGATTCCCGTGGGAAGGGCGTTTTCGATCCATCAGAATTGCGGCGAGTCGTCACGCGAGGCAAGCACGATTTCGGGTAGGGGCGCCGGCGTCGTATGGAGAAGCCATGCACATCAGCAAGGACATGACCGCCACGCCCCGGGCGATTCACCGGGCCGATTACACCCCGCCGCCGTTCCTGATCGACACGGTCGATCTCGATGTCGAGCTGGGACAGGAGACGACCACGGTCGTCGCGCGACTGGTCGTGCGACGCAATCCGGTGGCGGCGGCCAGGCCCGCCGATCTGGTGCTCGACGGCAAGAAGATGGAACTCGTGTCGGTCGTGCTCGATGGCAAGCCCGCTGCTTACGAGGTCGGGCCCGAGACACTGGCGATTCGGGGCGTGCCGGACGGGTTCACTCTGGAGATCACGACGCGCCTGCGACCGCAGGACAATACCGAGCTCACCGGCCTCTACAAATCGCGCGACCTTTTCTGCACTCAGTGCGAGGCCGAGGGCTTTCGTCGCATCACCTATTTCCTCGACCGTCCCGACGTGATGGCCCGTTACACGACGCGCATCGTGGCCGACCGGACGCTGGTGCCGGTGCTGTTGTCGAACGGCAATCTGGTCGACAGCGGGGGCCTCGACGAGGGCCGGCACTTCGCCACGTGGGAAGACCCTTTCCCCAAGCCATCCTACCTGTTCGCGCTGGTCGCGGGACGCCTCGACTGTCTCGAAGACCGGTTCACGACGCGTTCGGGCCGTGAGGTGACGCTGCGCATCTATGTCCGTCCCGGCGACGTCGGGCGCTGCGATCATGCGATGGAGTCGCTCAAGAAGTCGATGAAGTGGGACGAGGACGTCTACGGGCTCGAATACGATCTCGACACGTTCATGATCGTCGCCATCGACGACTTCAACATGGGCGCGATGGAGAACAAGGGGCTGAACGTCTTCAACTCCAAGCTCGTGCTCGCCAATCCCGAGACCGCGACCGACCTCGACTATCACTCGATCGAGGCCGTCATCGCCCACGAATACTTCCACAACTGGACCGGCAACCGCGTCACCTGTCGCGACTGGTTCCAGCTCTCGCTCAAGGAAGGGCTCACCGTCTTCCGCGACCAGCAATTCTCCGCCGACATGGGCTCGGCCGCCGATGCGCGCATCGACGATGTCCGCCGCCTGCGCGCCGGCCAGTTCCCCGAGGATGCCGGGCCGATGGCCCATCCGGTGCGGCCGGATTCGTATATCGAGATCAACAACTTCTACACCGCGACCGTCTACCAGAAGGGCGCCGAGGTGGTGCGGATGATGCACACGCTGCTGGGGCCGGAGCGTTACCGCAAGGGCATCGATCTCTACTTCCAGCGTCATGACGGCCAGGCCGTGACCTGCGACGACTTCGCCAACGCGATGGAAGACGCGTCGGGCGTCGACCTCACGCAGTTCCGCCTGTGGTACGCCCAGGCCGGAACGCCGGACCTCAAGGTCGAGGGCAGCTACGACGCTGTGACCCGGCGCTACACGCTGACGGTCGGCCAGAGCCTGCGGCCCACGCCCGGCCAGCCCGATAAGATGCCGATGCACATTCCTCTGTCCGTGGGCCTGCTCGACGGTGCCGGGCGCGACCTTCCGCTCAAGCTTGCCGGCGAGGCGACCGCCGGCGGCACGACGCGGGTCCTCGACGTGCGCACGGCGCACGACGTGTTCGTATTCGAGGACGTGCCGGAGAAGCCGGTCGCCTCGCTGCTGCGCGGCTTTTCGGCCCCGGTGAAGCTCGACGCGCCGCGCTCCGACGACGAGCTGACGTTCCTGATGGCGCATGACAGCGATCCGTTCGCGCGCTGGGAAGCCGGGCAGCAGCTCGGGGCCAGGCTGATCCTGCAGCTGGTGGAAGCGCGCAAGACCGGCGGTCCGATGGTCGTGCCGGACCACTACGTCGATGCCATCCGCCGCACGCTGGACGATCAGCGGCTTGATCGCTCCTTCATCGCCGACGCGGTCACCCTGCCGGGCCTCGCCTTTCTCGGTGAGCTGATGGCGGAGATCGACATCGACGGGCTGTGGGCGGCGCAGCAGCGAGTCCGCTCCGTCCTGTTCGAGCGGCTCGGTGATCGCTGGTCTTCCGTGTACGACGGGGCCCATGCTGCGGGCCCGTATCGTTTCACGCCCGACGAGGTGGGGCGCCGGCGCCTGCGCAGCACCGCGCTCCAGTATCTCTCGACCGACAAAGGCGAGGCGGCGCGGCGGCGCGCCGTCGCCTATTTCGAGGGGGCGGGCAACATGACGGAGCAGGTCGCGGGCCTCACGGTGCTCGCGGAGCTGGGCGGCGCGGAGGGCGAAGCGGCGCTGGCCTCCTTCTACGAACGTTGGAAGGGCGAAGCGCTGGTGCTCGACAAGTGGTTCGCGATCCAGGCGCGCACGTCGACCGAGGGGGCGCTGGAGCGCGTGAAGCGCCTCGTCGATCACCCGTCCTACGACCGCAAGAATCCCAATCGCGTCTATTCGCTGGTCGGCGCCTTCGCGTCGGGAAATCCGGTGCAATTCCATGAGGCTACGGGCGGCGGCTATCGCTTTCTGGCTGACCAGGTTCTGGCGACCGACAAGCTCAATCCGCAGATCGCGGCACGGTTGCTCGGCCCCCTCGGGTCATGGCGGCGCTACGACAAGGGCCGGCAGGCGCTGATGACCCGTGAACTCCAGCGCATCGTGGCGACGCCCGGCCTGTCACGCGACGTCTTCGAGATCGCGTCCAAGAGTCTGGCCTGATGCCGGCAAGGTTGGTTGAAAGGTTGCTTTTCGAGTGCAAGAATAAACCATGGCAATGAACAAGAAGCTCGTCGTGACGGGCGTGGCTGCGGCAATCCTCGTGATCGCGGCCTACATCTTCGCGCAGGCGTTCCTGTTCGGCGATTCGGCCGTGGCGCGCGCCGAGGCGCAGTACGCGGCCTCTCCTCGAACCTCCCTCTCGGCGGGTGATGCGACCTGCGCGTCGCAGCATCAGGAAAGGCCGGGCGTCGCGACCTGGGACCTGCTGGCCGACGGCTACGAGATCAAGGCCGCCGTTCCCGGCGGCCTCTGGCTGCAGAAGAGGAAGGACGTCTTCTACTGCAATTCCGGCATCGTTCGCGACGACGAGACGATGTGCTGGAAAATCCGGGCGCCGCTCAAGGGCCAGAATTGCAACGACGCCATCGACAAGGCCCGCGCCAAGGATCTGCGCGGCTAGGCATCGCGCGGACGTGAGCGTTTCAGCGCGTCCGCCATCTTCTCCGCGATCATGACCGTCGTGAAATGCGTGTTGGCGCGCACTACCGTCGGCATGATCGACGCGTCGATCACGCGCAGACCCGAACAGCCGATCACGCGGCATTCCGGATCGACGACCGATCGCGCATCGTCCGCCGCGCCCATGCGGCACGTGCCGCTGGCATGCTGGGCGTCTGAGCATTCGGCGAACATCCAGTCGTCCATTGCCTCGGCCTCGAACGGGTCTTCGATCGAACGTCCCGTCGTGCCGTACTCGACCCGCGTCGAGATCGCCTTGAAGGCAGGCTCCAGGCAGAGGGCACGCATTCGATGCACGCCGTCACGCATGCGTACGAGATCGCTCTCATCCGACAGCATGCGCTCGTCGACTTGCGGGTCGATGCCGGCGTCGCGCGTGGTGATGCGGACCGTGCCTTCGCTGAAGGCCTCGAAGGCGGAGACGGCGAGGCGTGCCCGCGCCGTGCCGCCATCCTCCTCCGGCCGCAGGTTGCCGGCGATCATGATCATGTCGTTCACCCCGGCGCCGCCGAGCCGCGAGGAGTAGCGCAGGCAGCAGTTGGTGTGGCGATGCATCAGGGTGCTCACCCGCGCATCGTCGCGCAGCTCGAGCATCAGGCCGAGGATTGGATGATCGAGCAGGTGCTTGCCGACCGGCCGGTCGGCCACCACCTCGATCCCCAGGGCGCCCAGCCAGTCGCGCGGGCCGATGCCGGAGCGTTGCAGGATGGCCGGCGAATGGATCGCGCCGGCCGACAGGATGACCTCGCGGCGGGCCCGGACGTGCCGCGCTTCGTCGCCGAGCTGCACGCGCACACCGCTGACATGCGGCCGGTTGCCCTCGAACTGCAGCGTGTCGACGACCGCTTCGCCGACGATCGTCAGGTTCGCGCGGCCGCGCGCCGGCTCGAGATAGCCGTCGTTGGTCGAGATGCGCAGCCCCTCGCGGCTGTTGATCGCGTAGGGTCCGACGCCGCTGCCGGTCGGCGCATTGTGGTCCTCGCACCAGGGATAGCCGAGCGCCAGCGCGGCTTCCCGCAGCGCGCGATCGACGGTGCCCCATTGATCGATCGGTGCGCGATAGACCGGCAGCGGGCCGTCCTTGCCGTGATAGGGCGCATCGCCGAAATCCATGTCGGTTTCCAGCTTGCGGAAATAGGGCAGGCACGCCTCCCAGTCCCAGCCAGCGGCGCCCATCGACGCCCAGTCCTCGAAATCCTCGGGGACGCCACGAATCGCGATCTGGCCGTTGATGGTCGAGCTGCCGCCGATCGCTCGGCCGCGCCACAGCAGCTTGGGTTGCTGGCGCTCCGTGCGCCGCGCCATGAGCTTCGGGTAGCGGTAATTGTCATCGCCAATGGCGCGCAGCGGATTGGGAATGCGCAGATGGTGCGGCGTCTCGGCGGTGCGGAAGTCGCGGCCGGCTTCGAGCAGAAGGACCCGGATCGCCGGATCCTCGCTCAGCCGGGCGGCGAGGGTCGCGCCGGCCGAGCCGCCGCCGATGATGATGTAGTCGTAATCGTCGTCCATGATGACTTTTCCGCCTTCGGTCGCTGGCACGCTTCTTGGTTAGAATGCCATCACACGTTCAGAAAGCCGCACGCAAAAGGAGCGCCGCATGGTCGCAAACGTCCTCGAGGTCAATCCGGAACGCTTGTGGGAGAGTCTCGAACGGTCGGCGGAGATCGGCCGCTTCCGCGACGTCGGCCTGCGCCGCCTGGCCCTGTCGGCCGAGGACAAGCAGATGCGCGACCTGTTCGTCGACTGGGCGAATGCGGCGGGCTGCACCGTCGAGATCGACCGGCTCGGCAACATTTTCGCACGCCGGCCGGGCACCGATCCATCGCTGCCGCCGGTCGCGATCGGCAGCCATCTCGACACGCAGATTTGCGGCGGCCGCTACGACGGCATCCTGGGCGTGCTGTGCGGTCTCGAAATCGTGCGGACGCTGAACGATCGTGGCCTGCAGACCAAGCGCGGCATAGAAGTCATCTGCTGGACCAACGAGGAGGGCGCGCGCTTCAACCCGCCGATGATGGGCTCGATGGCCTTCGCCAAGGTGATCACCCTCGAGAGCGTGCTGGCCACCACCGACGATGCCGGCATCACGGTCGAGCAGGCGCTCGACGAGATCGGCTATGCCGGATCCGCGCCGGTGGGTCGCGAATTCGATTCCTATCTCGAGCTGCACATCGAGCAGGCGCCGGTGCTGGACCGCGAGGGCTGCGACGTCGGCATCGTGGTCGGGGGCTACAAGACACAGGCGCTGCGGCTCACGATCAACGGCGATACTGGACATGCCGGTGGCACGCCGATGGCGCAGCGGCGCAACGCGCTGGTCGGCGCCGGCTATGTCATCGCGGCGGTCAACGACATCGGCCTCGCCTACGCCGCCGACGAGGGCCGCACCACGACGACCCGCATCGAGAGTTTCCCCAACCTTGCCGGCACCTATGCCGAGCAGGTCAAGCTCACCATCGACTTCCGCCACATCGACGAAGGCCGCTTCAAGGCGATGCGCGCCGAGGTCGATGCCGCGATCGCTGCCGCGGCGAAGAAGGCCAATGTCGAGATCGAGGTCGCCGAGGGCTGGAGCTGGGGCAGCGAGCTGTTTGCCCCGGAATGCATCGAGCTGCTGAAGTCGACGGCCAACGAGCTCGGCTTGCCCTACCGGGAGATGAGGAGCCAGGCCGGCCACGACGCCTATGCGGTGGCGACGATGGCACCCACCGCGATGATCTTCACACCCTGCTTCGAGGGCATCAGCCACAACGTGAACGAGGCGATCGAACTCACCCGCTCGGTGCCCGGCGCCAACCTCCTGCTGAACGCCGCCGTCACCCGGGCCAATCGCTAACTCATCCTTCTCCTCCCCCGTCTCACGGGGGAAGTGGCGAATTGGCAGAGGATCAGTGGCATGGCTTTTGCGTCCATCTCGCAAAGACTGTTCGCGTTTCACGGCCCGTAACGGCGGGTCGGCATGGGGGTGCAGTCATCGTCGAAGCCGCTCGTGGCGTGGCCGATCGATGACGTGAAGGCGGCGAACGGCGTCCTTTCATCCGGCGAATGGTGGCGACATGAAGCGGCGAGTTCTTCTGCAAGGTGCGGCGGGTGCAGCGTTTATGGCGGGCGGGGCGTGGCCGGCATCGGCACAGTCCCGTGCCGAGACCCTGAGATACGTGACCGGCGCGACCATCAACACGCTCGACACGACGATGCCCGGCGCCACGCGTGAGTCGTTCGGTCTCAGCATGAACGTCTACGACCGTCTCTTCAGCTTCGGCCGCAAGAAGGTGGGCAACAACTGGACATTCGATCCCGACACGATCCGCGGCGAGCTGGCCAAGTCCTACAGCATCAGCCCGGACAGCAAGGTCATCACCATCACCCTGCGGCCGGATGCGACCTGGCACGACGGTACCCCGGTCACGGCAGAGGACGTGAAGTGGTCGCTCGACAGGCACGTCACGGCGAAGTCGCTGGCCGCGCCCCAGTTCACCACCGGCTCGCTGACCAATGCCAGCCAGTTCAAGATCGTCGATCCGCAGACCGTCACGGTGACTCTCGAGAAGCCCGACCGGCTGGCCCTGGCCAACCTCTGCGTCTGCTACGCCATCATGATCAACAGCAAGCTGGCGAAGAAGCACGCGACGGCCGACGATCCGTGGGCGATGGAGTGGATGAAGACGAACACGGCGGCCAGCGGCGCCTACATCATCGATAGCCACAAGCCCGGTGAGAGCACCGTGCTCCGCCGCAACGAGAAGTGGGTCGGCGGTGCCGGCGGCGCGCTCCCCTCGTTCAAGCGCATCATCATCCAGACCGTGCCGGAGCCGGCGACCCGCGCCAATCTGATCGAGCGCGGCGATGCCGACCTCGCGATCGACCTGGCGGCCAGCGACCTGCCGACCATCGAGAAGTCCGCCAAGTCCAAGGTCGTGTCGATTCCGCAGACCAACGGCTTCACGCACATCTCGATGAACACGCAGATGGCGCCCTTCGACAATCTCAAGGTGCGCCAGGCCGTTGCCATGGCGCTGCCCTACGAGGACATGTTCAAGGCGGCGATCTTCGGCCGAGGCACCAAGCTCTACGGCGGTAGCTGGGCATCCGTGCCGCCCGATGCGAGCTTCCCGCAGGCGATTCCCAACAAGACCGATCTGGCGAAGGCCAAGGCCCTGCTGGCCGAGGCCGGCCATCCCAACGGCTTCTCCACCACCTTCGCCTTCACCGCGGGCCAGACGGCGACGGCGGAGCCGATGGCGGCGCTGGTCAAGGAGTCTCTGGGCAAGATCGGCATCCAGGTCGAGATCCAGAAGAAGCCCGATGCCGAGTTCAACACGCTCGAGTCGGAGAAGAAGATGCCGCTCTTCACCGACGGCGCGACCGCCTGGCTGCCCTACACCTACTACTTCTTCTATCTCTACTTCACGCGCGACCAGCGTTGGAACTTCTCGAGCTGGAAGAGCAAGAAGATGGAGGATCTGACGCTCGAGGCCCGATACCAGACCGACAAGGCGAAGTACGACGAGGGCTGCAAGCAGATGATCGAGCTGTTCAACGCCGAGACGCCGTTGATCATGCTGTGGCAGCCCAACCACGACGCCGTGATGGCCAAGTCGGTCGACGGTTACACCTACCAGTTCTACCGCCAGGCCGACTTCCGCGACCTCAAACGGGTCTAGCACCATGCTGTCGGGGATCCTGCGCCGGGTCGGTCGACGCCTGCTGGCGTCGATCCCGGCCCTGTTCGGCGTGGTGGTGGTCACCTTCGTGTTGATGCGCGTGCTGCCGGGCGATCCGGCGGTGTTCTTCTCCTCCGGACCCTCCGCGGGCAAGGAGGAGATCGAGGAGCTGCGCCGGACCATGGGCCTCGACAAGCCGATCCCCGTCCAGCTCGTGCGCTATCTGGGCGAGGTCGCCACCGGCAATCTCGGCCGCTCGATGACCACGGGGCAACCGGTCGTGGCGGACATGACCCGCCGCCTGCCGGCGTCGCTCGAACTCACCTGCACGGCGCTGTTCATCGCGCTTCTGTTCTCCGTGCCGATGGGCGTCGCGGCGGCGCTGAGGCCTGGCACGGCAGTCGACCATCTGGTGCGCATGTTGTGTACCCTGGGAGTCTGCGTGCCCACCTTCGTGTCGGGCCTGCTGCTGATCTACGCCTTCTACTATCTGCTGGGCTGGGCGCCCGATCCCACCGGTCGAATCGACATCTTCGCCGGGGCGCCGCCCGACATCACCGGCTTCTTCCTGATCGACTTTGCCCTGAAGGGCGATTGGGAGGGTTGGTGGGCCGCCTTCTCGCAGCTCCTGCTGCCGGCCTGCACCATGGCGCTGTTCGTCCTGGCGCCGCTGGCGCGCATGACGCGGGCCTCGATGCTGGCGGTGCTGGGAAGCGACTTCATCCGCACCGCCCACGCCATGGGCCTGTCGCGGCTGCGCATCATCGTGGCCTATGCGCTGCGCAACGCGCTGCTCCCGGTGCTCACGATCACCGGCATCGTGTTCTCGACCATGCTGGGCGCCAACGTCCTGGTCGAGAAGGTCTTCTCCTGGCCCGGTGTCGCCTCCTATGCGCTCGATGCGCTGCTCGCCTCCGACTATGCGCCGGTGCAGGCCTTCGTGCTCCTGATGGCGATGATCTTCGTCATGGTGAACGTCACCATCGACGTGCTGTACGGCATCGCCGATCCGCGGGTCTCGGTCGCATGAGTGACCTCGTCCTCAACGGGTCTTCGACCGGCCGCCACATCGTCTATGTGCTGCGCTCGAACCCGGTCACGGCCCTGGCGGCCACGGGCACGCTGCTGCTGGTCCTGATCGCGATCCTCGCGCCGATCCTGGCGCCCTACGATCCCGTCGCCTCCAACGTGCCGCAGGCGCTGCAGCCGCCGTCGTGGTCTCATCTCGCCGGCACCGATCAGCTCGGACGCGACATCCTGAGCCGCATCATCTGGGCGGCGCGACTCGATTTGGTGATCGCGGTCTCGGCCGTCGGCCTGTCGTTCGTGACGGGTGCCGTGATCGGCGGCTTCTGCGGCTATCGCGGCGGACGGCTCGACCGCTGGGTCGGCCGCTTCGTCGACGTGCTCATGGCCTTCCCCCTGTTCGTACTGGCGATGGCCATGGTCGCGGCGCTGGGCAACCGGGTGGAGAACATCGTCATCGCCACCGCCGTCATCAACCTGCCGTTCTACATCCGCTTCGCGCGTGCCGAGGTGAACGTGCGGCGCAATGCCGGCTGGGTCGAGGCGGCGCGCGCCTGCGGCGACAGCCATCTTTCGGTCGTGCTGCGCGTCCTGCTGCCCAACGTCCTGCCGGCGATGGCGGTGCAGATCTCGCTCAACCTCGGCTGGGCGATCCTGAACGCGGCCGGCCTCTCCTTCATCGGCCTCGGGGTCACGGCGCCGACGCCGGAATGGGGAATCATGGTGGCGGAGGGCGCGCGCTTCATCACCACGGGCAAGTGGTGGCTGGTCGCGATGCCGGGCCTCGCGCTGATGCTGACGGTATTGTGCTTCAACCTGCTGGGCGACGGGCTGCGCGACATCCTCGACCCGCGGATGCGCACATGACGCAGATCCTGCTGCAGGTCGAGAAGCTGCAGGTTGCCTTCTCGACCCGCCACGGCACCGTCACCGCGCTGCACGGGATCGACATCGCGCTGGTGGCCGGCGAAACGCTGGGCGTCGTGGGCGAGAGCGGTTCGGGCAAGTCCGTGACTTCGCTCGCCGTCATGCGGCTGCTCGATCGGGCCGGCAGGATTACCGGAGGCCGCGTGGTCTTCGAGGGCCGCGACATCACCCATGCCGGACACGCCGACTTGCGGCGGCTGCGCGGTTCGGCCCTGTCGATGATCTTCCAGAACCCGCGGGCGGCGCTCAATCCGATCCGCACGGTCGAGCAGCAGATCGTCGACGTGCTGGCGGCGCACGGCCGGCTGTCGCGCGCCAATGCGCGGGCGCAGGCGCTCGACCTGCTGCGCGCCGTGCTGATCCGCGATCCCGAGGCAAGGCTCAGCGCCTATCCGCACGAACTGTCCGGCGGCATGTGCCAGAGGGTCATGATCGCCATGGCCATCGCCTGTGAGCCGGCGCTGCTCATCGCCGACGAGCCGACCACCGGCCTCGATGTCACGACGCAGCAGACGGTGATGGAGCTGCTGGCCCGCATCAAGTCAGAGCGCGGCATGGCCATGATCCTGATCACCCACGATCTCGGGCTGGCCGCGCGCTGGTGCGACCGCATCGCGGTGATGGAGTCGGGGCGCGTGGTCGAGCAGGGCGAGACCGCGGCGCTTTTCGAGGCGCCGGCCCATCCCTACACCAAGCGGCTGGTGGCGGCGTCGCCGACGCGGCGCTCGACCCTTGCCGACCTGGCGCCGCCCGGTCTGGCGCGGGACGCAGCGCCGGTCGTCACGGTGCCGCGCGAGCACGGGCCGGGTACGCCGCCGCTCCTCGAACTCGTCAATGTGGTGAAGTCGTTCGGCGGACCGTCGCGCGCCGTCGACGACGTTTCGTTCAAGATCCCACAGGGCGGCGCGCTGGGGCTGGTCGGCGAATCGGGATCGGGGAAGAGCACGCTCTCGCGCCTGATCTGCCGGCTGATCGATCCGGACGATGGCGACATCGTGTTCGACGGCGAATCGATCGCCCGCGTGCCGGCCCGCGAATTCCACAAGTCGCCGCGCCGCCGGGACATCCAGATCGTGTTCCAGGACCCCAACGACAGCCTCAACCCACGGCACACGGCGTTCGACAGCATCGCCTATCCGCTGCGCCGGCTCGAAGGCCTGCGCGACGGCGCGGCGTTGCAGACGCGCGTGCGCGAGGCCGCCGCGCGAGCCGGCCTGCCGATGGATCTGTTGCAGCGTTTCCCGCACCAGCTTTCCGGCGGTCAGAAGGCGCGGGTCGGCATTGCCCGCGCCGTCGCGCCGCGCCCCCGTCTGCTGGTGCTGGACGAACCCACGGCGGCGCTCGACGTGTCGGTGCAGGCGGTCATTCTGCAGCTGCTCGACCGGCTGCGGCGGGAGGACGGGATTGGCCTGCTGTTCGTCAGCCATGATCTCAACGTCGTGCGCATGCTGTGCGACGATCTGGTGGTTCTTCAGGCCGGCAAGGTGGTCGAGGCCGGGCAAAGCCAGTCGATCTTCCAGCGGCCGCAGGCAGCCTACACGCGGATGCTCCTGGACGCGGTGCCCTATTTCGATCCGCAGCGCACAGAGCTCTTAAAGACGGCGTGATGTCATGACCACAGGCGATCTCTCTTCCCTCGAGGCCCGGGTAAAGCGGGACCTCGAAATGACTGCGCATCCGCGCACGGAGTGGATGACGCCGCGACTCTACCGGGGCACGCCGGCGCTCGACGTGCTGATCGTGGGCGCGGGGCAGTCGGGGCTGTGCATCGGCTTCGCGCTGATGCGTGACCGCGTGCACAACATCCTGCTGATCGATCGTGCACCGGCGGGAAAGGAAGGGCCCTGGGTCACCTTCGCCCGCATGCCGACCCTGCGCAGCCCCAAGGACCAGACGGGCCCCGACCTCGGCATTCCGAGCCTCACCTTCGAGGCCTGGTACGATGCGGTCCAGGGTGCGGGCAGCTTTGCCGCCTTGCACCTCATTCCGAGCTGCGCCTGGCACGACTATCTCCAATGGTATCGCCGCGTGCTCGACATCCCCGTGCGCAACGGCGTGGCGGCGACGGCGATCGCGCCCGGCCGGCTCGACGATGGCGGAACCTGCCTGCTGGTGACCCTGTCGACCGGCGAGGTGCTGGCCGCCCGCAAGCTGGTGCTGGCCACCGGGCAGGACGGCACGGGTGAATGGTGGATGCCCGACTTCGTGCGCGCGTTGCCGCCGGACCGGCGCGCCCATACCTGCGAGATGATCGACTTCGAGCGACTGCGCGGGAAGACGGTTGCCGTGCTGGGCTCGGGCGCTTCCGCCATGGACAATGCCGCAGTGGCCCTCGAACACGGCGCCGACGTGCATCTCTTCGTGCGCCGCGCCATGCCATCGGTCGTCCAGCGTTATCGCTGGCTGACCTTCGCCGGCTTCCTGAAGCATATCGGCGAAATGCCCGACGAATGGCGCTGGCGCATCATGGGCAACATCCTGACCGCCCGCGAAGGATTCCCGGCCGGCACCTATGAGCGCGTCATGGCCTTCCCGAACTTCACGATGGAACTGGGCCGCGCGTGGACCGATGCCCGCATGGACGGCGACCGTATTCTCATCGAGACGGTGCGTGGGCCGTTCGTGGCGGACTATGCGATCTGCGGCACCGGCATCCGCCAGGACCTCGCGCAGCGTCCCGAACTCGCCGCCTTCGCCGACAAGATCGCGCTCTGGAAGGACCGCTACACGCCGCCGCCGGGCGAGGAGGACGAGTTGCTCGCGGCCTATCCTTATCTCGGCCCGGACTATGCCCTGCTCGAACGCAAGCCGGGCGAGGCGCCGTGGCTGTCCGACATCCACGTCTTCGGCATCGGCTCCACCCTGAGCTTCGGCCCGTCGGGCAGCAGCATCAACGCCATGACGAGCGCCGTGCCGAAGGTGGCGGCGGGCGTCACGCGCGGCCTGTTCGCCGGCGACCTGCAGCGCCACTGGGAATCGCTGCAGGCCTACGACGTCAAACAGGTCGAACTGGACTGGAGCCGGATGGCGACGGGCGAGGCGCCTGCTAGGGAGCTCGAGAGCCGGCAATGACGGCGCGATCCGTCGGGTCGAGCGTCATCGGCTGACCGTTGCGGATCATCTCGGCGAAACCTTCGTTGGGCACCATGACCGTAAGGCAATAGAGCCTTTCGCTGCCGGTATTCTCGATCACATGCTCGCGGCCGGGCGGCAGCACCAGCGCGTCGCCCTGCGCGATTTGATGGACGCTGCCGTCGTTGCAGCGGCAGCAGCCGGTCCCGCTCAGCACGTAGAACATCTCGTGCGCCGTCGCGTGGAAGTGCGGGGGTGTCCTGCCGCCGACCTCGAAGATCTCGACGGCGGAGACGAACGGCGTGCGATCGGCGAGAGGATCCACCAGCATTGCGAACTTGTTGGTGTCGCGCGGCGAGATGCGCGACACCGGACAGTCGACGGCGCGTCGCAGCAGCAGATCTTCCTTTGCTGAAGTCATCGGTTCACTCCCTCGCGGGCGCGCCGTAGCCGCCGCCGCCCGACGTTTCCATGACGATGCGGTCGCCCTTGGCCAAGGCGAGGTTCTCCTTGCCTGACAGCTCGCGGCTGCCGCCCGCGGCGCGATGCAGGGTCACCCTGAACGGCGCGCCGTCGGTGCCGCCCTGCAACCCGTAGGGCGCGATCACCCTGCGCTCGAACATGGTGGTGAGGGAGAGCCCGTCGGCCATGACGGTGTAGGCGCGGCGCATGCCATCGCCGCCGCGATGCCTGCCCATGCCGCCGGAGCCGCGCCGCAGCCGCTGTTCGTCGACCCGGATCATGTATTCGGATTCGACGATCTCGGCCGGCGTGTTCATCGTGTTGGTGAGGTGGACGCGCACCACGGGCGCCCCGTCGCGGTCAATGCGCGCGCCTTCGCCTCCGCCATGGGTTTCGTAGAAGGTGCCGATGGCGCCGTCGCGCCGCGTGCCGCCGAAGATCAGCAGGCCCGCGGTGGTCGAGCCGCCGGCGGTGAGGCGCGCAGGGACTGCCTTCTCGAAGGCGCGCATGATGGCGTCGACCGCGCGCTGCGAAGTCTCGTGGTTGCCGCCGACCACCGGCTTGTCGATGCCGGGCTCCAGGATCGAGCCCGGCCGCGTGCGGATTTCCAGCGGGCGATAGCAGCCGCCATTGGGCTGGATCTCCGGCCCGGCCACCGCCTTGATGGCGTAGTAGACCGCCGCCATGGCCACGAACGGCGTCGTGTTCAGGGGACCGGCGACGGCGTCGTCGGTGCCCGAAAAATCGAATTTCGCGGTGTCGCCGGAAATCTCCACGCGCACGCGAATCGCGGCGGGCTGTCCACCCGGTCCGTCGTCGTCGAGGAAGTCTTCGCCCTCATAGATCCCGTCGGGTAGGCCGGCGATGGCTTCGCGCATCTGCGCCTCGGACAGGTCGTCGAGCCGGTCCAGGGCAGCGCGCAGGGTGGCGGCGCCATGCTCCTCGCCCAGGCGCAGCAACCTTCCTTCGGCGGCGCGCGTCGAGGCCATCTGGGCCATCAGGTCGCCTTCGCGTTCGGCCGGGCCACGCAGATTGGCCAGCAGGAAATCGCGCTTCTCCTCCTCGATGCCGTCGGCGGTGAAGAGACGCAGCGGCGGGATGCGCACGCCTTCCTGCCAGGTCTCGGTGGCGGCGGCGAAATAGCTGCCGGCCCAGGCGCCGCCGATATCGCCCCAGTGGGCGAGGCTGACGGCGAAGGCGAACAGGCGGCCTTCGAGGAAGATCGGCCGGATCGCCTTCACGTCGGGCAGATGGTTGCCGCCGACCTCGGGCAGGTTGAGGAACCACACATCGCCCGGCCGTAGCCGCTCGGCCGGCACGCGCTCCAGGAACTTCTTCACCGTGAAGCTCATGACGCCGAGATGGATCGGGATGTCTCGGCCCTGGGCGATGAGGTCGCCCTTGTGGTCGGTGAGGGCCGACGACAGGTCACCGGCCTCGCGCAGCAGCGGCGAGCGGGCCGAGCGCATGACCACGAACGACATCTCCTCGGCCGCGGCGGTGAGCGCGTGCCGGATCACCTCGACGGTGAAAGGATCGACGCTGTTCCTCATCGTGCATCCTCGCGAATCCAGAGATGGCCCATCGCATCCGGGCTCAGCGTGTAGCCGGGCGGCACCACGATGGTCGACCAGGCATCCTCGACGATCGCCGGACCGGCGATGCGCGCACCGGTCGGCAGCCGGTCGCGATCGTAGCGCGGCGTGGGATGCGGCGCGGCCGGCTCGAACCAGCATGGGGTCACGGAGGTCGGCACCGCGCTCTCGCCCGCGCTGCCGAGCGGCCCGAAGGTCGTGCGTCGCGCAACAAGCGCCCGCATGCGCAGGCTCTGCATCTCCCAATGCTCTTCGGTCGCGTAGCCGTAGATCGCGTGGTGGCGCTGACGGAAGTCATGCCCGAGGCGTTCGAGGTCGAGCGGCTGGGTGAAGGGCACCTCGACGGCATAGCTCTGGCCGACATAGCGGACGAGGGCGGTGCGTTCGACGGTGATCTCGTCGGCGCCGTGCCCATGGCTGTGCAGCGGCGCCATCAGGGCGGCCAGCATGCCGTCATGCAGCGCGGCGAAGCGGACCGCGTCCCAGCCGGTGCTCAGCATGCGCACGGATTGCTGCTGCGTATAGCTCATGTCGGCCACGATGCAGCCCAGCGCGGAGAAGCCAGAGGAAAAGCGCGGCACGACGATCTCGGCGATGCCGAACTCGCGCGCGAGGCCCACGGCATGCATGGGGCCGGCGCCGCCGAAGGCGAGGAGGGTGCATTGGCGTCCGTCGACGCCGCGCTCGACGGTGACTCTTGCCAGGGCCCGTACCATCGCGGCGTTGGCGACCCTCTGGACGCCCAGCGCCAGCTCGACGATGCCGACGCCGAGGCGCGCGGCAAGTGGCGCGAGAGCGGCTTCGGCGGCGGCAACGTCGAGTGTGATGGCTCCGCCCAAACGCTTCGCCGGGTCCAGGTATCCAAGGACGGCGTTGGCGTCGGTGACGGTGGGTAAGGTCCCGCCGCGGCCATAGGCGGCCGGGCCCGGCTCCGCCCCTGCGCTCTGCGGGCCGATCGAGAGGCCGCCGGTCCCCAGTGTCACCAGCGAGCCGCCGCCGGCGCCGATCGATTCAACGGCGACCATGGGTTGGCGCACCGGCCTCCCTGCGAGCTTCGAATCGGTGGAGATCTCGGCCGTGCCACCGAGGATCAGGCAGACGTCCGTCGTCGTGCCGCCCATGTCGAAGGTCAGCACCTTCTCCAGGCCGAGCGATGCCGCGACGCTGGCCGCCGCCGAGATGCCGGCCGCGGGGCCGGACAGCGCCATCGACAGTGGCCGCTTCGCCGCGGCCTCGGGCGAGGCCATGCCGCCCGCCGAATGCATGACGTGCAGCCGGGCGCCTTTCACTTCGCGCTGCAGGCGATCGAGGTAGCGCGCCGCGATGGGCATGACGGAGGCGTTGAGGACCGTGGTGGCCGTGCGCTCGAACTCGCGCGTCTCCGGATTGACCTCGTGTGACAGCGACACGAAGGGAAAGGCCTCGGCCAGGGCGGCGCCGACCGCGCGCTCATGGTCGGCATTTGCATAGGCATGGAGCAGCGACACCGCGATGCTCTCGACGCCCATCGTCTTTGCCTGCCTCACCACCTCGTCGATCGCGGCAGTGTCGGGCGTCAGGACGGCAGCACCGGTGAAATCGACGCGCTCGGCCAACGCGATGCGGCGCTCGGGCGGCACCTGCGCCTCGCGTCGCGGCAGCAGGTCGAGCCGATAGAGATGCTGACGCCCGGCGCGCCCGATATCGAGCACATCCTCGAAGCCCTCGGTTGCCACCAGGGCGACGGGCTCGACCCGGTCTTCGACGATCGCGTTGGTGACCAGTGTGGTGCCATGGACGAGATCGTCCACGGATTCGGCGGAGAGGTCGGCCGCTGCGAGGGCGGCGCGGATGCTGGCAACGGGATCGTTACGCTGGGTCGGCACCTTGATCGAGCGCACGTCGCCGGTGGACGGCAGCAAGGCTACCAGATCGGTGAACGTTCCACCGATGTCGATTCCGACCTGCCAGCCGCTTTCCGACATGCTCGACGCTCCAAGAGTGGCTTTCGCCGACTCGGAGCACGATACGGGCCATTCAGGGTCGAGGAAATGTGCGGTCGCTCAGGTCTGGGCCGGCGTGAAGCGCGCGACCAGCTGGTGCGACTCGCCGGGATAGGTGAGGCGGACATGGGTGACGGGCAGGGCGGCCCGCCAGGTGCGGCGTTCGACGATCAGGCAGGCCGTCGTCGCGGGCACCGACAGGAGGGCGGCCCTCTCCTTGCCGGCGCTGCTGGCGCCGATGCGATGCTCCGCCGCAGTCCAGGGGACGCTGTCGAGCAGCCACCGGCCGGGCGCGACGTCGTCGAAGGGCTCATGGATTGCCTCAGGCACTGCCTCGGCATTGATCAGACGCTCTTCGAGGCAGAAGACACGGTCGCCGGCGAAATGACGGACCACGAGGTCGACGACGCGACCGGCAGACCTGGACACAAGCCGCTGCCGATCGGCAGCGGTGCTTCGCCGGGCCTCGCGGGAGACCAGCTCGAAGCGATAGGTCTGGCCCAGCGCCAGCACCTCCGCCTTGATGTCGTGGATTTCGAGCACCGCTGCCTGCGACTGCGGCCGCGTGACGAAGGTGCCGGCCTTGCGACGGCGCTCGACCAGGCCGGCGCGCGCCAGCTTGGCCAGGACGTTGCTCACCGTCATGCGCGAACAGTCATAGGCTTCCGCCAACTCGTGCTCCGTGGCGATGCGTGCGCCGGGCGCCAGCTTGCCCGACAGGATCTTGCCCTGCAGGTCGCCGAGGATCCTCTGATGAAGCGACTGGGGCGCGGCCGTCATGAAGCCTTCAGCACCTTGTGCAGCGCCTGACGGTAGCGCCGGCCGATCGCCTCTCGATGGATGTGCCGGCCGCCGGTCACGAGCTTGGCGCCGTCGCGCCAGACGCAGTCCACCGTCTGGCGGCGGCCCGCGAAGATCCAGCCATCGAGCCATCGGTCGCCGTGGCGATAGGCGAGGGCCTCGTCGTCGCCCTTCAGGCTCACGAGGTCGGCAGGGTGTCCAGCGGCAACTCCCGACGGCGCGCCGAGTGCCTGGGCGCCGCCGGCCAGGGCCGTGTCGAACAGGCTGCGGCCCACCGACGGGGTCGCGGCCCGCGCCAGCGCGTTGCGTGTGCGCAGCGACAGGCGCTGGCCATACTCCAGCAGACGCAGCTCCTCGGCGGCGTCGATCAGGACGTTGGAATCGGAGCCGATGCCGAACCGGCCGCCGCGCTCCAGGAAGGATTGCGCGGGAAAGAGTCCGTCGCCGAGATTGGCTTCGGTGATCGGGCACAGGCCCACCACGGCGCCCCGCTCTGCGATGCCGGCGCTCTCGGCATCGGTGACATGCGTCGCGTGGACGAGACACCAGCGTTCGTCGACGGGCAGGTGATCGAGCAGGAGCGCCACCGGCCGCTTGCCCGACCAGGCGAGACAATCCTCGACCTCTTTCGTCTGCTCCGCGACGTGGATGTGGACGGGGCCGCCGCTCGCGAGCGGCAGGATGGCCGCGATCTCCTCGGGCGTCGCGGCGCGCAGACTGTGCGGCGCGATGCCGACCACGACACCGGACAGCGGCGACACCGCCTCGCGGCTGGCCTCGATCAATCTTCCATAGCGGTCGACGTCGTTGACGAAGCGCCGCTGACCGGGAGCCGCGGGCAGGCCGCCGAACCCGGCGTGGAGATAGAAGACGGGAAGAAGCGTCAACGCGATGCCGGTCTCGGCTGCCGCCGCTGCGATCCGCGTTGCCAGCTCGGCGATGTTCGCGTAGGGCGCGCCGGCCGGATCGTGATGCACGTAGTGGAACTCGCCCACCCGGGTGAAGCCGCTTTCGAGCATTTCCACATAGGCCTGAGCGGCGATCGCCTCGACCTCGTCGGGACCCATATGGTCGACGAAGCGGTACATGGCCTCGCGCCACGTCCAGAAACTGTCCTGTGTGGGGCCGCGCTGCTCCGTCAGACCCGCCATGCCGCGCTGGAAGGCGTGGCTGTGCAGGTTGGGCAGGCCGGGCAGGCCGATCTCGTGGACTTCATCCCCTGCCTCGGCCGGGGTGTCCTTCATCAAGGTTTCAATCCGGCCCTCCACGATGACGAGGCGCACGCCATCGGCCCAGCCGTCGGGCAGGAGCAGGGAGCGGAACCAGAGGGCGGTTCTGGACATATTATTATGTATAGTCATAATAAGGGCTGCATGCAATGTGACCGCCTCTGGAAGAACGCACGCCTCGCGACCCTGACGGGCGAGGGGCTGGGGCTCGTCGAAGACGGCCTCATCGCCGCGCGCGACGGGCGCATCGTCTTTGCCGGCGCGGCAACGGAAGCGCCGACGCTCGACGCCGCGGAGACGATCGATTGCGCCGGACGCTGGATCACGCCGGGTCTGGTCGACTGCCACACCCACATCGTCTACGGCGGCAACCGTGCGCACGAATTCGAGCTGCGGCTGGCCGGCGCCAGCTACGAGGAGATCGCGCGCGCCGGCGGGGGAATCGTCTCGACCATGCGGGCGACCCGTGCCGCCTCGGAGGAAGCGCTGGTCGCCAGTGCGTTGCCGAGGGTCGATGCGCTGATCGCCGAAGGCGTCACGACGATGGAGATCAAGTCGGGCTACGGACTCGACCTCGCCAGCGAGCTGAAATCGCTGCGGGCCGCGCGCCGCATCGCCGAGGTGCGGCCGCTCTCGGTGGAAACGACATTCCTTGGTGCGCACGCGCTGCCGCCCGAGGCGAACGGCGACAAGGACGCTTATATCGCCACCGTCTGCGACGAGATGATCCCGGCTGTTGCCAAGGCGGGTCTGGCCGATGCGGTGGACGGCTTCTGCGAGGGCATCGCCTTCACGCCGCGACAGATCGAGCGCGTGTTCGAGGCGGCGAAGGCCGAGGGCCTGCGCGTCAAGCTGCATGCCGAGCAGCTCTCCAACCTGCACGGGGCGAGCCTGGCGGCCCGTTACGGCGCGCTCTCAGCCGATCACCTGGAGCATGTCGACGAAGCGGGCGTGAAGGCGCTCGCGGCCGCCGGCACGGTCGCCGTGCTGCTGCCCGGCGCCTTCTACTTCGTGCGCGAGACTCACAAGCCGCCGGTCGAGCGGCTGCGCCAGCACGGCGTGAGGATCGCCCTCGCCTCCGACAGCAATCCCGGCACCTCGCCGCTCACCTCGCTGCTGCTGGCGATGAACATGGGCGCCACCCTGTTCCGGCTCACGGTCGACGAATGCCTGGCCGGCGTCACGCGCGAGGCGGCACGGGCGCTGGGCTGTCTCGACAGTGTCGGCACGCTCGACGCGGGCAAATGGTGCGATCTCGCCATCTGGGACATCGAGCGGCCGGCCGAACTGGTCTACCGCATGGGTTTCAATCCGCTGCATGCGCGGGTGTGGAGGGGCAGATGAAGGCGGTCGTCATCACACCGGGAACGGTTCCTCTTTCGGGCTGGCGCGACATCTATCGCGGTGCCGCGGTGAGCCTCGATCCCGCTTCCTACGAGGCGATCGAGACGTCGGCGAAGGCGGTGTCGTCGATCCTCGCCAAGGGGCAGCCGGTCTACGGGATCAACACCGGCTTCGGAAAGCTGGCCAGCGTCCGCATCGAGGCCGCCGATCTCGAAACCCTGCAGCGCAACATCGTGCTCAGCCACGCCGCCGGTGTCGGCGCGCCGATGCCGGTGGCGGTGGTGCGGCTGATGATGGCGCTGAAGCTCGGCAGCCTGGCACAGGGCGCGTCGGGCGTGCAGCCCGCGACGGTGCGACTGCTGGAGACGATGCTCGCGGAAGGGCTGACGCCCGTCGTGCCCTGCCAGGGCTCGGTCGGCGCCTCGGGCGATCTGGCGCCGCTCGCCCATATGAGCGCGGCCATGATCGGCGTCGGTTCGTTCGTGGTCGATGGCGAGGTCGTGCCGGCGGCGAAGGCGTTGGGCGATGCCGGGCTGAAGCCGCTGGTGCTGGGTGCCAAGGAAGGTCTCGCGCTGCTGAACGGCACGCAGTTCTCGACCGCCTACGCGCTGGCCGGCCTTTTCGAGGCCGAGAACCTGCATGGCGCCGCGCTGGTGACCGGCGCGCTTTCGACCGATGCCGCACGCGGCTCGGACGCACCGTTCGATCCGCGCATCCATCAATTGCGCCGTCACGCGGGACAGATCGCGACGGCGGAGGCGCTGCGCCGCCTGATGACGGGCTCGGCGATCCGCGCCTCGCATCTGGTAGGCGACGAGCGGGTGCAGGATCCCTATTGCCTGCGCTGCCAGCCGCAGGTCATGGGCGCCGTGCTCGATATCCTGCGCCAAGCGGCGGCCACGCTGGCGACCGAGGGCAATGGCGTCACCGACAATCCGCTGATCTTCACCGATCCGGACGAGGCTTTGTCGGGCGGCAATTTCCACGCCGAGCCGGTGGCCTTCGCCGCCGACATCATCGCACTGGCGCTGTGCGAGATCGGCTCGCTGGCCGAGCGCCGCATTGCCATGCTGGTCGATCCGGCGCTGTCGGGCCTGCCGGCCTTCCTGACGCCGCGGCCGGGCCTCAACTCGGGCTTCATGATCCCGCAGGTGACGGCGGCGGCGCTGGTATCGGAGAACAAGCAGCGCGCCTATCCCGCCAGCGTCGATTCGATCCCGACCTCGGCCAACCAGGAAGACCATGTCTCGATGGCCGCGCACGGCGCGCGTCGTCTGCTCGACATGGCGGCCAATGTTGCGTCGGTCATCGGCATCGAGCTGCTGGCGGCGGCGCAGGGCTGCGACTTCCACCGGCCGCTGGCCTCCAGCCCGCCGCTCGAAGCGGTGCGCAGCTTGCTGCGCCGCGACGTGCCGCATCTCGAGGACGACCGTCACTTCCATCCCGACATGGAGAAGGCCACGGCCCTCGTGGCCAATGGCACCCTCGTCGCAACCGTCGGCCCCGGCTTCCTGCCCGCCCTTCAGGAGACACCATGAACCGCATCGACAATGCCCGCACAATCCGGGCGCCGCACGGCACCGAACTCACGGCCAAGAGCTGGCTCACCGAGGCGCCACTGCGCATGCTGATGAACAACGTCGATCCCGACGTCGCTGAGAAGCCCGGAGAGCTGGTCGTCTATGGCGGCATCGGCCGCGCCGCGCGCGACTGGGAGAGCTTCGACCGCATCGTGGCGTCGCTGCGCAAGCTCGAAGCCGACGAGACGCTGCTGGTGCAGTCGGGCAAGCCGGTCGGGGTGTTCCGCACCCACGCCGATGCGCCGAGGGTGCTGATCGCCAACTCCAACCTCGTGCCGCGCTGGGCGACGTGGGAGCATTTCAACGAACTCGATCGCAAGGGCCTCATGATGTACGGCCAGATGACGGCCGGCTCGTGGATCTACATCGGCAGCCAGGGCATCGTTCAGGGCACCTACGAGACCTTCGTCGAGATGGCGCGCCAGCATTATGGCGGCAGCCTCGCCGGCCGCTGGATCCTGACGGCCGGTCTCGGTGGCATGGGCGGCGCGCAGACATTGGCAGCCACGATGGCCGGCGCCTCATGTCTCGCGATCGAATGCCGACCGAGCAGCATCGAGTTCCGCCTGCGCACCGGCTATCTCGACGTCCAGGCCAAGGATCTCGACGATGCCCTGGCGATCATCGCCAAGGCGGTGGCGGAGAAGAAGGCGGTCTCGGTCGGCCTGCTGGGCAATGCCGCCGACATCCTGCCCGAACTGCTGCGGCGCGGCGTGCGGCCCGATTGCGTGACCGACCAGACCTCGGCCCATGATCCCGTCAACGGCTACCTGCCCAAGGGCTGGACCCTGGCCGACTGGGAGGCCAAGCGCGCCAGCGATCCGGCGGGCGTCGCCAAGGCCGCCAAGCAGTCGATGGCCGGTCACGTGCGCGCCATGCTCGAATTCCACAAGCTCGGCGTGCCCACGGTCGACTACGGCAACAACATCCGCCAGATGGCGCTGGAGGAGGGCGTCGCCGACGCCTTCAGCTTCCCGGGCTTCGTGCCGGCCTATATCCGGCCGCTGTTCTGCCGCGGCGTGGGACCGTTCCGCTGGGCCGCGCTGTCGGGCGATCCCGAGGACATCTACCGCACCGACGCGAAGGTGAAGGAGCTGCTGCCCGACAACAAGCATCTCCACAACTGGCTCGACATGGCCCGCGAGAAGATCAAGTTTCAGGGCCTGCCGGCGCGCATCTGCTGGGTCGGGCTGGGCGACCGCCATCGGCTGGGCCTGGCCTTCAACGAGATGGTGGCGAAGGGCGAGCTCAAGGCGCCGATCGTCATCGGCCGCGACCATCTCGATTCGGGCTCGGTCGCCAGCCCTAACCGCGAGACCGAAGCCATGAAGGATGGCTCCGACGCCGTGTCCGACTGGCCGCTGCTCAACGCCCTGCTCAACTGCGCCTCGGGCGCGACCTGGGTGTCGCTACATCATGGCGGCGGCGTCGGCATGGGCTTCTCCCAGCATGCCGGCATGGTCATCGTCTGCGACGGCACGCCGGAAGCGGGCAAGCGCATCGAGCGGGTCCTGTGGAACGACCCGGCGACCGGCGTGATGCGCCACGCCGATGCCGGCTACCAGGACGCCATCGACTGCGCCCGCGAAAAGGGGCTCAATCTGCCGAGTCTTTAGGAGCGAGTGTGTTGGCGAGCGATCAACAACGTCCTCACCCTCATGAGGAGCGGTCCGCCGGACCGCGTCTCGAAGGGTGGGCACGAGCACTTCGTTTGTTGCCCATCCTTCGAGAGGCCGCGCTGCACGCGGCTCCTCAGGATGAGGTAAGTGCTTGAATCGATTCAATTCATTTCCGACCAGCCTCTGAGGATGAGGTAGGTTTGTTCAACTTGAGACGAAGAGACTGCGGAGCCTCCACATGACCTTCTCGCTTGTCGGACGCTGTGCTCGGACCGGGATGCTGGGGGCGGTCGTCACCACCTCGTCGATCTCAGTCGGATCTCGCTGCTCGCATGCGCGGGCGGGCATTGGCGCGGCGCTCACCCAGCATCGCACCGATCCCCGGCTGGGGCCGCTGGCGCTGGATCTGCTGGCCCATGGATTCTCTGCGCCGGAAGCGATGCAGGCGGTGGTCGCGGCCACGCCGCACCGGCACTGGCGGCAACTGGCCCTGATCGATGCCGCCGGCCGCACCGCCGTCTATTCGGGCGCCAATGTCCGTGCCGAGCGCGGCGAGGCGCAGGGCAAGGACTGCGCGTCCATCGCCAACATCGTGCGGTCGGCGGCGCTGCCGCAGGCCATGGTCGCCGCGTTCGAGGCGTCTCCCGACCTGCCGCTGGCGCGCCGCCTGATCGATGCGCTCGCGGCCGGCGAAGCTGCGGGCGGCGAGTATCAGCCCGTCACCTCGGCGGCGCTGGTCGTCGTCGACCGGGAAGCGTTTGCCTATGTCGATCTGCGTGTCGACGATCACCCGCAGCCCATCGCCGAGCTCGCCCGTCTCTGGGCGAAGTACGAGCCCGAAGCCCATGCCTATGTGATCCGCGCCGTCGATCCGGAAGCGGCCGTGCCGCCGCCCGGGATGCAGCTCAAGCCAGCCTGACAGGCTCGATGCAACTTTTTCGCGGGTCCGGCATTTGTCGGATATGCCCCGCGATCATCTCCATCCCGAAGATTTGGCTGAACCGGCCGACAAGGCCGCCCGTGACCGGCTCGACGCCGAATTGAAGCGGGCGCTGTGGGCACAACAGGCGTCGCGGTCCTGGGCCGCGCTCACCGCCGCCAAGAAGCTTCAGCCAAACCTCTGATTTCCCACCGCATCGAAGCGGCAGCCCAGCCTGTACCTTGAAGACGGGTGCAGGCAGCGCACCATCGTGACCGGTGTCGTACGCGTCCAGGTGCGGCGGGTCAGCATCAGGCAGGGCTCGGACGCCGCGATCTGGAGCCGGTCTGCCTGCTCGCCCGTCGGCAGCACGGCATCCACGACATGTTCGATCTCGTCGAAGGGTACGTTCTGCACGAGGTACTCGCCCGGCGGGGTGTCGCCGAAATCCTGGTCCAGGAAGTCCGGCACGACGAGAGGATTGACGTAGCGGTCCTCCAGCTGGACCGGCACCTCGTTCTCGAGGTGAAGACACACCGAATGGAAGACGGATTGCCCCGAGCGCAGGCCGAGCCAGGCGGCGATGTCGCCGGGCGCCGCCACCCGGTCCGCAGAGAGCAACGCGCAGCGATAGTCGTGGCCGCGCTGCCGCACCTCGCGGGCGATGCTGGCGATGTGCAGCAGGGTCGATTGCGGCTTGTCCTCGGCGACGAAGCTGCCGACGCCGGCGACCCGCACGATCCTGCCCTGCTGGACCAGGTCGCGCAGCGCCCGGTTCACCGTCATGCGCGACATGCCGAACCGGCTCACCAGCTCGTACTCCGAGGGCAGGCGATGGCCGGGCGGCCACGTCCCGTCCTGGATGTGGCGCACGATATAGTCCTCGACCTGCTGGTAGAGCGCGGTCGGTTCCATCGATCCCTCAGTGAGCCGCAGCGATGGCTTCGACCCGGATCTCCTCGGTGAGGCGGGCCTTGAGGGCCATGAATTCCGGCGAGGTCTTGATCGTGTAGTGTCTCGGATGGGGGAACCCCACCTCGATCTCGGCCTTGATGCGACCGGGACGGGCACTGAACACGACGACGCGGCTCGCCATGAAGATGGCCTCGTCGATATCATGGGTGATGAACATCACCGTCTTCTGCGCCTGCTCCCAGATGCCGAGCAGCAGTTCCTGCATCAGGACGCGGGTCTGGTTGTCGAGCGCGCCGAACGGCTCGTCGAGCAGCAGGATCTTCGGGTCGTTGGCCAGGGCGCGGGCGATCGCCACCCTCTGCTGCATGCCGCCGGAGAGCTGCTTGGGAAAGTGATCCTCGAAGCCGCGCAGACCGACCTGGGCGATGAACCGGTCGCTGATCTCCTTCTGCTCGGAGAGCTTCATGCCCTTCTCGCGCAGGCCGAAGCAGATGTTCTGCCGGACGTTCAGCCAGGGGAAGAGCGTGTAGCTCTGGAACACCACGCCGCGGTCGGCGCCGGCGCCCACGATCTTCGCGCCGTCGAGCGTGATCTCGCCCGTGGTCGGGGTCTCGAGGCCGGCAACCAGGCGCAGCAGGGTGGACTTGCCGCAGCCCGACGGCCCCAGCACGGTGATGAAGTCGTTGTCGCCGACCTCGAGGCCGATCGGCAGCAGCGCCTGGGTCGGCGGCGCGCTGCGCTTGTGGCCGGGGAAGGTCTTGGAAACGTCGCGGATCGACAGACGGCTCATCGCAGCAGGCTCCAGGAGAAGAGGTGCTGGTTGACCTTCTTGAACGCCAGGTCCGAGAGCAGCCCGACCAGGCCGATCACCACGATGCCCGCGATGATGTGGTCGGTCGCCATCAGCGCCTGGCTGTCGGTGATCATGTGACCGATGCCCGACGAGGCGCCGATCAGCTCGGCGACGATGATGTAGGTCCAGCCCAGGCCCAGCACCTGGCGCAGCGCCTCGGCGATCTCGGGCGCCGCGCCGGGCAGGACGACCCGGCGGATCACGCCGGTGTCCTTGCAGCCCAGCGTATAGGCGGCTTCCACCAGGTCGCGGCGGGTGCCGCTCACGATCATCGTGATCATGAGGGTGAGCTGGAAGAAGCAGCCGATGAAGATCACGGTGAGCTTCTGCGCCTCGCCGATTCCGACCCACAGGATCAGCAGCGGGATGAAGGCCGAGGCCGGCAGATAGCGCGCGAAGGAGACGAAGGGTTCGAAGAAGGCCTCGATCGGCTTGTAGACACCCATCGCGATGCCGAGCGGCACGGCGATCACGGCGGCCAGCACGAAGCCGCCGACGACGCGCCAGATGGTCATCCCGACATCGTGGGTGAAGCCTTGGGTGGCGAACAAATTCCAGCCTGAGACCACCGTCTGCCACGGCGTGGCCAGGAAGTGCCTCGGCACCGCACCACTCAGGCTGAGGAAGGACCAGAGCGCGACGAAGACGATGAAGAACGCCACGCCGAGGACGATGCGATTCTCCCGTCTGACGGGAACCAGCAGTTTCATGCGAATCTTCTCAATCTGCCTCTCCATTCAAATGGGGAGGTGTCGGCGTCCTCCGCCGACGGAGGGGTCATAACCCCTCCGCCTCGTAAGACGAGGCACCTCCCCCGCTGACGGGGGAGGAGAAGTGAATTCCTACTTGATGTACGTTGTGTCGAAGAGCGTATCCATGTTGTCGGGCTTGCTCTTGATCACGCCGATCTCGAGCAGCAGCTCGGCGGCTTCCTTGTTGAAGGCCTGGATCTCGCCGTTGAAGAACTTCTTGTTGGCTTCGCGGTCGGCCCACTTGATCTTGGACTGCGACTTCTCGAACTGCTCGGCCGTCTGCTTCACGTCGGCGCCCATGATGGTGAAGGCCTTCTGCTTGTCCTTCTCGATCATGTCGAGGGCCTGGAAGTAGCTCTCGACCAGCGCCTTCACGGCCTTGGGGTTCTCCTTGATGAACTTCGGCGTGCAGCCGAAGGAATCGAACACCATCGGGTACTGCAGCGAATCGGCGATCAGCTTGCCGGTCTCGGGCTTGTCGCGCACCAGGCTGAGATAGGGCTCGTAGGTGACGGCGGCGTCGAGGTCCTTGCCGGTGACGAAGGCGTTGGCGGCCGGCGCCGGCTCGAGCGTGACCAGCTTCACGTCCTTCAGCGACATGCCGTTCTTCTTCAGGATCCAGGACAGGGTGAAGTGCGGGTTGGTACCCGGCGCCGAGGCGGCGACGGTCTTGCCCTTGAGGTCGGTGACCTTGGAGATGTCGTTGCGAGCGACGATGCCGTCCGAGCCCATGCCCTGGTCCATCTTGAAGAGCTGGGTGGTGGCGATGCCGTTGGCGTTCCACACGATCCAGGTCTCGACCGTGGTCGCGGCGCACTGCAGGTCGCCCGAGGCGATGGCGAGGTGGCGGTCCTTCTGCGGGATCTTCTTGATCGTCACGTCGAGGCCGTTGGCCTTGTAGATCCCGGCTTCCTTGGCCAGCGTGATCGGCGCGAAGCCGGTCCAGCCGGAAATGCCGATGGCGACCTTGGTATCCTGCGCCTGCGCGACCGATGCGCCGCCTGCGACGGCGGCCGCCGCGACGACGGCGGCGAATGCTGAAAACCTGGCCATTGATGAGCTCCGTTTGCGGTGACTGTTACGAACGATAGACGACGGGGAAGATCGGGGCATCGAAAGGTGCGCCGTCTTCGAAACTGAGGTCGGGGAAGGGCGGCGAGGTGCGGCCCGCACGCCGGGCGAACACCGCGTCGTCGCCCACCCAGCGCGCCGAGAAGACGCGGCGGGCCCGCGGCGACTGGTTCGCCGGCGCGCCGTGGACGGTGCTGAAATTGAAGGCGATCGCATCGCCCGGCTCCATGTCCCAGCCGGCAACGTCGAGCGTCGGGCGCATCGCCTCAATATCGGGCATCACCTCGAAATCGTCGTTGGCATAGAGCCGCGTGCCGTCGAAGCGCATGGGGCGGAAGCCCTTGCCCCAGCGGTGCGAGCCCTTGATGCACTCCATCACGACATCGCGCGACGCGGGATCGAGCGGGATCCAGAAGCTGACGCTCTGCCGGCCCTCGACGAAGTAATAGGGCTGGTCCTGGTGCCAGGGGGTGACCGTGCTGCCGCCCGGCTGCTTCACCAGCACATGGTCGTGAAAGAAGCGGGCCGTGCGCGAGCCCATGAGGCGGGCCGCGATCTGCGCGGCGGGCGAGTTGTAGACGAAGGCCTCGAACTCGGGGATCCGCTGCCAGTTGCACAGATCCTGGAAGAAGGGGGCCGAGCCGTCGGCCGGCCGGACGGTGCGTTCCAGCGGGCTGGGGTTGGCCATCAGCGCGTCGACGCCGGCTCGAAGCGGCTCGATCCAGGCGTCGAAGACCCCGCGCAGCAGCAGGACGCCGTCTTCGCGGTAGCGCGCCGCCGAGTCGTCCGTTTCGGAGGGAGAAGGGCTGATCTGCATGCCTTTGCCTGTAGCCTGTCTATACAAGTTTAGACAGCAGGAAGCGTGCCAGATTTCCCGATTCCCGAGGGGCGGTATTGGTCATTTGCAGTCGCAATGGCCACTCGCTAAGACCGCGCGCTCAGCCCGATACGCAAGCCAGGAGCCGCCAGTGAGTATCGTCAGCTTAAAGGACAAGGTTTCGCCGGAAGAGTGGGCGGTTCGCGTCCAACTTGCCTCGGCCTACAGGGCCGCCTTCGAAATGGGCTACGAACTTTCGATCTTCGGTCACATCTCGGCCCGCGTCCCCGGCGAACCCGACGCGCTGCTGCTCAACCCGTTCGGCCTCGCCTTCGACGAGATCACCGCCTCGAGCCTCGTCAAGGTCGACAAGAACCGCAAGATCCTGACCGAGAACGGCTACGAGCTGAACCAGGCTGGCTTCAACCTGCATTCCGGCATCATGTTCACGTCGCCGCACGTCAACGCGATCATCCATGCCCATACGCTGGACGGCGCGGCGGTCGGCGCCATGAAGGGCGGCTTCCAGCCGCTGACCCAGGATGGCGCGATGGTCTACCCGAAGGTCCGCTATCTCGACTATGACGGCATCGTCGTGCTGCCGGGCGAGGGCGAGGCCTCGGCCAAGGCGCTGGGACCGGACGGGCGCGTCCTGATCCTCAGGAACCATGGCACGTTGAGCGTCGGCGCCACGATGGGCGAGGCGTTCTTCTACTTCTACTTCTTCGAGAAGGCCTGCAGCATCCAGGTCCGCGCGCTCGCCAACCCCGCCGGCGTCCAGCCCATCTCCGAGAAGATCATGTCGGAGATGCCGGCCGAGGAGGAGGTCGTGCTGAAGGGGCTGACCAAGCTCGCCGAAGCCCACGAGAAGACGCCCTACGACGACATCTTCGAGGGCTTCATGCGCCGCGCCAAGCGCCGGTACGCGGACGTCGATACCTGAGCGCAGCCGCGGCTCGATCATAACATCGGGGCGGCGCGCCCCTGTGCACGCCTTCGCGTGCCGGCAGGTCGCAGGGCTTGGCATGACGCTTGCGTTCTCCGGAATGACCTTCAGCGTTCCGAACCGGAGAGCGTGGCGTGCCCCAAGATACTCGACGCCGGATGATGCATCTCGGCGCTTTCGTCCATGAGACCGGTCAGCACGTCGCTGCCTGGCGTCATCCGGAAGCCCACTTCCACTCGGGCGCGAGTTTTGCCGATGCGGTCGAGGTCGCCCAGACCGCCGAGCGCGGCAAGTTCGACTTTCTCTTCCTGGCCGACACGGCCGCCGTCAGCCTGTCGGGGACGCCCGAGTCGCGCGGCCGCATGGGGAAGGTCGTCAAATTCGAGCCGATGACCATCCTGTCGGCGCTCGCCGCGGTCACCAAGCATCTCGGCCTCGTCGCCACATCGACCACGACTTTCAACGAGCCCTACACGCTGGCGCGCCAGTTCGCCTCGCTCGACCAGATCAGCGGCGGCCGCTCCGGATGGAATCTCGTCACCTCGAACAACGAGGATGATGCGCTGAACTACAGTCTCGATCAGCATCCGGCGCATGCCGACCGTTACGAGCGCGCCATCGAGTTCGCTGAGGTCGTCACCGGTCTGTGGGACAGCTGGGACGAGGATGCCTTCATCCGCGACAAGGAATCGGGGGTCTTCTTCGATCCGTCGAAGCTCCACCCGCTGCATCACAAGGGCAAGCATTTCCAGGTGCGCGGTCCGCTGAACGTCGGTCGCTCACCGCAGGGGCGTCCCGTGCTGGTCCAGGCCGGCGCGTCGGGGACCGGGCGCGATGTCGCCGCGCGGCTCGCCGAACTGGTCTTCACCGCGCAGACCACCTTCGAGCAGGGCAGGGAGTTCTACGGCGACGTGATGGGGCGGTTGCCGCGCTACGGCCGCTCGCCGGCCGAGGTTCTCGTGATGCCGGGCCTCTACCCGGTGGTCGCGCCGACCGCCTCGGAAGCGCAGGAGAAGTTCGACTACCTGCAGTCGTTGATCCATCCCAGTGTCGGCCTCGCCGTGCTGGAGCACACGATCGGCGTCCACGATCTCGACAAGCTGCCGCTCGACGGCCCCGTGCCGGAGATGCCCGACACCAACGGCCCGCTCAGCCGCCAGCGCCTCCTGCTCGACCAGGCACGCCGCGACAATCTCACCTTGTGGGAACTGTGCCTCGCCAACGCGGGGCCCCGCGGTCACGTGCTCACCATCGGGACGCCGTCGCAAGTCGTGGACGAGATGGAACACTGGTTCAAGGACGGTGCCTGCGATGGCTTCAACGTGATGCCGGCCTGGCTGCCGGGCTCGCTCACCGATTTCGTCGACCTCGTGATCCCCGAACTGCAGCGCCGGGGGCTGTTCAGAACGGAGTATGAAGCCATGACCTTGCGCGGGAATCTCGGGCTGCCGCAGCCGATCAGCCGCTTCCATGCCGACCGTTTCGCGGGAGCCGCACAATGACCGCCCGGAAGAAGTCCAGGGGACCGCTGCTCGGCCGTCGGCAAGCGGTTGGGCTCGCCGCCGGGGCCCTGATGGCGGGCTCGATGAGGTCGGTGCAGGCTGCCGACGCCTCGACCTTCGTCAGCGGCTTTGCCCTGCCGATGAACCTCGATCCGCATCAGGTCTACGACGTGCCGATGCAGTCGATGATGCTGAACGCCTACGACAATCTCTATCGCTACCAGAACGATCCGCCGCAGATCGTGCCGTGGCTGGCCGAAAGCCACACCGTCTCCGACGACGGCCTCCTGTGGGAATTCAAGCTTCGCCCCGGCGTCAAGTTCCATGACGGCAGTCCGATGACGGCCGAAGACGTCGTCTACAGCTTCCGCCGCGTGCTGGCGCTGGCCCTCGCGCCGGCCGGCGCCTTCCTCAAGATCCTGAAGCCCGACAATGTCACGGCGCCCGATCCGCTCACCGTGCGGTTCAAGCTCGAGACCTCCTACGCGCCGTTCTTCGCGGCGATCCCGAGCATCTCGATTGTCAATCCGCGCCAGATCGAGCCCAACGTGAAGAACGGCGACTGGGGCAAGGCCTGGCTCGCCTCGAACGGAGCGGGCTCGGGCTCCTATCGGATCGTTCCCGCCGGCTACCGGCCGCTCGAGTATCTCGACATGGAGATCAACGAGGGCCATTTCCTCGGCTGGTCGCACAATCCCAAGCCGGTGAAGAAGATCGCCTACCGGCCGACCAAGGAAACCTCGACGCGCGTGCTGGCCCTGCTGAACGGCTCGCTCGACTGCACCGATCCCAACCTCCCGGCCGACCAGGTCGCACAGATCAACGCCTCCAAGATCGCCTACGTCCAGAAGGACGTCGTCATGCGGACCTTCGTCATCCGCATGAACAACAGCAAGCCGCCGTTCAACAATCTCAATGCGCGACTGTGCTTCGCGCACGCCTTCAACTACATGGGCTTCATCAACGACATCCTGGGCGGCTATGCCACGCGCGATCCCTATCCCATGCCCGACAATCTGTGGGGTATTCCCAAGGACGTGAAAGGCTACGATTACGATCTCAAGAAGGCCAAGGAGTACTATGCCAAGGCCGTCGCCGAGGGCGCGCCGATGAAGCGGCCGCTCGAGCTGCACGTGCAGTCGGAGAACGAGCAGAGCGTGCAGGGCGCCCAGCTGTTCCAGGCCGACCTGGCCCAGATCGGCATCAACCTCAAAGTCGTGGGCAACATCTGGTCCAACCTGACCACCGCCGCCGCCAAGCCCGACACCACGCCCGACATGTGGGTCCATTGGGTCAGCACCTATTTCGTCGATCCCGAGAACTGGGTCGGCCAGATGTACGACAGCCAGTTCCACGGAACCTGGAAGGCCTCGTCCTACTACAAGAACGACCAGGTCGACGCGTTGCTGCGCAAGGCGCGCGCCGCCGTGAAGCAGGAGGAGCGCGCACCGCTCTACGAGGAGGCCATCCGCAAGATCATGGCCGATTCGCCCGACATCTGGATCTACAATTCGATGCAGCTCCAGGGCCTCAACAAGCGTGTGAAGGGCCGCCGCTTCTGCACCGTGGGCCAGGGCGCCGAGATACGCTGGATCTCGCTCGAAAGCTGAGATGCTGCGTTTCGTCGTCCGACGCTGCCTGCTCGTGCTGCCGTCGCTGCTCGGTTTGCTGGTCATCACCTTTGTGCTGATCCGGGTCGTGCCCTCGGATCCCGCGATGGCGATGGCGGGCGACGCCGCGACGCCCGAGCAGATCGAGCACCTGCGCCAGCAATATGGCCTCGACCGCCCCATCTGGGAGCAGTTCGTCTCTTACGTGGGCAAGGTCGCCACGCTCGACCTCGGCGAGAGCGCCTTTTCGCGGCGGCCGGTCGCAGTCGACATCGCCCAGCGCCTGCCGGCCACCCTGATGCTCACCTTCAGCGCGCTGGCGATCTCTGTCTTCGTCGGGGTGCCTCTGGGGGTCGTGGCCGGGCTCTCGCACAATGCCTGGCCGGACTATCTGCTGCGCATCTTCTCGGTAATGGGCATTGCCGTGGCGGCCTTCTGGTTCGCCATCATGCTGCAGCTTCTCTTCTCGATGGAACTGGGCTGGCTGCCTCTGCGCGGCGAGCTCTCGCCGACCATCCAGCGCCCGCCGAGGGTCACCGGCTTCATGGTGGCGGATGCACTGATCGCCGGGCGCTTCGACGTGGTGTCCGATGCCTTGCGCCATCTCGTCCTGCCGGCGGTGACGTTGTCTCTGGGAGGGCTCGCGACCATCGTGCGCTTCACGCGCGCCGGTGTGCTCGACACGATGCAGCAGGATTTCGTCTTCTACGAGCGCGCCATGGGCTATCGCCGGTGGCGTCTGCACTGGATCTACGTGCTGCGCAACTCGGTGACGGCGACCGTGACCCAGATCGGCCTGCTGTTCGGCGGCCTGATCGCGGGCGGCGTGGTGGTCGAGGCGATCTTCGACTGGCCGGGTATCGGCAGCTACACCGTGCAGGCCATCCTGACGGGCGACCGGCAGGTCATGCTCGCCGTCACGCTGCTGATCGGCGTGGTCTACGCCGCCGTCAACATCCTGACCGATCTGGTGCACGGCGTGCTCGATCCGCGGCTGATGGAGCGGGGATGAGCCAGGTCTTCCGAAAGCTGAGCCGCGACCTGCCGGCGATGCTGGGCCTCGCCATCGTGCTCTTCGTGCTGGTGATCGCGATCTTCGGGCCGCTGCTGGCGCCCTACCCCGAGGATGCGGCGGCCTCGCATCTCGCGCGCCGGCTGAGGCCACCCAGCGCCGCCTTTCCGTTCGGCACCGACAATCTCGGACGCGATATCTTCTCGCGCGTCATCCTGGGCGCGCGTGGGGCGCTCACGATCGCGCTCACCGTGGTGTCGACCGCCATGCTGATCGGCGTGCCCCTGGGCCTGGTCGCGGGTTATCGCGGCGGCTGGGTGTCCGAAGGCATCATGCGCGTCACCGACGTGGTGCTGGCGATCCCGCAGCTCATTCTGGCGCTGGCGTTGGCGCAACTGATGTCGCCCTCGCTCGAAAGCGCGATGCTGGCGCTCTCGCTCACCTACTGGCCGTACTTCACGCGTATCGTCTATGCCGAGACGCGGCGGCTCTCGTCGTCGCTGTTCGTCGATGCCCTGCGCGGCATCGGCGCCGGCAGCGGTCGCATCGTCTTCCTTCACATCCTGCCCAACTCGCTGTCGCCGGTGATCGTGCGCGCCACCATCGGGCTCGGCTTCACCATCCTGGTTGCGGCGGTCCTCGGCTTCCTCGGCATGGGCGCGACGCCGCCGGCGCCGGACTGGGGCCTTGCCATCGCTGAAAGCCGGACCTACCTGCCGCGCGCCTGGTGGTACGCGACCTTCCCCGGCCTCGCGATCCTGATCACGGTGATGGGCTTCAATCTCCTGGGCGACGGCCTGCGCGACATCGTCGATCCCCGGATCCGGCGGTCGCGATGATCCCGGTCCTCAACGTGCGCGGCCTCAAGGTGTCGATCCGGACCGACGAGGGCAAGGCCGAGATCCTCGACGATATCGGTCTCACCCTGGAGCGCGGCCGCATCCTGGGCGTCGTGGGCGAATCGGGCTGCGGCAAGTCCACCCTGATCCGCTCGATCATGGGCATCCTACCGCGGGCGGCGACGGTCGACAGCGGCGAGATCTGGTTCGAGGGCGAGAATCTGCTGGCCTTCACCGAAGCCCAGCTGAACGACGGCTTCCGTTCCAGCCGCATCGGCTTCATTCCGCAGGATCCGCTGCTGGCGCTCAATCCGGTGTTCAAGGTCGGCGCCCAGATGCTCGAGATCATGCGCTGGCATGCGCCCGATGAAGGGCTGCGCGGTGCGGCGCGCCGGAAGGCGCATGTCGCCCGGCTGGTCGGCCTGCTCAAGCGCATGCAGGTGCCGGATCCGGAAACCGCGCTCGAACGCTATCCGCACCAGTTCTCAGGCGGCCAGCGCCAGCGCCTACTGATCGCGGCGGCCCTTGCCTGTGCGCCAGGTCTCGTGATCGCCGACGAGCCCACGACGGCGCTCGACGTCACGACGCAGCACCAGATCCTGCTGTTGCTGCGCGAGCTGGTGGCCGAGTTCGGGATCTCGCTGCTGTTCGTCACCCACGATTTCGGCGTCGTCGCCGAACTGTGCGACGACCTTTGCGTCATCTATGCCGGCCAGACGGTGGAGGCGGGGGAGGTGCGGGCGATCCTCGATGCGCCGTCGCATCCCTACACACGGGCCTTGCTCGCCTGTCATCCCGACCGCGCGACGACGTTCCTGGGCATTCCGGGCTCCGTGCCCTCGCCCTTGGCGCGTCCTCCGGGCTGCCTGTTCGCGCCGCGCTGCAACGATGCGCGTGCACTCTGCCGGACTGGACGACCGCCGCAGGGACGCGCCGATTCGGGCGCCGAGGTCCATTGCGTGCAGTTCGCATGACCGCTGATCCGCTTCTGGCGTTGCGCGACGTGTCGGTGCGGCTGGGCGGACGCAAGGGGTTCCTGCAACGCACGGTGCTGCCCGTCCAGGCGGTGAAGCAGGTGAGCCTGGATCTTCGGGGCGGCGAAATCCTCTCGCTGGTAGGCGAGTCCGGCTGCGGCAAGACAACGCTCGGCCGTACCATCCTTGGCCTGCAGCGCGAGAGCGAGGGCGAGATCCTGCTGGAGGGACGGCGGGTGAGCGGCCTCGCGCCCGAGGCGGCGCGGCGGGCGCGGAGCATCGTGCAGTATTCGCATCAGGATGCGGGTGCGGCGCTCGACCCGTGGTGGAGCATCGGGCGGACCCTGGAAGAGGGGCTCAAGATCCACGGCGTCCAAAATGTGTCTGAGCGGCGTGACCGGGTCGCGGCGATGCTGCAGGCGGTCGGGCTCGATCCGACGGCGGCGCGGCGCTATCCGCACGAATTCTCCGGCGGGCAGCTTCGGCGGCTGGCGCTGGCGCGGATTCTCCTGCTGCGGCCGCGCGTGCTGATCCTCGACGAGCCGACGTCGGGCCTCGACATGTCGGTTCAGGCGACGGTGTTGAACCTGTTGCTGGAACTGCGGGAGCGCTTCTCGCTCACCTATCTCTTCATCTCGCACGACCTGTCGGTGGTGGAGCGCCTGTCCGACCGGGTGGCGATCATGTATCTCGGCCGCATAGTCGAGCTGGGCGCGGCGAAGACCGTGTTCGCCCATCCGACCCATCCCTATACCCGCACGCTTCTCGCGGCGGCGCCGAGACTGACGGGACGCCGCGCCGGGGGCCCCTCCCTTGTGCGGGGCGATCCGCCGAATCCGCGTCTGGTCCTGCCCGGATGTTCCTTCTTCGACCGCTGCCCGATGGCCGTGCCGGCCTGCCGGGAAACGACACCCGTGCTGCAACCTGTTGCGACCGGCCAGCACGTCGTCTGCCTTCGTACCGATGCGATGACGCAGGAAGGGCCGATCGTCGAGCAGACTGCTTCCACCGGAGCAAAGCGCCGCGCCTGACCGGAAGTTGCGGCAGCTCTTTTCGCGCGATTCCGGGATGCGCGCGGATGGCATGCCGCTTGCTGCCTGTCCGGCATCACAGGCAGGTGCAGGATGGAAATCGGCGTCTTCATTCCGATCGGCAACAATGGCTGGCTGATCTCGTCGACCTCGCCGCAGTACACGCCGAGCTTCGACCTCAACCGCGAGGTCGTGCAGCGCGCCGAGCGCTACGGGTTCGACTTCGCCATGTCGATGATCAAGCTGCGCGGGTTCGGCGGCAAGTCGCGCCATTGGGACGACAATCTCGAATCCTTCACCCTGATGGCGGGCCTCGCGGCGGTGACGACGCGCATCGACCTGATCGCCACGGTCGCCGTTCTCACGCTGCCGCCGGCCATCACCGCGCGCATGGCGGTGACGATCGACAGCATTTCCAAGGGGCGCTTCGGCGTGAACCTGGTCACCGGCTGGCAGAAGGCCGAATACGACCAGATGGGCCTGTGGCCCGGCGAAGAGCACTTCAAGCACCGTTACGAGATGGTCACCGAGTACGTGACGGTGATGAAGCAACTCTGGGAGACCGGCCAATCCGACTTCAAGGGTAGCTACTTCACCATGAACGACTGCCGGCTCTCGCCGCTGCCCTCGCGGCCGATCAGGCTGATCTCGGCGGGCACCAGCGACGCGGGCATGAAGTTCGCGGCCGAGCACTGCACCTACAATTTCTGCAGCGGCCAGGGCGAGGCCAACGATCCGCGCGACTGCGCCGAGGCGGTCGGCCGCCTCAAGGCCGCCTGCGCCGCGGCGGGCCGGGACGTGAAGGCGCTGGCGCTGACCATGATCATTGCCGACGAGACCGACGAAGCCGCGCTGGCCAAGTGGGAGCACTACAAGGCCGGCGTCGACCTCGACGCCATCGGCTGGCGCTCCGACCAGGCCGCATCCGACAAGTTCGCCGCCGAGAACTCGACGGCCGGCCGTATCCGTCGCCGCGAGCCGCTGCCCAACAACGGCTCGCGCCTCATCGGCTCGTACGCGACGGTCGCGCGCCTGCTCGACGAGATGGCCGAGATCGACGGGTTGGCCGGCGTGATGCTGACCTTCGACGATTTCATCATCGGCATCGAACAGTTCGGCCAGCGCATCCAGCCGCTGATGAAGAGCCGCATGAAGTTCGCCGCCGCGGCGTCGTGATGGAGCATGACCCCACGCCCTCGTAGGACGAGGGCACTTCCCCTTTGACGACTCCGCAAAGGGGAAGTGGGCGACCTAGACCACGCACCCATAGTGCGCCGACGACACCAGCTTCGTGTACTTGTCGTGCACTGAGCCGGGGCGTGGACGGTCCGCCGGGGCGGGCGGGCGCCAGTCCGCCATGCGGCGGGCCAGCTCCTCGTCGGAGATTTCGAGGTTCAGGGTGCGGGCGCCCGGATCGATGACGATGGTGTCGCCGTCGCGCACCGCCGCGATCGGGCCGCCGCGCGCCGCTTCCGGCGAGATGTGGCCGATCAGGATGCCGTGACTGACGCCCGAGAAGCGGCCGTCGGTGATCAGCGCCACATCCTCGCCCAAACCGCGTCCCTGAAGCTGGATGGTAAGCATCACCATCTCGGGCATGCCGGGGCCGCCCACCGGACCGACATTGCGCACCACGACGACGTTGCCCGGAACGATCTCGCCGGCGCGGATCGCCTTCATCGTGTCGGCCTCGGATTCGAAGACGCGCGCGGTGCCGCGGAACTCGCCCTTCTCCAGGGTCTTGCCGCTCAGCTTCAGCAGGCAGCTCTCCGGCGCGAGGTTGCCCTTCAGCACGCTGATATGGTTGTTCGCGGGCGCCGCCGGCTTGGACACGGGGAGCACGATGTCCTGTTGGCCGATCTCCTCGAGCGTCGGGACCGATTCCAGGTTTTCCGCCAGCGTCTTCCCCGTCACGGTCATGACGTCGCCATGGAGGAAGCCATGGCGCAGCAGCTCCTTCATCACGACGGGCACGCCGCCGATCTCATGCAGGCTCACCATCGCATAGGGGCCGTGCGGCTGCAGGTTGCAGATCAGCGGCATGCGCTCGCCGACCTGCTGGATGCGCTCGATCGTGATCGGCACCTGCGCCTCGCGCGCGATGGCGAGGAGGTGCAGGTACATGTTGGTCGATCCGCCCATCGCATAGACCGTGGCGATGGCGTTCTCGAAGGCCTTCTCCGTCATGATGTCGCGCGGGCGGATGCCGGCTGCCATCAAATGATAGAGCGCGTCGACCGACGCCTTGGCCTGCGCCCGCACGTCGACATGGATGTCGCTGCCGGCCTTGTAATCCGCCGGATGCGAGGCGCCGCGCGGCAGCATCATGCCGATCGCCTCGGCGATGGTGCTCATCGTGTTGGCGGTGAACATCGCGCCGCAGGTGCCGCTGCCCGGCATGACGTTGCTTTCGAGTTCGAGCAGCTCCTCGCCGGAGATGCGGCCGGCCTCGTTGGCGGCGCGGCCCTCGACATAGTCCATGATGGTTAGGTTGTTGCCCTTGGAGGCCCAGGCGCCGAACGACACGCGGCCGGGCGAGCTGGTGCCAGGATAGAGCACCAAGCCGAAGGCGTTGGTGCGGGCCAGCGGCATGAGGGCGGCGGCGCCCGTCTTGTCGCAGCCGGAGATCACGATCATCGCGTCGCCGTGATGGGCGTAGTGGCCGATCTCGAAACAGTCGGCCACCACGTCGCGGGACACCAGGCTGTAACCGGCCGTGGGTGTGCCTTGAGTCAGCGCATCGGACACCGCCGGCGCGCCGACGATCAACCCGTTTCCGCCGCGCTCGGCCAACAGTTCGACCAGCAGGTCGCTGATGGTGCGCACCCGGTTGTTGCAGCGATGGGCGTTGGTATAGGCGCTGGCAATCGTCACCACGGCGCTGGTCTTTGCCACGTGGTCAGGCTCGAAGCCGGCGGCGCGGAGCTCAACCCGGGATTTCTTCCAGTAGGTGCTGCTGTCTTTTTTCATGGCGTTTCCGCGGGAAGGAGGTTTTCGGGCGCGAGCCATTTTCCACGCCCGTTTCCCTGCGGCCAGCGAAAACAGCGGCGAATTCCGATGCCGATGGTCGAAGCGAAGGCTCCGTGCTGCGATAGAGGCGGCGAAAGGAACATCGGTCTCCCGATCCCCTTCAAATCGACGGACACGTTTCATTGCGTCCCGTCGGCCTGCGCTTCAAGTTGGCATGGTGGCTGGCGAGGCTTTCGAGGCCGGGTCGGCACAATGGCCAACGGGGGAGAGCCGCGCTTCCCCCTGCGGCTCTCCGCTATGGAGACCAGAGGCAATGCACATTCTTCGTTATTCCCCGCGCCCGTCACGGGCCCGCTCACGGTGCTGTTGTAGCGGCTGAGACCGGCGGCGCGAGCGGCTTCCAACAATCAACTGACGATCGCGGTCGAGGCCGGCGCTCTTCGAGAGCTGTCCTGCCGTGCCCGGACCGCTGCTTCACCACAACAGGAGACATCCATGATCAACAGAAGACACCTGCTTGCCGCTGTGCCGGCATCGCTCGTCGCGGGCTCGGCTCTCGGCCAGGAGGCGCCCAAGTCCGCCAAGGCGAAGGAGTTGCGCTTCGGCTATCAGCGCAGCGGCACGCTGCTGATCGCCAAGCAGCAGGGCATTCTGGAGAAGCGGCTCAAGCCGTTCGGAGTCGAAGTCAAATGGGTCGAGTTCTCGTTTGGGCCGCCGCTGCTCGTAGCGATGAACGTCGGCAGCATCGACTACGGCACGGTGGGCGACACGCCACCGATCTTCGCGCAGGCGGCGAAGGCGAAGCTTGTCTATGTGGCGGCCGTGGAAGCCGCAGGCTCGGGGGCGGCCATCCTCGTTCCGCCGGGCTCGACCCTGCAGACCCTGGCCGATCTCAAGGGCAAGCGCATGGGTTTCGCGCGCGCCTCCAGTGCCCACAATCTCACGATCGCGGCCGTGGAGAAGGCGGGTCTGTCCTGGAGCGACATCACGCCGGTGCAGTTGCCGCCGGCCGATGCGCGCACGGCTTTCGACAGCGGCGCGCTCGATGCATGGACGATCTGGGATCCGTATTTCGCGGTCGCCGAGAAGCGTGCGGGCGTCCGCATTCTCGCCACGGCGCGCGGCATCGCCAAGCAGAACGCCTACTTTCTCGGCAATGCCGACTACACGAAGAACAATCCCGAAGTCATCGCGGCGGTGAACGAGGAACTGGCCAAGGTCGCGTTGTGGGCGGAGGCCAATCGGCCCGCCGTGGCGAAGGTCCTGGCGGCAGCGACCGGCATCGATGTCGCCTCGTGGCTGCGCGCGGTCGATCGTACCGACTACCGGGTCGCTCCCCTGAACGAGGACGTGATCGAGGAGCAACAGCGGGTGGCCGACCGGTTCCACCGGCTGGGTCTGATTCCGAACAAGGTCGCGGTGCGTGACATCGTCTGGAAGTGGGAGGTCCGCACGTGAGCGACGCCCAGATCACGCTCCGTCCGCCGAACCCCTCCGTCGCCTTGGCGCGAGCGGAGGCGGCCGGCCGACCGCGCCGCCCCGGCACCGCCCTGAAGCGCTTCCTGCTCAGCGACGCGGCCGCCTGGATCGTGCCGGTGTTGATCCTGCTGGTGTGGCAGATCCTGTCGCAGTTCGACGTCCTGCCGGCCAATGTCATCTCCGCGCCCAGCGAGGTCGTCGATGCCGCCTGGCGACTGACTCTGAGCGGAGAGCTGCCGGGGCATATCCTCGTGAGCGGCAAGCGGGCAGCGATCGGCTTCCTGATCGGCGGCAGCCTCGCCTTCGCGTTCGGTCTGCTGAACGGCGTGTCCCGGATCGGCGAGAAGTTGACCGACACGACGTTCCAGATGATCCGGAACATCCCGAACCTCGCGATGGTGCCGCTGGTCATCCTGTGGTTCGGGATCGAGGACAGCGCCCGCGTCTTCCTCGTGGCGCTGGGCGTCTTCTTCCCGATCTACATCAATACCTATCACGGCATCCGCACGGCCGACGCGCAGCTCGTCGAGATGGGCCGGTCTTACGGCATGTCGAACTGGGATCTGTTCAGGCGGGTCATCCTGCCGGGGGCGCTGCCGTCGATCTTCGTCGGGCTCCGTTACGCCTTGGGCATCATGTGGCTCACCCTGATCGTTGCAGAGACGATCGCGGCCAATTCCGGCATTGGCTACATGGCGATGAACGCCCGCGAGTTCATGCAGCTCGATGTCGTCGTCCTCTCGATCCTGCTCTATGCGCTGCTCGGCAAGTTGGCCGACAGCACCGCACGCCTTTTCGAGCGCACGACGCTGCAGTGGCATCCCGCCTTCCAGGCCCCTCGCAAGGGAGTTTGACATGGTCGACGACATTCTCGTCCGAGTCCTGCTCGACGAGGGGCTTCCGCTGGTCGAGGAGCCGGAGGCGCCCGCCAGAACGCCCGATCTGCCGACGGGCGGCGTGGGCCTCACGATCCGTGGACTGACCAAGGCCTTCGGCGACAACGGTGTCCTTCACGGCATCGACCTGCACGTGCCCCCGGGCCAGTTCCTGAGCGTCATCGGCAAGAGCGGCTGCGGCAAGAGCACTCTGTTGCGCATTCTCGCGGGGCTCGACCGGCCGACCTCGGGCGACGTGCTGTTCGACGGTGTGCCGGCGGATCGTACGCCGCATGTCGGCAGGCTGATGTTCCAGGAGCCACGCTTGCTGCCGTGGGCGCGCGTGCTCGGCAACGTAGAGGTCGGACTGGGCGAACTCCGCGGCGAGCCGGGCGCGGAAGAGCGCGCGCTGGCGAAGCTGGCGGCCGTCGGCCTCGAGGCGAGGGCCGGTGACTGGCCCTCGGTCCTGTCGGGCGGCCAGAAGCAGCGGGTGGCGTTGGCGCGGGCGCTGGCGAGCAGCCCGCACTTTCTCGCTCTCGACGAGCCGCTGGGGGCGCTCGACGCGTTGACGCGCATCGACATGCAGGTGCTGGTCGAGCGGGTCTGGCGCGAGCAGGGATTCACCGCCGTGCTCGTCACGCACGATGTCACCGAGGCAATCGTCCTAGGCGATCGTGTCGTCCTGATCGAGGACGGACTCATCAAGCTGGAGATCGACGTCGACCTGCCGCGTCCGCGGCGCCGGGGAACGCCCGAGGTTGCGGCGCTGGAAGAGAAGATCCTGCGCCATCTGTTCAGCGATGGCGGATATGTCCGCCAACGGGAGGCCACATAGATATGTCCGGTGCCAATATCCTCTGGTTCCTGCCGACGCATGGCGACGGGCGATACCTCGGCAGCTCGATCGGCGCGCGGCCGGTCGAGCTCGCCTATCTTCGTCAGATCGCCCAGGCTGCCGACGATCTCGGCTATTTCGGCGTGCTGCTGCCCACGGGGCGGACGTGCGAGGATTCCTGGCTGGTGGCCTCGGCGCTTGCGCCGTTGACCGAGCGGCTGCGCTATCTCGTGGCCGTGCGGCCGGGTCTGCTCTCGCCGACGCTGGCCGCGCGGATGACCGCGACGCTGGATCGCCTGTCGAACGGCCGACTCCTGATCAACGTCGTGACGGGCGGTGATCCGGCGGAGTCGCGCGCCGATGGCGTGTTCCTCGATCATGACGCGCGCTATGCCGTGACGCGCGATTTCCTGTCCATCTATCGCCGGTTGCTTGCCGGGCAGGAGGTGAGTGAACAGGGACGCCATCTGCATGTCGAAGGCGCCCGGCTGGTGTTTCCGCCGCACCAGGCGGCCGGTCCCGCCGTCTATTTCGGTGGCTCTTCGAGTGCCGGCATCGAGGTGGCGGGCGAGTATGTCGACAAGTACCTGACTTGGGGTGAGCCTCCGGGACAGGTGGCCGAAAAGCTTTCCGTCGCGGCCGTTTCGGCGGCGCGCCACGGTCGGCGACTGAGCTTCGGTATCCGGCTGCACGTGATCGTGCGCGAAACCAGCGAAGAGGCGTGGCGCGCCGCGGACCGTCTCATCGAGCATCTCGACGATGCCACCATCGCGGCGGCCCAGCAGAACTTCGCCCGCATGGAGTCGGTCGGCCAGCAGCGCATGGCGGCGCTGCATCGTGGCCGGCGTGACCGGCTGGAGATCAGTCCCAACCTCTGGGCGGGTGTCGGTCTCGTGCGGGGCGGTGCGGGCACCGCCCTGGTCGGCGATCCACCGACCGTCGCCGCCCGGATCGCCGAATACCAGGCACTGGGCATCGATACCTTCATCCTGTCCGGCTATCCGCATCTCGAAGAAGCGTATCGATTCGCGGAGCTCGTGTTCCCACTGCTCGACCTCGCGGAAACCACGGGTCCGCGGCGCGCGCCGTTCGAGCAGGCGACTTCCGGCACCGGCGTGGCTGGCCTCCGCCCGGCCGAAGCGCCTCGGCCCCGCGCCGCCTGAGCAGAAGAGGTCGCGTCCCTCCGCGGGCGGCGATCCGCCGGGGGCATGGTGGCAGTCGCATTTGCGGCCGGATCCGCCCTCGTGAGTGAACCGACGATTGCCCTCGCGTGCCACCGGGTCTCTAATCGCCCGGTCCAAGGCGCGAACCCCGGAGCGATCGAATGGCCAGCAGCATCACCGTGACGCCGATCGCGGGCTCTCTCGGGGCGGAGGTGACGGGCGTCGATCTGCGCACCATGGACAATCACGACTGGGCCCAGGTCCACCAGGCGTTCCTCGACCACAAGGTGATCGCGATCCGCGACCAGGAACTGTCGCCGCAGGACCTGATGGATGTGGGCGCGCGGTTCGGCGAGCCCAACCACTATCCCTTCGTGAAGGGCATGGACGACTTTCCGTTCCTGTTCGACATCGTCAAGGAGCCGGCCGAGAGGCGCAATTTCGGCGGCGGCTGGCATTCCGACACGACCTATATGAAGACCCCGCCGCTCGCGACTTTGCTGTATGCGCTGGAGACGCCGGAGCGGGGCGGCGACACGCTCTGTTGCGACATGGTCGCGGCCTACGAGAGTCTGTCGGACCGCCTGAAGGAGATGCTGGGCACACTCAAGGGCGTGAACAGTGCCGGCCTCAAGCATGTGGGCGGCCGCAAGGTGCATCACGCGGTGGTCGGCGGCATGAAGATCACCGGTACCGAGGACGCCGATTCCTACGAAGCTGTGCACCCGATCGTGCGCACGATCGAGGAGACCGGCCAGAAGGCGCTCTATTGCAGCATCGGCCACACCGTCGCCTTCGAGGGCATGACACCCGAGGAAAGCAAGCCGATGATCGACTGGCTGCAGGCGCAGGCCACGCGGCCCGAATTCACCTGCCGCGTTCAGTGGAAGCCCGGCACGCTCACGATCTGGACAACCGCCGCACCATGCACAATGCCATCAACGACTATCACGGCATGCGCCGCCACATGCGGCGTCTGACGTCGGGCCCGACCAACCCCGTCTGAACGGCTGAGCTCGCCTTCCGTCGGGCGAGATGCGGCAAAGAGACCTCTGCGCCCGCTGCATTTCGGTGATCGGCTGGCTGCGCTTTCGCTGGGTCCCGCCCTTGTCTATCTGAGACGTCGAACCCACCATCCGCGGGATATGCAATGACCGAGGCAACCGGGCCGCTCGCCGGCCTACGCATTCTGGATCTGACGACCGTGCTGTTTGGCCCCTTTGGCGCGCAGACGCTGGGCGACTGGGGCGCCGAACTCATCAAGGTCGAGGGCCTCACCGGCGACCAATGGCGCTACACCGGCCAGTTCCGCAACAGGGGCATGAGCGGCCAGTTCATGGCCGCCAACCGCAACAAGCGCAGCGTGGCGGTCGACCTCAAGACCGGCGGCGGCGCGGAGGTGCTTCGACGCCTGATCACCAAGGCGGATGCCCTCGTGACGAACATCCGGCCCGCCGCCCTGGAGAGGCTCGGCTTCGGCTACGAGGCCTGCAAGGCGCTCAATCCGAAGATCATCTATGCGGCCGCGACCGGCTTCGGCCAGGACGGGCCATGGGCCAAGCGGCCGGCCTTCGACGAGATCGTCCAGGCGGCCTCCGGACTTGCCTCGTCCATCGGGACCGACGACGAGCCGGCCTTCGTGCCCAGTCTCGTCGGCGACAAGCTGTGCGGGCTTGCGCTCGCCGGCGCCGTAGCGGCCGCGCTGGTCTATCGCGAGCGCACCGGCAAGGGCCAGCTCGTCGAGGTACCGATGCTGGAGACCGTCGCGGCCTTCAACAGTATCGAAATGCTGGGCGGGCACGCTTTCGTCCCGCCGATCGGGCCCGCAGGCTACAAGCGCGTCAAGGAGCGCAAGCCGGTCAAGACCAGGGACGGCTGGCTCACGATGCTCCCCTATTCGGGCGAGAACTGGTGCACTTTCTTCGAAACGGTCGGCCGCCCCGAATGCATCGAGGAGTTCGCGGTTCGCGACCCGATCAAGCGGGCCGCCAACATCGACGGGATCTATGCGCGCATGAAGGAGATCGCGCTCGAGCGGACCACGGCGGAATGGGAAGAACTGCTGCTCAAGATCGACGTTCCCCATGCCTCGTTCGCGAAGATGACGGAGGTCGGCGAGCAGCCGCATCTCAAGGCCGTCGGCCTGTTCCAGAAGCTGGATCATCCGACGGAAGGGACGATCCAGCAGGCCCGCCCGGCGGCGCGCTTTTCGGAAAGCCCGGCCGCGATCCGGCGCATGCCGCCCCGGCTGGGCGAGCATACGCGCGAAATCCTCACGGAAGTCGGCTACAGCGAGGCCGACATCGACGCCTTGCTCAGCGCCAAGGCGATCGGCGAGTCCGCGCCGGCATAAAGCGCGGACGGCGGCCGCCATGGGGCGAAGCCGCGCCGTTCTTGACCTGGGTCAAGGTCTCCAACGGCCTTTCAGGCAGAGTGGCGCGGCCGTGATCGCCGGTTCGCGGCGGGCTTGTCTCGATTGCCGTCATTCGTCATCCGGCGATGGTTCCACACGCACGGAAGGCGACTGACCGATGGCGTCGGACAAAGGTTCATCGGTGGTTTCCCCGACCGCCGCGCACGACTCCTATGTCGTCACGGCGCTGTCGGACATTACCGATCGGGCGCTGCATGCGGCACTGGCGCGATTCACCCTCGGGCTCTCGCCGGCAGCGGTTGCCGCTGCCTATCTGGACTGGCTGGTCCATCTGATGGCCGCTCCCGGCAAGCGCCTCCAGCTGCTCGACAAGATGGCGCGCAAATCGATGCGCCTTGCCGACTTTGCCTCGCAGCAGATGGTGCATCCCGGCAAGGCCGCACCCGCGATCGAACCGCTTCCTCAGGACCGCCGGTTTGTTGGCGAGTCCTGGCAGCATCCCCCTTTCAATCTGTTCTATCAGGGTTTCCTGCTGCAGCAGCAATGGTGGCACAACGCGACGTCCGACGTTCGCGGCGTGACGCGTCATCACGAGGAGATCGCCCGGTTCAGCTGCCGTCAGATCCTGGATGTCTTTGCGCCCTCGAACTTCCTGCTGACCAACCCTGAACTCCAGCAACGCACGTTCGAGACCGGGGGCCAGAACCTCCTCGTCGGGATGCAGCATCTGTTCGAGGACTGGCAAAGAGCCATCAGCGGCAAGCGGCCGGTGGGGAGCGAAGCCTATGTCGTGGGCGGCAACGTCGCGGCGACCGCGGGTAAAGTGGTCTTCCGCAATCGGCTCATCGAGTTGCTGCAGTACGAACCCGCGACCGCCCAGCTCCACGCCGAGCCGGTGCTGATCGTGCCGGCATGGATCATGAAGTACTACATTCTCGACCTCTCGGCGCAGAATTCACTGGTGAGATACCTGACGTCGCAGGGTTTCACCGTATTCATGATCTCATGGAAGAATCCTGCCACCGATGACCGCGATCTGGGCATGGACGACTATCGGCGGCTCGGTGTGATGGCCGCTCTCGATGCCATTACCGCCATCGTCCCCGAGCGCAAGATCCACACCATGGGTTACTGCCTGGGCGGGACATTGTTGTCGATTGCCGCTTCGGCGATGGCACGGGACGGCGACCTGCGTCTCAAGACGATGACGTTGCTGGCGGCGCAGACCGATTTCACCGAGGCCGGCGAACTCATGCTGTTCATCGACGAGAGCCAGATCGCCTTCCTCGAGGACATGATGTGGGAACAGGGGTTTCTGGACGCCAAGCAGATGGCCGGCGCGTTCCAGATGCTGCGGTCGAACGACCTCATCTGGTCCGTGGTCCTGCATCGCTACCTCATGGGCACGCGCGAGCCGATGAGCGATCTCATGGCGTGGAATGCCGATGCGACGCGGCTGCCCTATCGGATGCATTCGGAGTATCTGCGCGGCCTGTTCCTCGCCAATGACCTGGCGGAAGGAAGGTATCTGGTCGAGGGCCGGCCGGTTGCGCTGACCGACATTCGCGTTCCGATCTTCGCCGTCGGTACGTCATGGGACCACGTGGCGCCGTGGAGATCGACCTACAAGATCCACCTGCTGGCCGACACCGAGGTGACCTATGTGCTCACCAATGGCGGGCACAATGCCGGCATCGTGTCGGAGCCGGACCGCATCGGCCGGCATCATCAGGTCATGACCAAGAAGGCAGAGGATCGCTATGTCGATCCCGATACGTGGCTCGCGATCGCCCCGCAGCGCGACGGCTCGTGGTGGCCCACGCTCGCCACATGGCTCGCGTCCCATTCGGACGGCATGCAGCCACCGCCTTCCATGGGTAATCCCGCCGCCGGACTGGTGGCGCTTTGCGATGCGCCGGGCACCTACGTCCTGCAGGAGTGATCGGGCCGCGCCAAACGGGCAGCGATCCTGCCCCCTCAGTCCATGCAGGCGCCAAACAGGGCGATGTAGAAGATGAAGAGCGTCCCGATCACGACGAGGATCACGATCGAGGCCGGTACGAGGTATCGCGAATGACGCAAGCGGGGCCGCATGCGGTCGTCAGTCTCCGGGAGCCGACCGTGCCCCGGGATCTTTCAGGATCGACGCCTGTGCCGGTCGGCGCCGGTATGAGCCACCGAAGGGCGGGATGTCGTCCTGCCCGCGAGAAGTTGCTGCGCGAGGACGATGGTCAACAGGCAAAGCGGCACGCCCACGAAAACGATGACGTCCACGATTGTGAGATAGTCAAGCAATGTCCCCGGTGCCTGCATGGCAAGTCCTTCGAATGATTGCTTGAGTTTGCCCGGCCGCCGGGCGCGGGACCTTGCTCCAGATCAAAGCCGTCGCGGCCACGGTACCAACGAGGGGAAGACGATCCGGCTTTACCGGCAACCGTGCAGCTTAATCCGCACCGGGTTGGATTTCGATGCAACTCCCGGGCCATCGCGGCGCGTCGCGCGAACTATAAAAAGTGACCGGATCGACGGCTTTTGGGAAACTCCGCGGACCCATCGTCCCTCGGAGGCGGCCCTTGGAAATCGGCGTATTCATCCCGATCGGCAGCAACGGCTGGATCGTCTCGACGACGTCACCGCAATACAAGCCAAGCTTCGAACTGAACAAGCAGACCACGCTGAATGCGGAGAAGTATGGATTCGACTTCGCCCTGTCGATGATCAAGCTGCGCGGATTCGGCGGCAAGAGCGAGTTCTGGGACCACAATCTCGAATCCTTCACCCTGATGGCCGGCCTCGCGGCCGTGACCTCGCGAATCAAGCTCTATGCGACCGTGCCGACGCTCGCGATTCCGCCGGCAATCGCGGCGCGGATGTGTTCGACGATCGATTCCATCTCGCACGGCCGCTTCGGCCTCAACGTCATCACCGGGTGGCAGCGGCCCGAGTATTCGCAGATGGGAATCTGGCCGGGCGACGAGTATTTCGCGCGCCGCTACGACTATGCGGCCGAGTACGTCCAGGTGATGCGCGAGCTGTGGGAGACCGGCACGTCCAACTTCAAGGGCGAGTTCTTCAAGATGGAGGACTGCAAGCTGAGCCCCCGTCCGCAGCAGCCGATGAAGGTCATCTGCGCCGGGCAGAGCGACGCCGGCATGGCCTTCACGGCGAAGTACGCCGACTACAATTTCTGCTTCGGAAAGGGGTTCAATACGCCGACCGCCTGTGCCGACACCGTCGAGCGCATGCAGAGGATAGCCGCCGGCAGCGGTCGCGACATCGCGACCTATGCGCTGTTCATGGTCATCACCGGCGAGACCGATGCCGAGGCCGAAGCCAAGTGGCAGCACTACAAGGAGGGCGCGGACCTGGAAGCGCTCAAGTGGCTGACCGATCAGGGCAGCGCCGACAAGAAGTCCGGCGCCGACACCAACGTGAAGCACATGATCGACCCGCAATCGTCCGTGAACCTGAATATCGGGCTCCTCGTCGGCAGCCACGCCAAGGTGGCGCGGATGATGGACGAGGTGGCGACGATCCCCGGCCTCGCGGGCACGTTGCTGACCTTCGACGAGTTCGTGAGCGGCACCGAGATCTTCGGTGAGCGCATCCAGCCCCTGATGAAGAGCCGCAGGCATGTCGCCTCGGCGGTTGCCCCTGTCGCGGAGGCCGCGGAATGACCAAGCCCGTCAGCTACTTCCCGTCCGACGATCCGAATGCGCGTCATCTCGAGGCGCAGCCGGAAGCGCTCTTGATCCGGCCGCAGGAGACGGCGCTGATCGTGGTCGACATGCAGAACGCTTATGCCTCGAAGGGGGGATATCTCGATCTCGCCGGCTTCGATGTCTCGGGGGCCGCGGCGGCCATCGAGAAGACGCAACAGGCCTGCGCTGCCGCCCGCGCGGCGGGCGTGACGGTCGTCTATTTCCAGAACGGCTGGGATCCGGACTATGTGGAGGCAGGCGGCCCCGGATCGCCCAACTTCCACAAGTCGAACGCCCTCAAGACCATGCGCGCGAAGCCCGAGCTGCAGGGCAAGCTGCTGGCCAGGGGCGGCTGGGACTACGAGCTGGTGCAGGAGCTGCGGCCGCAGGCCGGCGACATCGTCGTTCCCAAGCCGCGTTACTCTGCCTTCTACAACACCAACCTCGACAGCCTGCTGCGGTCGCGCGGCATTCGCTCGCTGGTGTTCACCGGCGTCGCGACCAACGTGTGCGTCGAGTCAACGCTGCGCGACGGCTTCTTCCTCGAATATTTCGGCGTGGTCCTCCACGACGCCTGCCACCATGCCGGGCCGGATTTCGTGCGGAAGGCCTCCCTCTACAACATCGAGAAGTTTTTCGGCTGGGTCTCCTCGGTCGAGGCCTTCCAGAAGGCGCTGAAGGACAATACCAATCCGACGCTGACGATGAAGGGAGCAGAGTGATGCCGATGAAACCCGTGATCCCGGCCGGTTCCGGCAAGACCCTGGCACCCTATTCGCCCGGCGCTATGGCCGACGGCATCGTCTATGTCTCAGGCACGCTGGCGCTCGACAAGGAAACCAACGTCGTCCATGTGGGCGATGCTGCCAAGCAGACCGAGTTCGTGCTCGAACAGATCAAGTCGGTGATCGAGGCGGCCGGCGGCACGATGGCCGACGTCACCTTCAACCAGATCTTCCTCACCGACTGGGCCAACTACGCGGCGATCAACGCCGTCTATGCGACGTACTTTCCCGGCGACAAGCCGGCGCGGTACTGCATCCAGTGTGGGCTGGTGAAGAAGGACGCGCTGGTCGAGATCGTCACGACGGCGCATGTCGGCAGGAGCTAAGTGAGCATCGACGTCTTCGAAAGCACCCGCGAGGGTGCGCCGACCGTGCTGCTGTCGTCCGGTCTGGGTGGCGCGGCGGGCTACTGGGCGCCGCAGCTTCAGTCGTTGCGCGCGCAGTACCGCGTCATCACCTACGACCAGGCGGGAACGGGCCGTGCCAGGCGGGACCTGCCGGAAGATTACACGATCGGCGCGATGGCCGACGATGTGCTGGCGATCCTGGACGAGACGAAGACGCGTGCCTGCCATTTCGTCGGGCATGCGCTCGGCGGACTGGTCGGACTGGATCTGGCTCGTCGGACGCCCGAGCGGCTGACGTCGCTCACCATCGTCAACGGCTGGGCGGCTGCGGACGAACACACGAAACGCTGCTTCGAGGCGCGCCTGCTGTTGCTGCAACATGCCGGTCCGGCCGCCTATGTGCGGGCTCAGCCCATTTTCCTCTATCCCGCGCTCTGGCTGGCACAGAATGCCGAACGCGCCCGCCAGGAAGACGCGCACGGGCTCGCTCATTTCCAGGGCGAGGAGACCCTGCGGCGTCGGATCGGTGCGCTCCTGCGCTTCGATGCGACGGCCGAGCTGGCCTCGATCAAGACGCCGGTTCTCGTCATGGGCGCGCGGGACGACGTTCTCGTGCCTGCCAGCAAATCCGAAGAGCTGGCGGCCGGCCTGCCGAACGCCCGCCTGCACGTGACCGACTACGGCGCGCACGCCGTGAACGTCACGGCGCCCGCCGCCTTCAACGCGACGCTGCTCGACTTCCTGGACCAGGCCTGAGTGCGAAACATCGCTGGCCTGGTTCTTGCTGATTCTCTCCCGAGACTTGACTGAACGGTCAGGTATTCTGACAATCAATCGTGTTGCTGCAGGCAGGGAGGCCAGGCATGGCTGGGGCGAAATTCACCACGCGTCCTGTTTCACCGGACATTGGCTGCGAGATCACCGGCTCGACGTAACTCGAGACCTCGCGGACCCCGAGGTCTTCGCCGAGGTGAAGGACCTTCTCGGCAAGCACCACATGCTGGTCTTCAAGGGCCAGGAAATAGACGCCGAGAAGATGATCGCGTTTACCGAGCACTTCGGCGAGCTCGACATCCACATTCTCCGCCAGTTCACCCACAAGGATCACGCGACGGTCAGCATCATCTCCAACATGGAGGACCGGAAGGCCAACGTGAACGACGTGTCGCTCAACTGGCATACGGATCTCGCTTATCGCAAGCGGCCGTCCGCCTTCGTGACGCTCTACGCCGACGTCGTTCCCGAGGAGGGCGCCGACACGCGCTTCGCAGCCGTGCAGCGTGTCTACAAGGACATGTCGGAGCAGGAGAAGAATCATCTCCGCGGCCGCCGCGCCACCTACAGCTTCCTTCATCTGCACAGCAAGCGGCCCGATCCGGATCCCCTGACGCCCGAGCAGCTCGCGGAATCCGCCGATGTCCACCATCCTCTCCTGCGCCGCCATCCGGACACCGGCGAGGAGATCCTCTACCTCAACCTGCCCGACTGCATCGGCGTCAGCGGCCTCGAGAAGGAAGAGGGGCTCCAGACCGTCCGCAATCTTTATGAACGGATCACCGATCCCGCGAACACGATCGGCCACAAGTGGACGGTCGGCGATCTGGTGATCTGGGACAATCGCACGCTGATGCATTCGGCGACCTACTTCGACGACAAGAAGTACAAGCGCCGCATGCTCAGGACGGTTGTGCGCGGCGAGGAGCCGATGCCCTCGACTCTGGGCGCCAGCGCCGCGGCCGAATAGGAACGGGCCTCTCCCCCGCAGGCCAGCGGGCCCTATTTCTTCGCGCTTTTCACGGCACAGCCACCCAGCACGAGCTGGGTGATCATGTCGGCGCCCTTGCGGTAGACGTCGTCCGTCATCTTCTGGACGCCGAGCACCGCGCGTATCTGCGCCTCGAAATCGGCGTAGGTCTGCGTCATTGCCCAGATGCAGAAGAACAGGTGCATCGGCTCGACATTCTTCATCAGGCCCTTGGCGACCCATTGCCGGATGATCCTGGATTTCGCTTCGAAGGCGATGCGCAGGTCGTTTGCCAGGTAGGACTGCAGCTGCGGCGCGCCATGCAGAATCTCATTGGCGAAAACTTTCGAGGCGAATGGTCGGGTTTTGGACAGTTCGACCTTGGCGCGGATGTAGGATGATAGGGCCTCCGCCGGATCGCTGTCCGCCTGGAAGTGATCGGTCGTCGAGATCCAGTGGTCGAGCACGTTGTCGAGGACGGCTTTGTACAGGCCCTCCTTGTTGCCGAAATAGTAGTGAACATTGGCTTTCGGAACCTCGGCGGCGCGCGCGAGCTCGAGCATGCTGGCGCCGCCGAAACCCGCTTCCGCAAACACACGTTCCGCCGATGCAACGATGTGCGCCATCGTCAATTTGCGAATGCGGCCAACCGACTCCGGTTCCTCTTCCTTGCTGCCAAAGGGAGCGCGGCGGCTCTTGTTTGCTGCTTTTTTGACCGTCGCGCCGGACTGCCCATTAGTTGACAGTTTGGTCAGCTTCCGATTAGCGTTTTTCTTGTTCATTGTCTGGCTTCGCTTTCGATCGAAGGTCTGGCGACAGAATGGGGCAGGGGCAAAGAAGGTCGCAAGGCCGCTTGTCTCTTCGTGGGGGATGGTTGGGCTTTTGCATAGACCGGCATCTCGCCGGTCGGCAATGACCAGCGGATATCCGCGGCGTTCTGCGCCGTGAGGCCTGCAAGACGCTCAATCCGAAGATCATCTATGCGGCCGCGACCGGCTTCGGCCAGGACGGGCCCTGGGCCAAGCGGCCGGCCTTCGACGAGATCGTCCAGGCCTCGTCCGGTCTCGCTTCGTCCATCGGGACGGACGACGAGCCGGCCTTCGTGCCCAGTCTCGTCGGCGACAAGCTCTGCGGACTGGCGCTCGCCGGCGCCGTGGCCGCGGCGCTGGTCTATCGCGAGCGCACCGGCAAGGGCCAGCTCGTCGAGGTGCCGATGCTGGAGACCGTCGCGGCCTTCAACAGCATCGAGATGCTGGGGGGACACGCCTTCGTTCCGCCGATCGGTCCGGCGGGCTACAAGCGGGTCAAGGAACGCCGGCCGGTAAGAACGAAGGATGGTTGGCTCACCATGCTTCCCTACTCCGGCGACAACTGGTGCACCTTCTTCGAGACGGTGGGCCATCCCGAATGTATCTAGGAATTCTCCGTCCTCGATCCGATCAAGCGGGCGGCCAACATCGATGCGATCTACGCGCGGATGAACAAGATCGCGCTCGAGCGGACCACCGCGGAGTGGGAAGAATTGCTGCTCAAGATCGACGTGCCCCACGCCTCGTTCGCGAAGATGACGGAAATCGCCGAGCAGCCGCATCTGAAGGCGGTCGGCCTGTTTCAGAATCTGGAACATCCGACGGAAGGGACGATCCAGCAGGCGCGCCCGCCAGCGCGCTTCTCCGAGAGCCCGGCCGCCATTCGCCGCCTGCCGCCGCGGCTCGGCGAGCATACGCGCGAAGTGCTGGCGGAAGTGGGCTACAGCGACTCCGACATCGATGCCTTGGTCAGCGCCAAGGCCATTGGCGAAGCCTCGCTCCCATAGACGGCTTTCCTCTTCCCTGATCTTCGCGACTTCGCCGTGCGCGTCTACGGGGCGTGCGCCTTCACCCACCCCCGTGGCGATCGCTTGCCAGCGTCTGCGGGCCGTGTAGGCTCGGCCGGTGCAGCAACCCAAGAAAGCCCTGTGCTCCTGACCGAGTTCCAGCTCATATCGCTTCTGCAAACGACGTTACTCGGCCTGGGCGGTCTGGTCGGCGTCTTGTGGCTGAACTCTTTCTTCATCCGCCGCATCTCGGTGCGTTACGAGATTCGGGCGCGCAGCTGCCTCGCGCGCCGCGCCCACGACAAGGCCCTGGCGGCTTTCTTCATATCGGTCGTATACCTGGCCCTGGTCCAGCTGAGTGCAATCGCGCTCTGGGGACTGGCGCTCGTGTCGCTCCGTATCGTCGACGATCCCGTCCGGGCGATGCTGTTTGCGGGGAGTTGCTACACGACCATCGGCATCATCTCCGATATCGCGTCGGAACGATGGTCGATGCTCCCCATCTTCATTGCAGTCTCGGGCATCTTCTCCTTCACCATCAGCACGGCGACCGTCATCAACATGACGCCCCTGTTCCGCCGGGCCTGGTTTGAAAAGCACGCCAAGCGCATTCGGGCGATGGTGGAGGCCGAGGGAATCGATCTGTCGGACGCGGACATCAGCGATCAGGTCCGCAGCCTGCTCGGCTACAGCGGTCCGGAGCCCGATAAGCGCAGGTCGAGCGGGGAGGGTGGCTCGCATTGATCCGACGGTATCCGGGCTGCCGAAGCAGGATCGGCGCACAACTCAGACGCAACCAAAGTGGTGCAATCGTTCCTTGCGGTAGGCCAAAGGCACCACTCAAAGACGCGACTGACGCAGAAACGAGGGGCTGGTGATGTTCAAGTCGGTTCTTGCCATTTCCCAAGGTGGCCCCGACTCGGCCATGTCCTTCAAGCTTGCCAAGCGCCTGGTGGGCGTATTCGGCGGCGAGGCGGATGCGCTGCATGTCTCGCCGGGCATGCCCCATGACATCGTGATGGCCAGCGAAATGATGCCGCCGATGGTCGGGCGCGGCGAGGACGACGCACGCGCCGCCGAGAGCGCGCGCCAGTATGCGGAGATTCTCGAGCCCTTGAAGGGCTCGACTTACACAGCCGACAAGATGCCCACGCTCGACGGTCTGATTCTGCGTGGTCGCAGCGCCGACCTCGTCGTTGTCGGGCGGCCGGGCTCCGACCCCGAGAACGTCGCGCCCGCGACCGTCCAGGCCGCCATATACGACTGCGCTCGACCGGTCATGATCGCGCCGCCGGACCCGGGGCAGGGCGACTTCGACCATGTCGTGGTCGCGTGGAACGGCAGCTTCCAGGCCGCGCGGGCGGTCGGTTATGCGGCGCCCTTCCTGGCTCGGGCAAAGCGGGTGACGATCGTGGTTGTCGGCGAGGCGCCGGACCGTGTCGGGGCACCTTACCTCGCGCGCACCCTCGGTCGCAGCGGGATCGAGACCTTCGTCGAGTCCATCGACCCGGGCGCGGTGTCGGCGCGTGCCCGCGGTCGTGCGCTCCTGGGCTACGCGAATGACAAGCGGGCCGACCTGCTCGTGATGGGCGCCTACGGTCGCGGCCAGTTGCTTACCTTCCTGGGTATGGGCGGCGCCACCGCCAAGGTCATCTCTTCCTCCCGAGTGCCGCTGCTGGTGGCGCACTGAGGTCCCGCTTGCCGAGCTGATGCCGCCTCTTCCCTGCCAGTATGGCGGCAGTTGGCGTTGCTGCTGCGACGGCGACGTGCTCGGGTTGCACTGGACTACTCGGTGCTTGAACGAATGTTCCATTTATCGCGTCTCTCCCGCCGCAGTGCGCTGATCGGCGCAGCCGCAGCGTTCCTGCCGGCAAGCAGCCGCGGCTCGAGCTGGCCCAACGACAGTACGATCAACTGGATCGTGCCGTTCCAGGCGGGGGGCCTGACCGACGCATTCGCCCGCCCGGTCGCGCAGCGTGTCTCCGAGAGCATCGGCCAGACCATCGTGATCGACAATCGTGGCGGCGCCGGCGGCACGATCGGCGCTGCACAGGCGGCCCGCGCGGCGCCTGACGGCTACACTTTCCTGGTCGCCTTCACCGGCCTCGCCTATGCGCCCGTCATCTATCCCAATGCCGGCTTCGAGTTCGGCCGTGATTTCGAGCCGATCAGCGCCCTGGCGCGCACGCAGTCGTCCCTCGTGGTCAACCCGGAGCGCCTCGACGTACGATCGGTCCGGGAATTCGTCGAGCATGCCCGGCGGGCGCCCGGCTCCATAGACGTCGCCTCGATAGGTCTGGGAACGACGACTCACCTGGCTATCGATATGCTGCAGAAGCGGGCGGGCATCGAACTGCATCACGTGCCCTATCGCGGCGGGGCAGCCGCTCTGCGTGACCTTCTTGCCGGCCACGTCGCTGCGACCTTCATGTCGATCGGTACGCTGACGGGCTACGTGAACAAGGGCGATCTCCGTGTCCTTGCGGTGGCGGGGCGCCGTCGCGAGCGCCTGATGCCTGAGGTGCCGACGATGGAGGAGGCCGGGTTCCCCGATTTCCGCGTCGTCAACTGGTTCGGGGTTTTCGCGCCGCGCTGGACGGCCTCACCGATCCTCGATCGGATGCACGCCGCGATCCAGCAGGCATTGGCCGAGCCTGCCATAAAGCGCCTGTGGCTCGAACAGGCGGCGCGCGTCGAACCGGAGTCTCGGGCCGATTTCAGCCGGTTCGTGGAGCGCGAGATCGACCGGTGGAGCCGGACCGCGCGGGCCGCCAACGTCCAGATGGAGTAATACTGTCCGGGCTGCCTCTGTCAGAGCGACAGCCGCTCCCGAACGGGGGCCCCGGGGTTCCCATCGAGGCGAGAGCCGCGGGGCAGTGTCCCGCTGGCATGGTCCTCCGGCAGGCTCTCGTCATTGTGTCGCCACAGCGGGTGCAAGGCGATGACGGCCAGCGAAAGAGCCGCGCTCACCGCGATCACGAGGGCCGGTGCCATCAGCAGGCCGGCGCGATCGACCAGATACTCGCACAGGAGGGGCGCCAGGCCGCCCAGTGCGCCGGTCGCCAGGCTGTAGCTGAAGGCCATGCCCGTGACGCGGACATTTCGAGGCAGAAGCGTTACCATCATGGCCGAGAAGGCACCGATGAAGAGTCCCTGCCCGATGCCCAGCAGCATGCTGCCCAACGCCAGCAGCACGAAATTGCCGCTCAACATCAATTGAAACGCCGGCCAGGCGACCGCGACCAAAACCACCAGTCCGATCATCGACATGCGACGGCGGCCGACATGGTCGCCCATCCAGCCGCCGGCGAGGGCAGCCATGCAGATCACCAGCAGGCCGAACATATTGGCAATCAAGGCCATGGATGTGTTCGCAGATGAGTGCCGCTCGATCCACGGCACGACGTACATGAAGCCGACGAACGAGACGATTGCGGTCGAGATGTTGGCCAGGCCGATCGCCAGCATCTGGCGCCAGTAGCCGGTAAATGCTTCGCGCAGGGGCGAGCGACTCTTCTTTTCGACCCGCTCCGGCGCCAGGGAGTGGCGCAGCACGACACCGATGCCTGTCAACAAGACGCTGGCGAGGAACGGCAGGCGCCATCCCCAGTCGTGCATTCGCTCCTCGCCCAGAGCCGAGGTGGTGAGGTAGGTCATCAACGTGCCGAGCAGGAGACCGCCCACGGCCCCCAGCGGTCCGAAGCTGCCGGCGACGCCGCGGCGACGAGCTGGGCTGGTTTCGATCAGGAAGACAATGGCCGATGCGTATTCCCCGCCGACCGACAGGCCCTGCAGCATCCGCAGGATGACGAGGATGATGGGGGCGGCGATGCCGATGGTGGCGTAGGTCGGCATCAGGCCAATGATCAGGGTCGGCACTGCGATCAAGAGCACCGACAGCTGCAGCGCCGCTTTGCGGCCGAAGCGGTCGCCGATGGTGCCGAACAGGATGCCGCCCAATGGCCGCATCAGCATGCCGGAGGCGAAGGCACCATAGCTTGCCAGCATTGCCGTCACGCCGTCGCCGGCGGGAAAGAAATGCTCGGCCACGAAGACCGCCAGGTACGCGTAGATGATGAAGTCGTAGAACTCGATCGTGTTGCCGATCGCACCGGCAAACAGATTTTTTCTTTCCGACTTTGTCATGCTCGGGGTCCGCGCCTTGACGGGGAGCAGTGTCGACGGCCGCGCCAAGCTCCTGATCGTTCACCTTTGACCGGCACCCCGTCCTGTGACAAGCGCGATTGTACTCAAAGTGGGCACTTCGCGCGGGCCGTCAGCCTTCCATAATCCATTGCGCGCCCGAGGCGAGCGCGATGTCTTTGACCTGGGCCAGCAGGTTGGGGCCGACCGGGATGCCGGTCTTCAGCCGGGCGGCGGCGATGCGGCGCTCGGGATCGCCCGCCACCTGCACCGGCTTGGCCGGATCGGCTGGCCGCGTGGCGCGCAGCGTGTCGCAGAAGGCGGCGACGTCGGCCTGGAAGTCGGCGGTGTCGCGGAACATGCCGGGATCCATCGCCAGGAAGAAGTGGCCGATGTCGATCGGACCCGGCCGCGTGTTGCGCGTCGGATCCGTCACCATCACGCCGCCTGACAGAGCCGAGCTCAGGATGTTGACCATGGCGCCGAGTCCGTAGCCCTTGTGGCTGCTGCCTTCGGGCGTCCCGCCGAGCGGCGTCATGTAGCCGCCCTTGCTGACCTCGTGCGGATCGGTGCTGGGCAGCCCGTCCTTGGTCACCAGCCAGCCGGTCGGCGTCTGTAGCTTCTCGTTCGCCTTATTGCGGATCTTGCCGGCGGCGACGGTCGTGGTCGCCATGTCGAGCAGGAACGGCTCGCCAGGCTTGCCCGGCGCGGCGAAGGCGATCGGATCGGTGCCGAGGCGGGCTTGCGCGCCATTGGTCGGCGCCATGTTGATGCCGCTCGCCGAGGTCGTCGCCATGCCGATGAAGCCGGCGTCGACGGCCTGCAGCACATAGAAGCCACAGGCGCCGAAATGACCGGAGTTGCGCACGGCCGCCACGCCGATGCCGGTCTTCTTTGCCTTCTCGATGGCAATCTCCATGGCGCGCCGGCCGGCGGGATGGCCGAGGCCGCCGCCGCCGTCGACCAGCACCGACACGGGCGTCTCCTTCACGATCCGGGGCTCGGCGCCGACATGGAGCTTGTCGGCCCGCCGGCGCTCATCGTAGGGCGGCACCATCGAGATGCCGTGCGTGTCGATGCCGTGCAGGTCGGCCCAGCTCATGATCTCCGCCGTTCCGGCCGCCGTCTCCTTCGGCATGCCCCAGGCCTCGAGGATCAGCTCGAGCTGCTTGCGGTGGATCTCGTACGACGCGGGCATGCTTCATTCTCCATTTTGGCGGCGCCATTATTGAGGGCCGGCAACGCAGCGCATCAACATTTTCTGCCGGGGCGTCCCATACACGGCAACCCGGAAGCGCCCTCACGCCATGCCGCTTGCCAGCATTTCGGCGATATGGTGAGTGTCGGCACCTAAGAGCATCTTTGATGCAAGTATTTGCAGTGGAGTAGGGACATGGCTGTCATTCAGCGTCGGGCGTTGGTTGTTGGCCTCACGGCTCTGGGCGCCGTCCCCTTCGGTCGTGCGTGGGCGAATGCTCCGCTGGAAGTGCTGCATGGCTATACGGCCGGCAGCGTGACCGGCCAGGTTGCCCGGTTCGTCGCCGCGGTATTGGCAAGCAAGGGCCGGCCAGCGCCGACCCTGCGGGCCATACCCGGCGACCATGGTTTCGCACCGGTGCCGCCCTTCCTGGCGGGACCTGCGGGCGGGAGCCGGATTCTCGTCGCCGACACGCTCACGCTGATGATGAACGGTGTGGCACAGGGCAAGCTTCCGGAGGTGGAGCGGCTGGTCCCCATCGCCAAAGTGACCAACGGTTATTCGACAGCTTTGATCACGGGCGCAAAGAGCGGCCTGAAGAGCTGGGCGGACGTGGTGTCGGCCGCGCGTGCTCGTGGGCTCAAGCTCGCCGGCTCGGGACGCCTGTCGGCCTACGGCCCGGCATTGGCGTGGGTTGCTGCCGCCGCCCCGGGTGTGACCGACGTCGATGCCCCCGGCAATGATCGGATTTTCGAAGCCGTACTCAGTGGGACGACGGCGATCGGCGTCGTCACCACGGATTCCATCGCTGCCATCATGGCACGCGGCGGCGAGACGCCCACCGTGCTCGCCACGTTCGGGGCCGCCCGTTCGGCTGCTTTCCCCGCGGTGCCGACCTTTGCGGAGCTCACGGGCGACCGGCAGCGCGACTACACCTTCAGCTATTCCGTCTTTGCGCCGCCGGGATCCGCCGGTTCCTTCGTCGAGAGCATCGCTCGCGACCTTGCGGGGCCATTCCCCAACGACCTCGTCAGCTCGTTGGGCCAGCTGGGAGCGCGGGTCGCAGCGGGCGATGCGCAGCTCGTTCGGGAGACGATGCAGCGCGATCTTCGCGTCGCCCGCTCCTTCCTCTAGCGGCGGGCCGGGCAGAGCGACAGGTAGAGAAAGAACGCGATAAGCGGCAGCGTGAACCAGTTGAGCGCGGCACCCGGGGCCGTGCCCATCGTCGTCACCGGCTTCAGGGTTCCCGCCAGCCCGCGCAAGACGGGCTCGAGCGTGAACACCAGCAGCACGAGCGGCACCGTTCCGCGCCAGCGCAGCAGCAGCACCCACAGAAGCAGCGCGAGGAGAAGCTGGATCGCGCCCCACTGGCCGAAGACCGCCACGATGTTGGAGCCGCCGTCGACGGTTGCGACGTCGATCGTGGCGATCGACTGCGCGCCCCCGTCCGCCGCCAGCAGGTGGATGCAGGAGCGCACGGTGATGATGCCGAGCCAGGCGATCGCCACCCAGAAGGAAAGCAGCGGTCCGTCATAGTGAGCCGGATTGGCGGGCAACAGCCGCGCGGGGGAGGGCCACCAGGACGAAGGCATGGAGATCGTGCTTTCCGTTAGACAGTTTCTGCGGAGCTTATCCCACATTCGCCCGATATCTTGCCAAGACGATCCGGGATGCCCATCGGCTGCTCGCGATGTCCTCTCCCGGACTCTACACTCTGGCTTCTCGTCGGCCAGCCATAGGTGCCGCTCATCCACGACGGGAGCGACCGTCGCTCAACTGGGAGATCGCAGATGGTTGGACCACAGAAGATCGCGGCCTTTTGCACGCAATGCCGGTCGCGCTGCGGCTGCGTCGCCGTGGTCGAGGACGGGCGCCTGAGGGGGATCGAACCCTTGCCGGACCATCCCACCGGCCAGGCGCTTTGTCCCAAGGGACGGGCGGCGCCGGAACTCGTCTATCATCCCGATCGGCTCACGCGCCCGCTTCGCCGCACGCAGCCGAAGGGAGCCGCCGATCCCGGCTGGACGCCGATCGACTGGGACGAGGCGCTGGCCGAGATCGCCGCGCGCCTCTCCGATATCCGGGCGGCGCACGGCGCCGAACAGGTTGCCTTCTCCGTCACCACGCCGAGCGGGTCGCACATTTCGGATTCGATCTCATGGATCGAGCGCTTCATCCGCGCCTACGGCAGCCCGAACACCATCTACGGAACCGAAATCTGCAATTGGCATAAGGACTACGCCTCGCGCTTCACCTACGGCCACGATATCGGGACACCGGATTTTGCCAACACAGGGTGCATCGTGCTGTGGGGCAACAATCCCGCGGCCACCTGGCTGGCGCGCCAGGTGGAGATCCAGAAGGGCCTGAAACGCGGGGCGCGCCTGGTCGTGATCGATCCGCGGCCAACGGCGCTGGCGAAGCGCGCGACCCAGTGGTTGCGGGTGCGCCCCGGCACGGACCAGGCGGTCGCCCTCGGGCTCGCGAACCTGCTGATCTCGAGCGGACGCTTCGATCGCTCCTTTGCGGCAACCTGGACGAACGCCAGCCTGCTGGTGCGCGCCGATACCGGCCGCTTCCTGCGGGAGAGCGACCTTCGGGCCGATGGCCGGACCGAAATCCTCTTTTCCCACACCGGCGACGACGGCGACCTGCTGCCGTTCGATCCGGCGCGCGGGAGCTGGGAGCCTGCAAGCGTCACGCCCGCCCTGCGCTGGCAGGGGACTGTCCAGACGCTGACCGGACCCGTCGCGTGCAACACCGCGCTCGAGTTGTTCGCCCGGGCCGCCGCCGAATACCCGCCGGAGCGCGTCGCCGAGGTGAGCGGGATCGAGCCTGGGGACCTCGCGAAGGCCGCCGATATCATCGCCGGTGCCTCGTCGGTGGCCTACTACGCCTGGAACGGCGTCGGGCAGAGCGTGACGGCCACCCAGACCGATCGCGCGATTTCGATCCTCTACGCCCTCACCGGAAGCTATGGCCGCAAGGGCGGCAACGTGCCCGGCGGCGCGGCGCCCTTCGCCGACATCTCCGGCCAGGACCTCCTGCCCGCGACGCAGCGCGACAAGGCGCTCGGTCTTGCCGAGCGTCCTCTCGGTCCCGGCCTGCAAGGCTGGGTGACGGCCCGCGACGTCTACAAGGCGGTGCTGGCGAAAGCGCCCTATCCGGTGCGCATGCTGATGTCGTTCGGCACCAACCTGCTGGTGTCGCAGCCGGACACGGAGACCGCCCGCAAGGCGCTGGCCGCGCTGGAATTCCACGTCCATGCGGACTTCTTCGTCAATGCGACCGCCCGTTACGCCGACATCATCCTGCCCGCGGCCACGTCGTGGGAGCGGGAAGGCCTGCGCACCGGCTTCGACGGCAGCCTGGAGGGGTTGCGGCATGTCCAGCTGCGGCCGCCGGTCGTCGCACCCGTTGGCGAGGCCCGCTCCGACACCGACATCGTGATGGGGCTGGCCGCACGGCTCGGCCTCGGGGATCGGATGTTCGACCTAGATGCCGACCGCGGCCACGATGCGGCCCTGGCAAGGACGGGATTGACCGTCGAGAGGCTGCGCCGGTCTCCGGAAGGCATTGTGGTCGAGGGAGCGGTGCCGGTCGATGCGCAGGCGATCGCGCAAGACGGCCATCCGCGCGGCTACCCGACCCCGACCTGCAAGATCGAAATCTACTCGGAGCGGCTGATGCTCGCCGGCTACCGGCCGATCCCCGAGCTCGATGCCGACGATCTCGTGCCGGCCGAACCGGGTTATCCGTTGCGCCTCGGCAGTGCCAAGAGCGTCGCCTACTGCCACAGCCAGCATCGCAACATCGCCTCGCTGCGACGCCTCGTGCCCGACCCGATCGTGGAGATGGCGCCGGCCGATGCTGCCGCCCGTTCGATCGCCCAGGGCGACTGGGTTCGCATCCGGACGCCCAGCGGAGAGGCGGTCGCCCGGGCCGCCCTCGTACCGGGCCTCGCGTCGGGGGCCGTGTTCGGCCAGCACGGCTGGTGGGTCGATGGGGCCGACGGTACGCCGTACGATCGCAATCACCCACTGGCGGCAAACCTGAACGGCGCGATCGGCACCGAGCGGGCGGATCCGGTCAGCGGGTCGATCCCGCTGCGATGCTCCTGGTGCGAGGTGGAGAAGGTGGCGCATTGATCGCAAGAGAAGCAATCGTCTCTGCCTCTTCGACATCGTCATGTGTTCGAACGCCGCTACTTGATGGGCCACGGGCCGATCGGGTATTGCCACATCCCATCTGCCCGCAGCCGTTCGGCGAGAAGTAGGCCCATTGCGATCCCGTAGAGTTCCAGAAGTTCCATCTCCCGAATTGACGCCGGACCCTCGAATTGAGCACGACGGCAACGAACGCTCCTCCGGCTACGATAGGGCGCCACGGAAGCGTTCGTCGAAAGGGAAGTCCGGCGAAGCGGGTTCGGGCGCCGGGCGGACTCGCCGGCGCGGCAAACGTGTTGCCGCTCCGCTGATCGTCCGGCCCTATCTGGTGACGGAGATCCCGGGCCGTGGCCTGGGACTGACCGCCAGCACCGACATCGATCGGCGGACCAAGATCGATGACTGCTTCACCTGGGAACTGCCCAGGCGGGACATCAAGCATGTCACCGAGACGGTCCTGAACGGCAATTACTTCGAACATCCCGTCAATGCCCGGCACGGCCTGATCGCCATCGGCCACGTGTCGCTGATCAATCACGATCCGGACCCGAACTGCGAATGGCGCATGCTCCAGATCCACGACCGCTGGATGATCGAGGTGTGGTCGATCCGCCGCGTCGCCAGCGGCGAGGAGCTAACCTTCGACTACGGCTACGATCTGAACAAGACCTAGCGCCGCGGTGGCGGCCAAGCCAGCCGGGCGCGAACCGTTCTCCGGACTGTTCAGTAGGCGGCCTCCAGCAGCTGCTGTGCCGCGGCAATGCGCTCGCCATCGGATCGGACGCCTGCGTTGGCATTGAAGTTCTTGACCGTCTGCCCGGCGATGAGGGGGATCGCCGATCGCGGGATGTTCAGTTCGCTGAGGCGCACCGGCATTCCGACGCTGCGGTACAGTCGCTCCAGCTCATTGGCGATGGCCTGTTTTTTCGACCCGGTGCTGGCACCGAGGCCGAGGGCTTGGGCAACCACCTCCGCTGCGGCCGCGTCATCGTCTTGTGACAACCGGATCTTGGTAGCGTGGATGGTGGAGATCGACTCGCCCTGACCGACATGAGGGAACTGGACATGCAGGGCGGTGGAAACGGCGTAGTCCCCGCCAAAGGAAGAGCTCGCGCCCATGCGGGCGCCATCGTCCTCGGCACGGTTCTGGAGGAAGGCGGCGATGCAGAGATCGGCCCGCGAGGCCGCATCGTCGCGATTCTGGGCAAGGGCCGAGTAGGCGCGAAAGGCGAGACGGAAGGCCTGGAGGCGGTCGCCTTCGACCAGCGGATTGGATTCGGCAGCGGCGATGGCTGCAACGGCACTGGAAAAGACCGTGGTGGCGGTCGACCGATGGGATGAAGACGGTGTCGTCATCAGGACTTCGTGATCCAGCAGGATCGCCTGCGGCCGGGTCTTGGGATCGAAGAACTCCATTCGATGATCCAGATCGGCATTCTTCAGGCCCGTTCCGGCGCGGTTCATCGCGCTGGTGGGAGTCGTCGGGATGTTGACGATCGGGATCTTCGGCGCCGCGAGGCGCGGACTGTAGGCCGGCTTGTCGGCCGGGTACTGCGTCATCAGCTCGAAGGGACTGCGATCCTCCCCGAGGAAGATGGCGACGGCCCGCGTGGCGACCAGCACGCTTCCGCCGCCGACGGCGATGAGGAGATCGGCCTTGGCCTCGCGCGCGGCGTCCGTGGCGGCGCAGACGTTGGGATAGGGGCAGTCTTTCTCGATCCGGTCGAAGACGCCGGCGAAGGTCGGTCCCAGAGCGCTTGCAATGCGGCGAACGGTGTCGGTTCGCTTGGCGATGGAGGGTGAGCAGACGACGAAGGCGCGCTTGGCGCCGGCGCGAGCGGCGACCTCCTTGAGGGAACCCTCGAGGACGTTCGTTCCGCAGTACAGACGCCAGCTATGGCCCGAGGCACGAAAGCTCACTGGATCTCCTCCTGTTTTCGGGATCTTTGTAAACCGATAGCACATTTTGCCGTCGGCCATGGCGGCAGCCCGCTATAGTGGCGACGTCCGTTGTGCGAGGAGTGAAGTCCAGTGGCATCGTCGTCGTCCGTCGCCGTCATGAGCGGTCTCGCCCTCGAGGTGGCCGTCAATCGCTGGCTGAAGCCGGCCTTCGAGGCCGCATCGCCCTATCGCCTGGAGATCGACTGGCGTCCGACCACGGCCCTCATGAAGTCGATCGCCGAAGGGCAGCGCGCCGACGTCATCATCGCCATCGACGGCGCCATGGACAAGCTCTGCGCCGACCGCATCGTGCGTCCCGAGACCCGCGTCTGCCTTGCCGATTCGATCCTGGGCGTCGGCGTCCGCGAGGGCGCGCCGAAACCCGACGTTTCGACGGTCGAGGCGTTCAAGCGGGCACTGGTGGCGGCGCGGGCGGTGGCCTACTCCAAGGCGGGCGCGAGCGGCATCTACTTCACCGGGCTGGTCGAGCGGCTGGGGATCGCCGCCGAGGTCAATGCGCGCGCCGTCACGATCCCGATGGGCTTCACCGGCGAGAAGGTCGCGAGCGGCGACGCCGACATCGCGATCCAGCAGGTGAGCGAACTGATGTCGGTTCCCGGCGTCGCCGTCGCCGGCCCGTTTCCCGCGGAAGTCCAGACCGTCTCGACCTTCGATGCCGCCATCTTCGCCGATGCTGAGAATGCCGAGGGGGCCGCGGCGTGGATGGCGCTGCTCGCCTCGCCGGAAGCGGCGAAGGCCTATGGCGATGGTGGCCTGGTATCCCGCCTCGCGCAGTCCTGAAAACGCTCTCCTTTCGAAAGACCGGCCGCATGTCGAAGAAGCCCCGAATCGTCCTCCTGCATGGCACACCCGTCGCCATCGAACCCATCCAGCGCGCCTTCGCCACGCGGTGGCCCGAGGCCGAGGCCGTCGACCTGCTCGATTCCTCGCTGTCGATCGATCGCGCCAAGGACCACGACCTGACGTCGCGCATGTTCGAACGCTTCGTCGAGCTCGGCGGCTACGCGCATCGCATCGGGGCCGAGGCGATCCTCGTCACCTGTTCGGCGTTCGGGCCGGCGATCGAACGCATGGCCCGCGAACTGCCGGTGCCCGTGCTGAAGCCCAACGAGGCGATGTTCCGGGAGGCGATCGGCCGGGGGCGGCGGATCGGGATGCTCGCGACCTTCGCGCCGTCGGTGCTGACCATGACGGAGGAGTTCGAGCAGTTCGTCGGTGAGGCGGGCGCGCAGGCAACGCTCGAGACGATCGTCGTCGAGGGGGCCATGGATGCGTTGCGCAAGGGCGACGCCGACCGGCACAACGCGCTGATCGCCGCGCGGGCGCCCGAGCTCGCGCACTGCGACGCCATCATGCTCGCGCACTTCTCGACGTCGCGGGCGCTGGCTTCCGTCACCGCCGCGGTCAAGACACCCGTGCTCACCGCGCCCGACGCCGCGGTCGACCGTATCCGGGCCGCCATCGGCGGCTGATAAAGGAGGACATCATGGCAAAGCGAATCGTCGAGAGCCCGCAGGCAATGAAGGCGCTGGTCGGTCAGGAGCTGGGAGTCAGCGACTGGCTGGTGATGACACAGGAACGCATCAACCTGTTCGCCGAAGCCAGCGGCGACCATCAGTGGATCCATGTCGACGTCGAGCGCTGCAAGACCGACATGCCGGATGGCAAGACCATCGCGCACGGCAATCTCACCTTCTCCGTGATCTCCACCTTCGCCCGCGATGTGCTGAAGATCGACAATATGCGCAACGGCATCAACTACGGCTCGAACAAGGTGCGCTACACCAGCCCGGTGCAGGTCGGGGCGCGCATCCGCGGCCGCCAGAAGCTGCTGGCCGCCGACGACATGCCGAACGGCGGCATCCGCATGACCTACCAATGGACCGTCGAGATCGAGGGCCAGGAGCGCCCGGCCTGCGTTGCCGAGACCATGAGCATCGCCTACGCCAAGACGTAGAGTCTTTCACCTCATCCTGAGGAGCGCCGCGACGCGGCGCGTCTCGAAGGATGGGCAACCGGAACGGTGCTCGTGCCCACCCTTCGAGACGCGCTCCTGAGGAGCGCTCCTCAGGGTGAGGTCGGTGTTGGGCTGCCCGGCTCGATTCAATCTCGCCCGGAAAGACTCTCGCTACTTCCGCTTCAGATAGTCGATCGCGAGGTAGCTGAGCGCGCGCACGCCGTACTTGAGCGCGGGCTCGTGGACGCGGAAGACCGGCGAATGGTTGGCCGGCGCCTGCAGCGGGTCGACGTCCGGTGGCACGATACCCAGGAAGAAGAACATGCCCGGCACGACCTGGGCGAGATACGAGAAATCCTCGGCGCCCATCACCGGACGCACCTCGGTGACGCGCTGGGTGTCGAGACCGTTCTTCAGGCTGGTGGTGCCCCAGTCGGTGAGCGGCGGATCGTTGTAGGTCACCGGCACGCCGTCGAAGACCGTGACGGTGGCCTTGGCGCCGGCGGCATCGGCGATGGCTGTGGCGGTCTTGTCGATGCGCTTCCGGATCTCGGCGCGCACGCCCTCATCGTGGGTGCGGATGGTGCCTTCCATGGCGACCGAATCGGGCAGGATGTTGTTGCGCACGCCGCCATGGATGGTCGAGACCGAGATGACCGCCGGCGAGAGGGTGGGATCGAGCTGGCGGCTGACGATGGTCTGCAACGCCAGGATGATCTGCGCCGAGGTGACGACGGGATCGATGCCGCGCCACGGCTGCGAGCCGTGCGTCTGGCGGCCCTCGACGTCGATCTTGAGGCGATCGGCACTCGCCATCAGCCCGCCGGGACGCAGTGCGATCACGCCCGAGCGGATGCCCGAGGTGACGTGCAGGCCGAACACGGCGGACGGCGCCGGGTTCTGCAGGCAGCCGTCGGCGATCATCGCCTGGGCGCCGCTCGGGCGGCCGTCGTTGGAGCCTTCCTCGTTGGGCTGGAATATCAGCTTCACCGTGCCCGGGATCTCGTCCTTCATGCCGGCCAGGATCTCGGCCACCCCCATCAGGATGGCGACGTGGCAATCGTGGCCGCAGGCATGCATGACCGGAACGGTCTGCCCGAGATACTGCGCCGTGGCCCTGGAGGCGAAGGGCAGGTCGACCCGCTCCTCGACGGGCAGCGCATCCATGTCGGCCCGCAGCGCCACGACGCCGCCGGGCTTGCCGCCCTTTAGCACGCCCACGACGCCGGTGATCCCGACGCCTGTCGTTACCTCGTAGCCAAGCTTCTCCAGGTGCTCGGCGGCGAGCGCGGCGGTGCGCGTCTCCTGATAGGAAAGCTCCGGATGCTCGTGAATGTCGCGCCGCCACGCGATGACCTTGTCCTCAATCTCGAGGGCCGCTGCGGAAATGCGCTCGGAAAGTTCGTTGTGGGTGGTGATGTCGTTCATGCCGTGAGTGTCCTCGGCGAGGGGGAAGGTGCGCAAGGACTTACCGCCCTTGCTTTCGTTGCGGGCGCTTGTGAACTCTTCCTAGGGTACAGGATACGTGCTTTTCAAAAAGGGCGCCCCGAGAATGCTGCAAAAAGGTCGACACTGCTCAATGCATATGCACGCGGACCCTGATAGGTAGTAACGACCTACTGGGAGGGGGACGAATGTCTTGGGATACCGGGCTGGACAAGAGCAGCGTCGCTTACGGTATCGCGGCAGCGACAGAACGGCGCGTTCGTGTGATCGCCGGACCGGGCACCGGAAAGTCGTTCGCCATGAAGCGGCGCGTCGCGAAGCTCCTTGAGTTCGGTGTCGCGCCGAAGGAGGTGCTCGCCGTCACTTTCACACGCGTCGCGGCAGAGGACCTTCACCGCGAGCTTCAGAAGCTCGGCGTCCCCGGATGCGAGGAGCTTGAGGGTCAGACGCTACACAGCTTGGCAATGCGGATACTGTCTCGGAAGCACGTTTTGGAGGCCGTAGGTCGCGTTCCCCGGCCGCTGAACACCTTTGAGACCAAGGCTATGATCTGTGACCTCGCTGGTGCCAACGATGGGAAGCGCAAGGTCAAGAAGATGATCCAAGGCTATACCGCCGCATGGGCGCAGAGCCAAGGCGACGAGCCAGGCTTCGCAAAGGACGATGCCGAGAAGAAGTTTCAGGCCGATCTGCTCGACTGGCTCGACTTCCACGAGGGCATGTTGATCGGTGAACTCATCCCATACTTAGTACGGTACCTGAAGGACAATCCTGCATCGCCGGAGCACAAGGAGTTTAGGCACCTTCTCGTCGACGAGTTTCAAGATCTAAACAAAGCTGAGCAGACGGCCATTGCCTATCTCGGCGCGTCCGCCGAGGTCTGTATCGTCGGCGACGATGACCAGTCGATCTACAGCTTCAAGAACGCTCACCCAGACGGCATTCGGGAGTGGAAGGGCATCAATCCGGGCTGCGCCGACTTGGAGATGGCGGACTGCCACCGCTGCCCGACGACCATCGTCAATATGGCCAACTCGCTGATTGCCGTGAATAAGAATCGCACGCCCAGATCGCTCAACGCGCTGGTTAGCAAGGGGCCGGGCGAGGTTGCGATTATTCAGGTCACCTACCTGCACAAGGAAGCGGAATGGATCAAAAACAAGATTGAGGGTCTACTCCGCGAGGGTGTCCATCCGAGCGAAATCATCATTCTCGTCCAGCGCGCCGTCGCGGGAAGGCCGATCCTTCAGGCGCTCCGTGTCGCGCAAATTCCCGCGAAGTCGTACTACGAGGAGAGCCAACTCGACTCAGAGAGGGCACAGATGCAGTTTGCCCTATTCAAGCTTTTCCTCAACCACGAGGATCGGGTCGCGCTCCGCTACCTGCTGGGGTCGGACGTCGACGACTTCCGGTGCAACTCTTATGCCCGTGTCCGCAAGCACTGCGAGAGTTCCGGCGACACTCCTTGGCAGGCGATGAACAAGCTCGCCGACGGCGCGCTGACAATCGCCCACACCAAACCGCTGGTCGGCCGATTCAAGTTGCTGACGGAAGTGCTCGCAGAGCTGGATGCGGTCAAAGACGACGTTCAATCGTTCGTCGACAAGCTGCTCCCGGACGGAGACGCAGAACTCGCCGAACTCCGTGAACTGGCGGTGGCGCAGATGGAGGGGGCTGAGACACCCGCCGATCTGCTCGCCGGCATGATGCAGGAAATCACCCAGCCGGATGTCCCGCCGACAGTTGAGGAGGTCCGGCTGATGAGCCTGCACAAGAGCAAGGGGCTGAGCTCACCTTACGTCTTCATAGCGGGCTGTGTTGAGGGCATCCTGCCTCCCGCGCCCGACCCCGAGTGGTCGAAGGACTCGAAGGACGCGGCGCTCGAAGAGGCGCGGCGCTTGTTCTATGTCGGCATTACGCGGGTGAAGGCGGATCCGGACAACGGGCGGCCGGGGAGCCTGTTCATTAGCTACGCCCAACAGATGACCATCAAGGACGCTTACGGCGCGAACGTGGCGTTCAAGACAAAGTCGGGCGCTATGGCGAACTTGTTGCCGAGTCGCTTCCTAAGCGAGCTCGGCCCGGCCGCGCCAAAAGCGGTTGCGGGGTAGGCTGGCGTGGCGACCCGCGATCAGCTGTATGCCAAATTCGGAATCACCGCAGAAGCCGCGCAATTGTTCGAGACCGAGCTCGGGACCCTGCTGCTGTGTGCCCGAGGCTTGGAGAGCGGGTGGCATGTCATTCCCGATGGCGAGAGCGCGCGCGATGTGCTGCGCGAGGTCGACCGGAGCACCCTCGGCGGGCTTTTGTCGAAGCTCAAGCGGTATGTCGACTTCGATGAGAATCTGTCCGCCCGTTTCGCCTCAGCGCTGGCGGCGCGGAACCGGCTGAATCACGGCTTCTACGAGCGGCACAACTTCAGTATCCAGACGGACGAAGGACGCGACGAGATGCTGGCCGACCTCGAAACGCTTCATGGCGAGCTATTTACTGCTTGGCAGTTGGCAGGCGCGATGACTTCGATGGTCTCAAACATCATTGTTCGTGAACGTGAGCGTGGCGGTCCCCCGACTTAGGGCTCGCGTCTGCCGACCTCCCCCAAGATACAGATGCCACATCCGGTTAATGCCGGCATGGCATCCGTAAACTCAGCGTACCCGTTGCTGCGTTAGAGTAAGGAAAAGCGGCAGACGGAGGCTATGGGCCGCTGGCGGACAGGGCGTCCGCCCAGCATTAGTCCTCATTGATCCCATGAAGTACAAGAAAGCCAGTTTTTACGGGGATATTGCCTGGCACGTTGTCCACGTTGGACCATTGCGGACCCAAGCTGTCCCACATAAAATGTGGGATGAAACGAGGGACGAGGCTTGAAGCGATCCGGACCCCATCCAGACAAGGCGCTGAACGCGATGCGGGTTCGGACTGCCTCCGAGCCGGGCCGGTACGCTGACGGGAACGGTCTCTATTTGGTCGTTGATCCTTCGGGCGCGCGACGTTGGGTGCTTCGTACGGTGGTGCATGGACGCCGACGTGACATCGGCCTGGGTGGCGCGAAATTGGTCGGGCTCGCGGAAGCGAGAGATCTTGCAGTTCAGTATCGCAAGCTGGCGCGTGACGGGGGCGACCCCCTCAGCCTGCGGAGGCAAACGCGGCAGGTCGTGCCAACTTTTGAGGCTGCCGCCCGGGCGGTACATGCCGACAATCGGCCGACTTGGCGAAATGCCAAGCATGCCGATCAATGGATCAATACCCTTGTCGAATACGTCTTTCCCTTGATTGGCACTCGCCCAGTCAATCAGATTGCTGCTCCCGATCTCTTGACGGTACTCGCCCCAATATGGCTGACGAAGCCTGAGACGGCCCGCCGTGTGCGCCAGCGCATTTCCACCGTCTTGGATTGGGCGAAAGCTGCAGGCCATCGGACTGGCGACAACCCGGTCGCAGGCCTTGCCAAGGGGCTCCCGAAGCAGCCCGAGCGATCGGCCCATCACGCGGCCATCCCATACTCAGCCGTGCCAGCGTTTATCGAGAGGCTACGCAAAAGCGATTCGAATGAGACTGTGCGACTCGCTTTCGAGTTCCTCATACTTACGGCCGCGCGTACCAGCGAAGTCCTTGGAGCGAAACTGCCGGAAATTGATTTGGCTGGCCTCATTTGGACTGTACCAGCTGAACGGATGAAGGGCGGGCGTACCCATCGCGTGCCGTTGGCGCCAAGAGCCGTGGCGATATTAGACCGCGCCCGCCAGCTCAATCCGGATAGTCCCTACATCTTCGCGGGGCGGAAGCCCGATCTGCCATTGAGCAACATGGCCTTCCTGATGGCGATGCGGCGAATGGGCGTCGACGCAACCGCCCATGGGTTCCGGTCGGCGTTTAGAGATTGGGCGTCAGAACGGACGAACTTTGCGAACGAACTTTGCGAACTGGCGTTGGCGCACAGCATCAAGAGTAAAGTGGAAGCGGCCTATCGACGAGGCGACCAACTCGAAAAGCGGCGAACGCTCATGGAGACTTGGGCGGCATTCACGGCCTCTTCCTCCAGCAAGGTCGTTAGACTTCGGGCATGATCCGGGGAAATGCAAGGGAATCCTGGCGAACGCCGGCTTTCTGGTAGTGCGCTGCGGTCCAGTGGAGTATGTCGCCGTCTAGTGGCATCCTTACTCGTCCAAGTGGTCGAGCAGGAGCCTCATGCCTTCGTTCCCCGATCCAGACAATAACCGGGCCGACAAGATCGACTTCATTGTCGCCCACCGGCACGGCGCCGATTTTAGGACTACCGCGAGCATTGCGCCATTGATGCCTAGGCGACCGGGGCTTCAGCGTCCGGACACCACTGCTGCGTCAGCACTGGAGCAGGAGCTATCGGCCATGCCGGATGAGCAGTTGGAAGCCGAATACCAGAAAGTTCGGCTCGCCAGTGCTCAAGCGAAAGAAGAGCGCCTTAAGCAAGAGGCGGAAAAGCGAGAGCGCGAGGAGGCGCGGCTTCCGATCAATCGGCCCGGCGACTTCGCCTACTGGGCCAAGAGTCCCTATTGGACCATTGAGGAGGCCGTGGCCCTTGTTCTGGGTCGGGAGCCGAAATACGCCAATCGAAAGTCAGTTCAGATCTACTCGCAGGTATCGCCGGGAGCGCAACTGTATCTGCGGACACTGGAGCTGGCCGACCGGAACGTTTCTTGGAAGCAGCTTACGAATCCAACTGCCCCTGGAGCATTTTTGGCATGGGCTAAGCGCTGTGGCATCGGCATACCAGCAGACTTGGAAGCTGAGGTCGCCAAGTATGACCACTACATTGGCGACTGGCGGACATTGTACGAGAGTACCAAGGCCAAGCTGGATGAGGCCCTTGAACGTGAACGGCAGCTAGCGGAGCTGACGAAAACCGTAAAGGGTCAATTCGATGCATTGCAGGCCCAAGTGCAGGCGACGGTTGCCCAGTTTTCCCAGCGGCAGCCCGCGCCTAAAGAGCCTGATCCGCGCGAGATAACCAGTCTCCGGAAGCTCTGCATCGGTATGGCAATCAGAGGGTATCGCTTCAGTCCTGGCGAAAGCCGAAATAGCGCTACGAGTGACATTGTTGGGGATCTTGACTTACTCGGGATCAGCGTGAGCGCCGATACCGTGCGCAAGCATCTAGCGGCCGGCGCTGAGTTACTTCCGCAGGATTGGAAAGCGCGCCGGGATGGGACTGGAACCGAATAGCAGGCTATTCGGGGAGACCGTCGCCGTATTGGGCCACAGGCTTCCGTGGCCGTCTTAAGCCTCCTCCGGTCCCAACTGGATGGAGGCGTTAATGCAGACCAAGTCCTTACCTGAAGCCGGTTTCGTGCGACTGCCGGCAATCCTAGCGCCGCGCGGGCCGATCCCCATCGGCCGCTCTACGTGGTGGGCCGGAGTGAAGGCTGGGCGCTTTCCGAAACCCGTCAAGCTGGGCCCCCGCACGACGGCTTGGAGAGTCGAGGATATCCGCGCGCTGGTCGCCCAGTTGGGGGCCTGACTCATGGGGCGGCGCAGCTTCAATATTAGGCGAGTTAAGAAGCTTTGGCCCTACAAGGTAGGCGAGATCGCCGATATTCTCGGCGCCCATCCTCACACAGTCAGATTGTGGCTCAAGCAGGGCCTGCCGACCATCGGCGGCCCGAATCCTATACTTATCCGAGGCGAGGACCTGCAAGCCTTCCTTGCCGCTAAACAAGCGCAGCGGCGGCGCACTTGTCCGCCCGGAACCTTGTACTGCGTTAAGTGTCGGGAGCCGCGTCGGCCAGCAGGTGACGTGGCCGACCTGAAGGAGCTTTCGGACAACATGGGCGACCTTCAAGCCCTGTGCCCGGTGTGCATTACGCTCATGCATCGCCGCGTCAATCTCGGGGCGATGGCTGGCGTCTGGAGCGGAATCGTCGTCACGACAACGCACGGCTAGAGGCGCTTAGGGGAGAGGGCGTGACCCTGCGTGAATTGTGACTCTAGAGGAGCATCGACAATGACTGCAAAATACAACGCGGAAAACGAGCGTCTGAAGCGCGCTTACCTGATCTGGATGAGAGAAGCGGAGCAGCATGGGGAGCAATCGCTCGACGCCATCCTCAAGGCGCTGCATCGCTTCGATTCATACAACAAGTTCCGACCGTTTCGCGCCTTTCACTATGAGCAGGCCGTGGCTTTCAAGCATCATTTGGCTGAGGCAAAAAGCGAGCGCGGCCACGGGCCGCTTAGTCTGGCGACGCAGCACTCGACGCTTGCGGCCCTCAAGGCGTTCTTTCGTTGGCTGGTGGGCCAGCCGGGCTTTAAGCGGCGGTTCACCTATGCCGATGCAGCCTATTTCAGCATGGCCCGCAGCGACTCGCGCATTGCTAAGACCCACCGTGAGGCGCGGGTGCCATCCCTGGAGCAGGTGCGGACAGCACTCGCCAAGATGCCATCCAGTACGGCCCTCGAACTTCGCGACCGGGCGGTTTTCGCTTTCGTTCTGTTGACCGGTGCTCGCGATGGGGCGATCCCCTCATTGCGCCGAAAGCACCTCGACCTTCCCAATGGCCGCGTCTTGTTCGATGCCCGCGAGGTGCGCACGAAGTTCTCCAAGACATTCTCGACTTGGTTCTTTCCGGTCGGGGATGAAGTACTTCCCATCATTGAGCAATGGGCAACGCACCTCGATACGGTCGAATTGCTGGGACCGGACGAGCCGCTTTTTCCCTCCACGAAGGTCGAGGTGGGCTCCGACAGTCGCTTCAGGGCGGTTGGCCTCGCGCGCGAGCCGTGGGCGGGAGCAGACCCGGTACGCAAAATCTTCCGAAAAGCTTTCGAGGGAGCCGGGTTGCCGTACCATGCCCCACACAGTGTCCGAAAGACGCTCACCCAGCTTGGCGAGCGTCTTTGCAAAAGCCCGGAAGAGTTCAAGGCGTGGTCGCAGAACCTGGGCCACGAGGGCGTTCTAACGACCTTCAGGAGCTACGGGAGCGTGAGGCAGGACCGGCAGGCCCAGATCATCCGTGACCTTGCCAAAGCGCCTGAAGGCCCTGCAGAGAGCCTCAGGGAACTGAGGCGGGCCCTGGACAAAGTAGCTGCCGCCTCAGGACTGTAGGCGGCAAGCCTATTGGGCGAGCATATGGCTGACGCTGGCCGCATGGTACGGCCCGCCCGATGGTCCGAAGTGCCCCAGCCGGGCAAGCTCTGCCGCGATGGCCCGAAGGCTGCGGGTTTTCCCGGTCTTGGGGGACTTGCGAGCCAACCTGCGAGCTTCACTAATGACTTCGGCGGGAACGGGCTTCCGGCCCTCGCAACGGCCCGTATCGGCACGCTTGCGCTCGCGGGCATGCCGAAGCTTGGCAACGATGCCTGCCTTCTCGAATTGAGAGACGGCCCCAAGGATCTGCCTCACCATTTCGGCGGTTGGGGAGGGGTCCGTGAAGTAGGTAGGAGCGTCTACCGGAACAAGCTCGATACCCCGGTTGCGCAGCAGCGCATGCCCCGCCAGTTGGACAGCCAGGTCGCGGGCGAAGCGGCTGGCATTCTCCACAAGCACAACGCCGATTTGGTGGGCCTCACAGTAGGCCAGCAAGGCTACGAAGCCCGCTCTTGTGTCGACTGGATCGCAGCCACTGACCGCAGCGTCATAAAAGCTCTCAGCGACCACGAGCCGCCCCTTGGCGTATCCTTCAACCGCATCGGCCTGCCGTTGCTGGCTGTCCTTGTCCGCGCCGACATTCGAGGCGCTGCTCGTCCGATAGTAAGCCACCGCGCTCTTGTTCTTGTTCGCCATAATCCACTTCCCACGGCATATTGCGCGTATTTCTGTAAACTATCTGGAGTTTGTTTACAAGAACATTCGCAGGCGGTCACTTCGTGAACGCGGCGACCTGATTGGAATTGTGATTGGTGCGTCCGGTTTGAGCCGGAAAGGTGAAAGGACATAGAGAATCGTCATGTCACCATGGCGCGCGAGCTGTGCTAACGTCTCCAGTCTATGAAAGCTGAACGCCCAAATCCTCGAGAGCGAGATGCGGCAATTTTCCAACTTTTGGAAGAAGCTGCAGTAGAAAACCGACGAAGCCCGACCAATCCAAAGCTAGCAGAACATCTTCGTTCCATCGGGTTTCCCAGAGCCAGTACTGGAAGTATCCCGGCAGTTCTCGGCCGCCTCGCCCGCCAGGGAAAAATCCTCGTCCGGATTTATCCTCAAAACTGGCGAGAAGTGGTGATTCAGGTGGGGCCCCATGCGGGACGCCAGACATTGGGGGCGCCAAATGGACGGAAGGCTCACACGACGATTGCGGCATCCGGAACGACCCGTTCGCCACGCGCCTATTAGTCATATTGGACATCTTGCTGCTTTTCAGCCGTGAGGTCACCACGCCCCGCTGCTGGGCTGCAGTCCCATGCTGCACGTCCCAGCAAGAAGATCGGAAGAGTCTCTATGAATCGCACCCGCGTTATGGACCCCGTACAACGGTACCAGGCCGTCAGCGCCGAAAAGGCGACCGGCTCGACATATACCCCGGAAGTACTCGCCGAATTTGTTGCGCGACAGATTCTTAAGTGCGCCAACGTCGATGAAACGAAGCCGCTCACTATCCTCGATCCAGCGGTCGGCGATGGGCAACTGGTCGTAAGCTTGCTGAAAGAGCTGTCTCTTCGGCCAAATGCGGGAATCGAGGTTCACGGGTTCGATACCAGTTCCAACGCGTTGGACACAGCATTGGAACGCATTCAAGCTGCTTTTCCAAACGTTAGCATCGTGCTGCACAAGCGGGACTTCCTAGGCTTCGCAGCCGAGCAGAAAACTGGATCTCTCTTTTCCGAAGTTAAGCAGGAGCGGTTCGATTTAATAATCGCTAATCCGCCGTATGTGCGTACCCAGATCATGGGTGCGCAAGAGGCACAACGCTTGTCCCAGACGTTTGGATTGTCGGGGCGTGTTGACCTGTATCAAGCATTCTTGCTCGCCATGGCAGACGTGTTGAAACCCGACGGGGTGGCGGGGATGATTGTTTCTAACCGTTTCATGACGATTAAAGGCGGCAGCGCGCTCAGAATTGAACTCAGTCGGCGCTTCGACTTGCGACATGTATGGGACTTGGGGGACACGAAGATCTTTGAGGCAGCTGTTCTGCCAGCGGTCATTGTTGCAGCGGGTCGCAAGAAGGTAGAAGTCCAACGCGGCGCTCCCTTGTTCTCTTGCATTTATGAAACTCAAGGGACGGCTGAAAGGAATGTCCCGAATCCCATCGAAGCGTTGCAACATAGCGGTATCGTAGAGATCGCAGGCGGTCGTAAATTCCAAGTCAGGCATGGCGTTCTGGACAACACCGGCGGGCAAGATGCCGTCTGGCGCATCGCGACTAAGCAAGGCGACGAATGGTTAGAAAGAGTTACTCAGCATACTTGGAAGCAATTTGGGGGCATTGGTAAGGTACGAGTGGGAGTTAAGACTTGCGCAGATTCGATATTTATAAGGCGCGACTGGGAAAAAGCTCCGGGTGCACAAAAAATAGAATTGCTGCGTCCTCTCACGACACACCACAGCGCGGCCCGGTTCCGGGCTGTCGCGCCTAAACATGAGCGCCAAATATTATATCCTCACGAACTAGTTGATGGTCGCCGTCAGGCGATCGCGCTTGAAAAATATCCATACAGCAAAGCTTACCTTGAGGCGCACCGCGCCAAACTAGAAGGCAGACGATACGTGATCGAAGCGGGCAGGCAATGGTATGAGATTTGGGTTCCGCAAGATCCGGCGGCGTGGTCAGCTCCCAAGCTGGTATTCCGGGACATTTCAGAGCGACCAACTTTTTGGATCGACCTCGATGGAACCGTCGTCAACGGCGACTGCTATTGGCTTGTTCCTAATCGAGCCGCAGATTTTGATTTGCTTTGGCTTGCGTTAGCCGTAGCAAACTCGACCTTCATTGAAGCGTTCTATGATCACTGCTTCAATAACAAGCTCTACTCAGGGCGTCGCCGATTCATAACTCAATATGTTGAGAAGTTTCCGCTGCCCGACCCTGAGCACGTCCTGTCGAAAGAAATAATAAGACGAGCGAAGGCAATCTATGACGCAAATCACTCAGATCTGACGGCCAATCTCGAAGGTGAATTGGACATGCTTGTCTGGGACGTGTTCGGCTTAAGAAAAGAAGTCTTTGGGTAAAGGAATCTGAAGCTTTGAGTTGAGCACTCTTCCTTCAAATTGGGGAAAGCGCGCAAAAAACCCTTCGCCCGTTGATAGAAACAAATGAGTAAGCGCAACTTCTTTGTTAGAGATGCTCGCGTAGAAGATGGCATATCGAACATCACAGTGACGGATTTGCTGTTTGTTGATCATCGGAACATCTAGGGGCTCCGTGCTTGCCGGCGTCACAAGTCCCAAGTCGATGGTTGGCGAGGTTTGGAGCTTCACCTCAAGCAGTTGATGGCGAACGTCAGGGAATTGGCCATCGTCCTCGTACGTTGCATATCCCAATGCAGCGCACACAAGTCGATGAAGCGCAGCGCCTCTATTCCGTTCCTGGTCTACTCCCGCGTCTACAAATCGTTCTCCAACCAATCTAGATAGTAGTTTGAAGACGCTAGCGATCGAGAGGATGTGTCCTTTCTCAGGATGGAGTACCGGGCTCGCAATCTTTCTGAGGTTAACATCGGGTGCCACGAACGCTTCAAGCCTTGCTGTATCTCTTGGTGTGATCAGCTCTGTCGATTGACTGCCTGGAATGCAGCGAGCTTGATATTTCTGAGTGAGGGTTCCGGTCGTATCGAGTAGCGCAAGCGTGTCCCCGGTTACGACTTTCACCCGAGTAACAACGTCCTTCTCTGACACTCTTACAAGCACATAACGGCGGGTCGCTGACAGTTCTTCATTCCATATCTGAAGATTGTTTGCCTTCTGCGCATACGTGTCGAACATCTGCCCCGGAAAGCGTGGTTGGGTCTTCTTGAAGGACTTCGGCACGGGGTAGCCTATGGCCCGGCATACGGCTTCTTTGACGACTTTCGATCTTGTTCGAAGCTTCAAGCCTTCGAGGGACAGATTGCGTAGTGCGCTGTCGAGGATTGATTCTAATTCAGGGGACGGAATCCACAACGTCGGGTCACCAATTTCGATCCCGTCGTAGATGCTAAGGCCGCTTTTTCGAAGCGCTTCAATATAGGCGCTAGGGCTTGGGTTGCTTTTTGTCATGGCTCATGGGTGTCAGCAGTTGAACGACGGACACGCGGAGAGCGGAGGCGAGAAGTTCCAGCGAGCTAAGCGTTACGTTGCGTTCGCGGCGCTCTATGGAGCCGACGTACGTTCGGTGAATGCCGCATTGATCGGCTAATGCCTCTTGGGAGAGGCCTTTTGCCTGCCGCAAAAAGCGTACGTTCGAAGCAAGCGTCGTGAGTAGAGCATTGCTTGGCTTGCGCAACTTGGTGACGGTATTTCTCCAGCGGTAACGTGTCTTCATCCAGAGTTTCGTCGCGCTGCTTTCAAGTCTACAGACCATGAGTAGCGCCACAGCTTCGCGCTATTGGAACCAATCAGCACTGCCTAGGGCTCCTGCGCGGCCCGCCAAACGCGGGGCGATCTCCCAATTATGTGGGATAGAATGTGGGCTAGCCGAAATAGCGGCTCAAAAAATAGGCGTTTTACTAGCCTATTCGAGCGGTGCTGGCGGACAGGGCGGGATTCGAACCCGCGGTGGCTGTTACACCACGCACGCTTTCCAAGCGTGTGCCTTAAACCGCTCGGCCACCTGTCCGGGAAGCGCGGTCGGCCGCTCTTATAGCGCGGTGGATGGTTTGGGCAACGGTCTTCCCTGCCGCGGGCCGCTTGGCTAGGGTCCAGACGGTACCTGGCCGGCGCTTGGGGGAGTAATGGTCGTGTTTCGGGCCCTGGGCTGGCTGTTCCTGGCCCTGGCTGTCGCAGTGATCGTGCATGACCTGCTGACCTGGTGGTCGCAGGGCAGCTATCCTTTCTCGACCTTCGGCAGCCTGTGGGCGCATCTCGACCCGGCCTCGCTCGGGAACACGCAGACATCGGCGCGGCGCCACCTGTCGGGCGTGCTGTGGACCTGGATGATGCGGCCGCTGCTCACGGTGCCGGCGGTGCCGGCCTTCCTGGTGCTGGGCCTCGTCCTGCTGTGGATTGGCCGCCGCGATCTCGGGCGCCCGGATCCCGGCTTTCTGGCCGGCTCGCGGCCGCGCCGGCGCCGCGGCGGGCTCCTGTGATCGCCGGCTGGCGATAGCCACCTTCCTCATCCTGAGAGCTTGTGAGTGTATTGGGCAAGCTCTCGGGGGTGTATTGGCGTGGGCTGCTACGCCGGGCGCCGTTGTTGTCTTGGGGTGCGTTGGTGGCCGTAGCCGTGCAGGCCCCGGAATGGCCTGGTCATGCCTTGGCTGTCTTGAGGCGATGCCCGGCGATGATGTTGTTGGCGAGGGCGAACCAGAGCAGGATGGTTTTGACCTTGTGAACGCCGCGCACGGTGAACTGGCGCAGGCCCCACTGCCGGAAGCGGGCGTTGATGCACTCGCCCATCGCCCGTCGTTTGTAGACGCTCTTGCCGTGCGGGCTTCGCATGCGCCGGCGCCAGGCGGCAACGCCGGGACCGTCCTTGGGCCGAGGCGCATAGGGATCGCTCTTGTGCTTGTTGCGGGTGGTCGGTCCGTAGATCAGCACACCCTGCTCGAACGCCTCTTCCGTATCCTCGTTCTTGTGGAAGCCCCCATCGACCAGATGGCGCCGGGGCTGCCGTTGATAGCGTTCTTTCAGCCGCTCCAGCATGGGCCGCAGCAGGCCGCGGTCCGAACCCGTGGTGTCGATGGCGACGTCGACCACGATCTGGCCTTTGGCCACCGTGCCGATCTGGCAGTTGTAGGCCGGCCGGAAGCCGCCATCGGCCATCTTCATGACGCGCGCCTGGGGATCGGTGGTCGAGGTGCGAGGCTCCTTCTGCTTGGCCACCTGCTTCTTGTTGGTCTTGCCGCGTCGCTCCCGCTCGGCCTCGATCTCGGCCAGCTTGTCGAGCGCCGTCGCCACGCGCTGCTCGCGCTCGCGCGCAGCCCGCTCCTGGGCCGCCTTGATGCGCCGGTTGCTGGCGTCGGGGTCCTCGTCGAGTTCCCGCTTCAGATACTCGACCAGCCGGCGTGCCTTCTTCAGGTGCTTGTGCAGGCTCTGCCGGCGCCGGAACGAAGAGCCTCCCGCGCCCGCCCGCACCCGAACCCCGTCCTGCACCACCTCGGCAAGCTCGATCACATCCTCCGCCATGAGTGCCGCGATGTTGTGCGTCAGAAGCCGATCCAGCAGTTCGCCATGACCGCTGCGGAAGTCGGCCAGACCGTGATAGTTCACGCTCACCCCCCCGCACAGCCACCGATAGGCATCGTGGCTCGCGCACAGCCGCTCCAGCGCCCGCGCGCTGCCCACGCCCTGGCTCGTCGCATAGAGCCACAGCGCCAGCAGAAGACGAGGGCTCGCCGGAGCCTGGCCCGGCGTGTGCTCGCGAGCCCCGATCGCGTCCTCCAGCACCTTCAGGTCCAATCGCTCGACATAGCGCCAGATCACCCGCGCCGGATGATCCGCCGCCAAAAGGCTGTCGAGATCTACCGACCGAAGTTCCACCTGCCGCCGCTCCGGCTCGCGCATCCGCGGCTTGCCCGACCCGGGCTCGGCCTTCGCCACCAACTGCTCCGGAAGGCCCCCGAACAGATCCTTCTCCGGCATCAACTCCTCCACCAAATTCGCTTCGATGGAATCATCCCGGGCGGGCATCCGAAAGACAAAGATTCACAAATTCTGAGGAGCGGCCGCAGGCCGCGTCTCGAAGGATGGGCAACAGGCGAGGTGCGCGTTCCCATCCTTCGAGACGCCGTGCTTCGCACGGCTCCTCAGGATGAGGTTGGTGGTGGTGTTTCGGTGGGTGAACTCGAAGCGAAAAGACCCTACCGGCTGTCCATCTTGAGGGCGGCGATGAAGGCCGATTGCGGGATCTCGACCTCGCCGATCTGCCGCATGCGCTTCTTGCCCTTCTTCTGCTTCTCCAGGAGCTTCTTCTTGCGGCTGATGTCGCCGCCGTAGCACTTGGCCAGCACGTCCTTGCGCATCGGGCTGATGGTCTCGCGCGCGACCACGCGGCCGCCGATGGCGGCCTGGATGGCGATCTTGAAGAGCTGGCGGGGGATCAGGTCCTTCAGCCGCTCGCAGAGCTGGCGGCCGCGGCTCTCGGCGGCGTTCTTGTGGACGATCATCGACAGCGCATCGACCGGCTCGGCGTTTACCAGGATGGAGAGCTTCACCAGGTCGCTCTGCTCGTAGCCGTCCATCTCATAGTCGAAGCTGGCATAGCCGCGAGTCATCGACTTCAGCCGGTCGTAGAAGTCGAACACGACCTCGTTCAGCGGCAGGCGGTAGATCGCCATGGCGCGCGTGCCGGCGTAGGTGAGCTCGAGCTGCTGGCCGCGACGTTCCTGGCAGAGCGTCAGCACGGAGCCCAGATGCTCGTCGGGCGTGATGATCGTGGCCTTGATCCACGGCTCCTGCATCGACTCGATCTTCATCTGGTCGGGGTAGTCGGCCGGGTTGTGCAGCTCCATCGACGTCCCGTCGACCATCGCGACCTTGTAGACGACCGAAGGCGCCGTCGTGACGAGGTCGAGATTGAACTCGCGCTCCAGCCGCTCCTGCACGATCTCGAGATGCAGCAGGCCCAGGAAGCCGCAGCGGAAGCCGAAGCCCAGCGCCGCGCTGGTCTCGGCCTCGAAATGGAACGAGGAGTCGTTGAGGCGGAGCTTGGAGAGCGACTCGCGCAGCACCTCGAACTCGGCGGCATCGGCCGGGAACAGGCCGCAGAACACCACGGGGACGCTGGGCTTGAAGCCCGCCAGCATCTCCGTCGCGGGCTTGCGGTCGTCGGTGATGGTGTCGCCGACCTTGCAGTCGGCGATGGTCTTGATGCCGGCGATGATGAAGCCGATCTCGCCCGGCCCGAGTTCCGCCACGTCGGTGGCCTTGGGCGCGAACACGCCGACCTTGTCGAGGTCGTAGGCCGCGGCCGCCGCCATCATGCGGATCTTCATGCCCCGGCGCAGGACGCCGTGCTTGACGCGCACCAGGGTGACGACGCCGAGATAGGGATCGTACCAGCTGTCGACCAGCAGCGCCTGGAGCGGCGCCTCGCGATCGCCGGTCGGTGCCGGCAGGCGCTTGACCATCGCCTCGAGCAGGTCGTCGATGCCGATGCCGGTCTTGGCCGAGACCATGACGGCTTCGGACGTGTCGATGCCCACCACGTCCTCGATCTCGCGGCAGACGCGCTCGGCATCGGCGGACGGAAGATCGATCTTGTTCAGGACCGGGATGATCTCGTGATTGACCTCGATCGCGTGATACGCGTTGGCCAGCGTCTGCGCCTCGACGCCCTGGCTGGCATCGACCACCAGCAGCGAGCCCTCGCACGCCGCCAGCGAGCGGCTGACCTCGTAGGCGAAGTCGACGTGGCCCGGCGTATCCATCAGGTTCAGGACGTAGGTCTTGCCGTCCTTGGCCTTGTAGTTGAGGCGCACGGTCTGCGCCTTGATGGTGATGCCGCGCTCGCGCTCGATATCCATCGAATCGAGCATCTGGTCGTGGAATTCGCGCTCCGTCACCGCGCCGCAGGCCATGAGCAGCCGGTCGGCCAACGTGCTCTTGCCGTGGTCGATATGGGCGATGATCGAGAAGTTTCGGATCAACGACAGGTCGGTCATTTCACTTCGAGCCCAATTCAACTTTCATTGTCATCCTGAGCGCAGCGAAGGATCTGGCGCTACTTCCAAAGGCGTTCTCTGGTGTAGGCGCGAGGTCCTTCGCTGCGCTCAGGACGACAAGAGTGTTACCCACGCAGCACGGCACCCGTCGCCTTGGCGACGGCCGCCACGATCTTATCGGACACCGCCTCGATCTCCGCATCGGTCAAGGTACGCTCGACCGGTTGCAGGGTGACGGCGATGGCCAGCGACTTCTTGCCCTCCGGCACGCCCTTGCCGGCATAGAGGTCGAAGACGCGGGCGGCCGTGATCATCACCTTGTCGGCGTTGCGGGCGGCGCGCACCAGCTTTTCCGCCTCGACGCCCGCATCGACCAGGAAGGCGAAGTCGCGCTCGACCGGCTGGAAGGCCGACAGGACGAGCTTCGGCCGCGCCTTGGTGGCCTTCGCCTTGGGCAGCGGCGGCGCATCGAGGAACACCTCGAAGGCGGCGACCGGGCCCTTGAGGTCGGCGGCCGCCAAGATCTCGGGATGCAGTTCGCCGAAATAGGCCATCACGCGATCGCCGAGCTTGAGCGCGCCCGAGCGGCCGGGGTGATACCAGTTCGGCGCGCCTGCCTGCGACGTGAGCGTGTCCGGCGCGCCGATGGCGCTGAGCACCGCCAGCGCATCGGCCTTGGCGTCGAAGGCGTCGACGGTGCGCGCGGGTCCCGCCCAGTTGCGCGGCACTGCCATGTTGTGGCGGATGCCGGCCGCGACGGTGCGCTGGCCCTGCGGCGTCGCGTCCTTGTACTGCGGGCCGACCTCGAACAGCGCCGGATCGGACAGGCCGCGCGCCTCGTTGCGCGAGGCCGCGTCGATCAGGTTGGGCAGGATCGAGGGCCGCATCGTGTCGAGCGTGGCGTCGATCGAGTTGAGCAGCCGCACGTCCGCCCCGCCGCCGCCGAAACGCTCGGCCTTCTTCAGCGGCAGGAAGGACCAGGTCACGGCCTCGTTCATGCCGCGCGCGGCCAGCGCCCGGCGGGCCTGCGGCGTGCGGCGCTGCAGCGGGTCGCGTACCGGCCGCGACATGGTCGAAACCGGCGGCAGCGAGGTGGTCGGGATCTTGTCGAAGCCGAACACGCGTGTCACTTCCTCGACGAGGTCGGCCTCACCCACGATGTCGGGACGCCACGACGGCACGGCAGCGGTCCACGGGCCGCTGCCCTCGACGCCGAAGCCCAGCTTGCTGAGGATGGACACCGTGTCGGCGGAAGAGACCTCGATGCCGGTCAGCGTCTGTACGCGGTCTGTGCGCAGCGTGTAGCTGCGCTGCCACGTCGGCATGACGCCGCTCGACACCAGCTCGCTGCACTCGCCGCCGCACAGGTCGAGGATCAGGCGCGTCGCGACCTCGGCGCCCCACCAGCAGGACTCCGGATCGATGCCGCGCTCGTTGCGATAGCGCGCGTCGGACAGGATGCCGAGCTTGCGGCCGGAGGCGGCGATGCCGATCGGCTGGAAGTAGGCGGCCTCGAGGAACACTTCCGTCGTGCTCTCCTGCACGCCGGTCTCCTCGCCGCCCATGATGCCGCCGATGCCGTGCACGCCCTTGGCATCGGCGATCACCGAGACCGCCGGATCGAGCGTGTAGGTCTTGCCGTCGAGCGCCAGGATCTGCTCGCCCTCGCGCGCCTGGCGCATGACCAGGTCGCCGGAGAGCTTCGCCGCGTCGAAGACGTGCAGCGGCCGGTTGAGGTCGAAGGTCACCAGGTTGGTGATGTCGACCAGGGTCGAGATCGGGCGCAGGCCGATCGCCTTCAGCCGGCGCTGCAGCCAATCGGGCGAGGGACCGTTCTTCACGCCGCGGAAATGGCGGCCCACGACGATCGGGCAGGGGCTGTCCGGGGCGGCCGCATAGTCGTGCGTCCACTTGATCGGGCTGGCATAGCTGCCGGCGACCTTGTCGGCCTTGACCGGCTTCAGCGTGCCGAGGCCGGCCGCCGCGAGGTCACGGGCGATGCCGTGGACGCCCAGGCAATCGCCGCGGTTGGGCGTCACCTTGATCTCGATCACCGCATCGCCGAGGCCGAGCGCCTCGGCGGCGGACTGGCCGGGCACCGCTTCGGCCGGCAGGTCGATGATGCCGCTATGATCGTCGCCGAGCTGCAGCTCGCGCGAGGAGCAGAGCATGCCGTTGCTCTCCTCGCCGCGGATCTTGCTGGCCTTCAGCGTGATGCCGGTGCCGGGGATGTAGCTGCCGGTCGGCGCGAAGATGCCCTTCATGCCGGTGCGCGCGTTGGGCGCGCCGCACACGACCTGGACGACCGTTCCGCTGCCGGTATCGACCTTGCAGACCCGCAGCCGGTCGGCGTTGGGATGCTGCACCGCCTCGACCACGTAGCCCACGACGAAGCCCTTCAGGGCCTCGGCGGGATCGGTCAGGCCCTCGACCTCGAGGCCGAGCATGGTGAGCGTGTCGCGCACCTGAACCAGCGTCGCGTCGGTCTCGAGATGCTCCTTGAGCCAGGACAGGGTGAATTTCATCGTCCGAGCCCTCCGGTGAGCGAGGGAGTTTCCAGGGCCGAGAAGCCGTAGTGGCGCAGCCAGCGCAGGTCGGCGTCGAAGAAGGCCCGCAGGTCGGGGATGCCGTATTTCAGCATGGCGATGCGATCGATGCCCATGCCGAAGGCGAAGCCCTGGTAGATGGCGGGATCGAGGCCGCAATTGGCGATGACGTTGGGATGCACCATGCCGGAGCCGAGGATCTCCAGCCACGAATCGCCGGCGCCGATCTTCAGTTCGCCGTCCTTCCACGAGCAGCCGATATCGACCTCGGCCGACGGCTCGGTGAACGGGAAGTAGGAGGGGCGGAAGCGCAGCGGCAGGTCGTCGACCTCGAAGAAGGCGCGGCAGAAATCGACCAGGCAGCCCTTGAGATGGCCCATATGCGTCGTGCGGTCGATCACCAGGCCCTCGACCTGGTGGAACATCGGCGTGTGGGTGGCGTCGCTGTCGATGCGGAAGGTGCGGCCCGGCACGATGATGCGCAGCGAGCCGCCGTCGGCCAGCCGTTTCTGCACGTCCTTGCTCAGCATGGTGCGCGCCTGCACCGGCGAGGTATGGGTGCGCAGCACCATCGGCGTGCCGTCGGCGCGCGGCGGCAGGTAGAACGTGTCCTGCATCTGGCGCGCCGGATGGTCCGGCGGGATATTGAGAGCGGTGAAGTTGTGCCAGTCGTCCTCGATGTCGGGACCGTCTGCCCAGGTGAAGCCCATCTCGCCGAAGATCGCGCCGATCTCGTCCATCACCTGGCCGATCGGATGCAGCGTGCCCTGTCCCTCGGGCCGCGCGGGCAGGGTGACGTCGATCTTCTCGGCGACCAGCCGGGCTTCGAGCGCCGAGGCGCTGAGCGAGCCCTTGCGCGCCTCGAGCGCGGCCTCGATCTCGCCCTTGAGCTGGTTCACGCGCGCGCCGAATTCCTTGCGCTGCTCGGGCGCGAGCCCGCCCAGCGTCTTCATCAGGCCGGTGACGCTGCCCTTCTTGCCGAGCGCCGCCACGCGCGCGGCTTCCAGCGCGCCGAGATCGGTGGCGGCCTGGACGGCGTCGAGCGCCTCGCTGCGAATCGTCGAAAGATCGTCCATCTTTCCCACTCTCGAAACCGAACACGAAAAAAGGGAGCCTGTGGTCCAGGCTCCCTCTTTGCGATTGCTATCTGCCGCGCGTGACGCGCGAAAGACTACTTGAGGGCGGCCTGGGCCTGATCGACCAAAGCCTTGAACGCTGCCGGCTCACGGGTCGCGAGATCGGCCATGACCTTGCGGTCCATCTCGATCCCGGCCTTGATGATGCCGTTCATGAACTGGGAGTAGGTCATGCCATGCTCGCGGGTCGCCGCGTTGATGCGCTGGATCCAGAGGCCCCGGAAGGCGCGCTTCTTGTTGCGGCGGTCGCGATAGGCGTACTGGAGGCCCTTCTCGACCTTCTCGATGGCGACGCGGAACGCCGCATTGGAGCGGCCGCGATAGCCCTTGGCGAGCTTGAGGACCTTCTTGTGACGGGCGTGTGCAACCACGCCCCGCTTTACGCGTGCCATGGTCTACCTCGCGTACGGGAAGAAGTTGCGCTTGAGGATCCGGGTGTCCGGATCGGACATGATCGCCATGCCGGTCGCCTGACGGAGGAAGCGGTTGCCCCGCTTGCTCATGCCGTGGCGCTTGCCCACGACCCCATGCTTCGCTTTACCGGAGGCCGTGAAGCGAAAACGCTTCTTGGCTCCGCTCTTGGTCTTCATCTTGGGCATTTTTGTTCCTTTTCAAAGGGTTAGCGCTTGCGCGCCGGTCCCGACCCCCTGTGAACAGACGGCCGGAAGGTCCTTACGAAGCAGCCGAGGCAATGCCCTTATTGGCCAAGCCACTCGAAGGAACGCGGCTTATACAGAGGCGGCCCGATACGTGCAAGCATGCCGGGACCGGGCCGAAAGGCCCTTTCACGGGGATTTTCGCATGAAACTGGCAGGCAAGGTGGCACTGGTGACGGGGGCCCAGCAGGGCATCGGGGCGGCGATCGCGCGGGCGCTGGCGGGCGAGGGCGCCGACGTGGCCGTGAGCTGGCTCGACGACCGGGCGGGCGCCGAGGCGGTGGCGCGCGACATCGCCCAGCTCGGCCGCCGGGCCCATCTCCTGAAGACCGACGTCTCCAAGGTGGCCGAGATCGAGGCAATGGTCGCCGAAACGGTCGAGGTGCTCGGACCGCCCGACATCCTGGTGAACAATGCCGGCGTCTATCCGCGCGTGCCGTTGCTCGAGATGCAGGAGAGCGACTGGGACTATCTCATGGACATTAACCTGAAGGCGGGCTGCTTCGCCGCCATCGCCGTCGCCAGGGCCCTGATCGCCGCCGGCCGGACGGGCGGGTCGATCATCAATCTCTCCTCGCAGGCGATCCGCGGCGCCGCCCGCGGCGTCCATTACAGCGCGAGCAAGGGCGGCGTGGTCTCGATGACGCGGGCGATGGCCCTCGAACTCGCCCCGCACGGCATCCGGGTCAACGCGATCGCGCCCGGCACGACCGATACCGCCCAGCCGCGCTACGGCAACACCGATGCCGAGCTCGTCGAGATGGCGCGCGCCAACATCCCGCTGGGCGGCAAGCTGCTCACGCCGGAGCAGATCGCCCGCACCGCCGTCTTCCTCGCCTCGGACGACTCCGACGCCACGACGGGCCAGGTGCTGCACGTCAACGGCGGCTCGTACATGCCCTGACAGGGCGGCTGCTTCTTTCCCGTCTCTGTAAAGGTCGCGACGCCGGCGCCGATCGCGAGTGATCGCGCCTGGGCTGAGGAGAGGTCACGAAGAGACCGCAACGACGAGAGGTTTGATGCGTTATCCGGGGGGCGAGAATTGCCATCCTCCGCCGCCCGCTTCCCAGGAAACCCGGTCCGATGAAAATTGCAGCGTTTGCTCTTCTGGCACTCCTGGCCGCGCTGCCGGCACGAGCCCAGTTGCCGGCGCCCCCCGTCTCCGCTCTTCGGCTGGACGCTGCACCGGCGCCGCCAGCGAACGCACAGGCTGCCGCCACGCCCCTGACGGCGCTCTCCAGCTCCGAGAAGGTGCGGGACAATTCCGGCGGCCAGTACCTGCTGATGAAGACCGTGGTCGCGAGGTCGATCGGGATCCAGAAGACGCGTGCCCTGCCGGTGGAGTCGGGCGGCTACAACCTGCTGAAATATTGCTGGAGTCCGGAGAACGTGCTGGGTGCGTGGGGCGAGAGTTCGGGCCTCACCGGCGAAATGGTGGTGCGGGCGCTCGAGACCCTCTCCTGGTCGCGCGACCTCGCACGGGCCGGCTATCCGGAAGCGCCGGTGGCCGAGGTCATCGGACGTTACGAGGCGGATCTGATCGCTGCCGGCTTCACGGAAGCCGCGCGAACGCGGGCGCTCGAAGCCCTGAGGATGGAACTGGAAAGCCTGCAGCGGCGCGCGCCGGGCGCATCCGAGATCGTCGCCCGTCTGCGCTGCAACCAGCAGCCCGCCTCGTTTGGCTTGAATGTCGCGACCTCGCCGGAGGGCGCTCGCGCGCGGTTCATGCCTTACGTGCTGCACCAGTTCTGTCTCGCGCAGCAGATCGATCCCGCCGATGCGGTGCGGTGCGATTACTGGCAGTCGGCGAAGGCGGAGGGGCCCATGTCGTTCGCCGGCGAAACCGCTTACACGGTGACCTGGCCCGACAATGTCGTGACGACCGGGCGGTTCAATCCGGATGAGTATCGAGCCACCGGGACGGTGACATTGCGCCAGCGGCCCCCGAAGAACTGAGGGCCGCTGTCGGCGCTACCGGCCTGGCGTCACTTGGGCGCCAGAACCATGATCATCTGCCGGCCTTCCATGCGCGGCATCGACTCGATCTTGGTGTGCTCGTCCATCTCGCCGCGCACGCGGTTCAGCACCTCCATGCCGAGGTTGGAATGCACCATCTCGCGGCCGCGGAAACGCAGGGTGACCTTCACCTTGTCGCCTTCCTCGATGAACCGCTTCATGGCGCGCATCTTCACTTCGTAGTCATGTTCATCGATGTTCGGGCGCATCTTGATCTCTTTGACCTCGATGACCTTCTGGTGCTTGCGCGCCTCGTGGGCCTTCTTCTGGGCCTCGTACTTGTACTTGCCGTAGTCGGAAATCTTGGCGACCGGCGGCACGGCGTTGGGCGAGATCTCGATCAGGTCGAGGCTGGCCTCTTCGGCCATCTCGATGGCTTCGCGCGTGCTGACCACGCCAACCATCTCGCCGTTCTCGTCGATGAGACGGACTTGCGCGGCTCGGATTTCGGCATTGACGCGCGGACCCTCGCGGGTGGGCGCTGTCTGTTGTGCAGGTCGTGCTATGGCTCACTTCTCCTGTGCTGAAGCCCCTGCTTCGGGGCGGGTCTGGAAACCCGGCCGCCCTAGAAGGGCGGCCGGGCCTCGGTTGAAAGTGTAGTGACGGCGGCCCCGAGTTCAAGGACCTCCTGCTTTTCCGAGCCCAGCCGGCGGATGGCCACCGTGCGGGCTTCCATGTCGCGCCGGCCGACCGCGAGGATCAGCGGGACATGGGCCAGCGAATGCTCGCGGACCTTGTAGTTGATCTTCTCGTTACGCAGGTCGGTGTCGACCCGCATGCCGGCGGCCCGCAGCGCTGCCGCGACCTCCTCGGCATAGCCATCGGCGTCGTTCACGATCGTGACCACCACCGCTTGTGTCGGCGCCAGCCACAGCGGGAAGCGGCCGGCATAGTTCTCGATCAGGATTCCGATGATGCGCTCGAAGCTGCCGAAGATGGCGCGGTGCAGCATGACCGGACGCTTGCGCGATCCGTCCTCGGCCACATAGGACGCGTCCAGCCGCTCGGGCAGCACGAAATCGACCTGCAGGGTGCCGCACTGCCAGTCGCGGCCGATCGCGTCGCGCAGCACGAATTCCAGCTTGGGACCGTAGAAGGCGCCTTCGCCGGGATTGAGGACCAGGTCGAGCCCGGCCGCCTTGGACGCCGCCTTGAGGGCGCCCTCGGCCTGGTCCCACACCGCGTCCGAGCCGGCGCGCACCGGCGGGCGGTCGGAGAACTTCACGAAATAGTCCGGGAAGCCCAGGTCCTTGTAGATCGAGCCCAGCAGCTCGCAGAAGCGGATCGTCTCGCTCTCGATCTGCTCCTCGCTGCAGAAGATGTGGGCATCGTCCTGCGTGAAGTTGCGCACGCGCATGATGCCGTGCAGCGCGCCCGACGGCTCGAAGCGATGGCACGAGCCGAACTCGGCCATGCGCAGCGGCAGCTCGCGATAGCTGCGAAGGCCCTGGTTGAAGATCTGCACGTGGCAGGGGCAGTTCATCGGCTTCAGCGCGAAGATGCGCTTCTCGTCGTCGTCGATGAACTCGCGCAGGCCTTCCTCGTTCTCGCTGAGATACATGTTCTCGCGGAACTTCTCCCAGTGGCCCGAGGCTTCCCACAGCTTGCGATCGACGAGCTGCGGCGTCTTCACTTCCTGGTAGCCACCGGCATCCAGCCTGCGCCGTATGTAGCTCTCCAGCGTGCGCCAGAAAGTCCAGCCCTTGGGGTGCCAGAACACCATGCCCGCGGCTTCTTCCTGCTGGTGGAAGAGGCCCATCTCGCGGCCGAGACGGCGATGATCGCGCTTCTCGGCCTCCTCGATGCGGTGCAGATAGGCCTTCAGGTCCTTGTCCGAGAAGAAGACCGTGCCGTAGACGCGCTGCAGCTGGGCGTTGTTCTTGTCGCCGCGCCAGTAGGCGCCCGACACCTTCGTGAGCTTGAAGGCCTTGCCGAGCTTGCCCGTCGAGGGCAGGTGCGGCCCCAGGCACATGTCGAGCCAGTCGCCCTGCTTGTAGACCGAGATTTCCTCGTCCTTCGGCAGTTCGTCGGCCCACTCGGCTTTGAACTTCTCACCGTGCTGGACGAAGTAGTCCTTGATCTGCGCACGATCCCACACCGAGCGCTCGATCGGCAGGTCGCGGTCGACGATCTCGCCCATGCGCTGCTCGATCTTCGCGAAATCGTCGGGCGAGAAGGGCTGGTCGCGGACGAAGTCGTAGTAGAAGCCGTCCTCCGTCGAGGGGCCGAACGTGATCTGCGTGCCGGGAAAGAGCTCCTGCACCGCCTGGGCCAGCACGTGCGCCGCATCGTGGCGCAGCAGCTCGAGCGCATCCGGGTCGCGCGACGTCACGATGCCGATCTTGGCATCACGATCGACCACGTGGGCCAAGTCGACCATCTTGCCGTCGACGCGCAGCGCGAGCGCCGCCTTGGCAAGACCCGGACCGATCGAGGCCGCGATCTCGGCGCCGCTGACCGGCTTGTCGAAGGACCGGACCGAACCGTCCGGGAGAGAAATATTGATCATTGAAGTCACCAGCTAACGAAATTCCAAACGCAATCCATCCGCCGACTCAACAGGGTCGGCAGCGGCAGGCCGGGAAGCCGCACGAGTGCGCGCGCCCGGCCGATTCAAGTTCGGACGGTGGTGATAACGGCAGGAGCGGTGAAAAACCGACGTTCCATGAGCCCGGAGATAGTTGCCGGGCCCCCGCGAGTCAAGGTCAGCCGCCGGCCAGACGATGATAGAGGGCCAGCAGCTGCTGGTTGGACTGCGCCAGGCTGTAGGTACTGCGCACATGCTCCTGCGCCGTGCGCGCGAGTTCCGCGCGTCGCTCGATCGAAAGCGACAGGGCGGCCTGCAGGGCCTCGGCGAGGGAAGCGGGATCGCCTGCCGGGGCCAGCCAGCCCGTCACGCCATCGGGCCGGATGGTTTCGGCAGCGCCGCCGCCATCCTCGGCGACGACGGGCCGTCCCATCGCCTGGGCTTCGACCAGGGCGCGGCTGAAGCCCTGCCGTGCACCACCGGTCGAGACCACGACGTCGGCCAGCATGTAGGCGGCCGGCATATCGTCGACATAGGGGCCGATCTGGACGCGGCCGTTGAGCTGCGCCGCCTCGATCGTGCGTTCGAGCTCCTTCTCGAAGGGAGTCGTGGCGCCGGTCGAGCCCAGCAGGAGACAGAACACGTCCTCCCGTCCCAGCCGCCCGATCGCCTCGACCAGGATCTTCTGGCCATTATCCTCGCCGAAGCGGCCGGGGCACAGAACGAGATGGCTGCCGTCCGGCACGCGCAGCTCGCCGGCCAGGCGGATCAGGCGGTCGGCGCGCACGATCGCCGGATCGAACCGGTCGAAGTTGATGCCGGGGGTGATGATCTCCAGACGGTCCTGGAGGGCCGGGAAACGCTCCAGCGCGTCCCGCGCGACATGCTGCGACACCGCGATCACCGCATCGGCGCGCGACTGGCGTCCCTCGACGAACCGCCTCGCGAGATCGGAGGCGAGGAACGGCCGATGCAGAGTCGCGATCCACCTGACGCCGAGCCGTCGCGCCAGCGCGCGCGCGACCCAGCCCGAAGCGGGCGAGCGTGCCTGGATGACGTCGACCTTCGCGTCGCGCAGGCTCGACACGAGCTTGCCCGGCAGGGTCAACCGTCCCCACAGCGGGTGCGGCGAAGCCGGGAGTTCGATGTGAGTGGCGCGCAGCCTCAGCAGGTCGGGAACCAGGCTGCCGCCGGGCGACGCCACGATCGCCGAGCCGCCGGCCGCGATGACGGCCTGCGCGGCCTCCAGCGTGGCGCGGGCCACGCCGCCACCGGCCAGGGTCGGAACGATCTGAAGCAGGGTTGGCGCGGACACGGGCGTTGCTTTTGGCTAGAGGATTGAAGGGCGGCAGCAGGTAACACGGGAGGAACAGCGTGGGTAGGGTCGAGCGGCTTCAGCGCGACGACGGACACACCATCGCCTACGCGGTGACGGAAGGACGGGCGCCGACCGTCGTCTTCCTCGGCGGCTTCCGGTCCGACATGACCGGCACCAAGGCGGTGGCGCTCGAAGCCTGGGCCGAGAAGACCGGCCACGCCTTCCTGCGCTTCGACTATTTCGGCCATGGCCAGTCGTCGGGCCGCTTCGAGGAGGGCACGATCGGCCGCTGGCTGGACGATTCGCTCGTGGCGATCGACCGGCTGACCACCGGCAGGCTGGTGCTGGTCGGGTCGAGCATGGGCGGATGGCTGTCGTTGCTGGCGGCGCGTGCGCGGCCCGAACGGCTGGCTGGTCTCGTGTTGATCGCGGCCGCGCCCGACTTCACCGAACGCATGCTGCTGAACGGCCTCTCCCCCGAGGATCGCGCAACCCTGGAGCGCGACGGCCGGCTCGAACGTCCGTCGCAATATTCGCCCGAACCGTCGGTCTTCACCTGGAAGCTGATCGAGGAGGGGCGCCATCACCTGCTGCTCGACAAACCGCTGGCGCTGCCCTGTCCGGTGCGGCTGCTGCATGGCCAGAGCGATCCCGACGTGCCGTGGGAATATTCCCTGCAGATCGCCAAGCATCTCGAGGCACCGGAGGTCGTCACCACCTTCATCAAGGGCGGCGACCATCGCCTCAGCACCCCGGCCGACATCGCGCGCCTGATCGCGACGGTCGAGGAGCTGGTGGGGTAGAGCAAAGCTGCCTCTTTGGAGCGCGCCACTCCAGTGGCGCTCAAGCGTCGTCGCTGCAAGGTATGAGCGCAACTGGAGTTGCGCGCTCCATTGCTACACCGCGCTATCCTTCCGCCGCCGCGATGGCCTTCAGGCCCTCGCGGTAAGTCGGATAACGCAGCACGACGCCCAGTTCGCGCTTGAGCTTGTCGTTCCTGACGCGACGGCTCTCCGAATAGAAGGAGCGCGCCATCGCCGACATCGTGGGCGCCGCTTCTTCCCAGGGGACGACCGGCGGCACCGGCCTTCCCAGCAGCTCGCAGGCATAGGCGATGACGTCGGCATTCGAGGCCGGCAGGTCGTCGGCCACGTTCCAGATCTCGGTCCCGGTCTCGCGTGCCGCGGCCTTCATCGCGCTCGCGGCGAGGTCCTCGACGTGGATGCGAGAGAAGACCTGGCCCGGCTTGTCGATGCGCTGCGCCGTGCCGGCTCTCACGCGCTCGAGGGTGCTGCGGCCGGGACCGTAGATGCCCGGCAGGCGCAGGATGTGGAGGGACGCGCCCGCCCCGGCGGCAAGCGCGCGCCAGCCCTGTTCGGCGGCGAGCCGCTGCTGGCTGCGCGGCTGGGTGGGAAGGGGCGTCGTCGTCTCGTCGACCCAGCCGCCCTCGTGGTCGCCATAGACGCCGGTGGTCGAGAGGTAGCCCAACCAGCGCGCCTGGCCGAGCAGTTCGCGGCAGGTGCGCAGCGCCGGGTCGCCCTCGGAGCCGGGCGCGATCGTGCACACGACATGGCTGGGCTCACCGAAGGCATCGGCCGACAGTGCCGCCGTGCCGTCGAACCGATGGGCCTCGATCCCGGCTTCGCGCAGCCTGCGTGCCTTCTCTTCGGTCGTGCAGGTCCCGGCCACCGTCCAGCCGTCGGCCCTTGCAAGCTTGGCGATTTCAAGGCCGCTGAAGCCCAGACCGAAAATGAAAAGTCGTCTTGTCATCTTGTCAGGAACCCCGCGGCACGGTTCTTTTCAACCATGTTGTTTCGCCTCCAGCCGCTATGGCTGCCGCTTCTCCTCCTTGCGGCGTCGCCGGCGCTCGCCCAGCCCATTCCCGTGATCCCTGCCAAGCCCCTGCCCGGGCCGCCGGCGCTGGAAGTGCGGCCCGATCACGTCCAGCGCTACAACGACTGCATGCGGCTCGCCCGCATGGAGCCGCTGCGCGCGCTGCCGGCGGCCGAGAAATGGATCGCCGAGGGCGGTGGCCTGGGCGCTCGCCACTGCGTCGCCCTCGCCATGTTCCAGTCGGGCAAGCCTGCCCAGGCCGCCGCGCAGTTCGAGGCGATTGCCCGCGACATGGGCCAGGACCGGCCGGGGCTGCGGGCCGAACTCTATGCCCAGGCGGGACAGGCCTGGATGGAGGCCGGCGCGGCCGACAGGGCCGCCGCGGCGCAGAGCCGCGCCCTCGAACTCAAGGCCGACGATCCCGACCTCTGGATCGATCGCGGCCTGTCCTATGCCGCGATGCAGTCGTGGCCGCGCGCCATCTCCGACTTCGACCGGGCTCTCCGCCTGCGCCAGGACGATATCGATGCGCTGGTCCTGCGCGCCGCGGCCTGGCGCAATGCCCGGGATCCCGGGCGCGCCCTGATCGACCTCAACCGCGCCCTGGCGATCGCGCCCGATCACACCGAGGCGCTGCTCGAACGCGGCTTCACCCATCTCGCCCGCGGCTCGCGCGACGCCGCCAACGCCGACTTCACCCGCGTGCTGCGACTGGTGCCGGCGGGCACCCCGGCCGCGCGCCGCGCCGAAGCCGGGCTGGCCAATGCCGGCGCTCCCGCGCCCGCCGCCCCGACGACCCCGCCGCCCAGCGGGAAGCGATAGCCTCGTGCAAGCCCCTCAGGTAAAACTCATGCAAATGAAAAAAGCCCTCTCGTCGATCGCCCTGTTCGCTGCCCTGGTCGTTGCCGCGCCGGCCTTCGCCCAGCCGGCCGCCGCCCCGCAGCCGCCCGCGTCCTATTACCCGGCGCCACCCCCGGAGCGGGCGCCGGTCACCGAACGCGGGGCATCGCCTACCGATCTCTCGTCGCCGCTGCCGCCCGCACCCCCGAAGGTCGAGCGGACGGTCATCGATTCCGACGCCGAGGCGCAGCTCTTCGCCGAGGCGCGCCGGATCACGTGGGGCCGCCATTCAAAGATCAAGGGCGCCAAGCCCGGCGAAGTGACGGTTACGCGCCAGGGCAATCTCTGGATCGTGAAGGGCCGCCTCGACAGTGTCGCGCCCGGCACCGAGGGCGACTGGGTTTCCATCGACGGCGTCGTGGAGCGCATCGCGGCGGGCGTGGTTCAGGTTCGCGGCGAGGTCGCCTTCCGCGTGGCTTCGGTCGAGAAGGGCACGCCCTGCAAGGTGGCAGGCCTGCTCACCTTCCGCCGCTCGGGCAAGTCGCAGGTCTGGCGTCTGGCCGAAGGCGACAATCCCTGCGACGGCAAGCGCGAGGGCTTCGACCTCGTGATGGACAAGCAGGGCGAAAAGAAGCCCGTCCCGCCGCAGCCGAAGCGGAGCTGATCTCAGCGCTCTATGACCTGAGCGCCGAGATCGCCGCGCGGGCCAGCGCGTCGGCGCGTTCGTTCTCAGGGTGGCCGCTATGGCCCTTCACCCAGTGCCACTCGACCTGATGGGCGGCGCGGGCGGCGTCGAGGCGCTGCCATAGTTCGACGTTCTTCACCGGCTTCTTGTCGGACGTCCGCCAGCCGTTCTTCTTCCAGCCGTGGATCCACTTGGTGACGCCGTCCTTCACATAGGTGCTGTCGGTGAAGAGGCGGACGTGGCACGGCCGCTTCAGCGCCTCGAGCCCCTGGATCGCCGCCATCAGCTCCATGCGGTTGTTGGTGGTCGCGCGGTCGCCGCCGGACAGTTCGCGTTCCTTCTCGCCCATGCGCAGGATCGTGCCCCAGCCACCCGGGCCGGGGTTTCCGCTGCAGGCGCCGTCGGTGAAGATCTCGACCTTTGCGGGTTCGTTCACAATCCGTAATCCGAAAGAGAGGTGACGCCGCGATGGAAGCGCAGCTTGGCGAGATATTCCTGCGGGTCCTTGCGCTTCACCAGCGCGTTGGGCGGCGTGTGCACCCAGTCGTAGAGCCGGGTCAGCAGGAACCGCAGCGCTGCGCCGCGCGCGAGCAGGGGCAGCGCCCGCTTCTCGTCGTCACCCAGTTTGCGCACGCGCTCGTAGCCCTGCAGCAGGGCGCGCGCCTTGGTGGCGTTGAAGGAATTGTCGATCTCGAAGCACCAGGCGTTGAGGCAGATCGCGACGTCGTAGGCCAGCAGGTCGTTGCAGGCGAAGTAGAAGTCGATCAGGCCCGAGAGCCTGTCCTGCAGGAAGAAGACATTGTCGTTGAACAGGTCGGCATGGATCACGCCGGCCGGCAGGTCGCGCGGCCAGTTGGCCTCGAAGAATTCGATCTCGGCGCCCAGCTCGCGGTCGAGCGGCGCATCGATCTCGCGGCGGCAGCCTTCCCAGAGGGGGCGCCAGCCCGCCACCGAGAGCGCGTTCGGCCGCCTGAGCGAAAAGTCCTGGCCGGCGAGATGCAGGCCGGCCAGCGCCTCGCCCACCGGTGCGCAATGGCCGACCGTCGTGCGCCTCGGCCACATGCCGTGCAGGAAGCTGGTGATCGCCGCCGGCTTGCCGGCCAGCGACCGCAGGGCGTTGCCGTCGCGGCCATGGATCGGCTGCGGGCAGGTGATGCCGCGTGCCGCGAGATGATCCATCAGGCCGAGAAAGAAGGGGAGATCCCGCGGATCGACGCGCTTCTCGTAGAGCGTGACGATGTACTGGCCCTTCGTCGTGGTCAGCAGGTAGTTGGAATTCTCGACGCCCTCGGCGATTCCCTTGAAGGATTCGGCCCGGCCGATGTCGTATTCGGCGAGAAAGGCTTCGAGCTCGGTATCGCCGACTTCCGTGTAGACCGCCACGTCAGGCCACCAGCGCGCGCGGCAGCTTGAACACGACGCTTTCCTCGGTCGTGCGCACTTCCTCGACGGTGACGTCGTAGCGCGCGCGGCAGGCCTCGATCAGCTCGTCGACCAGAAGCTCGGGCGCCGAGGCGCCGGCCGTGATCCCTAGCCGGCCTGCATCGCCCAACCAAGCCCAGTCCATGTCGGCGGCTCGCTGGACGAGACGCGACTTCGCGCAGCCGTAGTTGGCGGCGACCTCGACCAGGCGCATCGAGTTCGACGAGTTGGGCGCACCGATCACCACCAGCGCGTCGCAGCGTCCGGCGATCGCCTTGACCGCCGCCTGGCGGTTGGTGGTCGCGTAGCAGATGTCTTCCATCTTCGGTCCCTGGATCGCCGGGAAGCGCCGGCGCAACACCGCGACGATCCCTGTCGTGTCGTCGACCGACAGGGTCGTCTGCGTGGCGTAGGCCAGGTTCTGCGGGTCGGGCACCTCGACCGTCTCGGCCTGGGCGGCATCCTCGACCAGGATCACCGCGCCGTCGGGAAGCTGGCCCATCGTGCCGATCACCTCGGGATGGCCGGCATGACCGATCAGCACGACGGTGCGTCCCGACTCGCTGTGACGCTCGGCTTCGCGATGGACTTTGGAGACCAGCGGGCAGGTTGCATCGACATAGAGCAGGTTGCGACGGCCCGCCTCGGCCGGCACGGATTTCGGCACGCCGTGCGCGGAAAAGACGACGGGACGGTCGTCGGGCACCTCGTCGAGCTCGTCGACGAAGATCGCGCCCTGTGCCTCCAGGTTCTCGACCACGAAGCGATTGTGCACGATCTCGTGCCGCACATAGACCGGCCGGCCATAGCGCTTCAGCGCCTGCTGGACGATCTGGATGGCACGGTCGACGCCGGCGCAGAAGCCGCGCGGACTGGCGAGCAGGATCGTGAGCGGCTTCTTCTGGGTGACCATGAAAATTCGTTCGACACTATGCCGACCCGTTCGCTTGCGGGCCTGCGGACCATTGCCTAGAGTCCGCGCGGTACGGATTGGCGCGGCACCGTAACAAAGCCGCCGCAACGGGGAAAGCAACATGACCGAGCCGGTTGTCGCGGCCAGGGCGCCTTCGAAGGTCGCCCTCGAGGCGGGCAAGGACTACTGGTGGTGCGCCTGTGGCTTGAGCAAGGCCCAGCCTTTTTGCGACGGCAGCCACAAGGGTTCGGGCCTCGCCCCCATGAAGTACTCGGTCGAGAAAGCCGGCGACTACTGGCTCTGCGACTGCAAGCACAGTTCCAAGAAACCGCTTTGCGACGGCTCACACAAGACTCTGGCATGACCCTCAGTATGATGACTCTCCGGGCAGCGCCTGTCGCGCTGGCGCTTGTTCTTTCCGCCTGCGGCGGCGGCTCCAATGAATCGGCGGATGCCTACTGTCCGGCGCCGTTCACGGTCCAGGATGCCGGCCGGCTGACCCATTTCAGGGACGGGCCGGGCCGCGATCCGCGCGACGTCGAGTACGAGGCGGTTCTGACCGGTGCCGGCACGAAGTGCTCGCTGCGGCGCAATCAGATGGACGTGACCCTGGTCATGCGCGTCTCGGTCACGGCTGGACCCTCGGCGATCGCCGGCCAGACGCGCGTGCCATACTTCGTTCGTGTGATCGGCGCCTCGGGCCAGGTCATCCAGGGCCAGGATTTCACCGCCGACTTCAAACTGTCGAACGCCAGCCCGCGCGGCCAGTCGCAGGAGGAGCTCAACCTGACCCTGCCGTTCGGCCAGATTTCGGAACTGGGCAACTACCGCATTGCCGTCGGCCTCAAGCCGTCGCAGGAAGAACTCGAGTACAACCGGCGGATGGGCCAGCGCTGATGAGCGCCTATGCCGACAGGCTGGACGCATTGGTCGCCGAGGCGGCTGATCGCTGTACGGGCTGCGGCAAGTGCTTCGCGGCCTGTCCGACGGCGCGCGAAAGCGGGCTCGATGCGGGGGAGGCCGTGCAGCGCGTCGGCGAACTGCTGTCGCTCACGCGCGAGGGCGGGGCCGCGGCGCCGCTGCTCGACCAGTGGCTCGGCGCCTGTGACGGCAGCGCCCAGTGCACCGCCGCCTGTCCCGAGGGCATCAATGTTCGCCAATGGGTGACCATCGCCAAGATGAAGTCGCTGCAGGCTGTCAGGCCGGTGCAGGAAGGCGCGACCAATGCCGCGGGCCGCTTCCGCCACATGGCGCAGGCCGTGCGGCTGCTCGCCAGCATGCAGCTTCCGTCGGAGACGCTGAAGAAGATCCTGGCGCCGGCTGAGCGGCGCACCGCCGACGTGCTGTTCTATACCGGCTGCAACGTGCTGCGCACGCCGCACATCGTGCTGAACGTCATGGATATCCTCGACGCGCTGGAGCTCGACTTCGACGTGGTCGGCGGCACCGCCCATTGCTGCGGCGTCTACCAGTTCCAGGAAGCCGATCTGCCGACCTATGAGCGCATGGGACACCGCACCTTCCAGCGCTTCGGCCAGTCCGGTGCGTCCAAGGTGCTGACCTGGTGCCCGACCTGCACCAAGAATTTCGACGAGCTGGAGAAGGACGTCGAGGAACCGTCGTTCGATCTCGGCCATGTCAGCGAATTCCTCGCTGCCAACCTCGAGTCGCTGAAGGCGCGCTTCCAGGCGGACCAGCCGAAGCGCCGCGTCGTGATCCACGAGCATCAGGGCATTGGCGCGACGGTGGAGAGCATCCGCGCCCTGCTGCGCGCCGTGCCCAACCTCGACCTGGTCGAGCTGCCGCAGGATTCGGGCTTCTCCTATGCCTGCGGCGGACAGGCCGCGAAGTTCAAGGCGCGCGAGCAGGCGATCCATCGCGACCTGGTGATGGGCGCGGTCGATGCCGGCGCCGACACGATCGTCACCATGTATCATTCCTGCCATCGCGCGCTCTCCGGCGCCGAGGCGATCTATCCCTCGCTCCGGGTCGTGAACTTCACCGACGTGCTGGCCGAGGCGCTGGGCCGGGGTGGCCATCCCGACTACTACCAGCTCTACAAGCAGGGCGGTGCGATGGACGAGGCCGTGAAGGCCGCGCGCGGCTTCCTGGAAAACAACGGCGTGCGCATCGACGAGAACGCCGTGAAGTCTCTCACCGCCGACATCTTCAACGAGACCGGCATCGGCGGCCCGCGCGAGGCCTTCGCCGAAGCCTTCGGCGCGCTGGCACGCGAGGGCTGACGGAACTCAGGGCTGTCGTCCTGAGCGCAGCGAAGGACCTAGCGGAGCGGCCAAAGGACTGCGTAGCCGGCGTGAGATCCTTCGCTTTGCTCAGGATGACAAGGATTGAGTAAGGAACCGAAGTGACCGACGTCTGGCTCTTCTCCTACGGCACGCTGCAGCAGCAGGACGTGCAGATCGCGACCTTCGGTCGGCGGCTCGAAGGTCGTGCCGATGCTCTGCCGGGCTATGCCACGTCGCTGCTCGAGATCCGGGACGCCGAGGTCGTGAAGACCAGCGGCAAGACGCATCACCTCATCGCGCTGCCGTCCGGCCGTGCCGAAGACGAAGTGCCGGGCGTGGTGCTGCGGCTCACCGCGGCCGAGCTTGCCGCCGCCGACACCTACGAGGTGTCGGACTACAGGCGCGTCGCTGTGCGCCTGAAGTCCGGCCTCGAAGCCTTCGTCTACGTCGCCGCCTGATCTGCGCTTTCGGTGGATTTGGTCGAAAGCCTCAAGGACATCTCAGCCAGATCGGCAAGCTGGAACTGGCCGACTACACCGATCGGCGAATATCCTCGATTGTCCTCTTCCAGGTCTCGATCGTCACCGCCGATGGAAGCTCCCAACTGTCCTCCGCCGGATATCTGTAGGCCACGCCATACGGGGTGAGTTTGGCGAGAGTGGCGAGCTTGGCCTTCAATGGATGGTTCTCGGGCAGCAGCCCGGCCAGGGCGCCGATATCATGAGTCTTCGAGAAGGGAATTCGGCTCTCGACGAGCACGGCCTTCACCAGTTTCTCAGCCGCCTGCTGGCAATGGTAACCTGCGCCTGTCAGCGACGGCAGGGGCCCATGGAGGTTGTTGACCACTTGGCGCAGATCGTCATCGACGACAGCCAACCATGCGGCGGCCGCCTCACTGGCCATAGACGAGCTGCCCCTCGTGCGTTGCGAGATAGCTCAGCGTGCCGATATCGTTGCGTCGGCGCTCGAACACGCTCCTTCGGCAAGGGACGATATCCAGGGAGATGCCGGGATCGCGAGAAATTTCAGCGGTCGCGGACAGGGAGCGCTGTTCCACTGGTGCATTGTCCGAAACTATGACCAACAGATCGTAGTCGCTATCGGCGGTGGCGTCACCGCGAGCACGACTGCCGAACAAATAGATGGCCTCGGGTGCCATCGCGCTTACGACGCGGGCGACCATGCGATCGAGGACATCAGGCTCTCTGCCGCTCATGGGAGCATTATACACCAACGGCGAGCGGTCCCTATGGCGACTTCACCGCCAGCACCGCCCAGGCCGCATCGGCAAAGAAGGCCACGTGATCGGACAGGGGGCCTTCGAAGCGGCCGTAGACCTTGTAGGTCGCGGGCTGCATGACGGTGCCGATGGCGGAGGCGGCCGCGAGGTCGGGGTCTCGCGTCGGGATCTCGCCGGCCGCCATGGCGCTCACGATGACCTCGCGCAGGACATCGACCGGGTTGGGCGTGCCGTCGGGGACCAGCGCCAGGAACAGATGCTGCGTGAGCAGGTGGTAGGCGAACAGCGACCAGTCCCGGTCGGCCCATTCGCAATAGCAGCGGACGATGGCCTCGATCTTGTCCCGCAGGCGCGTGACGGGCCGCTGTGCCTCGGCCAGCGCCTCGGCCAGCGCGCGGTGGTGGCCGAGGAAGATGTCGAGCGCGAGCTGCTCTTTGCTGGGGAAGTAGCGGTAGATCGTGCCTTCGGCGATCGACGCCGCCATGGCGATCTCGCGGGTCGTGGTTTCTGCGACACCGCGCGCCACGAACAGGGTGAGGGCCGCGCGCTCTACGCGGGCTTTTGTCTCTTCGGCTTTGCCCATGTGCCGCATCCTATGAGGGAGCGCTCACTCGGAAAAGAGGGGTTCTCGCTTTCAGCCGAGAGCCAGCGCCAGTCGATTTCACAAGCGGGTCGCGCAGCCCAGGGCGCTGCATCGGTGTGAAGCTCGGAGAATTCGCCGAACGAACTACGGATGAACATGCCAGCCTCCAAAAATGAGTAACCGCTCATATTAATAAGTGAGCGATCACTCAATTACAAGGGCGGATTCTCTTTTCCCGCAATTTCGCGGTCCTGCGCGCCTTTGTGCGTGGACGCCGAACAGGGCCCTCCCTATGGTCCGTCCACCCAGACGATCCCTGTGGGAGAGCCCATCCGCGAGGATGGCGCCGAAGGAGCAACCGGCCCCGGAAACTCTCAGGCAAACGGACCGCAGGAGGATGGGTCTCTGGAAAGTGGCGGGCGCCCCATTCGGCGCACGCCCACCGACGAAGTAAGCCGGGCCTCTTCGGAGGCTCCCGGCGAATCTTTCAGGTCTCCGGACAGAGGGGGTCGCGAACGGCGCAGTCCTTGCGTCGTGAAGGCGCGACTCCGGTCGCGTTCAACGCGACTTCGACGGAGACTCTTTTGACCGAACCCACCGCCGGCCCCCTGAAGCGCACGCCGCTTTACGATCTTCATCGCGAGCTGGGCGCGCGCCTGGTGCCCTTCGCCGGCTACGAGATGCCGGTCCAGTATCCGACCGGCATCCTGGTCGAGCACACGCATACCCGCACCGCCTGCGGCCTGTTCGACGTCTCGCACATGGGCCAGGTGCGTCTCACCGCGAAGCCCGGCCAGAGTGCCGCGAAGGCGATGGAGACGCTGGTGCCGGGCGACATCGCCGGCCTGCAGCCGGGCCAGCAGCGCTACACCCAGTTCACCAACGATGCCGGCGGCATCCTCGACGATCTGATGGTGACCAACGCGGGCGATCACCTGCTGGTGGTCATCAATGCGGCCTGCAAGGATGCCGACCTGGCGCACATGCAGAAGCATCTCTCGGCGACCTGCGAGGTCGAGCCGATGTTTTCGCGCGGGCTGCTGGCGCTGCAGGGACCGCAGGCGTCGGCGGTGCTGTCGCGGCTGGTGCCGCAGGTCGCCACCATGAAGTTCATGACCGGCGCCTATGTCGAGATCGACGGCGCGCGCTGCTACGTCACGCGCTCGGGCTACACCGGCGGCGACGGCTACGAGATCTCGACGCCGGCCGAGCAGACCGACGCCATCGCGCGCAAGCTGCTCAGCCATCCCGAGGTCAAGCCGATCGGACTGGGCGCCCGCGATTCGCTCAGGCTCGAGGGCGGACTCTGCCTCTACGGCCACGACATCGACACGACCACCACGCCCGTCGAGGCGGTGCTGCTGTGGAGCGTCGGCAAGGAGCGGCGTGTGCAGGGCGGGTTCCCCGGCGCCGCGGTCGTCCAGAAGCAGATCGCCGAAGGCTCGACGCGCAAGCGGGTCGGCCTGCTGCCCGAAGGCAAGGCAATCGCGCGCGAGGGCGCGGAGATCGTGATCGACGGCAAGACCGTCGGCACCGTCACGTCAGGTGGCTTCTCGCCCACGCTGGGGCGCGCCATCGCCATGGGCTACGTCGAGCGCAGCCGGTCAGCCAACGGAACCAAGGTCGATCTCATGGTGCGCGGCAAGCCCGTGCCGGCCGAGATCGTGCCCATGCCTTTCGTCAAACACGCCTACTACCGCGGATAGGAGATCAAGATGGCCGAGACCAAGTACACCGAAGAGCATGAGTGGATCCGCGTCGAGGGCGATGTCGGCACGATCGGCATCACGCAATACGCCCAGGAGCAGCTCGGCGACGTCGTGTTCGTCGACGTGCCCGCGGCCGGCCGCACGGTCGCCAAGGGCGAAGCGTGCGCCGTCGTCGAATCGGTAAAGGCAGCGTCCGACATCTACGCGCCGGCTTCCGGCGAAGTCGTCGAGAGCAATGCGGCGCTGGCCGACACGCCGGGCGACGTGAATGCCGAGCCGACCGGCAAGGGCTGGTTCTTCAAGCTGAAGCTCGCCGACAAGGGCGAACTCGACGGCCTGATGGACGAGGCCGCCTACGAGGCCTTCGTGAAGAGCCTCGGCTAGCCAACCTGACCTCATCCCGAGGAGTGCCCGCAGGGCACGTCTCGAAGGATGGGCCAGGGACAAGGTGCTCGTTCCCATCCTTCGAGACGCATCGCTGCGCGATGCTCCTCAGGATGAGGACATAACTCAAGGAGCAAGAGCCTGATGCGTTATCTCCCTCTCACCGACGCCGACCGCCGCGAGATGCTGAGCGTGATCGGCGCCAAGTCGGTCGACGAGCTGTTCCGCGACGTGCCGGCATCGGCGCGGCTGGCGGGCAAGGTCGGCGGCCTGCCCGATCACCAGGGCGAACTCGAAGTCGAACGCGCCTTCCAGGGCTTTGCCGCCAAGAACCTCTCGCCCGCCGCGACGCCGTTCTTCATCGGCGCCGGGGCCTATCGCCATCACGTGCCGGCGACCGTCGACTACATGATCCAGCGCGGCGAGTTCCTGACCTCGTACACGCCGTATCAGCCGGAGATCACGCAGGGCACGCTTCAGTACCTGTTCGAGTTCCAGACCCAGGTGACCCTGCTCACCGGCATGGAAGTCGCCAACGCCTCGATGTACGACGGCTCGACCGGCACGACCGAGGCGGTGTTGATGGCCAACCGGGTCACGCGCCGCCACAAGGCGCTGATTTCGGGCGGGCTGCATCCGCAGTATCGCAGCATCATCGAGACCACGGCCAAGTGGGAAGGCTTCACGGCGAACTTCTCGAAGACGGACGCCGAGGGCCTCGAGGATCTGATCGCTGCGGTCGACCGTGAGACGTCCTGCGTGGTCGTGCAGAACCCGAGCTTCTTCGGCCATGTCCGCGACTTCACCAAGCTCGCCGAAGCCTGCCACGCCGCCGGCGCGCTGCTGATCGTCGTGGTGACGGAAGTCGTCTCGCTGGGGCTGCTGATGCCGCCGGGCGAGATGGGCGCCGACATCGTGGTCTGCGAGGGCCAGTCGATCGGCAACGGGCTCGGTTTCGGCGGTCCCTATGTCGGACTGTTCGCGACCCGCGACAAGTACATGCGCCAGATGCCGGGGCGTCTGGTCGGTGAGACCGTCGATGCCGACGGCAAGCGCGGCTTCGTGCTGACCCTCTCGACGCGCGAGCAGCATATCCGCCGCGAGAAGGCGACCTCCAACATCTGCACGAATGCCGGCCTCTGCGCGCTGGCCTTCACGGTGCATCTCACCCTGCTGGGCGAGACGGGCTTTGCGCGGCTGGCCGAGCTCAACCATGCCAAGGCCTCGCAGCTCGCCGACAGGATCGCGGCGCTGCCGGGCGTCACCGTGTTGAACGACAGCTTCTTCAACGAGTTCACGGTGAAGCTGCCCAAGCCCGCGGCCGAAGTCGTCGAGGCGCTGGCGGCCAAGCGCATCCTGGGCGGCCTGCCGGTGTCCCGCCTGATCCCCAACGATCCCTCGGTCGCGAACCTGCTGTTGCTGGCGGCGACCGAAACGGCGACCGACGCGGGCATGGACCCGCTGATCGCCGGCCTGAAGGAGGTGCTGTGATGGTACAGTCGCTCGACCGCAGCCAGGGACGCGCTGGCAGTGTCTCCGCCGGTTCCGTCAACACGCACGGCACTTACACCGGCAACCGCGCGCTCCAGATCGAGGAGCCGTTGATCTTCGAGATGGGCCAGGCCGGACGCTGCGGCGTCGACCTGCCGGAACCGCCCAAGGTGAAGGACCGGTTGAACGGCCTGCGCCGCAAGGGCGAGATCGGCTTGCCCGGTCTTTCCGAGCCGCAGGTGGTGCAGCACTACACGCGTCTCAGCCAGAAGAACTACGCCATCGACATGGGCGTCTACCCGCTGGGCTCGTGTACGATGAAGCACAACCCCCGCATCAACGAGAAGGTCGCGCGCCTGCCCGGCATCGGCGATCTCCATCCGCTGCAGCCGGTCTCGACGGTGCAGGGCGCGCTGGAGCTGATCGACGGCCTGGCGCACTGGCTCAAGACCCTCACCGGCATGCCGGCCGTGGCGATGTCGCCGGCCGCGGGCGCGCATGGCGAGATGTGCGGCATGATGGCGATCGCCGCGGCCCTCGAGGCCAAGGGCGAGCGCGCCCAGCGCCGCACCGTGCTGGCGCCCGAATCGGCGCACGGCACCAACCCCGCTACGGCGGCGGCGCTCGGCTTCGTGGTGAAGCCGATCCCGGCCAACGATCGCGGTCGCGTGGACCTCGCGGCGCTGAAGGCGGCGCTGGGTCCCGACGTGGCGGCGATCATGCTGACCAATCCCAACACCTGCGGCCTGTTCGAAAGCGAGATCGTCGAGATTTCCAAGGCCGTGCACGACGCGGGCGCCTACTTCTACTGCGACGGCGCCAACTTCAACGCCATCGTCGGCCGCGTGCGGCCGGGCGACCTCGGCATCGACTGCATGCACATCAACCTGCACAAGACCTTCTCGACGCCGCATGGCGGCGGCGGGCCGGGGGCGGGGCCGGTCGTGCTGTCGGCGGCGCTGGCGCCCTTTGCGCCCTATCCGTGGATCGTGAAGGACGGCGACACGTGGCGCGTCGCCGAGGACGGCGCCAAGGTCGACGGCATGCCGCTCGGCCGCCTCAAGGCGTTCCATGGCCAGATGGGCATGTTCACGCGAGCGTTGGCCTACATCATGAGCCATGGCGCCGACGGTCTCCGGCAGGTCGCCGAGGACGCGGTCCTCAACGCCAACTATGTGATGGCCGCGCTCAAGGACGTGATGAGCCCGGCCTTCGAGGGGCCGTGCATGCACGAGGCGCTGTTCGACGACAGCTTCCTCAAGGACACGGGCGTCAGCACGCTCGATTTCGCCAAGGCGATGATCGACGAGGGCTATCACCCGATGACCATGTACTTCCCGCTGGTGGTGCATGGCGCGATGCTGATCGAGCCGACCGAGAGCGTGGCCAAGGAAGATCTCGACCAGTTCATCGGCGCGCTGCGCTCGCTCACCGCGAAGGCCAAGACCGGCACCGCCGCCGAGGACTTCAAGGCGGCACCGCTCTACGCGCCGCGCCGCCGTCTCGACGAGACGCTGGCCGCGCGCAAGCCGGTCCTGCGCTGGAAGCCCTCGAACAACCCGCCGGGCACCGATCCGCTGAAGCAGGCGGCGGAGTAGTCAGAACTTTCCTCCCCCGTCACACGGGGGAGGTGCCCGCAGGGCGGAGGGGGAGAGCCACAGGCTTGATCTCTCCCCAACTCAAAATCATCGCGTTGCCTTCCCCCTCCCAGCCTCCCCCGTAAGACGGGGGAGGTGAAGAGTTTTGCTTTTCGCGTGTGAGTGGGGCGCAAAGAAAAAGCCCCCGCCTTGCGGCGGGGGCACCAGGTTGCCCGCTTTTGTTTTTTGCGGGCGATCCCTATTTCGGAAGTTCAGTGCAGGCGACGCGGAAGCTCGGCGATGGCCTCGTCGATCATCGCCTGCGTGCGGCCGCCCCCGACCTGCTCCTTGAGCAGCGTGCGCGTGGCGGCGAGCGCCACGTCGACGGCCATGTTGCGCACTTCCCGGGAGGCCTGGGCCTCCGCCTGGGCGATGCGGTCCTTGGCCTGCTGCTCGCGGCGGGCGATTAGCGCTTCGCGTTCCTCGGCGGCGTGCTGCGTGAGGCGCACGGCCTCCTGCTTGGCCTGCGCCACGATCTCCTGGGCCAGCTTGGCCGAGTCGGCGAGGTTCTTCTGAGCGTCGTCCCGCGACTTCTGCGCCTCGTTGCGGAGCTTCTCGGCTTCGCCGAGCGTGCGCGCGATGAGGGCCGTGCGGTCGTCGAGGAGCTTGGTCAGCCCCTTGACGATCTGCTTGCCGGCAAGCACCAGGAAGATGACGAAGGAAACGGCAACCCAGAACGTCGGATCGGAGAACAAGCCTCCGCCGCCGCCGTGTGCATCGGCTGCCCATGCGGTACCGATCATGGCTTGCCTGCCTTTGCTGCTTCGTCGACGGCGCGGGCGACCTGCGCGGGATCGGCAGATCCCACCAGCTTGCCCAGCACCGCCGTGGCGATTTCCGTCGACATGTTCGAGAGGCCCGCGAGGGTCTGCGTGCGCTGCTCGTCGATCCGCTTTTCGGCGGCGACGATGTCGGCACCCAGCCGGTCGCTGACTTCGTGCAGCTTGGCCGAGGTCTGGGCCGCGGCGGCCTCCGAGGCCTCGCGGATCAGGCCGGAAGCCTGGCCGCGCGCTTCGGCGAGCGCCTTGTCCTGCTCGACACCCGCGGCGCGGGCCGCGTCGTTGGCCTTCTGGGCGGCGTCGAGGTCTGCCTGGATCTTATGCTCGCGGCTTTCGATCGTCGCGCCGATCTTCGGCAGGACGGCCTTGGCCATGAGGAAGTAAAGAACGGCAAAGCACACCACCAACCAGAAGATCTGGGTGGGGAACCTCGTGAGGTCGAACTGCGGCATGCCGGCCGCCTGCGCGGCAAACGGCAGCCCGATCAGGGCTGCCGCGGCGACCGAAGTCCGGAGTGCCTGAACGGGCACGATCGAACTCAGGCGAAGAGGGCGATCAGCGCGACGATCAGCGCGAACAGCGCGATGGCCTCGGTGACGGCGAAGCCGATCCAGATGTTGGCGCCGATTTCGGCCTTCGAGGCCGGGTTGCGCGACAGAGCCGTGATGTAGCTCGCCCAGACGTTGCCCACGCCGATGCCGGCGCCGATCATGCCGATGGCAGCGAGACCCGCACCGATGAACTTGGCGGCTGAAGCGTCCATTTCTATCTCCTGTTTTCTCTTGGCTTTGACGTGATGGATCGATGGATACGGGCGCGGCGACTAGTGCAGATGCAGCGCGTCGTTCAGGTAGATGCAGCAGAGGATCGTGAAGATGTAGGCCTGCAGCAGCGCCACCAGCAGCTCGAGCGCGGTGATCGCCACCAGCACGATGAGGGGGACGAAGCCGAAGAAGCCGAGCGCCACGACGAAGCCGGCCAGGACCTTCAGAAGCACGTGACCGACGGTCATGTTGGCGAACAGACGGACCGACAGGCTGATCGGGCGGCTGAGATAGGAGACCAGCTCGATCGGGATCAGGATGGGCGCCGTGAACAGCGGCGCGCCATGCGGGAAGAACAGGGAGAAGAAGTGCAGGCCGTGCTTGAACAGGCCGATCAGCGTCACGCCGAGGAACACCACCATCGCCATGAAGAAGGTGACGGCGATCTGCGACGTGAAGGTGTAGCCGTAGGGCAGCATCCCGAGGATGTTGCCGAACAGCGTGAAGATGAAGAGCGTGAAGATGAACGGGAAGAATTTCTTGCCGCCGCTGCCGACATTGTCCCGGATCATGTTGGCGATGAACTCGTAGAAGAGTTCCGACATCGCCTGGATGCGGCCCGGGATCATCGCGCCCTTGCCCGCGCCCGCGAGCAGCAGGCCCGAGGACAGGACAACCGCGCCCATCATGAAGACGGCGGAGTTGGTGACGGCGATGTGATGGCCACCGATGGTGAACAGCGGGGCGGTTAGGTCCTGGATAGCAAACTGCTCGAGCGGGCTGGCCACGTTACTCTATCCCCATTCAGCTCTTCTTCTCATCCTGGGCTGCTTTGCTGCGCCGCTCTTCAGCCTGCGCAACCCGGTAGACGTTCATGAACGCCGCACCGCATCCCAGTATGAACCCCACAATCAGCAGCCAGGGCTTGGTACCCAACCACTGATCAGCCATCAGGCCCAGAAAGGCCCCCGCAACGACGCCCGCCACCAGTTCGACTGCGATCCGCATGCCGACGCCCAGCTTTTCGCCTCCGGCGCCGCTCGCTGCGGGTCTCGACGACCGTCCCGTTCCCTTCTGGTAGGCCTGTCGCACGCCTTTGAGGCGCCGATCCAGCTCGTCAGGGGTCGATTTCCGATCGTCCTCAGCCATAACCGGATGCTCCGCTCCGGGCTTTCCACCGCCACCCCACCAACACGGTGCGGTCACAATGAAAAACGCGCCGGAACCTATGGGCAGGCCCGCGGGGTGTCAAGCGTACGCGACGATGTGACAAGGCCCTGAAATGCAAGCGTTCCGCCGTTCTACCGCTTCAGGACGGAGAACCGGGCGTCGCCGTCGCGCTCGACCTGCGGGACGAGGTCGACCTCCCAGTCCAGATACTGCCGCATGGCCGCCTCGACATCCTCCTTGAAGTCGTAGGGGCGGTACCAGACGTCGGTCGGCGGGTCGGCCATCCGGACATGGCCCGTCTCTATATCGAGGCCGGCCCCACGCCAGGCTTTCATTCCGCCTGTCAAAACGGCGACAGGCAGCCCCCCTGTCAGAGCGGCAATTTCGGCGGCCGCGAGGGCGCCAATCTCGGCGTCGGGCGCCACCAGGACGATCCGGGCGGCGCCGGCCTGCTTGGCCAGCATCTCCGGCAGGGAGCGTCCCAAGTTGGCGCGCACGGCGAACCAGGCGCCGGGCACGTGGCCGTCGCGATATTTCAGGCTGGTATCGAGATCGATGACCAGGGCCGTGGCCAGCGCCTTCTGCAGCTCGGCGGCCGTCACGGCGGCGACCTTCGGGACCGCGAAGCCTGCCGGATAGCGCGGCTCGGCCTCGGTCGTGAGCTCGGCGGAAGTCGGCGCGTGGTCGAGGACGTAGGTCTCCTTCCAGCCCATCTGCAGCAGCCAGTGTGCGGTCATGGTGGCGCGCACGCCGTCATTGTCGTGCAGCACGATCGTGGCGTTGCGGGCGCCGACATATTGATCGGTGGCCTGCACGAGCTGGCCGCCCGCGGCATGGCGGAAGCCCTTGAGGTGGCCCTTCGCGTATTCGGCGGGATCGCGGACGTCGAGGCGATAGAGCGGGCCGCCCTTCTTCTCCAGCGCAGCGAGGCCGGCCTGGTCGATCTTCCGGATGCCCATTTTCCCGGCGATTTCCGCCGCGGCGGCCTGCGCGAACGTCGCGGCCTCCGGTCCCTGGGGGCCGAAGCTCCGGGTCTCGCCACGCGCCACCTTGAGCCCCGCCAGGTGCCAGCCCATGGTGCCGTTCTTCAGCGCCATCACCTTGTTGGGCAGGCCGGCATTGATCAGCGACTGGGCGCCGATGATCGAGCGTGTGCGGCCGGCGCAGTTGACGACGACCAGCGTCTCGGGCCGCGTCACGAAGTCCTTCACGCGATAGACCAGCTCGGCGCCCGGACAGTCGATGCCGCCGGGGATCGACATGTTGGTGAATTCCGGCAGCGGCCGCGAATCCAGGATCACCATGTCGGCCTTGTCGTCGATCATCTTCTGCACGTCGGCGGCATCGATGCGCGGCGTGTCGTTGCCGTGCTCGACCACCTCACCGAACGCCTTGCTGGGCACGTTGACGCCGGTGAAGACCTCGAAACCCGCGTCGCGCCAGGCTTTCAGCCCGCCCGCCATGACCGCGAGGTTGGTGTAGCCGAGCCCCGAAAGCGTCGCGGCGGCGCGATTGGCGCGGCCCGCCTGGCCTTCTTCTCCGTCGTCCATCAGCACGATGCGGGTGTGCGGATCGGGCAGCAGGGCGAGCGCCCGCGGCTCGAGGCGGGAGAGGGGGAGCGGCGTCGCGAACAGCGGATGGCCCTGGGTGGAAAACTCGCCTTCCTCGCGCACGTCGAAGAACGCGAAGACCTCGCCGGACTTCAGCATCGCCTTGACCTGATGCACCGTGAGCAGCGGCGTCAGGATCTTCGGCCTGGCCATGAAGCGTTTGGCCGTCCCGGTCTTGAGGTCGACGGTCACGCGGCCGGGCAGATGCTCGAGGCTCAAGCCGTAGAAATGGAGATGCAGCGCGTTGCCCGAATCGACGGGCGTCTCGATGTGGTGGAAGTCGTCGGGCAGGAAGGCGATCACGTCGCCGCGCTTCAGCGTCTTTTCCTTCGCCGGCGCCTCGCGCAGCTGCACGACATCCTCTTGCGCTCCATTGTCGAGCCGTTCGTAGACCACGTTGCGCTCGGCGCCGTGGACGCCGGCGATGATCGCCCAGGTCGTGTGATTGTGCGGCGGCACCTTCTTGCCCGCACCGCCGGCCGAGGCATAGAGCGCGAAACGATGGTCGGGATCCTCGCTCAGCCGATAGATGCCGCCCTCGGCGCCCAGCGGGAATTCCTCCTGCGGGAAGAGGTCGGCGCGGCTGGCCAGCGACGAGAGAAGCCCGCCGATCTTCTCGAGGTTGGCGTAGGTCACACCGTCCTTCTCGATGGTGCGGGCCTCGTCGATCAGGCGCCGCACGGCCGCGGCACGCTCTTGATGCAGGTTCATTCGGTCCTCCGTTCCGGACAGTATAGCCGCACCCACCCTGCTCGCCGCACCCTTGTCGTATGGGCCGGAGTCAAACTACGGTGGGGCATGCGCACGACCGTTTCCGCCCTTCTGATCGGGGCGGCCGCCCTGGTGGCGGCCTCCGCCTCGGCCCAGACCGCCAAGAAGCCTGTCCAGACACAGGCGTCCAAGCCGGTGACGACCAAGGCCGCCGCCTCCCGGCCGGCGGCGCGGCCGTCTGCGCGCCCGGCGCCGCGCGCCGCGGTCTATGTGCCGCCGCCGCCCGTCCTCGAACTCGACGAGGCCGCAGTCGTTGCCGATCTGCCGACCGTTCTGGATAACGAAACGCGCGACCGCTACCGGCGCATCTTCCAGGCACAGCAGGCCGGTGCGTGGGCCCAGGCCGACGACGAGATCCGCCAACTCCAAGACAAAACCCTCATGGGATATGTCGGCGCCCAGCGCCTGCTCAGCCCCAACTATCCCGCCCGCTACGAGCAGCTCGCCGCCTGGCTGCAGGACTACAATGACAATCCCGACGCGCCCGCGATCTACCGGCTGGCGCTGGCCCGCCGTCCGGCGGGCGGCGCGGACCTGACGCCCGCCACGTTCGTCGGCTTCACCCAGGGCTCGCCCAACTTCGCGGCCGCCCGCACCGTGAACGGCGCCGATGGCGGCCGCGCGGCCGAACTGCGCTCGCGGTTGCAGAGCATGGCCGACGATGGCGGCTTCAACGCCGCGTTCGTCCTGCTCGATCGCAAATCGTCGACCGAGATTCTCGGGCCGCAGGAAGTCGAGCTGTGGCGCGGCCGCCTGCGCACCCGCCAACTCGAGGCCGATCCGCAACGCGGCGTGCAGGTCCCGGTCGAGGCCAGTATGCCGCCCGACGCGAACTGGACGGCCGCCATGACGGCCTTTACGCGCGGCGATATGGCCGAAGCGGCCCGCCGCTTCGAATTGGTGGCCGATGCTTCGCCGGACCGGGCTTCGTCCTGGACCTTGTCCGCGGGCTCGTTCTGGGCCGCCCGCGCCAACCTGCTGGCCGGCAATCCGCAAAAATACGCGCCCTATCTCAAGCGCGCAGCGCTGCATGGCAGCACCTTCTACGGGCTCGTCGCCCAGAAGGCGCTGGGCATGCAGATCCAGCCCGACTTCGAGCTGCCGCCGCTCGACCGGCGCCGCGCCGACCTGCTGCGCAACGACCGCGCGGCGCGGCGGGCGCTGGCGCTGCTGCAGCTCGGCGCCACGACGGCGGCCGAGCGCGAGCTGTTCGCCGCGTCGATCGACAACGATCCGCGCTACGTCGAAGCGGTGATGGCGCTGGCGCAGAAGGCGCAGCTGCCCGCGCTCGCGGTGCGCGTCGGCAATGCCAACTGGGACCAGCGCCACAACATCAAGGGCTATGACAGCGGCATGTATCCGATCCCGCCGTGGCAGCCGTCCAGCGGCGCGATCGTCGACCGTGCCCTGGTCTATGCCTTCATGCGCCAGGAATCGGCTTTCAATCCCAAGGCGCGCTCCGTGGTCGGCGCGATGGGCCTGATGCAGCTCATGCCGGCGACCGCGCGCGCGGTCTCGGCGCGTTACGCGCCGGAGACGGCGGGCGCCAATCCGTGGGACCCGTCCGTGAACATGTCGCTGGGCCAAGCCTACATATCGATGTTGTTGAGCGAGACCGACGGCAATCTCGTGCGCACCACCGCCGGCTACAATGGCGGGCCGGGCAACGTCATGCGCTGGGACAATTCGCTGAACGCCTCGCAGGATCCGCTGCTCTACATCCAGTTGATCCCGCTTCATGAGACTCGCGACTTCGTGCAGCGCGTGCTGACCAACTACTGGATCTATCAGCTGCGTCTCGGCCAGCCGACGCCGTCGCTCGACCAGATCGCCTCGCACGACTGGCCCCGTTACACCCCGCAGGATGGAACCCGCTGAGCATGTTGCCGCTTTCTGGCGTACGCGTCGTCGAATTCTGCCAGGTCCTGGCGGGTCCCTACTGTGGCATGCTGCTGGCCGACCTCGGCGCCGAGGTGATCAAGGTCGAGCCGCCCGAAGGCGACATGATGCGGCAGTGGCCGCCGATCACAGAAGGCTCCGAGGGGGGCTACAGCGAGAATTTCGCGTCCATCAACCGCAACAAGCGCTCGGTCGTGCTCGACCTCAAGGACCCGGCGCAGAAGCAGGCGGCGCGCCAGCTCATCCTGTCGGCCGACGTCGTGCTGGAGAACAACCGGCCGGGCGTCATGGACCGGCTCGGTCTCGGCTATGAATCCTTCCGTGCCGAGAAGCCAGGCCTCGTCTACTGCTCGATCTCGGCCTTCGGCCAGAGCGGCCCGCGGTCGAGCGAGGGCGGCTTCGACGTCACCGTGCAGGCGATGAGCGGCATCATGAGCGTGACCGGCGAGCCCGACGGTGCGCCGGTGAAATGCGGCGTACCGGTCTCGGACGTGGGCACCGGCCTCTATGCCGCCCTGACCGTGGTGTCGATCCTGCGACGGGTCGCCGGCGGTGGGCCGGGCGCGCATATCGATGCCTCGATGCTGGGCTGCAGCCTCGGCATGGCGGCACTTCAGACCAGCGAGTTCTTCGGCACCGGGAACGACCCGAAGAAGCTGGGCTCGGCCCATCCGCGCAACGCGCCCTACCAGGCCTTCAAGGCGGCGGACGGACATTTCGTGATCGCGGCGGGCAACAACAAGCTGTGGGAAGCCGTCACCAAGGTCGTCGGTCGCCCCGACCTTCTTGCCGACCAGCGCTTTGCCACGACCCAGTCGCGCGCCGCCAATCAGGTGGCGCTCAAGGATCTGCTCGAAGTCGAGTTCGCGAAGAACGGCGTCGACCATTGGTTGGGCGCCTTCGAGGCCGCGGGCGTGCCGCAGGGCCGCATCAACACCTACAGCCAGATCCTCGCCGACCCGCAGGTCCAGCACATGGGCTGGGTCGAGCAGATGGCGCTGCCCTCCGGCGTGAAGACCAGGACCTTCGGCAGCCCGGTCCGGATCTCCGCCACCGACATCTCGAAGCGGCGCGATCCGCCAGCGCTCGGTGCCGACACCGAGGAAGTCTTCGGAACCACCTTCCAGCGAAAGGCTGCGGAATGAGTATCGATCGCCTGCGTCGCTTCATCGGCGACATGACCTCCCTGACCGGCGGCGCCTGGCAGGACAAGGACGAGAACGCGATCGTCGAGGTCGGCGCGAAGCTTCTGGGCGAGTTGGTGAAGCACGACGACTGGCTGCCCGAACAGGCGGCCAAGGTACCGGCGCACGGTTATGCGCAGAACCTGCTGTGGTGCGATCCCTTCGAACGCTTCTGCGTGGTGAGCTTCGTCTGGGCGCCGAAGGCCAACACGCCGGTGCACGATCACGAGATGTGGGGCCTGGTGGGCATGCTGCGCGGCTCGGAAACCTCGCTCTCCTTCACGCGCGATGCGGAGACAGGCGTGCTGGTGCCGGGCGAGCTCACCAAGCTCGAGCCGGGCGACGTCGAAGTGCTGGTGCCGGCGCCGCGCAACCCGAAGGGCGACATCCACCAGGTCACCAACGCGCTCGACGATCGCGGCTCGATCAGCATCCATGTCTATGGCGGCAATATCGGTGCGGTGCGTCGTCACACGTTCGACGTGAAGACGGGACAGCCCAACCTCTTCGTGTCGGGCTATACGAACCGCGAGCAGCCCAACATCTGGGACCGTTCGGCAGAGGTGCGCGCCGCGTCCTGAGAGTTCGCGCACCGGCACGTCTCGCTTGACCTGAAGCGGGCCCGGCAAGCACTGTCCTTCCCTACAAAAAAGGGAGGCAAACAGGATGCATCGTAGAACCGTGCTCAAGGGCGGCACCGCCCTCGCGGCCATGACGGTCGCCGCTCCGGCCATCGCTCAATCGAGCAAGTGGCCGGCCCGAGAAATTTCACTGATCAATCCCAATGCGCCGGGGGCCTCGACGGATCTCACCGCGCGCATCATCGCCCAGGCGCTCGAGAAGCGGCTGAATGCGACGGTCATCGTGAAGAACGTGGTGGGCGGCGCCGGCGCGCTCGGCCCGACCACGCTCGCCCAGTCGACGCCCGACGGCCACACGATCGGCCTGGTGGCGATCTCGAGCCACGTCGCCATCCCGAACATGATGAACGTCGCCTACGATCCGTGGACGGCGTTCGACATCATCGGCCAGGTCGCGGCGCTCCGCTACGGCATCGGCGCGCGCGCCGACGGCCCGATCAAGTCGATCGAGGACCTGGTCAACCAGGGCAAGCAGAAGCAGCTCACCTACAGCTCCAACAACGTCACCAACGTCGTGGCGATGTTCCAGCTCGCCAAGCTGACCGGCGCCAAGTTCCGCTGGGTCGTGTTCCCGGGCGGCGTCGAATCGGTGACCGCGGCCATCGGCGGCCATGTCGACGCGGTCATCCAGACCGTCGCGGAGATGCGGCCGCAGATCGAGGCCGGCAAGCTGCGCTTCCTCGCCTCGGCGGCCGAGGCGCGCTGGCCCGACTATCCCGACGTGAAGACCCTGCGCGAGCTGGGCTACGACGCGGTCAGCAACGGGCCGTTCGGCTACGCCTTCCCCAAGGGCGTCGATCCGGCCATCCAGGAGCGCATGAGCAAGGCGCTGGCCGACGTCATGAAGGACGAATCGGTGACCAGCCAGATCGCCAAGCTCGGCATCCAGCCAGTCTATCGCGACGGCAAGGCGTACGGCGAGCTGCTGAAGAAGATCGAGACGGAGCTCGTTCCGATCCTCAAGGAAACCGGCATGGCCAAGAAGGCATGACCTGGCTGAGTGGCACGCGGATCGCCACGCTCGGCCTGCTGGCCGCGGCGCTGGTCGGCCTGTGGAAGGCGCTGGAGCTGGACAGCTGGGGCTTCGACGGCCCCGGCCCCGGCTTCTTCCCGCAGCTCATGGCCGGCATCTGCGTGGCGCTCGCCCTCGTCGTCCTGGCCTTCCCGGGCCGGGCCGGCGAGACCGAGGGTGGCGACACCGACGACGTCGAGGCGACGAAGGAGTCGAACCGCACCTTCGCGATCTACATCGCCACCTTCGCGGTGTTTGCGCTGGGCGCGACGTATGCCGGCTTCGTCGTCACGACGATCGCCGTGACCGTCGTCATCATGCGCTTCGCCGAACGCCGCCCGTGGTTCGCCTCGATCGGCTACGGCATCGCGTGCGCCGCCGTCGGCCTCGTCTGCTTCGGCTGGCTGCTGCGCGTCGATCTGCCGGAAGGCCCGATCGAGCGCACCTTCTACACCTACGTTCGCTGAGGCCCGCCGCATGGAAGCGCTGCTGGGTGGCTTTGCCACCACGCTGACCCTCGACAACCTGTTCTACTGTTTCGTCGGCGCGTTCCTCGGCACCGTCGTCGGCATCCTGCCGGGACTGGGGCCGCTCACCACCATCGCCATCCTGCTGCCGATCACGTTCAAGATGGACGTGACCTCGGCCATCATCATGCTGTCGGGCATCTATTACGGCGTGGCCTATGGCGGCACCGTGACCTCGGTGCTGATGCGCATCCCGGGCGAGGCCTCGTCGGTCGTGACCTGCCTCGACGGCTACGAGATGGCGCGCAAGGGCCGCGCCGGGGCGGCGCTGGGCATCGCGGGCATCGGTTCGTTCTTTGCGGGCACCGTGGGCGTCATCGGCATCACCTTCCTGTCGCCGCCGCTCGCCGAGCTGGTGATCAAGTTCGGTCCCGCCGAATACGCCATGCTGATGCTCGCGGGCCTCACCATGGTCACCTACATGTCGAGCGGCTCGCTGCCGCGGGCGCTGCTGATGGCGGCCTTCGGCCTGCTGCTCGGCACGATCGGCAGCGATCCCCTCAACATGACGCCACGCCTCACCTTCGGCGTCCTGGCCCTGGGCGACGGCGTCAATCTGGTGCCGCTGGCGATCGGCCTGTTCGGCCTCTCCGAAGTGCTGTTCATGGCGCGGCAGAAGCCGGACGACATGAAGGTCCTGCCGCCGCCCTCGCACCTGCTGGGCTTCATGCCCTCGCGCGAGGAGGCGAGGCGCTCGGTCGGCCCGGTCGCGCGCGGCACCGTCATGGGCTTCCTGGTCGGCCTGCTGCCCGGCGGCGGCGCGGTGCTGGCCTCGTTCCTGTCCTACGGCATCGAGCGCAAGCTCTCGAAGAATCCCGAGGAGTTCGGCAAGGGCGCCGTCGAAGGACTGGCCGGGCCGGAATCGGCCAACAACGCCGGGACCGCCGGCGCCTTCGTGCCGCTGCTCTGCATGGGCATTCCCGCGAACGCGGTCACCGCGCTGCTGCTCGGCGCCTTCATCATCCATGGCGTCACGCCGGGGCCGACCATCCTCGAGCGCCAGCCCGAGATCTTCTGGGGCGTCGTGGCCAGCATGTATATCGGCAACATCATGCTGCTGATCCTGAACCTGCCGCTGATCGGCCTGTTCGTGCGCATCCTCGACATCCCGCGCGCCTATCTCACGCCGATGATCCTCGCGGTCTGCCTGATCGGCGTCTACTCGTCGAACGGTAATCCCGCCGATGTGGTGATCGCCGTGATCTTCGGTTTCATCGGCTACGGCCTGCGCCGCCACGGCTTCGACCTCGGCATCGTCATCCTGGCCTATGTGCTGGGCCCGATCTTCGAGCGCTCGGTGCGCCAGTCGCTGGCGATCTCCGACGGCGACCCGATGATCTTCCTGCACAGCTATCTTTCGGCCGGCTTCGCCATCGTGGCGGTCGCGCTGCTGGTCGCGGGGCTGTGGCCGAAAAAGAAGAAGGCGGCCGGTTAGGGCCGCCTTCGAATTCTTATCTATTCTGCACGGAGCGGGCTCGCGCCTGTGAAGGCGCTGCCGCCCGCGCATCCTCACAAGCTAATGCTTGTGAGGATGGGGATGCGTCGGGTCGACCCAGTAGACTTCCTCGACCTTCTCGGCCGGGGTGATGTCGATGTTGATCGCGACGGCCTCGTTGTCGGAACGGACCAGTACGCATTCCAGCGGCTCGGTGTCCGAGGCGTTGATCTCCTGGTGCGGCACGTAGGGCGGCACATAGATGAAGTCGCCGGGACCGGCCTCGGCGACGAACTGGAGCTGCTCGCCCCAGCGCATGCGGGCGCGGCCCTTCACGACGTAGATCACGCTCTCCAGGTGCCCGTGATGATGGGCGCCGGTCTTGGCGTGGGCATGGATGGTCACCGTGCCGGCCCACAGCTTCTGGGCGCCGACGCGGGCAAAGTTGATGGCCGCGGCGCGGTTCATGCCCGGGGTCTGGGCGGTGTTGGTGTCGAGCGATCCGGCGGGGATGACCCGCACGCCGTCATGCTTCCAGTCGGTGGGGTCGGTCATGATGTCTCCGAGCTTTGAGTGTCAGCTTCTCTAGGCGATGTTTAGAAGCAATGAGGGGATTCTGCGGCTGATTTCCAGCGGGCAATCACTAAATCTCCATCTTGGAGAGTCAATGGAAAGTCCTGATGCCTTTCCGGCAGTGAGAGGAAAAATCCTTTGGCGGCATTTCTGCTTCTCGACCTCTGCGTCATCTGCTGGCTGCTTTATTCGTGGAGCCAGGAACGGGCGCCTCGCCGTTTCGACTGGAAGGGCGTGTTGGCCGTCTGCATGGGTTTCTGGTCTGTGCTCGTCGTCCTCAACTCCGACGTCTTTTCGCCGCTGACCGTGACGCTGGGCCTGATTCTGGTTTTTGCTCTCTTCCGCATCGGCGTGGTGGGTTTCTTGTCGCCGTCTCCCGCAAGCGTCGTCGGAATCGCCGCCGTTCTCATCGTGGCGATCGGGGGGGGCCTCTGGCGCGCTCCCGCCAGGGTGCGCCTCGCTGTCGTCAGCCTCGCGCTCTGTGGCACCCTCGTCCTTGTTCTATGGCGCATCACCACCAGCATTGGGACTCGTATCGATTTTCTCGGTCCGCCTCTTCTCGGCGCGGCTGGTGTTGCCGTGATCTGTGCCGGGTTGGTCGGGGTGATCGCCCGGCGCGCGCCGCTTGCGGTCCATCTGGCGGTGTTCCTTTCCATATTCGGCGGCGTTTTCCTCGTCTGGGCAGAATCGCGGCGCAGCCATCTCATGCAGGCGGCGATCTCTGCGATCGCCCCGGACTGCTCACGCCAGAGTTCGTTCCTGAGCTCGATGCATGCTGCAGGCGCCTGGCCCCAGTTTTTCGTCCACGCCATCCTGAAGAAGGGCAGTTCGATTCAGATCTGGAGCTATCGCGAGATGAAGTTCGTCGAGCTTGCCGATCGTGCCCGGGCAAACATCGCAGGCTGCTGATTCCGGAGGTATAGTGAGCCCATGAACCGCATCGACGAGACCAAGCAATTCAAGCCGGTGAACATCGCCGTTCTCACGGTTTCCGACACGCGCACGCTCGAGACCGACAAGTCGGGCGACACGCTGGTCGAGCGCATCGCGCGCGACGGCCATGCCCTGGCCGACCGCGCCATCGTCACCGACGACGTCGCGCTGATCCGCGCGCAGGTGAAGAAGTGGATCGACGATCCGCGCATCGAGGTCGTGATCACGACCGGCGGCACCGGCGTCACCGGCCGCGATGTGACGCCCGAGGCGCTGGAGGCGCTGTTCGAGAAGAAGATCGAGGGGTTCGGCGAAACCTTCCGCTGGATCAGCTTCCAGAGGATCGGCACCTCGACCATGCAGAGCCGCGCCACGGCGGGCGTCGCCAACGCGACGTACATCTTCGCCTTGCCGGGCTCGACCGGCGCCTGCAAGGACGGCTGGGACGACATCCTGCGCCAGCAGCTCGACATCCGCTTCCGCCCCTGCAACTTCGCCGAGCTGATGCCGCGCCTCAACGAAGGCAAGCTGCCGCGCAGTGGCTGACCTCCGGATCCCCCTCATCCTGAGGAGCGCGCCGCAGGCGCGCGTCTCGAAGGATGGGCCACACACACGGTGCTTGTTCCCACCCTTCGAGACGGGCGCGTCGCACCCTCCTCAGAATTTGTGAATCTTTGTCTTTCGGATGCCCGCCCGGGATGATTCCATCGAAGCGAATTTGGTGGAGGAGTTGATGCCGGAGAAGGATCTGTTCGGGGGCCTTCCGGAGCAGTTGGTGGCGAAGGCCGAGCCCGGGTCGGGCAAGCCGCGGATGCGCGAGCCGGAGCGGCGGCAGGTGGAACTTCGGTCGGTAGATCTCGACAGCCTTTTGGCGGCGGATCATCCGGCGCGGGTGATCTGGCGCTATGTCGAGCGATTGGACCTGAAGGTGCTGGAGGACGCGATCGGGGCTCGCGAGCACACGCCGGGCCAGGCTCCGGCGAGCCCTCGTCTTCTGCTGGCGCTGTGGCTCTATGCGACGAGCCAGGGCGTGGGCAGCGCGCGGGCGCTGGAGCGGCTGTGCGCGAGCCACGATGCCTATCGGTGGCTGTGCGGGGGGGTGAGCGTGAACTATCACGGTCTGGCCGACTTCCGCAGCGGTCATGGCGAACTGCTGGATCGGCTTCTGACGCACAACATCGCGGCACTCATGGCGGAGGATGTGATCGAGCTTGCCGAGGTGGTGCAGGACGGGGTTCGGGTGCGGGCGGGCGCGGGAGGCTCTTCGTTCCGGCGCCGGCAGAGCCTGCACAAGCACCTGAAGAAGGCACGCCGGCTGGTCGAGTATCTGAAGCGGGAACTCGACGAGGACCCCGACGCCAGCAACCGGCGCATCAAGGCGGCCCAGGAGCGGGCTGCGCGCGAGCGCGAGCAGCGCGTGGCGACGGCGCTCGACAAGCTGGCCGAGATCGAGGCCGAGCGGGAGCGACGCGGCAAGACCAACAAGAAGCAGGTGGCCAAGCAGAAGGAGCCTCGCACCTCGACCACCGATCCCCAGGCGCGCGTCATGAAGATGGCCGATGGCGGCTTCCGGCCGGCCTACAACTGCCAGATCGGCACGGTGGCCAAAGGCCAGATCGTGGTCGACGTCGCCATCGACACCACGGGTTCGGACCGCGGCCTGCTGCGGCCCATGCTGGAGCGGCTGAAAGAACGCTATCAACGGCAGCCCCGGCGCCATCTGGTCGATGGGGGCTTCCACAAGAACGAGGATACGGAAGAGGCGTTCGAGCAGGGTGTGCTGATCTACGGACCGACCACCCGCAACAAGCACAAGAGCGATCCCTATGCGCCTCGGCCCAAGGACGGTCCCGGCGTTGCCGCCTGGCGCCGGCGCATGCGAAGCCCGCACGGCAAGAGCGTCTACAAACGACGGGCGATGGGCGAGTGCATCAACGCCCGCTTCCGGCAGTGGGGCCTGCGCCAGTTCACCGTGCGCGGCGTTCACAAGGTCAAAACCATCCTGCTCTGGTTCGCCCTCGCCAACAACATCATCGCCGGGCATCGCCTCAAGACAGCCAAGGCATGACCAGGCCATTCCGGGGCCTGCACGGCTACGGCCACCAACGCACCCCAAGACAACAACGGCGCCCGGCGTAGCAGCCCACGCCAATACACCCCCGAGAGCTTGCCCAATACACTCACAAGCTCTCAGGGTGAGGGCGATCATGACTGACATCCTCGCCGCGATCCGCGAGGGCGAGGCGCTGCCGGCGACCGGCACGGCGCACGGCCATGTGCGGTTGAAGGACGGACGGCTCGCGCGCATCGCCTATGCCTACGAAAACGATCCGACGGCGGCGGTGCGATTGCATCTGCAGGCCGAAGCGTTTCGTCATCTCGCGTCGGCGGGGCGCACGCCGCGACTTCACGAGGTGGTCGAGCCGCGACCCGGATTGCCCGGCGGCGCATTGATCGTCGACTTCATCGAGGGCCGGGCGCCGCGCTTGCCGGACGAACTCGACGCCATGGCCGAGACGCTGGCGCGCCTCCATTCGCTGCCTTTGCCCCAGTCAGGCTCTCCAATCCCGCGCCAGGACAATCCGTTCCGCGCGACGCTGGATGTCGTCGAGCAGGGGGCCCAGCGCTTTCTCGACAAGGCCGTTGCCGATCCCGGTGCCCTTGCCGAGATATTCGACGAACTCGAACTCTTGCGCGGGATGGCGAACACGCTGGCGCATCGCCCTCAACCGTTGTCGATCGCGCTCGCCGACACGCATCCCGGCAACTTTATCGTCGATCACGACGGGGTTGCCTGGTTCGTCGACCTTGAGAAAGTGCATGTCGGCTCGCCGGCGATCGACCTTGCGCACGCGACCCTGCCGACTTCGACCTTGTGGCATCCCGATGTCGGTAAGGTTCTGTCTCTTGGCGAGGTCGAAAGCCTCTACGAGTCCTATCTGACGAAGATCGGCAACGAGCGTGCGGCCGAGCTGTGCCCGTGGCTGCAGCCGATGCGACGGCTCACCTGGCTGCGCACGATCATGTTCATGGCGCGCTGGAAGGTTCAGACGGAAGCGCCGCGCGATCCGTCCGATCCGTCGCAATGGAGCGACGCGGGTCTGGAACCTGCCATGAAGGTCCATCTGCGGGCCCGCATCGGGCAGTGCTTCGACCGCGACTCCATCCGCGCCCTTCGCGCCGAGTGGCTATGACGGCCTCGGAGGGTTGATGGTTTCTGCCTTGAACGCGGCGCTACTTTCGTCCTCGGCGTGTACGAGGACCAAAACCGGTGAACCGCGGCGCTTTTTCAACCAGGCCTCGGCCTCGGCGAAGAGGCCGCCCACGACGTCGTGCTCGGGCTGATATATCGAGGCGACTCGCATAACATAGCGGCGAGGCTCTTCTTCTGAGTCGTCCCTCTCCGGGAATAAATGGATGTAACCCCGGCGCCGTCCATCGCCGCCCACGGCGATGAAGATCGCAGAATTATCGGCCGTCGAGGCCCCTTCTACGGTGAGACGGGCTTGCGAAGTGAGCTCCTCATCCTCCGGCGGCGCGAGCTTGGCGATGAAATCGATGTCATCGTGACTCGCCGTCCTGACCTCAATATCTGCCATCTGCTGTCTCTCAAATAGATAGGCGTCAGCAGCCATAGTAGATTGTATTCTGTGATATTGGTACAACCCATGGTATAAATATGCGGAGTGGCTAGAGCGGCTTCACCATGCGCAGCGTCTCGGTCTGGAAGCCGCGGCGCTCGTAGAACTCCACGGCGTGGCGATTGTCGGCGAAGACGTCGAGGCAGAGGAAGCGGTAGCCCTGCGCGCGGGCCCAGCTCTCGGCCGACTGCATCATCAGGTGCGCAACGCCCTTGCCCTCCGCCTGCTCGGTAAGCGCCAGCAGGGAAACGTAGCCGCAGGGTTCGTCCGTCACCCCGTCCTTGAACGGGCGCATGTGGATGTAGCCCAGGGGTTTTCCGTCGGCCGACCAGGCAACGAGGGTCTGTGCCGCCGGGTCGACCTTGGCGAAGGTCGCTTCCATGTAGCGGTCCTGGAACCCGTCCATCGCCGCGCGATCGTGCCAGGCGGGCCCCGGCACGCCGGACAGGCGCGGCGACAGGCTGTGCAGGAACTCTCGATCCTCGGGACGGGCGGGGCGTAACTCGATGGCGGTCATGATCCCTCTCTAGGGGTGGTCCTATCCGGAGACAATGAACCCCCAGAGACAGTGGCTTGACTCGTTCTCTTTTTGTTCTAAGACTCGGGACATGAAAGAGCCCGTCACGCCGCTCTATCCCGACGACCAGATTGCCGAGCCGCAGCACAACGGGCGCGGGGCGCTGAGCAACGCGACCAGCCGCTACGACGACGAGAAGCGCATCCGCACCAACGACGGCTGGGACATCGAGGACGAGCTGCCGCCGCTGCGCACCACGCTGACGAAGGATGCCACCCGCACCATCATCGCGCGCAACAGCTCGCCGGACATTCCCTTCGACCGCTCGATCAATCCCTATCGCGGCTGCGAGCATGGCTGCATCTACTGCTTCGCGCGGCCGACCCATGCCTATCTCGGCCTGTCGCCCGGCCTCGATTTCGAGACCAGGATCCTGTTCAAGCCCGAGGCGGCGGCGCTGCTGACCGCCGAACTCGCCTCGCCGAAATATCGCTGCGACGTGGTGGCGATGGGGACCAACACCGATCCCTACCAGCCGGTCGAGCGCGACCTCAAGATCACGCGCCAGATCCTGCGCGTGCTCAGCGACTTCAACAATCCCGTCGGCATCGTCACCAAGAACCATCTGATCACCCGCGACATCGACATCCTGGGTGACATGGCCAAACGCAACCTGGCCGAGGTGTTCCTCTCGGTGACCACCCTCGACCGCGACCTCGCGCGCACCATGGAGCCGCGCGCCTCGGCACCGCATCGCAGGCTCGATGCGATCCGCGAACTCGCGGCGGCCGGCATTCCGGTGGGCGTGATGACGGCGCCGATGATCCCCGGCCTCAACGATCACGAGATGGAAGCGATTCTCGATGCGTCAGCGGCGGCCGGCGCCACGCGCGCGGGCTATACGGCGCTGCGCCTGCCGCTCGAGATCAAGGAGCTGTTCGAGGAATGGCTGCGCGCCAACCGGCCCGACCGCGCCGATCGCGTGCTGTCGCTGATCCGACAGATCCGCGGTGGCGAACTCTACAAGGCCGAGTTCGGCACGCGCATGAAGGGCGAGGGCCCGATCGCGCAGCTCCTGAGCAAGCGTTTCGCCGCCGCGGTGAAGCGTCTCGATCTCAACCGCGTCCGCTACCGCCTCGACACGATGCGCTTCGCCGTCCCCGCCGCCGCCCGCACGGCCTTGGTCGATGCCAAACGCGACGCCAGGCAGATGAGATTGTTTTAGAGGAGTGACATCATGGCCGACGAACTGATCCTGTTTAGCCATCCGCAGTCGCGTGGCGCGATGATCCAGTGGATGCTGGAGGAGATCGGCTGTCCCTACCGGCTCGAGGTGAAGCAGTTCGGGCCGGAGATGAAATCGCCCGACTATCTCGCCATCAATCCGATGGGCAAGGTGCCGGCGCTCCGTCACGGCAACACGGTCGTCACGGAGAGCGCCGCCATCCTTTGCTACCTCGCCGACCTCTTTCCCGAGGCGAAGCTCGCGCCGCCGCCGGCCGAGCGCGGCGCCTACTATCGCTGGCTGTTCTTCGTCGCCGGCTGCTGCGAGCCGGCGCTCGCCAACAAGGCTGCCGGCTGGAGTCCCGATACGAAGCTGCAGGTGATGTTCGGCTACGGCTCCTATGAGCGCACTCTGGAAACGGTGGCGCAGGCGGTTGCGGAGCGGCCGACCCTCGCCGCCGACCATTTCACCGCGGCCGACCTCTACATGGCGTCGTTCCTGCACTGGGGCATGATGTTCGGCGGTATCGAGAAGCGGCCGGTGTTCGAAGCCTATGTCGCACGCCATGTCGGGCGGCCGGCGGCCCTGCGCGCGCAGGAACAGGGGGCGAAGATCATGGCCTCCCTGGCCCCGTCGAGCTGACGGGCGGGGGCCGCGCCCGTCAGGTCGCGAGCAGCAGCGTCCGCACCAGCGGCAGGGTGACGAAGGCCAGCACCGTGTCGACCATGATGACGAAGGCCAGCGTCTCCTCGTCGAGCTTGAACTTGCCGGCGATGATGAAGGACAGGAGCTGGCTCGGCATCGCGGCTTCCAGGATGGCGGCGTTGGCGTAGACGCCCGAGAGCCCGAGCGGGCCCACGGCACTGAAGACGACCAGCGGCGCGAAGGCCAGCTTGATGGCGGCGACCGGCAGCGCCAGCGCCATCAGCTTGGTGGCCGAGAAGCGCAGCGCCATGCCGAGCGACAGCATCATGATGCCGCTCACCGCCACGGCGAGGATCGACGCGGCATCCATGACCATGGCCGGGCAGGGCACGCCCGAGACCTTCCACAGGATGGCGACGACCAGCGCCCAGATCGGCGGCAGCTTCAGCGCCTCCAGGGCGGTCCGGCGGAAGGTGATCGGTTCCTGGCTGCCATAGGCGATGGCGATCATGGCGCCGATCGTGAGATTGAGGGACGACTTGGTGACCTCGAACAGGACCGAGACTTCGGAGACCTGGTCGGCCTGGCCGGGAAAGACGCCGAGCAGCACCGGCAGGCCGAGATAGGTGACGTTGCCGAACGCCGCGCCCAGCATCATCGCGCCCTTGGTCGGGCCGGGGATCGGCAGGAAATGAAAGACCAGGAAACCCACGGCGAGGCAGGACAGCGTGCCGATGGCGGCCAGAGCGGGGATTTCGAGGAACAGGCGGCTGATCGTGCCGTCCATGACGGTGCGGAACACCAGCGCCGGCAGGAAGACGTAGAGGACCAGTTTGTTCATCGACTGGCGGGCCTGCTCCATGCCGGGAATGAAGTGGCGGAGCAGGGCGCCCAGCAGGGCGATGGCGGCCAGAGGCAGGAACGCAGCGATCATCGGAGCGGGAGTCTAGTCCAGGAACTCGACCCTGGGCCACAGGTCGCGCCAGCGCTTGGCCTCGACGCGGGCATCGTACTCATGGCGACGGGTTCGGCCGTAGGGCGTCGGGCGGCAGCGCAGGTTCAGGAGATCGTCGGTGCCGAGCGGGGCGATGACGGTGAGCGTGTCGTCGGCCTCCAGGCGCACGCCGATACCGGTCACCGTCTCCAGCCAGTAGGTCATCGCGTCGGCCGTGTCGCGATGCGGCGGCAGATCCTTCCAGACATGCATGCGCGCCTGGTTGCGCACCTCCCAGGGCAGGCCGGGCAGCAGCGCTTCGAGTTGGCGTTCGTAGGCCGCTTCGCTGTCCCGCGAGACGTCGCCCGCGTCGAAATAGAGGACGTCGATATCCACAGGCAGACGCGCGGGCACGATGCCGTGCAGATGGTCCCAGACCCTGTTGCGCACGAATCCTGCGGCAATGCACCAGTCCGGCAGGTTGAGCCTTCGCACCGCACGTAGCTGTTCCATCGCGAGGGCGTCTTCTGCGATGATGCGGGCGATGAGGGACATGGCTCAGTCTAGCCGGCCTCGATGGGGATAATGCCAAGCTTTCGATTCGAACTGCGTTGCGAAGGGCGTGTTGCCGGTATCGACGAGGCCGGGCGCGGCCCCTTGGCCGGGCCGGTCTATGCAGCAGCGGCGGTCATCGACCGCACGCGGGCGGCGCGCAAGCTGCTGCGCATGATCGACGATTCCAAGAAGCTGACGCTGGAGCAGCGCGAGGAGGCCTACGAGGCCATGATCGCCTCGGGCGTCGTGCAGTTCGCGGTGGCCGAAGCCAGCGTCGAGGAGATCGACCGGGTCAACATCCTGCAGGCGACGTATCTCGCCATGCGCCGCGCCGTGCAGGCGCTCGCCGAGCAGCCGGAAGTCGTGCTGATCGACGGCAACCGCGTGCCGCCGCAACTGGGCTGTCGCGCCGAGACCATCGTCGGCGGCGATGCGCATTCCTATTCGATCGCCGCCGCCTCGATCTTCGCCAAGGTGACGCGCGACCGCTACATGCACGCGCTCGCGCGCACCTATCCCGGCTACGGCTGGGAGACCAACCGCGGCTACGGCAGCCAGCAGCATCTCGAGGCGCTCTCGCTGTTGGGCCCGACTCCGCACCACCGGCGCAGCTTCGCGCCGGTGACCCGTCTGGTTTGACGATGGGCCTCGGCTCGATCCGCAATCTCGACTATGTCGTGCTGCTCTGCGAGGACCTGGCCCGCGCGCGGCAATTCTATCTCGAGGTGATGAAGTTCCGCCTCGAGCGCGAGACGCCGCGCTGGGTGAGTTTCCATGTCGGCTCGGGCCTGCTCTGCCTGCGGCCGCGCACGCTCGAAGGCATGTTCCAGGACGGGCTGGGCGCCCCTGCGGGCTCGGCCTCGGTGCAGCTCGCCTTCCGCGTCGCCCCGCCCGAGATCGACGAGATCCAGGCCGAGCTGGCGGCCGCCGGCGTCGACCTGATGGGCCCGCCGCGCGACATCCCGGCCTGGGGCCATCGCGCGATCTTCTTCCGCGACCCCGACGGCAACGTCATCGAAATCTACGCCGAAGTCTGACGGCAGGAGAATCGTTCATGCTCAAGCTCTATTACACCGCCAGTTCCTGCTCGCTCGCCACGCACATCGTGCTGGAGGAGGTCGGCGCCGACTATTCGACGGTGCGCATCGACTTCGCGACGGAACAGCAGAAGTCGCCCGAGTACCTGAAGATCAATCCCAAGGGCCGCGTGCCGGCGCTGGTGACCGACAACGGAGTCCTCACCGAGACGCCGGCGATGCTGGTCTATGTCGCGCAGCGCTTCCCGCAGGCGCGACTCGCGCCGATGGACGATCCGTTCTTCTTCGCGCAGATCCAGTCGTTCAATTCCTATCTCTGCTCGAGCGTGCACGTGGCCCACGCCCACCGCATGCGCGGCCATCGCTGGGTCGATGCCGACGACGCGCATTCGATCGCCGCCATGAAGCGCAAGGTGCCGGAATCGGTCGGCGCCGGCTTCGAGCTGATCGAGCGCGAGATGCTGAAGGGCCCCTGGGTGATGGGCGACCACTACACGGTCTGCGATCCCTACCTGTTCACGCTGGCCCAGTGGCTGGAGAAGGACGGCGTCGACCTCGCGCGCATCCCGCGCGTGGTCGATCACCGCCGCCGCATGTCCGAGCGACCGACCGTGAAGAAGGCGATTGCCGAGGAAACCGCCTGAGGTGGTCCCGCGGGATCGGCCGGAAAACGGCTCGTTCCTGACACTGATCAGGGCCGCGCATACGATCGTGTGGTTGTTCTTCGTGGCGTGCATCGCGGCGATCTGGTTTTTCGCCGCGCGCGCCGACTACCCAAACGCCGCGCTGTCGATCGGCCTCGTCACGGGCGAGGTCGTCGTGCTCGCCTTCAACGGATGGACGTGTCCGCTCACCGCCGTTGCCGCGCGACATACGGACGATCGTCGCGCGAACTTCGACATCTATCTTCCCGAGTGGCTGGCACGGCACAACAAGTCGATCTTCGGCCCCCTGTACCTCGCCGGCATCGCCTTCACCCTCGCGCGCTGGACCCGTCTGCTGCCGTAGAAAAGTTGCCCGTAGTGGGCTCTTGCGGGATTTCTTCAGGCCTGCGTTTATGCCGGGACCAATCCGATGAGGCCGCGCATGTCCAGACTTCTCCCGTCCCTGATCCTCTTTCTCGGCCTGATGACGTCGGGAGCCGGGGCCGCCTGGGCCCAGCCAGCGCCGGTTCAGACACCGCCCGCTGCGCGAGAAGCGATCGAAAAGGGCAAGGAGACCGCCGCGGAGCGTGCCCGCGCCATCGGGCCGGAACTGAAGGCGCTGCGGGACGAGATGGCCGCGCAGGTCGGCGAGGTGCGGAAGCTCATCGACAAGAGGGTCGATGAAGCCGAGGCCAAGGCGCGCAGCTACGCGCTGATGGCGGCGGGTGGCTTGTTCGTGATCATGGTTCTGGCCTCGGTACTGGGCGGCGTGATCGTCGCGCTGCTGTTCCGGCGCAACCGCGCCTGAGGCGGCGGGCGACGTCGGTCGCTATCCCGCCAGCACGAGGTCGCTCGCCCTTTCGGCGACCGCGGTCACGGCGGCGTTGCTCATCGCCGCGGGCAGGCCGGGCAGGACCGACGCGTCGATGACGCGCAAGCCCATGATGCCCTTCACGCGCAGGACGTCGTCGACGACGTCGCCGAGGCGGCAGGTGCCGGTGGGATGGTGGAACGAATCCGTCGCCCGGCGGATGAAGTCGTGGCGGCCGGCTTCGCTCGTCCAGGCCGGTCCGGGATAGACCTCGCTCGCCCGCCAGTCGTCGAAGGCCTTTGCCGCGCCGATCTCGCGCGCGATCTCGACGCCCTTCGCCAGCACCGCGAGATCGTCGGGTTCGCCCAGATAGTTCGGATCGATGATCGCCGCGGCCCGCGGATCGCGGGAGGCGAGCCTGACGGTGCCGCGGCTGCGCGGCCGCAGGTGGCAGGGCACCAGGACATAGGCCGGGGCGGAAAGAGGTCCGACGGTCGGCCGCACGAACGGCACAGACAGGCACATGATCAGAATGTCGGGGCTCTCGCCGGCCGTCGCGTGCGGCACGTAGAGCAGCGAGTCGCAGTGATTGTAATGCGAGGCGGGGACCGGGCGACGCGCCTGGTAGGCCACGCCGGCCAGCAGCAGGTGATCCTCAAGATGGCGACCCACGTCCGGCAGGTCGGCGGCGCTGGCGATTCCCTGCGCCCGCAGCTCGTCGGCCGGGCCGATGCCCGACAGCATCAGCAGGCGCGGCGAATCGATCGCCCCGGCGCAGAGCAGCACGTCGCCCTCGGGCCGCACGACCCGTTCGGCCAGGCGCACGCCCAGGCAGCGGCCGCGCTCGATTTCGAGGCCGAGCACCTCGGTGCCGGCGAGCAGATCGACCTGGGTCTCTCCAGGACCGCTCTCCAGACTGTCGAGATAGGCCGTCGCGGCGTCGTCGCGCCGCTGGCCCTTGATGCTGAGCTGGTTCCAGCCCACGCCGGTCGTGCTTTCCCCGCCGAGGTCGGGCGTCAGCGGGAATCCCGATTCCTGCGCGGCTGCCATGAAGGCCGCGGCGACCGGTGTGCGGTCCGTGACGTCGGCCAGCGAGAGGACATGCAGCGGGCCGTCGCCGCCGCGCCAGGCATTGGCGCCGCCGGAAAAAGTCTCGGCGCGCTTGAAGTAGGGCAGCAGGTCGGCGTGACGCCAGCCGGCCGGCCAGCGGTCGTACGCCGCCGCATGGCCGCGCTGGTAGGCCAGCGCATTGATGATGCTCGATCCGCCCACTGCCTTGCCGCGCGGACAGGTGATCGCGCGGCCGCCCAGCCCGGGCTGCGGTGTCGTCATGTACCGCCAGTCCAGCGCGCTCTCCTGAAGCGTCGGCCAGGCCGGCGGGGTCGTGACAGCCGGCAGGTTCGTGCGCAGGCCGGCCTCGATCACGAGCACGCGCCGCCCGGCCCGTCCCAGCCGATGGGCGAGAACGCAGCCTGCCGATCCCGCACCCACGATCACGTGGTCGTAGCTGGCGCGCAGTTGTTCGGGTGACGTCAGGGTACGGACGCCGCTGGCCGCCTTTGCGGGCGACGAAAGACCGGCAAGCGCGACGCCGCCGGCCATCGCCGCGCCCAGCGCCTCACGGCGCTTCAGTCCGCCCCTACCCTCACCGTCTTCACGTGATCGCGTCCCGCCCATCCCGCCTGCGTCCCCCGTCCCCGAAACGAGGTCATCCTCAAGAAGCAGGCCGCACTCCGCAATCCGAGCCAGGATCCGGTCTGCGCGGCCCGGCGACGCCCCACTTATGGTGGTTCAGCTGGCGATCACGACTCGATATGGTGTCTAAGCAATTGATTCAATTAGATTCTTGACCATCTGAGCCTGTGGATTCATCTTCCACAGATGCCTGTGGAAAAACTTGATCGCGTCCTCGTCGGCGATTGCATCGACCTGATGCTGAGCCTGCCCGAAGCGTCCGTCGACATGGTCTTCGCCGACCCGCCCTACAATCTGCAGCTGGGCGGCGAGCTGCTGCGGCCCGACCACAGCAAGGTCGACGCGGTCGACGACGACTGGGACAAGTTTGCCGACTTCGCGCGCTACGACCAGTTCACCAACGCCTGGCTGAAGGCGGCGCGGCGGGCCCTGAAGCCCGGCGGCACGCTGTGGGTGATCGGCAGCTACCACAACATCTTCCGCATCGGCACGGCGCTGCAGGACCAGGGCTTCTGGCTGCTGAACGACATCGTCTGGCGCAAGTCGAACCCGATGCCGAACTTCCGCGGCAAGCGCTTCACCAACGCGCACGAGACGCTGATCTGGGCGGCGCGCGATCGCGCCAACAAGAAGTACACCTTCAACTACGATTCGATGAAGGAGCTGAACGAGGGCACCCAGATGCGCTCCGACTGGCTGCTGCCGCTCTGCACCGGCGGCGAACGGCTGAAGGGCGAGGACGGCAAGAAGGCCCATCCGACGCAGAAGCCGGAGGCGCTCCTGTTCCGCTGCATCATGTCGGCGTCCAATCCGGGCGACGTCATCCTCGATCCGTTCTTCGGCACCGGCACGACCGGCGCGGTCGCCCGTCGCCTCGGCCGCCGCTTCATCGGCCTCGAGCGCGATCCCGACTATGCCGCCATCGCCCGCAAGCGCATCGCCCAGATCGAGCCGCTGGCGCCTGAGGATGTGACGCCCAAGCCCAGCAAGCGGGCCGAGCCGCGCATCCCGTTCGGTGTGCTGATCGAGTCCGGTCTGTTGCAGCCCGGCGCCGTGTTGAGCGATCCCAGCGGCCAGTTGCACGCCCGCGTGCGCGCCGACGGCTCGTTGTCCGCCTCCAATGCGCGGGGCGATCATCGCGGCTCGATCCATCAGGTGGGCGCGGCGGTGCAGGGCGCGCCGGCCTGCAACGGCTGGACTTTCTGGCACGTCGACGTCGCCGGCGCCCGCCTGCCGATCGACCATCTCCGTCAGCAGGTCCGCGCGGGGCTCTAAAAGGCCGCTGAAAAGGGCCAAGTCCTCTCATTAAACGAAACAATCGAAATAAACGAATCAGTCGAAACGAGAGTCGCACCCCTGAAGCCGGTATCCTGATACCGCTGACGGGGCTGCTAAGCCTTCACCGCGTGCTCGATGACCTTGCGCATGACCGTGGGCAAAGCGCGCTCGTCCAGCCGGTCGAGCGCCGACCAGCTCGTCCCGGGCGCCAGGGCGGCGAGCCGGCCCGTCGTCGCCATGGCGCGCGCGACGGTGAGTTCCAGATGGAAGTGCGTGAAGGTGTGACGCACCAGCCCGTCCATAACCGTCCAGCGCGCCGGGACCGGGGCTTCCGCGAGCGCCGTCGCCGCGACGAACGGGCCCTCGCGCCAGGGGCTCGACGGGACCTCGTCCATGCCACCCAGCAGTCCCTTCGTCGGCCGCTTGCGCAGCAGCACGGCGCCGTCCTTGCGCAGCAGCACGAAGGCGAGGCCGCGTCGCGTCGGCTTCTCGGTCTTGGGGGCCCGCCGCGGCAGATCCTCGGCGATGCCCTGCCGGCGGCCCTTGCAGCCCTGCATCAGCGGGCAGATGACGCAGCGCGGGTTGCGCGGAATGCAGACGGTGGCGCCGAGATCCATCATCGCCTGGGCGTAGTCGCCGGCGCGCTGCTGCGGCACCAGCCGGGCGGCGCGGACCTGGATGTCGGGTTTGGCATCGGGCAGCGGCGTGTCGATGGCGTAGAGGCGGGCGATCACCCGCTCGACATTGCCGTCGACCGCCGAGGCGGGACGGTCGAAGGCGATCGCCTGGATCGCCGCCGCCGTGTAGCGGCCGATGCCGGGCAGGGCGAGCAGGCCCGCCTCGTCCTCGGGAAAGCGGCCGCCATGGTCGTTGGCGACGGCCTGGGCGCAGGCATGCAGGTTGCGCGCGCGGGCGTAGTAGCCGAGACCCGCCCAGGCCGAGAGCACCTCGTCGAGCGGCGCGGCGGCCAGGGCCTCGACGGTGGGCCAGCGTTCGACGAAGCGGCGGAAATACTCGCCCACCGTGGCGACGGTGGTCTGCTGCAGCATGATCTCCGACAGCCAGACACGGTAAGGCGCCGTGCGTTCTCCTGGGGCTGCGCGCCAGGGGAGGGTGCGACGATGTCGATCATACCAGGCGAGCAGTCGGTCGGCGTGTGTCATGGTCAGTCGGTGGAGCGTGGCCTACCATACGGAGCGGAGTTTGAAAGGGTCCATGCGCGAAAACGGCTTCCGCGCGATCGGCGGTCTGGCCCAGAAGCTCACCTCGGGCATCGCCCGCGATGGAGCCAAGGGCGGCCGCAGCAACGCTCTCGTGCGCCTGAAGGCCGACTGGCCGGCGGTCGTCGGGCCGGATCTGGCGCGCACGACGCGGCCCGATGCGCTCCTGGCCGGGCGCGGCGCGCGGGCGGGCAAGGCCTTGCGGCTGAAGGTTTCCGGCGCTGCTGCCCTCGAGGTCCAGCACAGGAGCGGCCAGATCGTGGAACGGGTGAACGCCTATTTCGGGCACAGGATGATCGACGACGTGCGCATCGTGCAGGGAGTCATCGCGCCGCCGCGCACCGCACCCAAAGCCCAACGCCCCGATCCGGTGATCGAGCAGGAGGTGGCCAGCCGCACCGCTTCGGTCCAGGATCCCGAGCTGCGGGCGGTGCTGACCCGGCTGGGGGCGCGCATTGTTGCCGGGCGGCGGGGTTTCCTGCTGGGCGGCCTGGGAGCGCTCTGTCTCGGCGACGAGAGGCGGGCGCAGGCCCAATCGCCGGCCCGGTTCCTCGATCCGCAGCCCGGCGATCACGTTCTGGGCAATCCCGACGCTCCCAACGTGCTGATCGACTACGCCTCCTTCACCTGTCCGCATTGCGCCACCTTCAACAACGCCGTCATGCCGGCCCTGAAACGCGACTGGATCGACACCGGCAAGCTGAAGCTGGTGCATCGCCACTACCCGTCGGATGCGCTGGCCACGCGCGCCAGCCTCCTGGCGGAGTGTGCCGGGCCCGAGAAGTTCTTTGCCGCGGTCGACACGCTGTTCCGGACGCAGGTCCAGTGGCTCACCGCCTCCGATCCGGCGGCGGACCTGATGAGCGTGCTGGTCGAGCAGGGGGTGAGCGAGGCCGAGGCGCAGGCCTGCATCGCCAACGACCGGCTTTTGGACAAAGTCATCGCCGACGTGCAGTCCGGCCAGGCGCTGGGCGTCAATTCAACCCCGACCGTGTTCATCAATGAGCAGGGGTACGGCAATCCGGGGGGAATCGACGCCATCGCAGCGATTTTACGTCAGGTGGGCCGTTAACGTTTGACTCCCCACAGGCGGAATTCCCAAGATGTAGTGGAGAGGACTAAGGAAAATGCGGAATATCTTGATCGTCGCCGGCGGAGTCGTGGCGGTGGCAGCGATTGCTGGCGCCGTCTATTTCGGCACCCGCGCGCCTGCGTCCGGGCCGCCGCCCGTCGCGGCGGCGTCGGCCCCGAGCAAGGCCGGTCTGGAGACCGTGCAGCCGGGCGATCACGTGCTGGGCGACGCCAATGCGCCGATCACGGTGATCGAATATGCCTCGCTGACCTGCTCGCACTGTGCGCATTTCCACACGCAGGTCCTGCCCGAGATCAAGAAGAAGTGGATCGATACCGGCAAGGTGAAGCTGGTCTATCGCGACTTCCCGCTCGACCAGGTCGCGGCCAAGGCCGCCCAGATCGCCGAATGCGCCGGCAACGACAAGTATTTCGGCGTGCTCGACATCATCTTCCGCGGCCAGCCGCAATGGGCGACGGCGGCGGATCCGCTGGCCGAGCTCGCCAAGCCGCTGCGCATCGCCGGCATGGGCGAGAACGAGATCAAGGCCTGCCTCGCCAGCGACGCGATGAGCAATGCGGTGATCAAGGACTACCAGGGCGGCGAGGCGATGGGCGTCAACTCGACGCCGACCCTGTTCATCAACGGCCAGCTCTATCGTGGCGCGCGCTCCGTCGAGGAACTCGACGGCGTGTTCGGCAAGCTCGCCAAGTAGGCACTCCAAGCACGTAACCAGACAGGCGTGGTGTAAATGGTCCAGTTCGACAAGCTCCGGCTCTCCGGCTTCAAGTCCTTCGTCGATCCGACGGAGCTTACGATCGAGCCCGGCATGACCGGGATCGTCGGGCCCAATGGCTGCGGCAAGTCGAACCTGGTCGAGGCGCTGAAGTGGGTGATGGGCGAGACCTCCGCCAAGCAGATGCGCGGCAGTGAGATGGAGGACGTCATCTTCGCCGGCTCCGGCCAGCGGCCGGCGCGCAACATCGCCGAGGTGATGCTGACGCTGGACAACAAGACCCGCACCGCGCCGGCGATGGTGAACGACACCGACCAGCTCGACGTCGTGCGCCGCATCGAGCGCGGCCACGGCTCGGCCTATTCGGTGAACGGACGCGAGATCCGGGCGCGCGACGTGCAGACGCTGTTTGCCGACTCGGCCACCGGCTCGCGTTCGACCGCGCTGGTCAGCCAGGGCCGCATCGGCACGCTGATCAACGCCAAGCCGGTCGACCGTCGCGGCGTCATCGACGAGGCGGCCGGCATCACCGGCCTCTATGCCCGCCGTCACGAGGCCGAGCTGCGCCTGCGGGCCGCCGAACAGAACCTGGCCCGCGTGCAGGACGTGCTTGTCGCCCTCGAGGAGCAGCACAAGGGGCTGAAGCGCCAGGCCCGCCAGGCCAGCCGCTACCGCAACCTGTCGGATCACATCCGACGCGCCGAAGCCTCCGTGCTGGCGCTGAAGCTGGCCAATGCCGAGCGTGATCTCGCGAACTCCAGCGAGCGACTTAAGGAAGCGGAGGCCCAGGTCTCCGACCTGACGCGGCTGGTCGGCCTCGCCACCACGGCGCAGGCGGAAGCCGCGACCTCGCTGCCGCCGCTGCGCAACGAGGAGGCCGCCGCTGCCGCGGCGCTCCAGCGTCTGCGCGTGGCGCACGATGCCCTGACCGCGGAGGCCTCGCGGGTCGCCGCCGCCCAGCTCGAGGCCGGGCGTCGGCTGCAGCAGACCGAGCACGATCTCGCGCGCGAGCGCGGCCGCAAGGGCGATGCCGAGACCGCGATTTCCGATCTCGACAGCCAGCGCGTCCGTCTCGAGGAAGAGCGGGTCGGCGAGGATGAGCGCGCCGAAGCCGCCCAGGAAGCCCGCGACACTGCACGCACCGAGACCAATTCGGCGGAGGCCGCACTCGATCGTCTGACCCGCCAGATCGCCGACGACGAGGCGCTTCGCCAGAGCGTGTCGCGCGAGATCGCGGACCTGCAGGACCGGCTGCGCCGCCTGACCTCGCGTCGTGACGAAGTCACGGCCCAGCAGCGCCAGCTGGAAGCCGAACTCTCGAACCTGCCGGCGCTGCCGGAGGTCGAGGCCGAACTCGAAGCCGCCCGCACCGCGCTCGAGGAAGCGCGCCTCGGCGGCCAGGAGTCGATCGAGGCGGCCCGCGAGGCCGAGCGTTACGAATCCGACGCCGCGCGCTTGGCCGTCGCCAAGGCCGAGGCCGAGCGGCTCGACATGGAGCGTGCGCGTGCGGCCGAGCGGCAGGCGGCGGAAGCCAGCCACGCCGTTGCCGTCGAGACCCTGCAGAAGACCAACGCCCGCCTGACCAAGCTGCGCGCCGAGGAGGCGGGAGTCGCCGCGGCGCTGAAGTCGTCGGCCGATTCGCTGTGGCCGCCGCTGCTCGACGCCCTCTCCGTCGAGCCGGGCTACGAGAAGGCGCTGGGCGCGGCGTTCGGCGACGAGCTCGAAGCCTCGTCGGATCGCGGCGCGCCGGTGCACTGGCTGCCGCTCGAGGCGCTGGCCGAGACGCCGGCTCTGCCCGAAGGGGCGACGCCGCTCGGGGCCCATGTCGGTGCCTTGCCGGAACTGGCCCGCCGCCTTTCCTTCATTGGCGTGGTGGCCAACGACGAGACCGGCGCGGCGCTGCAGGCAGCCCTCAAGCCCGGCCAGCAGCTCGTCACCCGCGAGGGCGCGGTCTGGCGCTGGGACGGCTACACGATGCGGGCCGGCGCGCCGTCGACCGCGGCGGTGCGACTGAGCCAGCGCAACCGGCTGGCCGAGATTCGCCATCAGATCGACGGCGTCGTCGCCGAGCAGACGATCGAGCAGGCGCGCGTCGATGCCGAGAAGACCTGGCTCGCCGCAGCGCGCGAGGCCGAGAAGATCTGCGTCGAGCTGGCCCGCACCAACGAGCGCAGCGTCGCCGACGCCGCGCGTCGCAAGGCACAGGATGCCGGCGAAGCCACCCGCGCCGCCGAGCGCGCGGCCCAGGCGGCGATTGCCACGGCCGAGCGGCTCGCCACGCAGGCGCGCGACCGCCATGTCGAGGTCGCCCGCCGCACCGACCAGCTGCGCACCCGCTTGGCGGGCATCGAGACGACGGTCGCCGAAGTGCTGGGCGACATCGCCGAGGTCGAGATGCGCCGCACCTTCCGCGAGGCGCGCCTGTCGTCGATCTCCGACACCCAGGCGGACCGGGCGGAAGCCGGCGCGCTGCGCGTGCGCATCGCCGAACTGCGGGCCGCGCTGGTCGAGGCCGAAAGCCAGTGCGACCGTCTCGCGCGCGACTCCAAGATGCGCATCGAGCGCCTGGCGCAGATCGCGCAGGACCATGAGGGCTGGAGCAAGCGCCTGCACGAGGCCGACGGCCAGATCCTCGAACTCGATGCACGGCGCGAGCAGACCGCGGAAGCGATCGCCGAACTCGAAGCCAAGCCGGCCGAGATCGAGGAGAAGCGCTTCGTCCTCGCCGAGGAGATCGAGAAGGCCGAGTTCAACCGCCAGGAAGCCGCCGACCGGCTGGCGATCGGCGAGACGCGCCTTTCGGAATCCGACAAGGCGCTGCGGCAGGCCGAGACCGAGATGGCCCAGGCGCGCGAGACCTGGGTCCGTCGCGAGGGGCAGGTCGAGCAGGCGACGAAGGACCGCGAGACCGTGGTCGAGCGCATCGTCGAGCGACTGCGCTGCGAGCCGGACGGCGTTCTCGCTTTGGCCGAGGTCCAGTCGATCGAGGAGCTGCCGGAGCTCGACAAGGCCGAGCACAAGCTCGAACGGCTGGTGCACGAGCGCGAGACGATGGGCGCCGTGAACCTGCGGGCCGAGGAAGAGGCCAACGAACTCGAGCAGCAGATCACCGCCATGACGACCGAGCGCGACGACCTGGTCGCCGCCATCGGCCGCCTGCGGCAGGGCATCCAGAGCCTGAACCGCGAGGGCCGCGAGCGCTTCCTCGCCGCCTTCGAGCAGGTGAGCGGCCATTTCCAGCAGCTCTTCACCAAGCTGTTCGGCGGCGGCAAGGCCGAGCTGCGGCTCACCGAGTCGGAGGATCCGCTGGAGGCTGGCCTCGAAATCCACGCCAGCCCGCCGGGCAAGAAGCTGCAGGTCATGTCGCTGCTCTCGGGTGGCGAGCAGGCCCTGACGGCCCTGTCGCTCCTGTTCGCGGTGTTCATGACCAACCCGGCGCCGATCTGCGTGCTGGACGAGGTCGACGCGCCGCTGGACGACCTCAACGTGGAGCGCTTCTGCGGCCTGGTGAACGACATCGCCGGCCGCACCGACACGCGCTTCCTGATCATCACCCACCATCGCGTCACCATGGCGCGCATGGATCGGCTCTACGGCGTGACCATGGCCGAGCGGGGCGTTTCCCAGCTCGTGTCCGTGAACCTGCAGGAGGCCGACCGCATGGTGGCCTGAGCCTTTCGACGGCGTCAGCCTAAGCAAGCAAGACAATCTTCCTCTCAAATAAACTGGGCGCCGGCTGGCCTGACGGCGCCCTTTTCTTTGCGCCCTTCTCAGGGCCGGGGCGGGCCTGTAGTGTCCGGCCCATGCCCGATTCGCTCAGCACCAACGTTACCGATGTCATCGAACTGACGCGCACGCTCGTGCGCTGCGAGAGCGTGACTCCGCGCGAAGCCGGTGCCCTGCAGCTGCTGGAACAGACGCTGGCGCCGCTCGGCTTCGCGTGCGAGCGCATGGATTTCACCGAGGCCGGCACCGACGACGTCGCCAACCTCTATGCCCGCATCGGCACCGGCGGGAAGCATTTCTGCTTCGCCGGCCATTCCGACGTGGTGCCGGTGGGCGATCTTTCCTCATGGACGATCGGTCCGTTCGCGGCCGAACTGTCGGGCGGCTACCTGTTCGGACGCGGCGCCGCCGACATGAAGGGCGCTATTGCCGCCTTCACCGACGCCGCGTCGCGTTTCCTCAGCCGTCGCGGCCGCGATTTCGGCGGTTCGATCAGCCTGCTGATCACCGGCGACGAGGAGGGCCCGGCGGTCAACGGCACGGTCAAGATGCTGCAGCGGCTGGCCGACCGCGGCGAGACGATCGACGCCTGCATCGTCGGCGAGCCGACGAGTTCGAAGCGCTTCGGCGACATGATGAAGATCGGCCGGCGTGGCAGCATGACCGTCGACTTGGTCGTGCGCGGCGTGCAGGGGCATGTGGCTTACCCTGAACGGCTCGACAATGCCGTCCATCGCCTGTCGGCGATCATCGAAGCGCTGGTGCGCGAGCCGATCGACAAGGGCAGTACGCATTTCCAGCCGACCTCGCTGCAGTTCACCACCGTGGACGTCGGCAACCCGGCGACCAACATCGCGCCGGGCGTCGCCAAGGCGCGCTTCAACACGCGCTTCAACGATCTCTGGACCTCGAAGACCCTGCTGGCGCATCTCAAGGAGCGGATCGAGCGCGCCAACGAGGCGCTGGGCGGAAACGGTACCGTCGACTACAGCGTCCAGGTCTCGGGCGAGTCGTTCTACACGCCGCCGGGGCCGCTCAGCGACCTGGTGGCCGGCGCGGTGCGCGACGTAGCCGGTGTCGAGACCGAACTGTCGACCACCGGCGGTACGTCGGATGCGCGCTTCATCCGCAGCTACTGTCCGGTCCTCGAATTCGGGCTGGTCGGCGAGAGCATGCACAAGGTCGACGAGAAGAGCGCGGTTGCCGACCTCAAGATGCTGGCGCGCGTCTACGAAACGGTACTCGACCGTTACTTCGCGCCCTGAGACGCGCGTGATCAGCACTGGTGAAATCGCCCGCGGCATGCAGGGCGCGCTTGGACTTCTGAAGCGCGACCCGGCCGCCCCATCCTACTTCGACAATACGCTGGAAGCCTGCGTCCGCTCGTTCCAGGTGATGATCCTGGTCGCGCCGCTGCACATCACGCTGATGCTTCTGCGCTACACGAGCGTGACCTCGACGGCCGACGAACTGGAGATCGTGCTTGTCGAGGCGCTGCGCTACGTCGTCGACTGGCTGCTGTTCCCGGTGCTGTTCTACGAGATCGCGCGACGGCGCAACTGGCTCGGCCTGTTCCCGCGCTACATCTCGGCGCTGAACTGGGTCAACCTGCCGGCGATGATCATCGCCGTGATCGGCGTGGTGCTGTCGACCCTGCTGCCGGCGGTGCCTGCCGAGCTCGTCCGGGTCGCGCTGCAGGCGCTCTTCTTCTACTGGTTCCTGACGACGACGCGGGCCACGCTGGGCGTGGCCTGGCCGGTCGCGACGCTGCTGCTGGTCGTCAACTGGGTGCCCTCGCTCTTCATCTCACTGATCGTCGACCGCTTCCTCGGCATCGCCCTCGCGGCCGGCGCCTAACTCGTAGCGTACTTCCATCAGGCAGAGGCCGTGCGGCGGCGCCGTCGGACCGGCGCGGGTACGATCGCGCGCGGCGAGCGCCGCCTCGACATCGCCGCGGCTCCACTGGCCGCGACCGACGAGATGCAGGGTGCCCACCAGGATGCGCACCTGGTTGTGCAGGAAGGAGCGCGAGCCGACGTCGACATGGATCTCCTCGCCGTGGCGCGTGACCTCGAGCAGGTCGAGCGTCTTCAGCGCCGAGGGCGCCTGGCAGGCGGTCGAGCGGAAGCTGTTGAAGTCGTGGTGGCCGACCAGCACGGTGGCCGCATCCGCCATCCGCGCGACGTCGAGAGCGACCGGCACGTGCCAGAGCTGGCCGCGATCGAGCGCGGGCGGCGCACGACGGTTGATGATGCGATAGCGGTAGCGCCGCCATGTCGCCGAGAAGCGGGCATGGAAGCCGGGCGGCGCGAGTTCGGCGGTGAGGACCGAGACCGGCTGCGGTTTCAGGTGGAAGTTGATCGCCGAGCGGATGGTCTCGACCGGCCGCTCGCTGGAAAGGTCGAGATGCACGACCTGACCACGCGCATGGACGCCGGTGTCGGTGCGGCCGGCGGCCTGGACGGGCGGTCGCTCGCCGGTGAAGGCGAACACCGCCTCTTCGAGCGCGGCCTGCACCGAAGGTCCGTTTGGCTGGCGCTGCCATCCGACGAACGGCGCGCCGTCATATTCGATCGTGAGCTTGTAGCGCGGCACGGCGTCAGGTCGGCTGCGGCATCGTCAGGACTGTGGGCGGCGCCAGCACCGTGCCGGCGTCGAGCGCGAAACCGCGCAGAAACGCATCGGCCGACTGCGCCGACTTGCCGGGGCGCTGCAGCTTCAGGAGCTTCAGCCCGCCGACACCGCAGGTCACGACCGGAAAGCCGTCGCGGGCGATGGAGACGCTGCCGGGCGTTCCCCCGGCCAGGGTGAGGGCCGCCGCCAGCACCTTGATGCGCTCGACCCCGCCCGCCTTGGGCGCTTCGAAGTAGGTGCCGGGCCAGGGATCGAATGCCCGCACCTTGCGCTCCAGTTCGGCGGCCGGCCGGCGCCAGTCGAGCGCGCCTTCCTCCTTGCCGAGCTTGTGGGCATAGGTGACGCCCTCGACCGGCTGGACGACCGGCTCGATGCTCCGGCGCAGCAACCCGTCGAGGGTCGAGACGATCAGGCGGGCGCCGAGATCGGCCAGCCGGTCGTGGACGGTTTCGGCGGTATCGGCGGCGGAAATCGGCGTGCCTTCGGCCAGCAGCATCGGGCCGGTGTCGAGGCCCTCGTCCATGCGCATGATGGTGACCCCGGTTTCGGCGTCGCCGGCCAGGATCGCGCGATGGATGGGGGCCGCGCCGCGCCAGCGCGGCAGCAGGGAGCCGTGGATGTTGATGCAGCCCAGCACCGGCGCGTCGAGGAAGCTTTTGGGCAGGATATGGCCATAGGACACGACCACGGCAGCATCGAGATCGAGCGCCTTGAAGGCCGAGGCCTCCTCGTCGCTCTTCAGGGTGCGCGGCGTGCGGACCGGGAGGCCCAGCCGGTCGGCGAGCTCGTGCACGGGCGTCTTGCGCTCCTGCTGGCCGCGACCGGCGGGTTTGGGGGCCCTGGTGTAGACGCAGGCGACGTCGTGGCCCGCTTCGACCAGCGCGGCGAGTGCCGGCACGGCGAAGGCGGAAGTGCCGAGGAACGCAATCTTCATCGCCGCACCTTATAGGCAGCCGCGCGACGGTGAGCTAGGTATGCCGCCGCCATGGAGTCCAGTATCCCCTCGACCGGCAAGGGCCCGCTCGCCAACCTCGCCGCGCGCCGCGCCGCCGGCGAGATCCACGCCGATCCCGTGCAGGAAAAAGTCGTTCTGCGCCTGCAGGCGATCCACGACCAGCTGGGCGCTCTGGCGAATGCCCCGCCGGTGAAGACCGGCTTCCTGGCCCGCCTGGGCTTCGGTCACGCACCCAAACCGCCGGAAGGCCCCCACGGTCTCTACATCTGGGGCTCGGTCGGTCGCGGCAAGTCCATGCTGATGGACCTGTTCTTTGCCGACGCCCCGGTCGCGAAGAAGCGCCGCGTCCACTTCCACGAATTCATGCTCGAAGTTCAGGCGCGGCTGCATCGCCGGCGCGAGGAGTTGGCGGCCAAGGGCGCGCCGCCCGAATCCGACACGATCGTGCCGATCGCGCGGGAGATCGCGGCCGAGACGCGACTTCTCTGCTTCGACGAGTTCCAGGTGACCAACATCGCCGACGCGATGATCCTCGGCCGCCTGTTCGAGACGCTGTTCGAGGAGGGGATCACGGTGATCGCCACGTCCAACCGGGCGCCCGACGATCTCTACAAGAACGGCCTGCAGCGCGACCGCTTCCTGCCCTTCATCGACCTGGTGAAGCAGCGCCTCGAAGTGCTGGAGCTGGGCGGCGCGCAGGACTACCGCATGGGGCGGCTGCGTGAACTCGACCTCTACCTCACCCCGCTCGGGAGCTGGGCGACCAAGAAGCTCGACGAGGCGTTCCGCGCGTTGAGCAACGGCTCTGACGGCGAGCCGCGCGTGCTGCGCACGCAGGGGCGCGATGTCGAGGTGCCGCGCGCGGCGCCCGGCGTCGCGATGGCGCATTTCATGGACTGGTGCGCCAAGCCGATGGGCGCCGCGGACTTCCTGTGCATCGCCGACAGTTTCCACACCGTCATCGTGGCGGAGATTCCCAAGATGGGGCCGGACAGCCAGGACAAGGCCGTTCGCTTCGTGACGATGATCGACACCTTCTACGAGAAGAAGGTGAAGTTCATCTGTTCGGCGGCGGCAAACCCGGGAAACCTCTACCCCGAAGGCGACGGCTCCTTCGAATTCCAGCGCACCGTCTCGCGGCTCATGGAAATGCAGAGCCCGGAGTATCTGAACCTCGATCACATCGCCTAATCGTGATTGTGGCCCTGTCCGGCCGCAGCATAGGCTCTGCGGCGTTTTTCAGAGTTTATTCGGGAGGCAGGACATGGACGGCGATCGCGTGATTTCCTTGAACGAAGGCGGCCTGTCGCGCCGTAGCGCCTTGAAGGCGACGGCGACCGGCGCGGCGCTCGGCGGCGCATTCGCGTTGTCGGTGCAGCCGGTCCAGGCGCAGACCATGATCACCACGCCGGCGGACGGACTCACGGCGGGCGCCGTCAAGGTCAAGACCAAGGACGGCAAGGAGATGGACGCCTACCGCGCCATGCCGGCCTCTGGCCAGGCTTTCGGCACGATTCTGGTCGTGCAGGAGATCTTCGGCGTCCACGCGCACATCGCCGATCTCTGCCGCCGTTTCGCCAAGGCCGGCTACTACGCCATCGCGCCGGAACTCTATTTCCGCCAGGGCGATCCCAAGGCCATCACCGACACGCAGGCGCTGCTGCGCGAGATCGTCGCGAAGGTGCCGGACGAGCAGGTCATGGGCGACCTCGACGCGACCGTCGCCTTCGCCAAGGGCGAGGGCAAGGCCGACACCGCCAAACTCGGCATCACCGGCTTCTGCTGGGGCGGCCGCATCGTCTGGCTCTATGCGGCCTACAGTTCGGGGCTCAAGGCGGGCGTCGCGTGGTACGGCCGGGTCGTCGGCGATTCGACGCCGATGACGCCCAAGCATCCGGTCGACATCGCCAAGGACCTCAAGGCGCCGGTGCTCGGCCTCTACGGCGGCGCCGACACCGGCATTCCGAACGACACCGTCGACCGCATGCGCGCGGCCCTGAAGGCCGGCAGCCCGGCCGCCCAGAAGTCGCAGATCGACACCTATCCAGACACGCCGCACGCGTTCAACGCCGACTATCGCCCGTCCTACCGCAAGGAGCAGGCGGAGGATGCATGGAAGAAGGCGCTTGCCTGGTTCAAAGCCAACGGTGTCTGATCGGCTCATGGCCGAGACGATAAACCTCGAGACCCGGTCGGGCCTCGCATTCACCACGGATGTCGATGGCCCGGTCGGTGGGCCGCTGGTGCTGATGCTGCACGGGTTTCCCGAATCGCGGCATAGCTGGCGGGCCGCCCTGCCGGTGCTGGCGGCGCACGCCTATCGCGCCGTCGCGCCGGACCAGCGCGGCTACTCGGCCGGTGCGCGGCCGGATCCGGCGGACCTTTCGAACTATGCCTTCGACCGGCTGATCGGCGATGCGATCGAGATCGCGGCGGCCGCCGGCTACGAGGGCAAGCGCTTCCATCTCGTCGGCCACGATTGGGGCGGACAGGTCTCGTGGGGCGTCGCCGGCGCGCATCCCGATCGCCTCGCGTCGCTCACGATCCTGTCGCGGCCGCACCCGCAGTCGTTCCGGCAGGCGCTCCTGAAGGAAGACGGCGACCAGAAGCATCGCTCGCGGCACCATCGCGCCTTCCTCGAACCCGAGACCGCCAAGCTGCTGCTGGCCGACGATGCCAAGCGACTGCGCGACGGGCTGTTCGGCCAGGGCGTGCCGTCCGAGGCGCTGGAGGATCATCTCTCCGTGCTGGGCACGCCCGAGGCGCTCGAGGCGGCGCTCGCCTGGTATCGCTCGAACAAAGGGCTGGCCGCCGATATCGGGACCATCGCGGTGCCGACGCTCTATGTCTGGGGCGATGCCGATGCGACGGTCGGACCCGACGCAGCCTACGGCACGGCGGAGTTCGTGAAGCCTACCTTCGCGATGGAAGTCCTGCCCGGCGTCGGCCATTTCGTGATGGACCAGGCACCCGCCAGGACGACCGATCTGCTGCTGGCGCACCTGGCGAAACACCCGGTCTGAACCCGTCTGTCTTGCTGCCCCGGGAGAATCGCGCTACCACGCGGCGCCTTTAAGAACGGGAGTTTTTCGCATGGCTCGCAAGAAGATCGCGCTGATCGGCGCCGGACAGATTGGCGGCACGCTCGCGCTGCTCGCCGGCCAGAAGGAACTGGGCGACATCGTCCTCTTCGACATCCCCGCCGCCGAGGGCACTGCCAAGGGCAAGGCCCTCGACATCGCCCAGCTCAGCCCGGTCGAAGGCTTCGACGCCAAGTACAGTGGCTCGTCGGACTACAAGGACATCGAGGGCGCGGACGTCGTGATCGTCACCGCCGGCGTGCCGCGCAAGCCCGGCATGACTCGCGACGACCTGGTCGGCATCAACGCCAAGGTCATCGATTCGGTCGGCAAGGGCATCAAGCAGCACGCCCCGAACGCCTTCGTCATCGTCATCACCAACCCGCTCGACGCCATGGTCGGCCTGATGCAGGAAGTCACCGGTTTCGCGCCGGAGAAGGTCGTCGGCATGGCCGGCGTGCTCGACAGCGCCCGCTTCCGCCTGTTCCTCGCCGAAGAGTTCAACGTCTCGGTCGAGGACGTCACGGCCTTCGTGCTGGGCGGCCACGGCGACACGATGGTGCCGCTGCTGCGCTACTCGACGGTCGGCGGCATTTCGCTGCACGATCTGGTCGACATGGGCTGGACCACCAAGGAGCGCCTCGAGCAGATCGTCCAGCGCACCCGTGACGGCGGCGCCGAGATCGTCGCCCACCTCAAGACCGGCTCGGCCTTCTACGCCCCGGCCGCGTCGGCCATCGCGATGGCCGAGTCCTACCTCCGGGACAAGAAGCGCGTGATCCCCTGCGCCGCCAAGCTGAATGGCGAGTACGGCGTGAAGGGCCTCTACATCGGCGTGCCGGTCGTGATCGGCGCCAAGGGCGTCGAGCGCATCGTCGAGGTCGAGTTCAATGCCGAGGAAAAGGCGATGTTCGACAAGTCGGTCGCTGCCGTTCAGTCGCTGATCGACGCCACCAACAAGATCGTTGGCCGTTGAGAAAGTAGGGTCTTTCGACTTTAGTCGAGCGACCACAAACGTTCATCAGTCCATCGTTGCCAAGGGCTTGCGGCGCTCATAAAGTGCCGCATCCCTTGGTCAGTTGCGTATGAAAACTGAGAGGCGCGTTTCCTACGCACTCCCAAACGATAGGACCCCATGAATATCCACGAGTATCAGGCCAAGGCACTTCTGGCCAAATTCGCGATCCCCCTCCTGAAGGGCGGCGTTGCCTACACCAAAGACGAGGCGATGGATGTCGCGCGCAAGCTGGGTGGTGCCGTCACGGTCGTGAAGGCGCAGATCCATGCCGGCGGCCGCGGCAAGGGTCACTTCAAGAACGATCCGACGGGCAAGGGCGGCGTGCGCATCTCGAAGTCGGTCGACGATGTCGGTGCGCAGGCGGCCGCGATGCTGGGCCAGGATCTCGTGACCAAGCAGACCGGTCCGACCGGCCGCACCGTGCAGCGCCTCTACATCGAGGACGGTTGCGACATCAAACGCGAACTCTATCTTTCGATGCTGGTGGACCGAGCCGCCGGCCGCATTTCCGTCGTCGCCTCGACCGAGGGCGGCATGGACATCGAGACCGTGGCGCACGAGACGCCTGAGAAGATCGTCACCCAGGCGATCGACCCGGCCGCCGGCTACCAGCCCTATCAGGGCCGCAAGATCGCCTTCGCGCTGGGCCTCAGCGGCAAGCAGGTCAGTGCCTTCACGACCTTGCTGGGCAACCTCTATCGCGCCTATGTCGATCTCGACGCTTCGCTGATCGAGATCAACCCGCTGGTCGTAACCGGCGCGGGCGACATCGTGGCTCTCGATGCCAAGATGAACTTCGACGACAACGCCCTCTACCGTCACAAGGACCTCGAGGAGCTGCGCGACGTCGACGAGGAGGACCCGGCCGAGACCGAGGCCGCCAAGTACGCGCTGAACTACGTGAAGCTCGACGGCCAGATCGGCTGCATGGTGAACGGCGCGGGCCTCGCGATGGCCACCATGGACATCATCAAGCTCTACGGTTCGGAGCCCGCCAACTTCCTCGACGTTGGCGGCGGCGCCACCAAGGAGCGCGTGACGGCCGCGTTCAAGATCATCCTCAAGGATCCCAACGTCGAGGGCATCCTGGTCAACATCTTCGGCGGCATCATGCGCTGCGACGTGATCGCCGAAGGCGTCGTCGCCGCGGCGCGCGAGGTCAACCTGCACGTGCCGCTGGTCGTCCGGCTGGAAGGCACGAACGTCGACCTCGGCAAGAAGATCCTCAAGGAATCGGGCCTCAAGATCACCTCGGCGGAGAACCTCGCGGACGCCGCCGAGAAGATCGTCAAGGCCGTCAAGGAGAACAACTGATGGCCGTCCTGGTCGACAAGAACACCAAGGTCATCTGCCAGGGCATCACCGGCTCGCAGGGCACCTTCCACACCGAACAGGCGATCGCCTACGGGACCAAGATGGTCGGCGGCGTGACGCCGGGCAAAGGCGGCACCAAGCATCTCGACCTGCCGGTATTCGACACCGTCGCGGAAGCGGTCGCCAAGACCGGCTGCAACGCGTCGGTGATCTACGTGCCGCCGCCCTTCGCCGCCGATTCGATCCTCGAGGCGATCGACGCGGAGATCCCGCTGATCGTCTGCATCACCGAGGGCATCCCGGTGAACGATATGGTCAAGGTGAAGCGCGCGCTCACCGCCTCCCGGTCGCGGCTGATCGGCCCGAACTGCCCGGGCGTGATCACGCCGGGCGAATGCAAGATCGGCATCATGCCGGGCCACATCCACAGGCGCGGCAGGATCGGCATCGTTTCGCGTTCGGGCACGCTGACCTACGAGGCGGTGGCGCAGACCACGGCCGCGGGTCTCGGCCAGACGACCTGCATCGGCATCGGCGGCGACCCGGTGAACGGCACCAACTTCGTCGAGTGCCTCGACATGTTCATCCGCGATCCCGAGACCGAGGGCATCGTGATGATCGGCGAGATCGGCGGCGATGCCGAGGTCAAGGGCGCCGAGTTCCTCAAGGCGTCCGGAACGAAGAAGCCGGTGGTGGGTTTCATCGCCGGCCGCACGGCTCCTCCGGGACGGCGCATGGGCCATGCCGGCGCCGTGATCTCCGGCGGCAACGACACCGCCGAGTTCAAGGTCGACGCCATGCGCAGGGCCGGCATCAGAGTTGCGGAGTCGCCTGCGGCTTTGGGCGAGGAAATGCTTAAGGCCATGAAGGGCTGACAAGCGGGATCGCCGCCCAGCCTCTGCCAGGCGGCCAGCAAATACAGGCCAGGGAGTATCGGGCCATGAGAGCAGAACAGACGTCGTTCCTGTTCGGCGCCAACGCGCCATTCATCGAGGAACTCTACGCGCGCTACCTCGCGGATGCCGCGTCGGTCGACGCCGAGTGGCAGACCTTCTTCGGTGCGCTGGCCGAGCAGGCGGGCGACGTGCTGGCCGAGGTGCGCGGCGCCTCCTGGGCGCCCAACGGTGCGCGGGTGATCGGCGCCGTCGATCCCGACGCGGTTCCGGCCCCGGCCAACCGCAACGTGAAGGGCGGCAAGGCGGCGGCCCCGGCCGCGATGGCCGGCAAGACCGAGGAGGAGATCCGCAACGCCGCGCAGGACACCGCGCGCGCCTTGATGCTGATCCGCGCCTACCGCATCCGCGGCCATCTCGCCGCCGACCTCGATCCGCTGGGCCTGGTGCGCCAGGCGCCGCACCGCGAGCTCGATCCCGCGACCTACGGGTTCACCGAAGCCGACTGGGACCGTCCCATCCTGATCTTCGGTTCGCTGGCGCTGGGCGAGGCGGCGACGCTGCGCCAGATCATGGAACGGCTGCGCAAGACCTACTGCGGCAAGATCGGCGTCGAGTTCATGCACATCTCCGATCCCGACCAGAAGGCGTGGATCCAGGAGCGCATCGAGCACATCGAGAACCACACCGAGTTTACGGTCACCGGCCGCAAGATGATCCTCGAGCGGGTGGGCGAGGCCGAGGGTCTCGAGCGCTACCTGCACGTGAAGTTCGTCGGCACCAAGCGCTTCGGCCTCGATGGCGGCGAATCGCTGATTCCCGGTATCGAGCAGATCCTGAAGCGCGGCGGCCAGCTCGGCGTGAAGGAAGTGATGCTGGGCATGCCACATCGTGGCCGCCTCAACACCCTCGTGCACGTCATGCACAAGAGCTACACGGCGCTGTTCTCCGAATTCCAGGGCCGCTCCTCGCAGCCCGAGGAGATGCGCGGCTCGGGCGACGTGAAGTATCACCTCGGCGCCTCCGCCGATCGCGAGTTCGACGGCAACGTGATCCATCTCTCGCTGTCGCCCAATCCCTCGCATCTCGAGGCGGTGAATCCGGTCGTGCTGGGCAAGGCGCGCGCCAAGGAGGATCAGCGCGGCGACACCGAGCGCAGCCAGGTCATGTGCATCCTGATGCACGGCGACGCCGCCTTCGCGGGCCAGGGGCTGGTGGCGGAGGGTCTCGATCTCTCCGATCTCGCGGGCTACCGCATCGGCGGGACCATCCATTTCATCGTGAACAACCAGATCGGCTTCACGACCCTGCCGACCGAATCGCGCTCCGGCCCCTATTGCACGGAAGTCGCCAAGATCGTGCAGGCGCCGATCCTGCACGTTAACGGCGACGATCCCGAGGCCGTGGTCCACGTCGCGCGCATCGCGACGGAGTTCCGCCAGCACTTCAAGCGCGACATCGTCATCGACATGTTCTGCTACCGCCGGCACGGTCACAACGAGGGTGACGAGCCGATGTTCACCCAGCCGCTGATGTACCAGAAGATCGGTGCGCACCGCTCGGTGAAGGAAGTCTACGCGGCGGCCCTCGAAGCCGAGGGCGTGGTGACGGCCGAGGAAGTCGCCGCGATGGATGCCAGCTTGCGCGAAAAACTCGACAAGGCGCTCGAGGCGGCGACCAACTACAAGCCAAACAAGGCCGACTGGCTCGAGGGCAAGTGGGCGGGCTTCACGGTCGCGCCGGGCGAAGAGGACCGCAAGGGCGTCACCGCCGTCGAGTTCGACCGGCTGAAGTCGGTCGGATATGCGATTTCCGAGGCGCCGAAGAGCTTCGAGCTCAACCGCAAGATCACGCGCCAGCTCCAGGAGAAGCGCAAGACGATCGATACCGGCGAGAACATCGACTGGGCGACCGGCGAGGCTCTGGCGTTCGGCACGCTCCTGGCGGAAGGCACGCCGGTGCGTCTCAGCGGCCAGGATTCCGGCCGTGGCACCTTCTCCCAGCGCCACTCGGTGCTGGTCGATCAGATCACCGAAGCCAAATACGTGCCGCTCAACCACGTGGCCGAGGGGCAAGCGCGCTACGAGGTGATCGACAGCCCGCTGAACGAGGCGGGCGTGCTGGGGTTCGAGTACGGCTACTCGCTGGCTGAGCCCAACGCGCTCGTGCTGTGGGAAGCACAGTTCGGCGACTTCGCCAACGGCGCCCAGGTCATCATCGACCAGTTCATCTGCTCGGGCGAGAGCAAGTGGCTGCGCATGTCGGGGCTCGTCATGCTGCTGCCGCACGGCTACGAGGGCCAGGGACCCGAACACAGTTCCGCGCGCCTCGAACGCTATCTGCAGCTCTCGGCCGAAGACAACTGGCAGGTCATCAATCCGACCACCCCGGCTAACTACTTCCACGCGTTGCGCCGGCAGATGCGCCGCACCTTCCGCAAGCCGCTGGTGGTGATGACGCCGAAGTCGCTGCTGCGTCACAAGGATTGCGTCTCGACCCTGGCCGAGTTCGGGCCGGGCAGCTCGTTCCGCCGCATCCTTGCCGAAACCGACCAGCTCGTGGACGGCGCCAAGGTGCGCCGTGTCGTGCTCTGCTCGGGCAAGGTCTATTTCGATCTCGTGGCCGAGCGTCGCAAGCGCAAGATCGACGACATCGCCATTCTGCGAATCGAGCAGCTCTACCCGTTCCCGTTCACGCGGCTGGGCGTGCGGCTCGCGCAGTATCCGAATGCCGACGTCGTATGGTGCCAGGAGGAGCCCGAGAACATGGGCGCCTGGCACTTCGTCGACCGCCGCATCGAACGCGCGCTGGCCGGCATCGAGACGAAGGCGAAGCGGCCGCTCTACATCGGCCGCCCCGAAGCGGCGTCGCCCGCCACGGGCTCCGCACGCACCCATGTCAAGGAACAGGCCGATCTGGTCGACCGCGCTCTCACCGTCGGTTGAGCGCGGCTAGAGGAGGGATTTTAGTCATGGCCGTCGAGATCAAGGTTCCGGCTCTGGGCGAATCGGTCACCGAGGCGACCGTTGCCAAGTGGCTGGTGAAGGCAGGCGACAAGGTTGCCGTCGACCAGCCTCTTTGCGAGCTCGAGACCGACAAGGTCACCGTCGAGGTGAATGCGAGCGTTGCCGGCACCATTGCCGACCTCGCGGTGGAAGAGGGCGCTTCGGTCCAGGTGGGCGGCGTGCTCTGCCACATTGAGGCCGGCGCCGGCGCCGCCAGCGCGCCCGCGCCGAAGGCTGCCGCGCCTGCCGCTCCCAAGCCCGCCGCCGCTCCCGCACCGGCGCCCGCTGCTGCGGCTCCCGCCGGCGCGAATCTCGCCGCCTCGGGTCCGGCGGCGCGCAAGCTCGCGGAGGAGAAGGGCGTTTCCGCCGCCGCCATCCAGCCCACGGGCAAGGACGGCCGCGCCACCAAGGAAGACGTGCTCGCCGCACTCTCGTCGATCCCGACCGCGGCCGCGCCGGCGGCCAAGCCTGCCGTGCCGGCCGGTCCGCGCCTCAAGGCCGACCGCGAGGAGCGGGTGAAGATGACGCGGCTTCGCCGCACCATCGCCAGCCGCCTCAAGGAGGCGCAGAACACCGCCGCGATGCTCACCACCTTCAACGAGGTGGACATGACCGCGGTGATGTCCCTGCGCGAGCGGCTCAAGGACGACTTCGAGAAGAAGCATGGCGCCCGGCTGGGCTTCATGTCCTTCTTCGTGAAGGCCTGCATCGCGGGGCTCAAGGAGCTGCCGGCGGTCAATGCCGAGATCGAAGGCGAGGAGATCGTCTACAAGAACTACTACGACATCGGTGTCGCCGTCGGTTCGCCGCAGGGCCTGGTCGTGCCGGTGTTGCGTGACGCCGACGTGCTGGACTTCGCGGGCATCGAGAAGGGCATCGGCGATCTCGGCCGCAAGGCGCGCGACGGCAAGCTGTCGATCGCCGACCTGACGGGCGGCACCTTCACCATCTCGAACGGCGGCGTCTACGGCTCGCTGATGTCGACTCCGATCCTGAACCCGCCGCAGTCCGCCATCCTCGGCATGCACAAGATCCAGCAGCGGCCCATGCTGGTCGGCGGCGAGATCAAGGCGCGTCCGATGATGTATCTCGCTTTGTCCTACGACCATCGCATCATCGACGGCCGCGAGGCCGTGCTGTTCCTGGTCAAGGTCAAGGAAGGCATCGAGGACCCCGAGCGTCTGCTGCTCGGCGTCTAGGACGCAAGACGATAGCCTCGCTCTCGGTGTCATCCCGAGCGCAGCGAGGGACCCTTAGTCGGGCGCCGCGAAAGGTCCCTCGCTGCGCTCGGGATGACAGCGAGAGTGGATCAGCCGGTGCAGTGACATGGCAAACGAATCCTTCGATCTGATCGTGATCGGCGCGGGCCCCGGCGGTTATGTGGCCGCGATCCGCGCCTCGCAGCTCGGCCTGAAGGTCGCGGTGGTCGAGAAGCGCGCGACCTTGGGCGGCACCTGCCTCAACGTCGGCTGCATTCCCTCCAAGGCGCTGCTGCAATCCTCGCACCTGTTCGAGGAGGCGGGCCACGATCTCGCCGTCCACGGCGTCGTCGTCGCGGCGCCGACGCTCGATTTCGGCCAGCTCATGAAGCGCAAGGGCGAGGTCGTCGAGGCCACCACCAAGGGCGTGGCCTTCCTGTTCAAGAAGAACAAGATCGCCTCCTACACCGGCGCGGGCCGCATCGAGGCGCCGGGTTCGGTGGCAGTGCTGGGCGACGATGGCGCGGTCAAGGACACGCTGTCGGCGAAGAACATCCTGATCGCCAGCGGCTCGGAAGTGACGCCGCTGCCGGGGGTCACGATCGACGAGAAGAAGATCGTCTCCTCGACCGGCGCGCTGGAACTCAACGAGGTGCCCAAGCGCATGGTCGTGGTCGGCGCCGGCATCATCGGACTCGAGCTCGGATCGGTGTGGCGCCGCCTCGGCGCCGAGGTGACTGTGGTCGAGTTCCTCGACCGCATCACGCCCGGCGTCGACGACGAGGTCACCAAGTTCCTCCAGCGTACGCTGGCCAAGCAGGGCCTCAAGTTCAAGCTGGGCGCCAAGGTCACGAAGGCCGAGACGACCGACGCCGGCGTGAGGCTGACCGTCGAACCCGCGAAGGGCGGCGACGCCGAGACGCTCGAAGCCGACGTGGTGCTGGTCTCGATCGGTCGCCGGCCCTATGTCGCGGGCCTCGGCCTCGACAAGGTGGGCGTCAAGATGACCGAGCGCGGCCGCATCGCCGTCGACGGTCATTTCCAGACTTCGGTGCCCGGCATCTACGCGATCGGCGACGTGATCGACGGGCCGATGCTCGCGCACAAGGCGAGCGAGGATGGCGTGGCCTGCGTCGAGACACTCGCGGGTCAGAAGGGCCACGTGAACTGGGATCTCGTGCCATCGATCATCTACACCCAGCCCGAGGTGGCGTGGGTCGGCAAGACCGAGGAACAACTCAAGTCGGCCGGCGTTGCCTACAAGGTCGGTAAGTATCCGTTCACCGCCGACCCGCGCAGCCGCGCGAACGGCGCCACGGAGGGCTTCGTGAAGGTTCTGGCCGACAAGGCGAGCGACAAGGTGCTGGGCGTCCACATCTTCGGCGCCGAGGCCGGGACGATGATCGCGGAAGCCGCGATGGCCATGGAATTCTCCGCTTCGGCCGAGGATATCGGTCGCGTCTGCCACGCCCATCCCACGGTCAACGAGGCGCTCAAGGAAGCCGCGCTCGCCGCCTGGGACAAGCCGATCCATCTGTAGGTCGGCATGCGCAAGCCCCTGATGGCGCTTGCGATCGCCGCCTGCCTCATCATGTCGGTGGTGGGCGGATTCATCCCACTTCTTCAGGGCTGGATCTTCTTCGTGCTGGCGCTTTACCTGCTGGCCACCGAATTCGAGACCGGCCGCCGATGGGTGACATCGGCGCGCCGCCGCTGGCCCAAGCTCGACGAATGGATCGTGAAGGCCCGCGACCATAAATGGGCGCCGAGCCACCTCAAGAAATTCGAGGATCACACCGACCCGACGAAGTAATTGGAGCGCCACTCCCGTGGCGCAATCATGAGCGCCACTGGAGTGGCGCGCTCCAAGGCTAGAGTCCTTCCGTTTTACATTCACCCACCACCTCATCCTGAGAGGCTGGCCGGAAATGAATTGAATCGATTCAAGCACTTACCTCATCCTGAGGAGCGTCGCGAAGCGGCGCGTCTCGAAGGATGGGCAACCGATGGGTGCGCGTGCCCACCCTTCGAGACGCTCACTCCGTTCGCTCCTCAGGGCGAGGTCAGTGTTGAGATACTCGGCTCGATTCTATCTCGTCCGGAAACGCTCTAACTCTTCCCTTCCAACCCGCGATAGACCGCCTCGGCGATCGGCAGCAGCTCTTCGCGGGTGGTCGTTGCGGTCACGGCGAAGCCGAAGCCCTGGTCGATCCAGGCGAAGGTTGCGGCCTCGCCTTCCTTCTGGAAACGGAACGCCGTCTCGGTTCCCTCGGCCGCGCGCACGTAGATCGTGAGCCGGCGGCCGCTTGCATCGTCGTACATGAGCTGGGCCGCCGCGCCGCTGCCGCCGGGCAGCAGCCGGCCGCCCATCAACCTGTAGCCGAAGGGCGAGAGATCGGGCGCGGCGAGCTTGCGGCCGAGCCGCTTGGAGAGCCACTGCAGCAGATGCGTCTCCTGCTGCACGCCGACTTCCACCGGATGTGCGACCTCGACCACGAAGGTGCGGTAGGCCGCTTGTGCGCCCTGGGCGACGCTGACGGTCGGCGCGGGGGGCGATGCCGCCGGCCCGATCTGGTTGGCGAACCAGCCGGCCGTCGCGCCGGACACGAAGAGGGCGACCGCGGCGGCGGCGCTGGTCCAGCCGCGCGTCCACGAGGTGCGCCGCGCGGCGCGCAGATTGGCGATCCGCAGCCGGGCGGGGATGGGCTCGGCGAACTTGGCCTCGAGCCGGCTGCGCAGGATCGCGCGCTGCCGGCGCTCCAGCGCGACGCGCTCGGCGAGTTCGGGATGGAGGGCCAGGTGGGCCTCGACCGCCGCGCGGCGCTCGTCGTCGAGGCGTTCATCGACGAACGCCTGCAACGCCTCGTCGCCGACCGAAAACTCCCTGCCCGTCATTTCACTCTCCGCAGGAGCGTCGTCCGTCCCGTCTCCAGCAGCGCGCGCAGCCGCTGGCGGCCGCGCGACAGGCGCGACATCACCGTGCCCGCGGGCACGCCCATGACCTTCGCCGCGTCGTCGTAGGAAAGATCCTCGACTCCCACCAGCAACAGCAGCGACTTCTGTTCTTCCGGCAGCTGGTCGAGCGCCGCCAGTATATCCTGCACCTCGATGCCGCTTTCCTGCTGCGCAACCGTGGACGGCGTGGTGGCCTCGTCGAGCTCGACATGGGCGCCGCGCCGCTGGCCCTGGCGTAGCGCCGAAACGTAGAGATTGCGTTGAATGGTGAAGAGCCAGGCCCTGAGATCGCCGTCGCTCCGCCGCAGCGCCCAGCGCGACAGCGCCCGCTCGAGCGTGTCCTGGACAAGGTCGTCGGCCGCATCATGGTCGCGCAGCAGCGCATAGGCGTAGCGCCGCAACGCCGGGATCAGCGGTTCGAGCAGGGCTTCCGCATCGGCCATGGCTTCACTCTACAGGAGGACGGCGCCGGCCGGACCGGGACCGGCGCCATGCCTCGTTCGTTACTTGGCGACGTGCCAGGCGCCGTTCAGGAAGCCGTCGCCCGTCTTGTCGCCGGCCTTGGTGTCCTTGGCGAAGGCGTAGAGGGGCTTGCCCTTGTAGGCCCACTGCTTCAGCCCGTCGTCGCGGGTGATGATCGTCCAGTCGCCGGTGGCCTTGGCACCGTCGGCCGCGAGGGCGGGCGGCCAGTTGGTGGCGCAGGGCCCGTTGCACACCGACTTGCCGGGCGTCGCGTCCTTGTCGAACGTGTAGAGCGTCATGCCGCTCGTGGTGACAAACATGCCATCCTTCAGGGCGGGCGGTGTGGCCGAGGCCGGCTCGGCGGCGAAAGCAGTGCCGGCGGCGAGAAGCGCCAGGGCGGCGGTGGCGGCGAAGATCGACTTCAGCATTTGGTGACTCCCATGCAGTGGTTGGTCTGCAGAGGAGAGACGCCGGGGATAGGGCGGTTATTCCCGTCTGAAGCGGGATTTCTCCACGGGGGCGCCGGGCAGTTCGGGGTGGCCTGGATGCACAAAGGGTGCAATTCCCGTTGCCGCTGCCTAAAATGAGCGTCTTCCCGCAATAGCCGACGGACCTCGAACGTGCATCACGAAGCAACGTTGATCGCCACCATCGCCATCGCCTTCGTGCTCGCCTTCGGCTTCGGCTACATTGCAGACAGGCTGCGCCTGCCACCTCTGGTCGGCTATCTCGTGGCCGGTGTTCTGATCGGTCCCTACACGCCGGGCTTCGTCGCGGATGCCGGACTGTCGTCCCAACTCGCCGAAGTGGGCGTCATCCTGCTGATGTTCGGCGTCGGCCTGCACTTCTCCACGTCGGATCTCCTGGCCGTCAAAGGCATCGCCATACCGGGCGCGATCGGGCAGATCGTGCTGGCAACCCTGCTCGGCATCGGCCTGTGTTCGCTGTGGGGCTGGAGCTTCGGCACCGGCCTCGTGATCGGCCTCAGCCTGTCGGTCGCCAGCACGGTCGTGCTGCTGAAGGCGCTGGAGGAGCGCAACATGGTCGACAGTCCCAACGGAAGGGTCGCCGTGGGCTGGCTGATCGTCGAGGATCTCGCGATGGTCTTGGCGCTGGTGCTGCTGCCGGCCTTCGCCGAGGTGCTGGGCGGCAAGCCGATCCAGGGCCATGCCCCGTCCGACATGCCGATCGCGCTGGAGCTGGCGATCACCCTGGCGAAGGTCGGGGCCTTCGCCGCCATCGCCATCCTGATCGGCCCGAAGGTGGTGCCGTGGATGCTGGCGCGCGTTGCCCGCACCGGCTCGCGCGAACTGTTCACGCTCTCGGTTCTCGCGGTCGCGCTGGGCATCGCCTACGGCTCGGCCCACATCTTCGGCGTCTCGTTTGCGCTGGGCGCCTTCTTCGCCGGCGTGGTGCTGAGCGAATCCTCGTTCAGCCACAAGGCAGCCGCCGACTCCCTGCCGCTGCAGGACGCCTTCTCGGTCCTGTTCTTCGTCTCGGTCGGCATGCTGTTCGATCCGACGATTCTCTACCGCTCGCCCGGCGCCGTGCTCTCGGTGCTGGCGCTGATCATCTTCGGCAAGTCGCTGATCGCCTTCGCCATCATCATGCTGTTGCGCTACCCGATCGGCACCGGCCTCGTCGTGTCGGCCAGCCTGGCGCAGATCGGCGAGTTCTCCTTCATCCTGATCGCGCTCGGCATCTCGGCCGGGCTCGTGCCGAACGAGGGCCGCGACCTGGTGGTGGGCGGCGCGCTGTTCTCGATCATGCTGAATCCGCTGGTCTTCCATGCCGTGGGCCTGCTGCAGAAGCGCGTCGCCCAGCCGGCCGGCACCGCCTTCTTCGGCCAGCGTCACTACGAGGCGCTGGGCCGCCAGCTCGCCATCATCAAGGCCCGCCAGGCAGAGCGGTCGAAGGCCGAGGACCTCAAGCTGAGCAAACTGCTCGAGCTGTTTCCGATGCTTCAGCTCGTCGAACGGCAAGACCAGGAATCGCTTCTGCTGATGTTCCGTCCGAAACCGGCCTCGCCGGGCGACCGGGTGATCCGCGCCGGCGACCGCGCCGACGGCATGTACTTCATCTCGTCGGGCGCGGTCGAAGTGCATGTCGCCCACCGGGTCATCCGCCTCGAAGCCGGCGCCTATTTCGGCGAGATGGCGCTGCTGACCGGCGAACGTCGCACCGCCGACGTGATCGCCGTCGATTTCTGCCAGTTCCTGGTGCTCGACCGGCGCGACTTCAACCAGTTCATGGCACGCCATCCCGGTGTCCGCGCCGCCGTCGCCAGCATCGCCGAGGAGCGCCAGGCCATGAACCTCGCGCCGCCGCAGTCGGACAGGCAGGACGCGCCCGCGGAGCCGAGCGACGTCCGGACCTGAGACCGCCGATCAGCCGTTGCCGGTGACGCGTATCACGAGGTCCACCAGCCAGCCGACCGGCTCACTGAGGACCCAGCCGATGACGTTGAGGTCCATGCCGAGCTGATTGCCGATCAGCGGTAGGATGAAGATCAGCCCGAGCAGCAGCGGCATGCCGAAGGGCTCGAGCCGCGCCAGCGGCTGGGCGAGACTGTCGGGCAGCAGGCCGACTGCGACGCGCCCGCCGTCCAGCGGCGGCAGCGGAATCATGTTGAACACCGCCAGCAGGACATTGATCAGGATGGCATTCTCGATGTTGCGGATCGCCCAGGCGGCCGCGTCCGGCGGCAGGAGGATGGCGAGGTGCGCCAGCAGGCCCGCGGCCAGTGCCATGAGCACATTAGTGGCCGGCCCGGCGGCGGCGACCCACACCATGTCCCGCTTGGGATTGTTCAGCGCCCGGAAGTTCACCGGCACCGGCTTGGCATAGCCGAACAGGAAGGGCGCGCGCAGGAAGATCAGCAGGCCCGGCAGCAGGATCGTGCCGACCGGGTCGATGTGCTTGAAGGGGTTGAGCGTCACGCGGCCGAGCTGCCACGCGGTCTTGTCGCCGAAGCGCAGGGCGACGAAGCCGTGCGCGGCCTCGTGCAGCGTGATCGCGAGGAGGGCCGGGATCACCCAGGTGGAGATGGTGTAAATCGTCTCGCTCACGTGCAATCCACCTGTTGTGTCCGATCTTGCTTGGTTTACGGTCCGGTCGATGATCGCAAGGCTGATGGTCCTGCTTGTCCTGCTCTGCGCGACGCCCGCGCTGGCCCAGCAGAACGTTCGCGTTCCCGTAGAGCAAGGGGGCCGGACGGTCCAGTTGTCGGCGCAGCTCTTCCGGCCGGCCAAGGCGACGGCGGCGCTGCCCGCGGTCGCGCTGTTCCATGGCTGCGGCGGGCCGGGCCAAAATACGGCGCGCATGGCGGGGCTGCTGGCCTCCTGGGGCTACGCCGCGCTGGTGGTCGACAGTTTCTCGGCGCGCGGCCTCAAGGATGTCTGCGGCCGCAACTGGCCGACACCGGCCGCCGCCGAGGCGCGGGCCGGCGACATCGATGCGACGCTCGCCTGGCTTGCGAAGCAGCCCGGCATCGACCCGCGGCGCTTGGGCTACATGGGCTATTCCTACGGCGGCGGCGTGGCGATGCTGCGCGCCCTGTCGGGCAAGCCGGAGGACCGCACGCCGGCCGTGGCCCGCGCCGTCGTGCTGGTCTACCCGGACTGTGCGCTGGCCGATGCGCTGGGACCCCGCCTGGCGGTGCGCCAGCCCACGTTCTTCGCGATGGGCGCGCTCGACGACTGGACGCCGGTCTCGCAGTGCCGTGCGGTGCTGGAGAGGGTCCTGCGCGGCCGGGAGCTGGTCGAAACAAAAGTTTACGAAAACGCTCATCACAGCTTCGATGCACTGGGTCTGCCGGTGCGCTATCTCGATGGCGTTGGCAACCGCAGCAAGCCCGGCGGTTGCTGCGGGGCGCATTACGGCGCGCACGAACCGGCCTGGAAGCAGTTCGTGGTCGACGTGAAGGCGTTCCTGGAGAAGGCGCTGACGCCATAGACGCGGGCCGACAGGAGCGGCATGCGTTCGACGGTCTGGATTGGCGCTCTGCTCGCCCTGTTTCTGCCGGAAGCGGCAGCCTTCGCCCAGGAGGTGGCCGCTGCCGACGATGACGACGATGTGCGTCATGTCGGCAGGATCCACAACCGGTTGCGGGCGGCCGAGGCGCGCGAGAAGTATTTCCTGGAACAGCCTTTCGACAACGCGTCGCGGCGCTATGCCAAGGCGAAACAGCAGATCCAGGACACGACCGGCATCGTCTACTCGATGACCTCGTCGGTGCTGAGCCAGTGGGGAACGCCGGGCAGCGACTATGGCGCGGTGCAGGCGCAGTTCTCGCCCGCAGTGAACTGGGAGGTGTTTGACACTGCCCGGTTCGGCACGGGGTCCTTCCAGTTCGCCTACCTCGCGACACAATACTGGTCGGGCCAAACCGGCACCAGTCTGCAGAACCGCCTGAACCTCAACAGTCCGGTCAACGACTATGCGGACAACCAGCTCACCTTCGCGCAGGTGAGCTACACGCACGATTTCCCAGGCAATGTCGTGTCGCTGACGGTGGGCCAGTATCCTTTCTCGAACTTCGACAGCAACGCCTATTCCAACAATGAGCAGATCAACTTCATCGGTTATTCGCTGGCCCAGAATGGCAGCCAGAATTACTCCCAGGGCAGTCTCGGCGCCTATGTCCAGCTGAGCCTGAGCGACGAGCTGACCTTCGCCGCGGGCTTCCAGGACGCCAACAACGTCGCGGCCAGCAACTACATCCAGTTCAATACGGTGGCGCAGGGCCAGTACTCCTGGTTCCTCTACGGCGCCTGGTCGCCCACGTTCGGCAAACGCGGCCAGGGCAGCTACTCGCTGCTCTACTACAACCTGCCCAGCGTCCAGATGCAGCCGCAAGCCAGTACGGGCCTGTCCTTCAGCGCCTCCCAACCGCTCGGCGAGCAGTGGGGAGTCTTCCTGCGGGCCAACACGGCATGGAATTCCAGCCAGTACATCCAGTCGTCGATCGCGGGCGGCGCGGTCTACAACAACCCGCTGGGCCGCGCGCCGCTCGACCAGATCGGTCTGGGAATCGCGTGGAACAGGGTCAACCAGTCGCTCTATGCCGACACCTATGTGAACCCCAGCGAGACGATGGTCGAGCTCTACTGGTCCTGGTCGATCCGGCATCTCTTGATCACCCCGGACGTTCAGCTCTATTTCCAGCCGGCTCTGACGCCGACGCAGCAGATGGCGGCGGTCTTCTCGCTGCGCCTGACGGTGTTGTTCTAGTTGTGGGATCGAGCGGATGGGAAAGACGATCTGGCACTGTGACATCGCGATGTCGCTCGACGGCAAGATCGCGCGCGCCGATGGATCGTTCGACTGGCTGGAACGGTATCCGCCGCAGGAGTTCGGCTTCGACGCGCTGATGGCGGGTATCGATGCGATCCTGATGGGGCGCGATACCTGCGAGGTCATGCGCGGCTTCGGGGAATGGCCCTACGGCGACAAGCCGACGATCGTCATGACCCATCGTCCGCTGGTCGATGCGCCAGGCGCCGTCGAGGCGCGGTCGGGCGATCTCGCGACCGTCACCGACGAACTGGAAGCGCGCGGCTAGCCGCGCAGCGGCGGCGCGCTGCACGTCGTCTACGAAGTGGCCGGATAGCACTGACGGCAACCCTCCGCGGAAGGGCGCCCGTCGGTTGTGCGGGGCGTCTCCGTGTGTTCAACTTCCAGCGGAAGTTCGCCGCGTCGACTGTAAGTAACGTCGCGAACGAACCGCCATTCGATCGACGATTGCTGATGCTTTTTCCTGAGACCAGGCGAAGGAGCGGCCGTGACGACACCGAATGTTCTCCTGATCTTCCCGCGCTTCAATCCGAACTCCTTCTGGAGCCTGCAGGCGGCTTGCGACATCCATGGCGTGCGCTGCCCGGCGCCGCCGCTCGGTCTCATCACGCTCGCGGCGCTGCTGCCGCGCGATTGGAACATCAGGCTCGTGAACCGCAACGCCGAGGCACTCGAGCCCGCCGATCTCGCCTGGGCCGACATGGTGATGACCGGCGGGATGCTGCCACAGCGCGTCGATTCGCTCGAGGTCATCCGGATGGCGCAGGCGCGGGGCAAGCCCGTGGTGGTCGGCGGGCCGGACGCCATGTCCAGTCCCGAACTCTTCGAGCATGCCGACTTCCTGGTGATCGGAGAGGCCGAAGGTGTCATCGGGCAATTCGTCGAGGCCTGGAACGCCGGGGCGAGGCACGGACGCTTCGAGGCCGAGAAGTTCAAGACCGACATCACGACGAGCCCGATCCCGCGCTTCGACCTTCTCAACTTCGATCACTACCTCTTCGTGGGCGTGCAGTTCTCGCGCGGCTGTCCGTTCAATTGCGAATTCTGCGACATCATCGAGCTGTTCGGCCGCGTGCCCCGGTCCAAGACCGTGCCGCAGATGCTGGCCGAGCTCCAGGCGCTGCACGATGCCGGCTATCGCGGCCATGTCGATTTCGTCGACGACAATCTCATCGGCAACAAGAAGGCGCTGAAGCAGTTCCTTCCCGCGCTCGAGGCCTGGCAGAAGAACACGGGCTATCCCTTCATGTTCTCGACCGAGGCGTCGATCAACCTGGCCGACGATGCCGAGCTGCTCGACATGATGCGGCGCGCCAACTTCTTCGCGATCTTCGTCGGCATCGAGAGTCCCGATACCGCGACGCTCGTCTCGACCCGCAAGAAGCAGAACACGCGCCGCAGTCTGGCCGACAGCGTGCACCGGATCCATGCGGCGGGAATGATGGTGATCGCCGGCTTCATCGTCGGCTTCGACACCGAAGAGCTTCGCGTGGCCGAGACGATGATCGAGTGTATCGAGGCCACTGACATTCCGGTCTGCATGGTCGGACTGCTGACGGCCCTGCCGACCACGCAGCTCACCCGCCGCCTCGAGAAGGAGGGTCGCCTGCTGCCCTTCAGCGACATGGGACAGGGCGATCAGTGCACCGCGGGGCTGAACTTCGTGACCCGACGGCCGCGCATCGACATCCTGAGGGACTACAAGGCGATCCTGGAGTCCGTTTACCGCCCGGCCGCCTACTTCGAACGCGTCCGCCGCTCGGGCCTCACCCTGCGGCGGCCGAGCCATCCCGTGACGGCGCGGCCGGTCGTGTCGGCGCGCGACCGCAATACGCTGCTGCGCCTGATGTGGAAAATGACCGTCACCCACCCGTTTCTGGCCCGTCATTTCTGGCGGACCTTCATCGACATCGCCCGGCAGAATCCCGCCGCCCTCGAAGTCGTCGTCATCCAGATCACGCTCTACCTGCATCTCGGCCCGTTTGCGAAGTCGGTCGTCGTGGAGATCGAGCGGCAGATCGCGATGCTCGATCGCGAATCGCCATCGCAACCGCCGGTACACGACGCTGGCGTTCTGCAACGGGCCGTGTAGGGTCGGGCTCCTTCATCTCTTCTTGGGCCTTCATGATCCGCAAAGCGACGACTGCCGACCGCCCCCGCATTTCCGAAGTACGTCTCGCCGTTCGCGAGAACCAGCTCAGCGCGGCCTCTGCGGGCAAGGTCGAGACGACCGCCGACTGGATCTTCGAGAATGCGACCTTCTGGGTGTGGGAGGAGGCGGGCGCGGTGCACGGCTTCTCCGTCGCCGATCCGCGCGACGGCACGATCTTCGGCCTGTTCGTCCATCCGGACTGGGAGGGTCGTGGCCTCGGTCGCGCCCTGCTGCCGCTGGCCTGCGAGGATCTGCGGGCCGCGGGGTTCGACGCGGCGACCCTGACGACCGGACCCGGCACGCGGGCCGAGCGCTTCTACCGGGAAAACGGCTGGAAGGAGACCGGGCGCCAGGACGACGGCGAGATCATCTTCCGGAAGCCCCTGTAACGGCGCGCCGCAGCGCCGCCCGCGCCAGAAGCCGCGTCGAATCGAGCGTGGGCAGCGGCGAGTTGCCGTCGTTCATGATGAGGGGGATCTCGGTACAGCCCAGCACGACCGCGTCGCAGCCCTTTTCCTTCATGCGTTCCATCACGCCCTGGTAGGCAGCGACCGCTTCCCGCCTGAACACGCCCTGCACCAGCTCGTCCATGATGATGCGGCTGGTCTCGTCGCGCTCGGCATCGGTCGGACGCAGCCAGGCGAGCCCCTCGGCCTCGATCTTCTCCGGGTAGACCTCGCTGTCGATCAGCCAGCGCGTGCCGGTGATGCCGAGCTTGCGGTAACCCCGTGCCTTCGCTTCGGCGGCGACCACCTCGGCGATGTGCAGCCAGGGCAGTGGCGAGTGCGGCAGCACGTCCTCCATCGCCTGGTGGATCGTGTTGTCGGGGCAGATCAGGAAATCCGCGCCCGCGCGGGCGAGTTTGTGGGCCGAGGACAGCATCAGCGCGGCCACGCCCGCCCGGTCGCCGCGATCGAGGCACGCGACATAGTCGGCCAGCGAATGCGTGTGCAGCGAGACTTCGGGGTGGGCATGCGGACCCATGAGGGCCGCGCCCTCGACGCAGATGGTCTTGTAGCAGAGCGCGGCGCCCTCGGCGGAGCAGGCGACGATGCCGATATGCTGGGTCATGGTCATCCCTTGGCGCGCGGATGGGCCGCGCGATAGACGGCGGCGAGGCGGGCGGCGTCGACGTCGGTGTAGCGCTGGGTCGTCGACAGCGAGGCGTGGCCCAGCAGTTCCTGGATGGTGCGCAGGTCGCCGCCGGCGCCCAGCAGGTGGGTGGCGAAGGAGTGGCGCAGCGCGTGCGGCGTGACGCTCTCGGCGAGGCCGAGCTCGCGGCGGATCTCGCGCACCCGCTTCTGCACGATGGCGGGATCGAGCGCGCCGCCGCGCGCGCCCATGAAGACGCGGTCGGCGGGTTTCGCTGTGGCCAGCCACGGGCAGGCATCGCGGTATTTCCGGAGCGCCTGCAGGGCCTGCGGCAGCAAGGGCACCAGCCGCGTCTTGTTGCCCTTGCCGGTGACGGCAAGCGTGTCGCGGCCGCTCTTCAGCAGCTCGTCGACCTCGGCCTTGGTGAGTGCCAGCGCCTCGCCGATGCGCAGGCCGGCGCCGTAGAGCAGGATCAGCACCGCGGCATCGCGCAGGTCGATCCACGGCGCGCGCTCCTGGTCGGGTTCGGCCGCCAGGAGATCCTCCATGTCGCGCTCGCTCAGCGCCTTTGGCACGGAGCGCGGCAGCTTGGGCGTCTGGATGATGGCGATGCTCGCATTGTGGGCGAGGCCGTTCTTGTCGAGGAAGCGGAAGAAGGAACGCACCGAGGAGAAGGCCCGCGCCGTCGAGGAGCGCGCCATGCCCTGGCGCGAGCGCTCGGCCAGCCAGGCGCGGAACTCGGCGGGCTTCAGCCGGGCCAGCGCCGCGAGAGTCGGCGCCTCGCCGAGATAGGTCGCCATGAAGCCGAGGAACGTCGCGACGTCGTGCTCGTAGGCGATGAGCGTGTGGTCGGCGAGCCGGCGCTCGCTCTTCAGCCAGTCGCGCCACGCCGCCAGTGCGTCTGCGACACTCACTTCGAAGCTACTCGGGCAGGTCGAGCCAGGCGCGAATCGTGTTCTCCAGCACCTTGGACAGGAAGAACAGGAGCTCGGTCGCCATCTCCGGTCCGAAGGCTTCGGGATCGCGGGCGCCGAAGCACATGACGCCGTCGGGCGATCCGGACGAGACCTGCAGGCGCATCAGCACGTCGGACTTCACGAAGCGCGCCACGTCGCCGAAGAACGCTTCCTCGCCCACGATGCTGGAGCGCAGGCGGGCATGCTTGTCCGGCCCGATCGCGGCATCGATTGCCCCCGGTGCCAGCACATAGACGCCGCGCACCGGCACGCGCTTGGGGGCATCGGCATTGGCTTCGATCGCAAGCGTGATGAAGTCGACGTCGAGCAGCTCGGGCAGCTCGTGCGTCACGACATGGATCATCTTCTCGAAGGTCGTCGCCTGGATGATGCTGATGACCGCCGCCTGGATGCGGTTCTGGACGATCTGGTTCTGCTTGGAGTTGGCGATGATCTCGGTGCGCTCGACCTTGAGCTTCTCGATCTCGCCCCGCAGGCGCTTCAGGATCGCCTGCTGCATGTCGATGACGCCGGGCCCCTGGACGCGCGGCGTCACGCCCATCTCGGCGGCCAGCTCGCCGTTCTTGTCGAAGAAGTCGGGGTGGGCCTTGAGATAGGCCACGACGTCGTCGGCGGTGATCAGCTTCACCTGCCGGCCCGAGCCGTCGGGCGCCGGAATCGTACCGTCATTGGCCATGCGCCCGTCTCCGGGTCAGAGGATCGACTGGCCGGTCTTGGCCCAGTCGTCGAGGAAGGCCTTGAGACCGTTGTCCGTCAGAGTGTGCTTGAAGAGCTGGCGCAGCACGTTGGGCGGCAGGGTGCCGACATGGGCGCCGAGCTTGGCGGCGGCGATCACGTGCTGGGTATGGCGGATCGAGGCGACGAGAACCTCGGTCTTGAAGTGCGGATACTGGCGGTAGATCGTCATGATCTCGCCGATCAGGTGCATGCCGTCCTGGCCGATATCGTCTAGCCGGCCGACGAAGGGCGAGACGAAGGTGGCGCCTGCCTTGGCGGCCAGCAGGGCCTGCGCGGCCGAGAAGCACAGGGTGACGTTCACCATGGTGCCTTCGGAGGTCAGGGCCTTGCAGGTCTTGAGCCCGTCCGGCGTCAGCGGCACCTTCACGGTGACGTTCTTCGCGAGCTTGGCCAGCTTGCGGCCTTCCTCGAGCATCGTCTTGTGGTCGGTCGCGACGGTTTCGGCGCTGACCGGGCCCGGGACGATGGCGCAGATCTCCTTGATGACGTCGAGCATCTGGCGGCCCGACTTGGCGATCAGCGAGGGGTTGGTCGTCACGCCGTCGAGAAGCCCGGAGGCCGCGAGATCCGTGATATCGGCGACATCGGCGGTATCGACGAAGAACTTCATATAAACTACCCCAATGGCCGGTGATTCGGACTCGCCCGTTACCACAATTTCTAGCGATTCCCCTTCGGAGCCACAAGCCAAGGGGAACGCGTCGTCGCGTCTCCATGCGGTGGAAAACACGATCAAGGTGCTTCTGCCGCTGCCGCTCGGGGATGCCTACGATTATCGTGTCCCACAAGGCATGGCGTTGCTGCCGGGGCATTTCGTCGTCGTGCCGCTCGGCAAGCGCGAGACCATCGGCGTCGTCTGGGGCGCGGGCACGGGCGACGTCGCGCCGGAGAAGCTGCGCGATGTGATCTCGGTTCTTCCCGCACTGCCCATGGCCGACGCGATGCGCCGCTTCGTCGACTGGGTGTCGGCCTATACGCTGATGCCTGCAGGTGCCGTGCTGCGCATGGCGATGAGCGTCCCATCGGCGCTCGAGGCGCCCAAGACCGAACTCGTCTATCGCCCGGCCGCGGCGACCGACGATACGGCGCTCAAGCTCACGGCCGCGCGTCGTCGCGTGCTGGAGCAGTTGAAGGACGGGCCGGCGATGGCTGCAGCCGAACTGGCGCATCTTGCAGGCGTCGGCCCCTCGGTGGTGAAGAGCATGGCCCTGCTCGGGCTCTTGGCAGCGCAGGAACGCATCGTGCGCCGATCCTTTCCGCAGCCCGATGGTTTGCATGCGGGGCCGACCCTGTCGCCGGCGCAGAAGATCGCGGCCGACGGGCTCGTCTCCAAGGTGAAGGCCCATGCCTTCTCGGCGACCCTGCTGGACGGCGTGCCCGGCGCGGGCAAGACGGAGGTCTATTTCGAAGCGATCGCGGCCTGTCTGGCGGCCGGCCGCCAGGTGCTTGTGCTCCTGCCTGAGATCGCGCTCACGGCGCAGTGGCTGAAGCGCTTCGAGGACCGCTTCGGCGCGCCGCCCTCGCCCTGGCATTCCGGGCTCACGAGCCTGGAGCGCCGCGAAACCTGGCGCGCCATCGCCGAGGGGCGGGTGGGCGTCGTGGTCGGCGCACGGTCCGCGCTGTTCCTGCCCTTCGCCGACCTCGGCCTGATCGTGGTCGACGAGGAACACGACAGTTCGTTCAAGCAGGACGAGGGTGTCGTCTACAATGCGCGCGACATGGCGGTGGTGCGCGCGCGGCTGGCTTCCGCACCCATCGTGCTGGCATCGGCGACGCCGTCGCTCGAAAGCGTCGTCAACGTGAAATCCGGCCGTTACGGCGAGGTGCATCTGCCGGGGCGGCATGGCGGGCATCGGCTCGCGGCGCTGAAGGCCATCGACCTGCGGCGCGATGCGCCGTCGCGCGGGCACTGGCTCTCGCCGCCGGTCGTCGAGGCGATGCGCGAGACGCTGGCAGCCGGCGAGCAGACGCTGCTGTTCCTCAATCGCCGCGGCTATGCGCCGATCACGCTCTGCCGCGCCTGCGGCTCGGGGCTCGAGTGTCCGCAATGCTCCGCCTGGCTGGTCGAGCACCGCTTTCGTCGCACCCTGGTCTGCCATCATTGCGGCTACTCGGAACCGCCGGCGCACACCTGCCGGCACTGCGGCGCGGTCGACCAGTTCGTCGCCTGCGGCCCCGGCGTCGAACGGCTGGCCGAGGAGGCACTGGAGCTCTTTCCCGACGCGCGGCTGGAACTCTTCACCTCGGACAGCCTGATGAACCGCGACGAGGCGTCGGCGGCGGTCGATCGCATGGAGAAGGGCGAGATCGACATCCTGATCGGCACGCAGATGGCGGCGAAGGGCCATCATTTCCCCAACCTGACCCTGGTGGCCGTGATCGATGCCGATCTCGGCCTGAACGGCGGCGACCTGCGCGCGGCCGAACGGACGTTCCAGCTCCTCTATCAGGTTGCGGGCCGCGCCGGTCGCGACGGGCGGCCGGGCCGGGCGCTGGTCCAGACGCACAATCCCGAACATCCCGTGATGCAGGCGCTGGTGTCGGGCGATCGCGACCGCTTCGTCGACGTCGAGCTGCAGGACCGTGCCCTGGCCGGCATGCCGCCCTATGGCCGGCTGGCCTCCCTGATCATTTCCGGGCCGGATCCCGCCGCGGTCGACAATGTCTGTGCCGCGCTCGCCCGCCATGCCCCGCAGCAGGAGGGCGTCACGATCCTGGGGCCGTCGGTCGCACCCCTGGCCCTGCTGCGGGGGCGGCACCGGCGGCGCTTCCTGCTCAAGGCCGGCCGCGACACGGCCGTGCAGCCCTTGCTGCACGCCTGGCTCGCGCGGATCGGGCTTCCCGGTTCGGTCCGGCTGCAGGTCGATGTCGACCCCTATTCCTTCCTCTGAGACCCCCCGCGCCGAAAAACCGCTGTAGAACAGTGCTTTGCCGACGTTGCGCCGGGAAATGCAGCATGGTAGCAACGCGCGCTTTTCCGGGGTGGGGCGGCAAGCGACGCAGGGCGTTCTGCTGAAGAAAAGCGTGTAATTTCAATGGCTTGCCGGCTGCGTTCCGCGGCAGGGGAGAGGCTCTCGACGTGACCACCGCAACCACCGGCGTTGCCGGACGCTACGCCAGCGCCCTTTTTGAGCTCGCGGACGGCTCGAAGTCCCTCGATCAGGTCGCGCAGGACCTCGCCACCTTTCGCAAGATGGTCGCCGAGAGCACCGATCTCGCCCGGCTCATTGCCAGCCCGGTCATTCCACGCGCCCTGCAGAGCAAGGCCCTGCTGGCCGTACTCGATGCCGCCGGCATTTCCGGTCTGACCCGCAATTTCGTCGGTACTGTGGCCGCCAACGGCCGCGCCCGCGACCTGCCGGCCATGGCTGCGGCGTTCCTCGCCGAGCTGGCCTCTCGCCGCGGCGAGACCACCGCTACGGTCACCTCGGCCGTTCCGCTTTCGCCCGCCCAGCTGCAGCAGCTCAGCGACTCGCTGCGCTCGGTGCTAGGCAGCAACAAGGTTTCCATCGACGCTCGCGTCGAACCCGACATTCTCGGCGGTCTCGTCGTGAAGGTCGGCTCGCGCCTGTTCGATTCGTCTGTCCGCAGCAAGCTGCAGCGCTTGCAGCTTGCCATGAAGGGAGTTGCCTAATGGATATCCGTGCCGCCGAAATCTCGGCCATTCTGAAGCAGCAGATCGCCAATTTCGGCACCGAGGCCGAAGTGGCCGAGGTCGGCCAGGTTCTCTCCGTCGGTGACGGTATCGCGCGCGTCTACGGCCTCGACAGTGTCAAGGCCGGCGAGATGGTCGAGTTTCCCGGCGGCATCAAGGGCATGGCGCTGAACCTCGAGAGCGACAATGTCGGCGTCGTGATCTTCGGTGAGGATCGCACGATCCGCGAAGGCGACACCGTCAAGCGTACCGGCACCATCGTCGACGTTCCGGTCGGCAAGGGCCTGCTCGGCCGCGTGGTCGACGGTCTCGGCAACCCGATCGACGGCAAGGGCCCGATCGCGTCGACCGAGCGCCGTCTCGTCGAGGTCAAGGCTCCGGGCATCATTCCGCGCAAGTCGGTGAACGAGCCGATGCAGACCGGCCTCAAGGCCGTCGACTCGCTGGTTCCCGTCGGCCGTGGCCAGCGCGAGCTGATCATCGGCGATCGCCAGACCGGCAAGACCGCCGTTGCCATCGACACCTTCCTGAATCAGAAGGGCATCAACAAGGGCACCGACGAGAGCCGCAAGCTCTACTGCGTCTACGTCGCCATCGGCCAGAAGCGCTCGACCGTCGCCCAGATCGTGAAGACGCTCGAGGACAATGGCGCGCTGGAATACTCCATCGTCGTCGCCGCCACCGCGTCCGACCCGGCCCCCATGCAGTTCCTGGCGCCCTACACCGGCTGCGCCATGGGCGAGTACTTCCGCGACAACGGCATGCATGCCGTCATCGTGTACGACGATCTTTCCAAGCAGGCCGTCGCCTATCGCCAGATGTCGCTGCTGCTGCGCCGCCCGCCGGGCCGCGAAGCCTATCCCGGCGACGTGTTCTATCTCCATTCGCGCCTGCTCGAGCGCGCTGCCAAGCTGAACGAGAAGAACGGTTCGGGCTCGCTCACGGCGCTGCCGATCATCGAGACGCAGGCCGGCGACGTCTCGGCCTACATCCCGACGAACGTCATCTCGATCACCGACGGCCAGATCTTCCTCGAGACCGAGCTCTTCTATCAGGGCATCCGTCCGGCCATTAACGTCGGCCTCTCGGTCAGCCGCGTCGGCTCGGCCGCGCAGATCAAGGCGATGAAGCAGGTCGCCGGCACCATCAAGCTGGAGCTGGCGCAGTATCGCGAAATGGCGGCCTTCGCCCAGTTCGCCTCGGACCTCGACGCCTCGACCCAGCGCCTGCTGGCGCGCGGTCAGCGCCTCACCGAGCTGCTGAAGCAGGGCCAGTTCGCGCCGATGCCGGTCGAGGAGCAGGTCATCTCGCTCTACGCCGGTACCCGCGGCTTCCTCGACACGCTGCCGGTGAACAAGGTCAACGATTTCGAGCAGCAGCTGCTCGACGCGATCCGGGCCGAGGGCTCGATCCTCGCGTCGATCCGCGAGAAGCGCGAGATCGTCAAGGAGACCGACGACAAGCTGAAGGCGTTCCTCGGCGATTTCGTCAAGAAGTTCGCCTAAGGCGCTCGCAGGTTTAGATGCCCAGTCTCAAGACCTACCGGCTCCGGATCCGAAGCGTCCAGTCGACGCAGAAGATCACCAAGGCCATGAAGATGGTTGCAGCCGCCAAGCTGCGGCGTGCGCAGGAGCAGGCCGCCGCGGCCCGCCCCTATGCGGAGTCCATGGACAAGATCCTGGCGTCGCTGGGCGCAAGCTTCCAGGGCGCTTCCGGCGGTCCGCGACTGCTGGTGGGCACCGGTTCCGACCAGGTGCATCTCGTCATCGTCGCCACCGGCGACCGTGGCCTGTGCGGCGGCTTCAACAGCACGATCGTGCGCGAGGCGCGCCGTCAGATCCGCGCACTGCTTGCCGACGGCAAGACGGTCAAGATCTTCTGCGTCGGCCGTAAGGGCCGCGAGCAGCTGCGTCGTGACTTCGGTTCCATGATCGTCGAGACGATGACCGATCTCGGCCGGCCGCGCCTGTCTTTCGCGGACGCCCAGAAGGTCGCCGCGCGCGTCACGGAAATGTACGAGGCGGGCGAATTCGACGTCGCGAAGGTGATCTTCAATCACTTCAAGTCGGCGATGACCCAGATCGTCACCGTGCAGCAGCTCATCCCGCCGCCGATGCCGGAAGCGTCGGCCGCACCGGCCGCCGCCGGCGGTGCGATCTACGAGTTCGAGCCGGACGAGGGCGAGATCCTCGCCGACCTGTTGCCGCGCAATCTCACCGTCCAGATCTTCCGCATCCTGCTGGAGAACGCGGCGAGCTTCTACGGCTCGCAGATGACGGCCATGGACAACGCCTCGCGCAACGCAGGCGACGTGATCAAGAAACTGACGCTGCAGATGAACCGCTCGCGCCAGGCCTCGATCACCAAGGAACTCATCGAGATCATCTCGGGCGCCGAGGCCGTCTAGGCCGGCTGCCACGCAATCGAAGGAAAGGGATCCGCTATGGCTACCAACAACATCGGCACGATCACCCAGATCACGGGCGCGGTCGTGGACGTGCGTTTCGACGCCGACCTGCCGAACATCCTGAACGCGCTGCACGTGAATGCCGACGGACGCCTGATCGTGCTGGAAGTCGCCCAGCATCTCGGTGAATCCGAGGTTCGCACCATCGCGATGGATACGACCGACGGTCTGGTCCGCGGCGAGAAGGCCGTCGATACCGGCGCGCCGATCCAGATGCGGGTCGGTCCGGAGACGCTCGGCCGCATCCTGAACGTCATCGGCGAGCCGATCGACGAGCGCGGTCCGGTCGGCAACAAGACCACCCTGCCGATCCATCGCAGCGCGCCCGAGTTCGTCGAGCAGTCGACGGAAGCGCAGATCCTGGTCACGGGCATCAAGGTCATCGACCTGCTCGCGCCCTACGCCAAGGGCGGCAAGATCGGCCTGTTCGGCGGCGCCGGCGTCGGCAAGACCGTGACGATCATGGAGCTGATCAACAACGTCGCGAAGGCGCATGGCGGCGTGTCGGTGTTCGCCGGCGTCGGTGAGCGCACCCGCGAGGGCAACGACCTCTATCACGAGATGATCGAGGGCGGCGTCATCAAGCTCGACGGTCCGGGCTCGAAGGTGGCTCTGGTGTACGGCCAGATGAACGAGCCGCCGGGCGCCCGCGCCCGTGTCGCCCTGTCGGGCCTCACCGTCGCCGAGTACTTCCGCGACGCCGAGGGCCAGGACGTGCTGTTCTTCGTCGACAACATCTTCCGCTTCACCCAGGCCGGCTCGGAAGTGTCGGCGCTGCTGGGCCGTATCCCGTCGGCGGTGGGTTATCAGCCGACCCTGGCCACCGACATGGGCGGCCTCCAGGAGCGCATCACCTCCACCAAGAAGGGCTCGATCACTTCGGTGCAGGCCATCTACGTGCCCGCCGACGACTTGACCGACCCGGCGCCTGCCGCCTCGTTCGCCCACTTGGACGCGACGACCGTGCTCAGCCGCTCGATCGCCGAACAGGCGATCTTCCCGGCCGTCGACCCGCTCGACTCGACCTCGCGCATGCTCGACCCGCGCGTCGTCGGCCAGGAACACTACGACATCGCCCGTTCCGTTCAGCGCGTGCTGCAGCAGTACAAGTCGCTGCAGGACATCATCGCCATTCTGGGCATGGACGAGCTCTCGGAAGAGGACAAGCTGGTCGTGAGCCGCGCCCGCAAGATGCAGCGCTTCCTCAGCCAGCCGTTCCACGTCGCCGAAGTGTTCACGGGCACGCCGGGCGTGTTCGTGAAGCTCGAGGACACGATCAAGGCGTTCAAGGGCATCCTCGCCGGCGAGTACGACGAGCTGCCGGAACCGGCCTTCTACATGGTCGGCACGATCGAGGAAGCCGTCGCCAAGGCCAAGAAGCTCGCGGCCGAGGCGGCCTAAGCACATGGCCAAGGTCTCCTTCCGTCTGGTGATGCCCGAGCGCGAGCTTATCGCGACCGAGGCCGACATGGTGGTCGTTCCGGGCAGCGAAGGCGACTTCGGTGTCCTGCCGGGCCACGCCCCGCTGATCTCGACGGTTCGCCCCGGCGTCCTCGAGGTCTATCAGGGCAGCAAGGTCCAGCAGCGTTTCCTGGTGGCCGGCGGCTTCGCCGAGGTCACGCCGGAGCGTTGCACGGTGTTGGCCGACGAGGCGGTGCCGTTCGAACAGATGACCGCCGCCCAGCTCGACGAGCGCGAGCGCGCGGCGCGCAGCGACATTGCCGACGCCGACACGCCCGCCCAGAAGGCCGCCGCCGAGAAGAACCTGGCAATTACCCAGGATCTGAAGCGCGCGCAGGCCTTCTACGCCAGCCGCTGATTTCAGCGCTACTGCGCATTTTCCAGTCTAAAAGTACTCCGGTCTGCCATTGAAAGGCGGACCGGAGGTCGCTTTATTACGCTGGTAAGACAACGCGCCGAGGGGGCTCGTTCATGGCTAGCTGGACACTCGAGACGATCGCATGGGATCGCTTCGACGCGTCGAAGGTGGATCCGGAAATCCTCCGCAACATCAAGGCTGCGGCCCTGGTGGAGCGGAACGGCGGCGACTACGGCATTTATCTCGGCCGGGTCTTCGCCGACGATGCCGCGTTCATGGACGACGTGCAGAACTGGGTGGTCGAGGAGGTCCAGCACGGGATGGCGCTGGGCCGCTGGGCTCAGCTTGCCGATCCGTCGTGGGATTTCGACGCGGCCTTCGAACGGTTCCGCACCGGCTATACGCTGCCGCTGCATGTCAGTGAATCGGTGCGCGGCAGCCAGGCCGGCGAGATGATCGCCCGCTGCATCGTCGAGACCGGCACCAGCTCCTATTACAGCGCCCTCAAGGACGCGACCGAGGAGCCGGTGCTGAAGCAGGTCTGCCAGAAGATCGCCGCCGACGAGTTCCGCCACTACAAGCTGTTCTACGAACATCTCAATCGCTGCCTGAAGCGCGACCGCCTGAACCGCTGGTCGCGGCTGCGCATCGGCTGGGGCCGCCTCGCCGAGAGCGAAGACGACGAGCTGGCCTATGCCTATTTCGCGGCCAACGAGCCGGCGGGCGCGGTCTACGACCGCAAGCGCAACATGCAGGCGTATGCCCGCCGCGCCTATCCGCTCTACCGGCAGACCCACGTTCAGCGCGCCATGGCCATGGTGCTGAAGGCGGTTGGGCTTGAGCCGCAGGGCCGGCTCAACACCCTGATGACCCGTGCTGGCCTCTGGTTCCTCCGCCGCAACGCCGCCAAGCTGGCCGCGCAGGGGGCCTAGCGACCGGACTTTCTCAAGAGATCAGGTCGGCGAATTCCGCGAACACGGCGTCGTAGACGGCGCGCTTGAAGGGCACGATCAGCGATGTGAGCTCGGCGGGCGCGATCCAGCGCCACGCCACGAATTCCTGGTCGTGGGCATGGATGTCGATGTCGCCATCCGTGCCGGTGAAGGCCAGGGCGAACCATTTCTGGGCCTGACCGCGCCACCGGCCCTTCCAGTAGGCCGGCCGGCGATCCGCCGGCACCTCGTAGGAAATCCAGCCGGCGCTCTCGCGCAGCAGCAGCGCCCGGGTCGTGCCGACCTCCTCGTGCAGTTCGCGGCAGGCGGCCTCCACCGGCGTCTCGCCCTTGTCGATGCCGCCCTGGGGCATCTGCCAGGCATCGGGCTGATTGGCGCGGCAGCCGACGAAGACGCGGCGGTCGGGCGCGATCAGCATCATCCCGACATTGCGGCGATACTCCTCGGGACGGCCCGTCATGGTGGGAAGCGGAGGAGTCATCGTCAGGGGCGCAGCTGGGCGGGCTGGGCACGCAGGCGGGTCATGCAGGCGTCGCGGCATTCGAAATGTCCGATGATGGGCACGAAGGAGAGCGCCGTGGTGCCTTGCTGGCCCTTGAACCAGGCGGCGATGGCGGTGATCGCCTCGTCCTCCGGCTGCATGACGCCGAAGGCGTGGCGGGGTGGCCGGTCGGGCGCCGTTTCGGCGACCCAGGCGGCCAGCCGGTCGATGTTGCCGCCCACCCCGTCGCCCGCGAGCTTGTAGTCGAGCACGTCGGAGCTGCGCGCGTAGCCGACGCCCAGTTCTGCGGTGAGTCGCTGGATCGGCGTCACGCCCGGCGCGGGATTGATCTCGATCAGCGCGAGCCCGCGCGCGGCGATTTCCGCGATCACCGGCCGCATCACCGCCTCGGACTGGGCCGCCCGGTCGGCGGCCGGGATGACCAGGCCGACATAGCCTTCGCCGCGCGCCAGGGTGGCGCGCAGGCGGCGCACGTTCTCCGCGGCATCGACCGTAGCCTCGATCGGCCGGATGCCGCGCTCGGCGAGGGCGGGATCGTCGGTCGGCATCATCAGATAGGTTTCGTGCCCCGAGGCGCGCGCCTGCGCGAGCCGGCGCGGCAGGTCTGGCGTGCTGGGCAGGAAGGCGAGGCTGACCTCGGGCGGGAGATCGTCGATCGCGCGGCGCATCGCGGCCTCGTTGACCCCGACATTGATCACCAGCAGGCCGAGGCGCGCCGGGGCCCCCGCCTGGTCGAAGCGCCGCGCATAGGCCATCCACGGCATCCAGCCGGACGGCGAGATGCGCGGCAGGCGCTGGCCGTCGTCGGTGGTCTCGATCAGTCCCGCGAGGTCCTCGGGCGGCGGCGTACGGAAGCCCGAGGGGCCGGTGCGGCGGGGCAGGGGCAGCGACTGGATCGCGGCCGCTGCCGGCGCCGGTTCCGCTTCTGGCGCGGTCCCGGTTGTGGGGGACGACGGTGAAGCCGCGACGGCGCTGTCGACGATCTGTGGGGCAACCACCCGCAGATCGCCGAACGCCACTCCGGCGGTGCCCGCGATCAGGCCGACGACGAGCAGGTAGGCGGCAACGAGGCCACGCCGGTCCGGCCGCGGCTTCGCGACCAGGGCGACGCGCCGGCTGGAGGGTTCGCCGGGCATGGCCACGCCGTCATCCTCGCAGGCCGATCAGTTGGCCTTGTTGCTGTAGAGCGAGATGCCGCGGATCAGGTCGGCCGCCCGCAGCAGCTGGTAGTCGGCTGCCTGCTCCTTCGGCGGCTCGTCCGGATCGACCGGCGGGGCTGCCTGGGGAGTGGTCTGGCCGGCCGCCTTGTCGTCGGTCTTGTCGCCGGGCTTGCCGGCTTCCGGCTTGCCGTCGGCGGGCTTCACCGGCGGCGGCGGGGCCACGGGCTTCTCGTTCGGGTTGGTGATCGAGCGGCGCAGGTTCTCCTCGCGGAAGCTGGAGCGCTGCTGGATGTTCTCGATCTTCGCGGGCTCGACCTCGATGTCCGGCTTGATGCCTTCCTTCTGGATCGAGCGACCCGACGGCGTGAAGTAAAGGGCCGTGGTCAGGCGGATCGCGCCGCCGCCCGTTACCTGCATGATGGTCTGGACCGAGCCCTTGCCGAAGGACCGGGTGCCGAGAACGATCGCCCGGCGATGGTCCTGCAGCGCGCCGGCCACGATTTCCGAGGCCGAGGCCGAACCGCCGTTCATCAGCACGACGATGGGCAGCCCGTTGGCGACGTCGCCCGGCTTGGCGTTCCAGCGCTGGACCTCGTCGTTCTTGCGCGCCTTGACCGAGACGATCTCGCCCTTGTCGAGAAAGGCGTCCGACATCGCGATCGCCTGGTCGAGCAGGCCGCCCGGATTGTTGCGCAGGTCGATGATGTAGCCCTTGAGCTTGTTGCCCGCTTCCTTCTTGAGCTTCTCGACGGCGTCGAGGACGCCCGGCGTGGTCTGCTCGGTGAAGGAGGTGACGCGGATATAGCCGATGTCGCCGCCCTCGAGGCGGAACTTGACCGGCTTCACCTTGATGGTCTCGCGGGTCAGCGTGACGTCGAATGGATCCTTGGTGCCGCGGCGGATCGAGACCTTGATCGGCGCGCCGACCTTGCCGCGCATCTTCTCGACCGCTTCCTGCAGGGTGAGGCCCTGCACCGGCTCACCGTCCAGTGCGAAGATCAGGTCGCCCGGGAGGATGCCGGCCTTCGAGGCCGGCGTATCGTCGATCGGCGACACGACCTTGATGACGCCATTCTCCATCGTGACCTCGATGCCGAGGCCGCCGAACTCACCCTTCGTCTGGATCTGCATGTCCTTGTACGACTTGGGGTTCATGTAGCTGGAATGCGGGTCGAGCGCGCTCAGCATGCCGTTGATGGCATTCTCGATGAGCTGCTTCTCCTCGACCGGCTCGACATAGTCGCGGCGGATGCGCTCGAGCACGTCGCCGAACAGGTTGAGCTGCTGGTAGAGCTCGCTCTTGTCGCCACCGGCGGCCTTCGGATCGGCCTTGGTCTGCGCGAGGGCGGGTGTGGCCAGGAAAGCCACGGCCGTGGCGAGGGATGCGAAGCGCAGAAAGGTCATTTGGGTGCCTTCAGGAGGGAGTCGCCAGGGGCCTTGAGGGCCGGCAATCCGGTGTTTCAGCGTGGGTGGGAGGATACAGGGGCGTCTTTGGCAGGATCAAGGCGCCGGGGTCCGGCGCCGCTTCACAAATCAGGCAGAGGCCGCGGCGGCTGCGCGCGGGGCGGTGAGGACCGCCGGCCGCGCGGCGGTCGACAGCAGCGACTTGCCGGTCATTTCCGCAGGTTGCGGGACGCCCATCAGCGCCAGCATGGTCGGCGCCACATCCGCCAGCTTCCCGTCCGACAGCGAATGGATCGCGGCCGGGCCGTTGAACAGCAGCGCCGGTACGCGATTCAACGTGTGCTGGGTGTGTTTCTGATGCGAGTGCTCGTCATACATCTGCTCGGCATTGCCGTGGTCGGCGGTGACGAACATGACGCCGCCGGCCGCCTGGATCGCCTGCATGAGGCGACCGAGGCAGCCATCGACCGCCTCGACGGCCCGGGTGGCCGCGCCGAGGTCGCCGGTATGGCCCACCATGTCGGTATTGGCGTAGTTGACGACGATCAGGTCGAACGTGCCCGAGCCGATGGCCTCGACGAGCTTGTCGGTCACTTCCGGCGCGCTCATCTCCGGCTTCATGTCGTAGGTCTTCACCTTGGGCGACGGCACGAGGATTCGCTCCTCGCCCTCGAACACGCGCTCCTCGCCGCCGTTGAAGAAGAATGTGACGTGCGCGTACTTCTCGGTCTCGGCGATGCGCAGCTGCTTCAGGCCGGCGCGCGATACCGTCTCGCCCAGACCCATCCTGATGATCGCAGGCGGGAACAGCGTCTTCAGGAACGGATTGAGCGCGGCCGAATACTCGACCATGCCGACCGTCTCGGCGAAGGCGACGACGCGGTTGCGGTTGAACCCGTCGAACCGCGGATCGAGCAGCGCGGTCAGGATCTCGCGCGCGCGGTCCGAGCGGTAGTTGAACATCAGGAGGCCGTCGCCGTCCTTCATGCCGGTGTAGCCGTCGATCGCCGTCGGCAGCACGAATTCGTCGTCGAGCTTGGCGGCATAGGCCCTGTCGACGGCATCCCGGGCCGTCGACGCGCGCTCACCCTTCGCGTCGACCATCGCGTCGTAGGCCACGGTCACGCGCTCCCAGCGCTTGTCGCGATCCATGGCATAGAAGCGGCCGATCACGGTGGCGAAGCGGATCGGCAGGCCGGGCTTCAGGCCCGCCTGGATATGATCGAGGCATTCCAGCGCACTGCGCGGCGGCATGTCCCGCCCGTCGAGGAAGGCATGGATCCACACCGGCACGCCCTGGCCCGCGACCAGGTTGGCGAGGAAGACCAGATGGTCCTGATGGGCATGCACGCCGCCCGGCGAGGCGAGGCCCATCAGGTGCAGGGCCGCGCCGCTCTGCTTCAGCCGGGCGATCGTCTCGGCGAGGATCGGGCTCCTGGCGAGGGTGCCGTCCTCGATCGCATTGTCGATGCGCGGCAGGTCCGGCACGGCGACCCGGCCGGCGCCGAGGTTCATGTGCCCGACCTCGGAATTGCCCATCTGGCCCTTGGGCAGCCCGACGAAGCTCTCTGAGGCGTCGATCAGGCCCTGCGGGCAGGTCGCGACCAGCCGGTCGAAGTTCGGCGTGCGGGCGCCCAGGATGGCATTGTTCGACAGATCGGTGCGATGACCCCAGCCGTCGAGGATGCACAGCAGGACGGGACGCGGAGCAGGAGACGCCATTACGAGGCCTTCCGGATCTGGGGCTGGGCGCGCTCGACGGCGTTGAACTTGTTGGGACAGCTCAACTCGCGCGGATCGGTGTTGGGATTCTGGTCGGGCACCTCGATGGCGCAGAACACGAACTCGCCGCGCGGCTCGCCGTCGATGCTGACGTCATAGGTATAGGTGCCGGCCGGATCGCCGGGAATGATGCACCAGGAGCGCTGCAGCACGCCGTCCTGAACCGTCTCGAGCATCCGGGTCGTGGCCTTGGTCTTGTCGGCGCTGACCTCGGTCTCGGGGCCCGCGATCACCTGTTCGGCCGGCTGCGAGGTCGTGAGCACCTCCTTCAGCGACACGACCCGGTTGGGGCCGCCGAGATACATCCGCCAGCCGAAGCAGGCGCGATGGAAGAGCAGCGGAATGGCGTTGGTCTCGTAGTGGCGCTGCTTCCCGTCCTCGCCGGTGATCGACACGTAGGGAATGCTGCGCACGGGCTTCGCCGCCGGCTTTTCGACGGGCGTGGCCGGGGCCGTGGACTGGGCCATCGCGGCGCTCGAAGCGGCTGCCAGGAGGAGGGCGGACGAAGTGGCCAGGAGCCACCGGGAGAATGGGTGCATGAGGCCAATGTAGCCCCGGTTTTTCGTCAGAACAGAGGCAAAATCGCCTTTTCAGGCGCGATGATAGGGATGGCCGGCGAGAAGTTGCTGGGCGCGGTAGATCTGTTCGGCCAGCATCCCGCGGGCCAGCAGATGGGGCCAGGTCATGGCGCCAAATGACAGGATGAGCGTGGCTTTCTTCAGCATCGCCTCGGTATGCCCGTCGGCGCCGCCGATCAGGAAGGCCACGTCCGACACCGAGGTGTCGCGCCATCCCCCCAGGCGGGCCGCGAAAGCCTCGCTGTCCAGCGTCTTGCCGCGGCGGTCCAGCATCACCAGGGTCGCGCCGGCCGGTGCCGCGTCGAGCAGCAGTTCGCCCTCGCGTTGCATGAGCTGGGGCGCGGGCAGCTTCCGCTTCTCCTCGAGCTCGCGCAGCACGAGCGGCCAGCGGATGCGGCCGGCATAGTGGTCGTAGAGGTCCCGCTCCGGCCCGCGCGAGGCGCGGCCGATGGCGGCGATCGTGATCTTCAAGCGGCGCTCACGCGGCCAGAGCTAGGGCGCGCGCTTGCGTCGGGCCGCGGGCTTGCCGGCCGCCTTCTTGACGACGGGTTTCTTGACGACGGCTTTCTTGACCGTGGCCTTCTTGACCGGCTTCGCGGCGGCCTCGTCCTCGAGCGCCCACATCTTTTCGAGTGCATAGAAGGTGCGTGCTTCGGGGCGGAAGACGTGGACGATCACGTCGCCGGCATCGACCAGCACCCAGTCGCCGGTCTGCTTGCCTTCGACGGGAATGTAGCCGCGTCCGCTCTGCTTGAGCTTGTCGGCGAGGTTCTCGGCGATGGCCACGACCTGGCGGGTCGAGCGGCCGGAGGCGATCACCATGTAATCGGCGAAGGCCGATTTTCCCTTGAGGTCGATGACGACGACGTCCTCGGCCTTGTTGTCGTCGAGCGACTGGCGCACCAGCTCGAGGAGCGCGTCGGAGTCTTTGCTTCGATCGGGAAGCGTGCGGGTCTGGGCGGGGATGGTCTTTCCTTTCGATCTGGTCCGTGGTGGCCGCCCGGCGCGGATGGCCGTCGCGGAATGTTCATCCAACCTGCTCGGGATAAAGCACCAGGCCGGCGGCTCGCAAGTGGCGAGCCGGCGGGCCTCGGTGGCTTGCAGGCGGAAACGCTCGAAAGTGCGCGGCGCCGGGGCGGCCAGAGCCGTGTAGCCCCAGCCCGGCCGCGCGAAGGCGGCAATCGGCACGGCTGCGAACAGATCGCGCCAGCCCGCCCAGTGCACGAGCTGTGGCAGGATGTCGGCGCCCATCAGCCACACGAACTTCGCATGCCGGTAAACGCGCTTCAGCGCCTGCACCGTGTCGAGCGTATAGCGCGTGCCAAGCAGCAGCTCTGGTGCCTCGACGCGGATGTGCGGATGGCGGGCGATCCGGCGGGCGCGGGCCACGCGCGTGGGCAGCGGCTCCATGCCGTCGCCGCTCTTGAGCGGGTTCTGCGGCGACACGAGCCACCACACTTCGTCGAGGCCGAGGCGTTTCAGGGCTTCCAGGCTGATGTGCAGATGGCCGGCATGCGCCGGATTGAACGAGCCGCCCAGCAGGCCGATGCGCCGGGTCGTGGCGCGCGACACGCCCGGCATCGGGTGCAGGCTCACGACGATCTGCTCACGGGCGCAGCGTGCCCTTGCCGCGCACGATGTTCTTGTAGGTGGTCAGCTCGACCAGGCCGACGGGGCCGCGCGCGTGCATGCGATTGGTCGAGATGCCGATCTCCGCGCCCAGGCCGAATTCGCCGCCATCGGCGAACTGGGTGCTGGCATTGTGCATCACGATGGCGCTGTCGACCTCGCCCAGGAAACGCAGCGCCGTCGCCTCGTTGTCGGTGACGATCGATTCGGTGTGCTGGCTGCCGTAGCGCGCGATGTGCTCGATCGCGCCGGCGACGCCGTCGACCGTGGCGACCGAGATGATCGGCTCGAGATATTCGGTGCGCCAGTCCTTCTCGGTGGCGGCCAGCGCCTTGGGGTCGCGCGCGCGCACCTCGTCGTCGCCGCGCACTTCGCAGCCGAGCTCGTGCAGCTTCTCGAGCACCGGCTTCAGGTGCGTGTCGAGCGCGGCGCGGTCGATCAGCAGCGTCTCGGCGGCGCCGCAAACGCTGACCCGGCGCATCTTGGCGTTGGCCACGAGGTCGCGTGCCATGGCGATGTCGGCGTCGCGGTCGACATAGACGTGGCAGATGCCGTCATAGTGGCGCAGCACCGGCACGCGGCTTTCCTCGGTCACGCGGTCGATCAGCGAGCGTCCGCCGCGCGGCACGATCAGGTCGAGCCAATCCATCGCGCGCAGCATCTCGCCAACGGCGGCACGGTCGGTGGTCGGCACCAGGGCCACGCAATCCTCGGGCAGGCCGGCGCCGGCCAGCGCGCGGCGCAGCAGCTCGACGATGGTGCGCGAAGAATGGAAACTGTCGGAACCGCCGCGCAGCACCACCACGTTGCCCGACTTGATGCACAGCGCGCCGGCATCGGCGGTGACGTTGGGCCGCGCCTCGTAGATCACGCCGATGATGCCGATGGGCACGCGCACGCGGCTGAGCGCCAGCCCGTTGGGCCGCCGCCATTCCTCGATGATCGCGCCGACCGGATCGGGCAGGGCGGCGATGTCGTCGAGGCCCTTGGCCATCGCCTCGATGCGCGCCTCGTTGAGCAGCAGCCGGTCCTGCAGCGCACTGGTCATGCCGGCGGCCTTTGCCGCTTCGATGTCGCGCGCATTGGCGGCCAGGATCGCATCCTTCTCGGCGCGGATCAGACGCGCGGCCTCCAGAAGGGCGGCGTTCTTGGCCGTGGTCGAGGCGGTGCGCAGCGAAGCGGCGGCGGCCTTGGCGCGGCGGCCGAGCTCGGCGACGATGGCCACGACATCTTCGGCGGCGGGCTTGGTCTGGACGTTCATGGCGTGCTCCGTCGCTTCACTCGACCACGAGGTCGTCGCGATGGACGATCTCATCGCGGCCGCGGAAACCCAGCAGATGTTCGATCTCGACGCTCTTGCGGCCGGCGATGCGGCGCGCATCCTCGGCGGCATAGGCGACCAGGCCGCGCGCCAGCACGCGGCCGCCGCGATCCTTCACGTCGACCACGTCGCCGCGCCGGAACTCGCCCGCCACCGCGGTCACGCCGGCCGGCAGCAGGCTCTTGCCGGTCGACAGCGCGCGCACCGCGCCATCGTCCACGATCAGCGTGCCGGCGGGCTTGAGCGAGCCCTTGATCCACTTCTTGCGCGCCGACAGGGGCGAGCCCTCGGGCAGGAACCAGCTGCAGCGCGCGGTGCCGTCGATCAGCGCGCCCAGCGCGCCCACCTTGCGGCCGTCGGCGATGGCCATGCGGCAGCCCGCGGCCATGGCGATGCGGCCGGCCATCAGCTTGGTCACCATGCCGCCATTGGACAGTTCGGAGGCGGCGACGCCGGCCATCGCCTCGATCTCCGGCGTGATCTCGCGGATCTCGGGAATGAAGGTCGCCGAGGCGTCGCTGCGCGGATCGCCGGTATAGAGACCGTCGATGTCGGACAGCAGCACCAGCGTGTCGGCCGAGATCATCTCGGCGACGCGGGCGCCCAGGCGATCGTTGTCGCCGAAGCGGATCTCGTCGGTCGCGACCGTGTCGTTCTCGTTGATCACCGGGATGGCGCCCAGCCCCAGCAGGGTCGCCATGGTCTGCCGCGCGTTGAGATAGCGGCGGCGCTCCTCGGAATCGTTCAGGGTCAGCAGGATCTGCGCGACGGTGATGCCGTGCCGCGCCAGCGCCTCCTGATAGGCCTGGGCGAGGCGGATCTGTCCCGTGGCGGCGGCCGCCTGGCTCTCCTCGAGGCGCAGCGGCCCGGCGGCCAGCTTGAGATGCGTGCGGCCCAGTCGAATGGCGCCGGACGAGACGAGCACGACCTCGCAGCCGCCTTTGTGCAGGCGGGCGACGTCGTTGGTCAGGGCCTCGAGCCAGTCGCGCCGGACCTCGCCCTTCGTTTCGTCGACCAGGATCGAGGAGCCGATCTTGACGACCAGCCGCCGCGCGCCGGCAAGCGGTGTCATGCTGCGTCCCGGGAGGGCGAGCGCTGCTTGTCGACCAGCTTCATCAGCTCGTGCAGCAGCGGCGTCACGCCCTGGCGGGAGACCGCGGAGATGACATGCACCGTCTTGCGGCTGGCCTTGGCAAGCAGGGCACGCTTGGCCTCGATGTCTTCGGGAGTCATCGCGTCGGTCTTGTTCAGCGCCACGATTTCCTTCTTGCGCGCCAGGTTGCCGCCATAGGCCTTGAGCTCGGTCCGCACGGTGCGATAGGCGCCGACGACGTCGTCCTGCGTGCCGTCGACCAGATGCAGCAGCGCCCGGCAGCGCTCGACATGGCCCAGGAAGCGCGTGCCGAGGCCGGCGCCTTCATGGGCGCCCTCGATGAGGCCGGGAATGTCGGCCATCACGAACTCGCGCGCGTCGGAGCCGTCGCCGACTTTCACCACGCCGAGGCCGGGATGGAGCGTCGTGAACGGATAGTCGGCGATCTTGGGCCGCGCGTTGGTGTTGGTGGAGAGGAACGTCGACTTGCCGGCGTTGGGCAGCCCGACCAGGCCGATGTCGGCGATCAGCTTGAGGCGCAGCCACAGCGCGAGCTCCACGCCCGGCCAGCCGGCATCGGCGCGGCGCGGGGCGCGGTTGGTCGAGGTCTTGTAGTGCAGGTTGCCGTAGCCGCCGTCGCCGCCCTTGGCGATGACAACCCTCTGGCCGATCTCGGTCATGTCGGCCAGCAGGGTCTCGTTGTCCTCGGCGAAGATCTGCGTGCCGCGCGGCAGGCGCAGCACGATGTCCTTGCCGGCGCCGCCGGTGCGCTGGCTGCCCATGCCGTGATGGCCGGTCTCGGCCTTGAAGTGCTGGGCGTAGCGATAGTCGATCAGCGTGTTGAGCCCATCGACGCATTCGGCGATCACGTCGCCGCCGCGGCCGCCGTCGCCACCGTCCGGACCGCCGAACTCGATGAACTTCTCACGGCGAAAGCCCGCGCATCCGGCGCCGCCGTTGCCGGAGCGGACGTAGATCTTGGCTTGGTCGAGGAACTTCATGAGATGGGGTCCACAAACGAAAAGGGGGAACGGCGAGCCGCTCCCCCTTCAAAATCCAATGGGATGAACGGCTCTATTCGGCAGCCAGGGCCGGTGCCGGGATCACGTTCACTTCGACCTTGCCGCCCGCGCGGGTGCGGAACGACACGACGCCGTCGGCGGTGGCGAACAGCGTGTGGTCGCGGCCGAGGCCGACATTCTCGCCCGGGTTCATCTTGGTGCCGCGCTGGCGGACCAGGATGTTGCCCGAGATGACCTTCTGGCCGCCGAAGCGCTTCACGCCGAGGCGCTTGCCGTCCGAGTCGCGGCCGTTACGCGAAGAGCCGCCTGCCTTTTTATGTGCCATCGTCCTACTCCGGTCGCTCTGCTCAGGCGACGATCTGTTCGATCTTGACCACCGTCAGGTCCTGACGGTGACCGTTCTTGCGCCGCGAGTTCTGGCGACGGCGCTTCTTGAAGATGATCACGTGCTCGCCGCGGGCCTGCTTGACGATCGAGCCCACCACCTTGGCGCCCTCGACGGTCGGCGCGCCGACCTTCTCGCCGACCATCAGCACGTCGGTGAATTCGACCTTGGCGCCGGCCTCGCCCTCGATCTTCTCGACCGTGAGCTGGTCGTCGGCGGCGACCGTGTATTGCTTACCACCCGTGCGGATAACGGCGATCATGATGACACCCGGCTTGAGGTTCCCCGGCCAGAATTGCCGAAAAACACGAAAGAACGCGGCGGACCCGCAGGGCCCGCCGAAGAAGCGCGGAATATACGCACGCCGGCCCTTGAGTCAATGTCGGAGACGGCCGGGCCGCTGCAGGGCTCACGGAACGTCCCGGAGGCCGGAAAGTCAATGTTTGAAGGGGGCCGGGGGCCGCTCGGCCTTTCTCCCGCGTCGCGGAGAGGGTCGTTCGGGCGCTTTTTTCCCGCGGCTCCCGCTGTTCCGCGCGGGAAGCTGTTGCTCCCCCAAAGACGCCCGCCTATAAACCCGCGCGCCCGGAGGGGTGCTAGAGTGGTCGATTAGGACAGTCTCGAAAACTGTTGTGCGTGCAAGCGTACCGTGGGTTCGAATCCCACCCCCTCCGCCATTACCGCCGCACGAACCACGACCATGGCCGCCTAAGCGGCCATTTTATTGTCGGTGTTTCGAAGGGCTCTGCGGCCCCGCCCTGTTGGCTGCTAGCGGCGCCGGCAAGGCATTTCCCGGTTTCAGTCGACGCGGTCGGCTTCGCGCTGGCGGCGGCTTGCCGCTCGCCACGCCCGAGACAGAAAATTCGGGCTCACGTTATCGGTGTGCAGGCCGTCGAATATGTGACCGGCCGGCTCAATAGGCCGCCCGATCCTGTTGCGAGGCCCTCAGAAGCCGCATGGTCCTGGACGGTTGCTGCGGCTGATGGCCCGTCCTTGTGGAGCGTGCTAGCCGCGGTGCAAGGCGCAGATCTTGTTGCCGTATGGATCGCGCAGATAGCACAGATAGAGTCTGGTCCCGCCGCCCTCGCGCCAACCGGGCGGGTCTTCGATGGTCTTGCCACCGTTCGCGACGCCCGCATCGTGGAAGGCTTTCACTTTTTCGGGGCTGTCGCACGCGAAGCCGATTGTGCCGCCGTTGGCATGGGTGGCCGCATTCCCGTCGATGGGCTTGCTGAGCCCCAAGGTGCCGGTGGGGGTGCGATAGAAGACTCTGCCCTTGGGATCGATCTTCCCCTCCGCCACACCGATGGCTCCAAGCACAGCATCGTAGAACTTTTTCGAAACAGCAACGTCGTCAGCGCCGACGAAAATATGCGAGAACATCTCTAACCTCTCCCTCATCCGGTCAGTACTCCCGAGGACCGGACTGGCCTCGGTGCCGAAACTTCGACACGACCGATGAGTCGCATATCCGGGTTGCCGAAACCACGGACTGAAATTGCTGAGCGATAGAAGAAGCCCAAGGAGGCTGTCGATGACGCCCTGCGCTAGATCGGCGTCGATACTGTGTCCGTGCTCCGCCGTTGATCGTGTCGTTGCCGGCCCGCCGGTGAAGATGTCGGCGAAGTCCGAGCGTGTGCACGTGAAGCCTGTCGCAAAGACGCCGCCGAGTTCGGGATGGCATCGCGCGGGGAGCGCAATCGAAATAAACGAAACAAGCGAAACAATCGAAACGAAGAGGCCGCGGGCGCGATTCCCGCGTTCTGATCAACCCTTAGCGTCGTAAGCGCAGCGAAACCCTATATAGAGGGCGTAGAAGACGGCGGCCTTCCATTGGGCGCCGTCGGCGCGGGCCTGGGCCGGGCCGTACCACCAGGATCCGCCGGCGGTGAGGGCCTCGTCGCCGCGCCGGTCCGCCAGCCACTCCCAGACGTTGGCGCCCATGTCGTAAAGCCCGTTGACGCCGCGTTTGGTGGTCGCGACCGCGACATGTGCCCGGCGGTTGTTGTTCATGCCGTCGGGGGCGTCGCCCACCGGATACGGGTAGGTTTGCCCCCGGACGTAACCGTCTGTCGGTCGGTCGCGCTGCTCGGTGTAGGCGGCGCTTTGCCATTCGGCGAGCGTAGGCAGCCGGCCGCCGACATGCCGGCAATAGGCCTCGGCCTCGGCCCAGGTCACGTGCACGGCGGGCTCTGAGTCCTGGCCGGGCTGGCCCTGCGGACGCTCGTAGGTCCAGCCCTGCCGCCGCGTCCACCCGCCGGTGTATTCGAAACCGCCGCCCTCGCGTTCGGCCGCCGTGCGGAGAGACGTGGCGCGGGCAAAGGCCCGGAACTGACCGATCGTCACTTCGGTCGCATCGATCCCAAATCCACCGATGCGCACAGGCTCCGGCCGTTGCGCGAGAGAAGGGGCGGCACTGGCGATGACGGCAGCGAGCGATGCGGTGACGATCGTAAGGCGCGAAGGGATCATGGGCGACGTGTTGGTGCGTTTGCGGTGTGCTCGATGACTCGGGGCGCGGTGTAGATCTCCGCGCATTCTCGCCCAGTTCACCGCCGCTGAAAATGGCGGCCGATCTCGGGGATCCGTCATGCAGCCCCGGCCGACCGCGTGCGTTGGGTCCCATGTCCGAACGCCGCCCGCCTCCCAACGACACGCCTCCGAAAGAGACCCCGCCGATCGATCCGCCGCGCAAGGAGGCGCCGGTGCGCGAGCCTTCGGGCCAGGAAGCGCCGCCGCAGGAGGCGCCGCCGGGCCGTGAAGGGGATGGCAAACCCCGGCCGGTCGAGCGCGTGCGGAAGCTGAAGATCGGCGTCCGGGTCGTATGGTGGAGTGCCGTCGTGCTCACCCTGGCCTTCGGCGGCATCGCGTTGTGGCTGGGCGTCGGGCAGCGCGATCCCTTCGCCCTGATCTTCCTCGTGCTGGCGGGCTGCTGCGCGCTCGCCGGCTACGGCACCCTCGTCGCCTTCCGCCGGCCTTCGGCATCCTGAAGGCCTTCATGATCAAACGAGCACTGGAGGATTACATGGCGTTTGCCCCCGAAAAACCCGACCCGAACGAGGCCTCGACGAGCTACAGCGGCACCGGACAGGCCAAGGACGCCCGCCGCGAGGAGAAACGCAGGACGGGCGTCTACGGCGCCGAAGCGGAAGAAGGGCCGGGCTACGAGCGCGAGGACGAGGAGAAGGGCGGCCGCTATGGGCTGGAACCCACCGTCGAGCGGCCCGTCGACGAGGGCAGTTCCGAGACGGAGGTGCCCCCGGCGGCCCGGAAAGTAGATAAGGTGCCGGACCGAAAATGATGCCGGAGACCGGCAGGAGAGTTCATGGGCCAGCCGATTTCCGAAGCCAAGAAGGCGATATTCCTGCAGCGGGCCGAAGCGCGGCTGAATTTCGCCCGCAACCTGCCGGAGGGGCACGCCAATCGCGAAGCCAAGATCCGGGAGGCGGAGAAGGCGCTGCAGACCGCGCTCGCCTCCAAAACCGGCCCCGTGCGGAAGGCGGCCAAACCGGGCAAGGCGAGGAAGAAGCGCGCTCGGTGAGGGCCGTCCTGCCTTGGAAACGGCGCGATTTCGACATCGAAAACGGCTAGAATTCACAGGTAGATTGCGTGTTCGTTGCCACCTTTCGGTGAGGGAAAGTCGATGCTGAAGAAAATCGCCGTGGCCGCCTTGGTCGCCCTGCTTCCCGTCGCGCCCGCTCTGGCCGAGCCGGCCGTCTTCACCTGGACGGGCTACGGGCTGAACGTGCCGGGCAGCGGCAAGTGCCCGACCTACAAGATGACGATCAAGGTGACCGTCGTGGGCACCGACGTCGATGGATGGTTCCAGCAGGAAGGCCGCCCCGAGCGCGGCTTCAAGGCGACGCTGGGCGCCGATCAGAAGTTCAAGACGACGGCGGTCGTGGGCGGCGGCAACAAGATGGACGTGGTCGGCTCGCTGAAGCCCGGCGCCTCGACCATCATGCTCGACGGCTACTGTCTGTTCGAGGGCCCGCTCAAGCCGCAGTGACGGCCCCCTCGACCGTCCTGTGAGACCGGCCTCTGGATCGCTAGCTCGCGATCCAGAAGGTGTCGGGTTCGTACAGGCCGATATAGCCGCCCGGATCCCAGGCCCAGTAGCCCTTCTCCGGCACGTTCCTAACTTTCTTGCCGACCGTCACCGGTTGGCGCACCTCGTTCACCGTGCCGATCGAGAACACCTCCTCGGCATTGACCGCGAGGATCTCTTCCCAGGCCTTGCGGCGTTCGGCGGAATCAGCCGACTGCTCCCACTTCTGCAGCAGCGCCAGCAGGTGCTTGCCCACTTCCATGTCGCAGGGCTCGCCCTGCTTGCCCTTGGATTCGACGTAGAGGCCCCATTTCGGCCATTGCAGCCCGCCCTGCATCACCGGCGTGAATTCGCGCGGGCTGGTGTCGGGGGTGGGCGCCGCGGTGGTGACGCCGGCATAGGCGGTCATGACCGCCTCGCCGGAGGTGGTGCGCAGCCGGAAATTGTCGGTGGTCTGCGGCTTCAGCAGCGCCTTGATGCCGATCTTCTTCCACTGGTCGACAACCAGGGTCATGGTGTCGACCTCGTCGGCCTTCTCGCTGGAATGCTCGATCACGAACATCGCCGGCTGGCCGTTGGGCAGCAGGCGGATGCCGTCGCTGCCCTTCTTGGTGAGCCCGATCTCGTCGAGCAGCTTGTTGGCGGCCTTGACGTCCTGGACCGCCCACTTGGTCGCGTATTCCGGCTTGAACAGGGGCGAGCGCGGCATGATCGTGTTGGCCGATGGCTTGGCCATCCCGCTGTAGACCACGTCGCTCAGCTCGTCCCGGTTGATCGCCAGCGACAGCGCGCGGCGGAAGCGGACGTCGCGGTTAAGCTTGCGCCAGGTCTCGTCGTTGGCGTTCATGTTGGGATAGAACGCGACCTCCGAGCCCGAGCCCTTTTCCCACAGCAGCGCCTTGATGCCGGAGGTCTTGGCGGCATCGCGCAGGAAGGTGTAGTCGCGCAGGCCGAGATAGCGCGGCTGCAGGTCCGATTCGCCGAGGCCCGCCTTGGCCGGGATCAGGTTGGCCGCGACCACCGTCATGATCACGTCGTTGATGTAGGGCAGCTGCTGGCCCTTGCTGTCGATGCGGTGGAAGTAGGGGTTGCGCACGAATACGAAGCGCTGGGCCGGCGGCACCGTGGTCAGCATCCACGGATTCAGGGTCGGCAGGTCGACGTTGCTGTTGCCGTACATCGCGTCCTGACGCTTGAAGACGTTGGACCAGCGGCTGCCCTTGTAGCGCTTGAGGATCTCTTCCTCTTCCGTGTACTTGCCGTGCAGCGTCTTCAGATAGTGCGCCGGGCGGAACAGGAACAGCGGGGCGGCGCGCGCCTGGCTCTCGATGAAGTCGGGATTGGGCTTGTGCCAGGTGTAACGGATCGTCACCGCGTCGAGGATCTCGACCTTGGGCGGCTTGCCCTCGACCAGTAGTTCGACCGAGGGACCGTTGGGTGACAGGTCCTTGTTGTTGGCGATGTCTTCCCAGAAGAAACGGAAGTCCTCGGTGGTGAAGGGATGGCCGTCCGACCATTTGTGGCCGGCGCGCAGCTTCAGGGTGAACTCTCGGCCGTCCTTGACTTCGTAGCTCTCGAGGATGTCGGGATGCAGCTTGAACTTGTCGTCGTACACGATCAGCCGCGTGTAGCTGTAGACGGTCATCAGGCGGGTATCGCGGGTCGCGGCCACCAGCATGTTGAGCTGGCCGCCATGTTTGCCGAGGCCATCGGCGCCCGTGAAGCTCTCAAGGACGCGCGGCTGCTTGGGCAGGCGCTCGGCGACCGGCGGCAACGCGCCCGACTTCACCTTCTCCCGGAGGCCCGGAGTTTCCTGCAGCGTCGGAACGTCAGCGGCGAAAGCTGGCACGCTACGCGCCACCAGCCCCATCAACAGCGCCTGCGTCAGAACTCGTCTCTTCATCGCCAGCCTCACTGTTATTGCCCCAATCCCCGAGCGTGCGGGAATTATGATGCAGAACTAAGGCAAAAATCGTCGCTTTTCTGAAGAATCGGGCCGGGAATAATGGACGCAGTGGGCGCTTCGCGACGCCACGGTCCGTTCGAGGATGGGCTCCCTCGAACGGTTGGGCGGGGTATGCGGTCCTTCGTGGATCAGTCTCAGCTCTTGCTGGTCTTCAGCTTGCGCTTGTCGAATTCGGGCTTCAGCTTGCTCATCACTTCCACCGCGATCTTCTGGCCGAAAGTCTGGGCGACCGTCATGGTCTCGGAGACGATCTGCGGCATCTCCTTGACCATCTTGCGTCCAACCGCCGAGTCGTAGAAGGCGGTGACCTCGCTCAGTTCGTCCTTCGTGAAGTGCTGCGCGTAGACGGCGGCCATGGCATCGATCATGGCCGGAATCTCCTTGGCGAATTCTGCCTGCATAAGGCCGATCACTTCGTTGATCTCGGCGGTCTTGCCAGGATTGGCCCGCTCCAGGCTGGCCTTTTGCGCCATCAGGATGCCGTTCACCATCTGCTGGCTGAGCGCGGTCGAACCGGACTTCTCGAGGAAGGCCTTGGCCTGGGTGAGGGCGGCGGGATCGACGGGTTTCGGCGTCTGGGCCAAAGCGGGCGTTGCGAAAGCAAAGGCGAGTGCGAACAACAGGGTGGGGAGACGCATGATTTCCTTCAATGCTCGAGCGGGCACTAATAAATGCCGGCTGGGCTGCGAAGGTTCCCATGCTTGTTCAGGGCCCGGGTGACGCTGCTATCATCGCCCGCTGAACCTACCGCGCGAGCGCGGCAACCGAGGGCGAGATGGCATCTGAACAGCGCGGTGAGCCGCTTCACCCGATCGGCAAGAAGGGTCCCTGGACGGTTCTGTCTGCCGAGGACGTGTATGAGAACCCGTGGATCCGGGTCACGCATCACGAGGTGCTGACACCGGCCGGAACGCCGGGCCTCTACGGGCTGGTCCATTACAGGAACCTGGCCATCGGCGTGGTACCGGTCGATGCGGAGGGGCACACCTACCTGGTCGGCCAGTATCGCTTTCCGCTCGACGCCTACAGCTGGGAGATTCCCGAGGGCGGCGGAGCGCAGGGGGTCGATCCGCTCGACTCGGCGGCCCGCGAGCTGCGTGAGGAGACGGGGCTCGTAGCGCGCCACTGGCGCAAGCTGCTGGAGGCGGACCTGTCGAACTCCGTCTCCGACGAGCGCGCCGTCGCCTACCTCGCCTGGGGCCTGGCGCAGGGCGAGGCCGAACCGGAAGCCACCGAGGAGCTGGCGGTCAGGCGCGTGCCGCTTGCCGAGGCGTTCCGCATGGTCGAGGCCGGCGAGATCCGCGATGCGCTGAGCGTGCTGTCGTTGCAGGCCGTCCGCCTGCTTCAGCTGGAAGGAAAGCTCGACCTGCCGGACTGAGCCCGGCGGAGCGGCGTGGTAGACGAAGGTGTCGGACGGTTGATTCAGAGGTTGAATGTCAAGGATTGCGCTCAAGCCAGGAGAGCTCGGCTCGTATGTGCGGCAGGACGGGCCGCTCGGGGGGCGAGGGGCCCGGACGATCTGCGTTCTGCTCGTGCTCGTCGTGCTGGCCGCCAGCGCGGCCCTGCTCGTACTGCCGCCCAAGGTCTATTCGCGGACCATGGTCTGGGACTTCCTGTTCAACCTCTCGGGTGCCTGGGCGATTTTCAACGGCCTGTCGTTCCATACCGACGTTCACGATCCGCTGGGCGGCGGATCGTTCTGGTTGACCGTGCTCGGCTTTCGGCTGGTCGGGGTGTCGCTCTGGGCCTTCCTCGTTGGCAAGATCGCGATGTCGGCGATCGTCTTTGCGTTCGCGACGGTCGTGACGCTCAGGCGCCTCGCGCCTGTTCCGGCGGCGGTGTTCATCCTCATGGTGTCGCAGCTCTGTCTTCTGCCCACGAACACCGGTGACCTGCTCGACGATTTCACCTTCGCGATGCCTTACAATCTCTATGGCTGGTCCGTCATCAGCGTGCTGGCGCTGGCGCTGTTCCTGCCGCCGGCGGAGGATGGCAGGGGACACTGGTGGGACGTCGCTTCCGTCGCGTGCCTGCTCGCACTCCTGTTCTATCTCAAGATCACCTATTTCCTGGCGGGCCTCGGCATCTGCGTCGCGGCCTTCGTCGTGAATCCGTCGGTGTTCGAGCGGTGGCGGAGCTGGGCCGTCGCGATGATCGCAACGACGGCCGTCCTGATGGGGCCGTGGAACTGGCCCTACCTCGCCGACATTTCGTCGGCGATCGGTTCGGGCGCGGTGAGATCGCGGGTCCTCGAGCTGATGGTCATGTTCTCGGCCAACGCGTTCGAGCTGGCGATCTATCTGGCGGTCCTCCTCGTGGCCGTCGGGCTCTGGCGGGCGAAGTGGGTTTCCTTCCGTCTCATCCTGGCGGCACTTGCGCTCTACGGGGCGAGTGTCGCGATTCTCAGCCAGAACGCGCAGCTTCGTGGTCTCACACTCTGTTCAGTTTCCTTCTTCCTGTTGTACGGGCCGCTGAGCCAGCGGAGTCCGTCCGGGGACTTCCGGCAAACCTACCATCTCGCGGCGCTGCTGATCTTGCCGGTCATCATCTGCGCGAACACGACCCTCAGTCTCGGCCTCTATGCACGGCGCGGGTTCAGCGACTTCAACGTCCATACGGTCGAGACGTCCGCGCTGAAGGGCCTGTCGGTCCCCATCGAGATGGTGCCCGCCTGGTACGCCCTTTCGGCGCGGAGCGGCGACTATTCGTGGCGTTCGCGGACGCGCTCCGTCCATGGCGATCCGCCGGTCACGCAACTTCAGTATGTACAGACCATTCTCGAGGCCGTCGGGCTCCTGCAACGAGACGGTCGCGAACCGGGCGGGGTCGCGGTGATCGACCAGGTCAATCCGCTGCCCTTCGCCCTGGGATGGGCGCCGCCAGCCGGCGGCAATCTCTGGTACGATCTCGGCTTTCCCTGGCCGAGCGCCGAAGTCGCCCTCGCGAACGTGCGTTATGTGCTGGTCCCGAAATTCCCGACGAGCGTCGAGATTACGAAGGAGGCGTTGCGACGCTTCGAGCCCTACCTGGCACGCCACTATCGATTGGAACGCGAGTCGGAGAGCTGGCAGCTTTTCACCCGACAGTAATCGGCGGTCTGGCCGTCACGCCGCAAATCGGGGAGACTGTGAGCCGACGACATCACGGAGTTCGCCCGCCATGACTCAGCTCCAGTACGAAGCGCTCCATCCCGAATTCGGCGTCCGCATTCGCGGCCTCGATGTCGGCAAGCCGCTCGCGCCCGATCTCGTCGTCGAGATCCGTGCCGCGATCGACCGATATTCTTTCGTCTGCTTTCCCGATCAGTCGATGGACGACGAGCGGCAACTCGCGCTCACGCGCCAGCTCGGCAACCCCGAGCCCAGCCATACCAGCGTCGGCAAGGTCGAGTATTTCGGCACGATCGGCAACGTCCAGAAGGATGGCACGGTGCTGGGCAATACGCACAAGAAGACGATCTTCCTGACCGGCAACAACATGTGGCACTCCGATGCCTCGTTCAAACCGGTGCCGGCGTTCCTGTCGATCATGTGCGCTTACGAGACGCCGGCCGAGGGCGGCATCACCATGTTCGTCTCCCTGCGCGCCGCCTACGAGCGGCTGTCGCCCGAGCGCAAGGCCGAACTCGAGCCGCTGGTCGCCATCCACGACTACGTCCATTCGCGCTCCAAGGTGGCGCCCGATGCCGTGTCGCCCGAACTGGCGGCTTCGCTGCCGCCGGTGCGCCAGCGGCTGGTGCGGACCAATCCGGTTACGGGTGCGAAGAACCTGTTCCTCGGCAGCCATGTGCGCGAGATCGAGGGCATGAGCTTCGCCGCCGGCCGCGCCCTGATCGACGAACTGACCGACGAGGCGATCCGGCCCGAGCACGTCTATCACCACGCCTGGCAGCCGGGCGACGTCGTGCTCTGGGACAATCGCTGCCTCTTGCACGCCGGCAGCGGCTACGACGCCGACCGCCACCGCCGCTACATGCGCCAGACCCGAGTCAGCGGCGCCTGCTCGTCGCTGGACGAGGCCGCCTGACCGCGCCTCGATGCGCGAGGCGTGACCTGAGAGGCGCTGCGAAACTGCGCCCATGACGGTGGTCTTGCGCCGGCCGATGACGTCGTGCTCTGGGACAATCGCTGCCTCTTGCACGCCGGCAGCGGCTACGACGCCGACCGCCACCGCCGCTACATGCGCCAGACCCGAGTCAGCGGCGCCTGCTCGTCGCTGGACGAGGCCGCCTAACCGCGCCTCGATGCGCGAGGCGTGACCTGAGAGGCGCTGCGAAACTGCGCCCATGACGGTGGTCTTGCGCCGGCCGATACTGCGCCTCCGCCTGATCAGAAGTGGAGGAAACACGCATGGCGCCGAAGCTTGTCGACTACCTGTCCTACGAGCCCAAAGAGAACGGAATCCTTTGGATCAGGTTCAACCGCCCGGACCGGCTCAACGCGCTCGTCGGGACGGCGGAGGAAAACGGTACCGTCGCCAAGGTCGGTGAGTACATGCGCGCCGGTGACGACGATCCGAACATCCGCGTGATCGTGCTCACCGGTGTCGGCCGCGTCTTCTGTGCCGGCGCCGACCTGCGCTCGAAGATGCCGGCGGAGGTGACAGGGGAGGAGTTCCCCGGCAATCGCGGTTCGCACGCGGGCCCCGATGCCGCGCGCCAGCACTTCTTTCACGGCTTCACCAAGCTCCACCGCGACATCTCGCTGATCCGCAAGCCGACCATCGCCATGATCAACGGCCCGGCGGTCGGATCGGGCATGGACATGGCGCTTCACTGTGACATCCGCATCGGCTGCGAGAAGACGCGCTTCATCGGCTACCAGAATGCCGGCCAGATCATCGAGAACGGCGGCTCCTATTACCTTCCAAAGATGGTCGGTCTCGGCCGGGCGCTGGAATTCGCCTACACGGGCGAGCTCGACGCCGAGCGCGCCTATAACTGGGGCATGCTCAATCACCTCGTGGCCTCGGACAAGCTCGAGGAGACCACACGGGCCTTGTGCGACCGCATCATCAAGGTGCCGCCGCTCGTGCAATGGGTCGGCAAGCGCATCATGCGCGCGGCGCTCGACAGCACCATGGAGACCACCATGGTCCTCACCTCGAATGCCGGCGGCATCCTGAACGGCTCCGAAGATGCCAAGGAAGCGCGCCGCGCCTTCGCCGAGAAGCGCCCGCCGGCCTTCAAGGGCCAGTGATCGAGGTCTCCGCTACTGCGGCCAGCCCAGTTCGATCTCGACGACGAGGGGCTTGACCTGACGCATCGCGGAGTCGGTCGAGGAGAATTCGACGTCGCCGTTCACCTTGTCGAGCGCATCGCCGGGCGCGTCGCTCGGCGGGTCGAAGCGCAGCGATAGATTGCAGCCGCCGACCGGCTTGGCCAAGCGGCCGTCGTCCCAGCCGTTGGTATAGCCGCCGAGGTCCCAGCCGAAGCCCGTCAGGGTGAAGGGCTTGCCGTTCATCGCCTCGATTTCCGCCAGCGTGGCGCCGTTCGCGACCGGCTTGTCCAGGCCGGTGACGGCGGCCGGCCAGGTCGACCCGTTGCGGATGATGACGACGTTCGGGCGGGCATAGGAATCGTGCCACAGGATGTCGATGCGCTTCACCGGATCCTTCGCGAAGATCGCCGTTCCGGGCTCGGTGTTGCCCTCTCCGACGGGGATGTCGGTCCGTTCGACATTGGCGGCCCCGAACACCTGCGCGAGCTTGCGTTCGTCGGAATCGCGGGCGAAGGGGCCGGTGCAGTCGAGGACAGTCGGAAGCTGCTGCGCCTGCGTGATCGCAGGTACTGCAATTGTGACGCAGACCAGAGCCAGGAGGCCTCGGGGCAGGAACAGGGATGGTGACATCTCGCTCTCGAACCGCTCTGGCGGCAAAGGCCCCCGGAGCGCCATATTGTGGCCGCTGCAAGGGAGCAGCAGCATGACCGAAGAGTTCGTCTTTTATCACACCGGACGCTGACGCGAGACTGATGTCATCTCCCATCACCACCCGCAGGCTGGCGACGATCCTGTTCGCCGACGTCTCCGGCTACAGCCGCATGATGCGCGCCGACGAGGAACGCACCCTCGTCGACCTGCGCGCGCATCTGGCCGAACTGGTGGCACCGGTAATCGAGCGGTTCGGCGGCCGCATCGTGAAGACGGTGGGCGACGGCGTGATGGTCGAGTTCGGCAGCGCCGTCGAGGCGGTGCGGTCCGCAGTCGAGCTGCAGCGCGGCATGGCGGGGCGTAACGAGGGCGTGCCGGCGGAGCGGCGGCAGACCTTTCGCATCGGTCTGCACCTGGGTGACGTGATCGCCTCCGACGACGATGTGTTCGGCGACACGGTGAACCTCGCTGCCCGGCTGCAGGGCGTCGCGGAGCCGGGCGCCATCGTGCTGTCGACCGCGGTCTACGAGCAGGTGCGCGACAAGATCGATCTGCCGTTCCGCGACCTCGGCAACCGCTCGGTGAAGAACATCGACCGGCCGGTCCATGTCTATACGCTGGACTCCGCGGCGCTCGCCGAAGGCGCGGCCGCACCGCCCCGGCCGCGGCGACGCAAGCGCATGGCGGCCGCCGTTGCAGCCGTTGCGGCGGTCCTGGTGGCGGGGGCGGGGGGCTTGGCCTATTTCTCCGGCCACCTCCTGCCCGCGGACGAGGCGGTGGCCGCCGCGCCGGTGCCGGTCGAGACCGGCCTGTCGGTGGCGGTGCTGGTCTTCGCCAACCAGAGCGGCGATCCCGGCCAGGACTATTTCTCCGATGGGCTGACCGAGGACATCACGCGCGCCCTGGGCCGCTTCAAGCAACTCACGGTTCTCTCCTACGGGGCGGTGCTGCCGTTCAGAGCCAAGAACCTGCCGCCGCAGGAGATCGGCCGCGCGCTGCGAGCCCGCTACATCGTGGGCGGCACGGTGCGCCGCATGGGGCAGCGGGTGCGGGTCACCGTGCAGTTGAGCGACGCGATGACCGGGACGCAGCTCTGGTCTGAGCATTATGACGACGACCTCGGCGATATCTTCGCGGTGCAGGATCGCATCGCCCGCCGCATCGCCGGCACGCTGGCGACCAACCTGCAGCAGCTCGCCGCGCAGCAGTCGCTGCGCAAGCCGACCGACAATCTCGATGCCTACGACATGCTGCTGCGCGGCCGCACCCGGGCGGCAGAGACGACGCCGTCGGGCAATCGGGCGGCGCGCGAGATGCTGGAGAAGGCGATGGCGATGGCGCCGGCCTATGCCGATGCCTATGCCGAGCTGGCCGGCGTTCATTTCGAGCGCGCCACCTTCGGCTGGTCGGAATTCCCCCAGCAGGACATCGATACCGCGATCCGCTACGCCCAGAAGGCGATCGATCTCGACGAGGAGAACGTGCTGGCGCATGGCGTGCTGGCCCGCGCCTATGCCGCGACCCGCAAGTACGATCTGGCAATGGCCGAATCGGAGCGCGCGCTGGAGATCAACCCCAGCGACGCCGAGGTGCTGCGGGCGCGGGCCGCGGTGCTGCTGTGGACCGGCCGCATCGAGGAATCGATCGCGACCGCAGAGATCGCCAACCGCCTCAACCCCAACATCGGTCCCGAGGCGGCGCTCAATCTTGGCATCGCCTATCTGCTGAGCGGGCGCTACGCCGACGCGGTGCGCCTGCTCGAGACCGTGCGCGCCCGCTTCCCGGCCTATCCGCTACTCGACCTGCCGCTGGCCGGTGCCTATGCCGAGATGGGACGCGCGACCGAAGCCACGGAGGCGATGGAAGAGGGCCGGCGCAAGAACCCGCATCTCGAGGCCGCAAGCTTCGGGACGCGCTTCCAGGATCCGGCGCTGCAGCAGCGGCTCGCGGCAAGCCTGCGCAAGGCCGGTCTGAACTGAGGCGGAGATCGCCGGATTACTGGTTCGTCGTCTTCTTCAGGTTCTGCCAGTTGCCATTGGCCCGGGAGGCATTGGCGCCCGCATCCTCGCGAAACCGCTGTGAGCCCGCGGCGCTGGCAAAGACATAGAGGCGGCCGTTCGAAATGGTCCAGATCGTCGGGTCGGATTCGCGCAGGTTGCCGTTGGCCATGTTCATGGCGCACTGGCCGCCGAATTGCGGGGCGTATTTGTCGGGGTCTGCCCTGAACAGGTCGCGGTGGCGGGCGCTGACGAAGCGGTAGCGCACGCCGTCCCAAACAAGTTCGAAGTCGGCGCTGCCCGCGGTCGGGGCGCCCAAGGTGAAATAGGCTACCGGATCGTAGCCCTTCAGTCCGAGGCGGGCGGCGCTCGCCGGGTTCTGCGCCCCGGCGGCAGACGCTCCCGTCAGGCCGCCGACGAGGGCGGCGGCCATTCCCTGCAGGAATGCACGGCGCTTGCTCATGTCTTGCTCTCCCGATCCGCCGGCGATCGCGCCGGCCGTTTCGCGAGATGGGTCTCGATTGGGGCGGAAGAGGGGCGTCCTGCGAACGTCGTTCAAGCCGGCCGCGGAGACGTGTCGGCCCGGCCGCGCTCCAGCATGCGGTGGGCGATCTCGGTCTCACCCAGGACGATGAGGTTGGCGCCCAACTTCTCGAAATGCTCCACCGTCGCGCTCGAATGGGCGCGGGCCAGGATGTCGAGTTTGGGATTGGCGGCGCGGGCCTGCTCGACGATCTGGCCTGCCTCGAACGGCTCCGGGATGGTGACGTAGAGACGTCGGGCGCCGGCGAGATTGAGGGCGGCGATGATCGCCGGTTCGGCGGCGTTGCCGGTGAAGACTTCGGCGCCGTCGCTGCGGGCGCGCGCCACGCCGGCATCGCTCGCCTCGACGACGATCATCCTTGCGCCGTCACCCCGGAGGCCGGCACCGACCAGCGAGCCCACGCGGCCATAGCCGACCACGATGTCATGGCCGGTCAAGGTCGTCGGCGCGAGGTCGGTCGCGGGCTCGTCGGGCCGGGCCGGCGGCGCGTCCGGCTTCTCCTGCGCGAGACGTTCGAGGAAGGTGAAGATCAGGGGATTGAGCATGATCGACACGATCGCGCCGGCAAGGACGAGGTCGCGCGACTCCTTCGGCACCATGCCGAACCCGATGCCGATGCCGATCAGGATGAACGAGAACTCGCCGATCTGCGCCAGACTCGCTGACACGGTGAAGGCGGTCGACCGGCTGTGCCCGAACGCCCGGACGATGAAATAGGCGGCCACCGACTTGCCGACTACGATGATGGCGATGGTGGCGATGACGGCCATGGGCTGCTCCACGAACACCGCCGGATCGAGCAGCATGCCGACCGAGACGAAGAACAGCACGGCGAAGGCGTCGCGCAGGGGGATGGCCTCCTCCGCGGCGCGCTGGCTGAGATCGCTTTCGCCCAGCACCATGCCGGCGAAGAACGCGCCGAGCGCGAAGGAGACGCCGAACAGATGGGCCGCGCCGTAGGCCACGCCGAGGGCGATGGCATAGACGGCGAGGCGGAACAGTTCGCGCGAGCCGGTATGGGCGGTGAAGTGCATCAGCCAAGGGATGACGCGCCGGCCGACGATCAGCATGATCGCCACGAAGATCGAGACCTTGGCCAGCGTGACGAGCAGCATGAACAGGATGCGGGTGGGCGGCACGCCGTTGCCCTCCGTCGCCACCGCCAGCGCCGGCAGCAGCACCAGCGCCAGCACCATCGCGAGGTCCTCCACCACCAGCCAGCCGACGGCGATCCGGCCGCGTTGGGTCTCGAGGATGTGCCGCTCCTGCAGGGCGCGGATGAGGACGACGGTGCTGGCGACCGACAGGGCAAGGCCGAATACCAGGCCGGCGATCGGCGGCCAGCCCAGCGCCCAGGAGAGGCTGGCGCCCATCAGGGTCGCGACAGCGATCTGTCCGACGGCACCGGGGATGGCGATGCGCCCGACCGACAGCAGATCCTTGAGCGAGAAGTGCAGGCCCACGCCGAACATCAGCAGGATGACGCCGATCTCGGCGAGTTCGGTGGCCAGGGCCGGGTCGGCCGTGAAGCCCGGCGTGTAGGGACCCACCAGGACCCCGGCCAGCAGGTAGCCGACCAGCGGCTGCACCCGCAGCCTCTGGGCGATCAGACCGAGCACGAAGGCGAGCATCAGTCCCGCAGCGATCGTCGCAATGAGCGGGGTCTGATGCTCCGGCATCCGGTTTCTCTCAGCGAGTGAATGGACGCTTCCGGTGTGGCGCGCCTCCCTGGAAATTGCAATCAGTCTGAGCGGAATTGGGGAGGTTAGAGATGACGATATCGCGACGCGAACTGCTGGGCAGCGGCCTGGCGTTGTCGATGGTCGGCGCCGCAGCCGCACCGGTGCGGGCGCAGGCCTATCCCACCAAGCCGATCCGCTGGATCGCGCCCTTTGCCGCCGGCGGCAATTACGACCTGACGTCCCGGCTGGTGGGCGAGGGCATGTCGCGCACCCTGGGCCAGACTGTGCTGGTCGACAATCGGCCGGGAGCCGGCGGCCTTGTGGGCGCCGAAGCGGCGGCCAATGCGCCGGCCGACGGCTACACTGTCGTCATGGGCAGCTTCAGCGTGCTGTACGTGTCGCCCTATCTCGCGGGCAAGCCGTCGCTGGTGCCGATGTTCGCGCCGATCAGCCTGCTGTCGACCGTGCCGATGATCCTCGTGGGCAAGCCCGACGGCCGCTTCGCCGACATCCGCGCGGCGCTGGCCGAAGCGAAGGCGAAGCCGGGCACGGTCAGCATCGGCCACGCCGGCAACGGCACGACCAACCACATCGCCATCCTGCGCCTCGAAGTGAACGAGGGCGTGAAGTTCAACATCATCCCCTACAAGGGATCGGGCCCCGGCCTTACCGACCTGATGTCGGGCCAGATCGATCTCTACATGGACCAGCTCACCACATCGCTGCCGCACATCAAGTCGGGCAAGCTGAAGGGTATGCTGGCGATGAGTCCCGACCGGGTCGCGCAATTGCCGGACATGCCGTCGCTCACCGACATTGGCAGCAAGCCGTTCGATGGCGGCACGACGGCCGGCGTGCTGGCACGTGTCGAAACGCCGAAGCCGATCCTCGAGACCCTGAATGGGGCGGTCGTCACGGCGTTGAAGGATCCCGCGATTGCCGCGAAGCTCGCCGAGCTGGGCGCCGTGCCGCGTCCCTCCACGATGGAGGAGTTCGCAGCTTACATGAAGGACCAGGAGGCGGGCGTTAGCGCACTTGTGAAGTCTGGTTTGTTGAAACCTTCCTGAGCGGGTGCCATGTCGGCGCCATGACATCTCTCATCAGAACGATCACGCTGGTCATGGCCATCGCCGTGGCTGGCGCCTTGGCGGGCTGCTCGGGCTCAGGCATCCCGCAGGACGACCGGTATCAGACCCACGGCAACGGCAGCTGGGACAACTGGCGCGGCTGACCGGGGGGAAGGAGAGCCCTCAGGCGATCTCCTTCATCACCGCCCATAGATCGGCCTTGCGTTCGAAGCCGATGCCCGGCGCGTCGGGCAGCGACACGCGGCCGTCGACCACGGCGCAGTCGTCGGCGAAGCCGCCGAACGGCGCGAAGACCTGCGGATAGGATTCGTTTCCGCCGCATTGCAGGCCTACGGCGATGTTCAGCGCGAACTGATGTCCGCCATGTGGCACGCAGCGCCGCGGCGACCAGCCGTGCGCCTTCAGCATCTCGAGCGTGCGCAGATATTCGACCAGGCCGTAGGACAGGGCAGGATCGTATTGCAGGATGTCGCGGTCGGGACGCAGGCCGCCGTGGCGGATCAGGTTCCGTGCATCCTGCATCGAGAACAGGTTCTCGCCGGTGGCGAGCGGCGGGGCGTATTCGGTAGCGAGCGCGGCGTGCGCCAGATAGTCGAGCGGATCGAGCGGCTCCTCGTACCAGCGCAGGCCGAAGCCCTGGATGGCGCGGCCGAACTCGATCGCGGTGGTGAGGTCGAACTTGCCGTTGACGTCGACCGCCAGCCGCTCGCCGGCGCCGACGATCTCCAGCACCGCCTCGATGCGCTTCAGGTCCTCGGCCAGCGGCACGCCGCCCACCTTCATCTTCACGCAGGAATAGCCGAGGCCGAGATAGTGCTTCATCTCGTCCTTGAGCCCGTCCAGCCCCTTGCCGGGATAGTAGTAGCCGCCGGCGGCGTAGACCCAAGCCTTCTCATCGGCCTGGCCGCCATTGTAGCGGTCGGCCAGCAGCTTCCACAGCGGCACCCGACTGGCCTTGGCGACGGCATCCCAGATCGCCATGTCGAGCACGCCGACCGCGACCGAGCGCTCGCCGTGACCGCCGGGCTTCTCGTTGGCCATCATGACCGGCCAGCACTTTGCGGGATCCAGCAGCCCCTCGGCATCGAGCAGCGAATCGGGTTTGGCCTGGTTCAGCCGCGGAATGAAGCGCTCGCCCAACAAGCCGTGCTGGGCGTAGCGGCCGTTGGAGTTGAAGCCGAACCCGACCACCGGCTTGCCGTCGACCATCACGTCGGTGACCACGGCCACGACCGATGCGGTCATCTGACTGAAATCGATATAGGCGTTGGCGATGTTGGAGCGGATGGGCGAGACGATGTCGCGGATGGCGACGATGCGCATGGGGGCGTCCGTGTCTGGGAGGGCCGGGTCCCGATCTTCTACAGGTGCGCGCGGGCGACGGCCAGCAGTCGCGGCGGCGGCACGGGCTTGCGCAGAAAGGTTGCGCCCGAGAGATCGGGTGGGACCGCTGCCGGATCGGTCGCTGAAACGAAGACGAAGGGCACGTTGCGCTCGCGCAGATGATTGGCCAGGGCGAAGGTCAGGCCGTCCGACACCTTGATGTCGAGAAAGCCGAAGTCCACGCGATCCGCTGCCAGATTCATGGCTTCGACGGTATTGGCGGCAACGAATGGCATGCACCCGAGTTGGTCCCGCACCAAGGCCGCCAGGTGGTCGGCCACCAGTTCATCGTCTTCGACAATGAGAACGTGCTTGCCCATGGTGAACGGCGAAACGCTTGGGCGCGGAGCAAGTTCCCGGGCGGGCGGCGACGAAACCTTTTTGGAATTTTAGCGTATTATGATCCAGATGCGGCGAGTCCTACCCAGCGCTGCGCCCGGACGACCCTCCGCCCGCCAGATGCTGCGTGCAGCGACAGCGGCTCTCCATGACGAGGTCGACGCGCGCTTTTCCGGTCCTTTCGAGACGGACAAGAGTGCCTATGCGGCGTTCCTGGTCGCGCTTGCCCGCGCCGTACGGCCGCTCGAGGCGGCGCTGGAGGAAGGCGGCGTGGAACGGATTCTTCCGGACTGGGCAGAGCGGCGGCGATCACAGGCGTTGGAGCGCGACCTCGAGATTCTCGCTGTTCCCGTGCCGGCTGCGATCCCCGTCGGGGTCACCCGCGATGAAGCCCGTGTCTATGGACGTCTCTATGTCCTGGAAGGGTCGCGCCTCGGCGGCCGGGTGCTGGTGAAGCGCGCCCTCGCGAACGCAGACCCGAAGGTGAGGGCGGCCACCAACTATCTCCGGCATGGGGTGGGGGCCGATTACTGGCGGGGCTTCCTGGAGCGTCTCGAACGTTCGGCGGCGGTGGCCGCGTCGCCCGAGCGGACCATGCTCGGGGCGCGCGAGGCTTTTGGATTGTTCAGGGAGCAGACGGAGCATGCCTGAACTCCTTACTCCGGCGGTCGACCTGACCAACTGCGATCGGGAACCAATTCACCTTCTGGGCGCCGTGCAGCCGTTCGGATTCCTGATCGCTCTCGATAGCACGCAGTGGATCATCACGCGGGTTTCGAGCAATGCCGCCGCCTGGCTGGGCGGCGGCCCGGCGGAACTGGTCGGCCGGCCGATCGAAGACGTTTTCACCCACGACGCCATTCACCTGATCCGGGGACAGCTCCAGACCGCGGTCTTCACCAGCACGGTTGCGCGCGCCTTCTCGGTCGCGCTGCTGAGAGACGGCTCGCGCTTCGACCTCGCCGTCCATGTCAATGAGGACACGATCGTCATCGAATGCGAACCCTGCATCGACGAGCAGGGCGTAAATTCGGGCGCGCTGGTGCGCGCCATGATCGCGCGCCTTCAGCAGACGTCGGACCTGAGGACGTTCTATCGGGTCGCAGCCCGAGAGATGCGTGGCCTCACCGGATTCGACCGGGTGATGGTATACCGCTTCGACCATGATGGTTCGGGCGAGGTGATCGCGGAATCAGCACGGGGCGGACTGGAGAGCTATCTCGGCCTGCACTACCCGGCCTCGGACATCCCGCAGCAGGCGCGCATCCTCTATGAGCGCAACTGGCTGCGCATCATTCCCGACGTTTCGGCCACGCCCGTACCGGTCGAGCCTGGGCTTGTCGGCGGCCGGCCGATCGACCTCTCGCTGAGCGTGCTTCGCAGCGTCTCGCCCATCCACATCGAGTATCTGCAGAACATGGGCGTCGGCGCATCCATGTCGGTGTCGATCCTGCGCGACGGAAAATTGTGGGGCCTGTTCGCCTGTCATCACTACGGGCGCCATACCGTACCGTTCGAACGGCGCACGGCGGCGGAGCTGTTCGGCCAGATGTTCTCGTTGCTGATGGAAAGCCGGGAGCGGGACGGCGAAGCCGCCTATGAAGCGCGCGCACGCAAGCTGCACAACCAGCTCGTGACCGTCATGGCGGCGGAAGCGACGCGCTTCGACAGCATCGTCTCCCATCTCGACGAAATTGCCGACCTCCTGTCCTGTGACGGGATCGGTGTATGGACACGCGGTCACGCCACCTTGCAAGGCATGGCGCCGACGCAGGACCAGTTCGTCGGCCTGATCGAGCATCTGACGCGTCGCGACCTGGGCGACGTGCTGGCCTGCCACGAGATTGCGGCCGAATACCCGCCAGGCCGCGACTTCGCCGACCGTGCGGCCGGCATGCTGGTGGTGCCCCTGTCGCGCCCGGCGCGAGACTTCCTCGTCTTCTTCCGCAAGGAGGTGGCGCGTTCGGTGACCTGGGCGGGCGATCCCAGCAAACCGGTCGCCGTCGGTCCACTCGGCGCGCGACTGACGCCGCGCAAGAGCTTCGAGCTGTGGCGCGAGACGGTGAGCGGCCAGTCGGCCCCCTGGCAGTCGGTCGACATCCGCATCGCCGAAAGCCTGCGCGTCAGCCTGCTCGAGGTCATTCTGCGCCTCTCCGACATCACCGAGGTTGAGCGCCGGCGGGCTCAGGAGCGGCAGGAACTGCTGATCGCCGAGCTCAACCACCGGGTCCGCAATATCCTGGGCCTGATCCGCGGCGTCATCTCGCAGAGCCGCGACCCCTCGCTCACGGTCGATGCCTTCACCGATGTGGTCGGTGGACGCATCCAGGCCCTGGCGCGCGCCCATGACCAGATCACCGCCGACAATTGGGGCCCCGCCTCGTTCCGCGGCCTCGTCGTTGCCGAGGCCGGCGCCTATCTGGGCGGCAAGGCCACGCGCGTCCGCCTGGCCGGGCCGGAGATGCTGCTGGAACCACAAGGCTTCACGACGGTCGCTCTGGTCATGCACGAGCTGATGACGAATTCCGCCAAGTACGGCGCGCTGAGCGACAGTACCGGCGCGATCGACATCGCGACCAGTCTCGATGCACAACGCAATCTGCACATCACCTGGACCGAACAGGGTGGGCCGCCGGTCAAGGCGCCGACGCGGCGCGGCTTCGGTTCGACCGTGATCGAGCGCTCCATTCCCTACGACCTGAAGGGCGAGGCGACCATCGACTACGAGGTGAGCGGCGTGCGCGCCCGTTTCGTGGTGCCAGCCGCCTATGTTCGTCTGGCGCCAGGGGCACTCGCGGAAGCGCCTGCCGAAGCCTCGCCCGAGGCAAGCGCCGCCGACCTGCCGAAGGACGTGCTGATCGTGGAGGACAACATGATCATCGCCCTCGACGCCGAGAGCTCGATCCTGCGGGCGGGCGTCGAGACGGTGCGGGTGGCCTCGAGCGTCGCCCAGGCAATGCAGACGATCGCCAGCCGGCCGCCGGACTTCGCCCTGCTCGACATCAATCTCGGCCGCGAGACCAGCTTCGTGGTCGCCGAGCATCTCGATTCGCTCGGCATCCCCTTCGTGTTCACCACCGGCTACGGCGAGGACATCGCCTTCCCGCCCAAGCTGCTGGGCATCCCGCGCATCCGCAAGCCCTACACCGGCGACGCGCTGCTGATGTCGATGCGGCGCTAACCCGTCGCGTAGACGTTGCGACGGTTCTGGCGGAACAGAAGCCACCAGGCCACCGCGCCGTTCAGCAGGTTCCAGGCGATGCCGTTGATGAAGGCGGCGCGGTAGGAGCCGGTCATGTCGAACAGCACGCCGCCCATCCAGCCGCCCAGCGCCATGCCGATCAGGGTCGATGAGATGGCGAGGCCGACCCGGAAGCCGGCTTCCTGTGGCGGGAAATACTCGCGCACGATGATGGCGTAGGACGGCACGATGCCGCCCTGGAACAGGCCGAACATCGCCGAGGCGAGGTAGAGCGAGGTGACCGAATCGTCGACGAGATAGAAGACCAGCGCCACGCATTGCAGGGTCGAGCCCAGCAGCAGGGTCTTCACGCCGCCGACCCGGTCGGCGATCCAGCCCGAGGCGATGCGGCTCACGATGCCGAAGCCCAGCATCAGCGACAGCATCTCAGCACCACGCGCCACGCCGTAGCCCAGGTCGGCGCAGTAGGCGACGATATGGACCTGCGGCATCGACATGGCGACGCAGCAGCCGATGCCCGCGACGACCAGCACCGCCTGCAGCGCGTTCGGCGACAGGCCGAGCGAACGCGGCGAATGGGCAGCGGCACCGGGCGTTCCTGCGGCGCCAGTCATCTGCTCCTGCGGCGGCTTGCGGCGGAGCGTCAGGGCCAGCGGGATCATCGCCACGAAGCACAGCGCGCCGGCGGCCCAATAGGTGACCCGCCAGCCGTGATCGTGGATCAGCATCTGGATGATCGTCGGCCAGATCGCGCCGGCCAGATAGTTGCCGGAGGCGGCGATGGCCACCGCGATGCCGCGCCGCCGGTCGAACCAATGCGAGATATCGGCGACCAGCGGCGCGAAGGTCGCGGCCGAGCTGAAGCCGATCAGCACCTGCACCGCGGCGAACAGGGGCAGCGCCGTCGCCAGCGGCGCCAGCGCGAAGCCCAACGCCAGGCCGGTGGCGCTCAGCAACGCGGTGAGGACGATGCCGCGCTTGTCGACAAGTTTGCCCCAGGTGACGCCGCCGGCGAAGAAGCCCAGCGTGTTCATCGTATAGGCGAAGGAAATGTCGGCGCGGGTGATGCCGAGATCCTGCTGGATCGACGGCAGGGCCACGACGAGGCACCACATGCCGATGCCGCCGACCGTGCTCAGGGTCACGCTGGCGGCAAGACGCCACCAGGCATAGCTCGACTCGACTCCGGACATGATCAGCCGCCGAGCGCGCCTTGTGTGTTGACGTAGAGCGCGTAGAGCGAGTGGCTGGCCGCCATGAACAGGCGGTTGCGGTAGCGCCCGCCGAAGCAGACGTTGGCGCAGCGCTCGGGCAGGTCGATATGGCCGATCGGCTTGCCCGCCGGATTGAAGATGCGCACGCCGTCGAGCTCGGCCGAGCCCATGCCCCAGCCGCACCAGAGGTTGCCGTCGACATCGACCCGGAAGCCGTCGGGCGAGCCGCCGGGCCCGGCATCGATCAGCACCGAGCCCTTGCCCAGCGTCGTCTCGTTGCCGTCGCCGACGACGTCGTAGGAGAGGATCGTGCGATGCGGTTCGGCGCGGGAGGCCACGACATAGAGCTTCTTCTCGTCGGGCGAGAAGGCCAGGCCATTGGGGCCGGGAATGTCGTCGACCATCATGGCGAGCTTTCCGGTCGTCGGATCGAGCCGGTAGACGGCGGGCCTGTTCTCGCTCTCTTCCTTGTGGCCTTCGTAGTAGCCCAGGATGCCAAACGTGGGATCGGTGAACCAGATCGAGCCGTCCGACTTCACCACCACGTCGTTGGGCGAGTTGAGCGGCTTGCCGTTGAAGGAATCGGCCAGGACGGTGATCGCGCCATCATACTCGAAGCGGACGACGCGGCGGGAATCATGCTCGCAGGCGATCAGCCGGCCGCGCCGGTCGCGCGTATGGCCGTTGGCGTTGTTGGAGGGCTTGCGGAAGATCGAGACGTTGCCCGTCTCCTCGTCCCAGCGCAGCACCCGGTTGTTGGGAATGTCGCTCCACAGCAGGTAGCGGCCGTCACCGAACCAGACGGGTCCCTCGGACCAGCGGCAGCCCGTATAGAGCCGCTCGACCGAGGCCAGCACCAGCCGGTACTGGTTGAACGACGGGTCGAGCACGCGCACGGCCGGATCCGGATAGCGCTCGCTGGGCTGCCACATCTTGGTTTCCTCTTTCATTGCTCGCGCCGAAGCCGGGCACCGCGTTTCGCGCGAGCATGCCTGCCCGACGGTCGGGAGCCAAGGACGAACGCGGCGAACACCAGGTTCCGGGGAGCGGTTTCGGGCCGGACAAGCCCTCGAAGAAATCGCGAGAACGGCGTGGCGGGCCTGTGATATACCGCCGGACCCGTCCGCCGCGCAGGCGGGCCAATGTTTGCAAGCCCCAGGGGATGGTTGTGATGAAGCCGAGCTTTGTGACGATTGACCGACATCCTGGCCGCTCCACCCAGACCATCGGTGTGGCCCGCGCGCTCGGAACCGATCCGGATCTCATTCACGAGCCGTCGGTCGGCGTCGTCGGCACCAAGGGCGACAGCCAGTGCTACCTGGGCGTCCTGTCGAAGGTCGAGGCGATCCACGCCCAGCTCAAGGTACGCATCGGCACGGGCCCCAACCAGCTCAAGATGCGGCTGGTCCAACCCGAGTACACGATTGCCACCTCCGACGGCATCCGCAACGGCACGCGCGAAATGCGCTACTCGCTGATCGGCCGCGAGGTGACGCAGGACGCGCTGTGCGAGCATCTGAGCGCCACCGGCCTGGCCGGCACCATCGCCGTGGTCGCCTGCGACAAGCCGCCGGTCGGCACGCTCTCGGCCCTGCTCGAGCACAACCTGCCTTCGATCATCATGTCGGACGGACCGATCCATCCGGGCAAGGATCCGAACACCGGCGAGGCGCTCGACATCGTGAGCGCCTACCAGGTGGCCGGCCATCCCGATCCGGAATACCGGCACCACATCGCCTGCCATGCCTGTCCGGGCTACGGCAGCTGCGGCGGCATGTTCACCTACAACACCATGCAGACCTTCATCGGCGTGGTCGGCATGCAGCCGCTGCACATGGTGGCGCCGCCGTCCGACGATCCGCGTCGCACCGGCGAATTCGCCGCCGAGCTGGTCGATCTGCTGGCCAACCTGATCGCGAAGGACCTGAAGCCGCGCGACATCGTCGTGCGCGATTCGATCCGCAACGCGGTGATCGTGGCGATGGCGATCGGCGGCTCGACCAACGTGGTGCTGCACGCGCCGGAAATCGCCCGCGCCGCCGGCTTCGGCGACTTCTGGAAGGACGTCATGACGCCGGAGGAGTTCAACTACCTCTCGCAGCATGTCGTGCCGGTGCTCACCGATGCGCGGCCCTACGGCAAGTATTCCATGGTCGACATCGACGAAGTCGGCGGCGTGCAGGTCATCGTGCGCGAGCTGCTCGAGGCCGGCCTGCTGAACGGCAACGTGCTGACCTGCACCGGCGAGACGCTGGCGCAGCAGGTCGAGCGGCTGGGTGCCAAGAAGGCCGACGGCCGCGTGATCTATCCGGTCGAGAAGCCCTACAAGCCGACCGGCGGCCTGCGCATGCTGGGCGGCAACCTGTCGCCGGACTTCTCCGCGATCCTGAAGCTCGCGGGCGTCGAGGGCGGCCTCGAGGACAACCTGTTCCGCGGCCGCGCCCGCGTGTTCGAGGGCGAGCAGGGACTGCTCAAGGCGCTCGACGAGACGCCGGAGACCTTCCAGAACCACGACATGATCATCGTGCGCTACGAGGGACCGAGCGGCGCGCCCGGCATGCCGGAAATGCTCGATCCGACCTCGCGCATCACGACGCTCTGCCGCGAACGCAACATCGTCGTGGCGCTGATGACCGATGCGCGCTTCTCGGGCGGCTCGGTCGGCCTCGTGATCGGCCATGTCGGGCCTGAGGCCGCCATCGGCGGCCCGATCGCGCTGATCGAGGATGGCGACGAGATCGTGGCCGACCTCAACGTCAACGAGCTCAACTGCACGGCGCTCAAGGACCCGGCGGTCTACGCCAAGCGCAAAGCGGCGTGGGACAAGGTGGTCGCGGGCAACGGCGGCATCCATCCCAATTGCGGCATCGCCGACACGCGCCTGCTCCATCGCGCGCGCACGAGCGCGGTGCCGGCGACGCGCGGCGGCGGCCTGCATCCCAACCGCGAGGTCTGGGTCCGCGCGCCGCGCAAGGCCGAGCGCCAGGACTTCAAGCTGCGCAACAAGCACCGCCCTGAGTTCGACAAGAGCTTCTGACGGGACTTCATTGGAGCGCGCCACTCCAGTGGCGCTGTTCCCATTCTGAGCGCCACTGGAGTGGCGCGCTCCAAACGAGTCAGTCGCCCTCGATGCCGTAGGCCACCCTGGCCGCTTCCTCGCTGACCAGGCCGAGCCGGACGTCGCGTTTGATGGCGTCGGGATCGCGCTTCGCGGGATCGCCGTAGCCGCCGCCGCCGGGCATCTCGACCACCAGGCGCTCGCCGGCCGGAATGGTCTGGAAGCCCTTGGCCTTAAGCTCCTGGCCCGAGGCCAGCGACAGGCGGCCGTTGGCGCCGGCCTGTCCACCGTCGCGTCCACGCGCCGGATACTTCACGCGTTCGAAGGTGGCGAAGATGCCGAACGGGGCGCCTTCGCGGTGCTCGACCTCCATCACCTGTCCGAGGCCGCCACGCTGCGCGCCGGGGCCACCCGAGTCCTGGCGGTATTCCTTCTTCCACACGACGACGGGGGCGATGGTCTCGGTGATCTCGACCGGCACATTGCGCACGCCCGACGGGAACGGCGTTGCCGAGAGCCCGTCGAGCGTCGGCCGGGCGCCCGCGCCGCCGGAATGAAAGGTCGTCACCATGAAGGGACGGCTGTTGCCAATCGTTCCCGTCATGCCGTGGCCGGCGCCGAGCTTCAGGTTCCAGAGGTTGGACGTGCCTTCGGCCGGCACCTGTCCCGGGATGACCTGATGCAGAGCGTCGAAACAGACATCGGGCAGCATGTGGCCGATCGTGCTGCGCGCGTTCACCGCGGCGGGACGGAGCGCGTTGACGATGGTGTTTTCCGGTGCCGTGACCAGGATCGAATCGAGCGTGCCGGCATTGTTGGGAATGGTCGGTGCCACGATGCACTTGATGCCAAAGGCGGTGTAGGCCTCGGTGTAGCACATCGGCGAATTGATGCCGTAGATCGACGAGCCCGAGGTGCCGGCATAGTCGACCGAGATGTGATCGGGATGGATCGTGACGGCGGCATGCAGGTCGATCGGCGCGTCGTATCCGTCGATCCGCATATGGCCCTTCCAGGTGCCGCGCGGCAGCTTGGAGATGGCCGCGATCATGCCGGCGCGGCTCTTGTCGATGATGTGCGTGCCCAGCTCGTCGAGACTGTCGATGGCGTGCTCGGCCATCATGTCGGACAGCCGCTTCTCGCCGATGCCGTTGCAGCCGATCAGCGCGTGGATGTCGCCCTCGACCTGTACCGGCTCGCGCACGTTGGCGCGCACGATGCGCATCACGCTCTCGTCGATCACGCCCTTGCGCATCAGCGGCAGCAGCGGCAGGAACAGGCCCTCGTGGAAGACCTGCCGCCCGTCGGGCGACTGGCCGAGACCGCCGATGTCGACCACATGCGTGGTGCAGGAGAACAAGGCCACCAGCTTGCCGTTATGGAAGGCAGGCGAGGTGACGACGATGTCGTAGAGATGGCCGGTGCCCTTCCACGGATCGTTGGTGACGTAGGCATCGCCCGGCTTCATCGTCTCGACCGGGAATTCGCGAATGAAGTGGATGACGCTTCGCGCCATCGAGTTCACGTGACCCGGCGTGCCGGTCACGGCCTGCGCCAGCATGCGACCCTCGAGGTCGAACACGCCGGCCGAAATGTCTCCGGCCTCGCGCGCGCTGGTCGAGAAGGCGGTGCGCACCAGCGCCCGCGCCTGCTCTTCCACGACGGAGAGAAGGCGGTTCCACATCACCTGCAGCCGGATGTCGGCCAGTGGCGACTTGGACGGCGATTTGGGAGACGTGCTCATGCGCGGTCCTCCAGGACGATCTGGCCCACTTGGTTGATCTGGGCGATGAAGCCGGCGGGAACGACGGTGGTGGTGCCGTCCTCGACGATCAGCGCCGGTCCGTCGAACGACATGCCGGGCGTCAGCGCCTTGCGTTCGTGGAGGGCTGCCCGCTCCAGGAGACCGCTCACGGGATCGAACACCTCGCGATGGCCTGCCGGGGCAGGCGGGGCGATCGTCGCGACCGGCTTTGCCGGCAGCGGCAGGGGCCGGTCGGTGCCGATCGACAGCGTCCAGGTCAGGGCTTCGACTTCGAGCTTGGGAATGGCGCGGCCAAACACCTGCTCGTAGGTCGCCTCGAAGCGGCGGCGCAGGTCGCCCGCGGCATTCGCGGCAAACGGTTCGTTCGGCAGCGGCACGGCGATCTCATGGCCCTGGCCGCGATAGCGCATGAAGGCCTGGCGCGATTCGACCAGCGTCTCGCCCGGCGCCGCCGGCCGCACGACGGCCTCGGCCTCCGCGCGCATGGCGGCAAACAGCTCGTTCAGCATCTTCGCGTCGAACAGGTCGAGCCTGACGTGGCGCGTCCTCACCACCTCGTAGGCGATGGAGGCGCGCAGGAAGCCGAAGGCCGAACCGACGCCGGCGCCCACCGGCACGATGACCCGCCTCATGCCGAGCTTGCGGGCGAGTCGCGCGGCATGCAGCGGCGCGGCGCCGCCGAACGCGATCAGCGTGCGGTCGGCTGTGTCCTTGCCGTTCTCGACGGCATGCACGCGGGCCGCGCTCGCCATGGTCTCGTCGACGATCTCCGCCACACCGGCCGCCGCGCCCTGGGCATCGGTGCCGAGCGGGCCGGCCAGCGCCTGCAGCGCGGCCTCGGCCTTGTCGCGATGAAGGGGAATGGCGCCACCGGCGAAGCGCGTCGGATCGAGGCGTCCCAGCGCGGTATCGGCGTCGGTCACGGTGGGTTCCGCACCGCCACGTCCGTAGCAGGCCGGACCGGGTACGCTGCCGGCGGAATCGGGGCCGACCTGGATGCGCCCCAGCGCGTCGAGGCGGGCGATCGAGCCGCCACCGGCGCCGATCTCGACCAGCTCGATGACGGGGATGCGCACGGGCAGGCCGGAGCCCTGCACGAAGCGATAGGCGCGCGCCACTTCGAACTGACGCGAGCGCTGCAGCTCGAGATCGTCGAGCAGGGTGAGCTTGGCGGTGGTGCCGCCCATGTCGAAGGCGACGGCCTTGCGCGCGTCGTTCTCGGCCGCGACCGCACGGGCCAAGATGGCCCCGCCGGCCGGCCCGGATTCGACCAGACGCACCGGGTAGCGCCGCGCCGTATCGACCGTGGTGATGCCGCCCGAGGACATCATCAGCAGCAGGGGCGCCGCGATGCCCTCCTTCTTGAGGTCGGTCTCGAGCTGGCCGAGATATCCCTCCATGCGCGGCAGGACATAGGCGTTGGCGATGGTCGTCGAGGTCCGTTCGTATTCGCGGATCTCGGGACAGACCTCGCAGGACAGCGAGACGGCCACGCCCGGCAGTTCCTCCGCGAGGATGGCGCCGGTGCGGCGCTCATGGGTCTCGTTGGTGAAGCTGTGCAGGAAACAGACCGCGACGGCCTCGATCTTCTCGGCTCGCAGCTGAGCGGCGACGCGGCGCACCGCCTGCTCGTCGAGCGCCAGCAACACCGTCCTGTCGGACGCCACGCGCTCCGGCACGCCGAAGCGCAGGTCGCGTGACACCAGCGGCTGCGGCCGCTCCATCTGGATGTCGTACTGCTCGAAGCGATGTTCCCAGGCCATCTCGACGGAATCGCGGAAGCCCTCCGTGGTGATCAACGCCGTCCGCGCGCCCTTGCGCTCGATCAGGGCATTGGTCGCCAGGGTGGTTCCATGAACGACGAGCGTCACGTCCTGCGGCCGGCACTTCGCTTCGGCCAGGATGGCGCGCACGCCTTCCAGCACGGCGCGCTCGGGCGCATCGGGCGTGGTCAGGACCTTGGTGGCATGGGATGTCGAACCGGTTTCGAGAACGACGTCGGTGAACGTGCCGCCGATATCGACGGCCAAACGGGAGGACATGCTTACTCGTCGATCTTGATGTTGCCCTTGCGTACCACGTCGCCCCAGGTGACGGAATCGCGCTTCAGGAAGGCCACGTATTCGGCAGGCGGCAGGAGGGCCGGCGTGAGACCGCTCTCGTCGTACTTCTTCTTCACATCGGGTTCGGCCAGGACCTTGGAGATGGCGGCGTAGAGCCGGTCGACGATCGGCTTCGGCACACCGGCAGGAGCCGCGAGCCCGTACCAGTTCTCCGCCTCGTAGCCCTTCACCGCCTCGGCGATTGCCGGCGTGTCGGGCAGGACGGGCCAGCGCTCCGGCGAGGTCACGGCCATGGCGCGTGCCTTGCCGCTGCGGATCAGGCCCAGCGTCGCGGGATCGCCGAAATAGGCATCGACGATACCAGCCGCCAGGTCGTTCAGCGCCGGGCCGGTACCGCGATAGGGAACGTGGATCATCTTCAGGCCGGACATCTGGGTGAAGAGCTCGCCCGCGAGATGCTGGCTGGTGCCGATGCCGCCCGAAGCCCAGCGCAGCTCCTGCTTCTTCGCAAGCTCCATGAATTCCGGGAGCGTCTTGGCGGGCAGGTCATTTCGCACCGCCAGGATGAAGGGCATGCGCACCAGCCGCGTGATCTGGGTGAGCGCCATCGGATCGTAGGGCATCTTGGCGCGCAGGTGCGGGCCGGCGGTCAGCGTGCCGGCACCCGTGAGGGACAGTGTGTAGCCGTCGGGCGCGGCATGCGACATCGCCTCGACGCCGATAATGCCACCGGCGCCGCCCTTGTTCTCGATGATGATGGTCTGCCCGAGTTCCTTCGACAGGGGCTCCATCATCAGCCGCGCCGTCAGGTCGACACCACCGCCCGGCGGGAAGGGGACGATCATCTTGATCGGCCGCTCGGGATACTTGCCCTGCGCGGAGGCGGCGCGAGCGATGAACGGTGAGGCGAGCGTCGTGACGAGCAGCTGCTGCAGAATGTGTCGACGAGTGTTACGCAAGAACCAGTCCCCCTGTTACGCGCGCCGGCCTCGACTGTTCGTCACGCCGGCACCGGTCGCTCGAATGCAATCGGGATGCCATCGCCGCCCGTGCTGCGCGAAGATGCGCCGTGAAGGTTCTCTACAGCGCGACCTTCATGAACACGTCGACGAACCGATCGACATCCTGCTCGTCGTTGTACACGTGAGGGCTGATGCGCAGGCGGCCGAGACGCGGCGCGGCGTAGACGTCTTCGGCGGCGAGCTTCTGCGGCAGGTCGTCGTCCATGCCCTTGGGGAATTGCAGGCAAAGCAGGTGTGGGGCGCGGAGCTTGCGGTCGATCACGCGTACGCCGGAGTTGGCGAGACCCTCGGCCAGGCGGTCCGTCAGCATCGCGAGCCGCGCGACGATGGGATCATTGCCCCAGCCCGCCATCATTTCCATGCCGACCGCCGCCATTTCGAGCGTGATGAAATGGTCGCGCTCGCCCATGTCGTAGCGGCGCGCGCCCTCGGCATAGGAAAGATCGCGGAAATAGACCTTCTGCTCGGCAGCCACGCCCTTGCGCGCCGGTGCCGTCTGTTCCAGCGGCACGCCGTTCTGGCGGCGCTTGGCCACGTACATGAAGGCGCGGCCATAGGGGCCGAGCACCCACTTGTAGGTCGGGAAGATCAGGAAATCGGGATCGAGCGTCTTCACGTCGATGCGGCGGACGCCGGCGTCATGCGTCGCATCGACCAGGAACGCCGCTCCTTCCTGCCGGGCCGCCTCGGCGATGCGCGGGAGATCGAGGGCGCCGCCGTCCGACCAGTGGACGGAGGAGATCGAGACCAGCGAAAGTGGGGCTGCACCCTTGCGGGACATTGCCTCCAGCACTGCCGAGGTCCAGTCGCCATCGCCCGGCTGCTTCACCTGCTCGACGGTGAATCCACCTTGTTCGGCGCGACTCATCCATTCCAGAACCGGCGAGGTATGGTCGTCCTGCAGCACCAGTACGCGGCTGCCGCGCGGAAGACTCATCACCTTGCCGGCGGTCGAAACGCCGTAGCCGACTGACGGGATCAACGCGACGTCGAGGGGATCGGCACCGATCAAGGCCGCCGCCGCACGCCGCGCGCGCTCGTACTGCTTGGGCATGAAATCGGGTTCGAGCTTCCAGGGCTGCCCTTTGCGCGCGACGCCGATGCGGCCTGCTTCCTGGACCGCGAGCGGCAGCGGGCTCCACGCAGCGGCATTGAGGAAGCAGACGTCGCGCGGAATGTCGAAGAGTTCGCGTTGGCAAGGAAGCATTGGGACCGCCATCTGGGAGACGGCGCAACCTAGGCCAAACGCAGAGCAAGAAAAAGGACGTCCGTCTTGCGACGAACGCCCCGATTTCTTGCGGACGAAGAGACCTCGGCGTTAGCCGTCGATCGCCTTCTTCAGCACTTCCTTGGTCTTGCCGACGGCCTGCTGGGCTTCGCCCTTGCGCTCCTGGATCACGCCTTCGACCTGCATCTTGTCGCTGTCGACCATCTTGCCGATGCCCTGCTTGGCATTGCCGACGGCCTCGTTGGTGACGCCCTTGATCTTATCGGTGGTGCTGCTCATGGCCTTCTCCTCTGTCGAAAGTTGTGCAGGCTCAACGCCAACCCTCGTCGAGCGTTGCCACCCAAAATCGTTTCGACACTTTCCACGAACCTGAAAGGGGCTTGGGCTCGCTGTCGACACATTCGCCATATTATTACCGCTCTGGGAGGCCTTTCGGGGAACCTGCGTCGCTTCCTGTCGTTGATAGAGCACGCGCTAGGCGTGGCCGCCGGGAGGCGGTCCCCGAACCGCGGCGTGTAGTGGTCGAGAGCCTCTTCGCGCCCCAGGGCATCCAAGGCGCAGAGGGGACGAGATGGCAGCAACGGATTTCGACTACGGCACCGCGCTTTTCCTGGATCTCGATGGCACCTTGCTCGAGATTGCCGCCACGCCGGAACTCGTGGTCGTTCCACCGAACCTTCCCGGAATTCTCCTGCAACTGCATGCGCTTCTGGGTGGCGGTCTTGCCATCGTTAGCGGGCGTTCTCTCAAGACCATAGACCAGTATCTCCAGCCCCTCAGGTCTGCAGCTGCGGGTGAACATGGGGTCACCCTCAGATTCAGCGACGGCACGATCGAAGAAATGCCGGCCGGTCTCGGCGTTACGCAGGCTTGGCGGGATTCGCTGGTCGCAGCGACCGAACGATGGCCGGGTGTGCTCGTCGAATCCAAGCCACATGGCTGCGCGATCCACTATCGTCTGGCGCCGGAGCGGCATGACGACGTTTGGCGCCTCGTCCGTGCGCTCGTGCCGGAGGATCATCCCTGGTTCCGTCTGATTCCCGCGCGTGAAGCGGTCGAGATCGGGCCGCGCGGCACCTCCAAGGGCCATGCGGTGGAGAGGTTGATGAAGGACAGCGCCTTCAAGGGCCGTCGGCCGATCTTCATCGGCGACGACTTCACCGACGAAGCCGGCATGAGTGCGGCCCGGCGCCATGGAGGCGAAGGGCTGCGCGTGCAGGAAGTTTTCGACGGCGACCCGGCGAAGGTGCGTGCCTGGCTGGCCCGCAATGCCGAACGGATGGCGCGTGACTTGAATACAACTGCGGCAGGAGCATCGGCCCGTCCATGAGCACTCTCGACCTCGGCGTCATCGGCAACTGCTCGATCGCGAGCCTGATCGATCGCAACGGCCGTCATGTCTGGCACGGGCTCGGGCGTCTCGACGGCGATCCAGTGTTCAATGCCCTGCTGGGCGGCAACGATCCTCAAGCGGGGTTCATGGATGCCGTCTTCGACGGCATGAAGGAAAGCCGGCAGCGCTACCTTCCCAACACCGCAATTCTTGAGACGATCATCGAGTGTGCGGGCGGTACGGCGCGTATCCTCGATTTCGCGCCGCGTTTCCGTCGCTTCGGCCGCATGTTCCGCCCGCCCATGCTGATGCGCCGGCTCGAGCCCGTCTCGGGCCGGCCCCGTGTCACGTTGCGCCTGCGGCCCACCTTCGATTACGGCGCGCGCAAGTCGCAGGTCACGGTGGGCAGCAACCACATACGCTACTATGGCGATGCCTCGGTGCTGCGTCTCACCACGGACGCCTCGCTGAACTACGTGATGCACGAGACCGAATTCTCGCTCGACCGGCCGCTCACCATGATCGTGGGCGCCGACGAGAGCATCACCGACAATGTCGATCAGCTGTCGCGCTCGTTCCTCAGCGAGACCGAGATTTATTGGCAGGGTTGGGTCCGCGACCTCAACATTCCCTTCGACTGGCAGGTGGCGGTGATCCGTGCCGCCATCACGCTGAAGCTCTGCAGCTACGAGGATACCGGTGCGGTGCTGGCCGCGCTGACAACCTCCGTACCGGAAGCCGCCGGCACGGTGCGCAACTGGGACTACCGCTTCACCTGGCTGCGCGATGCCTTTTTCACCGTGACGGCGCTGAACCGGCTGTCGGTGACCCGCACGATGGAAAGCTACGTGCGTTTCATCATCGATGTGGTCGAGGCGGGTAGCAAGAGCGGCGAAGTTCAGGACGTGGCACCACTCTTTCCCATCGCCCCGGGGACCGACACGGTCGAGCGCCTGATCGATACGCTGCCGGGCTATCGCGGCTACGGGCCGGTGCGCATCGGCAACGCCGCGGTCGGTCAGCGCCAGAACGACGTGTACGGATCCATGGTGCTGACGGCGGCGCAGATGTTCTGGGACGAGCGGTTGCCGCGGCAGGGCGATATCGAGCTCTATCGCCAGCTTTGCGCCGTCGGCAACGAGGCGCACCGCGCCGCGCTCACGCCCGATGCCGGTCTGTGGGAGTACCGCGAACGCGAGGAAGTGCACACTTTCTCTGCTGCCATGTGCTGGGCGGCCCAGCACCGGCTCGGGATGATCGCCCGGCGGGTCGGCCTCGGTGGGGAGTCGCGCGAATGGCTCGCGAAGGCGGGCGTGTTGCGCCAGGAGATCATGCAGCGCGGCACCACGTCCGACGGCTGGCTGTCGGGCGTGCTCGACCGCGAGATGGCCGACGCCTCCAGCCTCGTGTTGCCGGAGATCGGCCTGCTGCGCTCCGACGATCCGCGCTTCCACGCGACCATCGACATGGTCTCGCGCAAGCTGATGAAGAACGGTTTCATCATGCGCTACATCGAGGCAGACGATTTCGGCGCACCGTCCAACGCCTTCCTGCTCTGCACCTTCTGGTACATCGATGCGCTGGCCAGCGTCGGTCGCCGCGAGGAGGCACTGGAGCTGTTCAACAACGTGCTGAGCCGGCGCAATCACGTCGGCCTGCTCTCCGAGGACCTTGATCCGCGCACCGGCGAACTATGGGGCAACTTCCCCCAGACCTACAGTCAGGTCGGCCTCATTCTGTCGGCCATGCGGCTTTCGCGGAGCTGGGAGGAGGGCCTGTGGCACGCCTCGTAATCGTCTCCAACCGCGTGCCCGTTCCAAAGGCGCGGGGCACGGCCGCGGGCGGCCTGGCGGTCGCGCTGCGCGACCTCCTGACACCCGGCGCGATGTGGTTCGGGTGGAGCGGCCGTCTCACCGCGGAGCCCTCGACGCCTGCCATCGTCGAGGCGCGCGGCGTAACCTATGCCACGGTCGACCTCACGCCCGACGCCTATCGCGGCTTCTATGTCGGCTTCGCCAATGGCGCGCTGTGGCCGCTGCTGCATTTCCGACTGGGACTGATGCATTTCCGACGCGAGGATTACGAAGGTTATCTCTCGGTCAACCGCTCCTTCGCCGCGTCGCTGGCGCCGCTGCTGCAAGGCGACGACACGGTGTGGGCGCACGACTATCACCTCATCCCCTTCGCCCGCCTGCTGCGGAAGGAGGGCTTTGAAGGCCGCATCGGGTTTTTCCTGCACGTTCCGTTCGTGCCGCCGTCGATGCTCGAAGCCATGCCGGTCGCGCGCGAGCTGGTGGCCGATCTCTGTGCCTACGACGTCGTGGGCTTCCAGACCGAGGAACATGCGCGCGATTTCCGCGACTGTGCGCAGCGCCTGCTGGGCGCCACGGTGGAGGGCGAGTGGATCCGGCTGGCCGGGCGCCGCGTGCGCGCCTTCGCCGATCCGATCGGCATCGATGCCCAGGGCTTCGCGCAGGATGCCGTGCGCGCCGAGGGCGACAAGGAGGTGCTGCGGGTTGCCGAAAGCCTGTCGAACCGCGCCCTCGCCATCGGCGTCGACCGGCTGGATTATTCCAAGGGCCTGCCGCACCGCTTCGAGGCCTTTGGACGCCTGATCGAGAAGCATCCCGAGCACAAGCGGAAGATTCATTTCCTGCAGATCTGTCCGCGCTCACGCGAGGAGGTCGACGAGTATCGCCGGCTGCGCACCGAACTCGACCAGCTGGCCGGACGCATCAACGGCCGCTTCTCGGAGTTCGACTGGACGCCGTTGCGCTATTCGACACGTGGGGCGCCGCGTTCCACCCTCGCGGGACTCTATCGTCTCGGACGGATCGGCGTTGTGACGCCGCTGCGCGACGGCATGAATCTGGTCGCCAAGGAGTTCGTGGCCGCTCAGTCGGACGAGGATCCCGGCGTGCTGGTCCTGTCGCAATTCGCCGGCGCCGCCCAGGATCTCACCGAGGCGCTGATCGTCAATCCGTTCGATCCCGATGCCATCGCCGATGCCATGCATGTCGCCCTGTCGATGCCGCTCTCGGAACGCCAGGAGCGCCAGAGTGTGCTCCGGGAGAAGGTCATGCGCACCACGGCGGAGGCTTATTGCCGCCGCTTCATCGAAGCCCTCGAAGCCCCGGTGATCGCGCGTGCCGCTTAGGGTCTACGAAACCAGGCCGAACGCCGCAGGATAGACGACCAGACCGTCGTCGCCGTCGAGGGCGCCGGGCACCAGTTCCAGCGCCATGAAGGACTCACCCTCGAAGGGGCTGTCGAGGCCGCTCGCCAGCTCGGCCGAGAAGCCGAAGCGCGGATAGTAGTCGGGATCGCCGAGCACCACGACGGCCTGCCATTCGCGGCGTCGCGCCAGTTCCAGCCCGGTTTCAACCAGGGCTGTGCCGATGCCCGAGTTCTGGCGTCCGGGATGGACGCACATCGGCGCCAGCGACAAGGTCGGGATGGCGTCGTCGTCGACCATCGTGGTCAGCGCGCTGAACAGGATGTGGCCGACGACTTCGCCGTGCTCGATCGCCACAAGCTCGACCGCATCGATGAACGCCTCGCGCAGCTCGTCGATCAGCTTGCCCTCGAACGGGCCGCCGAAAGCCAGATCGTTGAGGCGGCGGATCGCCTCGTCGTCGGCGGGTTCGCGCTCGCGGATCACCACATCGTGGCCGCTGCCCGGCCCGGCCATTCTCGATCGTAGGTTTCGCCGCCGACCCGGTCACCGCTCAACGCCGCCAGGATCTGGCCGGCGCTGGGCAGCGACTTCGGATCGACATGTCGGGCTGGATTCCAGAGTTCGGAGCGCACCAGAGCGCGCGCACATTGGAAGTACACGGCGTCGACTTCGATCACCGTCACCGAGCGCGGCGCCTTCTCCTCGACGGCGAAAGACTCCAGAAGGTCGGGCGCAATGCTGAGATGGGCGCGGCCGTTGACCCGCAACGTGTTGCCGACGCCGGGGATCATGAACAGCAGCGCCACCCGGGGATCGCGCACGATGTTGCGCAGCGAGTCGATGCGGTTGTTGCCGCGCCGGTCCGGCAGCATCAGCGTCTTCTCGTCGTGCACGCGCACGAAGCCTGGCCTGTCGCCACGCGGCGAACAGTCGAGACCTTCGGGGCCGGATGTCGCCAGCGCCGCATAGGGCGACGCCTCGATGTAGGCGCGATAGTGCGGCGTGATCCAGTTCACTTCCTTGACCGTCGACGCTTCGACCGGCCGCCCGTAGATCGCCTCGAGCTCGGCTTCCGTTCTCAGGATGTCGGACATGATGCTATGCCCACTGCGCAGGAGAGGTGCCGAGCGGTTCGGCGGGACGGGCGTAATAGGCCGGGGTCCCGCCGAGCTGCACCACCGGCTTCAGATGACGCAGGCGGCCCAGCGGGCCGACGCTTTCGGTAAGGAGTGGCAGCAGCGTGGACTCGGGGAGTTCGGCGGCACCCTTCGCGGCATCGACGGTTCCGAGATTGGCGAGCCAGTGAGCGACCTGGACCAGCGAGACGCGCACCTGCCAGGAGCCGCCCTGTTCGACCCGGCGGGCCAGCGCCACGAGGGCGCCCAGCGCGCCGAGATAGCCCGCGATGTAGTCGAGGGCCTGGACCGGGAGGTTGCGCGGCTTGTCGAGCGAGCCCTGCGTGGCGGCAAGGCCTGTCACGTTCTGCACGATCGAATCGAAGCCGCGGCGCGACGACCAAGGGCCTTCATGGCCGTAGGCGCAGAGGCTGACGCAGACGATGCCGGGCCGCAGCGCCGCCACCTGCTCGGGCGAGAAGCCGCGGGCCGCGAGCGTGCCGGGGCGATAGCCCTGGGTGAAGATGTCGGCCTCCTTCAGAAGCGCCTTCATCGTCTCGACGCCGGCGGCGTCGCGCAGGTCGATCCAGGTGCAGCGTTTGCCGTGCCCGGTGTCCATCAGCAGCTCGGCCTGGTAGGGCAGATGGGGCGCCGCGACGTGCAGCACGTCGGCGCCGTTCTCCGCCAGCACGCGGCCACTGGTCGGGCCGGCCAGCACACGCGTGAGGTCGAAGGCGCGCACGCCCGACAGCGGCCGCTCGCCCTTGGGCAAGGGCTCGGCCGGCGCGTCGCCGATCTTCACGATGTCGATCAGCGGCAATTTCGCCACCGCGAGGCCGTGCGGATGGGCGTTCCACTCGTCGCGGCTGCGCGTCAGCCCGCCGACGCAGCCGCCGTCGGCGATCGCCTGCTCGATCGCGAGCCCGTCCCACTTCGCGACGGCGGCGGCCAGCGCTTCGCGCGTATCGCCCTCGGCGCCGGCAATGCGCAGCGCGCCGGCGCGATGGTGCGGATGGTTGGTGTGGATGAACATGTGCCGGCCGTCGCGCGTCGGATAGTGGCCCGATAGCGGATCCCACGACACCGGACGCTCGCCGTTGCGCAGCACATAGGTGTTGGAGCGCAGCGACGCGGTGGCGGCGGCGAGGTCGACCGAGACCGACTGGGGCCTGCCGGTCTTCAGTCGCCACAGGTCGGAAACGGCGAGGCCGACGGCGCCCAGCGCGGCGGCGCCGGCGGTGCCGACGCGCCATGGGGTCTGAAACACCGGATCGTCGCCCCCGGCGATCACGAGCCGGTCGTCGGCGCGCGGGGCGCGTCCAAGCTGGCCCAGGATCGCGTAGGCGAGGTCGTTGTTCACTTGCCGCCCACCATGATCTTGGTCAGCAGCGCCATGAACTCGTTCGGGCAGGTGATATGCGGATTGTGGCTGGTGTCGAGCTCGTGGCAGGTCCAGCCGGCTTCGCTGCGCGCCCGGTCGGCGAACTGGCGGAACGGATCGCCGGGGCCGTTGCGGGTCGCATAGATGTAATCGCGGGGAGGCAGGGGCTTCTTCGAGTCGAGCTTGATCTTCTGCTCGAAGGTCTTGATCGGTTGCGGCCGGCGGCGCGGGCTGGCCCAGGCCACGTCCTCGGGGGCGGTATCCGGCGGCATCGGGTTGACGGGCATCTTCCAACCGTCGCCGTCCCGCTCTGCGCCCTTGCGCATGTTGCCCTCGGCCTTCGGCCCGACCAGGTCGAACAGGCTCTGCCCGTCCTTCGGCGCGAAGGCGTCGACATACACGATGCGTGCAAGACGGTGAGGGATCTTGTCGGCCACGCCGGTCGCGACCATGCCGCCATAGGAATGGCCCAGCAGGACGACGTCGTTCAGGTCCTCGAACTCGATCTCGGAGACGATGTCCTGGATGTGGGTCGAGAGATCCACGTCGGGCGTGGCGAGATGGGCGCGAGCACCCAGGCCGGTATAGGTCGGCGCATAGAACTGGTGGCCGGCCTCCTGCAGCAACGGACGCATCTTCTTCCACGCCCAGGCCGCCGACCAGGCGCCGTGCGCCAGAACGATATTTGCCATTTCTCTACCTCCCGCTGGCGAGCCAACACTTTCGATGCTACTACGACTTACTCTCAATGAGCAGCGAACCAACAATAGCACTTGGCACCGCCCGCGTGGGCTTCCGTGGGCGCATAAAATCCATCGCCGCGGGGCGCGTCGCCGCAGGCATGTCTGCGCCCGAACTCGAACGCCGCCTGATCGAACTGGGCTTCGTCGAGGGCGCGGACGTCGAGATCCTGCACGAAGGGCTTTTCGGCCGCGATCCCATTGCCGTGCGTGTCGCCCACACCACCATCGGCCTGCGCCGCCGCGAGGCGATGGCCATCCTCGTGAGCGTCGGAGCCGAACCGTGAGCGTCACCACACCCACCGCCGCTCCGGTCGTCGCCCTGGTCGGCAATCCCAATTGCGGCAAGACGGCGCTGTTCAATGCGCTGACGGGCAGCCGGCAGAAGGTCGCCAACTATCCGGGTGTCACCGTCGAGAAGAAGGTCGGGCCCCTGACGACGCCCGCCGGCCGTACGGTGCGCATCGTCGATCTGCCCGGCACCTATTCGCTGCGGGCGCGCTCGCCCGACGAGGAGGTGACGCGCGACGTCGTGCTGGGACGGACCCAGAGCGACGTGATCCCCGATCTGATCGTCTGTGTGGCCGACGCTTCCAACCTGCGCCTGGCGCTTCGCCTCGTGCTGGAACTGAAGCAGGTCGGCCGGCCGGTCATGCTGTCGCTCAACATGATGGACATCGCGCGCAAGCGCGGCATCGAGATCGACACCGAGAAGCTCGGCCGGGAACTCGGCATTCCGGTCGTGACCTCGGTCGCGGTGAGGCGCGGCGGCACCGACGCGCTGCTGGCCGAGATCGACCACCGCCTCGCCGCCGCAGAACGAGCGACCGGCACGCTCTGGACCACGCCCGACGCCGCCGACCTGCGACGTGCCCAGAAGGAGGCGGATCGCATCCTGGCCGCGGTGGTGAAGGGGCAGGGCAAGCCCGACAGCCTGACGGCGCGCCTCGATGCGGTGCTGCTGCACCCGGTGGCGGGCCTGGTCGTGCTGCTGGCCATCCTGTTCGTGATGTTCCAGGCCGTCTTTGCCTGGGCCGAACCGGGCATGGATGCGATCGAGGCGGGATTCCATTTCCTCGGCGACCTCGTTGCGGGTCTGCCGCTGCCCGACCTGCTGAAGGGCTTCCTGAAGGACGGGCTGATCGGCGGCGTCGGCAGCGTGATCGTCTTCCTGCCGCAGATCGTCATCCTGTTCTTCTTCATCCTCGTCCTCGAGGATCTGGGATACATGGCGCGCGCGGCGTTCCTGATGGACCGCATCATGGGCGGCGCGGGCCTGCATGGGCGCGCCTTCATTCCGCTCCTGTCGTCCTTTGCCTGCGCCATCCCCGGCATCATGTCGACGCGCGTGATCGACGACCGGCGCGACCGCCTCACCACCATCCTGGTGGCGCCGCTGATGACCTGCTCGGCGCGCATCCCGGTCTATACGCTGATCATCGGCGCGTTCATTCCCGACCGCGAGGTCTGGGGCTTCGTCGGCCTGCAGGGGCTGGTGATGTTCGGCCTCTACACGGTGGGTATCGCCAGCGCGCTCGCCGTGTCGTTCGTGGTCAAGCGGCTGATCTGGCGCGGCAAGTCCGGGGAGCCGTTCATGCTCGAACTGCCGGACTACAAGATCCCGCAGGCCAAGAGCATCGCCATCGGCCTGTGGACCCGCGCCACGATCTTCCTGAAGCGCGCGGGCACCATCATCCTGTCGATGATGATCCTGATCTGGGTGCTGGCCTCCTTCCCGCAGCCGCCGGAGGGCGCGAGCGAGCCCGCCATCAACTACAGCCTGGCCGCCAGGATCGGCACGGCGATCCAGCCGCTGACCGAGCCCTTGGGTTTCAACTGGCAGATCAACGTCGCGCTGATCCCCGGCATGGCGGCGCGCGAGGTCGCGGTCGGTTCGCTCGGCACGATATACGCGATCAGCGGCGGCGAGGAAGCCACCGACAAGATCGCCTCGGCCCTCAGCTCCCAATGGAGCCTCGCCACGGCTCTGGCCTTCCTCGCCTGGTACGTGTTCGCGCCGCAATGCGCCTCGACCCTGGCGGTCATCCGCCGCGAGACCGGGGGGTGGCGTTGGCTGTGGGTGACCTTCTTCTACATGCTGGCGTTGGCGTACGTGGCGGCCTTCCTCACCTATCGCATCGCCGTGGCTTTCGGCGGAGGGTAACGATGGCCCAGGGGCCGAAGCCGCAGCGGCGCACGTTTCGCTACTGGCTGCAGCAGATCCATCTCTGGATCGGTCTCATCCTGCTGCTGCCGCTGGTGATGATGGGCATCACCGGCGCGGTGCTGGTCTACGCGCACGACATCGAGCACTTGCTGGGGCAGGGCGAGCCGTCCGTGAAGACGGAAGGCGCGTGGCAGTCCGCGGGGCGGCTGATCGAGGCGGCCCGAGCTGCGAACAGCGAGCCCGGCCGGATTCCCATCGCGGTACGCTGGCCGGTCGAGGTCGGCGAGCCCGCCGCGGTGCGCCTGTCGCGTCCGGGTATGGCGGGCGAGCGTCCGCAGTTCCGCGGCGGCCAGCCGGCGGGTCAACCCGGCGGCGCCGCGCCGCAACCGGGCCAGCAGCCGCCCGCGCAGGGACGCGTGCCGACGCAGAGCCCGTTCGCCGGCAGCCTGCAGATCCTGATCGACCCGGTCTCCTTGCAGGTGCTGGAGACCCAGCAGGCAATGACGGGCTGGGTGCGCTTCTTCCACGACCTGCATGGCCACATCTTCATCCCCGGCGGCGTCGGCCGAGAGATCGTGGGCTGGCTGGGCGTGGCGATGCTCGTGCTGGGCTGCTCCGGCCTCTATCTCTGGTGGCCCAGGCCCGGCCAGTGGAAGCAGGCCTTCATGGTTCGCCGCAAGGCCAGGGGCCTGCGCCTGAACCGCGAGCTGCATGGCGCGGTCGGTATCTGGTCGCTGGTGATCTTCATGCTGGTGAACTTCACCGGCGTCTATCTCGCCTTCCCGCAGCAGATCTCGGCCGCGGTCAATCTTGTCTCGCCCGGCCGCGACATGCGTGCGGCCATGTTCCAGGCCCGGGTCGAGCCGATGCGCGGCACGCCGGCCATGGCGGTCGACGAGGCCGTCGACCTCGCGAAGGCGCGCGTTCCGGGCACGCGCTTCCTGAATGCCTTCCTGCCGACCCGCCCCGACCAGGCGCTGCGCGTCGGTCTGGTGCGGCCCGACCATCGGGAGGGCGCGCCCGTCGTCACGGTGATCGTCGATCCCTATCGACGGACCGTGGTCGACGTGTTCGATCCGCAGTCCATGTCGGCCGGCGAGAAGGTCATCGCCTGGCAGCGCGCGCTGCACTACGGCATTGGGCTCGGCGGCGGCTACAAGTTCCTGGTCTTCGTGTCCGGCGTGATCATCCCGATCTTCGCCGTCACCGGTTTCCTGATGTGGTGGATCAAGCGGCGTAACCGCCGCGCCGGAGAACGGGCGAGGCAGGCGATCCTGAGCGGCGCCGGCCAGGCCGCCGAATAGACCGTTTCACCTCACCAGGACGGCAGCGGTCCCTTGAAGATGAAGAAGGCGCCGCCACAGATCATCGCGAAGCCGACGAGGTGGTTCGAGGTGATGCGTTCGCCGAGATAGAGGACCGAGAAGGCGGCAAACACGGTCAGGGTGATGACCTCCTGCATCGTCTTGAGTTCCGCCGCCGAGTAGACCTCGTGGCCATACCGGTTGGCTGGTACGGCGAAGCAGTATTCGACGAAGGCGATGCCCCAGCTTGCCACCACCACCAGCCACAGCGGCTTGTCGGTGAACTTCAGATGCCCGTACCAGGCGAACGTCATGAAGACGTTGGACACCAGCAACAGGATGATCGGCGTGATGGTGGGCGGCAAGAGGGACATGGGTCTGGCTACTCCGGTTTGATCTGAAGCTTCTTGATGAGCGGGACGACCGTCCGGTCCTCCGCCTCGAACATCGCCGCGGTCTCCTGCGGCGTGGTCGGATAGGCCTCGGCCGCAAGCTCGGCGAAGCGGGCGACGACGGCCGGGTCCTTGAGCACTTTGACCATCGCCTCGTTGAGCTTCGCCACCACGTCGGGCGGCATCTTGGCCGGGCCGAACAATCCGGTGAAGGTCGCGAAGGTGAAGTCCTCGAGACCCTTCACGCCGCTTTCCTTCATCGTGGGAACGTCGGGAAGCTGCGGCACGCGCTTGTCGGACGAGACGGCGATGGCGCGCAGCTTGCCCGCCTTGATGTTGCCGATGGCGGCGTTGAGCTGGTCGACCTGGGCCGGCACCTGGCCCGCCATCACGTCGATCATGGCGGCGCCCGATCCCTTGTAGTGGACGGACGTGTACTTGGTGCCCGTGGCTTCGGCGATCAGCTCGACGGCGAGGTGGTTGGTCGTGCCAAGGCCGGAATCGGCGACGGCGAACTTGCCGTCCTTGCCCAGGGCAATGAAGTCGGCGAGCGTCTTGATCGGCGAGTTGGCCGGCACGACGAGCACGGCCGGCACGCGCTGGATGTGGGTGATGGGCGTGAAGGCCGTGCGCCAGTCATAGGGCGCGTTGCCATAGATGGCGGGGACCGCGACCAGCGAATTGGCCGTGACCAGCAGGCTCGTCCCGTCGGGCGCCGAGCGCGCGACGACGTCGCTGCCGATCATTCCGCTGGCGCCGGCCTTGTTCTCGACGATGACGCTCACGCCTGACACCTCGCGCAGCTTGTCTGCGATGATGCGGGCGGTCACGTCGATGTTCCCGCCGGGCGCATAGGGCGCCATGATCTTGATCGGCTTGTCGAAAGCTTGCGCAAAGGCCGTTGCCGGCCCGAGGGCGAGCCCGCAAAGGGCTGTCAGAACTGCAATCAGACGCATGAAATCCTCCCGTTCGTGTTTGGGAGGAACCTAGAAGAACGACTATGGCGGCGCAAAGGCCCGCTCCCTGTGCCGCCCGCGTGGCGGCTCGTCAGAGAGCCGGTGGCCGGTGCTGCGCCCACGGCCGCGCGGCTTCGAGCAGGGCACCCATCCGCAGCACATCGATTTCCGCACCCCACTTGCCCACGACCTGCACCGAGGTCGGCAGACCGTCTGCGCCGAAGCCCGACGGATAGGCGCAGGCGGGGTGTCCGGTGAGGTTGAACGGATACTGGTAGGAGGTCCAGCCCTGGCGGGTGATGCCGCACTTCACGCCGTCGATCACGACTTCGTCGTTGGCCGCGTCGTGCGTCACGTCGAGCGCGGTGCGGGCATTGGTCGGCATCACCAGGAAGTCGTACCGCTCGAACAGCGACTGGATCTTGCGGAACAGGGTCGTGCGCGCGAACTGCGCGTTGCGGAAGTCGGCCAGGGTGAACTTCGCACCGCGCTCCATGAACGCCAGCGTCACCGGGTCCATCTGGTTCTGCCACTTCGGCAGGTACTGCGCGCAGAACACGGCGAAATTCGCCTGGTAAAGGACGCGGCCCTCATATTCGATCCAGTCGATCTTCTCGGTGACCTCCTCGACCTCGGCGCCCATCGCCTGCCAAGCCGCAAGCGCGGCGCGCGTGTTGGTGCGCACGTCGGCGGCGACGCGCGGATTGGCCGTGAGTTCGATATAGCCGATGCGCACGGCGGCGAGGTCGGCGCCCGCCAGCTTGGGCGACAGCGGCTTCTGCGACGGACCGTTCAGCGTCCACGGATCCTTGTCGCTGGGGCCGACCAGCACCGAATGCATGATCGCAGCGTCGGTGACGGAGCGCGCCAATGGGCCGGCATAGATGTTGTTGCCGTAGGCGTCGCGCGTCGTGTCGTAGGGCACGGCGCCCAGGGTCGGCTTGAGCCCGACCAGGCCCGAACAGGAAGCGGGACCGCGCACCGAGCCCGCGCCGTCGGTGCCGAGCGACAGGGGCCCGACCCCCGCCGCCACCGCCGCCGCGCCGCCACCGCTCGAACCGCCCGGCGTACGCTCGAGGTTCCACGGATTGCGCGTGACGCCAAAGGGACCGTCGGTCAGGCCTTTCACGCCGAACTCGGGCGTGGTCGCCTTGGCGAAGATGACGGCGCCGGCCTTGCGCAGGCGCTGCACCAGCAGATCGTCTGCGGCCGCCGGGCCGTTGCCCTCGAAGATCGCCGAGCCGTGGCGCGTCGGGACGCCCTCGACATCGACCAGATCCTTCACGCTGATCGGCACGCCGTGCAACGGTCCCAGCGCTTCACCGCGTGTGACGGCTTCCTCGGCCTTCTGCGCGTCGCGCCGGGCCTGCTCGACCATGACCTCGCGGAAGCAGTTGATCCGGGGATTCGCGTGCTCGGCAGCCTTCAGCACCGTGTCGAGATATTCGACGGGCGAAAGCTTCTTCGTGCGGATGAGGGCGGCGGCCTGGACGGCCGGAGTGAAGAGAAGATCTGTGTCGGTCATGGCGCGCACACTAGCCCATCCTCGACACGGTCTGCACGCTGCGCTACGCCCGCTGCCGATGTTTTCGCTTCCCGTAATGGCAGCACTCGCGGTCGTGGCCGTCGTGACCTCGTTCGTCTCCGGCATCTTCGGCATGGCGGGCGGGATGCTGCTGATCGGCTTCCTGCTGCTCCTGCTGCCGGTGCCGGTCGCCATGGTGTTCCATGGCGTCATCCAGATCGCGGCCAACGGCTGGCGGGCCTGGCTGTGGCGTCATCACGTGAACTGGAACGTCGTGCTGCAGTTCGGCGCCGGGGCCGGCTCCTCGCTGGTGGTCTTCTCCTTCTTCGACTTCGTGCCCGACAAGGCCCTGGTGCTGATGGCCGTCGGCCTGACGCCGTTCATCGCGCTCGCCGTGCCGCAGCGCATCGCGCCCAACATCGAGCGCGGCGGGCAGGCCTTCCTGGCGGGCGCGATCGGCGGCGCCATCCAGCTCGTCTCGGGCGTGACCGGCCCGCTGCTCGACATCTTCTATGTCCGCACCGGCATGACGCGGCAGGTCAACGTCGCGACCAAGGCCGCGGCCCAGGTGCTGGGACATCTGACCAAGGTCCTCTATTTCGCGCTGGTGATCGAGGGCCCGGCCGGCCGCGACCTCGAACAGTGGCTGGTCATGGGCTACGCCGCGGTCTTCGCGGTGATCGGCACCACCTTGTCGCGCAGCTTCCTCGACCGCATGTCGGACAAGCAGTTCTATCACTGGACGCGCCGGGTGATCCTGGCGCTCGGTGCGGTGTACATAGGGCAGGGCCTCTGGCTGATGGTGACGCGATGAGTGACGTGAAGGATCAGGTCCGGGCCTTGCTCGACCGGCTGCCGGACGATTGCACCTTTGCCGACGTGCAGCGCGCCCTCGCGGTCATGGTGTGGCCCAAGCGCGACGACGGCAGCCTCGAGCCACCCAAGCGCCTGGACCCGGAAGAAGTGAAGCGCCGCCTGCGCGAATGGATGAAATCGGAGGGAGAGAAATGAAGGACCGCGTCTCGATCGACTTCAAGGATGGTGTCGCCGACGTCCGCCTTATCCGCGCCGACAAGATGAACGCGCTCGATCCGGCGATGTTCGAGGGCATCATCGAGGCGGGCGCCAAGCTCGCCACCATGCCCGGCCTGCGCTGCGTCGTTCTGTCGGGCGAAGGCAAGGCCTTCTGCGCCGGCCTCGACATGGGCAGCTTCGCCGCGATGAAGGCCGAAGGCGACGCGGTGCCGGGCGTCCGCGACCTCACCAAGCGCACCCACGGCATCGCCAACCGGCCGCAGCAATGTGCCTGGCTGTGGCGCGAGCTGCCGGTGCCGGTGATCGCCGCCGTCCATGGCGTGGCGTTCGGCGGCGGCTTCCAGATCGCGCTGGGGCCGGATATCCGCTACGCCACCGCCGATGCGCGCTTCTCGGTGATGGAGATCAAGTGGGGCCTGGTGCCCGACCTCGCCGGCACGCAGCTCATGCGCCACCTGGCGCGCGAGGATGTGGTGCGCGAGCTCACCTACACCGGCCGTATCTTCAACGGCGTCGAGGCCCGCGAGATGGGCTTCGTGACGAAGGTGGTGGAGGATCCGCGCGCCGCGGCGCTGGAGACGGCGCGCGAGATCGCCGCCAAGAGCCCCGACGCGATCCGCGCCAACAAGCGGCTGCTCAACGCCGCCGTCGCGACCGATGCCGCCTCGGGGCTGATGATGGAGTCGGTCGAGCAGCAGAAGCTGATCGGCTCGCCCAACCAGCTCGAAGCCATCATGTCCAACCTGCAGAAGCGCGCCGCGAACTACAGGGATTGAGTTCTCGAGCCTCTTCCCCTTTGCGGGCCCCGCAAAGGGGAAGCGCCCTCGCCTTATGAGGGCGATGGGGTCATGATCACTACCGCCCCTTGAACACCGGCTTGCGCTTCTCGACGAAGGACGCCACCGCCTCCTTGTGATCGGCGGTGCGCGACGACTGGACCAGGCGCTCGGCCTCGCGATAGTGCGCGTCCGCGTAATTGATGTGCAGCGCCTCGTCGAGATTGTCCTTCATGTGACGCAGCGCGACTCGCGGGCCCTCGGCCAGCGACTTGGCGAAGGCGAAGGCCTCGTCCTGCAGCCTGGCATCGTCGACCACGCGATTGACGAGACCGATCTGCTCGCAGCGCTCGGCGCCGACCTTCTCGGAGGTGAACATCAGCTCGCGCGCCCGCATCGGGCCCACGGTGCGGGTCAGCAGCCAAGAGATGCCGTAGTCGCCCGAGAGGCCGATCTTGGCGTAGCCGGTGGTGCAGAAGGCCGACTTGGCGGCAATGCGGATGTCGCAGGCCAGCGCGATGGCGAGGCCCGCGCCCGCCGCGGCGCCCGGGAGTGCTGCGATGGTGGGCTTGCGTACGGCGACCAGCGCGCCGGTGAGATGCGTCTGGCGCCAGCGCAGGTCGGCCAGCCGCTCCTCGTAGCTCATCTGGCCGCGCGGGCCGCGTCCGCCCATGCCCTTCACGTCGCCGCCGCTGCTGAAGGCGGTGCCGGCGCCGGTGATCAGCAGCGCACCGACGGCATCGTCGTCGCCGCGCGCCTTGATCTGGTTGCGCAGCGCCTCGGTGAGGTCGGGCGACATCGCATTGCGCGCCTCGGGGCGGTTCAGCGTGATCAGCGCGACGCCGTCGCGGACGCTGCACAAGAGTTCGGTTGTGCCGGTATCGATTTCCATGTGACCTTCTCCTTGCCATGACATTCCCGGTCACCGAACACACCGTCAAGACCGCCCGCCACACGACGGGCTATCTCGCCTGCGGAGCGAAAGACGCGCCGCTGCTGATCTTCGTCCATGGCTGGCCCGAACTGTCGCTGTCGTGGCGGCACCAGCTCCCGGTCCTTGCAGCCCTTGGCTTCCGCTGCATCGCGCCGGACATGCGCGGCTACGGCCGCTCGAGCACCTACAAGCGGCACGAGGATTTCGCGCAGGAAGAGATCGTGGCCGACATGGTCGAGCTGCTGGCTTCGCTCGGTTGCGACAAGGCGGTGTGGATCGGCCACGACTGGGGAAGCCCCGTCGTCTGGAACATGGCGGCACATCATCCCGACAAGGTGGTGGGCGTAGCCAGCCTGTGCGTGCCCTATCTGCCGACCGGCTTCACGCTCGACACCGTCGTGCCGCTGGTCGATCGCACGCTCTATCCCGAGGCACAGTTCCCGGCCGGCCAGTGGGACTACCAGTTCTTCTACGAGGAGAGCTTCGACAAGGCCTGCGCAGGCTTCGATGCCAACCCGCTCAACGTGGTGAAGGCGCTGTTCCGCAAGGGCGATCCGGCGCGGGTGGGCAAGCCGGCGCCGACCTCGATGGTCCGCAAGGTAGGCGGCTGGTTCGGCGGTGGTGCTTGCCCGGACATACCGCGCGATCCGGATGTGCTGACCGAGCAGGACATGGAGGCCTATGCCGCCGCGCTGACGCGGAACGGCTTCTTCGGGCCCGACTCCTGGTACATGAACCACGCGGCCAACCGCGCCTACGCCAAGCGCGCGCCGAACGGCGGCCGGCTCGCCATGCCGGTCCTGTTCCTGCACGGCGCCTATGACACGACCTGCGAGACGATGACATCGAAGCTCGCCGAGCCGATGCGACAGAACTGTGCCGATCTCACGGAAGTCGTCGTGAAGTCCGGGCACTGGATGGCGCAGGAGAAGCCCGTTGCGGTGAACGCGGCGCTCGCAAAATGGCTGGCGGCGAAGTTGCCTGGTTACTGGAAAGTCTAAACCGCGATGTGGCGTTCGTGGTTTCTGCTGGCGCTGGCCGCCTTGGCCGTGATGTCCGGCATTGGCGCGGCACGGGCCCTGACACCGATCTCGCCAGAACAGTTGTTTTGCGACGCGAACACCATTTTCGTCGGACGCGCGATCGAAGCTTCGCCTGCGCGACGCCGGCCGGATGCGCAGGACGCCAATGGTGTGGACCTCAGCGTCATGGTCCGCCGGGTGATCGGGCGGAAGAAATTGTCTGGGGGCCCGACTCCGATTCTTGCGCCCGGCGACAGCATCAGGGCCTATGCCCGCGCGTCGGTCGCGCCGTATTCCGCGGTGGGTCGCTTCGACGACGAGGCCGGTCTGGCGTTCGTCGGTCCCTATGACAGTGTCGTTCCCGAGACCGACCTGGTGCAGGCCTACAAGGCGGAAGACTTCATCTACGCCGCTCATCTGGCGCCGGGCGTGCGGTCGTTCGTGAGAACGTGGCCGCTCTCCCAGGAAGAATGGGTCAGGAAAACGATGGCGTCCTACGCCAGGATGGGACAGCCCTGTTCGTCTCGGCTTTAGGGTCTTTTCGTCGTCCGCTCGTCGATCTCGATCAGCATCGTCAGGATGCGCTCTTCGCCCTCAGCGTCGCAAACCGGTCGAGGCTCTCCTTTGGCCAGAGTTCGTTGCGGTCGTAGTACTCCGCGACGGCCGGCACGCCGGCGGGAAGCGCGACCCAGGGCTGCTTGCTCATGGTGAAGATGTGGATGTCGGGCGGCAGCCGGTCGGGCTCGTCGAGTGTTCCGACGCGCACGAAGCGGACGGTGGGTCCGGCGCCGGAATAGTTGCTCCACACCGCGATGCGGCACTGCGGGCAGCGCGCGATCTTCTGGCCCTTGCCGCTGAGGGTCGGCGTGTCGATCACCTCGACCTCGCCGCCCAGCCTCTCGACCCGGTCGGCCTCGATCATCGCGTTCATCGCGAAGGCCGTCCCTGAATCGCGCTGGCACCAGCGGCAATGGCAGCAATGCACGAACAGCGGCCTGGAGGTGAGCCGGTAGCGCACGTTGCGGCACGTGCAGCCGCCTTCGAACGTTTCTGTCTTGCTGGTCATCGCCTTCGTCTCCCGGCTAAGGTCCGCGCCTGAAATCATCTGGGTGGAGAGTAGACATGGCCGGACGGCTGCAGGGCAAGGTGGCGGTGGTGACGGGCGCGGCCCCGCGCGGCGAGGGCTTGGGCAACGGCATGGCGACGGCGCTGCTGTTTGCCAAGGAAGGCGCCAAGGTCGTGCTGGTCAACCGCAGTGCCGAGCGTGCCGAGGGACTGGCCAAACAGATCAAGGACGAGGGTGGCGAGGCGTCGGTCTTCGCGGGCGACGTGGCGCGGCTCGACGTGGCGGAGGCGATGGCCGACTTCGCCATGAAGACGTATGGCCGGCTCGACATCCTGCACAACAATGTCGGCATCGGCGGGCCGGGCACGCCCGAGACGGTGACGCTCGAGACCTGGAACAAGGTCCTCGAAGCCAACCTCACGACCACGATGCTGTGCACCAAGTCCTGTCTGCCGCGGATGAAGGAAGGCGGCGGCGGCTCGATCATCATGGTGTCGTCGATCGCCGGCGCCGTCGGCCTGATGGGGAGTGCCGGGGCGGTGGCCTATGCGACGGCCAAGGCGGGCCTGCACGGCTTCACGATGTCGGTCGCGGCCGACTATGCGACCCAGAACATCCGCGCCAACTGCATCATCGTGGGCTCGGTGCACACGCCGATGGTGGCGCATCTCGGCGCCGAGGCGCGCGACCGGCGCAAGAAGATGGTGCCGATGCAGGTCGAGGGCACAGCCTGGGACATTGCCCATGGCGCGGTCTATCTCGCCTCCGACGAATCGCGCTGGGTGACCGGCGTGATGCTGCCGATCGACGGCGGTCTGGTCGCACTTAGGGCGTGGCCGCGATGATCCGGCGCCTGGTCGCGCTTCTCGGCTGTGCGGTGGCGATGCACCTCCTGCCGCTGCCGGGCCTTGCGCAGAGCCAGATGGACCTCAATCAACAGGCGGGATCGGCCCTGCAGGACGCCGACCGGCAGCTCAACGCCGTCTACACCAAGCTGCGGACGCGCCTCGGACCCGAAAGCCGCGCGCGCCTGCAGGCTGCGGAAGAAGCGTGGATCCGTTTCCGCGACCGGGAGTGCGCCTTCATCGGCGCGCCGACCGCGGGCGGCTCGATCCACGGCATGGTCGTTGCCCAGTGCCAGGCACGCCTAACCCTGGTGCGCGTGAAGGACCTCGAGGCCCAGGTCAACTGCCAGGAAGGCGATCTGTCCTGCGTGAGGGAGTAGAGGCCGCTCGCCGTTCGTGGTTCCAGGTGTAGAGGCCCGAGGCGACGATCACGGCGGCGCCGGCCAGTGTCCAGGCGTCCGGGATGTCGCCGAACACGATGGCGCCCAGGATCGTGACGAAGACCAGCAGCGTATAGCTGTAGGGCTGCACGGCGCCGGCCTCGGCATAGTCGAGCGCCTTGATCAGCGAATAGTGCGCCAGGGCGCCCAGCGAGGCGATGGCAAACAACAGGGCCCAGCCTTTCGCGTCCGGCCAGATCCACTGCCAAGGCCCGACCAGGGTCGTGGCACCGAACGACACGAAGGCCGACCAGACGAGCGTGGTGTCGGGCGTGTCGGTGCGTGAGCAGAGGCGGACCAGGATCTGGTAGCCACCCCACATGATGGCGCCCGCCACCGGAAGCAGCAGCGGCCAGTCGAGTTCGCGAAAGCCCGGACGCACGATCAGCAGCACGCCGACGAAGCCTGCCCCGACCGCCGCCCAGCGCGCTGGACCGGCACGTTCGCCGAGGAACAGCACGCCGAGCGCGATCACGATCAGCGGCGAAGTGGCGGCGACGGCATGGGTATCGGCCAGCGGCAGATAGCGAAATGCCAGCACGAACACCGCGCTCTCGATCACCGCCAGCAGGGCGCGGCCGAACTGCAGCCACGGCCGCGCCGAGCGTGCCGCGGCGCGCAGGCCGCGCCGGCGCACGACCGCCCACGCGAACAGGCAGAAGACGGCATAGCGGACCCACATCATCTGGCCGATCGAATAGTCGGCCACCATCCACTTGGAGATCGTGTCCATGCCGGCGAAGCCCAGCATGGCGAGCATGGTGAGGATCGCGCCGCGAGAATTGTTCTTGCGGCCGAGCGCGGCCGCTTGAGGAGTCATTCGGCGGCGGCCACGCGCCGGGCCAGCGGGCGGAAGGCGGGGATCACGCGCTCGGCGAAGAGCTTCAGGCTCTTCATCGTCTTCTCGCGTCCGTAATAGGGCGGGTAGTGCAGCAGCAGCGAGGTCATGCCGGTGCGGGCCTGCATCTCGCGCAGGCGTGCGATCACCGTCTCGGCCGAACCGTGCAGCAGCGTGGTGTTCAGCAGTTCGTCATAGCTGAGCTGGTTGCCCTTCTCGGACACCGAGCCGAGATAGCCTGCCGTGCCGGTGCCGCCGAAATGTCCGATGTGGCGCACGATCGCCTGTTCGGTCTCGGCGCGCGCCTCTGCATCGGTGTCGGCAATGTAGACCCAGCGCGCGATGTCGATCTGGCCCGCCGCTGGATTCCTGGCGCGCTCGGCCGAGGCCGTCGCCAGCTCGCGCTTGTAGAGGGCGGTCTGAGCCGCGAGCGTCTCGATGCCGGGCAGGGTCGACAGCATCAAGCCGAAGCCGTTGCGGCCGCAATAGCCGATCGAGCGGTCGGTGCCGCCGGCCATGTAGAGCGGCGGATGCGGCATCTGCACCGGTTGGGGCAGCATCTCGTAGGGCTCCGCGACGGTGCCGCTGAAATACTTGCCCTTGTGATCGTAGCGATGGCGATGGAAGGCGTCGAACATCAGGCCGACCGCCTCCTCGACCATGTCGCGGCGGCCCTCGAAATCCTTGCCCAGTCCCACAAACTCGTAAGGCCGATAGCCCGAGCCGATGCCCAGCATGACCCGGCCGTTCGACAGGATGTCGACGAAGTTGGCGTTCTCTACGACCCGGATTGGGTCGTAGAGCGGCAGCGTGATCACGCCGGAGGCCAGCTTGATGCGGCTGGTCTTCGCGGCGAGATAGGCCATGTAGGCGAAGCAGTCCGGCATGATGCCGTAGCTGGTCGAGAAATGGTGCTCGGCGATCCAGGCCGTGTCGTAGCCCAGCCGTTCCGCTTCGATGATCTCGTCCGTCGTCCGCGCATGAACGGCGCGATGCGGATAGGGCTCTTCCTGGGGATTGGCGTGCGAGGTGAAGAGGATGCCGAATTCCATGCCGTTTTCCTCCGCGTCTTATTCCAGCTTTATGCCGGTATCCTTCACCACCTTCGCCCAGTTTTCGACCTCACGCGCACGCCAGGTATCGCTCTGCGCGGGCTTGTCGAGAACCGGCTCGGCGCCGAGTTCCTTGAGGCGCGCTGCCACCTCGGGAATCTTCGTCGTCTTGTCGATCTCGACATAGAGGCGCTCCAGAACGTCCGGCGGCGTGCCCTTGGCGGCGAGGAAGCCCTGCCAGCTTCCCGTCACGAAGTCCTTGATGCCGGCCGCCTCGATCACGGTCGGAAGCTCCGGCGCCAGCGCGTTGCGCGTGGCGCTCGACACGGCGAGGCCGCGCAGCTTGCCGCTCTTCACGTGCGGCAGGGTGGCGATCATGCCGTTGAACAGCGCGTCGGCATGGCCGCCCGCGACCTGCTGGATCGCCTCGGCGCCGCCCTTCATCGGGATGAAGGTGATCTTGAGGCCGAGCGAGTGGGCAAAGAGGGCGCCGGCCAGATGCGGGGCGCTGCCCAGTCCCGCCGTCGCGTAGTTCAGCTTGTCGGGATTGGCCTTGGCGAAGGCGATCAGCTCGGCCGCGGTCTTGTAGGGACGATCGGGCGCGGCAGCGAGCAGGTGCGGCGTGTAGGCCAGCACGGTGACGGCGTTGAAGTCCTTCGCGACGTCGAACGGCAGTTTCATCACCGAGGGCGAGATCGTGAGATTGCCGAGGTCGGTCAGCACCAGCGTGTAGCCGTCGGGCGCCGACTTCGCGACCATGTCGACGGCGATGTTGCCGTTGGCGCCGGTGCGGTTCTCGACGACGACCGACTGGCCCAGCGCCGCCTGCAGGTGCGGCTGCATCAGGCGCGCGAGGATGTCGGAGGTACCGCCCGGTGCGTACGGGATGAGAATCCGGATCGGCTTGGCGGGAAAGGCCTGGGCGCGGGCGCTGGTCCCGATCGACGGTGCGGCCATTGTGGCGGCTGCGACCGTGAGAAGCTGTCTGCGGCGCATCGTTCACTCCCTAAGTACTTGTTTTGAAGACACTCTAGGGAGAGGCCTGCCCGATTGCCAGCAATCCGCTTGACTCCGCTGCGCTGCAGCATCATATACGCGCCAGCCCGCAGGTAAGCGGGCTTCAAAGATTTCTCGCGATCGCGCGACGCGCCCCATTCCTTTGTGACGGCGCCTCATCCCGAGACAATCCCCCAAGACAAGAGCCGTCCCAGCCGCGCGCGGGAACGGGCCTAACGCCGCCACAGATGCGCGTGCCAGGATGGCACGCCGGCGGCAAGTAAGGATTTTCAGTGAGTGAAGTTACGTTTGCGAGCCTCGGTCTGGCCGAGCCGCTGCTGCGTGCATTGAACGCCGCGAACTACACCGTGCCGACGCCCATCCAGGCGCGCACGATTCCCGCCCTGCTGCAGGGCCGTGACGTGCTGGGCATCGCCCAGACCGGCACCGGCAAGACGGCGGCGTTCGCGCTGCCCGTGCTGCAGCTTCTTTCCGAGTCTAAGGAGCGCGCCCAGCCCAAGAGCCCGCGCGCCCTCGTGCTGGCGCCGACCCGCGAACTCGCAGTCCAGATCGCCCGCAGCTTCGACACCTACGGTCGCGGCCTCGGCCTGCGCCTCTGCACCGTCGTCGGCGGCCTGGGCTACGGTCGCCAGATCGAGACCCTGTCGCGCGGCGTCGACATCCTGATCGCCACACCCGGCCGTCTGCTCGACCTCGTCGAGCGCGGCAACGTAAAGCTCGGACAGGTCAGCTTCTTCGTCCTCGACGAAGCCGATCGCATGTTCGACATGGGCTTCATCCGTGACGTCCGTCGCATCGCGGCCTCGGTCTCGAAGAACCGCCAGACGCTGCTGTTCTCGGCGACGATGCCGAACGACATCGCCAAGCTCTCGGCGGAGATCCTGAAGAACCCCGAGAAGGTCGAGATCGCGCCGCAGGGCCGTACCGTCGAGAAGATCGACCAGCGCGTCTACTTCGTGAATGCCGGCCTCAAGCGCACCCTGCTCAATCATCTCCTGACCGACGAGAGCCTCGAGCGGGTCATCATCTTCACGCGCACCAAGCGCGGCGCCAATCGCGTCGCCGAGGCGCTGGAAGACCGCGGCGTGCGCTCCGAGGCGATCCACGGCAACAAGTCGCAGAACGCCCGCCAGAAGGCGCTCGACAACTTCGCCCGCGGCAAGGCCCGCGTCTTGGTCGCGACCGATCTCGCCTCGCGCGGCATCGACGTGCAGGGCGTGACCCATGTCATCAACTTCGAGCTGCCGGCCGATGCCGAGAGCTATGTCCATCGTATCGGCCGCACCGCGCGCGCCGGCGCCTCGGGCATCGCGATCTCGTTCTGCGACGGCAGCGAGCGCGGACAGCTCAAGGGTATCGAGCGGCTGACCAACCAGCGCATCCCGGTCGTCCCGACGCCGGCCAACGAAGACATGCCGCAGTTGCCGCCGCCCAAGGCGCGCGCCGAGGGCGACGATCGTGATGATCGCGACGAGCGTCCCCGCGAGGGCCGTGGTGGTCCGCGTGGCGCCGGTCGTCCGGGTGGTGGTGGTCGTCCTGGCGGCGGTGGTCGTCCCGGCGGTCATCGCTCGTTCGGCGACCGTGCCAACCACGATCGTTCGCGCGGCGACCGTCCGCCGGCGCACGCCGACAGCCAGTTCCGCGGTGGCGACTTCCGCGATGCCCCGCAGGGCGACCGTCCGCAAGGTGATCGTCCGCAGGGCGACCGCCCCTACGGCGACCGTCCGCGCAATCCGCGCCCGCAGGGTGATCGCCCGTTCGGTGACCGCCCCCGTGGAGACCGCCCTCATGGCGATCGTCCCCATGGCGATCGTCCGCAGGGCGACCGCTTCGATCGCGCGCAGGCTGATCGTCCCCATGGTGATCGCCCGCACGGCGACCGTCCGCAGGGTGACCGTCCGCGGTCGTTCGGCGATCGTCCGAACCACAATGGTGGCGGCGGCCAGTACGCGCCGCGTCCCCACGGCGACCGTCCCCACGGAGACCGCCCGCAAGGCGATCGCCCGGCTGGCGATCGTCCGCAGGGTCCGCGTCCCCAGTGGAAGGGCCGGCGCTTCGGCGGTGGAGGCGGCGGCGGTGGTGGCCGCGGTCGAGGCCGCGCTGCCTAGCTAGAGAATTCCTTCCTCGCGGAAGATTTCCAGACATTTAGAAAGAGCGCGCTCATATCGGGCGCGCTCTTTCGCTATCGAGGCCTCGTCCCACTCGAAGAAGCCGCCCTTGGTCTTGAAGCCGATGCGGCCCTGGTCGACGTTGCGCTGCAGGACCGGCGGCGGGCCGTCGGCGTTGCTGAGGTCGGGCCAGATTATCTTGGCGACGGCACAGGTCGTGTCCCAGCCGGAATGCTCTTTCTGGGTGATCGGACCGGCGGCGGCATAGCGGAAGCCGAACGAGAGACGCACGGTGGCGTCGATATCCTCGGGCGAGGCGACACCCTCTTCGATCAGCCACAGCGCCTCGCGCATCAGCGCGCCCTGGATGCGGTTGCCCAGGAAGCCGATCACGTCCTTCTTCACCTGTACGGGCCGCTTGCCCAGTTCGCTCATGATCGCGCCGACCTTCTCGGCCAGGCCCACGTCGGTGTGGACGGAGCGCACGACCTCGACCAGCGGGATCAGGTGGGCGGGCATGAAGAAGTGAAGTCCCATCATGCGGTCCTGGCTCGCCAGCCCCTTACCGATCTCGCTGATCGGGAAGCTGGATGAGTTCGAGGTGAGTGGCACGCCCGGACGGGAGAGCTTCTCCATGTCGGCGAAGATCTTCTGCTTCAGCGCCAAGTCCTCGGTCACCGTTTCGACGACGATGTCGATCTTCGACCACGGCGCATCCTCGAGGGTCGCATAGGTCGCGAGGCCCGAGACATCGTCCGGCTTGCCCATGGCCTGGAGCGCGCGGGATGTCGCCGCAGGCAGCCCGTCGCGGGTCGAGGCGGAGCGCGACACGACGTCCACCCTCCAGCCGCCGCCCAGGAATATGGCGATGATTCCGACGCCCATTGTGCCTCCCCCCAGCACCAGGGCGTGTCGTTCGCTTTGCGGCATACATTCTTCTCCCGTATCGACGCGTGACCCCTGCCGGGGCAGTATCCCCGCCACGTTAGCCGGATTTTCAACGCGGGAGAAAAAACATGAGCGCCACCTTCAAGGATCTCGGTATCAGCACCGAAGGCGCGGTCGGAATCGTCGAGATTCAGCGGCCGCCGCACAACTTCTTCGACAATTCGCTGATCAACCAGATCGCCGACGCCTTCGAGGCGTTCGACCGCGACGACAAGATCCGCGCCTATGTCCTGTGCGCGCAGGGCAAGTCGTTCTGTGCCGGCGCCGACTTCGCCAACCGCCCGCAGACCGGTGCGAACGAGAGCGGCAAGCACCTCTACAAGGAAGCCACCCGTATTTTCCGCGCGAAGAAGCCCAGCGTCGCGGCGATCCAGGGACCGGCGATCGGCGGGGGCCTCGGCCTCGCGCTGGCGCCCGATTTCCGTGTCGCCGCTCCGGAGGCGCGCTTCGCCGCCAACTTCACGCGGCTCGGTTTTCATCCCGGCTTCTCGCTCACCTTCACCCTGCCGCGCCTGATCGGCCAGCAGAAGGCCAACCTGATGTTCTATACGGGGCGTCGCATTGGCGGCGAGGAGGCGGTGCAATGGGGGCTGGCCGACGTGCTGGCGCCGCTCGCCGACGTGCGCAAGGAGGCGATCAAGCTGGCTCAGGAAATCGCCGAGTCGGCCCCGCTTGCGTTGATGTCGACGCGCGAGACGATGCGGCGTGGCTTCGCCGATGCGGCGGAAGCGGCCACCGAGCGTGAGCTGACCGAGCAGGAGTGGACTCGCAAGACCGAGGACTTCAAGGAGGGCGTCAAGTCCTACGCCGAGAAGCGCCCCGGCAACTGGAAGAACCGCTAACGCCACGTCCCTGGCTTTCCCCCCTCCGACCTTCGGGCACCTCCCCCGTCAGACGGGGGAGGCTGGGTGGGGGAAAGCTGCAGCGACGCCGTCAGCATCGAGGGAGATTCAGATGGCTCAGGTCTCGGGCAAGGTTGCCATCGTCACGGGCGGTGCTTCCGGCATCGGCGAGGCCTGTGCCGAAACGCTGGCGCGCGAAGGCGCGTCGGTTCTCATCACCGATATCGACGATACCCTGGGCAAGGGTGTCGTCGACCGCATCACCAAAGCGGGCGGCAAGGCGCACTATATGCGCCACGACGTGCGCGACGAGGCGGCATGGCCGGGCATCGTCGCCGACGCCGAGAAGCGCTACGGCCGCCTCGACATCATGGTGGCCAATGCCGGCATCGGCATCATGTCGCCGATCGCCACGATGACCCTGGCCGACTGGCAGCGTCAGCAGGCGATCAATCTCGACGGCGTGTTCCTTTCCATCAAGCATTCGATCCCGGCGATGAAGCGGGTGGGTGGCGGCTCGATCGTGCTGATGTCGTCGGTGGCGGGCCTGCGCGGCGCGCCGGGCCTCGCGGCCTATTCGGCGACGAAGGGCGGCGTCCGCCTGCTGGCCAAGTCGGTGGCGCTCGAACATGCGGCAGACAACATCCGCTGCAACTCCGTCCATCCCGGCATCATCGCCACGCCGATCTGGGAGAAGATCCCGACCGGCGCCGAAGGCAATCGCCGCAACGCCCCGATCGATCCGCGCGAGCGCGCCGCCGCTTCGGTGCCGCTGCCGCGAGTCGGCGAGGCGCAGGACATCGCCAACGGCGTGCTGTTCCTGTGCACCGACGCCGGCAACTACATCACCGGCCAGGAGCTGGTGATCGACGGCGGCATGACGGCGGGCGGCCGGCCGACCCGGCCGCTGCAATAATCCCATGGGCGACGCCGCTCGGCTCTGGATCGTCGTCGCCGCGCTGAGCGGCGCGATCTCGGTCGTCGTCGGCGCCTTCGCCGCGCATGGTCTGGACCTGCGCACGGAAGCCGGCCTGAAGGCGCGCGACTGGCTGCAGACCGGCAGCCACTATCAGATGTTCCATGCCCTGGCGATGCTGGGCGTGTGCGCCCTGGCCGGCATGGAAATGCTGAACGTGCGCCTGGCCGTCGTCGCTTTGTGGCTGTTTCTCGCGGGCAGCGTCCTGTTCCCCGGCGCGCTCTATTCCCTGTCGTTCGGCGGCCCGCGATGGTTCGGCGCCGTGGCGCCGATCGGCGGTCTCGCCTTCATCGCGGGCTGGGTATTCCTGGCGATCGCCGCGTTCAAGCGGCCGATCTCCTGATCTAGGAAAGCTGTTCATCCAGCAGCTTGAGCGCTTCGGCGGCGAAGGCGCGCATGTTGGCGACGCGATCGTCGGAGCCGGTGCGCAGGGTGCGCGCGACGCTCCCGTGGGGACCGACGACCGCCACGCAGGTGTGTCCCGCGGGATCGCCGTAGGAATTGCCGGTCGGGCCCGAGGCGCCGGTCTCGGCCAGGCCCCAGGTCGTCTTGAGACGTCCACGGACATGCTCGGCGGCGAGCAGTGCCCACGGCTCGGAGGAGGAGCGGACGCCCGCACGCTTCTCGCGCGGCACGGCGAGGAACGCATCGCCGGCCGGTCGCGTGTAGACGACGGCGCCGCCCATGAAATAGGCCGAGGCTCCCGGCACGGCGAGCAGCGCGGCGGAGATCAAACCGCCGGCCGACGATTCGGAAATGCCGACGGTCTCTTTGCGGGCTTTCAGTTTTTCGCCAACGCGTTGGGCGAGCGGGAGCAGGGAGTCCATCGGGTCAGTCCTTCTTCGTGAAGATGTCGAGGACCAGCGGCACCTGCTGGCCCATCCAGATCGCGCGGTCCTGATGATCCTCCAGATCGTGCCCGGTGTTGGGATGAATGAACACCGTAAGTTCGCCGCGGTTCAGGGTCAGCCACGACAGGACCGGCTCGAACTGTTCGTTCTTCAGGACGACCTGATAGCTGAAGCGCGGATGCGGCCCGACCGGCTTCTCATGGAAGCGGCCCATCTCGATGGGGAAGGTCTTCTCGATACGCTCGCGCAACGCCCACGCCGCGTCTCGCGACGCTTCGTCGAAGTAGACGTGTGCGTGCCAGTCCTTGATTTCGTCCGTGTTCATAACGTTCACCATAATGCGCAGCACAACCCGCCTGTCGGAACCCAGAGCCGTTCCCCGAGCGGAGCAGGCTTGCTAGGGTCGGGCATCATGAACTTCGATTTCTCCGACGACCAGAAGCTGCTCAAGGAGCAGGTTCGCAAATTCCTCGCCGACAAGTGCCCCACCAAAGTGGTGCGGCGCGTGCTCGACGGCCCCGAAACACACGCGGAAGATGTCTGGAAAGGCCTCGTCGATCTCGGCGTGCCGGCCCTCGGCATTCCGGAAGAATATGGCGGCATGGGACTGTCGCCGCTGGAGGTCTGCGTCGTCGCCGAAGAGATCGGCCGCGCTGCAGCGCCGGTGCCGTTCGACACCTCGGTCGTGCTGGCGACCGAAGCGCTGAAGCTCGCGGGCTCGGACGCGCAGAGGAAGAAGTGGCTGCCCGAACTCGCCTCCGGCAAGGCGATCGGCACGCTGGCCATCGCCGAGGGCGCGCAACCGCCGAAGCCGCGGAATATCCGCACGACCTTCGGCGGCGGCCGTCTCAATGGAAAGAAGTTGCCGGTGACCGACGGCGAGGCTGCGACCTTCGCCATCGTGCTCGCCAACAGCGGCGGCTCGGGTGATCGCGCCGTGTCGCTCGTGCTGGTCGATCTCACGCAAACGGGCGTTGCGAAGAAGCGCATCGAGACGATCGATCCCGCGCGCAAGCATGCCGAGCTCACGTTCAATGACGCCACGGCCGAGCTGCTGGGCGGCGAGGGCGAGGGCTGGCGCCTGCTCGAGAAGCTCTACGATGCGGCGGCGGTCTACTTCGCGTTCGCCCAGGTGGGCGGCGCCGAGGCTGCGATGTGGATGGCGCGAGACTATGCGCTGCAGCGCCAGGCCTTCGGCCGTGCGATCGGCTCCTACCAGGCGATCAAGCACAAGCTCGCGGACTGTTACGTGAAGCTCGAACTGGCACGCTCCAATGCCTATTACGGCGCGATGATGCTGACCGAGGACGGCGCCGACCTGCCGCTGGCGGCGGCGGCGGCGCGCATCGCCGCGACCGATGCCTACGACTTTGCGGCCAAGGAGAACATCCAGACCCATGGCGGCATCGGCTTCACCTGGGAGGCCGACACGCAGTTCCACTATCGCCGCTCGCGCCTGCTGGCGCTGTCGATCGGCGGTCCGATGGCGTGGAAGGACAAGCTGGTGACCCGTCTCGAACAGAAGAACGCGGCCTAGGAGGGAACGATGGATTTCAACGACACACCCGAAGAAGCCGCCTTCCGTCAGGAAGTGCGCCGCTGGCTCGACGCCAACGCCACGCGCAAGAGCGACGACACGCAAAGCAACCGCGCGCGCAACGACGACCCCGAACTGCTCAAGAAAGCCAAGGAGTGGCAGGATAAGAAGGCCACGGCCGGCTACGCGCGCCTGACCTGGCCCAAGGAGTTCGGCGGCCGCGGCGCCTCGCCGATCCTGCAGGTGATCTACCAGCAGGAAGAGGCGAACTACCTGGTGCCGCTGGGCTTCTTCGACATCGGGCTGGGCATGTGCATCCCGACCATGATGGCCTATGCCACGCCCGAGCAGCTCAAGCGCTACGTAAAGCCCGCCCTGCACGGCCAGGAAGTGTGGTGCCAGCTCTTCTCCGAGCCGGCCGCCGGCTCCGACGTGGCGGGAATCCGCACCAAGGCCGAGCGCGACGGCGACGACTGGATCATCAACGGCCAGAAGGTCTGGACGTCGGGCGCCCACTATTGCGACTTCGGCATCGTGATCACGCGCACGGATCCGAATGTCCCCAAGCACGCCGGCCTCACCATGTTCTTCCTGGACATGAAGAGCCCCGGCGTCGAGGTCCGTCCGATCAAGCAGATGTCGGGCGGCGCCAACTTCAACGAGGTGTTCTTCACCAACGTCCGCATTCCCGACAGCCAGCGGCTGGGCAAGGTCGGCGAAGGCTGGAAGGCCGCGCTCACGACCCTGATGAATGAGCGTCTCGCGGTTGGCCTGCCGTCGGGCGGGCTCGACATCGACGAGCTGATGGAGCTGGCGCGCGAGACCGAGCTGGAGGATGGCGCGGCGATCCGCAACCAGCAGGTCCGCTCGAAGATCGCCGACTGGTACGTGCAGCAGCAGGGCCTGAAGCTGACCCGCTACCGCACGCTGACGGCGCTCTCCAAGGGCCAGACGCCGGGTCCGGAATCCTCGATCATCAAGATCGTGGCGGCGCCCAAGATGCAGGACATGGGCGCCTTCGCCATGGAGCTGATGGGCCATGCCGGCATCATGAAGGAGGACGTGCCCTTCGCGGCCGGCTTCCAGGCGCAATGGATCGGCGGCGCCGGCTTCCGCATCGCCGGCGGCACCGACGAGATCCTGCGCAACATTGTGGCCGAGCGCGTGCTGGGACTGCCCGCGGACATCCGGGTCGATAAGGATGTGCCGTTTAACAAGCTGACGCGCTCATAGCGCGTCAGCTTGGGCGAGCGGCAGTGCTTGTTATCAAGCGCGGGAGCTCGCGTGGTGCAGAATAGATAAGAATCTTGATCCTTATCTATTCTGCGCGGTGTGGGCTCTCGCGCTTGGTTACAAGCGCTGCCGCCCACCGCTCTCAAACAACGTTAACGTTGTTTGAGAGCCCACTCCGTATACTTCGTCGCGGCCGCATGCGAATCGGCGTAGTACTTCGCATACTCGGCACCGACCATCGGCCTCAGGGCGAGGCCCTGCTCGTCCATCTTCTTGATGTGCTCGGGATCGTTGATCGCCTTCAGGAAGGCGGTCTCGAGCACCTTGATCGCGTCGGCGGGCGTGCCCTTGGGCACGGCGATGCCACGCGTCGACGAAGAGATCACCGACGGGAAGCCGAGTTCCTTGGTGGTCGGTACGTCCGGCAGAAACTTGGAGCGCTGGTCGTCGGTGACGACGAGGGCCCGCAGTTCGCCCGACTTCACGCGCTTCACGATGCCGCCGACATTGTCGAAGGCGCAGTCGACATGGCCGCCCATGACGCCGGTGAGCTGCTGGGCGGAGCCCTCGAAATGAACGATGCGGAAGTCCACCTTGGCCGCGTCGTCGACCATCAGGATCGCCAGATGGTCGTCGCTCAGGATGCCGGTGGTGCAGGCGCTGATCTTGCCGGGCGCCTTCTTGGCGGCGTCGAGCAGGTCGGCGAACGTCTTGTAGGGGCTGTCCGCCTTCACCCACACGACGCCGGGATCGAGCACCTGGTTCACCACGGGCACGAAGCTGTCCATCTTGAACGCCGCCTTGCGCTCGGGATCGAGCACGATCGTGCTGACGCTCGGCAGGTTGATGAAGGTGACGGTGTAGCCGTCGGGACGGGCGCGGGCGCCCTCGGTGAAGCCGATCTGGCCGCCGGCACCGCCCTTGTTCACGACGGTGATCGGTTGGCCGAGATCCTTTTCGGCGATCGAGGCGAGGATGCGGGCGCCGATGTCGGTGTTGCCGCCGGCCGGGAAGGCGACGATCATCTGCACGGCCTTGCGCGGGAAGTTCTGCGCGAAGGCGGGGGCGGCAAGAGCGGTGGCACCGGCCGCGGCGATCAGGGTGCGTCTGCGAATCATGAGAGTCCTCCTTTTCATTCGATATCTGTTTGTCTCAAGTTGGCGAAGGCGCGCGGCCTGAGGGCAATGGCGGCCAGCACGATGAGCGGTACGGCGAGCAGCGCGAGCGCGAGCGGGCGGTCGAGGAAGATCGCGAAGCTGCCGCCCGAGATTTCCAGCGTCGTCCGCAGCGACTTCTCCATCATCGGTCCCAGGATCAGCGCCAGGATCGCCGGCGCGATCGGGAAGTCGAGCTTGCGCAGGATGTAGCCCAGCACGCCGAAGCCCAGCATGACCCAGACGTCGAACAGGCTCTGCTTCAGCCCGTAGGCGCCGATGATGCAGAAGATGAGCACGCCGGTGCAGAGATAGGCGAAGGGGATCTTGAGCAGCCGTGCCCACAGTCCGACCAGCGGCAGGTTCAGGATCAGCAGCAGCACGTTGCCGACGAAGAACGAGGCGATGACCGTCCAGACCAGTTCGGGCTTCTCCTGGAACAGGAAGGGTCCCGGCGTCAGCCCATTGACGATGAAGGCGCCCATCAGCACCGCGATGGTGGGCGAACTCGGTACGCCCAGCGCCAGCAGCGGCACCATGGAGCCGTTGGCATAGGCGTTGTTGGCGGTCTCCGCCGAAGCCACGCCCTCGATGGCGCCCTTGCCGAAGCGTTCCGGATTCTTGGAGATGCGCTTCTCCAGCACGTAGGCCATGAAGGTCGGGACGATGGCGCCCACGCCGGGGATCAGGCCCAGCACGAAGCCGATCACCGTGCCGCGCCCGATGGCGCCCGATGAGCGGCGCCACTCGTCGCGGCTCGGATACCACTTCTTGAGGTCGGCCTGGATCAGGTGGGTCTGGCGCGCTTCCGCCGCCAGCAGCAGTTCGCCGACACCGAACAGGCCCATCACGACTGGCACGAAGCCGATACCGTCATAGAGTTCCTCGATGCCGAAGGTGAAGCGCGGCGCGCCGCGGACCGGGTCCATGCCGATGAGGGACAGGAGCAGGCCGAGCGCCGTCATGAGGAGCGCGGCCAGGATGTTGCGGCCGGCGAGGCCGACCACGAGGCAGAGGCCCGCGACCATCAGGGCGAAGAACTCGGCCGGTCCGAACTTCAGCGCCAGGCTGGCCAGCGGTGCGGCAACGGCGACCAGCAGGATTGTGGCGACGATGCCGCCGACGAACGAGCCGATGGCGGCGATGGCGAGCGCGGATCCGGCGCGTCCCTGCTTGGCCATCTGGTAGCCGTCGATGCAGGTGACGACCGAGGCGGCTTCACCGGGCACGTTGATCAGCACCGAGGTGATCGTGCCGCCGTACATGGCGCCATAGTAGATGGCGCACAGCATGATGATGGCGCCGGTCGCGTCGAGGTTGAAGGTCAGCGGGATCAGGATCGCGGTGCCGGCGGCCGGGCCGAGGCCCGGTAGCACGCCGATCAGCGTGCCGAGCACGCAGCCCGCGAAGGCGAACAGCAGATTGTTGAAGGAGAGGGCCGCGCCGAGGCCGGCCATCAGGTATCCGAGCGATTCCATCAGGCGGCCCAGGGGCCGGGCGGCAGCAGCACGTCGAGCCAGCGCGTGAACACATAGTAGACGCCGAAGCTGCCGGCGATGGCGAACAGCCCGATCGCGTACCAGCGCCGTTCGCCCAGCGCGAAGGTGAGCAAGGCGATGAAGGCCAGCATGGCCAGCTCGAAGCCGACCCATCCCATCAGCAGGGTGGCGCCGGCCACTGCCCCGATGATGATCAGCACGCGGAAGGCGCTTTCGCCACGCGGGAACAGTGTCTCGTCACTCTCGATCACCGGCTTGCGCCATACGTCGAGAATCAGCAGCCCGGCGAACAGCACGCCCAGGAGGGAGAGCCAGAAGGAGAAGAAGCCGGGACCGGGGCCCAAGCGGTCGGTCAGCGACAGCAGCAGCGATTGCCAGATGGCAAAGACGCAGATCGCCATCATCGTTGCCGTCGCGACAAGCCAGCCGCGTCGCGCGTTTCGCGACATGGATCGATTTCCTCCCGGAGGTTGTTATCGTCGGCGTTGTGCCTTGCGCGGACCATAGCGGCTTTGAGATGGTCGGTAAAACGATCAGGAGGAAGACGTGCAATGAACAGGCTCGATGGCAAGGTAGCGTTCCTCTCCGGCGCCGCGCGCGGCATCGGCGGCGAGGCGGCGAAGCTCATGGCGAGCGTCGGCGCGAAGGTGGCGATCGGCGATGTGCTCGAAGAGCGTGGCCGGCAGACCGTGAAGGAGATCGAGGCTGCGGGCGGCCAGGCGCTGTTCGTGCCGCTCGACGTGACTGAGGAGGCGAGCTGGACCGCCGCCCTCGATGCGACGGTGAAGAAGTTCGGCGGGCTCGACATCCTCGTGAACAATGCCGGCATCTTCGTGGGCAAGGGCGTCGAGGAAGCCTCGATGGACGAGTGGCACCGGCTCGTCGCCGTCAATCTGACCGGCGTGGTGCTGGGCACGAGGATCGCGCTTCCGCATCTCAAGGCGCGCGGCGCCACGAGCGTGCATGGATCGGCGATCGTCAATCTCGCCTCGGTGGCGGGGCTGGTCGGCTCTCAGCTCGATCCGCTCTATTCGCTGACCAAGGGTGGCGTCACGCTGTTCACCAAGTCGACGGCGCTGGAGTTCGGCCGCAAGGGCTACCGCATCCGCGTGAACTCGATCCATCCCGGCGTCATAGACACCGACATGGGCCAGCAGACCTTCGCCATGAGGGCGCGCGCCCTTGGCACCAACGACACGGAAGCCACGCGCAAGACCTCGCTCAGCATGCACCCGATTGGCCGGCTGGGCGTCGCCGAGGACATCGCCAAGGGCATCGTGTTCCTGGCGTCGGACGATGCCGGCTTCATGACCGGCTCGGGCCTCGTCGTCGACGGCGGTTACACGGCGCAGTGATTCTGGGCCAGTAGTTCAGAAGATGCCGGCGGCGAGGCCGGCCGCCATGGCGGCGCCCAGTTCCTCGCACTGGCCGACGAAGGCGGGTTGCCAGGGGCCCTTGCAGAGCAGGGGCTCCTGCACGGCACGCCAGCGCAGACCGGTCAGGATGGTCTCGACGCCGCGGCGCGTGCCGGTGCCGTCGCTGCCGGCCCTTATGTAGAGGGCGCAGGGCATGCCTTGCGTCTTCTCCAGGCAGGCATTGTAGCTGCGGTCGAAGAAGTCCTTCAGGGCGCCGCTCATGTAGCCCAGATTCTCGGGCGTGCCGAGGATCACCGCCTGGGCAGCCAGCACGTCCTGCGGGCCGGCCTGCAGCGGTGGGATCACCAGGACGTCGATTCCCGTTTCGCTGCGCGCGCCGCGTTCCACGGCGTCACGCAGGGAAAGCGTGTTCTCCGACGGGGCGTGCGCCACAATGAGAAGCCTTTTCGACATGGAGGGGGTTCTACCCCACGCTGACATGCTCAAGAAACTCCTGATCGCCAATCGCGGCGAGATCGCCATCCGCATCGCCCAGGCCGCCGCCGAACTCGGCATTGCAACCGTGGGCATCCATTCGGAGGACGACGCGACCTCGCTGCACGTCCGCCGGGTGGACGAGGTGCGCCCTCTCAAGGGACGTGGCGCAGCGGCCTATCTCGACATCGCCGGTGTGATTGCGGCCGCGAAAGACGCGGGCTGCGACGCGGTGCATCCGGGCTACGGGTTCCTGTCGGAGAACGCGGCCTTCGCGACGGCCTGCGCCGAGGCGGGGCTGGTCTTCGTCGGCCCGACGCCCGAGCAACTCGACCTGTTCGGCGACAAGGCGCGCGCCCGGGCGCATGCCGGCAAGAACGGGGCGCCGGTCCTGTCGGGCACCGACAGTGCGGTCGACGTGGCGGGCGTGAAAGCTTTCTTCGCCAAGCATCGCAAGGCCGGCATCGTCATCAAGGCGATCGCGGGCGGTGGCGGGCGCGGCATGCGGATCGTCACGCAGGAGGCCGAGATCGAGGAAGCCTTCACGCGCGCCTCGGCCGAGGCGCAGGCGGCCTTCGGCAACGGCGCCCTCTATGCCGAGCGTCTGATCGCCCGCGCGCGCCACATCGAGGTTCAGATCGTCGGTGACGGCAACGGCGGCATCGCCTCGCTTGGCGAGCGCGAATGCACGATCCAGCGCCGCAGCCAGAAGATCGTCGAGCTGGCGCCCAGCCCGAACCTCGCCGAGGCGATGCGCGGGCAGATCGTCGAGTCGGCGGCGAGGATGGCGAAGGCGGTGAACTATCGCAGCCTCGGTACTTTCGAATTCCTGGTCGACGACGCGGCGCCGGACTTCTTCTGCTTCATCGAGGCCAATCCGCGCCTGCAGGTCGAGCATACCGTCACCGAGGAAGTGTGGGGCGTCGACCTCGTGAAAACACAGTTGCGGCTGGCGGGCGGTGCGTCGCTGGAAGAGACCGGCGTTGGGCAGGCGTCGCCGCGCGGCCATGCGATCCAGCTCCGGGTGAACATGGAGACCATGACGGCCGACGGCTCGGCCAAGCCGGGGGGCGGGACGCTCACGGCGTTCGAGCCGCCGTCGGGGCCGGGCGTGCGCGTCGACACCTATGGCTATGCGGGCTATCGCACCAATCCGAACTTCGATTCGCTGCTCGCCAAGGTGATCGTGCACGCGGCCGATTTCGGCAGTGCGCTGCAGCGGGCCGAGCGGGCGCTGTCAGCCTTCCGGCTCGAAGGCGCCCCTTCGAACATCGCCTTCCTGCGCGCCCTGATCGCTCATCCCGACTTCCGCGCCGACAAGGTCCATACGCGCTTCGTGGACGAGCAGGCCGCGTCCCTGATCGACGCGGCGGCCAGGTTGAAGGCCGGTCTCTATTTCGAAGGCGCGGCGCCAGCGGGAGCACCTGCATCATCGCCGCGCCAGGCCGGCGCGCGGGTCGACAGCGTCGACCCGCTGGCCGTCCTGGCCTTCGGCAAGGCGAAGGCGGAGACGGCGTCGCGTGCGCCCGAAAGCGACGCGCCGGACGGCACGGTCGCTGTGCCCGCACCGATGCAGGGCACGATCGTGAGCCTGTCGGTGAGGGAGGGCGATCCGGTGGCGGCGGGCCAGGCGTTGCTGGTCATGGATGCCATGAAGATGCAGCACGAGATCCGCAGTCCGGTGCGCGGCTATGTGCGGCGCATCGCGGTCGAGGCGGGCGAGACGGTCTACGAGGGCCATTCGCTGCTCTTTGTCGAAGAGGCCGACGTCGAGGTGAAAGGCACGGCGGTCGAGGAAACGATCGACCTCGATCATGTCCGCCCGGATCTAGCTGAGTACTTCGAACGGCGTGCGCTCACGCTCGACGAAATGCGACCCGAGTCGGTGGCGCGGCGGCGCAAGACCAACCAGCGTACGGCCCGCGAGAATCTCGAGGATCTCGTCGATCCCAACAGCTTCGTCGAATACGGCGCCTTCGCGATCGCCAGCCAGCGCACGCGGCGGACGGTCGAGGACCTGATCGAGAAGACTCCGGCCGACGGGCTGATCACCGGCATCGGCCGGGTCAACGGGTCGCTGTTCGGGCCCGAGCGCAGCCGGGTCGCGGTCGCGCACTACGACTACACGGTACTCGCGGGCACCCAGGGCAAGAACAACCATCACAAGAAGGACCGGCTGTTCGAGATCGTCGAGAAGCAGCGCATTCCACTCGTCTTCTTCACCGAGGGCGGCGGTGGCCGGCCGGGCGACATCGACGTGCAGTCGGTGGCCGGCCTCAACACCATGGCCTTCCACATCTTCGGACGCCTGAGCGGCGTGGCGCCCTTGGTCGGCATCAACTCGGGGCGCTGCTTCGCCGGCAACGCCGCGATTCTGGGCTGCTGCGACGTCGTGATCGCCACGAGGAACTCGACCATCGGCATGGGCGGCCCGGCGATGATCGAGGGTGGCAATCTCGGCGTCTTCTCGCCCGAGGAAGTCGGACCCATGAACGTGCAGGTGCCCAACGGCGTGGTCGACATCGCGGTCGAGGATGAAGCCGAGGCGGTCGCCGTCGCCAAGAAGTACCTCTCCTACTTCCAGGGCGCGCTGCCGGAATGGCGTGCGGCCGACCAGCGTCTGCTGCGGCGGGCCATCCCGGAGAACCGGCTGCGCGTCTACGACGTGCGCGACGTGATCGCCACGCTGTGCGACGAGGACTCGGTGCTCGAAGTGCGGCGCGCCTTCGGGCCCGGCATGGTGACGGCATTCGGCCGCATCGAGGGCAAGCCGCTCGGCATCGTGGCGAACAATCCGGTGCATCTGGCAGGTGCCATCGACAGCGACGGTTCGGACAAGGCCGCGCGCTTCCTGCAGCTCTGCGACGCCTATGACATCCCGATCCTGTTCCTGTGCGACACGCCGGGCATGATGGTCGGGCCCGAGATCGAGAAGACGGCGCTGGTGCGCCACTGTTCGCGCCTGTTCGTGACCGGCGCCAATCTCACGGTGCCGTTCGGCACCATCGTGCTGCGCAAGGCCTACGGGCTGGGGGCGCAGGCAATGGCAGGCGGTTCCTTCCATGCACCGGTCTTCGCGCTGTCCTGGCCGACCGGCGAGTTCGGCGGCATGGGGCTGGAAGGCGCCGTGAAGCTCGGCTTCCGCAAGGAACTCGAGGCGGTGAGCGATCCGGCCGAGCGGCGCGCGTTGTTCGACAAGATGGTCGCGGCCGCCTATGCGCGCGGCAAGGCGCTGAGCACCGCGACCTATTTCGAGGTCGACGAGGTGATCGATCCCGCCGATTCGCGGCGCTGGATCGCGACCGCACTGCTCGAGGCCAAGCCGCGGCCGGCGCACAGCCACAAGAAGCGGCCGAACATCGATACCTGGTGACGGCCATCAGCGATCAATTGCTTCCCCATTCAAATGGGGAAGTGCCCCGCCGCACGGGGCGATGGGGTCATGGGCGTCCCAACAAGGTCATGACCCCTTCGCCGGCTGGCGGCTTGGTTACAAGCCGCGAGACGCCTGCACCTCCCCATTTGAATGGGGAGGAAAGTGATCCTACTGCGCGATCCAGAACGTGTCGGGCTGGTAGAGGCCGATGTACCCGCCCGGATCCCAGGCGTAGTAGCCTTCCTTCGGCACGTTGCGGACGTTGGGGCCGACCACGACCGGCTGGCGCACGCCATTGACCGTGCCGATCGAGAAGACCTCGTCGGCGTTGGTGGCGAGGATCTTGTCCCAGGCCTTGCGGCGGTCTTCTTCGGTTGTGCCGGTTTCCCATTCCTTCACATAGTCGAGAAGCTTGCAGGCCGATGCGAGGTCGCATTTCTCGCCCTGCCGGCCCTTCGACTCCACGAACATACCCCAGCGCGACCATTGCAGGCCGCCCAGCATGGTCGGCGCAAACTCCTTCGGGCTGGTATTGGGAGTCGGGACCGCGGTCACGGCGCCGGCGAAAGCCGTCATGACGGCTTCGCCCGACGAGGTGCGGAGCCGGAAGTTGTCGCGGGTCTGCGGCTTGGTCAGCATCTTGATGCCGATCTTCCTCCAGTTGTCGGCGATCAGCGTGAGCGCGTCGCTGTCCTCGGTTTCCTCGCTGGCATGCTCGACGACGATCGTGGCCGGCCGGCCGTCGGGCAGCAGGCGGATGCCCTGGCTGTCCTTCTTCGTGAGGCCGATCTCGTCCAGCAGCTTGTTGGCGAGCTTGGGATCGTACTCGGCCCACTTGGTCGCGTACTCCGGCTTGAACAGCTCTGAGCGCGGCATGATCGTGTTATTCGACGGCCTGGCCAGACCGATATAGACGACCTGGTTCAGTTCCTCGCGGTCGATCGCCAACGACAGCGCCCGGCGGAAACGCACGTCGCGCATCAGCTTGCGCCATTCCGCGTCGTTCGTGGTGAGATTGGGATAGAGCGCGAGCTGCGAGCCCGAGCCGGCCTCCCAGAGCCTCACGTTCACGCCCGACGTCTGGGCGCTCTTCTGCAGGAAGGTATAGTCGCGCATGTTGAGGTAGCGCGGCTGCAGGTTGGCCTCGCCGAGGCCCGCCTTGGCCGGTACCAGGTTGGCGGCCGCCACCGTGAAGATCACCTGGTCGACATAGGGCAGTTGCTGCCCCTTTTCGTCGATGCGGTGATAGTAGGGGTTGCGCACGTAGACGAACCGCTGGGCCGGCGACGCGGTCGTGCCCACCCAGGGATTGAGCGTGGGCAGATCGACGTTGTCGTTGGCGTACATCACATCGAGGCGGCGGTAGATCGACACCCAGCTCTGCTGGCCGCCGCGCGCGGACTTGAGGATCTCGGCTTCGGGCGTGTACTTGGCGTGGAACTTCTTCAGGTAGTGGGCAGGCCTGTAGAGAAAGAGGGGCGCGGCGCGCGCCTGGCTCTCGATGAAGTACGGGTTGGGCTTGTCCCATGTGTACTTGATCGTGAGCGGATCGATGATCTCGACCTTGGGCGGTTGTCCGTCGACCAGCAGCTCGACATTGGGGCCGCCGGCGGTGAGGTCCTTGTTGTTGGCGACGTCTTCCCAGAAGAAGCGGAAATCCTCGGTGGTGAACGGATGGCCGTCCGACCATTTGTGGCCGGCGCGCAGCTTGAACGTGAACTCGCGCCCGTCCTTCTCCTCGTAGCTCTCGAGAATGTCGGGCTTCAGCTTGAACTTGTCGTCGTAGACGATGAGGCGGGTGTAGCTGAAGATCGTCATCAGGCGCGTATCGCGCGAACTGGCCACCAGCATGTTGAGCTGGCCGCCCTGCTGGCCGGGCCCGTCGCCGCCGGCGAAATACTTCACGACCCAGGGCTGCTCGGGAACGCGTTTGTCGACCGGCGGCAGGGCGCCGGACTTCACCTGGTCGGCGAACATCGGCGTTTCCTTGAGCGCGGGCACGGGATCGGCGGCGAAGACCGGCCCCGCCATCCATCCGAAGACCAGTGCTGCCGTCAGAACGCGTCTCTTCATCTCAAGTCCTTCACCGGTTGCCCGCGGAAAGCAGGCCGATCCTGCGTATTCCGCCGAGCGAGTACCCCATATCGATCAAATCGCCCAGGGGCGTCATCGTCAATGCCGGCTGCCTGTGACGCCACGTTGACGGGGCGTTGGAGACGCGCAAGAAAACCGTCGGCATTGAAAGATTCGAGGGAACGATGGCGAGTGGCCTGGAGAGCGAATTCGTAACGCTACACGAGATCGTAAAAGCGGCGAAAATCCGGCTCAATCCGAATATCTGGGACTATTTGATCGGCGGCACCGAGACCGAGACCACGCTGCGTCGCAACCGGCTGGCCCTCGACACGATCGCCTTCAAGCCCCGTGTGCTGCGCGACGTGTCGAAGATCGATCCGTCCTCCGAAATCCTCGGAAAGAAGATCCGCCTGCCGGTGATGCTGGCGCCCGTCGGATCCCTGGAATCGTTCGAGGCCGGTGGCGGCATCACCGTCGCCAAGGGCGCGGGCGCGAGCAACGTCGCGATGCTGATCAGCTCGGTGACCACGCTCAGCCTCCAGGACATCGTGAAGGGCGGCGCGGGCCCCAAGATCTACCAGCTCTATGTGCGCGGTGACGATGCCTGGGTCGCGGACCGCGTGAAGGAGGCGATGGACGCCGGCTACGATGCCTTCTGCATCACCGTCGACACCCAGGTCTACAGCCGGCGCGAGCGCGACATCGCCAAGCGCTTCGTGAAGTCCTGGCGCGCCGTGGCGACCGGCCAGGATCACCAGGCGGCCTTCTCGTGGAAGAACTTCATCGCCGTCCGCGACAAGTTCCCCGACGTAAAGTTCATGCTGAAGGGAATCGGCACCGGTGAGGATGCCGAGCTTGCCTGCCAGAACGGAGTCTGGGCGGTCTACTGCTCCAACCATGGCGGTCGGCAGCTCGACCATGGCCGCGGTTCGGCCGAGGTGCTGCCCGAGATCGTCGAGGCGGTCGCCGGGCGCGCCAAGGTCGCGGTCGACGGCAGCTTCAGTCGCGGCAGCGACATCGTGAAGGCGATCTGCATGGGCGCCGACTGGGTTGGTCTCGGCCGCCTCTATTGCTACGGCCTTGCCGCCGCCGGCGCCGCCGGCATCGAGCGCGTGATCGAGTTGCTCGAGGAGGAGATGAAGGAGGCGATGGGCCTGCTGGGCGTCACCTCGCTGGCGCAGCTCGACAAGAGTTATATCGCCAGGAGCATGCCGACCAACCTGACCGGCGTGCACAGCGCGTTCCCGCTGCTCAATCTCCAGGACGAGGGCTACTAAGCCCTCAGATCGCGGGCCTCCAAGCCCGCGTATCTATTCTGCTCGGTGCGGGCTCTCGCGCCTCAGAAGGCGCTGCCGCCCGCCAGAGGTTAGCGCTGACGCGCTAACCTCTTCCCACAAACGGCATCTTCGTGGCCATGACGGTCATGAACTGCACGTTGGCGTCGAGCGGCAGGCTGTCCATGTAGAGGATGGCGTTGGCCACCGCGGAGACGTCCATGCGCGGCTCGGCGATGGTCGTGCCGTTGGGCTGCAGGACGCCCTTGGTCATGCGGTCGGTCATCGGCGACACGGCGTTGCCGATGTCGATCTGGCCGCAGGCGATATCGTAGGCGCGGCCGTCGAGCGACGTCGACTTGGTGAGGCCGGTGATGGCATGCTTGGTCGAGGTGTAGGCGACCGAGAAGGGCCGCGGCGCGTGCGCCGAGATCGAGCCGTTGTTGATGATGCGGCCGCCGCGCGGGGTCTGGTCCTTCATGATCTTGATGGCCTCCTGCGTGCACAGGAACGGTCCGGTCAGGTTCGCCGCCAGCACGCTCAGCCAGGTCTCATAGGGCAACTCTTCCAGCGGCACGGGCGGCGCGCCGCCGCCGGCATTGTTGAACAGCAGGTCCAGGCGACCCCAGGTCGTCTTCACCTTGGCGAACAGGGCCAGAATATCGTCGCGCTTGGTGACGTCGGTCGGTACGGCAAGCGCGTTCGGCGCATTGTTGCCGGCCATCGAAGCCGTCTCGTCCAGCGCGTCCTTGCGGCGGCCTGCCAGTGCGACCTTGTAGCCGTTGTTCAGCAGGGCCAGCGCCGAGGCGCGGCCGATGCCGCTGCCCGCGCCGGTGACGACGGCGATTTTTCCACTCATGGGTTCGTTTCCTCTCCTCGAAGGAGCGGACCCTAGCAGACCGGCGCCCCGCAGTTGAAGGGCGCTGCGTTATGGCAACGTTTCGACGTAGGCCCGCCAGCCGCCCAGCGAGGTGATGTCGTGCGCGCCCTGCGCCGCATGTGCCTCGCAGAGGAAACCCAGCACATCGGTGCCGTCGGCCAGGCTCACCGTGCCGAGCCCCAGCGGGGCGGGGATGCGGCGCAGCAGATCGCCGATCCTCTCGGCCGGCAGGCTCCAGACCTCCAGGTCGATGGCGCTGCCGCCCTCGGTCACGCGCACCAGGCCCGGCCGGTGCGGCGGGCCGCCGGGCAGGGCGTAGAAGCGATAGGACGGTGCGGTCTTGCCCGCGCTCTGAAGGCGGCCGCCGAGCTCGAGAAGCTGGCCGTTCAGGGGGAGGCCGCTCATATGGGCGCCGACCACGGCGATCGGGACGCGATCTTCCGTGACGGTCGGATCGTTCTCGGGCTGCGGCAGACGGCTCATCGTCTTGCCGAGCGGCAAGGGCACCGCGCGTTGCCAGCGGGCACCGAACGCCAGCAGGGCGCGTTCAGCATTCGCGCTGGAGATCAGGGTGATGCCGAACGGCATGCCGTCGGGCCGGAAGCCGGCCGGCACGGCGAGCGCCGACAGGCCGAAGAAGTTCACGAAATTTGTGTAGTGGCCGAGATGCGAGTTGTAGAGCACCGGCTCGCGTTCGAGATCGGCCAGCTTGTAGATCGTGCCGGCCGTGGGCACCGCGAGGAAATCGAGCCCTTCCATCTGGGCGAAGGCACGCGCCTTGAGTTCGGCAAGACGGTACTGGCCTTCGAAGGCGTCGACGGCGCTGTACTCGAGGCCGCTCAGCACGATCTGCCGTGTCGTCGGCCAGACGCCCGCCGCGTCGTCGGCCGCCTCCATGAAGGCACCGACCGCCGCGGTGCGCTCGGCGACCCAGGGGCCGTTGTAGAGAAGCTGGGCAGCGTCGCGGAATGGGGCGTAGTCGATCGCGACCGGCGTGCCGCCCAGTCCCTTCAGCCGCTCGATCGACTGGGCATAGAGCGCGGCATAGGCGGCGTCGCCGAAGAACTCCGCGTCCCTGGTGTCGAGGATGCCGAAGCGGAAAGTCCGGCCGATGGAAGGTGTCGCCTGCGGCTCGGCGGCGACGGCGAGCACCGCATCGGCATCGGCGCACGAGAGGGCGAAGACCGAGGTGCAGTCGAGCGAGCGGCAGGCCGGCACCATGCCTTCGTTGCTGAGCAGGCCGGGCGTGGGCTTGAGGCCCACGATGTTGTTGAAGCCGGCCGGCACACGGCCCGATCCCGCAGTGTCGGTGCCCAGCGAGAAGCTCACGAGTCCCGACGAGACCGCGACGGCCGATCCCGAACTCGATCCGCCGGGTACATACGAGGCGTCGAATGGATTGCGCGGCACGCCATAGGGAGAGCGCACGCCGACGAGGCCGGTGGCGAACTGATCGAGGTTCGTCTTGCCGACCACGATCGCGCCGGCGTCCACGAGGCGACGCACGGCCTCCGCGGAATCCTTGGCCTCATAGGCGAAGCCCGGGCAGGCCGCGGTCGTCACCATGCCGGCGACGTCGAGATTGTCCTTCACCGCGAACGGCACGCCATAGAGCGGCAACCGGTCGATCTCGTCGCGCCTTGCATCCAGCGCGGTGGCCTGCGCGCGCAGCGCGTCGTCGGAGGCGCGCGAAATCCAGACCTTGTCGTCGCCGGCGTTTGCGATGCGTTTCAGCACCTCCTCGATGGTCTGACGCACGTCGAGCGTGCGCGCGCGATAGGCGCCGAGCAGCGCGTGAACCCCGAGGTCGAGAAAAGCTGTCATGTGAGGGTTTTAGACAAGCAATGCGTTGAATGCAGCCTCCAGATTCGCGCAGACCTTGGCACGGTCCTTGCCTTCCCGGACTGGCGGGAAACAGGGGAGCGAGGGTGTGCCATGAAGCGTCGCGCGCATGACACGGCGGCCGGGCTGGCAATCCTGCAGATTCTTCGGCAGCTTGGACGGGAACTGGGCGCGAGCTACCGGCTCATGCGCCGCGATCTCCATGGCGTCTGAAGCCTACCGTCCCAACTGAATGAAGGAAGGAAGCGCATGGCCGAACAGAAGCGTGACGTGGCGCGCATGGTCGAGGAGGGCGCGAAGACCGCAGGCCTCGCGATCGCGCCCGAATATCTCCCCAACGTGATCCTCAATGTCGAGCGCTCCCTGATGATCGCGCAGCCGCTGCTCGAGCTGGACCTCGAGGACGAGCTGATGTCGGCTCCGGTGTTCCGGCCATGACCGACCCTCTTTCGAAGGCCGCGACGGCGACGGAGATCTCGGGCGCCGTGATGAGCGGCAAGGTCAAGGCCGCTGCCGTGATCGACGCCACCCTGAAGCGCATCGAGGCGGCGGAGCCCACGATCAACGCTTTCACCGACGTGGTTGCCGCGCGCGCCCGCCAGCGTGCGGCGGAGATCGACGCCGGGCTGCATCGCGGGCCGCTGCTGGGCGTGCCCTTCGCGGTGAAGAACCTGTTCGACATCGCGGGCCTGCCGACCCGCGCGGGCTCGAAGATCAACGTCGACGGCCCCAAGGCCGAGCGCGACGGCGCGCTGGTGCGCAAGCTCGAAGCGGCCGGCGCCATCCTGGTCGGCGGCCTCAACATGGGCGAGTACGCCTACGACTTCACCGGCGAGAACGCCCATTACGGGCCGTCGCGCAACCCGCACGATCCTACGCGCATGTCGGGAGGATCTTCCGGCGGCTCGGGTGCGGCGGTGGCGGCGGGCGAGGTGCCCCTGGCGCTGGGCTCCGACACGAATGGCTCGATCCGTGTGCCATCATCGCTCTGCGGCCTGTTTGGGCTGAAGCCGACCTATGGACGGTTGAGCCGCGCCGGGTCCTTCCCCTTCGTGGATTCCTTCGACCATCTCGGGCCGATCGCCCGTTCGGCCGAGGATCTGGCGCTCTCCTTCGATGCCATGCAGGGCTGGGACTCGGACGACCCGGTCTGCACCGACCGCCCGGCCGACCCGACGCTGCCGAGGCTGGTCGAAGGCGTCGACGGGCTGCGCATCGCCATCGCCGGAGACTATTTCGCGAAGGGCGGCGAGCCCGAGGCCTTCGAGGCCGTCGCGACCGTCGCAAAGGCATTGGGCGTGACCAGGACCGTCGTGCTGCCGCAGGCGGCGGCGGCGCGGGCGGCGGCCTATGTCATCACGGCCATCGAGGGCGCGCAGCTCCATCTGCCGCGGTTGCGCACGCGTCCGCAGGATTTCGATCCCGACACGCGCGAGCGCTTCATGGCGGGCGCCCTGCTGCCCGGCGCCTGGTACGTGAAGGCCCAGCGCTTCCGCCGCCAGTATCGCGCCCACGTGCTCAAGCTGTTCGAAGAGGTCGACGTGATCCTGGCGCCCGCAACGCCGTGCACGGCACCGAAGCTCGGCCAGACCATGATGAAGCTGGACGGCGTCGAGCTGGCGGTGCGCGCCAATCTCGGCATCTATACCCAGCCGATCTCCTTCATCGGCCTGCCGGTCGCGGTGGCGCCGCTGCAACGACCGGGTGGCCTGCCGATCGGCGTGCAGCTCATCGCCAAACCCTACAACGAGCAGGCCGCGCTGCGCGTGGCCGCCCACCTGCAGAAGCTCGGCGTCGCCGCCGCGCCGCCCGCCTGAGGGGCTGACCGGATAATTGAATCGATTCAAGCCCTTACCTCATCCTGAGGAGCGCCGCCCCGCGGCGCGTCTCGAAGGATGGGCAACAGGCAAGGTGCTCGTTCCCACCCTTCGAGACGCATCGCTGCGCGACGCTCCTCAGGGTGAGGTTATCGGGCCCTTTCATAGCCTGTTGTTTTTGCTGCTTTCATTTCGAGTCAGACTCTGAGGAGACCGCATGGAAATCAACATTCCCGAGATCGTTGACGAGGTGACGGCCGCATTCAATCGCTACGAGGCGGCTCTCAACAGCAACGACGTCGAGGTGCTCGACGAACTCTTCTGGAAGAGCCCGCACACGCTGCGCTACGGCATCGGCGAGCAGCTCTATGGTTACGACCAGATCGCCGCCTTCCGCTCGGGCCGCAACCCGCAGTTCGTGCCGAACCGCGACCTGCTGAAGCTCTGGATCGTCACCTACGGCCGCGATTTCGGCACGGCCAACTGCGAGTTCCAGCGCCACGGTGCGAGCAAGCCCGGCCGGCAAAGCCACACCTGGATGCGCACGCCCGACGGTTGGCGCATCGTCGCCGCGCATGTCTCGCTGCTGGGCGAAGCGACGCCGATGAAGAGCTAGCCGCCCGTTGAAGACGTCGGAGTCGGGGCGAATAAACGAAACAAACGAAATAAACGAAACAACCGAAACGAATGTCGCACCCCCCCCCCTGAATCCCGGGTCATGGTGACCGACGGCGCAATAATGTTGCGCGATGGTGCTTCTGAAGAGCTTATTTCGACCGCCTGCTCGGTTCTTTCTCCGCGCTGCCGGCGTAGGCTCGCGGCATGAACAAGCTTCTCCTGACCCATGCCCCGCTCGCCCGGCGGCAATACTACGGGACCCGCGCCCTCACGCGACTGCAGGAGCTGGTCGAGGTCGTGCTTCACGAGGGCGCGGCGCCGCTCGATGCGCAGGGCGTGATCGGCATGGCGCGCGGTGTCGACTTCATCGTTGCCGATCGGGCGACGGCAATTCCGGCGCTCGTCTTCGAAAGCCTGCCGGGGCTGCGCGCGGTGATGCGCAGCGCCATCGACATCCGCAACATCGACGTGGCCGCGGCCTCCCAGGCGGGTGTCCTCGTCACCCAGGCCGAGGCGGGCTTCGTGCAGTCGGTGGTCGAACTCACGCTGGGGTTCCTGGTTGATCTGTCGCGCGGCATCACGCGGGCGGCGACGGCCTATCACGAAGGCCGCATGCCGGAGATCAAGGTCGGCCGTCAGCTCGGTGGGTCGACCGTCGGCCTGATCGGCTACGGCCGCATCTCGCGCGCACTGGCGCCGGTCCTGGCCCAGCTCGGCATGACCGTGCTGGTGTCCGATCCCTATGCCCAGATCGACGATCCCCGGTACGCGAAGCTGCCGATGGAGGATCTGCTGGCGAAGGCCGACTACGTGATCTGTCTCGCCATCGCCAACGAGGAGACCGAGAACCTGTTGGACGCCGCAGCCTTCGCCCGCATGAAGCCCGACGCCTTCTTCATCAACATGTCGCGCGGCAACCTCGTCGACGAGGGCGCCCTCGCGGAGGTTATGCGCGCGAACCGCATTGCCGGCGCGGCCATGGATGTCGGACGTGCGCCCGACCAGATGCCGTCGCCCGAGCTGGCGTGCCTGCCCAACGTCATTGCGACGCCGCATATCGGCGGCCTGACGCCGCCCGCCAGCGAAAGCCAGGCGATGGACACGGTCCGTCAGGTCGAGGCGCTGGTGAAGGGCGAGGTGCCGCCCGGCGCGGTCAATCTCGCGAGCTGGACCCGCCGGGGTTGAAAAGCCCTGCCGGGGGGCGCATGTGCAGTGAATGCGCACACCGAAGGATCTGATCGCCGTCCATGTCCCGTCCGAGGATCTGGGAGACTACAATCTCACCCAGACCGGCTGGTATGCGATGGACGACGGCGGCCACGTCATCCTCGGACCGTTCGAGAGCCTTGCCCAATGTGACAGGGCGATCCGCGACCGGCTCCAGCTGCAGCAATCCTGAGCCGGCGCGGACCGGTTCGTTCCAGTCTAGTTGCCGGGACCGCGCTCCATCGAGAAGGGCTGCCAGCGCTGCAGCTTGGACTTCTCAAGCACCATCGGATTGACGCAGGCGCGCGGCCACTTGCCACCCAGTACCAGGGCGAGCTCGGCGCCGACGCGGCGCTTGCGGGCGGGGTCGAAACGGCTCGAGGCCGAGGCGACGTGGGCGGTGAGGATGACGTTGTCCATGCCAAGCAGGGGATTGTTGTGGCCGACCGGCTCGGTCTCGAGCACGTCGAGGCCGGCGCCGGCTATCCAGCCTTCCTGCAGCGCCTTGATCATGGCCGGCTCGTCGACCGTCGAGCCGCGGCCGGTGTTCACGAACAGCGCCGTCTTCTTCATCTGGCGGAAATGCTGCTCCTTCATCAGGTGGTGCGCGTCCTTGGTCCCGGGCGCGTGCATACTCACGATGTCGGAGCGCTGCAGCAGCTCGTCATAGCCGACCGGCTGGACGCCGTAGTCGGACATCACCAGCTCCTCGATATAGGGATCGTAGGCCAGCATCTGAAAGCCGAACGGCGCGGCGCGTTTGGCGACGGCGCGGGCGACATGGCCGAACGAGATGAAGCCCAGCGTCATGCCCATTAGGCGCGGGAACTGGTAGAGGTGCGGCCGGCCCTTGGCCCACTCGCCCTTGCGTACCATCTGGTCCTGCACCACCAGGCGCCGCCAGCTGGCCAGGATCAGGGTCATGGCATGGTCTGCCACTTCCTCGATGAACGTGTCGGGCACGTTGGTGACGGGGATGCCGAGCTGCGTGGCCGCATCCACATCGACTGAATCGACCCCGACGCTGCCCAGCGATACGACCTTCAGCTTCTTGCCGGCCTCGATCACCTTGGCGGTGATCCGCGGACGGCCCTTGCCGTAGATGGCGTCGGCATCGGCCACCGCCTTGATGAGTTCGGCCTCGTCGCCCGAAACTTCGACGATTTCCGCGCCGATGGGCCCAAGCGTCTCCATTTCCAGCGAATGATCGGTTTTTCCTGGTCCCGTCGTCACGATCTTGAAACGCGCCACGTGTTGTCTCCTCCGTCGATTTGGCGGCACTCTATCGCAATCCCGCCGCCGTCCAACCTCGGTGAATGAACATGCCTGCGTCCAAGAATGTCCTGTTGATCGTCGTCGACCAGTGGCGCGGGCTGATGCTGCCCAAGCTGGGCGCGGATTATCTGAAGCTGCCCAATCTCGACCGGCTGTGCGCCGAGGGCGTCACCTTCCGCAATCATTTCACCCAGGCCGTGCCCTGCGGCCCGGCGCGCGCCAGCCTGCTGACAGGCCAGTACATGATGAACCATCGCGCGGTGCAGAACACGATCCCTCTGTCCTCGCGCTTCACCAACCTGGCGCACGAGCTGCGGCGCGGTGGCTACGATCCCGCGCTCGTGGGCTACACGACGACGACGCCCGATCCGCGCCAGACGGCCCCCAACGATCCGCGCTTCTTTGTGCTGGGCGACATCATGGAGGGCTTCCATTCGGTCGGCGCCTTCGAGAACCGCGACGCCTATTTCGGCTGGGTCGCCAGCCAGGGCTTCGCGCTGCCTAAGACCCGCGAGGAGATCTGGCTGCCGCAAGGAGAGCCGGGAGCCGGCGCGACCGGCCGGCCGGCCGTTATTCCCAAGGAGCTGTCGGACACCGCCTGGTTCACCGAGCGCGGGCTCGACTATCTGCGGGGCCGTGGCGGCAAGCCCTGGTTCCTGCATCTCGGCTACTACCGGCCGCATCCGCCGTTCATCGCGCCCGAGCCCTACAATTCCATGTATCGTCCTGAGGACATGCCGAAGCCGATCCGCGCCTCGTCGGCGGCGGAAGAGGGCAAGCAGAACGCACTGCTCGACTACTATGTGCGCAACATCAAGCAGGCGAGCTTCTTCCAGGACGGACAGGCGCTCGGTTCGGACATGAGCGAGGCCGAGGTGGCGCAGATGCGCGCTACCTATTGCGGCCTGATGAGCGAGATCGACGATCATCTCGGCCGCGTCTTCGATTATCTGGAGGAGACGGGGCAGTGGGACGACACGCTGATCGTCTTTACCTGCGACCATGGCGAGCAGGGCGGCGATCATCACCTGCTGGGCAAGATCGGCTACTTCGACGAATCCTATCGCATCCCGATGGTCATCCGCGATCCGCGGACCGAGGCAAACGGTACCCGTGGCACGATCGTCGATCGTTTCACCGAGACGATCGACACCATGCCGACCCTGCTCGACTGGATGGGGCTGCCGGTGCCGCGCCAGTGCGACGGCCGCTCGCTGCTGCCCTTCTGCGAGGGCACGGTGCCGGCCGACTGGCGCACCGAGGTCCATTACGAGTTCGACTTCCGCGACCTGCATTACAGCAAGCCTGAATCGTCGCTGGGCGTGCCGATGGACAAATGCTCGCTCGCTGTCGTTCAGGACGAAAAATTCAAATACGTGCACTTCGCGGCCCTGCCGCCGCTCCTGTTCGACCTCGAAAAGGACCCGGGCCAGTTCGTCAACTGCGCCACCGATCCGGCCTATGCGGCGACGGTCGCCGACTATGCCCGCAAGATGCTGGACTGGCGGCTGGGCTATGCCGAGCGCACCCTGACCGGTTATCGCGCCACGCCGCAGGGGTTGGAGGTGCGCGCGGCCTGAGCCGGCGCTAAGCTCGGGGGTATGAAAGAGGAAACGTACCGCCGTCCGGCCCCAGGGCATCACCCGCCCAATCTCTCGCCGGCCTACAAGTCGACGGTCAGCCGATCGCCCTCGAAGCCGGCGATCGTCCTGCCGCACACGCTGTCGGAGATCACCGGGCCGCTGCTGCGTGAGGAGCGGCTCGACTCGGTAGAGAACGATCTCACGCGCCGGCACATGGGCGAGCCTCTGGGTGAACGCATCATCGTGCAGGGTCGCGTCCTCAACGAAGAGGGCAGGCCAGTCCCCGAGGCGCTGGTCGAGATCTGGCAATGCAATGCGGCCGGTCGCTACCATCATCCCGGCGACCAGCACGATGCGCCACTCGATCCGAATTTCTACGGCGGCGGCCGTGCCCGCGCCGATGCCGACGGCAATTACAAGTTCATCACCATCAAGCCCGGCGCCTATCCCTGGGGCAACCACCACAATGCCTGGCGGCCGGCGCATATTCACTTCTCCCTGTTCGGGCCGGCCTTCGCCACGCGCCTGATCACGCAAATGTACTTCCAGAACGATCCGCTGCTGGCCTTCGACCCGATCTACAATTCGGTGCCCGAAGGCGCGCGGGAGCGGCTGCAGGCCGCCTTCGACATGGACGCGACGCAACCCGGATGGGCGCTGGCCTATCGCTTCGACATCGTGCTGCGCGGACGCCACGCCACGCCGATGGAGAACCCATGAGCCGCGCGCTGACGCCGTCGCAGACGATCGGCCCGTTCTATTTCGGCACCGTCACCAACGCCTATCGTCAAGACCTCGCGATGCCGGGTGTCGCGGGTGAGCGAATCGAGATTGCCCTGACCCTTCACGATGGCGCGGGCGCAATCGTGCCCGACGGCCTGCTCGAGATCTGGCAGGCCAACAGCCACGGCCGCTACAACCACCCTGAGGATCGCCGCAACCTGCCGCTCGATGTCGGCTTCGAAGGCTTTGGCCGCGCCTCGACCGACGCCGAGGGATGCGCGCGCTTCGCCACCGTGAAGCCTGGGCGCGTGCCGTGGCCGGCCGGCGGCCTGCAGGCGGCGCACATCAACATCTCGGTGTTCGCGCGCGGCGTCCTCAATCGCCTCGCGACGCGCCTCTATTTCGACGGCGATCCGGCGCTGGCCGAGGACCCTGTCCTTCAACTCGTCGATCCCGCCCGGCGCGCCACCCTGATCGCGATGCGTGGTGAGGCCGGCATCTGGCGGCTCCCCCTGCACCTGGGTGGGCCGCACGAGACCGTCTTCTTCGATTGCTGAACCCATGACGGTTCGTCTGGTCTCTGCGTTGGGCTCATCGGCGGCAGTGGCCGACTGCTTCTCCGACACCGCCACCTTGCGCCACATGCTGCGCTTCGAGGCGGCGCTTGCCCAAGCGACCGCGGCGGCCGGCCTGATTCCGAAGCGCGCCGCGTCGGTCATCGTCAAGGCCTGCGATTCCGCCCTCTATGACGCCACACCACTCGCCGCCGCCGCGCGCCGGACGGCGACGCTCACCGTTCCGGTCGTAAAGGCGTTGACCGAACAGGTTACCAGGCGCGACGCAAAGGCGGCCGACTATGTCCATTGGGGCGCCACCAGCCAGGACGTGATCGACACCGCGATGGTGCTGCAGCTCGGCGAGGCGCTGCCTCCGCTCGTGAAGTCACTCGACAGCATCGTCTCGGCCTTCGCGCGTCTGGCGAAGAAACACCGCACGACGCCGATGCTCGGCCGCACCCTGTTGCAGCCGGCGACGCCGCTCGCGCTCGGCCAGAAGATCGCGGGCTGGGCTTCCGACATCGACCGCGCCAGGCGGCGACTTGCCGAGAGTTTCGGCGAAACGCAGATCCTCCAGTTCGGCGGCGCGTCGGGAAGTCTGACGGCGCTGGGTCCGGAAGCCGAGCCGGTGATGAAGGTGCTGGCGAAGCAGCTGAATCTCGCGCTGCCGCCGGGGCCGTGGTTCACGCAACGGGTCCGGGTCGCGGCATTTGCGCAGGATTGCGCGCTGGTCGTCGGGGCGCTCGCCAAGGCGTCGCGCGATATCGCCTTGATGATGCAGGCCGAAGTGGGGGAGGCGGCCGAGCCGTCCGGGCCGGGACGGGGCGGCTCTTCGACCATGCCGCACAAGCGCAACCCGGTCGGCGCCGCTCTCATTCTATCGGCGGCGACGCGAGCGCCGCTGCTGGCCGCGACGATCGTGGCGGCGATGCCGCAGGAGCACGAGCGTGCGCTTGGTGGCTGGCAGGCGGAATGGCCGACGCTCTCCGCGCTGGTCGAATGCCTGGGCTCGGCGGTGGAGGCGATGGCGGAAGTCGCGTCCGGACTCGTCATCGAGCCCGACGCCCTGCAGGCCAACATGGATGCCAGCGAAGCCGCGGTCCTCGCCGAGCGAGCAACGTTCCTGCTGGCCCGGAAGATGGGCAAGCACGAGGCTCACGCTGTGGTCGAGAAGGCGCTGGCCAAGGGCGGGTCTTTCGTCGAGGCGCTTGGCCGGCTCGAAAAGGAACTGGCCGACGAGGCGGCACTGCTCGGCTGCTCCCCGACGTTCGTCGATCGACTGCTGGCGGACCTCAAGCGGAGGTGATCCGCCGGGCGCCGCCGCCCACTCTGGCACGGGAGTCGCATGCGCCTGATGGATACTTCCCCGTCAGGAGGCGACCATGAAGCTCTCGCGCCGTACGTTGATCGCTGGGACGACCGCGCTCGCCCTACCACGAGTCGCCTGGGCCCAGGAGAAGATTGTCCGTTACGGCATCCCGATGACCGACATCCCGCTCACCACGGGCCAGCCGGATCGCGGCGCCAATGCCTATCAATATACCGGTCTCACGATCTACGATCCGCTGATCGCCTGGGAACTCGACGTGTCGGACCGGCCGGGCAAGATGATCCCGGGCCTCGCGACCGAGTGGAAGGTCAGCGACGCCGACAAGACGCTGTGGACCTTCAAGCTGCGTGAAGGTGTGAAATTCCATGACGGATCGCCCTTCGACGCCGACGCGGTGATCTGGAACTTCGAGAAGATCTTCAACAAGGAAGCGGCGCAGTTCGACCAGCGTCAGGCCGCCCAGGTACGGCCCCGCCTGCCCAGCATGGTTGGCTATCGCAAGACCGGCCCGATGGAAGTCGAGATCAAGACGAAGTCCGTCGACTCGCTCTTCCCCTACCAGCTCCTGTGGTTCCTGGTGTCGAGCCCGGCCCAGTGGGAGAAGGTGGGCAAGGACTGGAGCAAGTTCGCCTCGGCGCCGTCGGGGACGGGGCCGTTCAAGCTCGCCCGACTGGTGCCGCGTGAGCGGGCCGAGCTGGTGAAGAACGAGGGGTATTGGAACCCCAGGCGCATGCCCAAGGTCGACCGTATCGTCCTGATCTGTGCACCGGAGGACTCCGGACGCAGCGCCGCGTTGATCTCGGGGGCCTTCGACATGATCGATGCGCCGGGCCCCGACATCATCGACCGTCTGAAGCAGAGCGGGGCGCGCATCAGCACCAATGTCACGCCGCATGTGTTCAATTACCATCCGTCGCTGGTCGAGGGCTCGCCCTGGACCGACATCAGGGTGCGCAAGGCCGCCAACCTCGCGATCGACCGCGACGCGATCGTCAGGTTGCTCAACGGTCTGGTGCAGCCAGCCTATGGCGAGGTCGATCGGACGAGCCCCTGGTTCGGCAAGCCCACCTTCGAGATCAAGTATGCGCCCGATGCGGCGCGCCAGCTGATGGCCGAGGCCGGCTATGGCAAGGCCAATCCGATGAAGGCCAGGATCACCATCCAGGCCGGCGGCACCAACCAGATGGTCAACGAGGCCATCCAGGAGATGATGAAGGAGAGCTTCATCGCCATCGACTTCAAGCCGGTCGAACTCGAAGCGCTGATGACCGGCTGGCGCAGCGGCGCCAAGGCCGAGATGAACAGGGACGTGAGCGCGACCAACGTCACCCATGTTACGTCCGATCCCTTCTATGCCGTGAACCGTTTCTTTGCGTCGGACCAGGTGGCGCCCGTCGGCGTCAACTGGAGCAGCTACAAGAACGCGGACGTCGACCGGTTGGTCGTCGAACTGCAGAACACGTTCGATCCGGCCAAACAGGATGCTCTGGCGGCGCAGATCCACGCCAAGGCGGTGGACGATGCCGTGATGATCTGGGTCTATCACGACAGGACACCGCGCGCCCTGTCGTCGCGGATCAAGTCGTACACCCAGGCGCAAAGCTGGTTCCAGGACCTGGCGCTGGTGGCGATGTAGTCCGCCTTGTCATGCTGAGCGCGGCGAAGGATCTCCCGCTAGCCGCGGAGTCCTTTTATCGATCGGTCAGGTCCTTCGCTTCGCTCAGGACGACAGAAGGGTGCCTCGCTCCGATCCATCTTAGACGTAATCGACCTTCAGTATCTCGATCTCTTCCTCGCCGCCGGGTGTGTTCATTCGCACGGCATCGCCCTCGCGGGCCCGCATGACGGCGCGGGCGATGGGCGAGATCCAGCTCACATGGCCACGACCCGGGTCGACTTCGTCGACGCCGACGATCCTGACCGTGCGTTCCTCATCCTTTGAATTGACGTAGGTCACGGTGGCACCGAAGAACACCTGGTCGGTCTTGGGCCGCTTGGCCGGATCCACGACTTCGGAGCGTTCCAGTCGCTTGCTGAGGAAGCGGATGCGGCGATCGATCTCGCGCAGGCGCTTCTTGCCGTAGAGATAGTCGCCGTTCTCCGAGCGGTCGCCGTTGGCGGCGGCCCACGACACGACCTGTACGACCTCGGGCCGCTCCTTGCGCATGAGCGTCATCAGCTCCTCGCGCATGCGCTCGAAGCCCTGCGGGGTCATGTAGTTCTTGGCGCCGGGAGGCAATCCGCCGACATCGTCGGGCAGGTCGTCCTCGTCGTCGTCGTCGCTTTCCTTGGTGAAGGCCTTGCTCATTTCGATCCTTAATCTATCAAGTCGGGGCCGATGACCACCAGTCTCTCCCCCCGCATGCAACGCGCTTCCGGCGAAAGCCGGGTCACCTTCGACCTGCGGGATGGCAAGACACGCCTGGGCGATCTGTATCAACGCGACCCCTGCCGGGTTTTGTTCCCGAAACCCGAACTGGGCGAACCGCCGCAGGCCGTCATGATCACCACCTCGGGCGGTGTGACGGGCGGCGACGCCCTCAGAATGTCGGTCGAGATCGGCCCTGGCGCCGAAGCCGTGGCAACCACGCAGGCCGCCGAGAAGATCTACCGCGCCTCGAAGGGCAGCGCTCCCTGCACGATCGACGTCGACGTGCGGGTCGCCGAGGGTGCGACGCTCGACTGGCTGCCGCAAGAGACCATCGTCTTCGAGGGCGCGCAACTGAAGCGCCGGACGGTGGCCGAAGTCGTCGAGGGCGGCTCGCTGCTTGCCTGCGAGATGGTGGTGCTCGGCCGCGGTGCTTCGGGCGAGCGCTTCACGTCCGGCCTCCTGCTGGACGCCTGGTCGGTGCGTCGCCCCGGTCGGCTGGTCTGGACCGACACGTTGCGGGTCGAGGGCGAGACACCGGACGGTGCCGGTTTCGGGACCGCCAATGCGCTGGCGACCGTGATCGGCGTGTGGGATGCGCCTCAGCCGCATTTCGAGAAGGCCCGCGTCCTGCTCGAGGCTGCAGACCAAGTGCGGGCGGGTGTCACCGTCGTGAACGGAATCCTGGTCGCACGCCTGCTGGGCGAAGCGACGGCGGTGCGCCATGCGACGATCCGGTTTCTCACCGAGTTTCGCGGCCGCCGCCTGCCGCGCGTTTGGCATGTTTGATGCAGACTCGCTCGCGCTATAGTCGGGGCCGACGGGCCGGGGGAAACGAATGAATTTGACGCCGCGCGAAAAGGACAAGCTTCTGGTGGCCATGGCCGCCATCGTGGCGCGTCGTCGCCTGGAGCGCGGGGTGAAGCTCAACTATCCCGAGGCCGTGGCGCTGATCACCGATTTCGTCGTCGAGGGCGCGCGCGACGGCCGCTCGGTCGCCGACCTGATGCGCGACGGCGCGCACGTGATCTCGCGGGCCCAGGTCATGGATGGCATCGCCGACATGCTGGCAGAGATCCAGGTCGAGGCGACCTTTCCCGACGGCACCAAGCTCGTCACCGTCCATGCGCCGATTCGCTGAGGAGAGACGCCATGATTCCAGGTGAAATCTTCCCGAGCGCCGGCGAGCTCGAGCTCAACAAGGGCCGCAACCCGATCACCATCGAGGTCGCCAATACCGGCGACCGGCCCATCCAGGTCGGCAGCCACTATCATTTCTTCGAGACCAACGACGCCTTGAAGTTCGACCGCAAGCGCGCGAAGGGCATGCGGCTCGACATCGCCGCCGGCACCGCCGTGCGCTTCGAGCCGGGCCAGTCGCGCACCGTGCGGCTCACGCCCTACATGGGGGGCCGCGAGAGCCATGGTTTCCAGGGGCGGGTCGGCGGCAAACTCGGTCCCATCGCCAAGGTCGGGCCGTCCAACGAAGGCCCGACCCGCATCTCGCGCTCGGCCTATGTCCACATGTTCGGCCCCACCGTGGGCGACAAGGTGCGGCTGGCCGACACCGAACTCTTCATCGAGGTCGAGAAGGACCACACGATCTACGGCGAAGAGGTCAAGTTCGGCGGCGGCAAGGTGATCCGCGACGGCATGGGCCAGAGCCAGAAGACGCGCGCACAGGGCGCCGTCGACACGGTCATCACCAATGCCCTGATCGTCGATCACTGGGGCATCGTGAAGGCCGATATCGGCCTCAAGGGCGGGGTGATCGTCGCGATCGGCAAGGCGGGCAATCCCGACGTTCAGCCCGGCGTCGACATCATCATCGGACCTGGCACCGAGGCGATCGCGGCCGAGGGCAAGATCATCACCGCGGGCGGTATCGACTGCCACATCCACTTCATCTGTCCGCAGCAGATCGACGATGCGCTCTACAGTGGCGTCACGACGATGCTGGGCGGCGGCACCGGGCCGGCGCACGGCACACTCGCCACGACGGTGACGCCCGGGCCGTGGCACATGGGCCGCATGCTGCAGGCCGCCGAAGGCCTGCCGATGAACCTCGGCTTCTTTGGCAAGGGCAATACCAGCAAGCCCGCCGGCCTCAAGGAACAGATCGAGGGTGGCGCCTGCGGGCTCAAGCTGCACGAGGACTGGGGCACCACACCGGCCGCCATCGACAATTGCCTGAGCGTCGCCGACCGCTACGACGTCCAGGTCGCGATCCACACCGACACGCTGAACGAATCGGGCTTCGTCGAGACGACGCGCGCCGCCTTCAAGGGCCGCACCATCGCGACCTTCCACACGGAAGGCGCGGGCGGCGGCCATGCGCCCGACATCATCCGGCTGGCCGGCGAGAAGAACGTGCTGCCCAGCTCGACCAATCCGACCATGCCCTACACGGTGAACACCGTGGACGAGCATCTCGACATGCTGATGGTCTGTCATCATCTCGACGCCGCCATCCCCGAGGACGTGGCCTTCGCCGAGAGCCGCATCCGCAAGGAGACCATCGCGGCGGAGGACATCCTCCACGATATCGGCGCCTTCTCGATGATGTCGTCCGACAGCCAGGCGATGGGCCGGGTCGGTGAGGTGGTGATCCGGACGTGGCAGACCGCCGACAAGATGAAGAAACAGCGTGGCCGGCTGAAGGAAGAGGCTGGCGACAACGACAATTTCCGCGTGAAGCGCTACGTCGCCAAGTACACGATCAACCCGGCCATCACCCACGGCATCGCCAAGCATGTCGGCTCGGTCGAGGTCGGCAAGCGCGCCGATCTCGTCATGTGGTCGCCGGCCTTCTTCGGCGCCAAGCCCGACATGGTGCTGATCGGCGGTTCGATCATCGCCGCCCCCATGGGCGACCCCAACGCCTCGATCCCGACGCCGCAGCCGGTCCACTACCGGCCGATGTTCGGTGCCTTCGGTCGCAGCCTGGTGACGAGCCCCGTACTGTTCGTCTCCCAGGCCGCCATCACCAAGGGCGTCGCCAAGAAGTGGGGCCTCACCCGCTCGCTGCTGCCGGTGAAGGGCACGCGCAAGATCGGCAAGAAGAACATGATCCACAACTCGACCTGCCCCAAGATCGACGTCGATCCCGAGACCTATGAGGTGCGCGCCGACGGCGAACTGCTGACCTGCGAACCCGCCACGTCGCTGCCCATGGCGCAGCGGTATTTCCTGTTCTGACCATGAAGCGCGCCATCGAGGTCGTGCGCGCCGGCGGCTGGCCGGCATCCGAGCGCACGGACACGGTCACCCTCCTGTTCGACGATCGCTACCGCCGCCGCCTGCGCATGCTGGGAGACGATGGGCTCGACTTCCTGCTCGACCTGGTCGAACCGGTGGTGCTGCACAGCGGCGACGGTCTGAAGCTGGAGGAGGGCGGCTTCGTAGAGGTGAAGGCCGCCGACGAGGATCTCGTCGAGGTGCGCGGCCGCGACTCCGCAGCCTTCGCGCGGCTCGCCTGGCATCTCGGCAATCGCCACCTCCCGACTCAGATCGACAGCGATCGCATCCTGATCCGCGACGATCATGTCATCGTCGACATGCTGAAAGGCCTTGGCGCCGAAGTGCGCAAGGTCCGCGCCCCCTTCGACCCGGAAGGCGGCGCCTATGGCCAGCACAATCACGACACCGGTCATCGCCACGGTGAGTTGCACGCGGAGCGTCATGGCTAGCGACCCGCTGTATAGGCTGCTTGCCTGGCTCTCGCCCTCCTATCCGATCGGCGCCTTCAGCTACAGCCACGGCGTCGAAACGGCGGTGGAAGAGGGGTTGATCCGGGACCGCGCCTCGCTGGTGGCCTGGCTCGACAGCGTCCTGCGGCGCGGCACGGGCGCGGTCGACGGGGCCCTGTTCGCGGTGGGCTGGCGGGCGGCCCGCGAGGCCGACTGGTTCGCGTTCGATGCCGTAGCCGAGCGCGCCGCGGCCTGGCGCGGCACCTCGGAAATGGCGCTGGAATCGCGCCAGCAGGGCGGTTCGTTTCTGTCGATCACGCGCACGGCCTGGCCCCACGCCGCCCTCGACGAGGTGCATCGGCGGCTCGGCGGCGAGCTTGCGCTCCCGGTTGCGGTGGCGCTCGCCGCCGCGGTGCACGGCATCGCGCTCGAACAGGCGCTGGCGGGCTTTCTCCACGCCTTCACCGCCAATCTCATCTCGGCTGCCTTGCGGGCCGTTCCGCTCGGTCAGACCGACGGCCAGATCGCCTTGGCGGCGCTCGAAGCATCGGTTAACGAAGCCACTCGGGCCGCCATCGCGATCGACTCCCTGGACGAGGTCGGGACGGCGACGCCGCTGCTCGACTGGTGCTCGCTCCGTCACGAAACACAATACACACGCCTTTTCCGCTCATGACCGCCCTGATGGCTCTTCTCCTGACGATCGGCGTCGGCGCCATCGCCGTGATCCATGTGATGTGGGGCCTGGGCAGCCACTGGCCGGAAGCCAGCGAGGAGGCCCTGGCCCGGAGCGTCGTCGGCGACGGACGCCGACGCATGCCGCCTTCCTGGCAGTGCTTCCTGGTGGCGCTCGTTCTTGCCGCGATGGCCCTGTGGCCGTGGTACGCGCTGGGCCGTATTGCCGAACCGGCCGTGCTGGCCGGCAGCTACATGATCGCCGGCATTTTCGTGGCGCGGGGAATCGCGGGCTTCAGCCATCGCTGGCGGGCGCATTTCACGATCGAACCGTTTGCCACGCGCAACAGACGATACTATTCGCCTTACTGTCTGTTGCTCGGCGTGGGATATATCGCCCTGGTGGCTGGAGAACTGGACAAATGAGCCTGCGTGGTCCGCTCAGAGTGGGGGTCGGCGGCCCTGTCGGATCGGGCAAGACCGCGCTCGTCGAACGCCTGTGCAAGCGCATGCGCGATCTCTACGACATCGCCGTCGTCACCAATGACATCTATACAAAGGAAGACGCCGAGTTCCTGACCCGTGCTGGCGCGCTGGCGCCCGAGCGCATCGTCGGCGTCGAAACCGGCGGTTGCCCGCACACGGCCATCCGGGAGGATGCCTCGATCAATCTCGCCGCGGTCTCCGACATCGTACGCAAGTGGCCGGACCTTGAGGTCATCTTCGTGGAATCCGGCGGTGACAATCTCGCCGCGACCTTCTCGCCGGAACTGGCCGACCTCACGATCTATGTGATCGACGTCTCCGCCGGCGAAAAGATCCCGCGCAAGGGCGGCCCCGGCATTACGCGGTCGGACCTGCTGGTGATCAACAAGATCGACCTCGCGCCGCTGGTCGGCGCCAGTCTCGAGGTCATGGACCGCGACGCCCGCCGGATGCGCGGCCAACGGCCTTTCATTTTCTCCAATCTCAAGGAAAATAAGGGCCTGGAAGACATCGCGGCCTTCATCGTACGGCAAGGCGGACTGCCTGCACGGCTGAACTAGAAAATAGGAGTTCTCAATGAACATTCGAACGATCCGCCTGGCGGTTTTGCTCGTTATGGTGGCAAGCCCCGTGCTGGCCCACCCGGGCCATGAGACCTCGGGATTCGCTCATCCCTTTACCGGCCTCGATCACCTGCTGGCGATGGTCGGTGTTGGCGTATGGGCCTCGCTGCTGGCCGCAAAGCGCCCGGCAGCCGCGTATCTCGTGCCGGCTTCCTTCATTGCCATGATGCTCGTCGGAGCAGCTGCCGGATTCGTGGGCATTAAACTGCCTATGGTCGAGGCGGGTATCGTTGCATCGGTCCTGCTGCTAGGCGCGCTCATCATGGCTGCAGTGCGTATGCCGTCTGCGGCGGCCATGGCCGTCGTCGGACTATTTGCGGTGTTTCACGGCTACGCCCACGCCATTGAAGCGCCGACGAGCGGGACTGGCCTCTACATCTTGGGCTTCGTTGCGGCGACGGCAATGCTGCATGCTGCAGGCTTGGGACTCGGCTGGGTTGCACGCCGCGCGGTCGGCGACCTGGGATTGCGGGCCCTGGGCGGTGCCGTCATGGCCGGTGGTGCGCTCGTCCTGATCGCCAACTAATCCTTATCCCAAGGGCACTCGGCCGGTTTGGCACGAATTTCGCTTCCCTTGATTTTCGGCGGGGAGATCCGTCGAAAGACAAGGAGAGCGGGATGAAATTGGGAACACTCATGCGGACGGGCCTCGTCGCCGCCGGCCTGGTGGCCAGCGCGGCGACCAGCGCGTTTGCGCAGGCGGGGGACACGATCAAGGTCGGCATCCTCCATTCGCTGTCGGGCACGATGGCAATCAGCGAGACGACCCTGAAGGACGTCGTGCTGATGATGGTCGAGGAGCAGAACAAGAAGGGCGGCCTGCTGGGCAAGAAGCTCGAGGCCGTCGTTGTGGACCCGGCGTCGAACTGGCCGCTGTTCGCCGAGAAGGCGCGCGAGCTGCTGCAGAAGGAAAAGGTCGCCGTGGTGTTCGGCTGCTGGACCTCGGTCAGCCGCAAGTCGGTGCTGCCGGTGTTCGAGGAGCTGAACGGCATCCTCTTCTACCCGGTCCAGTACGAGGGCCAGGAGAGCCAGCGTAACGTGTTCTACACCGGTGCCGCGCCGAACCAGCAGGCGATCCCGGCGGTCGACTACCTGATGAGCAAGGACGGCGGCGACGTGAAGCGCTGGGTCCTGGCCGGTACCGACTACGTCTATCCGCGCACGACCAACAAGATCCTCGAAGCGTACCTCCTCCAGAAGGGCGTTCCGAAGGAAGACATCATGATCAACTACACGCCGTTCGGTCATTCCGACTGGCAGTCGATCGTGGCCGACATCAAGAAGTTCGGCTCGGCGGGCAAGAAGACCGCCGTCGTCTCGACGATCAACGGCGACGCCAACGTGCCGTTCTACAAGGAGCTCGGCAACCAGGGCATCAAGGCCAAGGACATCCCGGTCGTGGCCTTCTCGGTCGGCGAAGAAGAACTGGCCGGCATCGACACCAAGCCGCTGGTCGGCCATCTGGCGGCCTGGAACTACTTCCAGTCGGTCAAGGACCCGACGAACGCGGAGTTCATCAAGACCTGGCAGGCCTTCACCAAGAACCCGAAGCGCGTGACCAACGATCCGATGGAAGCTTCGGTGATCGGCTTCCGGATGTGGGTCGAGGCGGTCAAGAAGGCCGGCACGATCGATCCAGACAAGGTGATCGACGCGCTCGTCGGCATCAAGGTCCCGAACCTGACGGGTGGGATCTCCGAGATGCTGCCGAACCATCACATCACCAAGCCGGTGCTGATCGGCGAGATCGAAGACAACGGTCAGTTCGACGTGGTGTGGAAGACTCCCGGCCTCGTCCCGGGCGCCGCGTGGTCGCCGATTCTCGACGACTCAAAGAACCTGAAGGCTGATTGGACGAAGCCCGTGAACTGCGGAAACTTCGACACCGTCGCCAACAAGTGCATCGGCAAGGCGGCCAAGTAGTCCGAGGCGCAGGACTCACAGGACGGGGCGGCTTTGTTGGTCGCCCCGTTTCCATCTCCTGGGGTTAAGTCACAGCACATGCTATTTCATCGACCGTTCTCGGTCCTGCTTTCCGTGTTGGCGTCGCTGGCACTGGCCGGGGCGGCCGTTGCAGCCGACCTCACGGTCCTCGTCGGGAATCTCACCTCCGGCGGTCTGGGCGAGCGCGAGGCGGCGATCACCGCGCTGGCGACGTCGGGCGACGAACGCGCCGCGCCGATCCTCGAAGCCCTTGGGGCAGGCCAGCTCTATATCCGAAATTCCGATAAGCTCGTGGTCATCGGCAAGGTCGACGGCAACAAGCTCGCGCTGAGCGATGCGATCTCGGGCAAGCCGGCCGGCAGTGCCGTCGAAGCCGATCTCGAGCGCGTGCGGGTCAACAACCGTCTGCGCGGCACGATCGAAGCCGCGGTCGGTTCGCTCACCCTGATGAGCCCCAATGCCAAGGTCCGGCTCAATGCTGCCGACGCCCTCTTCAAGCGCCGCGATGCGACGGCTCTGGCGGCCCTCGACCAGGCGCTTGCCGTCGAAAAGGACGCGCGCATCAAGCGCGCGATGAGCGAGGCGCGCGCTGCCATCGTGCTCGCGACCGCCGACGCTCCGCCGGCTCAGAAGCTCGCGGCGATCGCGCTGGTTCGTGAGCGCGGCGACCGCGATTCACTTGGCATCCTCAAGACCGTGGCCGCCGCCTCCGATGGCGAGGTCAAGACGGCTGCCACGGCCGGCGCAGAGTCGATCGAGCAGACGCTGGCCGCCTGGCAGATGGCGCAGAACGTCTGGTACGGCATCTCGCTCGGCTCGGTACTGCTGCTTGCCGCCATCGGCCTCGCCATCACCTTCGGCACCATGGGCGTGATCAACATGGCGCATGGCGAGATGGTCATGCTGGGCGCCTATACGACCTTCGTCGTCCAGGAGGTCATCCGCACCTCGGCGCCGCATCTGTTCGACGTCTCTCTGGTGATCGCGCTGCCGCTCGCCTTCCTCGTCTCGGGCGCCATCGGTATCCTGATCGAACGCACCATCATCCGCTTCCTCTACGGGCGTCCGCTCGACACGCTGCTCGCGACCTGGGGCCTGTCGCTCGTGTTGCAGCAGGCCGTGCGCTCGATCTTCGGCTCGTCCAACCGCGAGGTCGGGGCGCCGTCGTGGATGTCGGGCGCGTTCCAACTCGGCCAGCTCAACATCACCTATGGACGCCTCTGGATCGTGGTGTTCGCGCTGATCGTCTTCGCCTCCCTCATCCTGCTGCTGCGCAAGACGCCGCTCGGCCTCTACATGCGCGCCGTGACGCAGAACCGCCCGATGGCCTCGGCCGTCGGCATCCGCACGCCGCGCGTCGACGCGCTGACCTTCGGCCTCGGCTCCGGCATCGCGGGCCTGGCCGGGGTGGCGCTGAGCCAGATCGACAATGTCAGCCCCAACCTCGGGCAGGGCTACATCATCGACTCCTTCATGGTCGTGGTGTTCGGCGGCGTCGGAAACCTGTTCGGTACCTTGATCGGCGCGCTGACCCTCGGCGTCGTGAACAAGTTCCTCGAGCCCTACGCCGGCGCGGTGCTGGGCAAGATCCTGGTGCTGGTATTCATCATCCTGTTCATCCAGCGCCGGCCGCGCGGGTTGTTCGCGCTGAAGGGACGTTCTGTCGAATAATGGTCACACGGTTCCTCTGGCAGGGCATGACCCGTAACCTGCGCCTCTTCGTCCTGCTGGTTCTGGCGGTCGGCATCCTCGTGCCGCTGTCGAACCTGCTTCTGCCGGCGGACAGCGCGTTTCGCATGCCATCCTGGGCGGTGCAGCTCGTCGGCAAGTATCTCTGCTACGCCTCTCTGGCGCTGGCGGTCGATCTCGTCTGGGGATTCTGTGGCATCCTCACGCTCGGCCACGCCGCCTTCTTCGCGCTCGGCGGCTATTGCATGGGCATGTACCTGATGCGCCAGATCGGGACGCGCGGGGTGTACGGCAATCCCCTCCTGCCCGATTTCATGGTGTTCCTGAACTACAAGGAGCTGCCCTGGTTCTGGCACGGCTTCGACAGTTTCTGGTTTGCAGCACCAATGATCGTGCTGGTGCCGAGCGTGCTGGCGCTGGCGCTCGGCTGGTTCGCCTTCCGCAGCCGCGTCACCGGCGTCTATCTCTCGATCATCACCCAGGCGATGACCTTCGCCCTGCTGCTGGCCTTCTTCCGAAACGACATGGGGCTGGGCGGCAACAACGGCATGACCGACTTCAAGGACATCCTGGGCTATTCTGTCCAGTCCGACACGACGCGCGCCGTGCTGTGCTTTGCCTCGGCGCTCGCGCTGGCGATTTTCCTGGTGATCTCCGCTGCCATCGTGGGCTCGCGCTTCGGCAAGGCCCTGACCGCGGTACGCGACGCCGAAAGCCGCATGCGGTTCCTGGGCTATCGGGTCGAGCGCTACAAGCTCTTCGTCTTCGTGCTGTCGGCGGCGATGGCCGGCATCGCCGGCGCGCTCTACGTGCCGCAGGTCGGCATCATCAATCCCAGCGAGTTCTCGCCCGGCAATTCGATCGAGGCCGTCCTGTGGGTCGCGGTCGGTGGGCGCGGCACGCTGATCGGGCCGGTCATCGGCGCCTTCATCGTGAACTTCGGCAAGACCTGGCTCACCGGCGCGCTGCCGGAGGTCTGGCTGTTCGCGCTCGGCGCCCTGTTCATCGTCGTGACGCTGCTGCTGCCCAAGGGCGTCGTCGGCCTGTGGAATCAGTTCATGAACAGATCGCGCGAGCGGCGGGCGAGGGCTGCGGCATGAAGGCCCCTGGCATCACCCACGCGCGCTCCACGTCGGCGCTGCTCTACCTCAGCGGCGTCAGCGTTTCGTTCGACGGCTTCAAGGCGCTGAACAATCTCTCCCTGCTGATCGAGCCGGGTGAGATGCGGGCGATCATCGGGCCCAATGGCGCCGGCAAGACCACCATGATGGACGTGATCACCGGCAAGACCCGGCCCGATTCGGGTGAGGTGGTGTTCGACGGCAGGGCCGATCTAACCAAGATCGATGAAGCCAACATCGCCACCCTGGGCATCGGCCGCAAGTTTCAGAAGCCCACCGTGTTCGAGAACCATACGGTGCGCGACAATCTCCTGCTGGCGCTGGCCGGCATGCGCAGCTGGTACAGGCTGCTGATGGCGGTGCCCAGCAAGGCCGAGAACGACCGGCTGGAGGAGATCCTGTCGATTATCCGCATGGGCCCGCAGCAGCACATGCTGGGCGCCCGGCTCAGCCACGGCCAGAAACAGTGGCTCGAGATCGGCATGCTGCTCGCGCAGAATCCAAAGCTGATGCTGGTCGACGAACCGGTCGCGGGCATGACCGACGTCGAGACCGAGACCACGGCTCAGGTGCTGCGCGAGGTCAACAAATCGCATTCGGTCGTCGTGGTCGAGCACGACATGAGCTTCGTACGCGCGCTCGGCGTCAAGGTGACCGTGCTGCACGAGGGCTCGACCCTGGCCGAGGGTTCGCTCGACCAGGTGAGCGCCGACCCGCGCGTTGTCGAAGTGTACCTCGGACGATGACGATGCTTTCAGCCCAGAACGTCAATCTCTATTACGGGGCCGCCCAGGCGCTGCGCAGCGTATCGCTGACCGCCACGATCGGTCGCGTCACCTGCCTGCTCGGGCGCAACGGCGTCGGCAAGACCAGCCTGCTGCGCGCCATCTCCGGCATGCAGTCGATTGCGTCGGGAACCATCCAGGTCGACGGCCAGGAAGTCTCGAAACTTCCACCCTACGAACGCGCGCGCCGCGGCGTAGCGCTGGTGCCGCAGGGCCGCGAGATCTTCCCGCTGCTGACGGTGAAGGAGAATCTCGAGACCGGCTTCGCGCCGGTGGGCCGCGAGCACAAGAAGGTGCCGGACGAGGTGTTCGAGCTCTTCCCGGTGCTGCAGTCGATGCTGAAGCGCCGCGGCGGCGATCTCTCCGGTGGCCAGCAGCAGCAGCTGGCGATCGGCCGAGCGCTCACCATGCGGCCCAAGCTGCTGCTCCTCGACGAGCCAACCGAAGGCATCCAGCCCTCGGTCATCAAGGATATCGGCCGCGCCATCGTCTATCTGCGCCAGCGCGGCGACATGGCGATCGTGCTGGTCGAACAGTATCTCGACTTCGCCCATGAACTCGCCGACGATTTCGCGGTCATGGACCGCGGCGAGGTCGTGCTCTCGGGCACCCGCGAGACCTTCGACGTCGAGGCCGTGCGCAAGCACATGACGGTTTAACCGATCGCATCAAGGGAGCGCGCCACTCCAGTTGCGCTCATGCCTTGCTGATTTACGAAGCTTGAGCGCCACTGGAGTGGCGCGCTCCAATGATACGCATCTCTACCGTGCCGTCTGAGCCCCACGCACAAGCCGACCCGGGCGCTCGCCGGTCAGCTCATCGTTCTGCAGCGTTTCGACACCGGCATTGAACGTGTGCCGGTAGCCCGACGCGCGCTGGATCAGGCGGCGGCCGCCGGTCGGCAGGTCATAGGCCACTTCGGGGCGCTTCAGGGCGAGGTTGTCGAAGTCGATCACGTTGATGTCGGCCTTGTGGCCCGGCGCCAGCAGGCCGCGGTCCATCAGCCCATAGGCCTCGGCCGTGCCGCGCGTCTGCTTGGCGATCAGGAACTCGAGGTCGAGCTTCGGTCCGCGCGTGCGGTCGCGGCCCCACAGGGTCAGCAGCGAGGTCGGCGAGGAGGCGTCGCAGATCACGCCGACATGGGCGCCGCCGTCGGCGATGCCCAGGACCGACGCGGGATCGGTGATCATCTCGTGCACCACGTCGAGGCTGCCATAGGCATAGTTCTCGAAGGGCAGCATCAGCAGGCCCTTGCCGCCGCGCGACATCATCTCCTCGAGCGCCACCGCCTGCGGTGTGCGTCCCGTGCGCTGCGCGATGGCCGCGATCGAATCCTTGGCATCCGGCTCGTAGTCGGGCCGCTCGCCGATCGGGAACATCCGGTCGAACGCCTCGGCCATGAAGGCGCGTGGGTTGGGCTCCTGCTGCGTCTCGGTGAGCGCCCGGCGCAGCTCGGCGTCGGCAACGAGCCGCTGGTAGCGCTCCTCGGGCGAGAGCTTGCGCATGTCGAGCCAGGCGCGATGGCCGGCGAACGGATGGGCCGTCGTCTCGAGGCCCATGATGACGCCGATCGGCCGCGAGCCCACCTGCGCATTGGCCAGCCGGCCGCTGCGGCGCACGGCGTTGATCTGGTCGAGCGTCTCGCGCCACAGCTTGGGCTGCGCGTCGACCTGCACGAGCAGGCAGGAAAGCGGACGGCCCGCCAGCTTGGCGGCCGCGTCCAGCGCTTCGAACTCGCCGGGGCCGAAGTCGGAATTGACCTGCAGCACGCCGCGGCCCGCGCGCTTCATGCCCTGGGCGATGCCGAGAAGTTCGGCCTCGCGGGCGCTCAGCGTCGGGGTGAAGCGGCCGTCACGGGCCTTGTGCTTGGTGGTGCGCGACGTCGTGAAGCCCATGGCGCCCGCGTGCAGCGCTTCCTCGGTGAGACGGGCCATCTCCTCGATCTCGCGTTCGGTCGGCACCTCGGCATGCTCGGCACCGCGATCGCCCATCACGTAGAAGCGCAGCGCGCCATGCGGCAGCTGTGCGGCCACGTCGACCGCGCGATCCATCGAGGCCAGCGCATCGAGATAATCGGGAAAGGATTCCCAGTTGAACTTCACGCCCTCGCTGAGGACGGTGCCGGGAATGTCCTCGACGCCTTCCATCAGGTTGATGAGGTAACCCGAGGCGCCGGGCCGCACCGGCGCGAAGCCGACGCCGCAATTGCCGAACACCGTCGTCGTGACGCCATGCCAGGAGGACGGCGTGACGAACGGGTCCCAAGTCGCCTGTCCATCGTAGTGGGTGTGGATGTCGACGAAGCCTGGGGCCACGATCAGCCCGTCGGCGTCGATCTCGCGCTTGCCCTGTCCCAGCTTGGGACCGACGGCGGCGACGCGATCACCTTGCACTGCAACATCGGCGATTCGGCGCGGGGCGCCCGAGCCGTCGATCACGGTTCCGTTTCGGATGACGAGGTCAAACATGGCGGGGAGGATAGGCCCTGAGGTCGCCCCGGTCTATGTTGGGCTTTCCGTAAGCCATCCCGTCCGGGGGACCGACCTTTGCAGAAACCGCTTCTCTTCACGCCGCTCAAGATGCGCGGCGTCACCGCACCCAATCGCTGTGTCGTTTCCCCCATGGTCCAGTTCCGCGCGACGGACGGGCTGGTGAACGACTTTCACCTCGTCCATCTCGGCAAGTTCGCGCTGGGCAAGTTCGGCACCGTCTTTACCGAGAATTGCGCCGTGGAACCGCGGGGCCGCGTCACGCAGGGCGATCTCGGCCTGTGGGACGACGGCCAGATCGTGAGCCACAAGCGACTGACCGATTTCATCCGCGGCGAGGGCGTGTTGTCGGCGACCCAGATCACCCACTCGGGTCGCAAGGGCTCGACGCCGCGCACCTTCGACAAGCGCGGCCAGTTCGGACCGGAAGGCGCCGGCTGGCAGAAATGGGAAGTGGTCGGCCCGACCGAGCTTGCGGCGGCCGAAGGCTGGCTGAAGCCGCGAGCCCTGTCGGTCGCCGAGATCGAGGAGCTGGTGCAGAAGTTCGCGGCCGCGGCGAAGCGGGCCGATGCGGCGGGCTACGACGTGCTCGAGGTGCATGGTGCGCACGGCTACCTGCTGGCGCAGTTCCTCTCGCCGATCAGCAACACACGCAACGATCAGTATGGTGGCGACCGAGCCGGCCGCATGCGCTTCCCGCTCGATGTGGCGCGGGCCGTGCGGCTGGCATGGCCGGAGAGCAAGCCGCTGTTCGTGCGAGTCTCTGCCGTGGATGGCGGCGGTGGGTGGGACGTCGACGACACGGTGGCCTTCGCCCAGGAGCTGAAGGCGATCGGCGTCGACGTGATCGACTGCTCCTCCGGCGGCATTGCCGGCGCCGCGACCGCGGCCGGCGTGAAGCGTGGCCTCGGTTTCCAGGTGCCGTTCGCCTCGGCCGTGAAGAAGCAGGCGGGCATCGCCACGATGGCTGTCGGCCTGATCCTCGACGGGCCGCAGGCCGAGGCGATCCTGCAGTCGGGCGACGCCGACCTGATCGCGATCGGCCGTCAGGCGCTCTACGAGCCGTTCTGGCCGCTGCACGCCGCGCAGGCGCTGGGCTGCGATCCCGACTTCGAGCTGTGGACGCCGGAATATGGCTGGTGGCTTGAGAAGCGCGAGCACACGCTCGGCCGCAAGTAACACGATAATCAATAGATACGGGAAACGTTCATGACAGGCATTCTTGCGGGCCTCCGCATCGTCGAGGGATCGGCGTTCATCGCCGCGCCGTTGGGCGGCATGACGCTCGCCCAGATGGGCGCCGACGTGATCCGCTTCGACGACATCAAGGGCGGTCTCGACAATGAGCGCTGGCCGGTCACGGAAGATGGCCGCTCGATCTACTGGGCCGGCCTCAACAAGGGCAAACGGTCGATCGCCGTCGATCTGCGCAATCCACGCGGCCGCGAGCTGCTCACGGCGCTGATCACCGCACCTGGCGAGGGCGCGGGCATCTTCACCACCAACATGCCGGCGCGCGGCTGGCTCGCCTACGAGGAGCTGGCGAAGAAGCGCGCCGACCTTATCGCGCTCAACATCATCGGCGCGCGCGACGGTTCCGCCCATGTCGACTACACGGTGAACGCCATCACCGGCTTCCCCATGGTCACCGGTCCGGTCGGCCATGAAGGACCGGTGAACGCCGTCTGTCCGCCCTGGGATCTCGCCGCCGCCTATGCCGGCGCGCTCTCGCTTCTGGCCGCCGAGCGCCATCGCCGCATGACTGGGCAGGGGCAGAAGATCGTGCTGCCGCTGCAGGACATGGCGCTCGCGACCACCTCGGCGCTGGGCTACCTCGGCGAAGCGGTCGTGAACGACGTCGACCGGCCGCGCTTCGGCAACGAGATCTTCGGCACCTTCGGACGTGACTTCCGCACGAAGGATGGCCGCTTCGTGATGATCTGCATCTTCTCGGATCGCCATGTCGATGCGCTGGCGGCGGCGGGCGGCTTCGCGGACGCCTTCAGGAAGATCGAGGTCGAGACGGGTGTCGATCTCAAGAGCGATGCGGGCCGCTGGGACGCCCGCCAGCAGCTCATCGCCGTGATCGAGCCGTGGGTCGCCGCCCACGATGCGGCGGAGGTCTCCGCGGCTCTCAAGAACGCCGGCGCCCTCTGGGCGCCCTACCAGACGTTTCGCGAGCTTGCGGCCGACAAGGTGAACGTGCTCGACAATCCGATGTTCACCATTCTCGATCAGCCCGGCATCGGCCGCTATCCCGTGGCCGCCTCGCCGATGCAGTTCGGCGCGGTGCCGCGGCAGGCGCCGCAACCGGCGCCCGTCCTCGGCCAGCACACGGACGAGATCCTTTCCGGTATCCTTGGCCTGCCCGGGCGCGAGATCGCCCGGTTGCACGACGACAAGGTCATCGGTGGTCCCCGATAGGATTCTCATCGCCGGCGGCGGCATCGGCGGACTAGCGGCGGCACTGGCGCTCGCCCAGAAAGGCATCGCCTCGCAGGTGCTGGAGAAAGCGAGTCGCCTGGGGGAAATCGGCGCCGGCATCCAGCTCGGCCCCAACGCCTTCCACTGCTTCGACCGGCTCGGTGTCGGCGAGGCGGCGCGCGGCATGGCGGTCTATATCGACCAGCTGCGGCTGATGGATGCGCTGGCCGATGGCGAAATCTGCCACATCGATCTCGGCGAGCCGTTTCGTGCTCGTTTCGGCAACCCCTACGCCGTCGTGCATCGTGGCGATCTTCACGGCGTACTGCTGAAGGGGTGCGAAGATCATTCCCTGATCGAGCTGCGCACCAGCGCTGAGGTCACTGGCTACGATCAGGATGGTACTTCCGTCACCGCCCGGCTCCGCAACGGCGAGACGATGAAGGGCCGCGCCCTGATCGGTGCCGACGGGTTGTGGTCGAACGTACGGGCGCAGGTCGCCCATGACGGGCCGCCGCGCGTGTCGGGACACACTACCTACCGCTCGGTGATCCCGACCGAAGAGATGCCGGAGGATCTGCGCTGGAACGCCGCCACCCTGTGGGCCGGGCCGAAGTGCCATATCGTCCACTACCCGCTCTCGGGCTGGAAACTCTTCAACCTCGTCGTGACCTATCACAACCATGCGCCCGAACCCGTCGCCGGCAAGCCAGTCGATACGAATGAGGTGCGACAAGGCTTCGCGCATGTCTGCGAACGGGCAAAGAACATCATAGAGCGTGGCCGGAACTGGCACATGTGGGTTCTCTGTGACCGTGATCCGGTCGACCGGTGGGTCGATGGACGGGTGGCGCTGCTGGGAGACGCTGCACACCCCATGCTGCAGTACATGTCACAGGGAGGCTGCATGGCGATGGAGGATGCCGTCTGCCTCGCCGATTCGCTGTCCCGGAGCGTTTCCGTCGAGAGCGGCCTCGTCACCTATCGCGACCGCCGCGTCCTGCGCACGGCGAGAACACAGCTGATGTCCCGCGCAATGGGCGATCATGTCTATCATCCGGCCGGCCCGCACGCGGCGTTGCGCAACGCTATGATGGGGGCCCGGACGCAGGATCAGTGGCTCGACTCTCTGGAGTGGCTTTACGGCGGCAACGGCCTCGGCTAGGGCTGCTGCTTCGTAGGGTGGGTCAGCGGAGTTTCACGGATGCGCCACGTCTTCTTCGTCCTCGCCTTGCTGTGCACCGCGCTCAACGCGGGCATCTTCTATTCCTTCTCGACCATCGTCATGCCGGGTCTCGATCTCGGCGGCGCCATGTCGGCGGTGAATTCGATGCACGGCATCAACACCATCGTGCGCAGTCCGCTCTTCGCCGTCGTCTTCTTCGGCGCCCTGATCCTGCCGCTGCTGGCGGCGCTGGGCGCCCGCTCGGCCGGTCACCGCGGTGCGGCGCGGCTCGCCGCTCTTGCCGCGCTGATCCATGCCGCCGCGGTGATCGGCGTCACCCTGCAGGTCAACGTGCCGTTGAACGAGACCCTTGCAACCGTGGCCGGCGCCGATGCCAACGCGGCGAGCTACTGGAAGGACTTCTCGGTGCCGTGGGCGTCTTGGAACCACGTCCGCTCGTTGGGGGCGATCCTGGCTTTCCTCTGCCTGCTCGGCGCCTGGGCGGTCGACCTGACCTCGGCCGGCCGCCGGTCCTACGGTCTGCGCTGAACGCGGACCCTGATCGACGAGGGCGTCAGATGATGACGTCCTCGTGCATCGCGGCCATCAGGCTGGGATTGTCGCGATAGTCGACATGCACACCGACCAGCACCGGCCCTTCCATCGCCATCGCCTTGCGCAGCGTCGGGCCGACGTCATTGGCGTCCTTGATCATGAGGCCTTGCGCACCCATCGACTCGGCGAACTTCACCAGGTCGACGGGGCCGAAATGCACGCCTGAATCGCGGCCATAGGCGGCGACCTGCTGGATGCCGACCATATTGTAGCTGCCGTCGATCCAGACCAGATGCACGAAGTTGCACTTGAGGCGCACCGCCGTCTCGAGTTCGACCGCGGAGAACAGAAAGCCGCCGTCGCCCGACACCGACAGAACCTTGCGGCCGGGCTCGGCCAGGCAGGCCGCGATGCCCCACGGGAGGGCGACGCCCAAAGTCTGCTGCCCGTTGCTGATCATGATCTGCCGCGGCCGGTGGCTGATGAGATGCCGCGCCATCCAGATATGAAAGGAGCCCATGTCGGAGCAGAGCGTCACATCCTCGTCGATCAGCGTCTGCAACTCGTGAACAAGCCGCAGCGGGTGGACGGGCGCGCCGGAGCGTTTGGCCGCCTCGGCGGCTACAGTCGCGCGCTCGCGAAGAATCTCGGCCAGCAGGTCGGACTGCGTCGGGCGGTCCTTCGGTTGCACGAGGGCCGACAGGGCCCGCAGGGTGGCCGCGCTGTTGCCCATCAGCTCGAGATCCGGACGGTAGTGTTGGTCGAAGTCCGCCGGAATGCAGTCGATGTGGATCAGCTTGCGCTTGCGGCCGGCATTCCAGAGCGCGGGGTCGTATTCGACCGGATCGAAGCCCACGGTGATCACCAGGTCGGCCTCGTCCAGCAGGCGGTCGGCCGGCTGGTTGTGGAACAGGCCGACCCGTCCGCCGAAACAGTCGAGCCGGTCGCGCGGGACCACGCCTGCGGCCTGATAGGTGCCGGCCACGGCGAGGCGCGTACGGGAGAGCAACGCGCGCACCGCCTGGGCGACGTGCCCCTGGCTGGCCAGCATGCCGAGCAGCATCACCGGCCGTTGCGCAGCGTCGATCATGGCGGCAGCGGCGGCGATCGCCTCGCTGTCGGCGGCGCCCATCGCCGGGACGGTTGCCGGGGTGAGCACGGCGCCAGGAGCGGGGGCCTTCATGATGTCCTTGGGCAATCCGATGAAGGCGGTGCCCGGGCGGCCGGACTCGGCGGCGCGGAACGCGGCGGCCGTCACTTCGGAGATCGCCGACGGCGAATCGATCTCCGCCGCATACTTGGTAATGGGCCGCAGCAGCGCCACCGTGTCCATGCTCTGGTGCGCCTGCTTCAGCCGGTCGGCGATCGGCACGGCACCGCCCAGCGCCACCACGGGATCGCCTTCCGTATTGGCGGTGGCCAGACCGGTGGCGAGGTTCGAGACACCCGGGCCCGAAGTGACGAGGACGACGCCGGCCTTGCCGGTGAGGCGCCCGAGCCCGCCGGCAATGAAGGTCGCGTTCTGCTCATGCCGGCACACGACCAGCTTGATTTTCGATTCGACCAGCGCATCAAACACGGGATCGATCTTGGCGCCGGGGATGCCGAATATGTATTCGACGCCCTGAGCCTCCAGATTGCGCACCAGCAGGTGTGCGCCGTTCTTCGGGTCGCTCATCGTGTTGCTCCGCTCTCGATTTATCGCCGTGTCCGGGTGATCATGCCCGTCCGGGCCGTCCTTGTCGCCCGCGATGGAAGGGTGGCGCAATGCCGAGGCTGACGACCGAAGTGTATCAATCGCTCATGGATGCGCTTGTGGCGCACTGCGAGAAGACCGGTGAACCGTTGCGCCATTTCGTGTCGCGGGCGCTGTCCGAAGCGCTGGGCCTCGATCACTCGACCCTGTTCCAGGTCTCGACCACTGGAGCCCTGGTGCAGGGCATCTACAACGAGGCCGTCACGGTTGGCGGCCTCAGGCCGCACGGAGATTTCGGCCTCGGTACCTTCGAGGGGCTGGATGGCGAGATGGTCGTCCTGGACGGTACCTTCTATCAGGCCCATGCCGACGGCCGCATCACCTTGCCGTCGGACGACGCGTCCGTACCGTTCGCGACGCTCACCAACTTCCATCCGCAGCATCGCGGCAAGATCGAGAACATCGAGTCGATGTCGTCTCTCATCGCCGCACTCGACGGATTGCGGCGGTCGGACAACCTCTTCTTCGCTGTGCGCCTCGATGGTCATTTCGACGAGGTCTACTGGCGTGTCGCCTGCAAGGTCGAAGCGGGGGTGCATCTCGACAAGGCGACCGATGCCCAGGCCGAGTTCCGGCAGAAGGACGTCAGGGGCACGATGCTGGGCTTCTGGACCCCCGCCTACTCGCGAACGATCGGCGTGGCGGGCTGGCATCTGCATTTCCTCACCGAGGATCGCAAGAGCGGCGGTCATGTGCTGGGCGCCAAGGCGGCGTCGCTCGACGTCCAGGTCCATGATCTCGACAATCTCCACCTTGCGATCCCCGAAACACGGGAATTCCTGCACGCCGACCTCACGCAGGATCCGGCGGCCGCGCTGGAAAAGGCCGAGATGGCAAAAGATCGCTAGGCCAACGCCAAGGAATCGTCGCGCGAAGCCCGGTCCCGCCACCTCTAAGGTCAGGCGCATCAAACCTGAGGGATTGGACGTGCGTATTCTGGTGGTTGGTGCCGGTGCAATCGGCGGCTATTTCGGCGCTCGGCTGCTGGCGGCGGGGTGCGACGTCACCTTCTGGTACGGTCGGGCCGGGCGGCGCAATTCGCCAGGACCGGCCTGGTGGTGAAGAGAAAGTTGGGCGACCTCGACCTTCCGCCGCCGCCAACGGTTACGGCCGACGGACTGGGCGAGCTCTACGACCTCATTCCTGCTGAGCTGCAAGGCGTTCGACCTCGACAGTGCGATCGATTCGTTTGCGCCGGCGGTCGGGCCGGACACGGCGATCCTGCCGCTGCTGAACGGGATGAGTCATCTCGATTTGCTGGTGGCGCGCTTCGGCGAGTCTGACGTGCTGGGCGGTCAGTGCGCCATCTCGCTGGTGCTCGATCCCGAGGGGCGGGTGCTGCACCTGAACGAAGGCGGCACGATTTCCTTCGGCGAACGCTTCGGTTCGCGGACACCGCGCGTCGAGGCGATCGCGGAAGCCTTCGCCACCGCCGGAGTCCATGGCGGAGCGACCGAAACCATCCTTCAGGAGATGTGGGAGAAGTGGGTCTTCATCGCCACGGCCGCCGGCATCACCTGCCTGATGCGCGCCGCGGTGGGGGACATCGTGACGGCGGGAGCAGCCGATTGCACGCTGGCCTTGTTCGACGAGATCTCGTCGATCGCAGCATCACAGGGTTTCGCGCCGAGGCCTGCTGCCGGGCAGCGCGGACGGACCATGCTTACGACCGCGGGCTCGCCGTTTACCGCGTCGATGCTGCGCGATATTGAAGCCGGCCGGCCGATCGAAGCGGATGACATGTTGGGCGACCTGTTGAACCGCAGCGGCAGGATGGACGGTTTCCCGATGCTGCCGCTCGCCCACACCCATCTCAAGGCCTATGAGGCGCGTCGGGTGCGCACGCACACCACGCCATAGAGGGGGACGCCGGCGAACCGGCGTCCTGTTCGATCAGGTCTTGGGTGTCGTCGGGTTTGCCAGGATTTCGGCGCAGGCGCGTGCGACGTCCGAATCGGCTTCCTTGGCTCCTGGCATGGTGGCGAATCCGCTCTTGGCCACGACGTTGCCGCGGTCCCAAGTGCTGGCTTTGCCGAGTTCGCCGATCTTCGTTGCAGCATCGTCCTGGCGCTTGAAGCGGTCGACACAGATTGGTGCCAGGGCGGCGACGACGGCATCATGAGCCGCCGACGCGGAGTCCTTGCGCGCCGTTCCGCCGGTGACCCAGCCGCCCCAGGTGAATCCGACGACCGCGCAGAGCACGGCGCCGCCGACGGCAGTCCAGATCAGGGTGGAGATGTTCTTTGGCATTTCCATGGGAAGTCCTTTCGGGGCCATGCAGCCCCCGCCAGCCGGCGCGCGCAGAATTGCGCAGCCGGCGATCGACAGAACGAGGATACTCGTATGCGGGGGCGGCAACAGGAGCCTGCCCAGATGCGGGTCGCCTCGTACGGGGCGGGAGCACACGCATCTCTCAGCCATCGCAGGCCGACCATTTGGTGGGCGATGGTATAGACTTCGTACAGGTTGCACGCGGGAGTGTCCAACCGGCTTAAGCGGTGACCGACGAGAACAATGAGACAGACACTCTTCATAGTGACGCTTGCTGCGATGCTCCTCTTTGGAGCCCGAGCCCCTCAGGCGCAGGAGGCGGCGCAGTTCATTGCGCAATGGCAGAGCAGCAATGCGGTCTGCCGCGCGCCAGCCACGCCCGCGCTCGAAGCGATCGCCGCCTGCGAGCAACGTGACACCTATTCGAAGCTGCTGTCGGCCTCGAACTATTGCTATGGACCCATCGAAGGAGCGCCCGCGGGCTGGACGCCGTGCGGCGGCGATCCAGCCGCCGGCAAGCCCAGCGAGAAAGCGCTCAAGGACGCGGCGCTCGCGCGGGCGACGCAACAGTTCCAAAGGATGGGCGGCGTCTTCGTCCTGCCGGCGACGATCAACGGCACCTCGACCGCCTATTTCATCGTCGATTCGGGAGCCTCGAACGTCCAGATCTCGGAGGAACTGGCCGACGAGCTGAAGCGCAATGGCTCGCTCACCGAGGCCGATTCGCTGGGGCAGCGGCGTTTCATCCTTGCCGATGGCAGCGGTCGTCAGCAGCGCATCGTGCGGCTGCGCTCGATCAAGATCGGCGAGCGCACGATGGAGAACGTCATGGCCTCCGTCAGCCCGGGGCGCGGCCACGGGCTGCTGGGGCAGAGCTTCCTGCGCCGCCTCAGCTCATGGAAGATCGACAACGTGAAGAACTCGATCGAGTTCGAGTTCACCGGGGCGTTCTAGAGGGGGAAGGTCCTGCCGATCAGGTCGGCGCGGGGATCTTCGCGTCCTTGATCACCTTGCGCCAGCGCACGGTCTCGTCGGCCAGGCGCTTGGCGTAGGCCTCGGGCGTACCGCCGGTGGGGATGAAGCCGAGCGACGTCAGCCTCTCGCGCACCGCCTCGACCTTCAGCGCGGCGTTCACCGCGGCGTTGAGCTGCTGGATGATCTCCGGCGGCGTGCCCGCCGTCGTCGCCACGCCGAAATAGACGGCAGCCTCGAGTTCAGGCGCGCCGAGTTCACTTGCGACCGGCACGTCCGGGATGTTGGCGACGCGGCTCTTGGCGCCGCAGATCAGGCCGCGCATTGTGCCGGCGCGAATCTGCCCGTCGACCGGCGTGGTCACGTCGACGAAGGCCGGGACGTGGCCGGCGACCGCATCTCGGAGCGCCTCGGCGGCGGCCTTGTAGGGGATGTGCTGGAGCTTGCCGTTGGTGCGCGTGGCGATCACCTCGCCCCACAGATGCGGCAGGCCGCCCGAGCTGGAGGTCGAATAGTGGACGGGGCCGGGCTGCGCCTTCACCCACTCGATGAACTCGGCGAAGGTCTTGGCCGGGTTGTTGGCATTGACCGCGAGCACGCACGGGATGTCGGCGAGCTGCGCCACCATCGCGAGGTCCTTCTGCGGATCGATCGGCATCGGGATGTCGAACGCCGGCTGCAGCGCCGCCGTGGTCGTCAGGATCATCAGGCTGGTACCGTCGGGCTTGCTCTTGGCGACGTTCACCATGCCGACCATCGTGCCGCCGCCGGGCCGGTTCTCGACCACGATGTTCTTGCCGGTGTCGGCCGACATGCGCTCGGCCAGAACGCGGCCGGCCGTGTCGGTCGAGCCGCCGGGACCATAAGGCACGACGAGACGGATCTGGCCGCTCTGCCCGAAGGCGATCGAGGGCAGGGTGAGGGCGGCGGCGGCGGTGCCGGCCACGAAGCTACGGCGCTGGATCATGTGAAGTCCTTCCCTGATTGTTTTCATTATCGGGGAGGAAACTAAGTCGGGAGTTCTCTTCGCGGCAAGACGAGCACGATCCCTCCGACCGCCAGCCGAACGGCAGATGGCGGATTCAGGGCAGCGGTCTGCGCAACTCCTCCGTGCGCGCGGCATCGACGCTGCGGCCGTTTGCAGCGATCGCGACCGCGTAGTCCTTTTCGGCGTTCTCGACGCTCACGATGCCGTCGCGAACGTCGCGCAGCACATTTTCCGGATCGCGCGTTTTTGGATCTCCGTAGCCACCACCGCCGGGCGACAGCGCGCGGTAGGTCCCGGGACCATGGCGTTCCACGCCGTATTTCGGCGCCTGGATGTGCGTGCCGTCGGCCAGGGTGAGAACGACCTCGCCACCGGCACCGGCCTGTCCGCCTGCGACGCCGAAGCTCGAGGGTGCGCCGGCGCCTTCGCCGCGAAAGGCATAGTCGGCCGGGGTGAAGATCTCGACCTCATAGTCACAGCCGGCGCCACCGCGGAATCGGCCCGCGCCGGCGGTGTCGCAGCGCATTTCCTGGCGGCGGAAGCGCGCCGGGTAGAGCTGCTCGTAGGTCTCGAGGTTGGGCAGGGTGAGACCGCCCAGGGTGATGAGATGTCCGATCAGGTGGAATCCGTCGCGGCCCTCGACGCCACCGCCGGCCGGCGCACCGGCCCATTGATACATGACGTAGCGGCCGCCCCCTCCATCCTTGTCGTCGCGCAGGCCCGCCGTGACCGCGTGCACCGCCTTCGACCAGCCGGCCGAAGCGCGCTCGGGCAGGGCCTGGGCCAGCGCCTTCCACATTGCGTGGATGATCTCGTGCGCCACGAACACCGTGTTCATCGTCATCGGCGCCGGCATGCGCGCGTTCACCAGCGTGCCTTCGGGCAGCCGGATCTCGACGCTTCGGAAAGCGCCTTCGTTCTTCGGCAGGTCGGGCTCGAAGAACGATGCGAGCGACATGAAAACCGCCGAGGTCGAGTTGGCGATCGAGCTGTTCTTGAAGCCGCGCACTTGCGGCGAGGTGCCGGCAAAGTCCACGACCAGCTTGCGGTCCTTCACCGTGATCGCGACGGCGATCTTCGCATCGATCGGCTCGAAGCAGTCGTTGTCGACCGGTTCCTCGCCCTTCCAGACTCCCTGTTGCAGGCGGTCGATGCAGGTCTGGAAGCGCCGATCGGCATGGTCGAGCACACCTTCGAAGAAATCGTCGGCGCGATCGATCCCCAGCTCTTCGACCAGCAGCGCCAGGCGCTCCGCACCGATGCGCGTCGAGCCGATCATGGCGCGCAGGTCGCCGTCGAGCGCCTCGGGCAGGCGCGTGTTCAGCATCAGCAGGCGCCACAGGTCGTCGCGCACCTTGCCGGCCTCGATCAGTTTCAGCACCGGCAGGCGGATGCCTTCGTGGAAGATCTCGGTGGCGGCGGAGTTATAGGTGCCGGCTGCACCGCCGCCGATATCGGCCTGATGGGCGCGGTTGCAGGCGAAGGCCACCAGCTTGCCGCCGGCGAACACCGGCCGCGTGATCACCCAGTCGGGCAGGTGGTTGCCGCCCGCCGTGTAGGGATCGTTCAGCAGGAACACGTCCTCGGGCGCGATGGCGTCCTTGAAATCGCGCAGGATGGCGCGCACGGCGAAGCCGCCGCCGCCAGTATGGATCGGGATACCGTCGGCCTGGCTGATCAAGGTGCCGCGCGCGTCGGCGATGAAGCAGGAGAAATCGTGGCTCTGGCTGAAGATCGGCGAGCGCGCGGTACGCGTCATCACCCAGCCCATCTGGTGCGAGATATGGTCGAGCCGGTTCTGCACCAGCGCGAGCGTGACGGGATCGAGGTTCATTCGCTGATCCTCCAGTCGTTTACCTCACCCTGAGGAGGCCGCGCAGCGGCCGTCTCGAAGGGGCGGCACGAGCACCTTGCCTGTTGCCCATCCTTCGAGACGCACGCCTGCGGCGCGCTCCTCAGGATGAGGTGGTGTGGGTGAGAGCTACGCGGCATTGGCGCCGACATGGACGAGGAAATCGTCGCGCTCGTCGACTTCGAGCACGTCGCGGGGGCCGACGAACGCCGTCGTCGTGCGTTCCTCGACCAGCAGGGGCCCATCGAGGCGACAGCCCGGCCGCAGGTCGGCGCCGTCGTAGATGGGGACGTCGAGCCAGCCGGTCGCCGGATCGATCCAGACCTTGCGGGTCTCGCGCGGCATGGGCGTGTCGGTCTGGGCTGAGCGCGCTGCGGGGGGTGTCCAGTCGAGACGGCCACGTCCCACCACTCTGAGCGCGGTGATGTCGATGCGGCCGCCCGGCTGGATATGGCCGAACAGGCGCTGGTGCTCGGTCTCGAACGCTTGGCGCGCCGCGGCGGCGTCGAAGCCTGATGCGGAAAGCGGCGCACGCACCGGCCATTGCTGGCCATCGTAGCGCAGGTCGAGCTGGCGCTCGATCGCGACCTCGCCTTCGCCGAAACCATCACGCGCCAGCGCTTCACGGGCGCGCGCCTCGAGCTGGGCGAAGCCTGATTCGAGCGTCGCGGTCTCGACCTTGTCGAGATCGGCGAGGAAGACCTGCAGGTAGTCCTGGCGCACGTCGGACTGCAGCATGCCCATGGCGCAGAAGGCGCCGGCGGCGCGTGGCAGGAGGGCGCGGCGGCTGCCCAGCGCGCGGGCGACGGCGGTGCCGTGCATCGGGCCGGCGCCGCCCGCGGCGACGAGGGTGAAGGTCGCGGGATTGTGGCCGCGCTCGATGCTGAGCCGCTCGACCGCATGCAGCAGGTTTTGCTCCAGCAGCCGGATGACGCCGGCCGCTGCCTCCTCGACCGAGAGGCCGAGCGGTTTGGCGAGCTTGGTCTCGATGGCCTTGCGGGCGAGCGCCGCGTCGAGCGTGACGGCGCCGCCGGCCAGCGGGCCGGGACGCAGGCGGCCCAGCACGAGCTGTGCGTCGGTGACGGTCGGGTTCTCGCCGCCCAGCCCATAGGCTGCGGGGCCGGGGCGGGCGCCGGCGCCCTGCGGGCCGGCATGCAGGAGGCCCGCATCGTCGACCCAGGCGATCGTGCCGCCGCCGGCGCCGACCGTGTGGATCTCTACCGAGGGGGTCGTGAGATGGTAGCCGTCGATGGTGAGTTCGTCGGTGACCGGCACGTCGCCGCTCGCCATCACCATCACGTCGCAGCTCGTGCCGCCGATCTCCATCGAGATCAGGTTGGCCTTCTCGCCGGGTGCGGCGCAGCCCTTGAGGGCGCCGACGCCGGCGGCGGGGCCCGACAGGACCAACATCACAGGTCGCGCGGCCACCTGGTCGACGGAGACGGCACCGCCATTGCTCTGCAGCAGCAGCAGCGACCGCGGCAGGCCGAACTGGCGCAATTGCTCGTCGAGGGCGCGCAGGTAGCTCGTCACCTTGGGCGCCACATAGGCGTTCACGACGGCGGTCGAGCCGCGCTCGTACTCGCCCATGGTCGGCATGACCTCGCTCGACAGCGAGATCCATTTGCCGTTCCACGCTTTCGCGAGCTGACTGCCGACGGCGCGTTCGTGCGCGCCATCGAGGAAGGAATTGAACAGGCAGACTGCAACCGACTCGACGCCTTCCTCGGCGAACACCTTGGCCGCGGCGTCGACGTCCTCAGGCTTGAGCGGCGCCAGCTCGGTGCCATCGGCCGCGATGCGGCCGCGCACCGGGAGTCGCAGATAGCGCGGTACGAGCACCGGCGGGAACGGCGCGCGGTGGTCCCATTGGTTCTCGCGGATGCCGCGACGGATCTCCAGCGAATCGCGGAAGCCCTCGGTCGTCAGCATCCCGACTTTGGCGCCCTTCTTCTCCAGGATCGTGTTGGTCGCGACGGTCGAGCCGTGCACGAACAGCGCGCAGTCGCGCAGCAGGGCGGTCAGTGTGATGTCGAGCTGCTTGGCCGCCAGGCGCAGCACGCCCAGCACACCTTCGCTGGGATCGGCCGGGACCGACGGCGACTTGAAGATGCGCACGGCGCCCGCGGCGTCGCGCAGCACCATGTCGGTGAAGGTACCGCCCACGTCGACGCCGATGCGCCAGGGGGCGACGAGGCCCATTCCGGAAGCTGGGGCGGAGGACGGGGCGGCGCCGGTCACTTGGACAGGCTTCCCAGCACTTCGTCGGTATGTTCGCCCAGTGTCGGCGCCGAGCGCGCCGAATGCGGCCGGACGTGATCGAAGGCGATCGGCAGGCCGACCACCTTCGGTCCGCCGGGCAGCTGCTGGATGAGCTTCGACGCCTCCATCTGCTCGGTGCGCGCCAGCTCGCCGATATCGTTCACGGCCGCGCAGGGCACGCCGGCCTTCTCCATAGCGTCCAGCCATTCGGCGCGAGGCTTCGCCTTGAGAGCCTCGGCGATCATCGGCAGCAGCTCGGCCTTGTGCGCGACCCGCTGCGCACTCTTCGCGAATTTGGGGTCCGTTGCCCATTCGTCGTGGCCCAGTACCTTGGCGCAGCGCGCCCACAGCCGGTCGTTGCCGGGTGCCAGGCAGATCGGATGGTCGGCCGTGTCGAAGGTCTGATAGGGCACGATGACGGGGCTGCCGGTGCCGTGGCGCTGCGAAACCGTGCCGTTGGCGAGATAGCCGTTCACCTGGCCCTCGACCCAATGCACCGCCGAGTCGAACAGCGACGTGTCGACCAGGCATCCCTTGCCGGTCTTGTCGCGCAGGCGTAGCGCGGCCAAAGCACCGATGGTGCAGAACATGCCGGTCGCCTTGTCGTTGATCGAGGCGCCGCAGAAGGTCGGCGGATCCTCCGGCCGGCCGGTCACGCTCATCATGCCGCCATAGGCCTGCAGCAGCGGATCGAACGCCGGCTTCATGCGCAGCGGTCCCTGGTAGCCGAAGGCCCAGATCGAGCAGTAGATCAGGCGCGGATGGCGCGCGAGCATCGTCTCGGGACCGATGCCCACCTCGTCGACGACGCCGGGCCTCAGGTTCTGGATCAGGATGTCGGCCGTCTCGCAAAGCTTGTGGAGCCTGTCGACGTCCTCCGCGAGCTTGAGGTCGAGCACGACCGAGCGCTTGTTGCGGTTCTGCGAGTAGAAGTAGAGCGAGGTCTTGCCGTCGGGGCCGAAGGGAGGGCCCCAGATGCGGGCATCGTCGCCGCCATCGGGCTTTTCGATCTTGATCACGTCGGCGCCCATGTCGGCCAGGATCACCCCGGCCAGCGGACCGGCCAGCGCTTGGCCCACTTCGATGACGCGAACTCCCTCGAGCGGTAGTGTCACTTTCAATCCTCTTCCCGAGCCTGACGGCATGCGTTCCTCGCCGGCATCCTAGCCGCCGGTGCCCGTCGCACGCTACTTGAAGAGGCTCGCGAAGCGGAACCGACTACTCGACGAAGGCCTTTTCGACGACGAACTCGCCCGGGGTGGTGGTGCTGCCCTCCGTGAGGCCCATGCCTTCGAGCAGGGCGCGGATGTCGGCCAGCATCTGGACGCTGCCGCAGAGCATGAACCGGTCGTTCTCGCGCGACATCGGCGGCAGGCCGACATCCTTCGCCAAGGTGCCGTTCTCGATCAGGTGCGAGATACGGCCGCGATACTTGAAGGGCTCGCGGGTCACGGTCGGATAATAGATCAGCTTGTCGCGGACCATGTCGCCCAGGATCTCGTCGGCCGGCAGCTCGTCGGCCAGGGCTGAGCGATAGGCCAGGTCGCGGACATGGCGGCAGCCATGGACCAGGATCACCTTCTCGTAGCGTTCATAGACTTCCGGATCGCGCACGATCGACAGGAAGGGGGCGAGGCCGGTGCCGGTGCCCAGCAGGTAGAGATTGCGGCCTGGGGTCAGGCTGTCGAGCAGCAGGGTGCCGACGGCCTTGGCGCCGACCAGCACGGGATCGCCCGGCATCAGGTTCTTGAGGTGCGAGGTGAGCTTGCCGTCGGGCACCTTGATCGAGAAGAACTCCAGCTCGTCCACGTAATGCGGGCTGGCGATCGAGTAGGCGCGCAGCACCGGCTTGCCCTCGACTTTCAGGCCGATCATCGTGAACTGGCCGCTGGCGAAGCGGAAACCCTTGTCGCGGGTGGTCCGGAAGCTGAACAACTCGTCGGTCCAGTGATGCACCGACAAAACGGTCTCGTTCCTCAACGCGCTCACGCTAAACGCTCCTACGCAACGGTCCGGCCTGCTACCGGAAGAGACGGAATATAATGCGGTGCAGCAAAAATAGCCAGATAAGCGAGTAATTCGCAATAGCAAGAGTGTTGCGTGCCAGCGATCGCTCGCGGGACGGCGCAGGAGCCCTATACTCGGGCGAACCGGTGAGAGAGGTCGCGTGCGATGAGGCTCATTGTTGCGCTGCTGGGGACGATTCTGGCCTTGATGCCGCCCGCGCTCCGGGCCGCAGAGCCGGTCGACATGCTGCTGGTGCTGGCCGCCGACGTCTCGCGCAGCGTGACCGACCCAAAATTCAGGCTGCAGCGCGAAGGCGCCGCCGCCGCCATCACCCATCCCGATGTGGTGCGGGCCATCACCTCGGGCCCCCACCGGCGGATCGCTGTGTGCTTCGTCGAATGGGCGTCGGCCAACATGCAGAACGTCGTGATCGACTGGATGGTGATCGGCGACGGCGCTGCGGCCCGTCGGTTCGGCGACAAGCTGATCGAGACTCCGCGCTCCTTTGCCGGCAGCACCTCGATCAGCGCCGCCATCGACTTCGCGATGGGCCAGTTTGAACGTGCACCCTTCGCCTCGGATCGTCGGGTCATCGACGTCTCGGGTGACGGCAACAATATCGGCGGCCGCCTGGTCACCGACGCGCGCGACGACGCAGTGGCGAAGAACGTCACGATCAATGCGCTCGTCATCCTGACTCCGATCGAGGAGGCGTTCCGTCCCGAACACACCAACCCGCCGGGCGGGTTGGAGAAGTACTTCCAGGAGAATGTCATCGGCGGCCCCGGTGCCTTCACCATCGTCGCCGAGAATCATGGCGCGTTCGGCCGCTCCCTGACGAAGAAGCTGATCCAGGAGATCGCGGGCTTCTCGCGCAACGAGCTGGCGGCGGGCGACTGACTACTCCGCCTTCGCGCCCGAGGCCTTGATGATGGGCAGCCACAGGGCCTGATCGTCGGCGATCAGCTTGCGGGCCTGGGCCGGCGTGTCGGGCGGCAGCACCTCGAAGCCCTGCACCAGCAGCTTCTCCTTCACCTGCGGCATCTGGGCGATGCGGCCGATCTCGGCGTTGAGTCGGGCCACGATGGGCGCGGGCGTGCCGGTCGGCACGGCGAAGCCCAGCCAGGTCGCGACCACGAAGTCGGGCAGGCCCGCCTCCATCATGGTCGGCACGTCGGGCAGGATCTTCGAGCGGTCTTTCGTCGTCACGGCCAGCGCCTTCAGCTTGCCCGCCTTGATCTGGCCCACCACGGTCGGCGCGTTGAAGAAGCCCATCGTCACTTCGCCGTTGACCACGGCGAGAACGGCGGCGGGCGCGCCGCGATAGGGCACGTGCTGCAGCTTCACGCCGGTGCGCTGCTCGGTGATCACGCCCGACATATGGAGGCTGCTGCCGACGCCGCTCGACCCGTAGGTGAGTTCGCCCGGCTTGGCGCGCGCCTGCGCGATCACGTCGGCGACGGTGTTGGCCGGGTTGGCGGTCGAGACGACCATGACGTTGGTGAGGATGCCGGTGGTCGAGATCGGGATGAGGTCCTTCAGCGGATCGTAGCCGGGCGACTTGTAGAGCCCCATGTTGAAGACCGTCGCGCCCTGCGAGGTGAGCAGCAGCGTGTAGCCATCGGCCGGCGCCCGCGCGCCCTCGGCCGTGCCGAGCAGTCCGCCGGCGCCGCCCTTGTTGTCGATGACGACCGGTTGGCCCAGCGCCTTGGCCAGTTCCTCGCCGAAGGTGCGGCCGACGATGTCGGCCCCGGCGCCCGCCGCGAACGGGATGATCATGTGGATCGGCCGCTCCGGCCAGTCGGCCGCCCCTGCCGGGCCCGAGGCCAGCAGCGGCGCCGCGAGGAGCAGGGCGCCCGTCAGGGCATGCCGGCGCGTTAGAACCTGGCGTGATGATTTCATGTCTTGCCTCCCGGCAGTGTGTGGGGCTGCGTTGCTCGCCGCCTTCGTTGGTCTCGACAGTACCCTCAAGCCCGCTTCGCTGTCAGGTCCCATCGCACGAAAGCCGCGCAACGGGGCGCGGCTTTCGGCAGTTCTGCGGCTTTCGCTGCCGTCGGCTACTTGTCGAGCCAGACATCCTCGAAGCGCGAGCCGTTGTAGAGGCTGTTCACCATCGGACGGTAGCCCTTCACGTGAGGTTGCCAGCAGGTGCCCGAGGCATTCCACATGATGATCGGACGGAAGCCTTCCTCGAGGATCTGCTTGTCGATCTCCCAGACCAGCTTCTTGCGCTTTTCGATGTCGCGCTCGGCCGACTGGATCGGGAACAGCTTCTCGATCTCCGGATTGCAGTAGCCGACATAGTTGCGCTCCGACTTGCAAGCATAGTGCTCGAAGTAGGTCTGGTCGGGATCGTCGACGCCGTTGCCGGTCGTGTTGAGGCCGACCGAGTAGTCCTTGCGCGCGACCTTGTTGAACCACAGCGCGGTGTCGACCAGGTCGAGCTCGCCGTCGATGTAGATCTCCTTGAGCTGGTCGATCAGGATCACCGCCGGGTCGCGATAGAGCAGGTGGTTGCGGGTCGAGACCTTGAGCTTCAGCCTGTTGTCGGGGCCGTAGCCCGCCTTCTTCATCAGGGCCTGCGCTTCGGCGCGGTTCTTGGCGACGTCGGGCCCGTATCCCTGGACCTGATCGAACATCTCCTTCGGCATGCCCCAGACACCGCCGGGCGCCGGTTCCATGACGCCGCCCGCTTCACCCGCGCCCTGGGCCAGGATCTCGATGAACGCCTTGCGGTCGATGGTGAGCAGCATGGCGCGACGGATGTCGGCATTGTTGAACGGCGGCGCTTCGCTGTTCACGATCAGGTTGGTGCTGTTGTTCATCGGCGCGACCTCGCAGACGGCGGTCGAGGCCTGCGCCTTGATGTCCTTGAGCAGCGGGATGGTGACGGCGTAGGGCGACGTCATGTCGTAGCGGCCCGAGACGAAGCCCAGCATGGCGGTGCCGCGCGCCGGCACGATCGGCATGTCGATGCCGTCGAGATAGGGCTTGCCCTTCTTGAAGTAGTCCGGGTTGCGGACGAGCTTGACGATTTCCTTCTGCTTGAATTCGCCGAGCTTGAAGGGACCGGTGCCGATCGGCTTGGTGCGCATCTGCGCCGTCGGCACGTGGCAGGAATAGACGGGGCTGTAGCCCGAGGCGAGCAGGATCAGCAGCGAGGGCTGCGGCTGGCCGAGATGGAAGGTCACCTCGCGGTCGCCGTTGGTCGTGACCTCTTTCAGGTTCCAGTACCAGGAGGTGCGCGGATTCTTGCGCAGCTTCTGGGTCTCGCTCTTGCCCGTCAGCATGTCCCAGGTGCACTTCACGTCGGCCGAGGTGAAGGGCTTGCCGTCATGCCACTTGGCATTGCCGACCAGCTTGAAGGTCAGCTTCTTGCCGTCCTCGCTCCACGTCCAGCTTTCGGCCAGATCGGGACGGATCGATTCGAGGCTGTTCTGCGGGATCTGCTGATCGAAGACCACGAGGTTGTTGTAGAGGCCCATGAAGGGCACGACCGTGGACGTCGTCGCCTCCTCGAGGATCGAGGTGCTGGGCGGATTGTCCGCGATATACATTTTGAGGGTGCCGCCGCTCTTCTGCGCGAGCGCCGGCGCGGCCGACAGGCCGAGCGCCGCCACGACACCGAGAAATCCGATCGATAAACGCATGTACTCCATCCTCCCAAACCCAATTGCAGAGAAGATGGCGTGATGCAGGTCCCCCGTCGAGGGCGCCCGTCCGGCTGGCGGATTGTTCTATCGGATCATGGCACGCAGTTTCGTATCGAGCTTGATGCCGATCAGTTCGCCATCCAACCGCCATCGACCATCAGGTTCTCGCCGGTGATGAAGGTCGCCTCGTCGGACGCGAGGAACAGGGCGGCGTTGGCCACATCCTCGGAGCGGCCGAGGCGCGGCAGCGGCGTGCGGGCATGGGAATAATCGATCCAGCGCGGTTCGATCGCGCGGCCGGTCTTGCCGGTCAGGATTTTACCCGGCGCCACGGCGTTGCAGATAACGCTGTCGCGGCCGTAGTCCGAAGCGATCTGGCGCGTGATGTAGACCACGGCCGATTTCGACACGCCGTAGGAGAAGTCCTCGGGCGAGGAGATCATGCCGTGCTGCGAGGAGATGTTGACGATGCGCCCGCGCGCCTCGTTGCGGATCTCCTGGGTCAGCATCCGGCGCACCGCGGCCCGGCACATCAGGAACACGCCGGTGACGTTGACCTCCATCACCCGGTTCCATTCCGCGAGGCTGGTGTCGGTGAGCTTCTTCGCCGAACGAATGGCGGCGTCGTTGACCACGATGTCGAGCCGGCCGGTCGGCAGCGCCGCCCGGCGCACCGCTTCCTCGACGTCCGCCTCGTTCGAGACGTCGCCCTGGAAGAAGGGCACGTTCAGGATCCGGTGCGTCGGCTCACCGCCTTCGACGACCTCTTCCGTGATGTCCATCAGCAGCAGGGTCGCGCCCTCCGCGTGGAACTTCTGGGCGATGGCACGGCCGATGCCCGAGGAGGCACCGGTGATGAGGGCGGTCTTGCCGGCAAGTCGGTTCATGGTGCCAACCGACGCAAGGATCGTGCCCTAGCCGCGCCGCACGCTGGCGCCGCCGTCGACCGGCAGGGTCACGCCGGTGATGAAGCTCGCCTCGTCCGACGCAAGGAAGAGGGCGGCGTTGGCGACGTCCCAGCCGGTGCCCATCTTCTTGCGCAGCGGCACCTTGGAATCGCGCTCGGCCTCGACCTCGGCGCGGCTCTTCTTGAACGTGCGCGCCCGCGTGTCGACGGCCATCGGCGTGTTCATGAGCCCGGGCAGGATCACGTTGGCGCGAATGCCGTATTGCGCGTTCTGGTAGGCGAGCTGCTCGGTGAAGGACACCATGGCCGCCTTGGTCGCCTTGTAGGCCACGTAGGGATAGGTGGTGATGACCGCCATCGACGAGATGTTGATGATCACGCCGCTCTGCTGCTCGCGCATGATCGGCAGCACGTACTTGGCGGCGAAGATGCAGCTCTTGAGGTTGATCGCGGTGCAGCGGTCGAAGGCTTCCTCGGTGAGGTCGAGCAGCTCGGCATCGCCGCCCGACAGCGAGACGCCGACATTGTTGTGCAGGATGTCGATGCGGCCCCAGCGGGCGTGCGCGTCGTCGACCATCGCCTTGAGGTCGGCATTGCTGGTTACGTCGGCCTTGAAAGCGGCGGCGGTGCCCTGGTTGACGCCGATCATCTCGACGGTTTCCTTCGCCGAGTCGAGATTGTGATCGACGCAGAGGACCTTGGCGCCCTCGCGCGCGAAGGTGAGCGCGGTGGCGCGGCCGTTGCCCATGCCCTCGCCGGGGCTCTGTCCGGCGCCGACGACGATGGCGACTCGATCTTTCAGGCGCATGTCACTTCACTCCCGGGATCGGGTACTGCTTCAGCACTTCCTTGTACTGCGGCTCGTTGTCGATCTTCATGGTGGCGAGCACGCGGACGACGGCGCAGTAGAAGGCGATGGTGAGCACGAGGTCGGTCATGTGCTCGTCGGACAGCTCCTTCTTGATCTCCGCGAAGGTCGCGTCGGACATTGCGAGGTCCTTCACCATCTCGCGCGCACCCTTCAGGATCGCCTTGGCCAGCGGCTCGAGCGTCGAGGGCTTGCCTTCGGTCTCCGCCATCAGGGCCTGGATGTCCTCGTCGGTGACACCGAATTCCTTGCCGATCTTCACATGGTGGGTGAATTCGTATTCCGACTTTTCCAGCCAGCCGACCTGCAGGATGGCGAGTTCGCGCAGGCGGGGATCGAGCTTGCTCTTGAAGCGGATGTAGCCGCCAAGCCCGCTGAAGGCCCGCGCCATGTCGGGCGAGTTGACCAGAAGCTTGTGCAGGTTGGTGTTGCGCTTGAGCATGTCGCGATACTCGGGTGCGACCTGGTCGGGCTCGAGATAGGGCAGGCGGGCCATCTTGGTTGTTCTCCCTTATTGGTTGGTTGCTTCAGTGATCCTGTGAATCGCGTTCCGGCCCCTGCAGCGTGACACCGCCGTCGACGACGAGCACCTGGCCGGTGATGTAGCGAGCATGGTTGCTCAGCAGGAAACGCACGGCGTGGCCGACGTCCCAGCCCGTGCCCTCGGTCTTGAGCACGGAGGCCCTGGCGCGCTGGGCGCGCGCGGCCTCGCTCATGCCGTTGCCGCGGGCATAGACCATCGGCGTGTAGACCGGGCCGGGGCAGATGCAGTTTACGCGGATGCCGTCGCGGCCGTGGTCGACCGCCATTGCCTGGCTGAGGCCGATCACGGCGGCCTTGGAGGTCGTGTAGGTCGTGAGACCGCGCGGCCGCAGCGCCGAGATCGACGAGATGTTCACGATCGAGCCGCCCTTGGCCGTCTTGATCATCGCCGGGATCGCATGCTTGGAGAGCAGGAACATCGTTTCGACGTTGACCTGCATCACGCGGCGATAGTCCTCGGGCTTCTCCTCGACGACCGAGCCGCGGCTGCCGATGCCGATATTGTTGTCGAGGAAATCGAGCCGTCCCCAGCGGTCGACCGCGGCATCGACCAGCCGCTTGCACTCGGCCTCCTGCGTCATGTCGCCGGCATGGGCCGCGGCATGCTGGCCGCCCTCGGCCTGGATCATCTCGACGGTGCGCTGGGCGAGCTTCAGGTCGCGGTCGGCCACCAGCACGTGGGTGCCCGCGCGGGCCAGCAGGATCGCCGCCGCGCGGCCGTTGCCGATACCGTCGCCGGCCGCGCCGCCGCCGGAAATGATCGCCACCTTGCCGGCCAGACCGGCATCGTCCTCGGGACCTTTCACCATTTCCTCCTAGGGCAGGCCGGCGCCGGGCACGTCGACGCGCATCGTCTCGATGCGGCCGTCCTTCTTCGCGGCGATGGCGGGCCCGCTGCCGCTGTTGGTCACGACGAACAGAGTGCGGCGGTCCTTGCCGCCCAGCATGCAGGCATAGGCCGCGCGCTCGCCGAGATCGAGATCGTGGGTGACCCTGCCGCCTTCGAGCACGCGGATCATGTGATGGGTGAAGGCGCCGGTGACCCAGATGCCGCCCTCGGCATCGAGGCAGATGCCGTCGGGATTGCAGGTCGGCGTCTCGGCCCAGACGCGCCGGTTGGACAAGGTGCCGTCATCGGCGATGTCGAAGGCCGTGAGACGCTTGGCGAAGGTTTCGCCGATGATCATCGTCTTGCCGTCGGGTGTGATGACGGTGCCGTTGGGGAACATCAGTTCGTTTGCCGCCGCATGGACGGAGCCGTCGGGGTCGACGCGGGCCAGCACGGCGGGGCGCGGCTTCTCACCGGCGTGCCGGTCGAAGCCGAAATTGCCGACATAGGCGCGGCCCTTTGTATCGACGATCATGTCGTTGCACAGGCCGGTCGCGATCCCGCCCAGCTCCGCCTCGACGGTAAGCTTGCCGCCCGCAAAGCGCATCAGCCGGCGGTCGGTCATACTGACGATCAGCATCGTGCCGTCGGGGCGCCAGCCCAGTCCGGAGGGTTGTCCGGGCACTTCGACGATCGTCTCGGTCTTGCCGCTTTCGTCGACGGTGCGGACCTGGTGGACATAGAAATCGGAGAAATAGAGCCGGTCGTCCCGCCAGCGCGGGCCTTCGCCGAAGGAGAGTCCGTCGAGCAGCGGTTCGAGCTTCATGATGCGTCCTGCTGGGGGCACGCGATTCCAGCCAAGCGTCGGGTCATCGGTCCCACTCGATCTTGAAGGAATTGCCCTCGGGTCTGACGTAGCCCGCATTGGCGCCGGGAAAGTGGGCGGGGCAGAGCAGGGCGTTGCTCTCGACGCAGTCCTCGAGAAGCTTGCGGCGCGAGACGGCCGACATCGCCTGGTCCCAGCAGAACTGGCTCGACCAGTCGGGGTGATAGACCTGGATCGGGTGATGCATGATGTCGCCTGAGAAGCAGGCCTGCTTTCCCTGGTCCTTCAGGTTGATCGCGATCGAGCCCGGCGTGTGCCCGGGATAGTCCCGGATGGTGAGCAGCGGGTCGGGCTGGTGGTCGCTCTCGATCATCACGGCCTTACCGGCCTCGACGATCGGCAGCACCGAATCGTCGAACGAGCCGTCGTTCACCTTGCCTTCGCCCTGCTCTTTGCGTTCGCTCTCCCAGTGGGCGTATTCGCGCTTGGCGAACAGGTATTTGGCATTGGGAAACGTCGGCACCCAGCGGCCATTTTCGAGCTTGGTGTTCCAGCCGACATGGTCGACATGCAGGTGCGTGCACATCACGAAGTCGACGGACTCGGGCGCACAGCCGCAGGCCTTGAGGCGGTCGAGGAACGGTGTGTCGAGGCCGCTCCAGCCGGGATTGTGGCGCTGCTTGTGATTGCCGAGACAGGTGTCGATCAGGATCGTGTGCTTCGGTGTCTTGACGACCCAGGTATGGACCGAGCCGATCAGCCGGTCGCTGCCCTCCTGCACGTGCTCGGGCACCATCCAGCCCTTCTGGGCATCGAAGGCTTCCTGGTCGAACTTCGGAAACATGCGGCCGGGCTTGAAACCCGGACCGCAGATTTCCTCGACCTTCTCGATGGTGGCTCCGCCCAGCTTTCGCACGGTCATGGCGTGGCTTCCTCCGGAACGCGGCAGCGGGACGGGAAAGATCAGAACGTGACGACGCTGCGGATCGACTCGCCCTTGTGCATCAGGTCGAAGGCATCGTTGATCTTCTCGACCGGCATCGTGTGGGTGATCAGCGAGTCGATGTCGATCTTGCCGTCCATGTACCAGTCGACGATCTTCGGCACGTCGCGGCGGCCCTTGGCGCCGCCGAAGGCGGTGCCCATCCAGGTGCGGCCGGTGACGAGCTGGAACGGGCGCGTCGCGATCTCCTGCCCGGCGCCGGCGACGCCGATGATGACCGACTTGCCCCAGCCGCGATGGCAGCATTCCAGCGCCTGGCGCATCAGCTTGGTGCTGCCGACACATTCGAAACTGTAGTCCGCGCCGCCGTCCGTCAGCTCGACGAGGTGGGCGACCAGGTCCTTGTCGCCGAGGTCCTTCGGATTGACGAAGTGGGTCATGCCGAACTGGCGGCCAAGCGCCTCGCGGGCCGGGTTGAGATCGACGCCGACGATCATGTTGGCGCCGACCATGCGCGCCCCCTGCAGCACGTTGAGGCCGATGCCGCCCAGGCCGAACACCACGACATTGGCGCCAGCCTCGACCTTGGCGGTGTTGATGACGGCGCCGATGCCCGTCGTGACGCCGCAGCCGATGTAGCAGACCTTGTCGAACGGCGCGTCGGGGCGGATCTTGGCCAGGGCAATCTCGGGCAGCACCGTGTAGTTCGAGAAGGTCGAGCAGCCCATGTAGTGATGGATCTTCTTGCCCTTGAACGAGAAGCGCGAGGTGCCGTCGGGCATCACGCCCTGGCCCTGCGTGGCGCGGATCGAGGTGCAGAGGTTGGTCTTGCCCGAGACGCAGGATTTGCATTGGCGGCATTCCGGCGTGTAGAGCGGGATCACGTGATCGCCCTTCTTCAGCGACACGATGCCCGGACCGACATCGACCACGACGCCCGCGCCCTCGTGGCCGAAGATCACCGGGAACAGGCCCTCGGGATCGCCGCCGGACCGCGTGAACTCGTCGGTGTGACAGACACCCGACGCCTTGATCTCGACCAGGACCTCGCCGAACTTCGGCCCTTCGAGATCGACGGTCTCGATCTCGAGATTCTTGCCGGCCTCGAAACAGACGGCTGCCTTTGTCTTCACGCGGATACCCCCTCGAAACTCTGGAGCCGAAACCTAGAGCAGGGGGGCGCCCACCGTCTACGCTGCGACGCGACCGGCCAGCGCGCGCGCCATTTCAGACTTCGCCTCGCGGTATTGGCCGACGAGGCGCCGGACGAGGTCGGCGGCGGCGGGCACGTCGTCGATGTTCCCGACGCCGTGGCCGGCCGTGTAGATGTCCTTCCAGCGCTTCTTGTTCTCCTGCGCGCCGACGATCTTGCCGGGCAGGGTCGTGCGCAGCACGTCGAGGTCGATGCCGGCGGCCAGCAGGCTGGGCGTCAGCCAGTTGGCCGGCGCGCCGTCGATCGAGGCGGTGAGGAACACGTCCGTGGCGCGGGTGCCCAGGATCATGTCCTTGTGGGCCTGCGCGGCCATCGCTTCCTGGGTCGCGATGAACCGCGTGCCGATATAGGCGAGGTCGGCGCCCATCGCCTCGGCCGCCAGCACGTCGCGGCCCGTCGTCTGGCCGCCGGCCAGCACCACCGCGAAGCTGTCGCCCAACTGCCGCACCTCGTTCATCAGCGCGAAGGGGTTGATGGTGCCGGTATGGCCGCCGGCGCCGCCCGCCACCGCGATCACGCCGTCGACGCCGGCTTCCAGCGCCTTTTCGGCATGGCGGCGGTTGGCGATGTCGTGCAGGGCGACGGCGCCCCAGCCATGGATGCGCTTGATGGCGTCGCCCGGCGCGCCTTTCGAGGTGAGCACCACCGGCACCTTGTACTTCTCGACCAGTTCGAGGTCGCCCTGGTAGCGGGGATTGGAGGCGTGGACGACGAGGTTCACGGCCCAGGGCGCCGGCTTCTTGCCGGCATCCTCCAGGCGCTTCATGCCCTCGACCATCTCGTCGAGCCAGGCCTGGAACTCCTCGCGGCTGCGCGTGCCATGGGCGGGAAAGCTGCCCATCAGGCCTTCACCGCAGCATGCCAGGGTCAGTGCGGGATTTGAGACCAGGAACATCGGGGCGGCGATGGCGGGGATCGCCAGGCGCTCCATCAATTTGTGCACTTCGGCGCGCGGCATGACTCAAACCTCTCCGATGGTGGGCGTGGTCGAGGTCACGCCGCTGTCGTTCAATTGCTTCAGGCGGGCATCGTCGTAGCCCAGCAGTTCGCGCAGCACGTCGTCGGTGTGCTGGCCGAGATCGGGAGCGGGCCGCTCGATGGTGAGTCCCGTGCCGTCGAGCCGGTAGGGTAGTCCTTTCACGAGGCCACCCTTCTCGTCGCGCACCAGCGTGACGCCCTGGAGCGCTGTGTCGCGCAGCAGGTCGTTGCCGTCGAGGCAGGGCGCTGCGGAAATGCCTTTGGTCAGCAGTGCCTTCAGTGCAGCATCACGATCCTTGCCGGCGCAGAAGGTCGCCATCGACGGATCGGGAGTGTTGAGGGTCACGGCCAGCCATTTGCCGTCGCCGCATTGATAGGAGTCCTGCTGCGCCACGCCCGCTTCGGTATTGCCGCGTGGCGCCAGCCGATGGTTCGGATCGGCCGAAGCCGCGAGGATCTCCTCGCCCAGGGTGAACGAGGCGACCTCGCGCTGGGAGAAATCGAGGAAGGCACCCTTGCCGCTGCGGCGCGCTTCGGTGACGGCGGCGATGACGATGCCGGTGGCGAACAGCGAGACGATCTGGTCGGGATAGTTCACGTCCATGCCCGAGATGCGCGGCTCCTCGCCCTCGTATCCGGTCAGCGAGGCGATGCCCGACGTGGCGTCGAGCGTGCTGCCGAACGACACGTTCATGCGCTCGGGGCCGGTGTCGCCCTGGCTGGAGATGGCGGCGAACACCAGACGCGGATTGAGGGCGCTCAGCTCCTTGTAGCCCAGGCCGGCGCGATCGAGCACGCCGCGCCGGAAGTTCTCGACCACGACATCGCACTTCGCGGCCAGCTCGCGGATGACGCGCTGGCCCTCGGGATCCTTGAGGTTCAGCGTCAGCTCGCGCTTGTTGCGGTTGGTGAAGCGGAACTGCGGCGAGCGATTCCACCAGCCCTCGTCGTTGTCGCTCTTGCCGATGACGCGGAAGGGATCGAGATAGGCGCCAGATTCGATCTTGATCACGTCTGCGCCGAGATCGGCCAGCATGGCCGAGGTATTCGCGCCCGCCGTCAGCAGGCCGAAGTCGAGCACGCGGATGCCGGCGAGGGGACGCCCGCTCATGGCGCGAGCTCCGGCGCGGGCCGCGGCGCGAAGGAGCGCCCATTCCACTGCACGGGAAGCTGCGGCAGGCGCAGGGTGCCCTCGGTCGGATGGGCCATGTCGGCCAGGAAGCCCCGGGCCACGTATTGCTCCGTCTGCTGCAGCTCGGCCGGCGAGAAGATCGGGCCGAACGGCACCCCTTTGGCCTGCGCCGCCTTCTGGATGTCCTCGCGGGTCTTGTCGGCGAACCACGGCGCGAGCGCTGTATAGAGTTCGGCGATGTTCTGACGCCGGCCGGCTCGCGTGCTGAATTTCGGATCGTCGAGCCGCGCATCGCCAATCAGCGTGCGTGTCGCTGGCCACTGGGTGATGGTGTAGACGACGGCCACATGTCCGTCGCGGCAGGGCAGGACCTGGAACTCCGAGTTCTGGCCCTCGCGGCCGGGCGAGGTGCCTGACGCGGCGGCGCCGGATGCGGCCTTCCAGTTCACCCACTGCATGACCTCCGCAAGCGACACGCGCACCGAGGGCGCCCGGCGTCCGACATCGCGCGCCGCCAGCGCCGCCATGAGTCCGGTGAAGGCCGTGAGGCCCGCGGCATAGGAAGCCTGATGGCCCCCGAGCTTCAGCGGCTTGCGCTCGGGTTCACCGATCATGTGCATCAACCCACCCAAGGCCTGGATCGCGAGTTCGCTGACCGGTCGTTGGGCGGCATCCATCTCGATGGGGAAGGCGGCGATCTCGACCGGTGTCGCCTTGCCTGCACGCAGCAATGCCGCGATCGAAGCCGGCTCCTCGAACAGAACGACATCGGCCTTGTCGACCAGACCGGCGAGCGCAGTGCGGCCCGACTCACTCGAGAGGTCGAGCGCCAGGGAGCGCTTCGACGTGTTGAGGAACTGAAACAGCGCGCTTCCGCCCTGCGGCAGCAGGGGCGGCGCACGACGCACCGGATCGCCCTCAGGCGGCTCGATCTTCAGCACGTCGGCGCCGAGATCGGCCGCGATCTTCGCGGCAAGCGACGTCGCAAGACGCAGGCAGAGCGGCACTTTTGCGTCGTTGACCTCGACGATCGTGAAGCGCGCGAGAGGTAGGGAGGATGCCTCGGACATTGCGCGATGATCTGCGCAAGCCGGTGCTGCGGTCAACGTCGCGCGCATGCTACCGTCGCGGGTGACGGAGGACTTCCATGGCACAGACCGGTAATCACAAGGGACTTACGTTCGGCATCTTCCTGGCGCCGTTCCATCGCGTGGGGGAGAACCCGACGCTCTCGATGGCGCGCGACATGGAGCTGATCGAGTGGATCGACGAGCTGGGTTACGACGAGGCCTGGATCGGCGAGCATCATTCCGCCGGCTGGGAGACCATCGCGTCGCCGGAAGTCTTCATCGGCGCCGCCATCGAGCGCACGCGCTACATCCGTCTCGGCTCGGGCGTCACCAGCCTGCCCTATCACCACCCCCTGATGGTCGCGAACCGCTTCGTGCAGCTCGACCACATGTCGCGCGGCCGCACCATGCTGGGCTGCGGCCCGGGCGCGCTGCCGTCGGACGCCTACATGATGGGCATCGATCCCTCGACCCAGCGGCCCCGCATGGAGGAGGCGCTGGAGGCGATCATGCGCCTGCTCGAATGCAAGGAGCCGGTCACCATGAAGACCGACTGGTTCGAGCTGAAGGAGGCGCGGCTGCATCTCGCGCCCTACAGCTATCCGCATTTCCCCATCGCCTGCGCCAGCACCATCACGCCCTCGGGCATGATCGCCGCCGGCAAGCACGGGCTGGGTGTCCTGTCGATCGGCGCCGGCATCCCGGGCGGGCCGGAGATGCTCGGCAAGCAGTGGGGCATCTACGAGGAAACCGCGGCCAAGCACGGCAAGACGGCGGACCGCAGCAAGTGGCGCGTCGTGGTGAACTGCCATGTCACGGAGGATGACGAGCAGGCGTTGCGCGAGGTCCATGCCGGCGAGCGCCGCGAGACGGTAACCTATTTCGAGGACACGCTGGGCCGCCCACCCGGCCGCGCCGACGACCCGCTGCGCGACGGGGTGAAGATGGGCACGACCCTCGTCGGCAGCCCCGACACGGTCGCCAAGGGCATCGAGCGCCTGCTGGGCTTTTCCAACGGCGGCTTCGGCGGCGTCCTGTTCCGCGCCCACGAATGGGCGACGCGCGAGCAGATCCTGCGTTCCTACGAACTGTTTGCGCGCTATGTCATGCCGCGCTTCCAGGGCTCGCTCGACACGATCGTCAATTCCAACCAGTGGGCCAAGGACAACCGCAAGGGCATCTTCGGCCCCAACGTGGCCGCGGTGAAGAAAGCCTTCACCGACGCCGGCCGCGAAGCCCCCGAGGAATTCCGCGCCCGCACGCCCGGCGCGCGCGACGTCGCAGGCGACTGACGCTTGGCGGGCGATCCATGGCTTGCACGCTGGCTGGCGCTCATCGCCGGACGGGCAGGTGGGCAGCCAGTCCTGGAGCTGGGCTGTGGCGGTGGTCGCGACACCGCCACGCTCGCCGCTGCCGGGCATCGCGTCGTTGCGATCGAGTTGTCACCCGAAGCGTCTGCCGATGCTCGGAGGCGCGTGCCCGAGGCCGAGATCCATTGCCAGGACATTCGCGCGCCGTTCCCGCTCACGCCGGGCAGCGTCGGTGTCGTCGTTGCCAGCCTGTCGCTGCACTACTTCGACTGGCCTGAAACCTCCACGCTGGTCAAACGCGTGTGGACCGCACTGCGCCCTGATGGGGTGCTGCTTTGCCGACTCAATTCGACAAACGACCACCATTTCGGCGCCGTTGGTCATCCAGAGATTGAACGAAACTTCTATCTGGTCGACGGCGCACCTAAGCGTTTCTTCGATCGCGATTCCGTCGATCGGCTCTTCGCTCACGGCTGGCACCCGATCAGCGTCGAGGAAAAGGTGATCGACCGGTACGATCACCCCAAGTCGGTGTGGGAAGCCGTCCTCGAACGTGACGACTAAAAACGGATGACTTGAGTCTCAAGACTCGAATATCTGTCGTCTCGACCGCAGCGCGTAGCGCGGAGTGGAGAGACCTTCTCTCTGCCATTTGCCGGCTTTTAGTTGAGGGAAGGTCTCTCCGCTTCGCACCTTCGGTGCTCCGGTCGAGACGACGGGATTCTTCTTAAGCTCCGATTTTCTTCCTCGGCTGGACCTGACATCGCCTGAGCCTAGAACTGCTTTTGGGTGCCCGGCGCGGCGTCGATCACTTCGATCGAGGTCTGGCCCAACGCCGCCTTGTATTCGGCCGGTGTCCCCCTGAGGAACGGGTTGCTGGCATAGTGCATCGGCCAGGCCATTCTGGGCTTGATCAGCTCCTTGGTGGCATAGGCGGCGGCCTTCGGATCCATCACATAGTGGCCGCCGATCGGGATCAGCACGAGGTCGGGCTTGTAGTATTCGCCGATCAGCTTCATGTCGCCGAACAGGCCGGTGTCGCCCATGTGGTAGATCTTGAAGCCGTTCTCGAGCTCGATGATGAAACCGCAGGGCTCGCCGGCGGCGAAGCTCGTATCCTTGCCAGTGACCGGGTCCTTCAGGACCATTTCCGAGGAATGGTCGGCATGGACCATGGTGATCTTCACGCCGGGGAAGGGCTCGATGGTGCCGCCCTTGCTCATGCGCGGCACGAGGTTGGCGGGCATCAGGCCGAGCGTGGCCAGCGTCTGGTTGAGGCCGGCCGGAGCCCAGATCGGCGCATTGTTCCTCTTGGAGATTTCCATCGCATCGCCGAGATGGTCGCCATGGCCGTGCGTGACCAGGATCAGGTCGACCTTGCCGATTTTGTCGAGGTCCTTCAGCTCCGGCGGGATCCGGGTCGCCCCCATGATCCAGGGGTCGATCATGATGACCTTGCCGCTCTGTGTCGTGAGTTTGAACGCGGCCTGGCTGTACCAGAGAAGCTCGGCCTTGCCCTGGGCCTGCGCGGCGCCCGCAACGGCGAAGACCGCCGCCAGGGTTACGAAAAGAAGACGGAAGATCATGTGGCGTTCGCTCCCCGGCCGTTTCGCAGAGCCTAGCATCGTTCTTCGCTGCGAAAGTGCGCACTTTCCTGTGAGGCTCCGATCCCCCACCATGTGCGCTGCACAATCGACAAGGGGGATGGCTCGCCGATGAGCATCAAGGGCAAGGCCTATATCGCCGGAATTTACGAGCATCCGACGCGGCTCGCGAAGGATATCTCGCTGGCACAGATCCACGCGCAGTGCGCCAAGGGCGCGCTGGAGGATGCGGGTCTCACCAAGGACGATGTCGACGGCTACTTCTGCGCGGGTGACGCGCCGGGCCTCGGCCCGATGTCCATGGTCGAGTACATGGGCCTCAAGGTCCGTCACGTCGATTCGACCGACACCGGCGGCTCGTCCTACGTGCTGCATGTCGGCCACGCCGCCGAGGCGATCGCTTCGGGCAAGTGCAAGGTGGCGCTGATCACGCTGGCCGGCCGGCCGCGCGCCGAGGGCATGGCGACCGGCACCGTGCCGCGCAGCCGCGGCGGCACGCCGACCCCCGACGATCCGTTCGAGTTCCCCTACGGCCCGACGGTCGTGAACATGTACGCCAACTGTGCCATGCGTCACATGTACGAGTTCGGCACCACCTCCGAGCAGCTCGCCTGGATCAAGGTCGCGGCCTCGCACCATGCGCAGTACAATCCGCACGCGCTGCTGAAGGACGTGGTCACGGTCGAGGAGGTCGTGAACTCGCCGATGATCTCCGATCCGCTGCACCGCCTCGACTGCTGCGTCATCACCGATGGCGGCGGCGCCATCGTCGTCGTGGCGCCGGAGATCGCGGCCAAGCTCAAGCGGCCGAAGGTCAAGCTGCTGGGGGCGTCGGAGTTCGTCAAGACGCAGATGGGCGGCAAGGTCGATCTCACCTATTCGGGCGCGCGCTTCACCGGCCCGGCGGCTTTTGCCGAGGCCGGCGTCAAGCCTTCCGACATGAAGTACGCCTCGATCTACGACAGCTTCACCATCACGGTGCTGATGCAGCTCGAGGATCTCGGCTTCTGCGAGAAGGGCAAGGGCGGCGCCTTCGTGGCCGACGGCAACCTGATCTCGGGCGTCGGCAAGCTGCCGTTCAACACCGATGGCGGCGGCCTGTGCAACAACCATCCCGCCAACCGTGGCGGCCTCACCAAGGTGCTGGAGGCCGTGCGCCAGTTGCGCGGCGAGGCGCACCCGAAGGTGCAGGTGAAGAACTGCGATCTGGCGATCGCGCACGGCACGGGCGGCTCGCTCGGCCTGCGCCACGGCAGCGCGACCGTCATCCTGGAGAGAGAGTAGACCATGGCCGAGACCAACGAACGCAAGCTGCCGCCGCCCGCCATCAGCGAGGAGACGCAGGCCTATTGGGACGCCGCCGGCAAGGGCAAGCTGCTGGTGCGCAAGTGCACGAGCTGCGGCCAGGCGCACCACTATCCGCGCACGATCTGCCCGTTCTGCTTCAGCGACAAGACCGAATGGGTCGAGGCGTCGGGCAAGGGCACGATCTATTCCTACAGCGTGATGCGCCGCGCGCCGGTGCCCTACGCGATCGGTTACGTCACCCTGGCCGAAGGTCCGCGCATGCTGACCAACATCGTCGACTGCGACTTCGACAAGCTGAAGTGCGATCAGCCGGTGACGGTGGTCTTCAAGCCGACCGACGGCGGTCCGCCGCTGCCGATGTTCACACCGGCCTGATGCCGTTCGACGGGAGGCTCTAGCGAGCCTCCCGCATCTTCCCGAGCGCGGCCGCCAGGCGCTTGGCCGCGATCTCGGTGCCGAGCTCGGTCCAGTGGCCGTCGGACACCCGGTAAGTGTTCGGCACGCCCTGGAAATCGTCTTCCAGGTCGACGACCTTGATGCCCTGGGTTTCCAGCTCCTTGCGCAGGATACGGTGCATGAGCGCGCGCTGCTTCGGATAGCTCATGTATTTAGGCCAGGGCGCCCAGAACTCGGCGTAACTGGGATCGACGATGCCGACCGGTGCGAGGGCAATCACGAACTCGATGCCGCGTTCGCGCGCTAGGTCGCGGGCGCCGAGCAGCCAGGTCAGGGTCGCGGCGATCGCCTTCTTGTCCACGGACTGTTCAAGTTCCGCCGGAGTGAGCGGGATCGTCCAGTTCGCGGTCTCCCAGTCCACCATGCTGGCGAGCCACCAGGCCTGAATGTATTCTTCGTCACGGGCTCGCGGTTCGAGCCGGTCCCAGAACTTGTCGCCGCCGCGCGACAGGATCTCGCGAATGACCTTCTCGTCCTTGTCCGGGTAGTAGTAGGTCTTGACCAGCCTCACCATCGCGTCGAGGCGATCGGCACGCGGCATCTTGATGATCTTCTGTGCCTCGTCCGGCGGCGCCTTGTTGCCCCGACCGAACTCCGAAAGGCCGAGCCGGTTCACCAGCAGCCAGGTCAGACGGGGCGCCACCGCACTGAGCCACGACGGCTGCGGGCGCTCGGCGATGAACGGCGGGATGCGCCATGGCGAGAGGGCATCCAACACGAAGTCGTTGCCCGAGAAGAACATGAGGACCAGTGCATCGGGCTGCAGCGACAGGGCGATGTTGCGGATGCGGTAGTAGTATTGGGGGGGACCCGTCGCGGAGATCCCGAGGGTGGCCACCTCCCAGTCGCGGTGGCCTTCCGATCGCCACAGCTCCTCGAGCTTCATGCCGACCGATTCCTCGACGAACGCGCCTTCGAGGAAACTGTCGCCGACCAGGACGGTCCGGAATGTCCCGGGCGGCTTCTCCAGCGGATGCTCGCGGTCGCGCATGCCCCAGCTGTTGTAGGTCGGAACCGGCTGTGTGCCGGTGAGCGTGCTGGCGACCGACGCGTTGGAGACCTCGATCGGTCGCAGTTCGCGCGCCGGCCAGGGCGGCACGACGAACGAACTCAACAGTTCGAGGCCGGCCACCGTGACCGCCACGAGCAGGGCTGCGAAGATGCCCGAGAACAGGAGACGCTTGTGCTTCATCGGCCCTGCTCATAGCCGATCGGGAGCATCTCTCCAACGGGCCGCTAACGTCGCGCCGGTCAGCCGTTCAGCGCCGCCCACACCCGTTCCGGCGTCGCCGGCATGTTGATGTGCTTGCCGCCCAGCGCGTCGGAGATGGCGTTCATCACCGAAGGCAGGGAACCGGCGCAGCCGGCCTCGCCGCAGCCCTTGGCGCCCAGCACGTTCGTCTTCGCCGGCACCGAGTGATAGTCGATCTTGAAGGACGGGGCGTCGCCCGCCCGCGGGATCGCATAGTCGGTGAAGCTGCCGGTCAGCGGCTGGCCTTCCTCGCTGTAGACGACATGCTCGAAGATCGCCTGGCTGATGCCCTGGACCACGCCACCATGGCTCTGGCCTTCGACCAGCAGCGGATTGATCACCGTCCCGAAGTCGCCGACCATCGTGTACTTCACGACCTCGACATGGCCGGTATCGGGATCGATCTCGACCTCCGCCACATGGGTGCCGTTGGGATAGGCCGACGGCGCGGCTTCGTGGACGTGGCTGACGTCGAGCGTGGTCGGCACGCCCTCCGGCAGCTTCATGCCGCTGCGCAGTTTGCTCGCCAGCTCCAGGATGCCGATGCCGCGGTCGGTGCCGACGATCTCGAAGCGGCCGAGCTTGAACTCGATGTCGGCGGCGGAGGCTTCGAGCGCGACGCCCGCGATCTCCTTGCCCTTTTCGATCACCTTGTCGGACGCTTCCATGATGGCTGCGCCCGAGGCCATGATCGACTTCGATCCGCCGGTGCCGCCGCCGGCGATCAGCAGGTCGCTGTCGCCCTGCTTCAGCTTGATGCGGTGGAACGGGATGCCGAGCTTGGTCGTCAGCACCTGCGCGAATGCCGACCAGTGGCCCTGGCCGTAGTCCAGCGTGCCGGTGATGATCGTGACGTCGCCATTCTCCTCGAAGCGCAGACCGCCCATCTCGTTCATGGGCGGCGCCGTCACCTCGAGATAGTCGCCGATGCCCAGCCCGCGCAGCTTGCCGCGGCGGGCGCTCTCCTGCCTGCGCGCCTCGAAGCCCGAGACGTCGGCCAGCTCCAGGGCCTTGTCGAGCAGCACGGTGAACTCGCCGCTGTCGTAGGTGGTGCCCGACGCGGTCTTGTAGGGCATCTCCTCGGGCTTGATGTGATTGCGGCGGCGCATCTCGACCTGGTCGATGCCCATCTCGCGCGCGGCGGTGGTGATCAGGCGTTCCATGAAGTAGTTCGCCTCGGGCCGGCCGGCACCGCGATAGGCGCCGATCGGCGAGGTGTGGGTGAAGGCGACCTTGGTCTGCACCTCGATCAGCGGCGTACGGTAGACTGCGGCGAGATTGCGCGAGACGCCCAGCGCGCCCATGGCCGCGCCGACGTTCGAGAGATAGGCGCCGACATTGGCGTAGCCCTTGAGACGCACGGCGAGAAAGGTGCCGTCCTTGTCGAGGGCCAGCTCGGCATCGAAGTCATGGTCGCGGCCGTGCTGGTCGCTGAGGAAGCTGCCGGACCGGTCGTCGGTCCACTTCACCGGACGGCCGAGGATCTTCGAGGCATGGAAGAGGCCGGCATATTCGGGATAGGGCGAGCCCTTCATGCCGAACGAGCCGCCGACATTGCCGGTGACCACCCGCATCTGCTCGGGCTTGATACCCAGCAGGGCGGCCATCTGGTTCTTCAGGCCGAACACGCCCTGGCAGCCGGCATAGAGGGTCGAGCGATCGGTCTCCTTGTCGTAGTGGCCGATCGCCGTGCGCGGCTCCATGGCGCAGACGACGATGCGGTTGCTGACGATGTGGAGCTTCGTCACGTGGGCGGCCCTGGCGAAGGCCTCCTCGACCTTGGCGCTGTCGCCGAACTGGAAGTCGGCGCAGACATTGTCCGGTGCGTCGTCGAACACGGTCGGCGCGCCGGGCTGGGCGGCCGCGCGCGCCTCGGTCACGGCGGGCAGCGCCTCGATGTCGACCATGACCGCTTCCGCGGCGTCGCGCGCCTGGGCCTGGGTCTCGGCGACGACGAAGGCCACCGGATCGCCGACGAAGCGCACCTTGTCGGTGGCGAGCGAATAGCGCGTCGGCGTCTTCATCTGCGAGCCGTCGCGGTTGGGCACCATCATCACCGTCTTCAGCGCGCCGTAGCCGGCCGCATTGAGGTCGGCGCCGGTCCAGATCCCGAGGACGCCCGGCATGCCGCGCGCTTCCTCGGCGTCGATGCCTTTCAGGAGACCGTGCGCCACCTGGCTGCGGACCATCACCGCATAGGCCTGGCCGGGGAGGTTGATGTCGTCGGTGTAGCGGCCCTGGCCTTTCAGGAGCGTCGGGTCCTCCTGACGCGGCACCGGCTGGCCGACGCCGAATTTCAGCAAATCGAGATTGTCCGCATCGAGAGGCGCGTTCATGGGGATTCCGCTTCGAAAAGTGGGAGATTTGAACGGCATCATAGCGCAGGGAGGCATGGGCTGTGCTAGTGATTCGGACATGTCGAACCTCGATCCCGTCACATTGACAGTCATCCAGAACGGCTTGGTCCAGGTCTGCAACGAGATGGACCTGGCGTTCGTGCGTGCGGCCTTCTCGCCGGTGATCTCGGAGGGCATGGACCGCTCCGACGGCATCTACGACACGGTCGACGGCTCGCTGATCGCCCAGGGGGAGCTGGGCCTGCCGGTGTTCGTCGGCACCATGCAGTTTTCCACCCGCGCCGTGATCGAGCGCGTGAAGACGCACTATGCCGGCAAGGTCGATCCGGGCGACGTGTTCATCGTCAACGACCCCTATCTCGGCGGCACGCATCTGATGGACGTGCGGTTCGTGAAGCCGTTCTTCTACAAGGGCGAGCTGTTCGCCTGGCTGGCCAACACCGGACACTGGCCGGATGTCGGCGGCATGGTGCCGGGCGGCTTCTCCGCCAGCGCGACCGAGGTCGAGCAGGAGGGGCTGCGCCTGCCGCCGGTGAAATTCTTCAAGAAGGGCGAGATGGACCAGGAGATCCTGTCCATCATCATGTCCAACATCCGCATCGCCGATCAGCGCATCGGCGACATCAAGGCCCAGGCCGCCGCGCTCGCCACGGGCGAGGTGCGGCTCACCGAGCTGATCGACCGCTACGGCGCCGACGTTGTGCGCGCGGCGATCGCGGAGATGCGTCACCGGGCCGAACGGCAGATGCGCGCCAAGATCGCCGACATTCCCGACGGCGTCTATGAAGGCACCTCGCAGGTCGACAGCGACGGCGTCGTCGACGAGCCGCTCACGATCAAGATGAAGATCACGAAGAAGGGCGACGAGCTCACCTTCGATATGACCGGATCGAGCCCGCCCTGCCGCGGTCCGATGAACAGCGTGATCGCCACGACCAAGTCCGCGATCTATCTCGCGGTGAAGCACGTCTTTCCCGACGTGCCGATCAATGCGGGCACCTTCGAGCCGCTGCGCATCGTCGAGCCCGAGGGCACGTTCCTGTACGCCAAGTATCCGCGGCCGGTATCGGGCTGCGCGGCCGAGGTGAGCCAGCGTATCGCCGAGGCGGTGTTCGCGGCGCTCACCAAGGCCATTCCCGACCTGCTGTTCGCCGCCCCCGCCGGAACCTCCGGCAATCTGGGGATCGGCGGCTACGATCCGGAGCGCAAGCGCAATTACATCATGTATCTCTTCACCGGCGGCGGTTACGGCGGCTTCCAGGGCGGCGATGGCTTGAGCAACGGCTGCTCGACCATCGGCATTTCCAAGATGCCGCCGGTCGAAGTGCTGGAGCAGTTCTATCCCGTGCTGTTCGAGGAGTTCTCCCTGCGCGAGGGCTCGGGCGGCGCTGGCGAGTTCCGCGGCGGCTTCGGCATCAATTACGCCATCAAGCTGCGGCGCGGCGAGGCGCGGGTCTCGATGGTGATGGATCATGGCCGCACCGGCCCGCAGGGCGTGATGGGCGGCAGCGCCGGCGGCACCAACACGGTGCAGATCGACCAGGGCGGCAAGGCCTATCACCCGCCGCACATTTCGAAGGACCAGGACATCGAGATCGGCGTCGGCGACGTGGTGCGCGTCTCGACACCCGGAGGCGGCGGCTTCGGCGACCCCGCGAAGCGCAGCGGCGAGGCGATCGCCCGCGATGTGGCGCGCGGCTACTACAGCGCGGCGGAAGCACGCGAGAAATTCGGCCGCGCGCAGGCTGCCGAATGAGCGCCTCTCGACGCTCGTTCCTCGCCCTGCCCGCGGTCTTGTTCGCGGCGGATGCCGCGGCGCAGTCGGTATCGTGGTTTCCGGTCGAGGGAGCCGACAAATCCTTCTTCGTCGAGATGCCGGGCGCACCGGTCTATAAGGTGCTCGACACGGCCTCGCCGGGCGGCACGCCGTTCGTCTATCACTCCTACAGTCTCGAATATCGGCGCCTGTCGTTCGTGGCGCAGAGCGCGCTCTATCCCGCCGACGTCGACGTGCGCCAACCCAGGCTCAACCTGCAATCGGCCCTCGACGATCGCGCGCAGCGCCTGGCCGGCGGCAAATGGACCAGCGTCGACTGGAAGACGGTGCAGGGGGCGCCGGCCGTCGAATCGACCGGGCCGCTGGCCGGCGGCAATGCACTGCGGCAACTCGTCGTGCTGAAGGGCCGGCAATACGTCTCTCTCGGCTATCTCGGACCGGCCGACGCGCTACGCGCGCCGGAGGCCGAGCGTTTCTTTCGTTCCCTGAGGCTCCTGTCATGACTCTTCCGCGTATCCAGATCCTGGCCCTCGGTGGCACCATCGCGACGGCACCGGATGCCTCGGGTGCGATGCAGATGGGCCTGGGCGCCGACGATCTCGTCGCTGCGGTGCCGCTGCTGGCCGGGCTGGCCGACATTCGCGCCGAGACCGTGTCGCGGGTCGGCAGCCATTCGCTGTCCTTCGACCAGATCCATGCCCTCGCGCAGAAGATCATGAGTCTCGATGTCGACGGCGTGGTGGTGACGCAAGGCACCGACACGCTCGAGGAGACGAGCTTCCTGCTCGACCTGCTGGTCGAGCGCGACATCCCGGTCATCGTGACGGCGGCGATGCGCAATCCGGCACTCACCTCGCCGGACGGTCCGGGCAATCTTCTCGCGGCCGTGCGTGTCGCCTGTGACCCTTGGGTGAAGCAGCATGCGAAGGCGCTCGGTGTCGTCGTGGTGATGCTGGACGAGATCTACGCCGCGGCCGACGTGCTGAAGATCCATCCGACCCGCCTCAACGCCTTCGCGTCGCCGCAGACCGGCCCTCTGGCGGCGCTGGTCGAGGAGAGGGTCGTGCCGCTGTCGCTGCCGGTGCGCGCGCCGATCGAAGCGGCGCGCAAGCGGTTGGGAGCGGCGGGCGAGGGGCGGGAGCAGCCGGTGGCGCTGCTGTGGCTGGGACTGGACGAGCCTGGCTACATTCTGGAGGTGATGGTCGACCATCGCGACCAGCTCGGCTATCGCGGCGTCGTCGTGGGCGCGATGGGCGGCGGGCACGTTCCCGAACGCGTCGCCTCGCTGGTGGGACAACTGGCCGAAATCATCCCGACGGTCGTATCACCGCGCGCCGGTGGTGGGCCGCTGCTGCGTCAGACCTACGGTGGCCCGAGCTCGGAAATCGCCCTGCGCAAGGCCGGGCTCATCTGGGGCGGCCGCCTCAACCCGCTGAAGGCCAGGGTGCTGCTGCAGGCCTGCCTGCGCGCCGGCCTGGATCGGACGGCGATCGGCGAAGTCTTCGACTTATTCGGTTAAGCGGGCGGCTAACAGGGCTCGGCCCGCGCCTGCTTCGCGGCGGCGAAGCCGTGCATGCCCATGTGCCATTGCAAGGCGACGATCAGACCTTTTATCGGCTGAAGCAGGCCGATCGACAGGATGATCACCATGGGCGCCCATAGGAACGTATGGAGCCAGTAGGACGGCTGGTAGACGATCTCCACGTACATGGCGATCGGCACGACCAGATGGCCGACCAGGAAGATCGTCAGATAGGCCGGAAAGTCGTCGGCGCGGTGATGGTGCAGATCCTCGCCGCAGGCCGGGCAGCGGTCGGCGACCTTCACGAAGGCCCGGAAAAGCTTGCCCTCGCCACAGGCCGGGCAGCGACCCAGCATGCCCCGCAGAAGATAAAGCCCGCCCTTCCCAGCCATGATGTCCTCCATCGATTGTGAGCTTGTATATCCATACGGATAGCCATACATTCAAGGACAAGGAGCTATATTGTATGGATTGGAGCCCTACACTCGATACCGGCGGGCCGGTCTATGAAGGCATCGTCGAGGCGCTGGAGCGCGACATCGTCTCCGGCCGCCTGCATCGCGGGCAACGGCTGCCGACCCATCGCGCCCTGGCGAGTTTCCTGAACGTCGACCTCACGACCGTGACGCGGGCCTACAACGAGGCGCGCCGCCGCGGCCTGACGGATGCGCGGGTGGGGCAGGGTACGTTCGTTGCGGAAAACCGCATGCGCCCGGCCACCCGGGCCGCCGCCGGCATCGACGTCGACCTGTCGATGAACCTGCCGCCATCGCCCATCGAGGCCGACCTCGAAGGCCGCATCATGAGGGGGCTGGCCGCCCTGCAGCGCGACCATGGCTTCTCCGATCTCCTGAGCTACCAGCAGGCGGGTGGGAGTGCGGTGGACCGCGGTATCGCGGCCGATTGGCTGCGGCGGCGCGTGCCCACGATCGAGGCGGACCGGCTCGTCATCTCGCCCGGTACGCAGAGCGCCCTGATGGCGCTGCTGCTGGCGGTGACGCGGCCGGGCGATGTCGTCCTCACCGACCGGCTGACCTATCCGGGCTTCAGGTCGGCCGCTGCATCGCTCGGCGTGCGCCTCGTCGGTGTGGCGTCGGATGGCGAGGGCATGAATCCCGAGGCGCTTGCCGAGGCCTGTCGCCTGCACGCACCCAGGGCGGTCTATCTCCTGCCGACGATTCACAATCCGACGACCGCGACGATCGGGTCACAACGTCGCGAAGAGCTTGCGGTGGCCATTCGCCGTCACGATCTGATGCTGATCGAGGACGACGCCTATGGAAATTTCGAACCGAAGGCCCTGCCGATTTCGACGCTCATCCCCGAGCGCAGTTATCTCGCGATGACGCTGTCGAAATGCATGGCCCCCGGTTTGCGCGTCGCCCATGTTCTGGCGCCCGATCGGGCCGCCGCGTCGGGGATTGCCAATGCCTTGCGCACCGTATCGCAGATGCCGGCGCCGCTGATGGTCGCGCTGGCCTCGCGCTGGTTCGCCGACGGCAGCGCCGACGCGATCGTGTCGGCCGTCGCGGCAGAGGCTGCGGCAAGACAGGCTCTGGCGATCAAGGCCCTATCGGGCCAGAGCTACGCCGCCAACGCCAGGGGACTTCACGTGTGGCTGAGACTGCCGGCGACGTGGACCCGCGCGGAGTTTGCCGCGCACGTCCAGCGACAGGGGCTGGCCGTGGTCACGAGCGACAGTTTCAGCGTCGATGGGGAGCCGGAGCATGCGATTCGCATCGCGCTGGGCGCGGCGCGCAGCCGCGCGGACCTCGTGGCGGCGCTGGACGTACTGGTCATCGCTTTGAAGTCGCCCGCTTACGCGTCGCGCATCGTCTAGGGAGAACGTGATGTTCGAGGGACTGGACGCCATCTTCCTCGCGAGACTGCAATTCGCCTTCACCGTCTCGTTCCACTTCATCTTCCCGTCCTTCTCGATCGGCCTGGCAAGCTACCTTGCCGTGCTCGAGGGGCTGTGGCTGTGGACCGGACGACAGGTCTATCTCGACCTCTTCAAGTACTGGCTGAAGATCTTCGCCCTCGCCTTCGGCATGGGCGTCGTCTCGGGCATCGTGATGTCCTACCAGTTCGGCACCAACTGGTCGGTCTTCTCCGACAAAGCGGGGCCGATCGTCGGCCCGCTGATGGCCTATGAGGTGCTGACCGCCTTCTTCCTCGAGGCAGGGTTCCTGGGCGTCATGCTGTTCGGCATGAACCGCGTGGGCAGGGGACTGCATTTCGCGGCGACCCTCGCCGTTGCGGTGGGCACATTCTTCTCGGCCTTCTGGATCCTCTCGGCCAACAGCTGGATGCAGACGCCGGCCGGCTACGCGATCAATGCGGGCGGCCAGTTCGTGCCGGCCGACTGGTGGGCGATCGTCTTCAACCCGTCCTTCCCCTATCGGCTCGTGCACACGGTGTTCGGCGCCTATCTGACCACGGCGCTGGTCGTCGGTGCGGTCGGCGCGTGGCATCTGCTGCGCGCCAAGCCTGCCGAAAAGGGCGGAAACCAGGGCGCACGCGTCATGTTCTCGATGGCGATGGGCATGATCACCGTGGTGGCGCCGCTTCAGATCCTGGCCGGCGACCAGCACGGGTTGAACACGCTGGAGCACCAGCCGGTCAAGGTCATGGCCATGGAAGGCCACTTCCAGAGCCATCCCCACGGCGCGCCGCTGGTGCTGTTCGGCTGGCCGGATGAAGCCGCGGGCAAGAACCTGTTCGCCATCGAGATTCCCAAGGCCTCGTCGCTGATCCTGAAGCACTCATGGGATGCGCCGCTGAAGGGGCTCGACACGGTCGACCGCAAGGACTGGCCGCCGGTGCCCGTCGTGTTCTGGTCGTTCCGGATCATGGTCGGCATGGGCATGCTGATGCTGGCCCTGGCGGCCTTCAGCCTGCTCGCGCGCGTGCGCAAGCGCCTCTACGACTGGCCGCTGCTGCATCGCTTCGCGCTGGCGATGGGACCGGCGGGCTTCGTCGCGGTGATCGCGGGATGGGTGACGACGGAAGTCGGTCGCCAGCCCTATACGGTCTACGGTCTGTTGCGCACGGTCGATTCGGCCTCCGCGCTAGACGCGCCGGCCGTCGGGGCGTCGCTGCTCGCCTTCGTCGTCGTCTACTTCTTCGCCTTCGGCGCCGGCACCTACTACATCCTGAAGCTCATGTCCCATCCGCCGCATCTCGGCGAGGAGGGGCCGCGACGCGATCAGCCGGTGCGGGCCGCGGGCATCACGCCCGCCCCGGCGGTGGCCGAATCGCTCGCGACCGGCAAGGAGGCCTGATCATGCCGTTCGACCTTCCGATGTTCTTCGCCTTCATCATCGCCTTCGCCATCCTGGCCTATGTCGTGATGGACGGGTTCGACCTGGGCGTGGGCATCCTGTTCCCGTTCCTTCCGGTCGGGCGCGAGCGCGACAGCGCGATCAATTCGGTGGCGCCGGTGTGGGACGGCAACGAGACGTGGCTGGTGCTGGGCGGCGGCGGCCTGCTGGCCGCCTTCCCGCTGGCCTACGGCATGATCCTCTCCGCACTCTACGCGCCGATCATCGCGATGCTGCTGGCGCTGGTTTTCCGTGGCGTGGCCTTCGAATTCCGCTGGCGCGACCCGCGTCATCGCCCGTTGTGGGACGTGGCCTTCACCGGCGGCTCGATCGTGGCGGCGCTGGCGCAGGGCATCACCCTGGGCGCCCTGCTGCAGGGCATCGCCGTCCAGAACCGCACCTATGCCGGCGGCTGGTTCGACTGGCTGACTCCGTTCAGCCTGCTCGTGGGCGTGAGCCTCGTCTGCGGCTATGCGCTGCTGGGCTCGACCTGGCTGGTGATGAAGAGCGAGGGCTCGCTTCAGGAGCGTTGCCACCGGCTGGCCTTCCGCCTCGGCATCGCGACGATCGTGGCGATGGCGGCGGTGAGTGCCTCGACACCCTTCCTGCGCGACGCCTACTGGATGCGTTGGTTCGCCTGGCCGCAGGTCCTGTTCACCGCCCAGGTGCCGCTGCTGGTGGCGATCGTCACCTTCGTGTTGTTCTGGAGCCTGCGGCGCGGTCACCATTACACGCCGTTCCTGATGGCGCTCGCGCTGTTCGGCCTCGGACTCGCGGGCCTCGGCGTCAGCCTCTATCCGTTCGTGGTGCCGCCTTCGGTATCGATCTGGGATGCAGCAGCGCCGCACGACAGCCTGGCCTTCATGCTGCCCGGCGTGCTGGTCATGGTCCCGATCATCCTGGCCTATACCGGCTATTCCTACTGGGTGTTCCGCGGCAAGACCGGCCACGAGGGCTATCACTGAGATGCCGGGTCCCCGTCAGTGGCTGTGGTTCGTCGGCCTGTGGGCCGCCGGTGTCGGCGTCACGGCGCTGGTCGGCTACGCGATCAAGCTCTGGCTGAAATAGCGGCCGGCGGACATTCCGCTTGACGCTCACCGTGCGTGAAGACAGTGTCGACTGACATGCTCAGGAACGAAACCCTTCATGACCGACGCCGACGCCCCTGCCTTCAAGCGGCGGCTGTTCGTGCTGCGCGTCGGTCTGCGTCCGTCGGTGTGGTGACTGCGTCACCGTAAAGTGCCACCCGCCGGAAACGATCCGGCCCGTTCCTGAACCCCCGCAGCCCCCGGCTCCGGGGGTTTTGTTTTGCCCGTACTCGAGAAGGACACCATCATGAGCATTCGCGTCGGTATCGTTGGAATCAGCGGCTTTGGCGGCGGCGAGGCGTTGCGCCTGGTCGCGGGCCATCCGTCCTTCGAACTGGTCTACGCCGCAGGCGAGGGCAGCGCGGGCACCCGGTTGGTGGACCGCTTCCCCGGGCTGCCGGCCAGGCTGGCCGGGCTGACGATCGAGAAGTGGGATCCCGAGAGCCTGCCCAAGCTCGACGTGCTGTTCGCCTCCCTGCCCACGGGCATGTCGGCCGACGCGCTGGCGCGCGTTCCGACAGAGGTGAAGATCGTCGATATCGGCGGAGACCATCGCTACGTCGACGGATGGGCCTACGGCCTGGCCGATGTCTGGCCGGCCGAGCTCGAGGGTAAGAGCCGCGTTGCCAATCCCGGCTGCTTCCCCGCGGCGACGTTGACGGCGCTGGCACCGCTGCTGGCCAACGGGCTGATCGAGCCCGGCAACATCGTGATCGACGCCAAGACCGGCATTTCCGGAGCCGGCCGCGGCGGCGCCGACAGCCGGTTCGGCTACGCCGAGAGCAACGAAAACCTGGTGCCTTACGGCCTGCTCAAGCACACCCACATGCCGGAGATGGCGAAGACGATCGAGCGGTTGAGCGGCGGCCGTGCCGCCGGGCTGGTGTTCACGCCCCACCTGGTGCCGATGACACGCGGCGTCCTCGCCACCATCTATTGCCGCGGCAGCGCCACCACGGAACAGTGCCTCGAGGCAGCGAGGCGCTTCTATGCCGGACGGCCGTTCGTTCGCGTCACCGGCGCGCCGCCGCAGACCAAGTGGGCGACCGGCTCGAACCTGGCGCTCTTGAGCTACGCAGCCGATGCGGAGCGCAACCTCGTGATCGCGATGGGCGTCGTCGACAACCTCGGCAAGGGAGCCGCGGGCCAGGCGGTGCAGAACGCGAACCTGATGTGCGGCCTGCCGGAAACCGCGGGGCTGGACGGCATGCCGGTATGGCCCTGATGAAGTGGGCCGGCAGTCGTTCGATTCGCCGCCTCAGGTCGTGCGGCGGGTCGGACGGCAGTTGAAGGCGAGCGGATTGCCGCTGGTTTCCCGCAAGGTGGCGAGATCGTCGCGGCCGGACCATTCGGTGGCGGTGTTGGCGTAGCGGAAACCCGGCGCGCTGCCCTGGTACTCCAGCCGCCACGTCCGGTCGCCGAGGGTCACCGAGGCGCGGTTCTTGGCGTAGACCACGGACACTTCCTTGCGGCCGTCGCAGAGGTAGGCGATCCCGGTCGGCGTCGCCTCGTCGGGCGCCGGCCGCGGAATCGTGGTGGTCAACTGCTGCTCCTTCGGAGCGCAGCCTCCGATCAGGATCAACGCAAGAATCGACAGGCGCTTCATGGTGCGCTTACCTCCCGGGACAACATACCAAATCGCCAAGGAGACGGAATGGCCCTGTTCAAGCTGCGCGACGGCGCGGAACTCTACTACGAGGTCCATGGCAGCGGCCCCACGCTGTTTCTCGTCGCTGGACTCGGGGGCGATGGACGCTGGTGGGGCGACAACGTGTCCGAGCTGGCGAAGAATTTCACCGTCGTCGTGCACGATCACCGTGGCACTGCGCGCAGCAGCCTGTCGAGGATCGACTACAGCGTCGGGCAGATGGCCGACGACGCATTGCAGCTCATCCAGGGGCTTGGACACGACAAGGTCCATTGGTGCGGTCACTCGACCGGCGGGGCGATGGGGCAGATCCTCGCGATCAAGCATCCCCACCGCATCGACCGGCTGGTGCTGAGTGCCACCTGGGCGAAGACGGATGCCTTCTTCCGCCGGCTGTTCGAGATGCGCTCGCTGATGCTGCGCGAACTGGGGCCGGCGGCCTACCTGAAGTCGAGCGCGCTGGCGCTCAATTCGCCGGCCTGGGTGCGCGATCACGATGCCGCCCTCGTGGCCGCCGAGGCAAAGGCGCTGGACACCATTCCCGTGCCCGAGATCGTCCTGTCGCGCATCGCCGCCATCGTCGCTCATGACCGGCGCGAGCAGCTGCAGAAGGTGACGGCGCGCACCCTGGCCGTCTGCGCCCGCGACGACACCGTGACGCCGCTCTATTTCACCGAGGAGCTGGTGCGCCTGATCCCGGGCGCGCGCGCCTATGTGCTGCCGGACGGCGGCCATGCATATCCGAACGTGCACGGCGCAGAATTTCGTCGTGTAATGACGGCCTTCCTTTTGGAGTCCTGACCGCCATGAAGATCGAACCGCTGATCGCCGCCGCCGCCGCCGAGCTGACCGCCCTCCGGCGCGACATCCATGCGCATCCGGAGTTGGGCTTCGAGGAGGAGCGGACCAGCACCATCGTGGCCCAGAAGCTCAAGGAGTGGGGCTGCGAGGTCACGACCGGCATCGGCAAGACCGGCGTCGTCGGCACGATCCGCGTCGGTAACAATCCGCGTGCCATCGGCCTGCGCGCCGACATGGACGCGCTGCCGATGGACGAACTCAACACCTTCGACCATCGCAGCACGCACAAGGGCCGCATGCATGCCTGCGGCCACGACGGCCATACCGCCATGCTGCTGGGCGCCGCCAAGTATCTCGCCGCGACCCGCAACTTCGACGGCACGGTGCATCTCATCTTCCAGCCGGCCGAGGAGGGCCGTGGTGGTGCCGAGGCGATGGTCAAGGACGGGCTGTTCGAGAAGTTTCCCTGCGAGATCATCTTCGGCATGCACAACCGGCCGAAGCTCGACGTCGGCAAGTTCGCCATCCGCTCGGGTCCGCAGATGGCGGGTGGCGGCCTGTTCGACATCCACATCACCGGCAAGGGCGCGCATGGCGCGCGCCCCGAATCCGGCATCGACCCGGTGATCATCGCGACGCAGATCATCTCGGCGCTGCAGAGCGTCGTGTCGCGCAACGTGGCGCCGCTCGATTCGGCGGTGATCTCGGTGACGCAGATGCACTCGGGCGACGCCTACAACGTGATCCCGCAGGAGGCCGTGCTGCGCGGCACGATCCGCGCCTTCCGCAAGGAGACGATGGCGCTGATCAAGGAGCGTATCGAGACGATCTCCAGCGGCATCGCCGCGAGCCTGGGCGGCAGCGCCAAGGCTGACGTCCGCGTCGTCTTCCCGCCGCTGGTGAACGACAAGGACGCGGTAAAGTTCATCGCCGACGTGGCGGCCGAGATCGTGGGACCCGAGAACATGAACCGCGAGGGCCCGTTCGTGATGGCGTCCGAGGATTTCTCCTACATGCTGGAGCAGGTGCCGGGCGCCTTCATCAACATCGGCAATGGCGGTGGCGAGGGCGGCTGCGAGGTCCACAATCCCAGCTACGACTTCAACGACGAGGCGCTCACCCTGGGCTCGACCCTGTGGGCGCGCGTGGTCGAGAAGCGGCTGGCGAAGGACGCGCGTTGAGCACCGCCGGCGACGGCGCCAGCCGGCACTGGCTGGTTCGCGAACTCCCCTATGTGGCGATGCTGGCCCTGGCGGTCGGCGGCGTCATCCTCACGGGATTTCGCGGTCCAACGACCTACGCCTACTGGATGGTTCTGGCGCCGATCTACGGCCTTGCCTGCGTGATGTCGGGTTGGCGGGAGGTCGACAAGACGGCCGATCACCTGCGGCTCATCGTGACCCAGGCACTGCACTGGCTCGCCTTCCTGGCGGCGATGTGGCTGATGTTCCTGCCCGAGGTGCGCGGCGTGGTGAACGACAATGCCACCAGCCTCGCGCTGCTGATCCTGCTGGCGCTCGGCACTTTCGTGGCCGGCGTCCATGCGCGGGTCTGGCGCATCTGCCTGGTCGGCCTGTTCCTCGCTCTGTCGGTGCCCGCTGTGGCGTGGATCCAGGACTCGGCCATGCTGCTGCTGGTCGGCACGTTGATGGTCGTCGCGGTCGGCGGCGTGTTCTGGTGGTTGTGGAGGCGGGAGCGGGGCGCATTGTGACGGATCGCGCGACGGTCACCCTCTGGAGCGATTACGTCAGCCCCTACGCCTTCGTGGCCAAGGCGTGGGCCTATGCGCTGGAGGCCGACTACGAGATCGACCTCGACTGGCGGCCCTATACGCTCGACATCGCCTCGTTCCAGGGCTCTGTCGAGCGGCGCGATCCCCATCATTGGCGCCGCGTGCGCTACGCCTACATGGACGCGCGACGGTTCGCCAACAAGCAGGGTCTGACCCTGATGGGCCCGAAGAAGATCTATTACGCCCGCGCGATCAATGCCGGGATGCTGTATGCCCAGCAGCATGGCGTCTTCCGCGCCTACAACGATCTCGCCTTCGATCGCTTCTGGCGGCGCGATCTCGACCCTGAAAGTACAGATGCCGTCGGTGCCGCCCTCGAGCAGGCCGGTGCGCCCCCGGGATTCGCCGCCTTTCTCGAAGGCGAAGGCGGCGCCCGGCACGACGGACTGCGCGTTGAGGCCGAAGCCTCCGGCATCTTCGGCGTGCCGAGCTTCGTGTTCGATGGCGAGATTTTCTGGGGCGGCGATCGAGTCTTTCTCCTGAGAGAAAGACTCGACGAAAAAGGCGTGCCGCGCCGCCGTTAACCTTCCGCGCGGTCCAACGTGCGGTCGACGCGCTCGTGCAGGCTCTTGACCTCGCCACGCTGCTTGCGCGCCCGCTCCTTGATCTGGCGCTTGGCACGACGGAACGCATCGTTCACGGCGAAGGTCGGATCCGCGAACCGCTCGTCGTCATGCGACGTGTGGTCGATGTTGACGTCGATATGGCCTGGAAGGGCGATGTGGATGTTGACGCTGAAGAGGTTGCTCGTGCGGTGGTGCCGGTCGGGCACCTGCACGATGACCTGGCAGGAGGTCAGCCGACCGTGGAGCTTCTCGAGCGTATCGACATGCTCGCCGATCAGCGTGTTCAGCGCCTCGCTCGGCGTACCGCCCTGATAGCTGATCCGTACGGGTGTTTCCATTTGAGCCTCCGCTACTGTTCGCTCCCCCACTCAGGAAACGTAACATGGCGGAGAGGGGTTGCGGAGTCAGTTGACGGCGGGACGAACGGCCCGACGCCTTGAGATCGCCGCCTTCGTCTGTCTCGAGCTACTCTGCCGCGACGACGACGGCGTCGTCCTTTGCCGGACGCACCACGCGATGGCTCACCATGCGATGATGGAGCGTGCGGACCGTGTCGCTGCCGCGAGTCAGGCACAGCCACGGAAAGATCCCGTGGACGAAACAGGCCAGCGAGCCGATCAGCATTCTGCTGCCGAACCCGAAGGCCATGCCCATGTGTTGAAGGTAGGTCTCGTTGACCGTGGCGGGGTGTTCGGTGAAGCGGCGGATCATGCAGCGAATTCTAACGGTCGGGCCAGGAAACGGCTTGCTACCTTTGCGCCGGCGCGGCCAAACTTGAGAACGTCATTCTCAGGAAGGCCGATGGCTGGAAAATTCGTACTCGATTCCTTCGACAAGAAGATTCTGGATTGCCTGCAGGACAATTCGGACATGCCGCTCGCCGAAGTTGCAAAGCGCGTCGGCCTGTCGACGACGCCCTGCTGGCGCCGGATCAACCGCCTGCAGGAAGAGGGCATCGTGCGGTCGCGCGTGGCGCTGCTCAACCGCAAGGCGGTCAACGCCGGCGTCACCGTCTTCGTCGCGGTGCGCACCGCCCAGCACAGCGCCCAGTGGCTCACCCGGTTCGCCAAGGCCATCGCCTCGTTCCCCGAGGTGATGGACTGCTATCGCATGAGTGGTGAAATCGACTACCTCATCCGCCTCGCGCTGCCCGACATCGAGGCCTACGACGCCTTCTACAAGCGGCTGATCGCCAAGATCGAACTGTCCGACGTGACCTCGATGTTCGCGATGGAGGAGATCAAGTCGACCACGCGCCTGCCGCTGAACTACCTGCCCTAGTTACAGGCTCTGGTTTCCCGCGTCGGTGGGCCTTAGGATCGCGCCCGTCCGAATGGCAAGACTGCAGGGGAAACGATGAATACGGGCCCGAATACAGGCAAGAATCGCAAGAAAGTGCTGATCGTCGGCCGCATGCCGGAGGCGGGAATCGCCGTCCTGAAGGCACGCGACGACGTCGACTACGAAATCCTGACCGACGACACGGTGCCGTCGCTGCACTCGAAGCTCGCGGACGCCAATGCGGTGACCCTGGGCGCGACCCCGTTCCGCCAGGCCGAGCTCGACGCAGCCCCCGGCATGATGGTGGTGGCCCGTCTCGGCGTCGGCTTCGATGCGGTGGAGATCCCGGCACTGAACAAGCGCAAGATCCCGCTCATGACGACCGGCATCGCCAACTCGGTCTCGGTGGCCGAGCATGCGATGTACATGCTGCTGGCCTCGGCGCGCCTGGTGAAGAAGTACGACCGGTTCGTGCGTGAGAAGGGCTGGCTGCAGCGCCTCACCGACCTGCCGGCCGATCTCTCGGGCAAAAGCATCCTGGTCATCGGCATGGGCCGTATCGGCTCGCGCACGGTGAAGCGCTGCGTCGCCTTCGACATGGAAGTGTTCGTCCTCGATCCGAACATCTCCGAGGCCGATATCCAGAAGGCCGGCGCCACCAAGGTCACCGATCTCAAGGCGATCCTGCCCAAGGTCGACTTCGTGTCGATCCATTGCCCGAAGGCGCCCGAAACGATCAACCTGTTCAACAAGGAGACGCTGGGTCTGATGAAGCCCGAAGCGTTCCTGGTGAACACCGCGCGCGGCGGCATCGTGAACGAGGATGCGCTGTACGAGGCGCTGAGCACCGGCAAGCTGCGCGGCGCCGGCCTCGACGTGCTCGACAAGGAGCCGCCGGATCCGGCCAACAAGCTGTTCACCCTGGAGAACGTGATCTTCAGTCCGCACATGGCGGGCGTCACCAAGGAGGCGAGCGACCGCATGGCCGTGACGGCCGTCGAGAACATCCTGAGCGTGTTCGACGGCAGGCCCAATGCGGCCAACTGCGTGAACAAGGAAGTGCTGGGCTAGGAGCCCGCGCGAAGGCGGAGCTTGGATATGCGGCATCGGTCGGAAGCGACCGGTGCCGCAGCTTTTTGGAGGGGGTATCGATGAAGTATGGACCGCTCGGCCGTTCGGGCCTGATCGTCAGCCGGATCTGTCTCGGCGGAAACTCGTGGGGCGCCAAGGGCCGGCGCGGATGGGGCAAGTTCGACGAGTCCGAGGCGCCGGCCTACTTCAAGCGCGCGCTGGACGTCGGCATCACCTTCTTCGACACAGCCGACACCTACAATTTCGGCCGCTCCGAGGAGATCATGGGCGCCACGCTTATGAAGATGGCCAAGCGAGAGGACTTCGTGCTGTCGACCAAGGTCGGCATCCGCATGAGCGAGACCCAGAACGACGTCGGCACCGGGCGCAAGCACCTGATGGCCTCGGTCGACGCCCAGCTGAAGCGCCTGCAGACCGACTATATCGACCTCTACCAGGTCCACCGTCTCGACCCGCACACGCCGATCGAGGAGACCATGTATTCGCTCGACCAGATCGTGCGGTCGGGCAAGGTCCGCTACATCGGCGGCTCGACCATGCCGGCCTACAAGTTCGCGCAGATGGTGATGATTGCCGACTGGAAGGGCTACGCCCGGCCGATAGCCATGCAGAACCTCTACAACCTGATCCAGCGCGAAGAAGAGCCCGAGATGAACCGGCTCTGCCACGAGCAGGGTGTCGGGCTCATCCCCTACTCGCCGCTGGCGCGCGGATTCCTGGCGGGCAACCGCAGCAAGGAAGGCGGCGGCACGACCGAACGGGCGAAGAACGATACGGTCGTCAAGGACGGCACCTATCGCGACTGCGACTGGGAAATCGTCGAGCGGCTGAAGAAGATCGCGCACGGGAAGGGCTGCACGCCGGCGCAGGCGGCGCTCGCCTGGCTGCTGCACAAGCCCTACATGGGCTCGCCGATCATCGGCGCCACCGATCTCGAGCAGCTCACCTCGGCCGCGAAGGCGACCGAGATCTCGCTGACCGACGAGGAGTGCAAGGAGCTCGAGGCGCCCTATCAGTTCCGGGTTTCGCCGGTCAACTGAGCGCGCCGGCCGATCGCGGCGGAGAACCAGAAGGCCAGCAGCGGCAGCACGACGGCCGCCGCCCAGAAGACGGGCGGCGCGCCCCAGCGGTCGACGATCGGCGCCGCGATGGGCACGCCGATCGCCTGGCCCACGAACAGGCAGAGCGCAAACAGGGCCATGCCGGCGCCGCGGGCCTCCGGCGCCATCTGGGTGCCGTTGGTCTGCAGCGTGTTGTGGAACATGTAGAACGACACGCCCGACAGGACGATGGCGGCGAACTCGACCTCGGCGGTCGGCGCCAGCGCCATCGCCGCGAAGGCGATGCCCAACCCTGTCCCGCCCCAGGTGCAGAGGCCGCGCTCGCCCAGGATGCGCACCAGGTGCGGCGCCAACATCACGTAGACGAAGCCGCCGGCGCCGAAGGCCGCGACCGCCAGCCCGATGGCCGCAAAGCCCAGGTCGAAGCGCTGGTGCAGGTCGGCCCCGACGAAGGTGAAGGCGCCCCAGAAGACGCCGCCCTCCAGCGCCACCACCAGGATCACCGTGAGCGCCCAGGGCCGCCGGATGACGCGGACCATCTGGCCGATCATCGAGCCCGCCGCCCGCTCGCCGGGGCGGGCGATGTCGGGCCGGGCGCGCATGACCGCGAACAGCGCGCCGCCGGCCAGGATGTAGATTGCGGCCAGCACCCAGAAAACCGAGCGCCAGCCCAGCCAGTCGCCGATGGCGCCGCCCAGCGCCGATCCCGTCATCAGGCCGAGTGTCTGGCCGGTGAGGAAGCGGGCCAGGGTTGCCTGCCTTTTCTCGTAGCTCACATTGTCGCCGACCCAGGCGATGGCGAGCGGGATGATCGCCGAGCCGGTCACGCCCGTGAGGAAGCGCGCCAGGGTGAGCATGCCCAGCGACGCCGAGACGGCGCTCAACATGCAGCAGAGGGCCGCGCCGATGCAGGCGATGGCCACCACCGGCATCTTGCCGTAGCGGTCGCCGAACGGGCCGTGCACCAGCACGAAGACGCCATTGGCGAACAGAAAGGCGGTGGCCGCGATCGAGGCCGCGCCGACGGTGACGCCGAAGGAAGCGGAAAGCTGCACCAGCAACGGGTCGATCACGCGCATGTTGGCGGCCGACGCGAAGGCGGCGACCGACAGCAGCACGATGGCGATCGTGGGGGCGGCAGGCGGGAGACTGGCGGGGGCGGGCCGCGGCGGGGCGGCGGGGGAAGGCATTGGTTCCGGGCTTACCGGCTCGACCGCGTAAAATAAAGGTCTCTTGGCGCGACCCAGCAATGACCTATGGTAGTGGGATGATCGAAGAGCTTCTCGTTCTCGCCCGCGACCCGCAAGCCTGGGCCGCGCTCGCGACCCTGATCGTCATGGAAGTCGTGCTGGGCATCGACAACCTGATCTTCATCTCGATCCTGACCAACAAGCTGCCGGAAGAGAAGCGGTCCAGGACCCGGCGCATCGGCATCGGGCTGGCGGTTTTCCTGCGCCTTGGCCTGCTGGGCAGCGTCGCCTTCATCGTCCAACTCACCTCGCCGCTCTTTTCACTGTTCGGGCATGGGTTTTCCTGGCGTGACCTGATCCTGATCGGTGGCGGCCTGTTCCTGATCTACAAGGCGACCAGCGAGATTCGCGACCATGTGGCCGGCGAGCACGAAGACGAGGAGCAGGCGGCCGAGCGGGCCGTTCGCGTCACGGTCATGGGCGTGATCGGCCAGATCCTGATCCTCGACCTGGTCTTCTCGCTCGACAGCATCATCACCGCCGTGGGGATGACCGACGACATCCCGGTCATGGTCATCGCCGTGGTCGTGGCGGTTTGCCTGATGCTGGCCGCGGCGGATGGGCTGGCGCGGTTCATCGGCAACAATCCGACCATCGTGATGCTGGCGCTGGGCTTCCTGCTGATGATCGGCATGACGCTGATTGCCGACGGCATGGGCGTGCACGTGCCCAAGGGCTACATCTACGCCGCGATGGCCTTCTCGGGTCTGATCGAGGGGCTGAACATGCTGGCGCGTCGCGCGCAGCACAAACGTCCGTTGCGCAAGCGTCCACGCTGACGCACTGACAAGGGACCGGGGCGCGGGCTAAGCTTCCGTCATGAAGCTCAAGGATCAGGTGGCCATCGTCACCGGCGCAGCAAGCGGCATCGGCGCCGCGACCGCGCGGCTGTTCGCAACCGAAGGCGCGAAGGTGGCGCTGGTCGATCTCGACGAGGCGGGGTTGGCGAAAGTCGCCAGCGAGATCGGCGGCGAGACTCTCGTCATCCCGGCCGACGTCAGCAACAACGACCAGGCGCGTGCCGGCGTGGCAAAGGTGCTCGAGAAATGGGGCCGCGTCGACGTGCTGGTCACAGCGGCCGGCGCCTCGTTCGGCGGCACCGTCGACAAGGTCGACGAGGGGACCTGGGACCGGACCTTCGCGATCAACGTGAAGGGCACCTTCCTCTGGGTCCATCACGCCATCCAGCCGATGATCGCCGCCAGGTCCGGCGCCATCGTCACCCTGGGCTCGCAGCTGGCGCAGTCGAGCCTCGGCACCAACGTGGCCTACATCGCCTCCAAGGGCGCCATCGTCTCCTTCACCAAGACGGTTGCCGTCGATCACGCGGCACAGGGCATCCGCATAAATGCGCTGATGCCGGGAGTCATCGACACGCCGATGCCGGCGCGCTCGCTGAAGCGGCAGCCCGATCCGGAAGCCGCCCGCGCCTTCTGGAAGGTGCGTCATCCGATGGGCCGTATCGGCCAGCCGGAGGAAGTCGCCAAGGCGGCGCTCTTCCTCGCCTCTTCGGATTCTTCTTTCACCACGGGGTCGCTGCTCTTCGTCGACGGCGGCTGGACGGCGCACTGACATGCCGAAGAAGCTCACGCCCCAGCAGGTCGAATCCTATGAACGTGACGGCTATGTCTGTCCGGTCGACGCTTTCTCGACCGAACGCACGCGGGCCTGGCGCGACCGGCTCGAAGCGTTTGAGCGCGCCCAGGGCCAGAAGCTGACGCGCGGCCACAATTTCAAGCCGCATCTTCTCTTTCCCTGGGTCGACGAGATCGTGCATTCCGCCGAGGTGCTCGATGCGGTCGAGGACCTGATCGGTCCGGACATCCGCCTGTTTCATCTCAGCGTCTGGCCCAAGGACGCGGGCTCCGGCGCCTATGTGAGCTGGCACCAGGACGCGACCTACTTCGCGCTGGAACCCGCCTGCCACGTCACCGCCTGGGTGGCCCTCTCCGACGCACCGGTCGAGGCGGGCTGCATGGAGGTCGTGCCGGGATCGCACAAGCTCGGCCAGCTGCCCCATGCGGAGATGCAGGATCCCGAGAACCTTCTGTCGCGCGGTCAGGAACTGGCGGGCGACTTCGATCGTAGCCGGACGGCGTTCATGCCGGTGAAGGCCGGCCAGTTCTCGCTGCACCACACGCACCTCGTGCACAATTCGCGGCCCAACCGCTCGACCGACCGGCGCATCGGTCTCGGCATCAGCTACATCCCGACCTCGGCGCGCTGCACCTCGTCGACGCGGGTCAGCGCCATGCTGGTGCGTGGCGAGGACAGATATGGGCATTTCGACGACGAGCGGCGGCCGCTGCAGGAAGCCGGACCCGAGGAGCGGGCCTTCCATGCGGAGGCGGTCGACCGGTTCCGGCGAATGAACACCGAGCAGACCGACAACAAGGTTGCGGTCGTCAAGAGGTAGGAATGCACACGATCAGGCTGCCGTATCACGACCGCTATCCCTATTCGCCGATCACCGAGCGCAAGGACTATTCCTGGCCCGAGGGCAAGCGGCTGGCGGTCTATCTCGGGCTCAACATCGAGCACTTCGCCTTCGGTGCGGGCGAGGGGCATCTCCTCACCGTCGCCAACCCGCCGCCCGATCCGCGCACCTTCGCGTGGCGCGACTATGGCAACCGGGTCGGCGTGTGGCGCCTGCTGGAAATGTTCGACGAGCTCAACCTGCCCGCCGCGCACCTGATCAACACGACAGTGTTCGACTATGCGCCGCAGATCGTCGACGCGCTGAAGGCCCGCGGCGACGAGTTCATCGGCCATGGCCGCACCAATGCCGAGCGCCACGGCGGCATGTGGGAGGCCGACGAGAAGCGCTTCCTGCAGGAGATCAGCGATTCGATCGAGAAGGCCTCGGCCAAGCGGCCGCGCGGCTGGATGGCGCCGTGGATGGCCTCGACCCGGGTCACGCCCGACCTGCTCAAGGAGACCGGCTACGACTTCCTGATGGACTGGCCCAACGACGACCAGCCGATCTGGATGAAGACCCGCTCGGGCCCGCTGATGAGCGTGCCCTATCCGATCGAGGTCAACGACAGTCCGCAGGTGCTGGTGCGCCATCACAGCGGCGAGGAGTTCCGCGACATGATCATCGGCCAGTTCGAGGAGCTGCTGCGGCAGTCGGCGAAGCAGCCGCTGGTCTGCGGCATCGCGCTCCACACGATGATCGTGGGCCAGCCCTACCGGCTGCGCGCGCTGCGCGAGGCGCTGCAGCACATCGTGAACCATCCGCAGAAGGACAAGGTCTGGTTCACGCGTCCCGGCGACATCTACGATCATTGCGCCGCGCTGCCCGCGGGAACGATGACGCCGCCGGCGTGACATCGGTGATGCCGTGACGCCGATCGCGCTTGCAGGCTGGTTGTCGCAGGCCGGCCTGCGCAACGTGCCGCTGGAGGAACTGGTCGACGGCTTCGGTCGGCGTCTCAACGACACCGGGATGCGGGTCGAGCGCCTGTTCGTCGGCATGAACACGCTCCATCCCATGATCCGGGCGCGCAGCCTGATCTGGGATGCGGCGGAGGGCGTCAACCAACATTTCGAAATCGCTCATTCCGAGATCGACTCGACGCAGATCCGGAGCAGCCCGTTCGCGGTGATGCTGCGCGACGGTATTGGCGAGCGGCGCTGTCGTCTCGACACGAACGAAGCGCTGCCGGACGTCCCGGTGTTCGAGGAATTGCGCACCGCCGGCATGACCGAATGGATCGGCTGGGTGCAGCCGTTCGGCGAGTTGTCGCCGCAGGTCGGCAGCCCGACCGAGGTCGAGCATGCCGAGCGCCTGTGGCTCGTCTTCTCGGCCTCGACGAATCGGTCCGGCGGCTTTCGCGACGAGGATGTTTCCTGTCTGCGCGAGGTGCTGCCGGTTTTCGCCGTCGCCGTGAAGGCCACGAGCCTGCGCGGGATCGGCCATGGGCTGCTGGCGGCCTATCTCGGCAACGACCCGGCGAGCCGCGTGCTTTCCGGCACCGTGCTGCGCGGCGAGGCGCAGAGTGTCGAGGCGGTGGTGCTCTTCACCGACCTCAGGGGCTTCACCGCCCTGGCCGACACGATGCCCGGCCGTGAGCTGATCGCGTTGCTCGACGACTACTTCAACTGCATGGTCGAGCCGGTCGTCCGGCGCGATGGTGAAGTGCTGAAGTTCATGGGGGACGGGATGCTTGCGGCGTTCGGTGTGGTCTTCCCCGATCGCGCCGAGGTCTGCGCCGCGGCCCTCGCGGCGGCGGAAGAGGTGCTGGCCCGCGTCGACGCGCTGAACGTCGAGCGGCGAGCCGCCGGACAACCTGCGACGGCGCTCGACATCTCCCTGCATATCGGCCGCGTGCTCTACGGCAATGTCGGCTCCGACACGCGGCTCGATTTCACGGTGATCGGCCCCGCGGTCAACGAGGCCTCGCGCATCGAGGCGCTGTGCGAGCCGCTGGGCCAGGCGCTGCTGGTGTCGCAGGCCTTCGCCGAAGCGGCGACCGCGAGCCGCGACCGGCTGGTCTCACTGGGCCGTCATCACCTGCGCGGCGTCCGCGAGGACACGGAGCTGTTCGGGCTCGCGGGCTAACCCGCGTACACCTCGCTCTCGAAGGCGTGGAAGAGCGGCAGGGACTTCACGTCGGCAAAGGGCAGGATCTGGGTCATGTAGACACCGCCGATGCGCTTCCTGCGGTCGATCCAGTAGTAGGTGTTGGGCAGGCCGGCCCAGGAGAGGCTGCCGGCCGAGCGGCCGGTCGGCGCCTCCTCATTGTTGATCATGAAGCTCAGGCCCCATTGCTTGGCGACGCCGGGGAAGAACTCGGCATCGTTGGACAAGGCGGGCATCACGGTCTTGAGCAGGCTCACCGTCGAGTCACCCATCGCGTTGGCGGCCATCGCTTCGACCGTCGCGGGCTTCATCACGGCCTCGCCGGGCGCCGACTTGCCGCCGTCCAGCACCATGCGCACGAACTTCAGATAGTCGTTGGCCGTCGAGTAGAGACCGCCGCCGCCCGCCTCGAATTCCGGATCCTGCGGGACCTCGCGCTTCAGGTCGGCGACCAGGCTGCCGTCTTCCTTGCGGTGATGAACGCGGGCCAGGCGGGCCCGCATCGCCGGGGTGAGGCGGAAGCCGGTGCTGTCCATGCCGAGCGGGCCGAACAGATCGTCGTGCATCACCTGGCCGAGCTTCCGCCCGGTCACGGCCTCGATCATCTTGCCCGCCCAGTCGATGCCGATTCCGTACTGCCAGCGCGCGCCGGGATCGAACAGCAGCGGCGTCGTCAGCGACCTGTCGAGGCCGGTGCCGATGGTCGGCACGTTCATCACCTCGCGATACCGCAGGATCTCCGGGTTCCAGATGTCGTAGCCGAAGCCTGCCGTGTGCGTCAGCAAGTGACGCAGGGTGATGTCGCGCACCGGCTTGCGCAGGCGCGGTTTGCCTTCCGCATCGAAGCCGTCCAGCACCTGCACTTCGCCAAGGTAAGAGATCACATCTCTTGCCGGCGCATCGAGCTTCAGCGTTCCCCGTTCGACCTGCTGCATCGCGACAGCGCCCGTCACCGCCTTGGTCATGGAAGCGATCCACACGACGGTGTCGGGTGTCATGTCGGCACCCTGGCCCAGGATCGTCTTGCCGAAGCCGCCCTCGTAGATCGTGCCGTTTCCATCGGTCGCAACCGCGGCGACGCCGGGCACGTCGCCACGCTGCACGGCTTCGCTCAGGATCGCATCGATGCGCGCCTTCATGGTTTCTCTCCTGCCAGGCCAACCGTGTCGAGCGCGAAGGCGTAGCCGATCGCCATCTCGTCGAGGCGCGAGAAGCGGCCCGACGCGCCACCATGACCCGCCCCCATGTTGGTGTGCAGGATGACCGGCCCGCCGCCCGTCATGGTAGCGCGCAGCCGGGCCACCCATTTGGCCGGCTCCCAGTAGGTGACCCGGGGGTCGGTGAGGCCCGCCATCGCCAGGATCGCCGGATAGCGTTGCGCCGTGACATTGTCGTTGGGCGAGTAGGAGCGGATGTAGTCGAAGGCCGCCGGATCGGTGATCGGATTGCCCCATTCGGGCCACTCCGGCGGAGTGAGCGGCAGCTTGTCGTCGAGCATGGTGGCCAGCACATCGACGAACGGCACCTCGGCGAGGATGCCCGCGAACAGGTCGGGCGCCCGGTTGGCGACCGCGCCCATCAGCATGCCGCCGGCGCTGCCGCCATGGCCCACGATGCGTCCGGCCGAGGTGTATTTCGCTTCGATCAAGGCGCGACCGGCCGCGACGAAATCGTCGAACGTGTTGGTCTTCTTTTCGCGCTTGCCGTCGAGATACCACGACCAGCCCTGGTCGGAGCCGCCGCGGATGTGGGCGATGGCATAGACGAAGCCGCGATCGACCAGCGACAGGCGGTTGGCCGAGAAGGAGGCTGGCATCGACATGCCGTAGGACCCGTAGCCGTAGAGCAGCAGCGGGGCGCTGCCGTCGCGCACCAGGTCGCGGCGGTGCAGGAGCGACACCCGCACTTCGGCGCCGTCGTGTGCCTTCGCCGTGATCCGGGTGGTGACGTAGGCGGCAGGATCGTGCCCGGAGGGGATAAGCTGGCGCTTGCGCAGGATGCGCTGGCGGGTCGCCATATCGTAGTCGTAGACCTCCGACGGCGTCTTCATCGAGGAATAGACGAAGCGCAGGATGGTGGTGTCGAACTCGTAGCCGCCCGACATGTCCAGCGCATAGGCCGTCTCGTCGAAGGCGATCGCGTGTTCGGCCCCCGTCGCGAGGTCTCTGATCACGACCGAGGGCAGCGCGTTGGCGCGCTCCAGCCGTGCGAGATGGCCGGCAAAGAGCTCGATGTCGAGGATGTAGGTGCCCGGCCGTTGAGGGACCAACTCGCGCCAGTTGGCTCGCTCGGGAGCGGCGAGCGGCGCGGTGACGATCTTGAAATCGATGGCGCCGCCCTCGTTGGTGAGGATGAACAGTTCGTCGCCGCGATCGGCCACGCTGTAGCGCACGCCCTTTTCGCGTGGCGCGATCAGGCGAGGCTCGGCGTCGGGAATCGACAGATCGATCAGCCGTTCCTCGGTCGTGTCGTGATCGCCGCCCGAGATGATGCAGAAGCGCCCGCTGGCGCTTTCGCCGATGCGGGTGAACCAGCCGATGTCCTGCTCCTCGTAGACGAGGACGTCGTCGGCCTGCACCGTGCCCAGCCTGTGCCGGTAGACTTTCAGCGGACGATGGTTCTCGTCGACCCGGACGTAGAAGAAGAACGACGAGTCGCGGCCCCAGACCACGCTGCCGCTCGTCTCCGTCAGGGTGTCGGGCAGATCCTCCGCCGTATCCCAGCGCCGCACGCGCACCGTAAAATACTCCGAGCCGCGCAGGTCGGCGCTCCACGCCTCCAGCCGGTGATCGGGCGAATGTCGCGTGCCGCCGAACTTGAAGTACTCCGACGTCCTGGCCAGCGCATCGCCGTCGAGGATCGTCTGCATCTCGCCGCCGTCGCGCGGCGTGCGGCCGATCTGCTGGTGCTGGCCGCCTTCGCGAAACTTCCAGAGATAGGAGAACGGCCCGTCCGGCGTGGGCACGCCCGAATCGTCCTCCTTGATGCGGCCGCGCATTTCCGCAACCAGCACCTTCTGAAGCGCTTGTGTCGGCCCGAGCTTCTCCTCGGCATAGGCGTTCTCGGCCTCGATATAGGCGCGGATCTCGGGATCGAGCAGCGACGGGTCGCGCAACACCTCCTGCCACTTCTCGTCCTTCAGCCACGCATAGTCGTCGGTGATCGTGACGCCGTGCAGGGTACGCCGCGACGGGTGTCGTGGCGCGATCGGTGGCTTCATGGGGAACTCGCAGAGGTCAGTAGTTGCCGGCCTTGGTGGGCGCCTGGGCCGGCGCCGCGGGCTTGTCGCCCAGCAGGCCGCGCATCTCGGCGCCCTTGGTGTCCCACCAGTCGGCCAGGATGCGGACATCCCAGCCGATGCAATAGTGCTTCACGCCCATGTCGAGATACTTGGCGGCCTGGCTGGGATCGCGCAGCTCGACCCGCGGGTGCAGACCCTTCTTCAACGCGGTCTCGATCGTCTTCTTCTCGGCGGCCAGTACCTCGGGATCGTTGTACTGGCCGGTCTTGCCGATGCTCATGGAAAAGTCCGAGGCGCCGAACTGCACCATGTCGAGGCCCGGCACGTCGAGGATGCGGTCGAGATCGTCCACGCAGGACTTCTTCTCGACCATGATGGCGATCACCACCTCGTTCAGCGCATCGACATAGGCGGGTGTCCCGCCCGTGCGGACCGTGCCGACGTCGCGCCGCATGCCGACGCCGAGGCGCCCGCGGCCGCGCGCGCCCTGGGCCATCGTCGTCTCGGCGCGCACCGCGTCGACCGCGGCCTTGGCATCCTCGACCGATCGGATGTCGGCGAACAGCACGCTCTGGAAACCCGAGCCGATCGCCCGCATGGCCTGGTGCGTGTACTGGGTTTGCTCGATCTTGATCATGCCCGACATGCCCATCAGCTCGAACGAGCGGCCGAGATTGTCGAGGTCGTGCATGGTGAAGGGCGCGTACTCGGCGGTGAATTCCACATAGTCGTACTGTTTGGAATGACCGATCAGCTCGACCAGCGTCGGCCACGCCGACAGGATGTGCGTGCCGAGAGTGGGCTTGCCCTCGTTCAGGCGTTCACGAAGCGGATTGCGGCTCATCTTGTTCCCCCAGGGTCATCGTTCGGGCTAGTGTGGCACCTTGTGCAGGGGGAGTTCCATGTTTCCGACGAGAGATAAGCTGACAATCTGCTTCGCGCATGCGGCATACCAGATGAAGGCGCGGTTCGATGCCCGGAATACCGGGATTAACAGCTTCCAGGTACGTAGCTACGACGAGTTCGTGCAGAGGGTCGGCGAGGCCGATGTCGTCTCGGCCTCGGGCATGTGGAAGAACGACATCATCCCCCATGCCACGAAGCTGAAGTTCGTCCAGTCCATCAGCTCTGGCATGGACCAGTATTCAAAGGAGCTGCTGGGCGCCAAGGGCATTCGCCTGGCAAGCGCCGCCGGCGTCAACGCCCGCGCCGTGGCCGAACACGCGCTGGCCCTGATCCTGGCCGTCTTCCGCCGCCTGCCCGAGGCGCGCGACAACCAGCACAAGAAGGTGTGGCGCGGCATGCTGGGCGATCTCACCCAGCGCGAGGACGAGCTGGGCGGCAAGACGCTGCTGATCGTCGGCATGGGCCGCATCGGCAGCCATCTCGCCAAGCTCGCCAAGGCCTTCGACATGAAGGTGATCGGCATCCGTCGCGATCCCAAGGCCGGCACCAATGGGGCCGACGAAATCCATGCCATGGACGATCTGGTGAAGCTGGTGCCGCAGGCCGACATCGTGGCTCTCACCTGTGCGCTGACTCCGGAGACCACCGGCCTGATGAGTGCGACGGCATTCGCCGCCATGAAGCCGTCATCGGTCTTCGTGAACGTCGCGCGCGGCAAGGTCGCCGACGAGGCGGCCCTGATTGCCACCATGGAAGGAAACAAGATCTGGGCAGCGGCGCTCGACGTCACCGCCGAGGAGCCACTGCCGGCGGCATCGCCTCTCTGGACGATGCCGAATGTCTTCATCACCCCGCACACGGCGGGCGAAACCCGTGCCTATGAAGACAACGTCATCGACATCCTGATCGAGAATCTCGACCGCCTGTGGCGGGGCGAGACGACGCTCCGCAACCAGGTTCTGTAGGCAGAGGCTCCAGGCCTGCCATTCAAGAAGGGCGCGCTAGTCCTTGTCCTTCTTGTTGTTGTTCCGCTGAGGCTGCTGCTGTTGTTGCGGCTCGGCCTTCGGCGGCTGGGCAATCTGTTGCTGCTGCTGCGGGGCGGGTGCGCGCGTCTCGCGATCCTTGGGACCCTGCTGCTGTTGCGGCTGAGGCTGCGGGCGCTGGGGCTGGGCCTGCTGCGGTGGCTGTTGCGGCTCGGCCCGCGGCTGCGGTGCCGGAGCGGGAGCAGCCTGGCGCGGCGCTTCCTGACGGGGGGCGGCCTCAGGCTTCGGCGCGGGCTGCGGAGCAGCCTGTCGGGGCTCCTCCTGACGCGGCGGGGGAGCAGCGGCGGGGGCCCGCTGGGGCGCCGCCTGTTTCGGCGCATCCTGCTTCGGCTGCGGTGCCGCGTTCGGCTTCTGCTGATCGGGTGCCGCCTGCTTTCGCTCTTCCTGACGGGATTGCGGCTCGGCCGGCTTCTCCGTGGCGGGAGCGGCCTGCTTCGGCTCGTCGCGCTTATTGTCATCGTGCTTTGACGGCGACGGATCAGGCGTGCCGAGGGTGGGCTTCGGGGGCGCCGGGGCGGCCTCCTTCTGTGACGGGGCGGCCGCCTTGCCAGGCTCCTGTCTCGCCCGTTCCGGCTTTTCCGACTCCTGCTTGGCCTGCTCCGGTGCCGCCTTGCCCGTTTCCTTGAGAGCGGGCGGAGCCGCACCCTGACGCGGCTGCAGCGGCGGCGTAGCCGGCTTGGCCGTCTTGCTGTCGGCCTTGTCACCGGTCGCCGCCTTGCTGTCGGTCGACGCGATCTTCGGACCCGGTGCGACAGGCTTCTTCTCGCCTTCGGCCGCCTTGGGCCTGGCGAGGGTCTGCATGTCCGCCACCGCAGTCCTGGCTACCGGAGCATCAGGCCCCTTGGCCTGCGCGTCGGCCTGGCCCTTGGGCCCGGCCGCCGGCTTGTCGTCGGCCGGCTGCGCAGTGGCCTTGGCATCGGCCGCGGCGGCGATGGAAGCGGTCGGGGCGGGCGGTGCGGAGACGGGCGCAACGGCCGCCTTTGCGATCTGATCGGCGGTGACCTTCAGGGCCGCGCGCTGGACGGGCTGCGAACGAACGAATGTCTGCGACGGCACGATCGTCGCGAAACGCTGGTTCGCCAGCACCGAGTTCTGGCCGGCGACGAAAGCTTCACGGCGTTGCGCACGCTCCCAGCGTTCCTGGAGTTCGCGATCCTGGATGCGCGCGGCGCGGTTGATGCGCTGGTAGTAGTCGCGATTGGTCGAATAGGGCGGGACGTAGACCTCGCGCGGTCCCAGGGGGAACCAACCCACCGGTGCCGCAGTCCGGCCCTGGTTGCCGAGCTGCGCCGCCAATTCGAGGCCACCCACGAAGGCGACCAGCGCCGGCGCATAGACCGGGCGCTCCTCGCGCTGCGGCGGGACCCACACCCAGCGATTGTTGCTGTTGGCCCAGCGGCCATAGTGGTAGGGCGCGAAGCCCCAGGGCTGGTCGTCGATCCAGGTCCAGCCCCATGGCTTCACGTAGGACCAGTGGCCGGTGCGATAAGGCGCCCAATCGGCCGGCGTCGAACGCGGCACCCAGACCTGACCATAGTTGCCGTCGTTCACCCAGTTGCCGTAGCCGTTGAGGTCCTCATAGCCGGTCATGCCTGCCGGCAGGTATTGCGGCTGCTGGTCGTAGACCACCTGCCGGTCGCGGGCGGCCCAGGAGGCGGCCGGGGCCGGTGGCGCAGCGCGCACGGTCTTGAGCTGCATCGAAGAGCCGTCGCCGTAGACTTCGCCGACTTCACCGGGGCGCACGGCCAGGGTCTGGCCGTTCAGTCCCTGAATCTGGGCCGCGCCGGCGCGCACGCCGAGGCGCGTCGGGTCCTGCTGGGAGCCCGCCTCGACATAGTAGTCACCCTGCTGCTGCAGCGTGATCGTTCCGCGCGGCGTGACGATCTCGTAGGGCTGCGTGGCGTCCATCTGGGTGGTGGTCTTCACGTCGACCCGGCCCTGCGCCAGTTGCAGGCGGACCTGCCTGTCGTCGATCTGCGTCATGTCGAGTTCGGTGGACCCGTCCATGCGGATGCGGGTGCCGGCGAGCGACACTTCGCTGCGGGAGTTCGGTTCGGTCCAGATTGCGTCGCCCGTCGTCAGGGGCGTGTTGACGACTGCCTTGGTCCAGCCATTCTCCTCGTCATCGTGGAACGAGACGGTGCCCTCCACGAAGGCGAGACGGCCGACACGGCCGGGCGGGTCGTTTTGCGTCTGCGCGAAGACGGTGCAGGTGATCAGCGAAGCTCCGACAAGACCGGCCAGAACCTTCATCGTCGTGCGTCCAAACACTTCGCCCATACGGAACCTCCTGCTAGGCTAGGTTTCGTGAACGCTCGACCGATATCCCGGTTGCGCGCGCCGACAGAAACACAGGGGGAGAGAAGATGAGCGTCGCCGACCCGCACCGCGTCGTCCTGACCGGCGAGAACCCGTTCCTTCGCCTCAGCGAGAAGGACGGCGATCCCAATTCGACCGATGCCAGCTACTGGCGGATCCTGTTCTGCCCGGCAGGCCCCGGGCACGTGCTCTACCTGAAGAGCGAGCTGACGCACGGCCACTGGCGCATCTATTCCGACAATATCGCCATGGCGCGCTGGCTGCAGCAGACCGTGCAGGGGATGCTCAATCCCGAGCTGAAGGACCTGTCGATCCCGGTCATCGACGCCGACTTCAGCAAGTCGGGCGACCCGCGCTATTTCTGGACCGAGTATGTCTCGGCCGCCGATGCCGAGATCGCGCTGACCTGGCACGATATCGGCGATCCGCTGCTGATCCACACCGAGCCCAATCAGGAGCCGAATCCGCGCCCCTACGGCGTCTGCACCGTGCTGGTCCCGGCGCTCTCCGGCAGGCTCACGCTGAACGGACAACAGGCGCGCGGCAAGCCCTGGCCACGCGAGCGCGAGGGCCGCCCCTTCAGCACCTCGGCGCTCGCCTTCTCGGAAAGCTGGACCGAACCTCGCTAGAAGTGTGACCGTCTTGACCCGTTGGCGGTCCGCGAAAGTCCAAGCCTTTGGCTTTTGGATGGGAGGCCGCCAACCGAGACCAAGCAACACCCTCGGGGCGCTGCAAATTCAGCGCATGTGAACCCGTTCAACCGATCGATTGCCTTCAATCTATTTGGGATCGGATTGAAAGGCCGAATCGGGGTAAAGTACATTCCAGGCGCGCGACTTCCACGCGCGACAATCGGAAAGACTGGATACGGACATGCTGACGAAACGCCAACTCCTTCAAACTGGCGCGGCGGCTGCCCTACCCATCGTGGCTTCGACGCTCAACGGTGCGCGCGCACAAACGAGCGCCAGCCGCCCCGGTTTCTTCAAGGCCAGGGACATTGCCGAAGAGGGGTTCATCTACGGACTGCCGATCGTGATGAACTACGGCGTCATGTACGAGTACGCGGTCGATCGGACGTCTAGCCAGTTCAAGGCGGCGTTCAACCATATCAAGAACGAACCCAACGTCTTCACGTACAAGGACACGGCGATCCCGACGCCGAACAGCGACACGCCCTATTCGCTGGCGTGGCTGGATCTGCGGGCGGAGCCGATCGTTCTCTCGGTCCCTGCCGTCGATCCCAAGCGCTACTATTCGGTCATGCTCTGCGATGGCAACACCTACAACTACGGGTACATAGGCAGCCGTGCGACGGGAAGCGACGCCGGCGACTATATGGTCGTCGGACCCGACTGGAAGGGGACTACGCCGCCCGGCATCAAGAAGCTCTTCAGGTCGAGCACGCAATTCACGCTGGCCGCCTATCGCACCCAGCTTTTCGACGTGGCGGACCTCGACAATGTCAAGAAGGTTCAGGCGGGCTATCAGGTGCGAACGCTGTCTGCGTATCTCGGCCAGCCCACTCCTCCGCCGGCGCCTGCCACCGACTTCCCGAAGTTCGACAAGGAGCTGGTGAAGCTGAACTTCTTCGAGTTCCTCGATTTTGCGCTTCAGTTCGCGCCGGAACAGCCGAACGAAAAGGATATTCGCGCCAGGCTGGCCAGCATCGGCATCGGTCCCGGCAAGACCTTCAATTTCAAGGACCTGTCGCTCGAGGACAAGGCCGAGATCCTGCTGGGCATGAAGGCGGGCGACCGCAAGGTCGATGCGGCCGTCGCTGCGGCGGGAAAGGCGGTCAACGGCTGGCGGGTGAGTTCGCTGTTCGGTGACAGCGCTTTTTACGATGGAGACTGGTTGAAGCGGGCGGCCGGCGCCCGCGGCGGAATCTATGGCAACGACGCCGAGGAGGCGACCTATCCTCTGACGCGTAGCGACGGCGATGGCAACACACTCGACGGCAGTGCGCACAACTATGCGCTGACGTTTCCGGCCGGACAGCTGCCGCCGGTCAACGCCTTCTGGTCGCTGACGATGTATGACGGCAAGACCCAGTTGCTGATCGAGAATCCGATCAACCGTTACCTCGTCAACTCACCGATGCTTCCGTCGCTGAAGACGAATGCCGATGGGTCTCTGACACTCTACATCCAGAACAAGTCGCCGGGAGCCGACAAGGAAAGCAATTGGCTTCCCGCCCCGAACGGCCCGATCTACCTGGTGATGCGCCTCTACTGGCCGAAGACGACGCCCCCGTCGATCCTGCCCGTTGGGGAAGGTTCGTGGCAGCCTCCCGGCCTGAAGCGGGTCTCGTAGTTCGACGCACTCGACGTTGTCGGGTCAGACAGGCGCGAAGCCGTAGGCCTTGGCGAGTTCGGTGTAGCTGTCGCGGCGGACCTGCTCGTCGTGGGTCCAGGTGACGACGGCCATCTCGTCGACGCCGACGCGGTCCTTCAATTCGGTGATGCGTGCCGCCACTTCGGGGCCGGTGCCGACGAAGGAGTCCTTGCGGAACTGTTCCATCTTCGCCGCTTCGTAGGTGGTGACCGGCGCCAGGGCCGCCTCGTCGGGCGGCAGCAACGGACCCAGGATGTTCTTGTCGCGATTGATGCGGCTCAGCGCCCGCGACGTGAAATGGTACTGCGCCTTCTCCATCGTGTCGGCAGCCAGCGCCCAGACGCAGAGGGCGGAATGGGGCTCGGGATGACGCACGCTGGGGCGGTAGTTCTTCTTGTAGAGGTCGATGGCACGCTCGCCGCCGGCGCCGTCGCTGAAGAACCAGGCGTAGCAGTAGGGCAGGCCGAACAGCGCCGCGACCTGGGCGCCGTAGTCGGAGCTGCCGAGGATCCAGGCCTCGGGCGCGGTCGGGCTCTGCGGAAAGGCCTTCACCGTCGCGAAAGGATGGCGTTCGACCAGCGGTTCGTTATGAACCCAGGCGATCAGGTCGCGCACGTCGGCGGGGAAATGTTCGGGCCGCTCGTTGGCCGCCGGATTGAGGGCGAAGGCGGTACGCCCGTCCGAGCCCGGTGCACGGCCGAGGCCCATGTCGATGCGGCCGGGCGCCAGGGCGTCGAGCACGCGGAAGACTTCGGCCACCTTGAACGGCGAATAGTGCGGCAACATGATTCCGGCACTGCCGATGCGGATGCGCTCCGTCGTGGCCGCGATCGCCGCCATCACGATCTCGGGCGCGGTGCCGACGATGGTCGGGTGATTGTGATGCTCCGACACCCAGAAGCGCTCGTAACCCAGCGCCTCGCAGTGCTGGGCCAGCGATACGGTGTTTCGGATGGACTGGTCCTGCGGCCGGCCGGAGACGGCGATCGACTGGTCGAGGACGGAAAGGCGGAAGGGGCGCGACATGGGAGGGAGATGGGCCCTGCGGCTCACTCCGGCAAGGTCGCGATCATATAGAGTGTCTGGAGTTGCTGCGTCGGCCGCGCGTTCTTGCCGAACACGTCGCTGAAGATCGTGGCGATCTGGCCCGACCTGTAGATGTGGCTCAGCGCCCGGTCGACCGCGAGGCGGAAGGGGCCTTCGCCGAGCTTCATCGCCAAAGCGAAGGGCTCGAGGCTGAGATAGGTGTTCGCCAGCAGAATCTTGGCCGCGTCCTTGTGGTCCTTGATCATCGCCGTGAGCATCGCGCCGCCGGCGAAGTAGGCGGCGATCTCGCCCTTCTCCAGCGCCGTCATGGCCGCCGTGAAGTCGGTGAAGGGGACGATGGTGGCTTTGACCTGGAGCGAGGCCAGCGCCTTGCGCAGCTCTTCTTCCGTCAGGGTGCCCGCAACCGCGCCGACCTTCTTGCCGGCGAGATCCTGCATATCGCGCGGCCCGTCGTTGCGGATGGCGAAGCTGGTGCCGTCGACGAAGGTGGTGATGGAGAAGTCGACCGCGGCCCGCCGGTCGAGCGTCTCGGTGAGCGAGTCGCAGAGCAGGTCGATCTTGCCCTGCTTGATCATGTCGAGGCGGTTCTCGGTCGTGACAGGCACGAACTCGACCTTGAGGCCCGGCAGCTTGAGCTGCTGGGCGATGTCCTTGGCGACCGCCTCGCAGAGTTGGACCATGAAGCCGGCGGGCTGGCCGTTGGCGCCTTTGTAGGCGAAGGGATGGGCGTTCTCGCGGAAGCCGCCACGGAGGACCCCGCTCTTGGCAATATCGTCCAAGGTGCCCGCCCAGGCGTTGCCGGCGGCCAGGAAGCCCAGGGTCACGGCCAGGCCGCTCAGGAATCGCTTCATCTCGTCCCTCTTCGAATGACGGCGAAACAATCCGATATTCGGCCCGTTGTGACCACTGGAAATCCGGAGGACGCCATGGCCCGTTCCAAGATGTCTGCTCCCGTCTCCCGTGTCGTGGGTATCGACCATATTTCCATCCGGGTCAGAGACTATGAGAAGTCGAAGGCCTTCTATGGCGGGTTGTTCGCGTTCCTGGGCTTCGAGATTTCCGACGAGTATCCGTCGACCATTGGCTGGACGAACGGCAAGACCCGCTTCTGGATTGCGCCGGCGGAGGGGCGAAAGACGTATCGCATCGGCGATGTCGGCTTCCATCATTATGCATTCCAGCTGCGCAGCCGGCGCGACGTCGATGCGCTGCAAGGCTACCTGGAAGAGCAGGGCGTGCGCATCCTCGATCCGGCCGCCGAGTATTACGAGGACTACTATGCCGTCTTCTTCCTCGATCCCGACGGGCTGAAGCTGGAAGGCATGAAGTACGGCGAGCTGACCGCGAAGCGGAAGCGCAAGTCCCTGAAGAAGAAGGCGTAGGCCGGTCGTTCTGCTTGTAGCGCGGCGCCCTGCGGGCCAAACTCCGGCCCGTTTTTCTGGATCCCGGAGGACCCCCAATGTCGACCGCCACTGCCGAAATGAAGACCCAGGCCCAGCCGGCCAATACCTACAAGCCCAAGGGCATGCTGATCGGCGGCAAGTGGGTGGAAAGCGCCTCCGGTGCGCGCATCACCATCGAGAATCCCGGCAAGCGCACGGCCGTGGCCGAAGTGCCGCGCGCGGCGGAAGCTGATGTGAACGCCGCCGTCGAGGCGGCCGAGAAGGCCTTCCCCGCCTGGAAGAATGTCGTGCCGCGCGAGCGCGGCAAGATCCTGCTCAAGATCGCCGAGGTGCTCGAGGCGCGCAGCGAAGAGATGGCGCGGACCATCGCGCTCGAAACCGGCAACGCGCTGCGCACCCAGGCGCGCGGCGAGGCCAAGCTGGCGGCCGACATCTTCCGCTATTTCGGCGGGCTGGGCTCGGAGCTCAAGGGCGAGACGGTGCCGCTCGGCGAGCACGTGCTTTCCTACACGCGGCGCGAGCCGATCGGCATCGTCGGCGCCATCATCCCGTGGAACGCGCCGGTCATGCTGGGCGCACTCAAGATCGCGCCGGCCCTGTGCGCCGGCAACGTGCTGGTGATGAAGGCGGCCGAGGATGCGCCGATGGCGGTGCTGCTGATGGCCGACATCTGCCAGGAGTTCCTGCCGCCCGGCGTGCTGAACGTGCTGACCGGCTACGGGCAGGAGTGCGGCGGTCCGCTGGCCAACCACCCGAAGATCCGCAAGCTTTCCTTCACCGGCTCGACCGAGGTTGGCAAGGTGATCATGCGCGCCGCGGCCGAGCGCATCGTGCCGGTGTCGCTCGAACTGGGCGGCAAGAGCCCCTCGATCGTCTATCCGGATGCCGACGAGGATTGGGCGGTCGACGGCATCATCAACGCCATGCGCTTCACCCGTCAGAGCCAGAGCTGCACGGCCGGCTCGCGCATGTTCCTGCATGAAGACATCTTCGACAGCTTCCTCGCGAAGCTGGAGAAGAAGACCACGGCGCTGAAGATCGGCGATCCGCTCGACGAGGCGAGCGACATCGGCACCATCATCAACAACAAGCAGTACAGCAAGGTCTGCAAGTACGTCGAAGACGGGCTCGCCCGCTCCGACGCCAAGCTGGTGTTCGGCGGCCTGCCGCCCAAGACCGGCCCGTTGAGCGAAGGCTACTTCACCATGCCGACCGTGTTCGCCGACCGCTCCAACGACTGGCGTCTCGCCCGCGAAGAGATCTTCGGGCCGGTGCTGGTGGCGATCCGCTGGAGCGACGAGGCGGAGGCGATCCGCATGGCCAACGACAGCCACTACGGTCTCGCCGCGTATGTCTGGACGCACGACATTGGCAAGGGCCTGCGCGCCGCGCATGCGATCGAATCGGGCTGGGTGCAGGTCAACCAGGGTGGCGGCCAGACGCCGGGCATGTCCTACGGCGGCTACAAGCAGAGCGGCCTCGGCCGCGAATTCTCGCTCGAGGGCATGCTCGACAGCTTCACGCAGCGCAAGAGCGTGACGGTCAACCTCGCGGTCTGACGGTTTGAGTAAAGGTCCCTCGTTACGCTCGGGATGACATTATTGGGAGAGTTGGCGCAGTGCGTCGCTCCCAGAAAAATTGTCATCCCGAGCGTCAGCAAGGGACCTTTCTCTTATTGCGGCACGCGCTTGTGAAAGTCGGTCGCGCCCTGATAGGCGTGACCGATCCGGTAGAGCATCGCCTCGTCGAACGGCCGGCCGACCAATTGCATTCCGATCGGCGCTCCGTTCGAGTCGAAGCCGCAGGGCACTGACAGCGCGGGAATGCCCAGCGTGTTGAACGGACGCGTGAGGCCGGTGAAGCCCGCCACCATCTTCAGCACCGCCGGCCCGCCCTTGGTCTCGGTGTCGGTCTCTTCGATCGTGGGCAGCGGGAAGGGGATGGCCGGCAGCAGCACGGCATCGACCCCATCCATCGCCGTCGACAGGAACTCCGTCACGAAGTGGGCGCGCAGCCGCAGCGCGTCGATGTATTGCGTCGCGGGAATGAAGAACCCCGCTTCCATGCGCGTGCGCACCTGGTTGGCGTAGAGCTCCGGTGTCTTCTCCATCCACGGCCGGTGCATGGCGGCCGCTTCGCACTTCACCATGACTTCGGCGGCGCGATAGAGCGCGGTGAAGTCGGGCAGGGTGACGGTCGAGACCTTTGTGCCCAATCGGCCCAGCGTGTCGGCGGCAGCCTGCACTGCCGCGCCGATGTTTGCATCCAGCGGCGCAAGTCCTTCCTTCGGCAAGGCAAGGCCGATGCGCAGCCCGGCGACTCCGCCGTCGAGCAGGGCTTCGTAGTCCGGCACCGGCTTTTCGCTGGTCGTCGAATCGTCGGGATCGTGGCCGGCGATAACAGTCAGCATGCGGGCATTGTCGCGCACCGTCCGGGTCAGCGGGCCGACATGGTCGAGGCTCCACGAACGCGCGACGGCGCCGGCGCGGCTCACGCGGCCATAGGTGGCTTTCATGCCGACGACGCCGCAGGCGGCCGCCGGGAGGCGGATGGAACCGCCGGTATCGGAACCGAGGGCGCCGTAGACCATGCGCGCGCCGACCGCCGCGCCGGAGCCGCTGGAACTTCCGCCGGTCACGCGGCTCGCATCCCAGGGGTTGCGACAATGGCCGTGATGGACGTTGTGGCCGGTCGGGCCGGCGGCGAATTCCGCCATGTTGAGGAAGCCCAGCTCGACCACGCCCGCCGCGTCGAGCTTGCCCAGCACCGTCGCCGTCGCCGGCGCCGTCCAGTCGCGCCGGATCGCACTGCCGCCGGTCGAGAGTTCGCCCTTGCGGTAGTACATGTCCTTGTGCGCCATCGGCACGCCGTGCAGCGGCCCGCGGCTCTTGCCGGCCGCGAGTTCGGCGTCCATCGCCTTGGCCTGCGCCAGTGCCTTTTCACGGTAGACTCGAAGAAAGGCGTTGGTGCGCGGCTGCCACGCCTCGATGCGGGCGAGGCAGGCTTCGGTTGCTTCCACCGAGGTGATGCGTCGGGACGCGATCGCGTCGGCGATCGCCGTGAGATCCTCGAGCGCGAGATCGTCGTTCCTCACGGGCGTGCTGCCTTGGCCAGGACGCTGGCGAACGCCGCCGGATCGTCGTCGAAGGTGAGGCGTTGGGCAGCGGCCTTGCGCACGGCATCGTTCAGGACTTCGACCTCGGCGGCGAGTTCGGCCAGCCGCTTGTCGTCGTAGGTCATGCCCTGGAGGCCGGCGGCGATACCGGCGGCCGTCTTCGTCTTCTCGTCCATCACCGTCTCCTCAGAGCCTGAGCCGGCACGCTTCCAGCCGGGCGCGATCCTCGGGCGTGAAGGTCATGATCTTGCGAACCTTCTGATCGAACTTCATGCCCACCGCCTCGGCACAAGCAGCAAGCGTGCCGCTCTCGGCCTCGAACAGGAAGTGCGTGAAGACGACGACCTTGTCGGAGAAGCTCGCAAGCCCGCTCATGACCACCGCGAGGTCTCCGGCCTGCAGCGGGCGGCGATAATGGTTCAGCATCTCGACGACGACCGAGCCTTCCTGGCGCTCCTGCATGGCGGCGCGGTCGAAGCCCAGATGGTTCCACAGGACCGGCGCGCCGTCGGAATAGCGACCGAACTGGTGACGCGGCAGGAACTCACCACGCTCGTCGCATTCGTCCGGCGTGATCTGTGTGCGGCCGACTTCGATCAGCCCCACGGACGGTGCCTCGGCGAGCGTCAGGTCGGGCAGCGAGAGCTTGCCGACGCTGCGCGGCCTCGCCGTATCGGGCAGGGCGATGCACGCCGCCTCGGCACGGGCGCGGAACTCGGCGGGCCATGGCCGCTCGCAGGCGATGGTGCGGCGGATGGTGGCGGCGACCTCGCCCTTCGCCGGGTTGCGCACTTCGTGATAGGCGACGATTTCACGTTCGCCCACCTCGACCGGCGCCGAGTGGACCTCGACCGGTTCGACCACGCGGAACTCGCGCACGTAGCGGACATGGTCGTCGGCCGCGCGCGTGACGGCTCCAGCCGCACGCTGGGCGCGCGGTCCGAAGCCCAGCTTCGCCAGCAGGTTGGCCGAGGCCTCATGAGCGAATTCGGTGTAGAACTGGACGTTCAGATGGTCGTTCTCGTCGCACTGCCAGGTATTCACGGCGGTGCTGAAAGTCGGGATCAGGGCGGGACTCGACACGCTGGGAGCTCTCTGCAATCTGTGGATGACTGCCTCTGATGGCCTAAAAAGCCCCAAAAATCGACATTTTCCGTGCATTCCGCACTTGCGGGGGATCGATTCGTGGATAACCTTGGCGCCGTCAACGGGACCCTGGGGCGTCAGGAGACGTTGGCGAAACCAAAAAATGTAAGGACCCCCTCAACATGGCTACCAAACCCACCACCGTTCCCACCATTCCCCTTTCGAAGGTCGCCGCCGAGCTGGCCGAGAAGACGGGCATGACGAAGAAGGACGCGAGCGGCGCCCTCGACGAGTTCGTCGGCCTGGTCGTTCGTCATCTCAAGAAGGGTGCGAAGGTCCGCATCACCGGTCTCGGCATTCTGCAGGTCCGCGCCCGTCCGGCGCGCATGGGCCGCAATCCGGCCACCGGCGAAGCGATCAAGATCAAGGCGTCGAAGAAGGTCGCTTTCCGCGTCGCCAAGGATCTCAAGGACGCGATCTAACGCCTCCCTGTTTTAAGATTGGGCGGGTTTCGGCGCAGGCCGGGCCCGCCCTTCTTTTTGTGCCCAAGCAGGCCCCTCATCGCAGGGCGATCAAGGCGCTCGTTTGAGCGAGCCTGCCGCGCTGCGTTCTAGTATAGCCGGAGCGCGACGCGAGCCGGCATGACCACATTCATCCTTCTGAAGATCCTTGCCACCCTGATGGTGCCGCCGGCCTCGCTGGCCGTCGCTGTCGTGCTGTGGCTCGCGATCCGGGCGATGGGCTGGCGCCGCCTCGCCGCCGCCGTCCTCGGCCTTTCGGTCTTTCAGACGCTCGTCCTGTCCTTCCCCCCGGTATCGGGAGTGCTGGTCGGCCTGCTCGAGTCCCAGGCTCGCGCACTGACGGCCGGCAGCCCGTCCTGCTGCTATGAGGCGATCGTCGTTCTGGGCGGTGGCATCGCGCCGGCCGCGCCGCCGCACACCACCGAGCCCGAGCTGACCGAAGGGGCCGATCGCATCTGGCAGGCCGCGCGCCTCTATCGTGCGGGGGCGGCCCCGAAGCTCATCGTGAGCGGCGGCTCGTTCATCGAACGGCAGGGCGGGCCGGCCACCACCGAGGCCGAGGCCATGCGGCGCTTCCTGCTCGACCTCGGCGTTCCCAACGAGGCGATCGTTTCCGAAGGCAAGGCGCTCAACACGATCGAGAACATCGCCAACGTGCGCGACATCGTGAAGGGCGGACGTGTCGCGATCATCACCTCGGCCTATCACGTGCCGCGCGCGGCGAAACTCGCGTCGAAGGGCGGTCTCGATTTTGCGATGTTCGGCGTCGACTGGAGCCCGCCGGACGCGGCGACGCCGTGGTGGGAGCGGTGGCTGCCCTCCGTCATGGCCCTGAACTTGTCGAACCGGGCGCTGAGGGAACTGGTCGCGCTCGCCGTCGATCGCCGCGGGGAGAGCCTGGCCCGATGACCGCCTATCGCCTCGATCGCCGGGCCGCGCTCGGCCTCGCCGCCGGCAGCCTGCTGGCGCCGCTCGCCCGGCCCGCCCGCGCTCAATCGCTCGACAGGCTGGTCTTCCAGACCGACTGGCGCGCGCAGGCGGAGCATGGCGGCTATTACCAGGCCCTGGCGGCAGGTCTTTATCGAAAGGCCGGGATCGACTGCGAGATTCGCCAGGGCGGGCCGAGCCTCAACATCGGCCAGCTGCTGCTGACGGGCCGCGTCGACATGACCATGTCGAACAGCTTCGAGGCCTTCACCTATGTGCGAGAGAACGCGCCCTTTTTCACCATCGCCTCGATCTTCCAGAAGGATCCGCAGGTCCTGATCGGCCACCCCGACACCGGGTTCGACGGCTTCGAGGATCTGAAGGGACGTACCCTGCTGATCGGGAACGGTGGACGCGTCACCTACTGGCCGTATCTGCGCAGGAAATTCGGACTGCGCGACGACCAGCTCAGGCCCTACACCTTCAACATGGCGCCGTTCCTCGCCGACAGGAACGTCGTGCAGCAGGGCTTCATCTCGTCGGAGCCCTATTCGATCTCGAAGGCCATCGGCCGCATGCCGCCGTACCTGCTGATCGCCGACGCGGGCTTCAGCGCCTACCAGACCACCATCGCGATCTCACGAAAGCTGGCGACCGAGAAGCGCGATCTGATCCAGCGCTTCGTCGATGCCACGCTCCAGGGCTGGGCGCAGTACCTCGCGGGCGGGCCGGCCATCGAGGCCGCCAACACCCTCATCAAGAGGGCCAATCCGGAACAGACGGATGATCGTATCGAGTATGCGATCAAGGTAATGAACGAGCGCGGAATCGTGATGTCAGGGGATGCATTGCAGGGCGGAATCGGCGCCATGACGGATGCGCGCTGGCGGGGGTTCTATCAGTCGATGATCGACGTCGACGTGTTGCCGGAGGGGCTGGACGTGGCCCGTGCCTACACGCTCGACTTCGTGAACAAGGGTATCGGAAAGCCGACATAGGCGAATCAGGAGGAGCTGCAATGTACCAGGTCAACGAAGAACATCAGATGCTGCGCGATCTCGTGAAGAAGTTCGTGCGCAACGAACTGATGCCGCTCGAGAAGAACGTGCTGGAGCGCTTCGCCACGGGCCAGCCGGCGTCGCTGTCCGACGAAGAGAACGCCAAGCTCTTCAAGCAGTGCAAGGATCTCGGCCTGTGGGCGCTCGACGTGCCCGAAGAGGTTGGCGGCGCCAACCTGCCGTCGGTGGCGCTGGTCGGCGTCAACGAAGAGCTGGGCTACACCTGCGTGCCGTTCACCTTCCCGCCCGACTCCCCCAATCTGCACATGCTGCTCGCGACCGCGAGCCCCGAGCAGCGCAAGAAGTACCTCGAGCCCTACGCCGCCGGCGAGACCAGCTCGGCGATCGCCATTTCCGAGCCGGGCGCGGGCGGCGACCCGGCCGGCATGAAGACGCGGGCGGTGAAGGACGGCAACGACTGGGTGATCAATGGTCGCAAGATCTGGATCAGCCGCATCGCCAAGGCCGACTTCACCATCGCCATGGCGGTGACCGATCCCAACCTCGGCGCGCGCGGCGGCATCACCGCCTTCCTGATCGACAAGGGCACGCCCGGTCTCGTCGTGGCCCGCGCCATCCCGATGCTGGCCGGCCAGCGGACCTACGAGGTCGTGTTCGAGGATTGCCGCGTGCCGGAGACGCAGGTGCTGGGGCGCATCGGTGCGGGCTTCGCGCCGATGCAGATGCGCCTGACGATTCGTCGCCTGCAGATGGGCTCGTGGTGTGTCGGCATGGCGCAGCGCGCGCTCGACATGCTGGTCGAACACGCCAACCAGCGCGTGACCTTCGGGGAGAAGCTCGCCGACCGCCAGGCCATCCAGTGGTGGGTGGCCGACGCGGCGATGAAGCTCCATGCCTGCCGCCTGATGGTGATGGATGCCGCGGTGAAGCAGGACGAGGGCCGCGACGTGCGCATGGAGGCCTCGATGATCAAGGTCTATGCGACCGAGATGGCGAGCGAGGTGATCGATCATGCCCAGCAGGCGTTCGGCGCCATGGGCGTGACGCAGGAACTGCCGCTGTCGATCATGGCCCAGAAGGTCCGCACCATGCGCGTCTATGAAGGCCCGTCGGAAGTGCATCGCATGGTGATCGCCCGCCGCATCTTCGGCGGCCGTTGACAGGAAGCGGCAGGCAGGCGGATCATTTCCGCCTGCCACTGGATCGAGGGAGCCGCCGCATGACTTACACACTCGATACGTTCGTGAAGGACGCGCAGGCTGCGCTCAAGACGCATGAGGGTCCTGCCGGTCGCGAGCAGGTCCGGCTGCTCCTGGAGAAGCTGCTCGCCAACCCGTCCTTCGTCGACGAGGCGGTGGGACCTGCAGCGCCGATCGGCACCCGCAAGCTCCATGAGGACAAGGATCTTGGCTTCGTCGTGCTGGCGCACTGCAATCCCAAGCCGCACAAGAGCCCGCCGCACGATCATGGCGCCTCGTGGGCCGTCTATGGCCAGGCGGTGAAGTACACCGACATGAGCGAGTACAGGCGTGTCGATGGCGGCACCGACGCGGGCGACGCCAAGCTCGAGCAGGTGAAGGCCTATCGGCTCGAGCCCGGCCATGCCGGCGTCTACGATGTCGGGGCGATCCACGCCATCGACTATCCCGACGGCAGCCGCTTCGTGCGCGTGACGGGGCGCGATCTCGACTACGTGCGTCGTCTCAAGTTCGACATGGCGGCCGGCAAGGCCATCCCCATCGAAAGCGCGACGGCCGGCGCCAACTAGCGGGCCTCGGCTTGTCCGCGCTTGCGCGGACGATTCGCATCGCCCCATGCCTCCATCGCATCGAGGAGGGGGCCGAGGCTCCGGCCCTTCTTCGTGAACGAATACTCGACGTGAGGTGGGACGGTGTCGTGCACCTTGCGCGACACGATTCCATCTTGCTCCAGAGCGCGCAGCTGCAGGGTCAGCATGCGCTGCGTGATGCCCGGAACCAGGCGGCGCAGTTCGTTGAAGCGTCGCGGCCGGTCCTTCAGATGGTACAGGATCGTGGACTTCCACCGTCCGCCGATCACTTCGACCGTCGCCGTAACGGGGCACCAGGGAGCCTTCGTCTCGGCCATCGCGCGCGCCTCCAAATCCATGACTGATACCTAGTATAAAAAATGTGCGTACTTATGGAAAGTGTACCGGGATGTTAGGGGCGGCCTCACAACCTTGGAGGTCGCAATGTTCGTCATCATGGGAGTCACCGGTAAGGTCGGCGGTGCAGCGCTCGAAGCCTTGAAGCAACGTGGTATAGCCTTGCGCGCGGTGGCCCGCGATCCGGCGCGCGCGCAAGGGCTCGGCGTCGAGACGGTCCGCGGCGATGCCTCGCAAACGGAGAGCCTCGTCGCGGCCTTTGCGGGCGCGCAGGCCGCCTTCGTGATGCTGGTTCCGCCATATCAGGCACAGGACGTGGTGGCCGATTCGCGCGCCATGGCGCAGTCGATCGCCGATGCGGTGCGGACGGCACGGGTGCCGCATGTCGTGGCGCTGTCATCGGTCGGCGCGCATCTCCGCGAGGGCAACGGCATCGTGCAGGTGCTGCACGACTTCGAAGCGGCCCTTGCGGACGCCGCACCCTCGCTCGTGTTCCTGCGGCCGGGCGAATTCCTGGAGAACTGGGCGGGCGTGCTGCCGGCAGCGCGTGAGGCGGGCGTGCTGCCCTCGGGCAAGGCGGCGCTCGACAAGCGCCACGAGGCCGTGTCGGCGCTGGATGTCGGTCGTGTCGCGGCTGACCTGCTACTCGAGCCGCGACCGGGGACGCGCGCCGTCGATCTCGCGGGGCCGGCGCCCTGTTCGGCGCAAGACGCGGCGGCGATCTTGTCGCGTCTGCTGGGCAAACCGGTGACCGCGGTGCCGTCGTCGCGCGAACTATCGGTGGCCGCGCTGGTGGCCGCGGGCCTCGGCGCCGACTATGCGGCGAAGCTCGCGGATCTCGACGAGGCGATCGATGCCGGCCGCCTCGACTTTCCGGCGGGTGGCGACCTGCGTCGGGGCACGGTGACGCTCGAGGCCGTGCTGCGGCGCCTCGTGGGCGCCGCGTGACGCTCGACCGGAGAGAGCGGCGGCCGGTCGCGCCGGCCGCCGCCACGGTCCAGTTCGTCGCCGCGCTGTGCTAGGCCAAGCGCGCGGCGGCGGCCTGATTGGCCTCCACGCGCTTCTGCAGCATGGCGTGGATGCGCTCCTTCAGCCGCTGCACGCGCTCGGGGCCGGCCTTCTCCGGACTGCCGGAATCGAAGGGCGGCTGCGGATCGTACTCGAGCGTGAGCTGGATCGACTTGGCGACTTCCTCGCCGGCCAGCTCGGCCACCAGGGTGAGCCCGAAATCGATGCCGGCCGTCACGCCGCCGCCCGAGATGCGATTGCGGTCGCGCACCACCCGCTCGGCGACGGGGATCGCCCCGAAGGCCGGAAGGAATTCGCGTGAGGTCCAGTGGCAGGCGGACTTGTAGCCCTTGAGCAGGCCCGCGGCGCCGAGCACCAGCGAGCCGGTGCAGACCGACGTGACGTAGCGCGCGCTCTCGGCCTGCTTGCGCAGGAAGGCGAGTGTCTCCTCGTCGGTCATGAGCGCGACCTGTCCGCCGCCGCCCGGCACGCAGATCACGTCGAGCTGCGGGCAGTCGGCGAAGGTGGTCGTCGGCACGATCGAGAAGCCGGAGTCGGTCCGCACCGGATCGAGCGTCTTCCAGATCATGTGAAGCTTGGCGTTGGGCACGCGGCACAGAACCTGGGCGGGGCCGGTCGCGTCGAGCTGGGTGACGTCGGGAAAGAGCAGGATGCCGATGTGAACCGTGTCTGCCATGAAATGTCTCCTCTGTTGGCCGGACCCTACGCAATCCCGTCGTTGGCAGAAATGACAAATATATAGTAATTTCTGCCAATGCCAAAAGCCCAGCGGATCGCCATCCTCGCCTATGAGGGCTGCCAGCTCCTCGATGTCACCGGCCCCGCCGCCGTGTTCGGCGCGGCCAACGAGGGACGGGAGCGGCCGGTCTACGACGTGCAGATCGTGTCGCCTGACGGCGGCGCCGTCGCCTCGAACTGCGGGGTCGCGCTGATGAGTCACCGCATCGGCGGGCGTTACGACACGCTGCTGGTGGCGGGCGGCTCGCGTGGGCTCAAGGCCGTGATGGCGCGCGAGGATGTGCGGCGCTGGTTACGCAAGGCCGCGCCGCAGACAACGCGTTTCGGATCGGTCTGCACCGGCGCCTTCGTGCTGGCGGCGGCCGGATTGCTCGACGGCAAGCGGGTGGCCACGCACTGGGCGAGCTGCCAGCGCCTGGCCGAGAAATTTCCCGCGCTGACCGTTGATGCCGATGCGCTCTACGTCGTCGATGGCAAGGTCTGGACCTCTGCCGGCGTGACGACCGGCATCGACATGGCGCTGGCGCTGGTCGAGGCCGATCTCGGTGCGGCGACGGCCAACCTGATCGCGCGGCACTTCGTGCTCTACGCGCGCAGGCCGGGCTATCAGTCGCAGTTCAGCCCGCTGCTGCAGGTGCAGACGGAGGCCGACGCGCCGTTCGCCCGGCTGATCGAGTGGATGCAGGCCCATCTAGACGAACCGCTCGACGTGCCGGCGCTGGCCGCTCGCGCAGGCCTCTCGGAGCGCAGCTTCCATCGCAAGTTCGTCGAGGCCACCGGCAAGACGCCGGCACACTTCGTCGAAGGGCTGCGACTCGACGCGGCGCGCACCCTGCTGGCCAAGGGCTTGCCGCTCAAGACGATCGCGGGCCGCGTGGGCCTGCGCTCCTCGGCGCGGCTCGGCCAGGCCTTCGAGCGCCGCTTCGGCATGGCGCCCTCACTGTTCCGCGAGATGCACGCGGCGTCAGTGCCGTAGGCGCAGGCTGCTCAGGATCAGGGCGGTGAGAGCGAAGCCGGCGCCGAGCCAGAGTGCGGCCCGCGCCGCATCGGCGGCGCCGCCGCCGGAGAAGTCGAACAGGCCGAAGACCAGTGCCACCAGCGCCGCGCCCATGGTCTGGCCGAGCGTGCGGGCCGTGGCGATGATGCCGCCGGCGCTGCCGCTACGGTCGCGCGGCACGGCGTTCATCATCAGCCTGTTGTTCGGGGCGGCGAAGATGCCGAAACCCGCGCCGCACAGCACCAGCCGCCACATGATGTTGAAGGCGGAGGGATCCGGCGGCAGCAGCGCCGTCAGGATCATGCCCGCAGCCATGCTGGTGAGGCCGATCGTGCCCAGCGCGCCGGCATGATGCCGGTCGGCGAGGCGGCCGGCGATCGGTGCGACGCCGGCCAGCGCCAGCGGCCAGGCCGTCAGCAGCAGGCCGGTCGCGGTGGCGTCGCGCCCGAGCACGGTATGGAAGAAGAAGGGCAGACTGACGAAGGCCAGCCCCTGCGCCGTGAAGGTACAGGTCGAGGCCGAGATCGAGAGCGAAAAGATCGGCCGGCTGAACATGTCGATCGGCATCATCGGGTCGGCGAGCCTGCGCTGGCGCCAGACGAAAAGGGTGCCGAGCACCGCCGCTCCCACGAGTTCGGCCACGATCACCGGCACGGGATGGCCATGGCCGACGCCGTCGATGCCGAAGATGAGCAGGCCGAAGGTGCCGCCGGACAGGACCGCCGAGAGCACGTCGAACGGCCGCTTGACATGGGTCGTCACCGGCAGGAAGCGGCCGGCCAGGAAGAAGGACAGCACGCCCAGCGGGATGTAGACGGCGAACAGGATCGGCCAGCTCGTGATGGCGAGCAGGGCAGCGCCGAGGCTGGGGCCGGCGGCCAGCGAGGTGGCGACGACTGTCGTGTTGAAGCCGAGGCCGCGGCCGAGCGCGGCGCGCGGATAGATCGATCGTACCAGGGCCGGCTGGATGGCCATGATGGCGGCCGCTCCCAGCCCCTGCAGCGTCCGTGCGGCGATCAGCCAGGAGAGTGAGGGCGCGAGCACGCAGCCGATCGAGGCCAGCGAGAAGACGACGAGCCCCCAGCGGTAGACGGTTCGGTATCCCACGATGTCGCCCAGCGCTGCGATCGGCAGCAGCATGATCATCAGGGCGATCTGGTAGGCGTTGACGATCCAGATCGAGCTTTCCGCCGTGATCGCGAGGTCGTTCGCGATGTAGGGCAAAGCGAGATTGGTCATCGAATTGCTGAGCACCGCCATCGACAGGCCGATGGTGATGGTCGCCACGGCGGCGAGCCGGCGGGGCCCCGACGGCATGCCGTCGGGGAGCGGACCGGCTGAGGCGGGTTCGGCCATGTTTTACTGCGGTACCGTCAGTTCGTCGCCGGCGATGGTCGTGCGCTGCATCAGGCGCTTGTGCTGGGTCGCATCGTAGTAGGTCGCACGATGCAGGACGGCGCGATTGTCCCAGACGATCACGTCGCCCTCGCGCCAGGCATGGGACATCATGAACTCCGGCTGCTCGGCGCGCTGCGCCAGCTCCCAGAGGATCGCCTTCGACATCGGCTCGGGCCAGTCGAGGATGCGGCCGGCATGGGCGCCGATGTAGAGCGCACGGCGGCCGTTGATCGGGTTGTCGCGGAACATGCGCTGCTTGACCGGCGGCAGCTCCGACAATGACTTGGCGCTGAGGATGCCCTTCTGCACGCGGTCGCGCGAATGCGCCAGGGCATGCTCGGCGACCAGCGGATGGATCGTCGCCTGCAGGGCGGGCGGGAGCGCATCCCAGGCGGCGCGCATGTTCAGGAACTCGGTGTTGCCGCCTTCCGGCGGGCAGATCCGCGCCGTCAGGATCGAGCAGAGCGACGGGATGCGCTTGAAGGAGGAGTCGGAGTGCCAGAAGTAGTTGGCCTTCTGGTAGATCATGCGCATGTCGTCCGGCGGGATCGGCTCGCCGGTCATGATGTCGAGATTGGACTGGCGCGCGAACTTTGTGCCGGCTGCGGGATTGGCGCTGAGCGTCGTCTCCAGCGGGCCGAAATTCTCGCTGAAGGCGATCTGGGTGTCGTCGTTCATCGCCTGATCGCGGAACAGCAGGACGGAATGCTCCTCGAAGGCGGCGCGGATCGGGCCGAACTCACGCGCCGAGAGCGGACGCGTGATGTCGATGCCGGTGATCTCCGCGCCGAACAGCGGATGGAGCTTGCGGACTTCGATGCTGCCGGTGTTGCGCATGGCGTTGGCCCTCAGTCGATGATCGCCTGGTAGGTGAGCACGCGCAGCTCGCGCCGGATCGGGTAGGTCGAGGAGGGCATGAGCTGCGTCAGCAGCACCACGGCCATATCCTCGACCGGATCGATCCAGAAGGCGGTGGAGGCCGCGCCGCCCCAGGCATATTCGCCGGGCGTGCCGGCAATGTAGGCCTTGGCCGGGTCGAGCATCACCGAGAAGCCGAGGCCGAAGCCGATGCCGGTGTAGGTCGATTCCGAGAAGCGCGGTGTGCCCATGTCGGCCATGTCGCCGTTGAGGTGATTCATGGTCATCAGCTCGACCGTCTTGCGGCCCAGCAGACGCACGCCGTCCAGTTCGCCCTCGTTCAGCATGAACTTGCAGAAGCGCAGATAGTCGGAAGCGGTCGACACGAGTCCGCCGCCGCCCGAGTTGACCTTGCGCGGCGCGAGGTAGCGGCTCTTGGCTGGATCGTCGATCAGGTCGAGCCTGCCGCCGGGGCCGGCGGCGTAGTTGGCGGCGAAGCGGTCGTGCTTGACGGCCGGCACGTGGAAGTCGGTGTCGACCATGCCCAGCGGGTCGATGACCTTCTCCTTGAGGAACTTCTCGAAGGGCTGGCCCGAGATGACCTCGACCAGGTAGCCCAGCACGTCGGTGGAGACCGAGTAGTTCCACGCCTTGCCCGGCTGGGCGATCAGCGGCAGCTGGGCCAGCCGCTCGACAACCTGCTTCAGGCTGGTGTCGGCCGTCTGGAAGTCGACACCGCCTTCCTTGGCGCGGTAGGCGGCATCGACCGGGTTGCTCTCCATGAAGCCGTAGGTCAGGCCCGACGTGTGGGTGAGCAGGTCGCGGAAATTGATCTCGCGCTCGGCCGGCACGGTCTCGATCTTGCCGCGGCTGCCGCCGACCATCACGCGCGGGTTGGCGAAGGCGGGAATGAACTTCGAGATCGGATCGTCGAGCTGAAAGCGGCCCTCTTCGTAGAGCATCATGATGGCCACCGAGGTGAGCGGCTTGGTCATGGAGTAGATGCGGAAGATCGTATCGGCCCGCATCGGCGTGTTGCGGGCCAGGTCCGACTTGCCCACGACCTCGGCGAAGGCGAGCTCGCCATTGCGCATGACGCAGGTCACCATGCCGGCCAGCTTCCCGCTGTCGACCCATCCCTTCATCCAGGTGCGCACGCGGTCGAGCCGCGCTGCGGAAAGTCCGACCTGTTCGGGGGTGACGAGCGGCAGCGTGTCCATGGCGATCCTCCCTTGAGCCCCGCTACACTAGCCCAGGACGACAGGGTTCAGACACGCAAAAGACGGGAGGGAGCAATGGCGAGATTGTGCGAAGGACGGGTGGCGATCGTGACGGGCGGCGCCCGCGGCGTCGGCCGGGAGCACTGCCTGATGCTGGCGGAGCATGGCGCCAAGGTGGTCGTGAACGACCTGGGTGGCGATCGGGCCGGCAAGGGCAACGATGTCGGTCCCGCCCAGCAGGTCGTGAACGAGATCAAGGCGATGGGCGGCGAGGCGGTGGCCAACGGCGACGACGTTTCCGACTGGAACGGCGCCAAGCACATGATCGACCAGGCGGTCGAGGCGTTTGGCAAGCTCGACGCCATCGTGCTCAACGCCGGCATCCTGCGCGACCGCATGCTCGTCAACATGAGCGAGGACGAGTGGGACGCCGTCATCAAGGTTCACCTCAAGGGCACCTTCGCGCCGGCCCGCCACGCCGCCGCCTACTGGCGCGACCAGGCCAAGCTGAAGGGTGGACCGGTCGATGCGCGCATCATCACGACCACGTCGGTTTCGGGCATCTACGGCAATATCGGCCAGACCAACTATGGGGCGGCCAAGGCCGGCATCGCCTCGTTCACGATCATCGCTGCGCGCGAACTCGCCCGCTATGGCGTCACGGTGAACTCGATCTCGCCCTCGGCCTTCACCCGCATGACCGAGGACCTGCGCGAATATACGGATGAGGACAAGAAGCGCCGCGACCCGAAGTGGATTGCCCCGGTCGCGACCTGGCTGGTGAGCGAGGACAGCCGCGAGGTGACGGGCCGCGTGTTCCAGGCCGGAAACGGCATTTTCGCCGTCGCCGAGGGCTGGCATAAGGGCCCCACGGTCGAGCAGATCATGGATCCCGTGCAGGCCGGCAAGGTGCTGGGCGAGATCGCCCGGAAGGCCCGCAAGAACGCCGGCATGAACGGCCTCGACCTGGACTGAAACAAGCAGGGAAGAAGAAGGAACAATACATGATGAAGATCAATCGCCGCACGGCGCTGGCGGCGACGGCCGCGGCTGCCCTGGTTCCGGGTGCTGCGCGCGCCCAGGCCTGGCCGAACAAGCCGATCCGCTGGGTCGTGCCCTACACGGCCGGCGGACTGACCGACGTGACGACAAGGCTCACGCTCGAGAAGATGAACGTCGGCCAGACCTTCGTGGTCGACAACAAGCCGGGCGCCAATTCGCTGATCGGCGCCGAGATTGTCGCGAATGCGCCTCCCGACGGTTACACGTTCCTGACGGTGATCGCGGCGCATGCCGCCAACAAGACGCTCTATGCCGGCAAGCTGAAATTCGATCCGGTCGCGGGATTTGCGCCGGTCTCGCTGGTCGGCGTCGCGCCGCTGATCATCTGCGTCACCAACGGACTGCCGGTGAAGAACGTGGCCGAGCTGATTGCCTATGCCAAGGCCAATCCGGGCAAGCTCTCGTTCGGCTCGTCGGGCGTCGGTGCTGCCGCGCATCTCACCAGCGAACTCATGAAGCAGGTCGCGGGGATCGATATGGTGCACGTGCCCTACAAGGGTACGGCGCCGGCGCTGGCCGACCTCGCCTCGGGCAACATCCAGCTGCTGATCGATGCGCCGATCGGTGTGATGACGCAGGTTCGCGCCGGCAAGATCCGCGCGCTCGCCATGCTGTCCAAGAATCGCGTGCCGGGTGTCGAGGAGGTGCCGACGATCGTCGAGGCGGGCGGCCCGCTGATCGAATCCTCGACCTGGGTGATGTTCCTCGCGCCGGCGGGCACGCCGAAGGAGATCGTCGACAAGGTGTCGTCCGAAGTCTCGAGGGCCGTGAAGGACGAGGCGCTGCGCAAGCGGCTCGCCGAACAGGCGGTGATCCCCGTCGGGGCCACGCCGGAAGAGACGGGCAAGTTCCTGCAAACCGAGATCGACAAGTGGGAAAAGGTGATCACCACTGCGGGCGTCAAACCCGACGCCTGAGCCAAAGTCCCGAAGGTGAAGCAGCGGCGTCCACTAACCGGCGCCGCTGTCACTTGGCGGGGTTATTCCGCCCCATGCTGGCCTGCGACGACGTGGCCGAACCAACCCGGCCGGCCGGCGCGACGGATTTCGTCGGGGAGCACAATCGGGTCGGGACACAGGTTTTCCCTTGTAATTTCAGCGTTGATCGCGCTCCCGGCCCGCCTTCGGGGCATCCGAGGGCGTAGAGATTTCCAGAGGCCGAAAGTGCAATGAGACTGTGTTGACAGTCCAAGTGCAGCCTCAGCGCTTTACTCGCCGCGTGCCTTATCGTTTGCTCCCGCCATGGTCTCGACTTTGAGTCTGGCGAACGGCCTCACGCTTCTTTTCGCCGCCCTTTGCCTCTGGACGATGGCGGCCCAGTCGCGCGGCGGTGTGACGACGCTGGGCCGAGTGGCCTTGCCGGGTGGCTTCGCGCTGATGGCGACGCTGATGCTGCTGGCGGGGGTGTTCGAGGCAAGCATTCTCTTCGACATCCTCTGGGTCGCGGCGTTCGCATTGGGATCGATGATCGGCCGCATCCGCGGATGGAGGCTGACCGTGCAGGCGAACAAGGAAGCGGGCCTCGTGATGCTGCCGGCAACGGTCGACGGTCTCATCGTGGCGGTGATCCTCGCGGCGCTGTCCGCGATCGATTTCGCCTCCGCCATGATTGGAGAACCGGTGGTGGCGCCCGGATATGTCGCCGCCGCCAGCGCCCTTTGTGCGGGCTTCCTCGGCTACCGCGTCCTCGTCATCGCGCTGCGCGTCGTTCGTCCGACGCCCAGCAAGGTTTCGAACGCCGTCTGACGGCGCCTCGTCGTCACAAGTCCTTCAACGTCTCGAGCACTCTCGGCTGCGGCCAGGTCCAGCCACTTGCGCTTTCGAAGGCGCGCATCGCGCGCAGCACGACCTCGTCGGCGCGGGGTGGCCCGATGATCTGTATGCCGACGGGAAGTCCCGCCTTGGTCAGGCCCGCGGGCATGGAGGCTGCCGGCTGGCCGGTGAGGTTGCAGGGAAGGGTATAAGGCGCGCCCTTGGTCCAGCGCGGAAACGCCTCCGAATTGTAGAGCGTTTCCACCGGGGGGCCCGCCGTTGGTGCGACGGGGGCCAACAACAGGTCGTAGTTGCGATGCCAGAGCGCCAGATCGCGCGCGAGCCGGCTCCGCGCCTCGAAGGCCCTCGCATAGTCGGCGAGCGTTATCGCCAGACCTTTTTCCATGAGCGCGCGCAGACCGGGATCGAGCTTGTCGTGGAGCTGGGTCGGGATCTGCCGGAACCGGGTGGCGAAGCTGCCGATCCACAGCGGTTCGAAATGCTCCTGCAGCGGCTCGAACATCGGGCCGACTTCCTCGACATGGGCGCCCAGCTCCTCGAAGCGCTTCGCCGCAGCGGCAACGAGTTCGCGCACTTCCGGATCGGCCTTCACATGACCGAGATCGAGGCTGAGCCCGATCTTCCAGCCACGCACACCGCCGTCGATGCCGACCGTGTAGTCCCGTGCGTCGGTCGGCAAGGAACGCCAGTCGCGCGGGTCGGGACCCGCCGTCACGTTCAAGGCCATCGCCGTGTCGAGGACGGTGCGGGAGAGCACGCCCTGGCTGATCACGTCGGCAAAGGGTGAATCGGCCGGATACTGCGGGATGCGCCCGAAGGAGGGCTTCAGGCCGACCAGTCCCGTGTGGCTGGCGGGAATGCGGATCGAACCGCCGCCGTCGTTGCCATGGTTGAACGGATTGACCCCCGCCGCCGTGAGTGAAGAGGCGCCGCCGGATGAGCCGCCGGGGGAGTGGGCGAGATTCCACGGATTGCGGGTGACCCCCTGCAGCGGCGAGTCGGTGATGGCCTTCCAGCCGAATTCGGGCGTGTTGGATTTGCCGAATATGATCATGCCCGCTGCAAGGAACTTGTCGGTTACGGCTGCGTTATCGTGCGCGGGAGTCTCGTCGGTGGAATGCGATCCGTAGCGAGTCGGCCATCCTTTGACGTTCGTGGTGTCCTTGATCGTCGTGGGAACGCCGTCGAGCGGAGACAGAGGCTCTCCTTTCAGCCATCGCGATTCTGCTGCCTTTGCAGCGGTTTGCGCGCTGTTCTCATCAATCAACACGAGCGCGTTGAGATGAGGCTGCATTGCCGATGCGCGCTTCAGCATCGCATCGAGAACCTCGACGGGAGATGCTTCTCCGCGTGAGAAGAGTTTTGAAAGTTCCGCTGCAGGAAGCCAGTCGAATGCAGACTTAGACATGCGTTTTTTGTCGGTTCTCGACGGAGGTTGGATGTTTCAAAGTGGAGGAGTTGAAGCAGTGTCGACTCTGATTTCTCCCAAGTCGAGAGCGTATTGGAGGACGTGATGGAAACGATCGCAGCGCTTGTTGCCGCCGGTGCCGCCTTCGGGGCGAGTTACCTCATCGGCCGCTCCGTGACTGCCTCGTCGCTCTTCGTGGCTTTGGGCGGCCTGCTGTGGGGTGTCGGCTTCGCTGTTCTGTTCTTCGTTGCGACCGTGACGGTCGGACATCTGACGCCGGGCCTGTTCGAGCCGTGGCTGCTCGGTGTTCACTTCATCGCGCTGATCGTGGCGGCACCGCTCGGCGGCGCTGCCATCGCGGCCCTCACTCATTGGCGCGTCGAGCGTGCCGATGCGTTGCGCCTCCCCTTTTGACCGCGAAACGGCAAATAGCGAAACGATCGGCTTCCCCGTAGCGACCTCGCGACGCTAAGCTCCCCGGCAAGCAAGGGGAGGCACCATGGTCGAGGTGAAGTTGGGCGCCGGTACGGCCGTGCGCATCGAGGAAAGCTACGAACCCAACTTCGACGCCAAGGCGTTCTTTCCCGATTGGGATCCCGCCGTCGTGGAGCGGCATCGCGACTGGCTGGTGCCGGCACACTATGACGAGGCCTCCGCCTTCCTGAAGCTCAGCGTCCATAGCTGGCTGCTCAAGATCGGCGGCAAGAACATCCTGATCGACACCTGCGTCGGCAATTACAAGTCGCGTCCGCATCGGCCCAAATGGCATCTGATGGAGACGAAGTATCTCGAGCGGCTGAAGGCCGCCGGCGTCGAGCCCGACGGGATCGACATGGTGATGTGCACGCACCTTCACGTCGACCATGTCGGCTGGAACACGCGCCTCGAGAACGGCCGCTGGGTGCCGACCTTCAAGAATGCGAAGTACGTGTTCAGCCGCACGGACTACGACCATTATCTCAAGCTCGACAGCGATGCTTCGATCGGGCCGGTCAATGCCGGATCGTTCCGCGACTCGGTGCTCCCGGTGGTCGAGGCAGGGCTCACCCAGATGGTCGACGGCGCGGCGCAGCTCGACGAGAATCTCAAGGTCGAGCCGGCGCCGGGACACACGCCGGGCACGATCGCCATCAAGTTCGACTCGCGCGGCGAGAAGGCGCTGTTCTGTGGCGACATCCTTCATCACGCGCTGCAGGTCTATCACCCGGAATGGAACAGCTTCGCCTGCGCCGACGCAGCGGGAGCGCGCAAGAGCCGGCGTGCCGCGCTCGAACATTGTGCGGGAAGTGGCGCGCGGCTGATGCCCTGTCATTTCGGAGCACCGTTCAGCTGTCACATCGACCACAAGGACAACGGATTCGTGCCGCGCTTCGGCGGGCAATTCTAGGGGAGGACGAGATGATCTACGAAATGCGCGTCTACAGGTGCGTGCCGGGCCGTCTTCCGGCACTGCTCAATCGCTTCAACACCATCACGCTCAAGATCTGGGAGCGGCACGGCATCAAGCAGGCCGGCTTCTTCACGACCCTGATCGGAGAGTCGAACCAGGAACTGACCTATTTCCTTGCCTGGGAGTCGCTGGCCGATCGCGAGAAGAAGTGGAACGCCTTCGCCGCCGATCCCGAGTGGCTGGCCAAGCGCGCCGAAACCGAGAAGGACGGCGCCATCGTCGAGAACGTCTCCGTTCAGATGCTCACGCCGACCGGCTTCTCGTCGGTGCAGTAGCCGTCAGTCCGCCTTGAGGCCTGCCGTTCTGGCGAGGTAGGCCCACTTGGCATGGTCGCGCGCCACATAGGCTGCGAACTCGGCGGGCGATCCGAACTGGGGATCGACGCCGAGAGCCGCGAGCTTCTTCGCGACCGTCGGCGAGCGCAGGGTGGTCGCAACGGCCGTATTCAGCCGCTCGACCAATCCGGGGGCCGCGCCGGCCGGCATGAAGACGCCGAAGGAGGTCACGGCTTCGTACCCGGGCAATCCCGACTCGGCGATGGTCGCGATGCCGGGCGCGGCCGCCGAGCGCACCAGCCCCGTCTGGCCCAGTCCGCGGATCTTGCCGGCTCTGACGTGGGGCAGCGCGACCGGCAGGCCCGCGAAGCCGATGTCGATCTGGCCGGCCATGAGATCGGTCAGCGTGGGACCGCTTCCCTTGGACGGCACATGCACGATGTCGAGCCTCGCCATCGCCTTGAACAGTTCGAGCGCGAGGTGGGTCGGGTCACCGCCACCGGCCGAGCCGCCCTTCAGGCTGCCCTGGTGAACGCGCGCCAGATCCAGCAACTCAGCAACGTTCGTGGCCGGCAGCTCGGGCCGCCCGACGAGCAGCATCGGCGTGACCCCAACCGGGGACGCCGCGGCGAAGTCGGTGCGGATGTCATAGGGCAGCGGACGTCCCAGCGCCGGCGCGATCGTCGTCGGGCCGTTGGACGCCAGCATGAAGAAGCCGCCATCCGGCGGGCTTCTGGCGATCAAGCCGGCGGCGGCCTCACCATTGGCCCCGGTCCTGTTGTCGACCAGGACCGCGCGGCCCAGCTGTTCGCCGATGCCCGGCGCCATCAGCCGCGCCAGGAGGTCGCTCTGGCTGCCGGGGGGGAAACCGACGACGAGGCGCAAGGGAGGGTCGGGAAAGTCGGGTGATTCCGCGCGGGACGAGATCCAGGGCGGAGCCAGGGGCAGGGCGGCGAGACCGGCGAGGGCGCCGCGGCGAAAGAGCTTGCGCATGCGGGAAGTATGCTAGGCTTTTTGCAACACAGGGAGGAAACAAGAATGCAACGTAGAACCTTTGCGGGCGCAAGCGCGGCCGCGCTCATCGGGTCTCTCGCCGGATGGCCGGCGATGGCGCAGAAGATCTCCGGCGATGTCCGCTTCCTCTGCGGTTTCGCGCCGGGCGGCACGGCCGATCTGCTGTGCCGGATCATGGCCGAAGCCGTGACGCCCGAGGTGGGGCAGAAGGTGATCGTCGATACCAAGACCGGCGCCAGCGGCTTCATCGCCAACGAGATCGTCGCGAACGCTCCACCGGACGGCCGGACCATCGGCCTCGCCGCCATGGCGGCGCTGTGCGTCTCGCCGGTGATGCCGGGACAGAAGCTGCCGATCAACGTCGACACCGACCTGACGCCGATCGCGAACATCGCCGGCGTCACCAACATGCTGGTCGTCGGCAAACACATGCAGTACCGCACGATCCCGGAGATCATCGACTTTGCGAAGAAGAACCCGGGCAAGCTCACCTATGCTTCCGCGGGCAACGGCACGTCGCAGCATCTCGCCGCCGAACTGTTCAAGAAGATGGCGGGCATCAACATCCTGCATGTGCCCTATCGCGGCGGCGCACCCGCCATCCAGGACATGATCTCGGGCAATTGCGACATGATGTTCGGCAACATGCCGGAGTTCCTGGGCCAGATAGGCGGTGGCGGGCTGATCCCTGTCGCCTTCGGCTCGCCCAAGCCCTCGCCGCTGTTTCCCAATTTGCCGCTGATCTCCCAGTTCCTTCCCGGCTTCCAGGTGGTCAACTGGTTCGGCGTCTTCGGCTCCAAGGGCCTGCCGGCCGACCTGGTCGACTTCTGGAACAAGGCTCTCCGGGCGGCCGTCGCAAAGCCGGACGTGCAGAAGCGCTTCGCCGAGAGCGGCATGGATTCGGTCATCGGATCGCCGGCTGAATTCAAGGCGACCATCATGGCCGATCGCAAGAAGTGGGAAGATGTCATCAAGAGCGCGGGCATCCGCGCCGACTGACGATGCCTTTCGCCGCCGCTCAACACGGGACCCTTCATTACGACGTCGTGGATCTCGTGGCGCCCTGGCAACGGCCGCGTCTGCCGATCCTGTTCCATCACGGGATCGGCGCCAGTGCCGGCGTCTGGGCGGGGTGGCGGCCCGCGCTCGCCGACGCTCACCGGCTGGTCACCTTCGACATGCGCGGCTACGGACGCTCGAACATTCCGCCGGCAGACTTCAGGTGGTCGCTGGACCTGCTGGTCGAGGACTTGTTCGCCGTGGCCGATGCCGCCGGACTCGAGCGCTTTCATCTCGCAGGCGAGTCGATCGGCGGGACGGTGGCGCTGGCGGCCGCGCTCGCCCGGCCGGCGAGGATCGCGAGCCTCACCGTCAGCAACGGCGCCCATGTCGGGGCGTCGATCCAGAGGGTCGAGGCGTGGCGACGCCAGCTCGATGAAGGCGGGTCGAAGGGCTGGTCGGATGCCTTCCTGCGCGACCGCTTTCACGAGGATGCTTTGACCGACGAGCGGCGCGCCTGGTTTGCCGCTGAGCAGGAGAAGTGGCCGCGCGACTCCATCCTGAATGCTCTTGGCGTCCTCATCGGCACCGACCTCACCTCACGTTTGGGCGAGATCAGGTGCCCGGTGCTCTTGCTGCATCCCGACGGCAGCCCGTTCATTCCCGTGAGCATAATCGCCGCCCTGCACGAGGGACTGTCCGACAGCGAACTCAATGTCTTCGGCCGGTCACGCCATGGCCTGCCGTTCTCGCATGCTGCGCAATGCGCGCAGGCCTTGCGGACTTTTCTCGACTCGCGCAAGGCGGACTGATACCCGGATCGTCAGGCAGCCCTGAAGCGAGGAAACAATGAGACGGATTCTGGCTGGCGCCGCGGCTTTGGCGATCGCCTTCTCGGCCGCTCCGGGCCTTGCCCAGGAGAAGCTCGCCGTCTGGTGGGTGAAGGGCTACTACAAGGCCGAAGACGAGGCCCTGTTCGCCGCGATCGGGAAGTTCGAAGCCAAGACAGGGGTCAAGGTCGATCTGTCCCAGTTTGCGGCGGAAGACATGATCCCGAAGACGGTCGAGGCCGTCGACTCCGGTTCGACACCGGACATTGCCTATTCGGACACGTACGGCGTCCAGGTCGCGGCCCGGTGGGCCTTCGATGGCAAGCTCGAAGACATCTCCGACGTGATCGAGCCGATGAAGGACCGGTTCCTGCCGGGCACGATCGACACCGCGTACCTCTACGACGGCAAGGCCAGCAAGAAGGCCTTCTATGGTTTCGTCTTGAAGCAGCAGATGCTGCACGTCGAATACTGGAAGGACATGCTGGCGACCGCCGGCTTCAAGGAAAACGACATTCCCGGCACGTGGAAGGAATACTGGTCCTTCTGGTGCGACAAGGTCCAGCCGGCCTACCGCAAGGCGACCCGCAGCCGCGTCTACGGCATCGGCCGGCCGATGGGCGTCGACTCGACTGATTCGTTCCACTCTTTCATGAGCTGGGTCGACGCCTACGACGTGAAGCTGGTCGACGGGTCGGGCAAGTTTCTGGTCGACGATCCCAAGGTGCGGGAGGGGCTGATCGCTGCCCTTCGTGACTATACCGACGTCTATGCCAAAGGCTGCTCGCCGCCCTCGTCGACGGGCTGGATGGACGGCGACAGCGAAGCGGCCTTCAACGACCGCACGACGATCGTGACGCACGCCTATTCGATCGCGGCTGCAGCCAAGTGGCTCGACGATGCCAACAATCCGAACCGCACACCGGCGGAGCGCACCGCCGGCCGCAGGGCCTACGACGAGCTGATCGCAACGGCCGGTCTCCCCAGGAAGCCCGATGGCACGCCGATGGTCTATCGCACGATCGTCAAGGTCGGCGTGATCTTCCGGGACGCGAAGAACAAGAAGCATGCTCGCGAGTTCCTCAGGGTCCTGCTGGACGAGGAGAATCTTCGCCCCTATGTCGAGGCCGGGCTGGGCCGCTGGTTTCCGGTGACCAAGGCCGCTCAGCAGAGCCCGTTCTGGCAGGCCGACAAGCATCGCAGGGCCGTGTACGACCAGTTCAAGACGTCACCGCAGCCTTCCGAGTTCGCAAAGAACTGGAAATTCGCGCTCCTCGACGCCGAGAACGTCTGGGCCAAGGCGATGAACCGCGTGGTGACCGACAAGGTGTCGGTCGAGAAGGCGGTTGACGAGCTGATCGCCCGCATCAAGGAACTCGCCCAGTAGAAGGCCGCCTTCGAAGGCTGCTCCCGCGGGTCGTTATGTGCGCGGTGTGCGGCGACGGGAGGTGAAGGACGCCCTGAGCCGGTCGGCGAACTGCTCGACCTCGGCGCGCCAGCGCAAGGCGGGGTCCCAGATGGCCGCGAGATCCATGCCGAGGACGATGCCGTTGGCGACGATCTTGGCGGTGTGCAGGTCCGTGCGCGTCGTCGCCGGAATGACGGCGGTGCCGAGGCCCGCCCGCGCGAGAGACAGGATCACCGTACCCGAGCCGCCTTCGTGGCGGATGCTTGGCGACAGCGACAGCAGGCGAAGCGCCGCGTCGAGCGTCAGGCGCGATTGATATCCCCGGTCCAGCACCAGCAAATCGCGCTCGCACAGGGCGCGGAGATCGATGCCGTTCCGGCGCTCGGCGGCGCTGAAGGGCTTGGGCGACGCCGCCAGGATGTCGAGGCGCACGATCTGGTGATCGACCAGCCCCGCGTCGTAGCGGGGGCGCCCCGTGATACCCATCGAGGCGTCGCCGCTCAGGACAAGGTCTTCGATCTCGACGCCGTTCGCTTCGACGACGCCGACCCGGACGTGCGGCTTGGCCTGCGTGAATTCGGCAATGCCCGGCGCCACGACGGTCTCGATCGTGTGTGCCGTCGCCGCGACCGTGATCTGGATGGCGGGCTGGATGCTGTTGGCGCGGGCGGCCGCTTCGAAGCGCGCGATGCCCTCGAGCGCCGACGAGGCGAGTGGCAGCAGATCTTGCGCGTCGCTGGTCGCAGCCATCCCGCGTCCCGAAGGCTCGAACAGGGCGAGCCCCAGCCGGTGCTGCAGTTCCGTGATGCGGCGCGACAGGGCGGATTGCGAAATGTTGAGGCGCTCGGCCGCTTCCACGAGGGACCCCGACCGATACACGGCCACGAAGGACTCCAGCAGCCGCTTGTCCATTCCTGCGAAATCCTCAGTAGTTAATCTGCAAACAATGCACTTCATGCATAAGGTGGAAGGGTGCTAGCGCTGCGTCAACCGCACCCGCGATGGGGCGGATCGAGAAAGGAAGACAGGGATGAAGCGTCGCCACCTCCTATCGCTCGCGTCGGCCGCCGCCGGATCGATGATCGCCAGCAATGGCGCGCAGGCGCAGGGCGCCTATCCCGACCGGCCGATCACGCTGGTGGTCGCCGCCCCGCCGGGCGGCGGCACGGACATCGTCGGTCGCATGTTCGCCGAACATCTGTCCAAGGAGTTGGGGCAGCAGGTCATCGTCGACAACAAGGGCGGCGGCAACGGCAACATCGCCACGGCGATCGTCGCGAAGGCGAAGCCGGACGGATACACGCTGCTGATGCAGTATTCGTCGTTCCATTCGGCCAATCCGGCGATGATCAAGAACCTGAACTGGTCGCCGAAAGACCTGACGGGCGTTGCAATGGGCGCGATCGCGCCGCAGCTCATCGTCATCGCCAAGCGGGTGCCGCCCGACACCCTGAAGGATTTCATCGCCTACGCGAAGGCCAATCCCGGCAAGCTGAACTATGCGTCCTTCGGGCCGGGCTCCGTCGCCCATATCGGCGGCGTGATGCTCAACAAGGCCGCCGGCATCGATCTGGTCCACATTCCCTACAAGGGCGCCGGACCGGTGAGCGCCGACCTCGTGGCGGGCCAGGTCGAACTCGCCGTGATGAGCCCGCCGTCGCTGGCGTCGCACATCCGCAACGGCAACGTGAAGGCCCTCGCGCTGGCGAGCGATGCCCGCCTGGCGGCGTTCCCCGATATCCCCACGACGGCGGAAGCCGGCCTGCCGAGCTTCATCTTCGATGCCTGGTACGGAATGTTCGCGCCGGCCGGGACGCCGAAGCCGGTCATCGACACGCTGAACGCCGCCATGAGGAAGATCGCAAAGTTCGACACCGTCGTGGAGCGGTCGAAACAGCTCGGGGTCGTCCTGAGGGACTGGACGCCGGAACAGTTCGACCGGTTCGTGGCCACCGAAGGCGATGTCTGGTCGACGATCATCAAGGAAAACAAGATCACCCTCGACGAGTAGGCAACGGAGATACCCATGTCAGGTTCATTGAATGCCAATGCGGGCCCGCGCCTCCGTTACAAAGCGGACGAAAGCGCGCCCTACGAGACGATCACCGTCGACAAGCTGACGCCGATCATCGGCGCGGAGCTGGGCGGCGTCGATCTCAGCAAGCCGCTCTCCAACCGCCAGCAGGACGAGATCCACCGCGCACTGGCCGAGAACCTGGTCATCTTCTTCCGCGACCAGGTGCTGACGCCCGAGCAGCACATGTCGTTCGGCCGCCTGTTCGGCGACCTGCATGTTCATCCCGCGGCGCCGCACGAGCCTGGCATGCCGGAGATGATGATCATCCATTCCGACAAGAACAGCCCGCGCGCCAACGGCGAGGGCTGGCACACTGACGTGAGCTGCGAGGTCGAGCCGCCGATGGGCTCCATCCTGCACATCAAGACCTGTCCGCCGCGCGGCGGCGACACGCTGTTCGCCAGCATGTACGCGGCCTACGACGCCCTCTCGGACCGCATGAAAGCCTATCTCGACGGCATGATCGCCCTGCATGACGGCGAGCCGGTCTATCGCGGCCTGTTCAAGCCGATCGGCGTGGCGGACAAGCCCGAATATCCGCGGGCCGAGCATCCGGTGGTGCGGACCCATCCGGTGACCGGGCGGAAGTGCCTCTACGTCAATGCCGGCTTCACCAGCCGGCTGCTCGGCGTGCCGCGCGACGAGGGCGACGCGGTCCTGCGCTACCTCTACCAGCACATGGAGAATCCGCTCTTCCAGTGCCGCTTCCGCTGGCGCGAGAACTCGATCGCCTTCTGGGACAATCGCTGCGCCCAGCATCGCGCGATGTGGGACTACTGGCCCCACATGCGCAGCGGCCATCGCGTCACCGTCACGGGCGACCGGCCGTTCTGACCCGGGCTCAGGCTCGGGCGGGCTGCAGGGACGGCGCGGCGACGGCGCGCGCCGCCAGTCGCGCGCGATCCCGTTCGGGGCGAATGAAGAGCAGGCCGACGAGGCCGCCGGTGAGCAGCAGGACGCCGAGAATGACGTAGCCCTGTTCGTAGCCGGCGAGCGGCGTCGCCGCGGTCTGGATCATCGAACCCATGATCTTGGGCGCGAGGATGCCGGCGAAGGTCACGACCGAGTTGGTGATCGCCAGCATCGCCGCGCGCTGCGGGTGCGGCGTGAGTTCGCTGATGATCATCGGCAGGACCACGTAGATCGTGCTGCCGATGGCGGAGCCGAACACCAGGAAGGCGATCTTGAGCCCGTCGTTCGGCATGGCGCCGACAAACGGGAGGGCGCATCCACCGGCCAGGATGGTGAGACACGGGAACACGCCGCGGCAGAGGCGGCTGGAAACACCCTTCCTCTTCAGCCGCTGGGAAACGAAGCCTCCGGTCAGAACGACGAGGGCGCCGAAGACCCAGGGCAGCACGGTGAGATTGCCGCCGAGTTTCTGGCTGAAGCCGAGGCCGGCGACCAGGTACGACGTGAACCAGGTGAGGCCGAGCGCGAGGCCCCAGTAGCTCGCAAAGCCCGCCGCACAGACGGCAAGGATGGTGGGGCAGGTGAGGAGGTAGCGGTAGGGGATGCGCTCCGTGCTGCCGTTCGGGCTCACCGGCGCATCGACGAGAGTCCCCTCGCGGCTGAAGATCAGCCACAGGACGGTCCAGACCAGTCCCGCGATGCCCAGCGCGCCGAAGGCCCAGTGCCAGGTGTAGGTCTCGATGATCCAGTTGAGCAGGGGGACGGCGATGATGACGCCGAAGGCCGAACCCTGGGCGATGACCGCCGTCGGCAGTCCGCGCAGCGAATCGGGAAACCATTTGTAGATGGCGTGGGTGGCGACGGGGCCGGCCGGTCCCTCGCCGGCGCCTAGGATGATGCGGCAGACGATCAGGGTCTCGACGCTCACCATCCCCAGCATGGGAAACTGCACGATCGACCAGATGATCGCCATGACCAGCAGCGTGTGCTTGGTCTGCACGCGGTTGGAGACGAAGCCGACGACGATGGCCGAGACGGCGAAGAGCAGGAAGAAGGCCGAGCCGATATCGCCGAACTGCTCGGGCGTCAGGCCGAGGTCGCGTGTGAGAGGGACCGCCGCCAGGCCAACGACGACCTTGTCGGCAAAGTTGATCAGCATGAACAGGAACAGAAGGGCGGTCATGCCCCAGGCCCCCTTGAGGGGACGATCGTGGACGCTCACGTGGACGTTTCTCCCGGCGTCCTGTTGATCGGACGCTGGTCGCCATCTGACAGGCAACGCATCCATATCGTCAAGAAATGACGAGCCCCACAGCCCTTTATTCTTCAAGCAAAAAAAGGGCACCCGCAGGTGCCCTTTTCATCGTTCACGATCTGCGAGAGATCACTTCTTAACGAGCGGGCAGTTGCCGTCCTTCATCGGGCGATAGGCTTCGTTGCCCGGTACCGTGGCGATCAGCTTGTAGATGTCGTCCTTGCTCTTGGACTCGGCCGGCGTCTTGACCTGGAACAGGTACATGTCGCGCTCCAGGCGTCCGTCCTCGCGCAGCTTGCCGTTCTTGGTCATGACGTCGTTGACGGGGATCTCCCGCATCTTCGCCATCACCGCCTTCGGATCGTCGGTGCCGGCGGCCTGCACGGCCTTGAGGTAGTGCAGGGTCGAGCTGTAGACGCCGACCGTCAGCATGCTGGGGATCTTGTCCTTCTTGGCGCGGAAGCGCTTGGTCCACGCGCGGGTCTCGTCGTTGAGATCCCAGTAGAAGGCTTCGGTGAGGACGAGGCCCTGCGCCACCGGCAGGGTGAGCGCCGCCACGTCGGTCGAGAAGACCAGCAGACCCGCGAGGCGCTGGCCGGCCTTGGTGATGCCGAACTCGCCGGCCTGCTTGATCGCGTTGATCGTGTCCTGGCCCGCATTGGCGAGGCCGATGACCTTGGCCTTCGAGGCCTGGGCCTGCAGCAGGAAGGACGAGAAGTCCTGCGTGCTGAGCGGATGCCTGACGCCGCCCAGTACCTTGCCGCCGGCCGCCGTCACGACCGCGGTCACGTCACGCTCGAGCGCATGGCCGAACGCGTAGTCGGCGGTGAGGAAGTACCAGGAGTCGCCGCCGTCCTTGACGACCGCGCCGCCGGTGACCTTGGCCAGCGCGTAGGTGTCGTACACCCAATGCGCGCCGGTCGCCGAGCAGGCGGCGCCGGTCAGGTCGGCCGAGGCCGCGCCGGTGTTGATGTCGATCATGCCCTTTTCCTGGGCAATCTTGCGCACCGCCAACGCCACCGAGGAGGTGCCGATGCCGGTGATCATCTTCACACCGTCGACATCGTACCACTTGCGGGCGATCGCGGCGCCGACATCGGGCTTGGTCTGATGGTCGGCCTGCAGGATCTCGATCGGGCGGCCGAGAACCTTCCCGCCGAAATCGTCGATCGCCATCTGCATGGCCTCGACTTCGCCCTGGGTGAGATCGCCATAGACGCCAGAGAAGCCTTCCATGACGCCGATCTTCAGCGGCTGGGGGGCCTGGGCCTGGGCATAGGCGGCCATGCCGATGACGGCGAGACCGGCGACGGCGGCCGCCGCTCCGGCGTGCCGGATAGTGGTTGTGAGCTTCACGGTTTTAATCCTCCCAATGTTTTTCCCCGTTTCTAGTGGTCGGAAATCTATCCATCTGTCGAACGCGACGCCAGTGCTGGACAGCGGCCCAAAGCTTCGATTTATTCGCGACACAGGGAGAGCCGATGGCCAACGAAGAAATAATTCTCGAGGCAACCGGGCTGACGAAGGAGTTCAAGGGCTTCGTCGCGGTCAAGAACGTCAATCTGCGTGTGAAACGACACACAATTCACGCGTTGATCGGGCCAAATGGCGCGGGCAAAACCACGTGCTTCAACCTGCTGACGCACTTTCTGTCGCCGACCGCGGGCCAGATTCACTTCAACGGACGCAACATCACCGGCAGTTCGCCGGCGGCGATCGCCCGCATGGGACTGGCCCGGTCCTTCCAGATCTCGGCGGTATTTCCCCATCTCAGTGTTCGTGAAAACGTGCGCGTCGCCCTGCAGCGCAAGCTCGGCATTTCCTTCCAGTTCTGGCGCTCCGAAAGCGTGCTGGCCCGGCTCGACGCGCGGGCGCTGGAGCTGGTGGAGGCCGTGGGCCTCGCGGAGTTCGCCGAGGCGCAGGCCGTCGACCTTCCCTATGGCCGCAAGCGGGCGCTGGAGATCGCCACGACCCTGGCCCTCGAGCCCGAGATGATGCTGCTCGACGAGCCGATGGCCGGCCTCGGCCAGGAAGACATCAAGCGCATCGCCGACCTGATCCGCACCGTTTCCAAGGATCGCACCGTCCTGATGGTCGAGCACAACATGTCCGTGGTCGCCGACCTGTCCGACACGATCACCGTGCTGGCGCGCGGCGAAGTGCTGGCCGAAGGGCCGTACGCCACGGTTTCCAAGCATCCCGCCGTCGTCGAGGCTTATGTCGGAACCGGTCATGGCTGAGACATTGTTGAAAGTTGCGGGCCTGCAGGCCTGGTACGGCGAGTCGCACATCCTGCACGGTGTCGATTTCGAGATTCGTCGCGGCGAGCTCGTCACGCTGCTGGGCCGCAACGGCGCCGGCAAGACGACGACCCTGCGGTCGATCATGGGCATCCTGGGCAAGCGCACCGGCTCGATTGCCTTCGAGGGCAAGGAGACGATCGGCATGCCGTCGGATCACATCGCGCGGCTGGGCATCGCCTACTGTCCGGAGGAGCGCGGGATCTTCTCGAGCCTGAACGTCGACGAGAACCTGCGCCTGCCGCCGGTGGTCAAGCCGGGCGGCCTGAGCATCGAGGAGATCTACAAGCTCTTCCCCAACCTGCTCGAGCGGCGCACCAGCCAGGGCACCAAACTGTCGGGCGGCGAGCAGCAGATGCTGGCCATCGGCCGCATCCTGCGCACCGGCGCCACCCTGCTGCTGCTCGACGAGCCGACCGAGGGCCTGGCCCCGGTCATCGTCCAGCGCATCGGCGAGATCATCCGTCAGCTCAAGAGCCGCGGCTTCACCATCCTGCTGGTCGAGCAGAACTTCCATTTCGCGGCCACCGTCGCGGACCGCCACTACGTCATGGAAGACGGTCGCGTGATCGACACGGTCGCCTCGAGCGACGTGCAGCAGAGCATCGGCAAGCTGCAAACCTATCTGGGGGTATGAGGCCGCCATGTTCGAACTTCTAGGCATTCCTCCCCAGGCGCTGTTCGGTCAGCTCCTGCTCGGCCTGATCAACGGCGCCTTCTACGCCATGCTGAGCCTCGGCCTCGCCGTGATCTTCGGCATGTTGAACGTCATCAACTTCACGCACGGTGCCCAGTACATGATGGGCGCCTTCGCGGCGTGGCTGCTGCTCGGCCTGCTCGACGTGCCGTTCTGGGCCTCGCTGGTGATCGCCCCGGTCATCGTCGGCCTGTTCGGCATCGTGCTCGAGAAGCTGATGCTGAAACGCATCTACCACCTCGACCATCTCTACGGCTTCCTGCTCACCTTCGGCCTCGCGCTGGTGATCGAAGGCCTCTTCCAGTGGAAGTGGGGCTCGTCCGGCGCGCCCTATCCCAACCCGATCCCGGGCGGCTTCAATCTCGGCTTCATGTTCCTGCCGACCTATCGCGCCTTCGTCGTGGTGGCGGCGCTCGTGATCTGCCTGGCCACCTGGTACGGCATCGAGCGCACCAAGCTCGGCGCCTACCTGCGGGCGGCGACCGAGAACCCGACGCTGGTCCGCGCCTTCGGCATCAACGTGCCGCGGCTGATCACGCTCACCTACGGGTTGGGCGTGGCGCTCGCGGCCCTGGCCGGCGTGCTCGCCGCGCCGATCCAGCAGGTCTCGGCCCTGATGGGCGTCAACCTCGTGCTGGTCGTCTTCGCGGTCGTGGTGATCGGCGGCATGGGCTCGATCATGGGCTCGATCGTCACCGGGTTCGGCCTCGGCCTCGTCGAGGGCCTGACCAAGGTCTTCTATCCGCCGGCTTCCAATACCGTGATCTTCGTCGTCATGGCACTCGTCCTGCTGGTCAAGCCGGCCGGCCTGTTCGGGCAGACCAAATGAACGCGCAACGCCTCCTCGTCGCCGTCCTGGCCGTCCTCGCGCTGGCCGCACCCTGGTTCGCCTATCCGGTGTTCCTGATGACGGCGCTGTGCTTCGCGCTGTTCGCCTGCGCCTTCAACCTGCTGCTCGGCTATGTCGGGCTGATGAGCTTCGGCCACGCCATGTTCTTCGGCACGGCAGGCTACTTCTTCGGCCATGTCGTGAAGGCCTGGGACATGCCGCCCGAACTCGGCCTGCTGGCCGGCGTCTGCGGCGCCGCGCTGGTCGGGCTGGTGACGGGCGCGCTGGCGATCCGCCGCCAGGGCATCTACTTCGCCATGATCACGCTGGCCTTCGCGCAGATGATCTACTTCTTCTGCGTCCAGGCGCCCTTCACGCACGGCGAGGACGGGCTGCAGGGCATTCCGCGCAAGGCGCTGCTGGGAGGGCTCATTCCGACCAAGGACGACCGCGTCCTCTATTACGTCGTGCTGGCCATCTTCGTATTCGGCTACTGCGCCATCTACAGGATCATCCATTCGCCGTTCGGTCAGGTGCTGAAGGCCATCCGCGACAACGAGCAGCGCGCGCAGTCGCTGGGCTACGAGGCCGACCGCTACAAGCTGCTGGCCTTCGCGCTCTCGGCGGCCCTGGCCGGACTCGCCGGATCGACCAAGGCCATGGTGCTGCAGTTCGCCACCCTGACGGACGTGAGCGCGGCTATGTCGGGCGAGGTCGTGCTGATGGCGCTCGTGGGCGGCCTGGGGACGATCGTCGGCCCGGTGGTCGGCGCCTTCATCATCATCACGATGCAGAACTACCTCGCCGCCACCGGCGAGTTCGTACTGGTGATCCAGGGCGCGATCTTCGTGGTCATCGTGCTCGCCTTCCGCAAGGGCGTGGTCGGCGAACTCGCGGAATGGTGGAAGCGGCGACAGGCCCGCTGAGCGAAGGGGCGGGGGCTTGCCCGCCGCCGTCATTCGCGCGAAGAACGAGCCCGTATTTCAGGGGGAAACCGCCGACATGACCGAGCTTTCCGAAGACCAGCTGTTCGCCGAGCTGCGCAAGATCGACACGCCGACCATCACCAACGTGGTCGCGACCTATCCGAAGAATCCCCTTTGCCTCGGCCTCTACAATCCCTGGACCGAGAACTGGTACACCGACACGTCGATCCGCTGCATGTACCCGGAGATGGGGGCCATCATCGGCTATGCCGTGACCTGCGTGTACGGCCTGCCCGATCCGAACTTCGCCGGCCGGCTCAACTTCATGGACGTCGTCGATGCGCTCGACGCCATGAAGAAGCCGACCATCCTGGTCATCCAGCAGAAGTGGCCGCCCGAGCTTATGAACAAGGCAGGCCTCGCCGGCGAGATGATGGCGACCTCGATGCAGGCGGTCGGCTGCGTCGGCATGCTGTCGAACGGCCCGTCGCGCGATGTCGACGCGATCCGGCGCATGAAGTTCCAGATGCTGCTGGGCGGCGTCACGGCCGGCCATGGCGAGATGGCGGTACAGTCGGTAAATGCGCCCGTGTCGGTCGGCGGCATGGACGTGGCGCCGGGCGAGCTGATCCACATGGACGAGAACGGTGCGGTCAAGTTCCCCGCCCAGCACGCGCGCGCGGTGCTGACGAACGCCCAGGCGATGCTGGCCGATGAGGCCGAGAAGCTCGAGAAGATGCGCAAGGCCAAGACGGCGGCCGAAATCCGGGCGATCAACTCCGGCGGCACCTACGGAGCGAAGAAGGGATAGGGGGGCACTCCCCGATGACGGAGATCGTCGCCGAGCCACGGCCCGTCCGCTGGGGCCTGGCGGCCAAGCTGTTTGCGATCCTGCTGCTGCTGGGCGCGGTCGCGGTCATGATCACCGGCGTCCTCGGCTACATCCGGGCGCGCGAGGCGCTGGAGCGGGCGATCTTCGCCCAGCTCACCGCGGCACGCGAGACCAAGGCCCATCAGGTCGAGTCCTATTTCCGGACCGTGCGGAACGAGGTGCGCCTGCTCGCGGCCTCGAAGATGGTCGTCGACGCCACTCGCGGCTTTCGCGAGGCCGTCGATGAACTCGACGGCAAGGAGGTGCCCGCGGACGTCAAACAGGCCGTGCACGCCTGGTACGATACGCAGTACATGCCGATGGTGCGCAAGCTGCTCGGCAAGGACGTGAGCGCGGAAGAGTTCATGCCGATGACGCCTGCGCCGTACTTCCTTCAGGACCTCTACATCGTCAAGAATCCCCATCCCGAGGGGCGGCGCGACCTGCTCGACAACCCGCGCGACGGCAGCGCCTACAGCAAGGTCCACGCGGTCTATCACCCGCTCATGCGCACGGCCGGCGCCACCCTGGGCTTCCAGGATTTCATGATCGTCGACCCGCGAAGCGGGCGGCTGATCTATACCGTCGACAAGGATCCGGATTTCGCGACGTCGCTGCGCGCCGGACCCTATCGCCATTCCAACCTGGCGGCCGCGGCGGCGCGTTGCGCGACGTCCCCCGATCCGTCGGCGACCTGCCTCGAGGATTTCTCCGCCTACCTGCCCGCGGGCGGCGTGCCCTCGGCCTTCATGGCGGCACCGGTGATCGAACAGGGCGTGGTGACCGGCGTGCTGGTCGCCGAACTCGCCATCGAGGAGATCGATGCCATCGTCACCGGCGGGCGGCGCTGGCGCAACGAGGGCTTCGGAACCACCGGCGAGGCCTATCTGGTCGGCCCGGATTTCCTCGTCCGCTCGAGCGGTCGCAACTATTTCGAGAATGCCGAGCGCTATTTCTCCGAGCTGAAGGCGGGCGGCGCCTCCGAGGAGGAGCTTGCCGCCATCAAGCGATATGGTTCGCCGATCCTTCACCAGCATGCCGACACGTCCGCGACCCGGGCGGCGATCGGCGGTGTCGAGGGGGTCGGCGAGGTCGTCGGTTATCGCGGCTTGCCGACGCTTGCCTCATGGGGGCCGATCCGCATCCCCGGCGTGAAGTGGGGCATCGTTGCCAAGATCGACGCTGACGAGGCCTTCGCGCCGGTCTACCGTCTGGAGCGCGATCTCCTGATCGTGGGCGCGATCGCCTTCTTCGTGGTGATCGTGACCGGTGCCTGGCTCTCGCGGTCGCTGCTCGGTCCGTTGCGGGAACTCACCTCGGGGGTGCGCCGCTTCGCGGCCGGCGACCACGACGCCCACGTGACCGTGCGGACGCGCGACGAGATCGGCCAGCTCTGCCTCGCCTTCAATGGCATGATCGACGACATCAACCAGAAGAACGTCGTGATCGAATCGAAGAACCGCGAAAACGAGGAGCTGCTTCTGAACGTGCTGCCGGCGCCGATCGCCAATCGCCTGCGCGGTGGCGAGAAGGGGATCGCCGACGGCTTCGCGGAAGTGACGGTCGCCTTCGCCGACCTCGTGGGGTTCACCCAACTGTCGTCGGAAATGCCGCCGTCCGAGGTCGTCACCCTGCTGAATGGCCTGTTCACCCGCTTCGATGTCGCGGCGAGCGAGCTTGGCATCGAGAAGATCAAGACCGTGGGCGACGCCTACATGGCGGTGTGCGGCCTGCCGGTCCCGGTGCCCAACCATGCCGAACGCATGGTGCGCATGGCGATCCGCATGGTCCACATCACGCGCGAGCACGCGATGGAGCACGGCGTGTCGATGAAGCTGCGCGTCGGCATCAACAGCGGTCCGGTGGTGGCCGGCGTGATCGGCAAGAGCAAGTACATCTATGATCTGTGGGGCGACACGGTGAACCTGGCGAGCCGCATGGAATCGGGCGGCATTCCCGATTCGGTGCAGGTCACGCGGCCGGTCTACGAGAAGCTCAAGGATCAGTTCGTCTTCGAGGCGCGCGGTGAACTCGAGGTCAAGGGCAAGGGCAAAGTCGAGGCCTGGGTGTTGAGGCTCTGAGCCATCAGCCGAGGCCGAAGCTCAGCTTGATGGCGATGACGAGGCCGGTGACGGCGATGCTCGAGAGGATGAGACCGAAGACGCGGCTCACGATCTCGATGCCCGGCTTGCCGAGCAGGCGGAACAGGGTGCCCGCCAACGCATAGGCCGCGAAGAGAAGGCAGAGGCAGAGCGCCAGGATCGCCGTGGTCGTCACCTGCTCGCCGAGAGAGCGGACCTTGTTGTCGGTCAGCATGACGACCGTGAGGATCGCGCCCGCGCCGGCGATGCCGGGGACGGCGAGGGGGAAGACCGCCCGTTGAAACGGCGTCGCGTCGGCAGGCATGGCCGCCGCCTCCTCGCCCACCTTGCCGAGGACCATCTTGAGCCCGAACAGCAGGAGGATCAGCGACCCTGCGAGTTGAAACGAGGACATCGGGATATGGAGGGCCGCCAGGAGCGGCCGGCCGACCACGATGAAGAAGAGCATGATCAGGAACGCGACACCCACTGCATAGGCCGCGACCAGCAAGGCCTGGCGCCGCGGCAGTCCGGCCGTGACCATGAGGAAGATCGGTACTGTCGCAACCGGGTCGAGGATCACGAACAGGGTGACGAACTCGTAGAAGAAATCATTGAGGAATGTCGGAGCCACCGGGTGCCCTTTGCTGTTGCCGCTCGGGAAAGACGGCGCTGCCGCCGGCATCGGAACGACGGTCGCTGCCCCTGAAGGCGGCTCTCGTCTCCACCGGACGAATCGCTCGCAACGCAGGCAGCGATCCTAGGTCACACGCCTGCGATCCCGAAGCGCAAAAGCGCCAACGCCTGCTTCACCGTCGGCTCACTCCGGCGGCCTGCGTGGTGATGGACCCGCAACGATGGCAACGCGGCTACCCTCCGCCAGCTGGTCCTGCCCGTCGGTCACGATCACGTCGCCGGGACGCAGCCCCTCGCGGACGACGACGAATTCATCGGCGACCGTTCCGAGGGCGATCGGGCGAACGTGGGCCGTCCCGCTCTGCGTGACGATGTAGGTATAGTAGCCCGCGGGGGATCGCCGGACGGCGGCCATCGGGATGGCAAGTGCGGTGCGGGTACCGTCGCCGCGGAGCTGCACCTCTACCCGCATGCCGGGCGACAGGGCGTGATCGGGATTCGGAAACATGGCCACCAGCTCGTCGCCATCCGGGCTCTCTCGGTTCTTTTGATTGTCGCGCAGCAAACGACCTTCGGCGAGAGGGGTGAGCTTGTCATGGCCGTAGGCCTCGACCGCGAGGCTGCCCTTGAGCAGCTTCTCCCGGACGGCGCGCGCGATCGTTTGCGGCAGTGTGAACACCACGGACATGGGCTCGGTGCGGCTGATGACGACGATGCCCGTCTCGTCGTCAGGCTGAACCATGTCTCCCACACGCCGGAGCGCGCCGCCCACGGTGCCCGAAGTGGGGGCACGAATGTCGGTGGCGTCCCGCGCCGCGCGAGCCCTCGATACGCGGGTTTCGTCGGCTTCCGTCGCCTGCTCGAGCCGGCGCACGAGGGTCTTTTGCCCGCCCGCCGTTTCCGCACGCGCTTGATCGCGGTCGCGAATTGCGATGTCCCTGTCCAGTCGTGCCTGGGCGGCGCGCGAGTCCACGCGCGCGAGCAGGTCGCCTGCCACCACCCGTTGGCCCGCCGTGAAGTCGATCTCCGTGAGTTTGCCGCCGACTGCGCTCCGAACGACGGTGGTCCTGCTGGCGACGGCCGTGCCGACGCTCCGCAGATGGATTGGAACGGTGCGCTCCGCCGCCGCCGCCGTGATGACGGGCATCAGGGTCCCGCCGGGTCCCCCGGCCTGTGGGCTCGGCGCTTGCGCGCGGGTTGGGCCCGTCATGACGAGCGCGCCGGCAACAGCGAGCGCTGCGACCCGCATCGCGCGTGTCTTGCGTTCGAAGGGGCGGAGATAGTCCAGACACATGGTGCGGCCTCCCGGTATCAGGGTGAAGCTGCGTACCGCGTTCAGCGATCGGATGTGCATCGCCCGTAGGGTTGGCTGTCCTGCGCATTCGTTTGGCCGGCCCATACCTTGGTTTAATGCGGGCGATCAGCCCGCTTCGCGCCGCTTCTTCGTCCGGCCGAGGTCGCGGGCCAGCGCGATGAAGGCCTTGAGGGCGGCTGAGGGATTGCGCCGGCCGGGATAGTAGAGGCAGAGGTCGGCGATGGGCGGCGTCCAGTCGTCGAGCACGCGGATGAGGCGTCGGGCTTCGATATCGTCGCGCACGTCCTGCTCGAGGAAGAAGCCGATCCCGAGACCTTCCAGCACCGCGACGCGCGCGAGACTCGCTTCATCCAGGGTCAGCGGACCCGTAACGTCGATCTGGGCCGTCTCCCCGCGCTTCTCGAAGTGCCAGCGGAACAAAGCCCCATTCGGCAGACGGGTCCGGATGCATCGATGCGCGGCGAGATCGGTCGGCGCGTGCGGTTTCCCATGCTGCTCGAAATAGGCGGGTGAGGCGACGACCGCGTGACGCTGGGGCCGGCCGAGGGGCACGGCGATCATGTCGGCAGGTACGAGGTCCGCCCGGCGCAGGCCGAGATCGAAGCCATCGGCGACGATGTCGACCAGCCGGCCCTCGGTCACGAGATCCACATGCACGTCGGGATGCCGGCGCAGGAACGCGAGAACCAGGGGCGAGATGATCTCGCGCGCCCCGGAGGCGAAGGCGTTGATGCGCAGCGTTCCGGACGGGGTTGCCTGTTGTGACCGGACCGCATCGAGGGCGCCGTGAATGTCCCGTAAGGCCGGGCTCACCTGTTCGACGAAGGCGCGGCCCGCATCGGTCAGGGAAACGCTGCGCGTCGTCCTGTTGAACAGGCGCACGCCCACGCGCGCCTCCAGCTTCGCGACGGCATTGCTCAGCCCCGTCGTCGACATGCCGAGCCCCTGCGCGGCGGCGCGGAAAGATCCGGTGCGCGCGATTGCGACCACGGCGTCGAGTTCATTGAGCAGCAGGCGGGACATACGATTATCCGTGATAACGGGACAAGACGTCCCGCGTTGTCCCTCTTATCGGGATGCCTGTCCACGCGTACATCGGAGGCCGCGGACACATTCAGGAGGAAAAGATCATGAAGCTGCCAGCGCCCCTGGAGACTTACTTCGCGGCCGACAAAGCCGGCGGCGACGCCGCGCCGCTCTCCGCCTTTGCGCCCGATGGCGTCGTGACGGACGAAGGCCGCACACATGTCGGTCACGATGCCATCGCAGCCTGGTGGCGCGCCGCCAAGGCGCAGTACGGCCACACGGCCGAGCCGTGCGAGGTCTCGGAGGAGCAGGGACTGACCGTGGTCCGCGCCCGCGTGACCGGGCGCTTTCCGGGCAGCCCGGCGATGCTGACGTTCGCCTTCCGGATCGCCGGGGGACAGATCGCGGCGTTGAGGATCGGCGCATGAGGGGCTTTCTCGATCTCGAAGGCAGGACCGCCCTGGTGACGTCGGGGACACGCGGCGCCGGCGCGGCGACGGTCGCGCTCCTGCGGGCCCTCGGCGCGCGTGTCCTCACGACGGCGCGATCGCGCCCCGAGGCGTTGCCCGCATCCGAGTTCGTCGCCGCGGATCTCACCACGGCCAAGGGCTGCGCCGACCTGGCCGAGGCGGCGCGCGACCGGCTGGGCGACATCGATATCCTCGTCCACATGCTCGGCGGTTCCTCGGCGCCGGCCGGTGGTTTCGCGGCGCTGGACGACGCAGAGTGGACCAGGGAGCTCGAGCTCAATCTGATGCCGGCCGTGCGGCTGGATCGCGCCCTCGTACCCGGGATGGTGGAGCGGGGCCGCGGCGTCGTCATCCATGTCGGCTCGATCCAGAGCCGGCTGCCGCTGCCGGACTCGACGACCGCCTATGCCGCCGCCAAGGCGGCGCTCTCCACCTACAGCAAGAGCCTCTCCAAAGAGGTCTCGCCCCGGGGCGTGCGCGTCGTGCGCGTGCAGCCGGGCTGGATCGAGACCGAAGCCGCCGTCCGGCTTACGGAGCGGATCGCGAGCGACGCCGGCGTCGACCGCGCGGGCGGCCGGGCGATCATCATGAAGGCGCTGGGCGGCATTCCCATCGGCCGGCCCTCGGCTCCGGAGGAGGTCGCGAACCTCATCGCCTTCCTCGCCTCGGACCGCGCCGCAACCATCACCGGCGCGGAGTACGTCATCGATGGCGGCACGATTCCGACCACATGACGACGAGCGATGCTATCGGCCCGAGAGGTTCCAGCCGCCGATCCTGGCGTAGATCGCGTCGCGCAGCCGCCGGACGTGCGTATTGAGGGCCGCCAGTCGCGGCGCCGTCTCGCCGGAAACCGAGAGCAGGGCTTCGCCCAGGCAGCCCGCCCTGGTTCGCAACGCATCGCCCTGTTCCGTCAGCTCCACGAGGACCTGACGCTCGTTCTCCGGATTGCGGGTCCGGCGTACAAGTCCGGCTTCTTCGAGTCGTTTCAGCAGCGGCGTCAGCGTGCTGGACTCGAGTCCGAGATGGTCGGCGATCGCGCCGACGGCCCGGCGGTCTTCGACCCACAGCACGTTGAGCACGAGGTACTGGGGATAGGTCAGCCCCAGCCCGTCCAGGAGGGGCTTGTAGGCGCGCTGGATCGCCATGTTGGCGGAATAGATCGAATAGCAGAGCTGATCCTCGAGAGGGACCGGCGCACCGGTCCCGTTCTTCCCCTTCTTCACCATCGCCTCCTGTCCTCTGCCGGGCTGTGGCCGCGGGCTGAGCCGGCAAAAATATATCGCGATAATTATCGCGATTGACAAGCCCGGCGGTCGACACCAGCTAAGGGATATCGCGATAAATAATATCGTGATATTATAACCCAAGGAGCCCGACTCATGAACGACCATCCTGTTTCAGACTTCGCCCGGCGCGGGCGGGAGAACCAGGCGCGGCTGACGGCGTCGCTTCGGCCCGGCTACGACTTCATCGTCTGCGGCGCCGGATCTTCCGGATCCGTGATCGCGCGGCGGCTGGCCGAGAATGCCGACGTCCAGGTCCTGCTGCTCGAGGCGGGCGGCAGCGACGATGCCGAAGCCGTGCTCAACCCGGCCCTGTGGCCCACCAATCTCGGCGGCGAACGCGACTGGGGCTTCCGGGCCGACCCCAACCCTCATCTCAACGGCCGCGAGATCCCGATGTCGATGGGCAGGGGGCTGGGCGGCGGCTCGAGCATCAACGTGATGGTGTGGGCCCGCGGACATAGGAGCGACTGGGAGTTCTTCGCCTCGGAGGCGGGCGATCCGCGCTGGGGCTACGAGAACGTGCTCGGCCTCTATCGCCGGATCGAGGACTGGAAGGGTAATCCCGACCCCACGTATCGCGGCACGGGAGGGCCGGTCTGGGTGCAGCCCGCGGCCTCGCCGAGCCCGCTCGCGCTCGCGATGCTCGACGCCGCGCGCGAACTCGACATCCCCGTGTTCGACCATCCCAACGGGCGCATGATGGAGCAGGAGGGCGGTGCGGCGATCACCGACATGCTGGTGCGCGACGGGCGGCGCCAGTCGCTGTACCGCGCCTATGTCCATCCGTGGCTCGATCGCCCGAACCTGACGGTGCTCACCGACGCGCTCGTGCAGCGAGTGGTCTTCCAGGGCACGCGGGCGGTCGGGGTCGAACTCCTGCACGGGGGGCGGACCATGACCATCGGCGCGCGGACCGAAGTCGTGCTGTCGCTCGGTGCGATTCAGACACCCAAGGTCCTGATGCATTCCGGCATCGGCGAGCGTCGCGAGCTGGAGCGCTTCGGCATCCCGGTCGTGCAGAACCTGCCGGGCGTCGGGGGCAACCTGCAGGACCATGTGTCCTTCGGCTGTACCTGGGCCTTGTCGGAGCCTCTGGCGCCCCGCAACAGCGGCAGCGAAGCGACGATGTACTGGAAGAGCCGGCCCGACCTCGACGCGCCCGATCTGCTGTTCTGCCAGGTCGAGTTTCCGGTGCCGAGCGAACGCACGGCGTTGCGCGGCGTGCCGGCCCACGGCTGGACGATGTTCGCAGGCCTCGCCCACCCCGAGAGCCGGGGACGCCTGCGTCTGCAGAGTGCGGATCCGGCTGCGGCGCTGGCGATCGACGCGAACTTCCTGTCGGACGCCAGGGACATGACGGCGGCCTCGTCCTGTATCGAGCTCTGCCGCGCCCTGGGCAACGCGCAGGCCTTCCGTCCCTTCGTCACCAGCGAAGCCATGCCGGGCGACGTGAAGGGCGAGGATCTCGACGCCTACATCCGCGACGCGGCCGTTACCTACTGGCACCAGAGCGGCACCGCCCGGATGGGGCGGGACGACATGTCGGTCGTGGACGCGACGCTGCGTGTCTACGGCGTCAGCGGGCTGCGGGTGGCCGACGGCTCGATCATGCCGCGGGTCACCACCGGCAACACCCAGGCCCCCTGCGCCATCATCGGCGAACGCGCCGCCGAGATGATGCGGGAGGACCACGGTCTCTGATCGGCCGCTGTGCCGGGGCCCTGCGGGGCCCCGGTCATTGCGTTGCTAGCGCAAGTTGTGCGGATGTGCAAAACAGTCTCTGAGTTGTGCGAGAAGCTTGCTGGCAGCTTGCAACCCGCGCGTCCTACAGTCCGGCCACAAATTGGACACAGAGTCCTTTGGGGTTTTCGGCGCGTATGGCTCAGGAGCAGAGCGCGAATGGGGACGAGGCAATAGACGAAGGCCTGCTGGCCTTCGTCGTGCTGCTGCGTTTCCTGGGAAAACCCGCCGATCCGGCCCAGCTACGGCATCAATTCGCCCCCGATGGCGAGCGGTTCACGGTCGAACACATTCTCCGTGCCGCCAAGCGGCTGGAGGTCAAGGCCCGGCGCGAACGTTCGACACCCGACAGACTGGAGAAGGCGGCACTACCGGCGATTGCCATCCTGAAGGACGGCAGCTTCGCGCTGCTGGCGCGCGCGGCGCCGGACCGGGTCCTGCTGCAGGATCTCGCTGCCAACCGGCCCGTCATCGAACAGAGGGCGGTGTTCGAGGCCCGCTGGTCGGGCGAACTGATCCTGATGACCACGCGCGAGCGATCGGTCGGCGCCAGCCGGCCTTTCGACCTCACCTGGTTCATCCCCTCGATCGTGCGCTTCCGCAGCCTGCTGGGCGAAGCGCTGGTCGGCTCGCTGTTCCTGCAGCTCTTCGCCCTGATCACGCCGCTCTTCACCCAGGTCGTGATCGACAAGGTGCTGGTCCACAAGGGCTGGAGCACGCTCGACGTGCTGGTCTTCGGCCTGGTGGTGATCTCGGTCTTCGAGGTCGTGCTGGGCGGCCTGCGCGCCTGGGTGCTGGCCCACACGACCAATCGCATCGACGTCGAGCTGGGCGCCCGTCTGTTCCGCCACATGGTCAGCCTGCCGCTGGCCTATTTCGGCGTGCGCCGGGTGGGCGATTCGGTGGCCCGCGTGCGCGAGCTGGAGAACATCCGCCAGTTCCTGACCGGACAGGCGCTGACCGTCGGCCTCGACGTCGCCTTCGCCTCGATCTTCGTGGTGGTGATGTGGCTCTACAGCTGGCAGCTCACGGTGATGGTGCTGGTGGCCATCCCGATCTGGGCGCTGATCGTGATGGTCGCCACGCCGGTCTGGCGCCGGCGCCTCGACGAGAAGTTCGACCGCGGCGCCGAGAACCAGGCCTTCCTGGTCGAGAGCGTCACCGGCATCGAGACGCTGAAGGCGATGGCCATCGAGCCGCAGATGCAGCGCCGCTGGGAGGACAAGCTGGCGGCCTATGTCGGCGCCAGCTTCCGGGTGGCCAAACTGGGCATCGTCGCCAGCCATGCCATCGACCTGGTGGGCAAGCTCCTGACCGCGGCGGTGCTGTGGGTCGGCGCCGGGCTGGTGATCGAGGGCAAGCTCACCGTGGGCGAGCTGGTGGCCGTCAACATGCTGCTCGGCCGGGTCACTGGGCCGATCCTGCGGCTGGCCCAGATCTGGCAGGAATTCCAGCAGATCCGCGTCTCGGTGGCGCGCCTCGGCGACATTCTGAACGCCCCGCCCGAGCCCAGCTACAATCCCAATCGCGCCACGCCGCCGCGCATCGAGGGCAAGGTCAGCTTCGATCACGTGAGCTTCCGCTACCAGCCCAACGGCCGCGACGTGCTGCAGGACATCCAGCTGGAAGTGCCGGCCGGCCAGGTGCTGGGCATCGTCGGCCGCTCCGGCTCGGGCAAGAGCACGCTGACCCGCCTGGTCCAGCGCCTGTTCGTGCCCACCCAGGGGCGGGTGATGATCGACGGCGTCGACCTCGCCCTGGTCGAGACCTCGTGGCTGCGCCGCCAGATCGGCGTCGTGCTGCAGGAGAACCTGCTGTTCAACCGCTCGGTGCGCGAGAATATCGCCCTGGTCGACCCCGCCGCGCCGATGGAGGCGGTGATCCGGGCGGCCCAGATGGCCGGCGCCCACGAATTCATCCTGGAGCTGCCCGAGGGCTACGACACGCTGATCGACGAGCGCGGCGCCAACCTCTCGGGCGGCCAGCGCCAGCGGCTGGCGATCGCCCGCGCCCTGATCTCCGATCCGCGCATCCTGATCTTCGACGAGGCGACCAGCGCGCTCGACGCCGAGTCCGAGGAGATCATCCAGCGCAACATGCAGGCGATCGTGCGCGGCCGCACCGTGATCATCATCGCCCATCGCCTCTCGGCCGTGCGCGTCGCCCATCGCATCGTGGCCATGGACAAGGGCCGCATCGTCGAGGAGGGCACGCACGCCGAGCTGCTGCTGAAGGGCGGCCGCTACGCCGACCTGTGGCGCCGCCAGGTCGGCGAGCCGCCGGCCGCGCCCCCTCACGCCCCACGCCCCGCCGTCGGCCTCACCCCCGTCCTCGGGGGACAGTCATGAGCCAGTCTCATCTCTGCCCCCGCCTCGCGGGGGAAGTGCCCCCGCAGGGGGCGAAGGGGGAAGGCCGCGGATATGGCCGGGCCACCTCTTGTGAGGCTCTCCCCCTCCGGCGCTGCGCGCCACCTCCCCCGATGCGGGGGAGGGTAAGAGTCTGGAGGACGCCGTCATGACCGGCGCCACCGCGTCCCAGGCCCCGCTCCGCGTGGGCTTCTTCTCAGGCCTCGCGCGGCACTGGACGATCTGGCGCGAGGCCTGGTCGGCTGAGAACCGGCGGCCCAAGCGCGACCTCCGCGCGGCCGAGCGCGAGTTCCTGCCGGCGGCGGTCGAGATCATGGAACACCCGGCCTCGCCGCTGGGGCGGGCGCTGATCTGGACGCTCTGCGGCTTCTTCACCATCGCCGTCGCCTGGTCGATCGTCGGCCATATCGACATCGTCGCGGTCGCCCAGGGCAGGGTGGTGCCGCAGGGCCGCACCAAGGTCGTGCAGCCGCTCGAGATGGGCGTGATCCGCGGCATCCATGTGAAGGACGGCGACCATGTAAAGGCGGGCCAGCCGCTGATCGACCTCGATCCGACCGACGCCACGGCCGACTACGACCGCATGGAGCGCGAGCGCGTGGCCCGCTCCCTCGACATCGCCCGGCTCGACTCGCTGCTGGGCGGCGGCCCGTCGGAACTGGCCTTCGTCTTCCCGGGCCAGATCGATCCGATCCTGCTGGAATCCGCCCGCCGCCTGATGGTGGCGCAGTGGCAGGAGCGCACCGCGAAGCTGGCCGCCCTCGACGGCGAGATCGAGCGCCGCCGCGCCGAGCTGCGGGGCACCGCGACCGACATCGAGCGCTTCCAGGCCACCATTCCCCTGATGCGCGACCGCAGCGACACGTTGAGCGGCCTCGCCCTGCAGGGCTTCGGCTCGCGGCTGAAGGCCTCCGAGACGCAGCAGCAGCTGATCGAATCGGAAAAGGGCCTGCTGGGGGCCCTCGACAAGCAGCGCCAGGCCGAGGCAGCGCTGGGCGCCGCCCTGCAGCAGCGCCAGCAGGTCGAGCGCGAGAGCGAGAGCGTCTGGCGCAAGGAGCGCGCCGAGGCGACCGAGAAGCGCGCCGCCGCCGAGCAGGAGATCCTGAAGGCCCGCAAGCGCCGCGACCTGCAGACGCTCACCGCGCCGATCGACGGCACCGTGACCAACCTTGCCGCCTGGACGGTGGGCGGCGTGGTGAAGCCCGGCGACACGCTGCTGAACGTGGTGCCGCTCTCGGCGACGCCCGAGATCGAGGCGATGGTGCTGAACAAGGACATCGGCTTCGTGCTGGCGGGCCAGAAGGTCAGCGTGAAGTTCGACGCCTTCCCCTTCACCCGCTACGGCACGGTCGAGGGCGAGGTGATCGATGTCTCGCGCGACGCCAACAAGGACGAGAAGCTGGGCCTGATCTACCCGGTCCGCGTGCGCCTCGAGGCTGCCGACATGAACATCGACGGCAAGAAGGTCGCGATCGCCCCCGGTATGGCGGTCAATGCCGAGATCATCACCGGCGACCGCCGCGTGATCGACTACGTGCTGTCGCCGATCCTGCGCTACCGCGCCGAAAGCGCGAGGGAGCGGTAATGATGAACCACTCCCTCAACCCTTCAGTTCTTCATGTATTCGGCGAGCTTACGCTGCAGCGCCATGTAGTCTCGCATGTCGAGTTGCTCGACGGCGGCGCGGGGGAGGCCAGTGAGAACGGCGATGAGGTTCAGTTCGCGCTCCGGTTCATTGGCCGAAACCTTTTGCGCCGCCAGCATGTCGGCGACGATCGGTCGACGAATCTTGAGGGTCGTAATCTTCTTCCCTTCATGGTCGAGAGGATGACTCAGGGTGATGTTGTTCGAATCAGTCATCGGATTTCATTCCTGAACGAGAAGCTGCGAGAAAACTCGGCACGAAAATGTGCCTTGGTTGAACCAAACATAACTGGCTCTCAAGAAAATACCGTACGGAAGTGCGTTGATCTTATCAAGTTGGGTAATGGTCAGTCCCGACTTAGAGGTGCTAGTAACCATACTGAACTCGACCAAAAAGCCAATTTTGACAAAGTGTGGCGCCGAAACGCTGATTCGGAGTGTGTCGCGTGATTCCATCGAAAGACAGATTCAAGTCGCCGCCCATGGCGACTTTCAAGTTAGGCGAACTCTTTGCATTTGGTGGAGTGGTTCCGCTATGTCTCTTGCTTGCAATTGCTCTTCACCTCACTCCGTTGAATGACGCATTGCAATCTTCGATAGCAGTAGCTTTCAGGGTTTGGTGCTCCTTTGGTGTCCCAACTTCGATGTGCGCCCTGCCGCATGAGCCATCCGAGTACGTGGCTCTGCATAAAGCTCTTTACTTATATTTCATCTTCGCTTCTGCATATCTGGGGGTGGCAATACTGATTTTGCCATATTCCAAAGGGCCGCTCGCCGTCTTGCGCGGTAGTACAGCTTTTCGCGCCGGATTGCCGGTTGTATCGCTCGCGCTATGGTTGTTCGTGTTCTGCGGAGGATTGGTGAGCATGCGGCGATTCCCTCCATTCACTGTGATCGGCATCTTCATTTCGTGCATCTTCATCGGGACAACGCTGATCTTCTATAGGTCGTCTCTCGTGTACCTCAGATTCGGTCGTGGATCTCCGGATCCTTGACTGCGTGTTCATTGCGTTAAGCGTGACTTGGTTTAGCGAAGTCTATTGAACTCCATGACTGTCTGGTTGCCTTGAAGAAGGGAAGAACGTGATGTTCGATAGAACTGGATACACTCAAGTCGTACTTCCCCAGGGGCTGCTCGCCGACATCATTGCCCGTCAGCAAAGCTCGGTGCCGATTAAGGGGCGTGCGCCCCAATCTTTCGAACTGTTCGCGCGTCCCGCTGATGATTGGGAGCGCGCGCTTTGGCAGTCGACGCTGGTCTCGAGCGGGGGCGGAGCAGCGATCGGAGCTATTCTGGATAGCATACCAACAAGCGCGGCGGCTTCAGCGCTAAGCAAGTTCATGTCAATCGGCCCCGGCGCATGGATGTTGGCGGCCCCCACATACGTGCAGCAAATTGCGGCCGGTCGCACCCCTTGGGAGGCCTTCGCGATAACTACCATCAGCGTATTGGGGGGCACCGCTGGGTCAGGAGTTCTAGGTTTGTATGGAGCTGCGATCGGCGGGGTGGCCGGCGGAGTGCCCGGTGCGATTGGTGTCGGCGCGGCAGGCAGTATTGCCGGATCGGTCTTAGGCTCAGAAATAGCCCAGACGTTTGCAGGTTGGGCGCTCGACCAGAGCAGATCTGTCTACATATCGTCTCGGGCCGACAATGGTGTGAGCATTGTCATACCTGGTTCCTACTCGTCTGAAGTGAAACTGGACTTGAGTGCCAGTGGGCAGCTTTTGAAGTTCGAGAAGGTCGATCCGAACGGCATCGGATTCGATAGGCGCACTGTTCAGCTTACAGTCGAGAGAGTTTACGAGAATGGCGTCTTGGTTGAGCGAACCATTCAGTATCGCAGAAATGAAGCCAATGAGTTGATGCCCTATCGGGTGACGGAGGACACCTATGATGAGACTTCCCTTACCGGCTTAATTCATCGTAGCGAATACGTCGAGGGCATGACGCAGGGAGCCAAATCGACTTGGGCACCCGCTCATGCCCGGCCCTATTGCTTCTCCGCTGAAACCGAAATTCTCATGGCGGATGGGAGCGTTCGCCGAATCGAGGACGTCGACGTTGATGATAGAGTCCTCGCATTCCAAGCGGCGGCAGTACTGTCTTCGGCGCCACTCACCTCGGCCCGAGTTGTCAGGACCTTTAAAACGCCGAGCCAGAAGGTCTGGAGACTTGGTCCCGACAGAGTTGGTGTGACGCCAGGACATGCCTTCTTCGACGGAGACGACGGACAAGAGCGGCCACTTTCGCAGATTGTAGCGCGCCGAGGATCTATTGTGGATGCAGAAGGCGTACGTCATCGCATTCGCATGCGCAAGTCCGAAGCAGTTATTATGGCGCGATCGTTCGAAGAGTCGTCTCTCAATATAGTTTCTTTAAGTCATCTGGCAGATGCACCGCCCGCAGCGTCGACATGGCGGAACGGCTCTCTGGCCCTCGCTCCACAAACGTTTGAAGATGATCTGCCTACCATCTGGATCGAAGATCTTGGTGAAATCGAGACTGTCTACAACTTCGAAGTAGAGGAGTTGCATACATACGTTGCAGGTGGCTGGCGAGTTCACAACGATTCCCGCGATGCAAGTCAACTTGGTTCGGCGCTCGGATCATATATCGGCAATACGCTTCTCGACATGTGGGGCGTCGACAATATTGCCGTTCGCCTCGCGGTGGGCGCCGTAACGTCTAGAGCCGGTGGCTGGATTGGTGAGTCCCTCTACCATGTGCTGAATAGCGAAGAGATTACGAATCCTCTTACCCTCTTCAACAATATTGGCGGCTCGCTGATTACATCTGCCGTAAACCTTGGAGGAGCCGCGCTCGGACGCGCTTTACTGGGTGCGATAGGGCTTCAGAACGATCCGCTGGCCAACGGTCTTGCGAGTATCTTCGGGGGTGCACTCGCTCAGCGCGGCGCTATCGAAATTGTTAAGGCTATCTCCGTAAGCCCTGAGGTCGGACTCCAAACGCTGGCAGACTGGGGGCTCTTCGGCGTCAAGGAAGTGCCCGGTACGATTATGGGACCGGGCGGTGAGCTGTACGAAGTCATGGTCATCGACCCGGGAAGCCTGGCGGGGTCCATCGCCAGCTCGGCGGCCGGCTTTATCGGCAGTTTTGCTGGCGGCAAACTGGCGGCAGCTCTCTTTCAAGGCGACCAGCAGGCGATTTCACTTGGCTCCTCGATTGGAGGAACTATTGGAACCATCATTGGAGGACTCACGGTAGTTACGAATGCGATCGGTGCAGCGCTAGGCATTGGTGCAGCTGTTGCCGGACCCATCGGCGTCTTTATTGGCGCATTTCTTGGCGCGCTGCTGGGCGGCGCACTTGGAAGCCTCCTGGGGGGGCAGAGTTCATCGTGGGGTGACGTCCGCATCAACTTGCAGGACCGTATCCTACAGACCACCCATTCGGACGGTGCCGGAAAGGGGCTTGAGACGGTATCCAAGCTTGCGCAGGGAGCAATCGGACTGGAGTCGAGCCTGCTGTCGACCATTGGCGGACGCCTTCAGAGCATTTCGACACTCTCGTTCAAGATGGAGAATGGCTCGTCGACGATTACGGCGAGCACATCCTCCGGCTTTTCCTATCAGGGGACGGAAGACTCTGTTATCGAGCAGGGTGCAATTGCTCAGCTCAAGACTGCGCACATCGCGGGCGGAGACCTGCTAGCTAAGAGGGTTCTGGCGACGACAAGTGCAACTTCGCGAGAATCACTTGCGTCAGATCTAGGCATCTCTGCTGCTTATGCCCTCTATGTCGACAACGCAGCCCTGTTCAACAAGAACATTGATCAGATCATGGCTAATCGCGGGGGCGCGGTTGCGTGGGCTGATCAGAAGATCCGGGCCGAAGGCGCGCTAGACCTCGATGGGGCTTTCACCGCCGCATTCTATCGAGCATATGGTCAAGTACCGGTGTGGAACATCGGTGCCACGACGTCTGTTGCATCGATCGGGCTGCCTAATCAGCTGCCGCCGGCCCCTCCGGCGCTGGGTAGCGCTGTCATGGCGTTCAGTGCCAGCCTAATCGTATTGGACCTTAATCGCGACGGCATCAGGGCGCAGCAGGTTGGCCAATCTGGTGCTCTGTTCGACATCGATGGCGACGGCTTCAAGGAGCAAACCGGATGGCTTACACCATTCGATGGATTCCTCGTGTTCGATCTTAACGACGATGGCGAAGTCAACTCCATCGACGAAATGGTTGTGAGCCAGCGGATGATTGACGCACAAGGTCAAGCCCATGGCATCCTCATGTCCAGCTTGGACAGAAATGGTAACGCTTACTTCGATGCGGGTGATGCGTCGTTCTTCAATGCGCGTGTCTGGACCGATAGAAACGTAAACGGTTCAGTGGATCTCGGCGAGTTGTGGTCGCTGACCCGCTTTGGAATTGACTATATGTCGCTAAAGGGTGTCGCTGTCTCCGACGGTGACAATGCCTATCGCGACTCGGCCGGGAACAAGATCGCTTGGGAAGCTGGTTACGGCATCATTGGCGCCGAGACCAACAACTTCGGCTACTTCACCACGCTGTCGCTCGCCTACGATACAAAGGGTGTCAAGACTAGCTTCGACGCCAGCAATAACTGGTATTTGCTTGAGCATGAGAACGGCCAGACCACGGCAATTGGATTGGGGTCAAGCACTCTAAATTTGCTTGGAAATGCGACTTTTGCCCGGACCGTTTTCGGCAGCGAAGGAAATGACACTCTGGCCGCGCCAATTATGGCAGGTGCGGGGGCGGGCTCACCGGGAATATTTATCGACGGCAAGACAGGCGACGACACTCTAATTGGCGGCGATGCCGATGACGTGCTGACGGGCGGTGAAGGCACCGACGCCATGACTGGCGGCAGCGGTAACGATGTCGTCATGGCCGACGCGGACGATGTTCTTGCCAATGTTACAGGGGGGGCAGGTCGCGATACCCTAGTCTACAGTGGCGATCTTAGTCTTGACCTTGATATTTCCACACTGGGATTTGAGGTCGCCATCGGTGGAGCGGGCGACGATCATCTGCGCGCAAGTGTTGCGGTGGTAGGACTGTCCGGCGGCGCGGGCGATGACACCCTCGTTGGCACTGCGGGTGACGATCAATTGGAAGGCGGTGATGATGATGACACCATCACGGGTGGCGAAGGGAACGATTGGCTGTCAGGCGACGCTGGCATCGATATCATTGATGGCGGTGCCGGCGACGATACGATCTTCGTCGATGCAGCTGACTTCGCTGACGGCCTGCAGCGCGTAACTGGCGGGGCCGGTTTCGACACCTTGACTGTTGTGGATACGGCAGGTGTTCGTATTGATCTGAGTGCTTCGGCCGTCGAGGCCGCCGTCGGTGGTTCGGGTGATGACCGTTTGCGGGCAGGCTCTGGGTCCGGCGACAAGGTCATCTATGGTGGGGGAGGCGATGATCTACTGATTAGTGGGAGTGGGTTAGACAGGCTGGATGGTGGTGCTGGCTTTGACTTAGCATCCTATGAAGACTCGAACGGGGCCGTTAATGTCAATCTCAAGACCGGTGTATGGTCAGGCGGGCATGCGGCTGGCGACATACTTGTTTCCATCGAAGGCGTCATCGGCAGCCAGTACGCCGACACTCTGACCGGCGACGACGGCGACAACGTCCTAGAAGGCGGCGCGGGGGCCGATGCCCTCGACGGTGGCGCGGGGCGCGATGCCGCGTCCTATCGGTCGTCGAATGCCGCGATCACCGTCAACCTCGCGACGAACGCGCGGAGCGGCGGGCATGCGGCGGGGGACACGTTCACCAGCATCGAGAACCTGATCGGCTCGGCCTACAATGACACGCTGACCGGCAACGACACCGACAACGTGATCGAGGGCGGGGCGGGCGCCGACACCTTGGCGGGCGGCCTCGGCATCGACACCGTGTCCTATCGCGGCTCCTCGGCGGGCGTGACGGTCAACCTGCTCACCAACGCCGTCTCTGGCGGCGACGCCGCGGGCGACGTGCTGAGCGGCTTCGAGAACGTCACCGGCTCGCAATTTGACGACACGCTGATCGCCAGCACCGTGGCCAACGTCTTCGACGGGCTCGGCGGGACGGATACCGTCTCCTATGCCGGCACGACGGCGCGCGTCGAGATCAACCTGGCGCTCGGCCGTGGCTTTGCCGGTGCGGCCGGCGACACCTACGCGAACATCGAGAAGGCCACCGGCGGGTCGGGCAACGACATCCTGACCGGCGACGCCAATGCCAACGTCCTCAACGGCGGCGCGGGCGACGATACGCTGAATGGCGGCAACGGCGACCGGCTGGAAGGTGACGTGGGCAACGACACCTACACGTTCGGCACCGGGTCCGGCCTCATCGTGATCGACGACACCGGCGGCCTCGATTCGATCAAGTTCGGCGCGGGCATCACCCTGGACGACCTGCAGATCGAGGCGCGTGAGGGCGACGTGTTCATCGGCCTGCGCGATTCCCGGAATCCGTACGCCGACGTTTCGGTCCTCACCGACCGGCTGGAAATCCGTGGCGCGCAGGCGGCCGCGAAGGCCGTCGAGCGGCTGGTGTTCGCCGACGGCAGCGAGATGTTCCTGCAGACCGTCGGCGCGGGAGAGAAGCGCCTGGTGGGCAGCGACGGCAACAACCTGCTGATCGGCGACCAGGGCGACAACACGCTGGAGGGCGGGGCCGGCAAGGACTGGCTGTTCGGCGGCAACGGCAACGACTGGCTCTACGGCGGCGCGGACGACGACACGCTGGAGGGCGGCGCGGGCAAGGACTGGCTGTTCGGCGGCGACGGCAACGACATCCTGTTCGGCGGCGACGGCGACGACACGCTGATCGGCGGCGAGGGCGACGACGTGCTGCTGGGCGGCCCCGGCGACGACGTGCTCGATGGCGGTCCCGGCGACGACGTGCTGGACGGCGGCGCGGGCAACGACATCCTGAAGGGCGGCACCGGCTTCGACGTCTACGTCCAGCGCGCCGGCGGCGGCTATGACCGGGTCTACGATGCGGACGGTCTCGGCCGCTTCGAGTTCATCGTCGACACGACCTTCTACGGCGTCAGCAACACCAATTCGCTCAACGCGGTGTTCGGCAACTGGACGAACTTCATCGGCATCACGCCGTCGCAAGATCCCTGGGGCAGCAGTGTGTCCTGGTGGATCGACGTCACGGCCAATTTCGCCGGTCCGACCTACACGTTCGGAATCCTGCCGACGGAGCTGCAGAACCACAGCACGGCGGCGCCGCCGACCGCCTACATCTGGAGCAGCACGCAGGTTCCGCGGTCGCTCTACACGCCGGGTTACTGGCTGAGCTTCCTGCCGCAGGAGCAGTACCAGGCCACCCTGTCGACCAACTTCCAGACCGACTGGATGCCCAACCGCAATAACCCGTCCCAGCCCTACGGCGTCTGGCCGTCCTGGCACCCGCAATATGGCTGGAACAACGTCAACAACCTGTTCACGCGGTTCAATCTTTCCAGCCTGATCTATGTCCGGCCGTTCGGTGGCGGCGACTTCATCACCGGCACGGAGGGGAACGACACGCTGTCGACCCTGGATGGTGACGACCAGGTCTACGGCTACGGCGGCAACGACACGATCAACGGCGGCAACGGCGACGACGCGCTGTCCGGCGGCGACGGGGTCGACACGCTGCTGGGCGGCAACGGCAACGATTCGATCGACGGCGGCAACGGCAACGACATCATCAAGGGCGAGGCGGGCAGCGACACGCTGGCCGGCGGCGCCGGCACCGACACGATCGAGGGCGGCGACGGCATCGACTTCATCGATGGCGGCGACGGCGTCGACACGCTGCGCGGCGGCAACGGCAACGACCAGGTCGCCGGCGGTACCGGCAACGACAATCTCTACGGCGACGCCGGCGACGACAAGCTGTACGGCGACGAGGGCGACGACAAGCTCTATGGCGGTTTCGGCGAGGACGTGCTGATCGGCTACAGCGGCAACGACCGGCTGGAAGGCGAGGATGGCGACGACCAGCTCTCGGGCGGCGACGGCAACGACACGCTGCTGGGCGGCGAGGGCCGCGACAGTCTCTACGGCAACAGCGGCAACGACATCCTCGATGGCGGCAACGGCGACGATTCGCTGTCCGGCAACGACGGCATCGACACGCTGACCGGCGGCGCGGGCAACGATCACCTGTCCGGCGGCAACGACGACGACCAGCTCGACGGCGGTATCGGCAACGACGATCTGTGGGGCGGCGCGGGTCGCGACAGGCTGCTGGGCGGCACGGGCGACGACCAGCTCTCGGGCGAGGCGGGCGACGACCAGCTGTTCGGCGGCGACGGCGTCGACACGATCGTCGGCGACGAGGACAAGGACCGGCTCTACGGCGAGGCCGGCGACGACAAGCTCTATGGCGGCACCGAGAACGACTCGCTGCTGGGCGGCGAGGGCAACGACGCGCTGTCCGGCTGGACGGGCGACGATGTGCTGTGGGGCCAGGCGGGCGACGACGCGCTGGCGGGCGGCGACGACAACGACAAGCTGTTCGGCGGCGAGGGCAGCGACGTGCTGCTGGGCGGCAACGGCAACGACGATCTGTCGGGCGGTGCGGGTGTCGACCTGATGACCGGCGGCGCGGGCAACGACCGGATGTGGGGCGGCGCCGATCAGGACATGCTGTCGGGCGACGACGGCGACGACACGCTGGTGGGCGGTGCCGGCGACGATCAGCTCTCGGGCGATGCCGGGGCCGACCGCCTGTATGGCGGCGACGGCGTCGACAACATGGCCGGCGGCGCGGACAACGACACGCTGCTGGGCGGCGCGGGCGACGATCGCATGGCCGGCGACGCCGGGGACGACAAAGTCGCCGGTGGCGATGGCAACGACCAAGTCTCCGGCGGGCTGGGTGACGACACGCTGGTCGGCGAGGCCGGCAACGACAGCCTGGTGGGCAATGCCGGGGCCGACAAGCTGCTGGGCGGCGACGGCGACGATACGCTGGTCGGCGACTGGCCGGTCGAAAACGGCGTGCCTCCCGAGGGCACGGCCGGCAACGACGAGATCTGGGGCGGCGCCGGCAATGACGGCCTGCTGGGTGGTGCCGGCGACGACTATCTCGACGGCGGCGCCGACGACGACATCCTCGACGGTGGCGACGGGGCCGACCTGCTGGTCGGTGGCACCGGCAAGGACATCCTGGCCGGCGGCGCGGGCAATGATGCGCTGGCGGGCGGGTTGGGTAACGACCAGCTGTTCGGCGGGATCGGCAACGATGCCGTCAATGGCGGCGATGGCGACGACGCGTTGCGCGGCGAAGCCGGGAACGATTACCTCGAAGGCGGCGCGGGCTCCGATAACCTCGCCGGCGGCGCGGGTTCCGACGTCTTCATCTTCGCTTCGGGCTTCGGCCAGGATCGCATCACCGATTTCTCGAAGACCGAGGACTATATCGACCTCGTCGGCCTGACCGCCACGGCGGCCAATGTCACGAACGAGGCGGGCGGCGCCCGACTCAAGATCGGATCGGACTCAGTATTCGTGGATGGGGTCACGGACACGGAGTTGTTGTCGCGCATCCGTGCCCTCCAGCCAACGACGGTAAGGGTCAATACCTCGACGGCGCCCACCGCCCCGACCTGGAGCAGCGCGATCGAGACGGCCGCGCCGTCGGATCCCTTCTGGCTGACCTGGTCGACCGTGGCCGAGAATGCCGTGGCGGCCGAGATCGGCCAGCTCACGCTCGATCCCGTCGCCAGCGGCGTCACCCGCACGATCACGGTGTCGAACAGCCGCTTCGAGGTGGTGGATGGTATTCTCAAGCTGAAGGCCGGGCAGAAGCTCAACTTCGAGACCGAGCCGACCCTGCTGGTCACCATCACGGTGACCGACACCGGCTCGGGTGCCCCCCTCGTTCGCACCCAGCAATTCCAGATCAACGCCTCGAACGTCAACGAGGCGCCGACCAGCATCGCCGTGTCCGCCCTTTCCGTGGCAGAGAACGCCAAGGGGGCCGAGATCGGCACGGTTACGAGAGTCGACGTCGATGCAGGCGACACCGTCACCTACACCGTCTCGGACAGCCGTTTCGAGATCGTGGATGGCAAGTTGCGCCTGAAGGCGGATGCCAGCCTCGATTTCGAGGCCGCGACGACCGTGCCGATCACGATCACGGCGACCGATGGCGGCGGTTTGACCAGGACGACGGCCTTCACCGTCAACGTGACCAACGTCAACGAGAAGCCGCTCAATATCGGCCTCAGCTCCTCGACCCTGGCGGCGACGCCGCTCAGCCAGAACGGCGCGGTGGTGGGCACCCTGTCGGCCGTCGATCCCGATGCCGGCGATACGCGCACCTTCACGGTCTCCGACAACCGCTTCGAGGTGGTGAGCGGCCAGCTCAAGCTGAAGGCCAACCAGAATCTCGCCGCGCTGCTGGCGGCGGCGTCTTCCCCGTGGCTGGCCGTCGATGTCACCGCGACCGATGCCGGCGGCCTCGTCCGTCACGAGACGTTCTTCCTGTCCGCGGCGGCGACGACACGGCAGACGATCCAGGACGGCAACGGCGGCCGCCTCGGCGACATCATCGACCGTGGCAACGGTCAGGAGGATCGCCTCTGGATCGACGTCCAGGACAGCGAGAGTTGGGCCTATCGCGACGAGCGCTGGCAGAAGCAGGCGACGACCACTGCCAACAGTACCTTCAACACGACCTATCAGTCGCTCGACTGGCTCACCCGGATCATCGACGTTTGGGTCGACGATGGCGTGATCGAAGGTTCGTCCGTGGGGCACTGGGAGCAGCGAACGGAATCCTACCAGGATTGGGTGACCCATACGGTCGGCCACACCCGTGAGATCAAGACGACGACCGATGCGCTGAAGCTGTCGACCGTCCTTGTCCCAGACACCGGAACCGCCAACACGACCACTGAAACGCCGGTCACCATCGGCAACGCGGTACTGGGCGGCGACCAGCCCTGGTCGCGCCGGGTCGAGACCCGCGAGGACGGCGCCCTGGTCAGCACCCTCATCGATTACGATCCGGTGCTGAGCACGATCGCCGAGAACAGCGTCGCGGCCGCCGTCGGCACGCTGCGCATCCCGGCCGTGGCCGCGGGCATCACCCGCACCTACACGGTTTCGGACTCGCGCTTCGAGGTGGTGGGAACTGACCTCAGGCTGAAGGCGGGCAAGAGCCTCGACTTCGAGACCCCCGCAGACGCCACGCTCACGGTGCTCGTGACCGCGGTCGACAGCAATCAGGTCACGCACAATCAGTACATCCGCGTGAGCACCACCGACGTCGCCGAACGGCCCACCGCGCTGACCCTGTCGGCGAACAAGGTGGCCCGGAACGTCACGGCTGCGACCGTTATCGGAAACATCGCGGTCGCCGACCAGGATGCGGGAGGCACATTCACCTACACGGTTTCCGACTCGCGCTTCGTGGTCTCAGGAGGCAAGCTGCGGCTGAACGCCAACATGCCGGTCACCGCGGCCGATTCGGGTTGGGTCGAGCTCAACGTCACGGCGACCGATCAGACAGGTTTGAAGCGCACGCAGGCTTTCGCCCTGCTGGTGACCGATTCCGGCACCTCGGCGCCCAGCATCGATGTCAAGGACTCGAGCAACCGGTTGCTCAAGCAGACCATCGATCTCGGCAACGGGACGGAGCAGCGCCTGACGTTCGACGCCGACGACAGCCAAGTCTGGTCGCTGCAGAGCCAGCTCTGGAAGAAAGGCTACTCCGACCCGGCCGCCACAAGCAGCTATGACCAGACCGTCATGGTGACCGAGACCCGCTATCGCGACGTGGAAGTGTGGGTCCCAGATGGCAGCGGCGAAGGTGGTGGCGGGGGCTACTGGACGACGGTCACCGAAGAATATCAGGTCCAGGTTCCGACCATCGTCCACCATACCGTACTGAAGACGACCACGTACGATGCGAGGCAGCTGAACGGCCATACGCTCAATGACGACAACTCCGTCGTCGCCGGGCCGACCGATTCGACGGCGGACGGCCAGCCGGTCGCCGGGGGCGATCAGCCGTGGTGGAAGAAGATCACCACGGTCGACAACGGCACGCTGGTGCTCACCGAGTATGTCTACGATCCGCTCGCGGTTACGATCAACGAGGCGCAAGCGGGCGTGACGATCGCGACGCTTCCCTTCGTGGCGGCGGCCTCGGGTGTCACCAGGACCTTGAGCGTCAACGATCCCCGCTTCGAAATCGCGAGCGGCAAGCTCAAGCTCAAGTCGGACCAGTCGTTCGACTTCGAGACCTCCGTCTCGACGTCCGTCATCGTGACGGCCACCGATTCCAACGGGGTGGTGAACACGCTGACCGTTGCGATTGCGGTCAAGGACCTGAACGAGGCGCCGACGGACATATCGCTGTCGTCTGCCATCGTTGCCGAGAAGAGGACTGGCGCTGTCATCGGCACCTTGAGCGGCGTCGATCAGGATGCCGGCGACCATCTGAAGTTCTCGGTCACCGACAGCCGCTTCGAGATCGTCAACGGCCAGCTCAAGCTGCGGGCGTTGGAGTATCTGGACTATGCAGCGACGCCGACGGTGAACGTGGCCGTGACGGCCACCGACGACAAGGGTCTTGTTTTCACCAAGACCTTCACGATTACGGTCGACGTCAACGACGCGCCGACCAATCTCGCCCTGTCGGCGGCGACCGTCTCGGAGAATGCGCCGGGCGCCGCGATCGGCACGCTCACCGTCACGGATCCCGATGCCGGCGACAGCCATGTCTTCTCGGTGTCGGACGACCGTTTCGAGGTCGTGAACGGCCAGCTCAAGCTCAAGGCCGGGCAGGCGCTCGACTTCGAGGCGGCGGCATCGGTTCCGGTAGTGGTGACCGCGACCGATCGGGGCGGCTTGTCGTTCCAGAAGACGTTCACCATCACGGTGGTGAACAAGAACAACGACGGCAACGAAACGCTGAACAGCACGACCGCTAACAATATCCTGGACGGCGGTCCGGGCATCGATACGGCCAGCTTCAGTACCGCGACCGCGGCCCAGCCCCTGGTGATCGACCTGCAGGCCGGGACGGCCACCGGGCACGGCACCGATACGCTGATCAGCATCGAGAAGGTCATCGGCGGGGCGGGCAACGACCAGATTGCGGGCTCTGTGGCGGATGAGACGCTCAATGGCGGAGCCGGCGACGATGTCCTCGACGGCCGTGCCGGCGACGACACGCTGATTGGCGGACTGGGCAACGATACGATCGACGGAGGCTTCGGCAACGATACGGCCGACTACTCCGCCGCTACGACGTCCGTGACTGTCAGCTTGATGACCGGTACGGTGACGGGAGGCCAGGGCACCGATACCCTGAGTGGCATCGAGAACGTAACGGGCGGGTCGGGAGCCGATACCCTCACTCTGTCGGCCGTCGGTGGCACGCTGCGTGGCAACGCCGGAAACGACATCCTGACGGGCGGAGACGGCGACGACACGATCTACGGCGATGGCGACAAGGATAATCTTGTCGGCGGGGGCGGCAACGACACGCTCTACGGCGGGACCGATGACGACACGCTGACCGGTGACTCGGGAATAGATACGCTGGTCGGCGGTACCGGGAACGACACGTACAATGTTAATGGTTCGGGAACCGTCATTGTGGAGCTCGCCAGCCAAGGGACTGACTACGCCAATGTCTTCGTCAACGGTTACACGATGTCAGCGAACGTTGAGGTGGTCCGGCTGAAGCTCGGCGCCTCGCTGTTCTTCGGAAACAACACCGGCAGCACGATCACCGCTTTGGTCGAGCAGGCATCCACGATCTACGGCGGCGATGGGGTCGACACGATCCAAGGCAGCGGCCAGGCCGACAAACTCTATGGCGGCGGCGGTAACGACGGGCTGTACGGAAACGCCGGCGATGACGTCCTCGTCGGTGGAGGCGGAGACGATGCCTTCGACGGCGGCGCTGGATACGACACGGTGGACTATAGCGGTGTGACGGCGGCACTTGCCGTCAACCTCACGGCGGGAACGGCCGTCGGCGACGGCAACGACACGACCATCCGTGTCGAGAATGTGATCGGTGGTAGCGGGAACGATACGATCATCGGCAACACCGCTGTGAACACGCTCTTCGGTGGCGACGGCAACGATACGCTTCAGGGAGCCGACGGCAACGACTTCCTGATCGGCGGTCGCGGTGACGATGTCCTCGATGGTGGTGCTGGAGTCGACACGGCCGACTACAGCGCCGTGACGGCGGCCCTGACCGTCGACTTGGTGGCTGGCACGGCGTCGGGTGACGGCAGCGACACGCTCGTGGGAATCGAGTGGGTCTACGGTGGGTCGGGGAATGACCTTCTCGTCGGTAACTCGGGTGTCAACAAACTGGTCGGCGGGGCCGGAGACGATGTTCTGAAGGGCGGAGCCGGCAACGACACACTGGATGGCGGAAATGGGGTTGATACCGTCGACTTCAGCGGGGCGAGCGCGACTCTGTCGATCAACCTGACGACGGGCGTAGCGACCGGCGATGGAAGCGATACGCTGCTCAATATCGAATCCGCGATCGGCGGTGCGGGCAACGATACCATCACCGGAAACTCCGGAGACAACTTCCTCGTCGGCGGCAAGGGCAACGACACGTTGCGCGGCGAGGGAGGCATCGACACCTTCGGCTTTGGCCGGGGCGACGGCAATGATCGTGTCTATGCGTCGGTCGGCGACGGTGCGGATACAGTCAAGTTCGACTCGACCGTTCACTACGACCAGCTCTGGTTCCAGCAGTCGGGCAACGACCTTGTCATCTCCGTCATCGGGGAGGCGCAGGCGATCACGGTGAACGGCTGGTATGCGGCGCCGGACAGCCATCTCGGCGCGATCGTGTCCGGTGACGGCTACAGCATCACCGACACCGGCATCCAGCAGTTGGTGGCGGCCATGGTGTCGCTCACGCCGCCCTCCGCGGGGACCACAAGTCTGCCGCCGGCCACGGCGAGTGCCCTGGCCACGACGCTCGCCGCCAATTGGCATCCGACATGAGCCGCCGTCACGACGAGCGGCATGCGGCCGACCGGCTGCCGAAAGCGGCGATCGAGCGCCCCGTCTTCGCCGGGCGTCTGGTCGTGCGCGGCCGCCGGGCGGTGTGTCATCTCGTCCGGCGTGACGTCGAGTTCGAGGCGCCGGCAGCATTGCTCGCCAGCCTCGCCCGCCTCTGCGATGGAGAGACGGCGATGTCGGAGGTGCTCGCGAGACTGGGCCGCCGCTGGGACATCGGCGATCTTGGGCGCCTGATCGATGGCCTGGCCGAACAAGGCGTACTGCATGATGCGCGCGACCTTACCGCGTCGTCGTGGCTGGCCGTGAAGAACCCCGCCTCACCCAGCCCGCCTGTTGCTCCACTTCGGTCATCGGGCACCACGGTCTGGAAGAAAGTCGGGCCGAGTGGCCTGCATGCGCTTCTGAACCGGCGAGCCAGCACCAGGGTCTTCTCCTCCGAGGCGGTGTCGCTCGACAAGATCACCGCGATCCTGTGGTCTGCCTATGGCGAGCCGGGCAGGCGCACCGTACCCTCCGCCGGCGGGCTCTATCCGCTGGCTGTCCATTTTGTGAATCTCCGCGCGACGGCCGAGCTGCCCGCGGGCATCTACCGCGTCGTCTTCGAGCGCGATGGTCGTGTTGGTTTCGAGCTCGTTGCCCAGGATCGGTCCGGCGTCACCGCGGCCTTCTTCGAGCCCGACATGCTGGGTGACGCCCAGGGCGTTGTCGTTCTTTCGGCCGACCCGGGCCGCACGGCGCGGAAGTACGGGCCGCGCGCGGCCCTGTACGTGCCCCTGGAAGCGGGCCATGCGGCGCAGAACGTGCTGCTGGCCAGCATCGAGGCCGGTGTGGCAGCCGTGGAAGTGGGCGGCTTCTTCGACGACAGGCTCGCGGTGTTGCTGCACCTGGTGCAGGGGGCGATCCCATTGACCAGCCTGGTCGTGGGGGCGCCGCCCACGCCTCAGGCGCGGGCGGCGGCCGTCGAAGCGCCCGATTTCGACTTCCAGTGGAGCGAGCTCGAGCTGCCCTTTGCCGTGTGCGGCGCCCGCATCGCCGACGAACAGACGGATTGGTCGTGGGGCCGTTCTCCCGATCCGGTCGTGGCACAGACCAAGGCAATGGCCGAGGCCCAGGAACGCTGGAGCGCCACGCGTCCCGGCGCGCTGATCCAGGGGCGTCTGAGCGAGATTGCGGGCGCCGTCGACCCCCGGTCGATCGTCGCCTATCTGCCCGAGCAGTACGCGCGGGCGGGGTTTGCCTACCGGCCTTTCGAGGAAAAGGCCTCCTACGCCTGGAAGGAAGGGGTGGACGCTGGGGCGGGCGGGCCCTGCGCCGTTCTTGCAGAACTGGTCTATGCCAGCGATTACCTCGACCGAGACCACCGCTACACGTCGGTCAGCAGCTCAGGCATGGCGGCCTATCCTACCGCACAGGGAGCCCTGGAACGTGCCGTCCTCGAGTTGATCGAACGCGATGCCTTCATGACGGCGTGGCTGGGAGGCGAACCCGGCCCGACCATCGACCCTGGCAGCCTGCCCGTCGACGTCGGCGCCCGCCTGCGACGATTGCGGCAGTGCGGCGTCGAGGTGACCGTGAAGGATCAGACGCAGGGGCTCGTTCCCGTGATCCTGGTGTTCGCGCAATCCGCCACGTCTGGCTTCACCTTGACCAGTTCGGCGGCCGCCTATCGGCCGGAGGAAGCCCTGGACAACGCGCTGATGGAGATGGAGTTCGGGGTTGCAGCGCGCCTCGCGGCTGCGCCGGGCCGCAGGATCGACCCTCACGACGTCGAAGGCCCGATGGACCACATGGAGCTCTATGCGCAGCGCCGTTATTTCCGCCGCGCCGATTTCCTGGCGCGCGGTACGGAAAGGCGAGCGCTGACCGACGTCGGCCGAGAAGGGGCCCGGGACTGGGAAGCTCTGTCGCAGCGACTGGGGGCACGCGGTCATCGCATTCTGTGGTTCGATCTGACGCCGGCCGGCGCGGCGTTGCATCGCGGTCGGACGCCTCTGCATATCGGCCGTGCCATCGTGCCCGGCCTCATTCCAATCAGCTTTGGATATGGTCAGGAACCTCTGGCCACATTCTCGGCTCGACAGATCGTCGGCAGTGGCCGGCGGCGGTCTGCGCTATCGAAACCGGCATCCGTTTTGTTTCCGCATCCCTTTGGTTAGGAGATCACGATGAAGAAGGCAGCATCGACGGTTCGCACCCCGCGCGCCAAGGTCCGTTCGTTTTCCTGGTCGGTCGTGTCGCGCAGCCGGCCGACGGCGGCTCGCCCGGAGGCGCTGGGCTGTTGCAAGATGGAGAAGAAGCCCTCAACCGCGCGATAGCGGACGCGACGCCGGTCCATGCTTTTCGCCGTCGGGCTCCTCAATCATGTGAAGGCAATTCAGTCTTGTATTGCGGAGGTCCATGGCGAGGCGGTGATCGACGTTCGTGACCTGTCGCTCCAGGTGAGGCTGGCAGGCGAGAGCCGCCGTCTCAGGCCGCAATTCATCTACGCGCTGAATGGCAAGCGGATCTACAAGCCGACTCTCGGCAGGGAGGCCCGTGGTTTCATTGGCTGGCGACCCTATGAGCCGCGCTTCTGGGAAGCCACCGCTGACAAGACGGTCTTCAAGCGGCGGGCCGAATCCGTCGGCCTGCGCACGCCGCCCGCATGGCATGCGCCGGATGCGGCCGTTACCCGGTTCATCATCAAGCCGCGCGACTCGTCTTTCGCCCAGGGCATTCGAGGCCCCTTCGAGACGATCGACGAGAATCAGCCGTCTCACCAGCTTGGCGAGACGGAGTTCTACGAGGCCTTTATTCCGGGTCGAATTGCAAAGGCCTGGTACCTCGATGGCGAGTTGCTCGTGCTCGAGCTTCTGCCGCCGGCATTTGTCGTCGGCGATGGCCGGACCAGCCTGTCCGATCTTGCCTCGCGCCGCTCTGCGCAGAAGCTCGACCAACAGGCTCTCACCTGGATCGTGGCGTCCCAGGGGTATCGTCTGAACGACGTTCCGGCGGACGGACGGCGGGTGGTCGTGGATTTCAGGTACGCATCGCCTTACGATCCGCCAGCCTTCGAGAACCTCAATGTTCTCCCGAAGCTGCAGAATACGGAACTCGTGGCGCAGTTCAGGAAGGCCGGCGCACTTGCTCTACCGATCATTCCGGCCGACCTTCGGCACACGACGCTGATCACGATGGATGCCGTGGTCGATACCGAAGGCCAGGCCTGGTTCCTGGAAATGAACTCGAACCCCTCGGTGCATCCAGACGCCTATCCAGCACTCCTGCGCACCATGTTCGGCGCGGACCTTGGGATGCCGAAGGCCTCCTGACGCTCAGTCGGCTTCTCTCTGATAGGCGATCTGTATCCTGTTTGCTTCGGTCCGAAAGCGGGCGCCGACATGGCCGGAGTCCAGAAGACGGCGCTGGGCCGCGATGTCGAGTGGATCGACCCAAACGGTCTCGTCCGCCAGGGGACGAGGGTTCGGTGACTGGTGCAGGAACATGCGGCTGGTATGGCCGTAGCGCGGATCCTCGAATTCATAGATCGAGATCACCCGACCTCCGGTCGTGATCACGTTGCGCCAGCTGAAGTGATTGGCGAAGCTCACGGTCGAGAAATGATGCCGGCGACCGACGCTGTAGGCTGCGCGTTGCCGGGCCTCGATCAGCAATTTCTGAAGGCCGGTGCCACGCAGATTTGGCTCGACCATTACGCCGCCAGCGTAGGTTATCTCTCCCGGCGCGGCTCGCCCCTGGGTCTGGTCGTAGATATAAAGTTGCCGCAGGTCTTCATCGGTCTGAGGCCAGAACTGCGAATTGTAGGCGACCAGGCGGTGATTCGAGAACAAGCCGATCGCAAAGTTCTGGTCGTTCAGCGACTCTCGGACATAGCTCTCTTCCTCGGGCATCAGGCGAAGGATCTCGGGATCGCCGACGCTGGCGACGACGCTCGCGCGAAAGCCAAGAACCACGTCGAAGTCCGGCTGGGTCAGGCGGCGCAATAGGAGACTATCATGCCGCGGGAGTGCGAGCGCCCTCCCGTCCAGCAACTCTTCAACGTCGATATCCAACATGCCGCAAGTATAGGAAGGATCGCGCCAGTTGCGAAAGCCAAGATTCCAGGCAACCGTTGAGCGTTGTCGCAGGCCGCGCTTGGCCCGTCCAGAGGCAGGGCGCCAACACCGTGCCCGGCGGTGGGATGCGGACACTCCGCGGCAACGTGGTGTGGCCGGTGGCATGGAGCGCAGGCTCCAGGCACAGCGCGCCGTCTGGGAAGCAAATGGCGGACCCGGCGAGATTCGAACTCACGACCTCTGCCTTCGGAGGGGAGAGGTCTTATGGCGCCAAATTGTTGATATTGGACAATCATTTCCGGTGGCTTGACCGACGAGTGTCAATGCCGTGTCTCGAGGTCCTTGCTCCATCTTGACCGATCTCCTATGAGCCACTGTTGCAGCTTCAGCGCGTCTGAAAGGGGCAACAACAACATACTCTGTGACCAGCGAACGAAGGATGCAGACAAGCTTCTTAACTGGCTTGAGGCCAAGAAAATGCTTCGTTTACCCCATGCGCAAATTTTTCGAGAATCGTTGGTCTCGGACATTCGGGTCGTTAGCGAGGGAGCCCAAGATAAGGATTGGACCAAAGCCCGCTTGCTCGATGCCTTTAGTCGAGCAAGCGCATTGATTCATCAAAAACACCCTGAAGAGCTGACAGACAAATATCTCGCTGCCGCCGTGCTTGAAATCGAGAAGGACGCACGAGACCTACGTGAGTGGTTGTGGAAGCATTGTATCTTCCTGCGAGATGAGGCCTTCCTGGTGCAGATGATGTTCGATAATCCCCACCACTTCTTTGTTAGCATGGGAAAGTTTTCAGACCTTCCGCCGGAATTGATGGCCGCATCTTCGTAGCTATTCGGAAAGCCTCGTCCGCCTCTCTACGCTGTTTCTTTCTTCGCCGACGCTGGGATCGGCGCGAGCTCCCGAAGAACGTCCATCAGGATGGTTGGCTGCTGTCGAGGCCGTTCCGCCAGGAAGTTCATAAACGCGCGCGGTGGCGGAATCGTCTGAAGTTTGACTCTTGGGGGGAATAGATATCCTGCTGATCGATCCAGCATGAAAAAAGTGATGGCCAATGCGCATCTTCAGCGATGAAAGCATCTTAGGGAGCGGAGTCCCCAATAGAAAATACGCTGCGCCAAGCATCAGGGATCGCGGCAGTGGCAGACTAAGATCGAACATAAACGGTGGATCAAGCTGACGCGTCAATCTCGACTCGATCCCGAACTTAGTCTTTCGATTGTCCCGGCAGCCACGACCTGGCTCCCGCCGAGGTAACCCGCGCTGAGGCGCATACGACGTTTGGATCTGGAGCCGACCTGCCCTCGTCGGCGTCATCCCTCGATCCTCCGCCCGCTGCCTCTTGGGGGTGCGGGCGGCCCTTATTATGCCTGCAAATCACCGTATCTCAGCAGTCAGGATAGAATCATGCGTCAATTGGAGGCAACAGGATGACGGATCAACCGCCCGCCAATGCCGAGCGAATTAGCGGTGCGAAGCTGGAGCGCCGGAAGGAGCGCCGTGCAGAAAGGAAGAGGCGACAAGCCGAAATGGCTCGATCATCGGCCCTGATCGAGCAGACGTCGGCGCGCCCATTAGTCCGCGCTACGGGAACGCTCGTCCAGTCTTCAACTCCTCTCGGCCCCTTCGCCAAGTACATGGGGCGCATCGGTGGAAGGATGATCATGAATCAGGTCGTCAGAATGATCTTCAACGCGCTGCTTAGGCGGTAGGCGAAGGCGAGCCTCCGTTGGCAGTTGTGACCTGGGACTGGGCGGCGCCCGCGCTCATGAGTGCGCGCGGGCCGGACTGCCGTTCAATCGCCCACGCCGGCCAGTTCCTCGGCCGGACGCCCGGTTCTGTTTCCGTGTGATTCCTCCCTGCAGCCGGCGGCGGATGCGACTCTGCTGCTGCTGCGCAGGGCACTGTGCTGACGTAACGGCCCATCCGCCGCTTGCGGCGCAGGCCGCGCTAGGGCTTGTATGAGTACGGTGGGCCAAAGCGGGAGAAATGGGATGTTTGAGCTTGAGAAGGACGAACGCATCCGTGGTATCGAGCCAACGGAGGCTGCATTGGCGATGGGCTTCGCGCACGACTTCGTTCTCGAGTTGATGCTCACACGTGAAATGCTGGAAATGGGGCCAGCCGAAGCAACAAAGCTGTCCCGCTTGATGATCGAGCGGTGGAACAGGCGGTATGGGAGTGCGCTTGCGGACCCTACGTCCACAGACGCGGAAAAGAGCCGGCAATTCTACGCGACAAAGGCATTTGTAGACCGCCTTGCGCGGAAGGCACTACACCGATCAGACAGCATTCGGCCTTCGGCTGAAGTCTCTACGGTCACGATTTCCGATGAAATGAAACAGGCAGGAGCGGCCGCTTTGTCTGAATTCAAACATTTGCCCCCAGAAGAACTCGTGGCTGCAATCTATGGAGCGATGAGCAACCGCGGCTGAAGAGCGACACGGTGCACGCGGGTCGCGTGGTTGTTGGGGCGGATTAGCTCAGGTCAAGGCTTCGTCGTTGGGCCGCTGCACGGCCGCACCATCGGCGATCTCGGCCAGCAGTTCCGCCATGTCGCCCAGTTCGGCCGGGCCGATATTTCTGCGCACGACGCCGACGCCGTCGGGCACAATCGCCAAGAGGACGTGGCCGATCGTGATCCCGGCGGCGGCCAGCCGCTTGCGCAGGAGGCCGTCGACCTCGGTCAGAATGTCCTGGATCTCGGAAATCTGGCTGCTGTTGCTCATGGTGAGGCAACGGTAGCACGAGGCGGCGGCTGCGCCGGCATTCCGCCGCGCGTGCTGTTGCCGTGGGCGCTCTGGATGCTCAGCGCCTTGCCGCAGGTCGGGCACACGATCGGGCCGACGGGACGGTCGAGCCAGCGTTCGAAGGGCAGCTCGTCGAACGCGACCAGGTGCATCGTGTAGCCGCCCAGATGGCTTCCCATGTCCGCCGTCGTTCTTCCGTAGGGGCCCACTTGAAGCTATTGCCTTCTTGTGAGTGAATCTCTTACGCTAAGAGCTTTGGGAGGCCCAATTGCGCGTTTATGCCCTGGTGCCTGCAAGGTCAGGATCGAAAGGTCTTCCGGACAAGAACGTTCTCGAAATCGATGGCCGGCCGCTTCTTGCGTACTCGATCGCATTTGGGTTGGCTTTGGGCGTCGATCGCGTATTCGTTAGCACCGACAGCGACCGCTATGCTGCCATTGCCAGAGGCCATGGAGCCGAATGCCCTTTCCTTAGAGCGCCTGTAGCCAGTTCCGACGCCGCTCGGGAAGAGGATATTCTTGACGACCTGAACCTTCGACTTCCACTGCAGGGGATCGCTCTCCCCGATGTTTGGGTGTGGCTGAAGCCAACCAGTCCCTTCCGCCGGATAGACGCCGTACGCGAAGGTCTTGAGATATTGCGCACTAGGTCAGACGTCGACTCCGTACGTCTGGTGAGCGAGGGCGATGCAAGGCTACAGGTCATCAATAACGAAGGCTTCTTGGAGCCACTACTCGATGAATGGCCCGAGCATCTCTCGAAGATCCCTAGGACCAGACTGGTCAAGACCTATCATCCGTTCAGCCTCGAGATCTTCCGCAACAAGCAGTGGATGGAGAATCGGACGCTCTTCATGGGACGTCGAATATTCCCAATTATCCAATCAAGGATTACCGGCCTCGACATCGATGATCGGGACGGGTTCGAGATCATCAAGGCGCTAATCGAAGCCAGGCCACGTGCACGCATCGTCAGCGATCATTTGCCGCCATGACCGTCGGCCCGCTTCAGAGGTCTTTTCAAGAGCAGATTGCTGATATCTTGCAAGCAATTGATGCTGGTCGCGACGACGAAGCGCGCGCACAAGCGAAGTTGCTTCCTTTGGACATACCGCGTTGCCGGAAATTTGCCGCCGATCAACTCAAGGTATTGGCGTTTGAGGACGATAGCCGGCTGCTCGGCTTCGCAGAAATACTGCATTGGTGCGCGCGCGGAAAACCATTCGACGTCGAATTGACGAAGCCATTGAACGTCGCTGCCAAAATCCTCCTAGACCGCGGAGACTGGGCTCGCAGTGCGCATATCCTCGGCCTCGTGTTGAGCCTCTTCCCAAATCAGCCCCTGGCGCTCCTCCGCCTGTCAAATGCAATGATCGCAATGGGGCAAACATCGAAAGCGCTAGCTTATGCAAAGGAATTATTGCTCCGGGAGCCGTGGCACAAAGGAGTTGCAAAGCTAGTCGCACTCAACGCCGATGCCAAAGACGTTGCCGAGCTCGGTGACCTTATCGCTCCACTCGCGATCGCCTGGGCCGAAGCCAATCCGGATGCGATAGAGTCGTGCGTACGGGTTCTCGCGCTGCTGATGTGCTCCGAGCAGGCTTGTCAGCTGCTGAGCCAAGTGCCCCTTCTAAGCGATGCCGCTATTGCAAAGGCAGCGTTCGACACTGCTGTGAACACTTCTAACCCCGAATTGGCAAGACGGGCAATTACCGAACGTCGCTGGGGCCCAGAAGAGGCGTTGGAGCAGGAAGTGTGGCGTGTGCATATCGCCCTGCTCCAGCGCAATCGCGAACAACTTGCTGCTTCGTTTCATTGCCTCGCCCAAGCCGGCCGCCTCGATCTCCTTGGTAGATCGTCGCGGCAAGCCGCTCAGGCGTTGGGGCTGTATGCGGAAGCCTTCAGTGGACAATGGGCAGCGAAGCGGCGCCGGCGAATTGCCGAATTGATCCCGTTGATGGGGCCGGGCGAGCCAATTCAGGAGCTTGCCAAGGCCAATGTCCTCATCATCGCGTATACCCACCTCGGCGATCAACTCCAGCCGCTTGAGCTGGTCGATCGGCTGAGAGAGCTATGCGCATCGTGCACCATCGCCGTAGACCGTCGCATCGCCAACCTCGTTGCAAGAGGCCGCGACAACCTCACCGTCATCGGGATTGAAAAGTATACACTGGATCTTCGTGATGCGACTGATCCAGAAATACTGCGTCACCATCTTGGTTTAGAACGGGTCGCTGCAATTGACCAATTCGACAAGGTGATATTGATTACAGACCTCCAGCCCTTGCTAGTGGATACCGAATCCAACCTGCCGCGTTACCGTCAAACGCTTCGCGCAGATCCGGTGCTAAGAGGGATGTGGAGGGATGAGCTGTCGAAACGGGGGTACTCTCGCAAAGTCGGTCTTTTCTGGCGATCCGGTCGGGTCAATTTTCGTCGCTCGAACAAAGCCACCCGGCTAAAAGACTGGACGCCTATATTGGACGTCTGCAGCCAGGCGCTACTCGTCAATCTGCAGTTCGGGAGCGATGTTTCATCTGAAATCGGGGACCTCATGCCCGAGCACAATGTCATCGAAATGCCGAACCTGGACACGAAGGAGGATATTGAATCCGTTGCGGCGCTGATGTGTGAACTCGATTTGGTGATAACCACGCCGGGCACCACGATGCATCTTGCCGGTGCACTCGGCGTTCGAACGCTCGCCGTGACACATCCATCTCAGGCTCTTTTTCGCGCGCGTGCTGACGGTGTGACAGGAACCTGGAGCAAGAGTGTAGAGATTATAAGCGGCCCCCCGGACGAGGGCTTTGCAGGAGCCATTCTTGCGACCGCTCGACGCTTGCAAGTCCTGTGGCCGGTTACCGGGTAGGACGGCAAATGATGTGCAAGGGGCCCTTCGGGATCGTGAGCAGCGCCCAAGGTGCCGGGCGGGGAAGGCCAAGCGCCGGCCATCGCTACTCTTGGCGCTTGTTGTGGTCGGCGACCGAAAGCTGCGGGCCGCTGTACGCGCCCGGCGCGGGCCGGCTCTCGATGCCGGCCTCCGCGATCCAGCGCTGATCGCCTCGGCCTCGGCCTCGGCCTCGGTCGCAAAGTGGATCAGCTTGTAGCGCCAGTCAGCGTGCGAGCCGGCGATGGAATACCAGCCTGCCGGCCCGGCGATGCGATCGGCGGCCGCCTTCCACTCGGCGTCGTCGGCATGCGAAAGGGCTGATGGCGATGCAGGCGGGCAAAGTGGGGTAGGGCTCTCAGGCGGAGCTGGTGGCTGTTCCAGCCGCGCTTCGGGCGGGCCATGGGCGATCTCCGGTTGGCTGCGGCCCCACGCCCCGCCGCCCGGTTCTGTCTCTACGGGAATCGTAGCGCCGCCGCCCGATGTCCGTCAGCGGATGAATCCGCATGGCGTCATGAGCAGGCTGCGCGGCTGCTGGCGATGCCGGCACCGGGCGCCTTTATTCCGTCGCGCGCGCTACTCCATGAGATCAGTGTACGGCGTCGTCGTTGGCTGGCCAGACTAGAGTCTCGTCTGCTGCTTCGCTCAAACCTTCTCCCATGTGCTTCAATCCGTCGGGGGTGAGATTTCTCGAAGGACGAGTTGATCTTCTAGGCTAATGGCGGCCAGGACGAACGGCGTATCGGGCAAGCCAAGCTCGCGGAACTTCTCCCGCAGGAGCTAGAGTCTTTCCGTCTCATATCGAAGCGTATCCTGCGTTTTTGATGTAGGCGGCGCATTCGTGTGGTGCGAAGCATTGAAGGAGTTGTCCGATGCGTCGCCATGTATCCTCAACGGTGCGTTCCTCAGCTTTGCGCAGGAGGGTCTTCAGCTTGGCGAAGGCCTGCTCGATCGGGTTGAGGTCGGGGGAATAGGGCGGCAGGAAGAAGAGCTTGGCGCCCGCGGCGCGTATGGCGGCGCGGACGGACCAGCTTTTGCGGCTGCCCAGATTGTCCATGATGACGACGTCGCCCGGCTTGAGGGTTGGCACCAGGAACTGGCGGACGTAGGCTAGGAAGCGTGTGCCGTTGATCGGACCGTCGAAGACGCAGGGAGCGGCGATGCGGTCGTGTCGCAGGGCTGCCAGGAAGGTCAGGATCTTCCAGTGCCCGTGAGGCACTTTGGCCATCAGCGGTGTGCCACGCGGGTTCCAGCCGTGGGTTCGGGCCATGTTGGTTTTGGCCCAGATCTCGTCGATGAAGACCAGCCGCCGGGGATCGATCCGGCCCTGGTATTTCCGCCACCAGGCCCGCCGCCGGGCAACGTCAGGCCGATCCTGCTCGCTGGCGAACACGGTCTTTTTGAAGCTGATCCCAGCCGCACGCAGGAACCGCCACGGCGTGTCGCACGACACCGTCACGCCCCGGTCGCGCAGCTCGGCCAGCAGCGCATGCAGCGTCAGATCCGGCTTCTCCTCCAGCCGCCCCAACAGCCAGTCCCGCTCGCCATCCAGCTTGCAACCTCGGCGGCCGCCCATCGGCCTGGGCGCCGGACTGCCGGTCGAGCGCGCCAGTTGTGCCCACTTCACGACGCTCGAAACGCTCACCCGGAACAGCGCCTAGACCTGACGACACGACTGACCGCCGCCACCACGCGCTCCCGCAGGTCCATCGAATAGGCTCGGGTCATCCTGCTGACCTCCTATCAATCAGCAATTTGAATCACAGTCCTCTCGATTTGGGAATCCCCTCCGATTCCGTCAGCCCCAGAGGTCGGCAAAAGGGTGGACCATCCCGATCAGCGTTCTGAGTGCTCGGAGTCGCGCATAACATCGCGTCCACTGAAAATGGAACAACGAACGGAGTGCAAACGCACGTGTCAGAAACGTGCCCATTGAACATGCGTGTTCTGGCGCCGTTCTGCGCGAACCGATGCGCCCGGTGGAAAACCACCCGGGTGGAAACGTTGATTTATAAGGATTTGTTGGCGGACCCGGCGAGATTCGAACTCACGACCTCTGCCTTCGGAGGGCAGCGCTCTATCCAGCTGAGCTACGGGTCCGGCGCGGCGGAACATACCGGAGGGGGCTCTGCTGCGCAACGAGCGGACTCGAGGCCTCGAAAGCCGGTATTCGCCCGGCCGGGTGCTCGAAGTTGAACGCTTCAGCCTGACTGATAAGGTCCCGCCGCACATGCTCGCCGCGCTATTCCCGCGTGGGAGATAAGGTTTTCGGGAGGCCAAACCGTGTCCGATCACGCTCTTCGTCACGCCGTCAACATCAAGGCGGATGCCGCCAAGGTCCATCAAGCCCTCACGACCCTGGAGGGGCTCAAGGGCTGGACCATGGCCGAAGTTTCGGGCGGCGCCGGCGTGGGGAGCCAGTGGACCCTGAAATATGCCGACGGACCGAAGTTCGTCTGGGCAGTCGCGTCGCAGGGAGCGGACGCCATCGTCTGGAAGTGCGTCGACGGGCCGGGCGACGCGGCCGGCACCAGCATCTCGTTCAATCTCGGCCAGACGCCGCACGGGCGGGTCCATCTCACCTTCGCCCATTCCGGCTGGCCGCATCAGAAGGGCAACTTCGAGAAGTGCAACGCCCTCTGGGGCATGATGCTACATCATCTCAGGGCCTTCGCCGAGCATGGCAGGACCGCGCCGGCCTATTCCTGATCTCCCCATTCAATCGGGTCAGACAATGCAGCAGTCTCTTTCCGACTTTGTCGACGCGATGGACAAAGCGGGCTTCCTCGTGCGCATCACCGACGAAGTGCGTGTCGACCAGGTGCCGAAGATCATGGAGGCCCATCCGACCAAGGCCGTCCTGATCGAGAAGATCAAGGACACCGAGTTCTCGGTGCTGGCCAACGCCTATTCCAACCAGGAGATGTTCGCCTGGGCGATGGGCTGCGACAAGACGAAGACCGGCCTCGAGATGGTGGCGCGCTCCAAGGGCCGGGTGAAGTGGGAGACGGTGACGACGGCGCCCTGCAAGGAGGTGATCCTGAAGGGCGACGATGTCGACCTGACCCGCCTGCCGCTGTTCCTGCACCACGATCGCGACGGCCACGCCTACACCAACGACAATCTGTTCATCAGCAAGCATCCCGACACCGGCGTCTACGACTGGGGCATCTACCGCTCGATGTTCCGGACGAAGAACGAGAAGTCGGTCGACATGACCTGCACCTCGCATCGCCAGCGCATCCACGCGATGGCGGCAGCGGCGAAGGGGCAGAACCTCGAAGTGGCGATCGTGCTGGGTGGCCCGACCATCGACAAGATTTCGGCGCTGGTCGGCGTCACCACCGACACCGACGATTTCGAGGTGCTGGGCGCCTTCTACGGCGCGCCGGCCAAGATGATCAAATGCGAGACCATCGACGTGATGGTCCCGGCCAATGCAGAGATCGTGCTCGAATGCGAGCTGATGGCGCTGGAGGGGCTGGTCTACGACGAGGGCCCGTACGGCGAGTTCACCGGCATGTACGGCGGCGGCATCAAGCACAATTATCGCCTCAAGGTGAAGGCGATGACCTACCGCAAGGGCGGCATCTTCCAGCATTGCACGATCGGCGGGCTGCACCCCTGGTACACCGACAACATGCTGCAGCTGCCCGCGATCGAGGCCGACCTGTTCAACGGGCTGAAGCAGGGCGGCATAGACGTACGCGAGGTGCGCTGTCCGCTGGGCGGCCTGTCCAACATCGCCTACGCCAAGATCCATCCGCTGGGCGCCGGCGATTCCAAGCAGGCGCTGGGCATCATGCTGACCTGTTCCAAGCAGGGACTCCCGAAGATCGCCATGGTGTTCGACACCGACGTCGATATCTGGGACGACCAGGCCGTGCTGGCCGCCATGGCCTACCGTTACATGCCGGACAAGGACACGGTGCGGCTCGACGGGCTCAACACCATGACCGTCGATCCCAAGAGCACGACGCTCGGCATCTCCTCCAAGATCGGCATGGACTGCACGGTGCCGCTGGGGCCGGAATGGAACCCCAACGAGTTCGTGCGTAGCACCGTGACCGACCTGGGCGATCCGCCGGCCGGGCTCAAGATCATGACGGAAGACGAGCTGACCAGGGACATGGAGGCGTTCATCCGTGCCGAGCCGCGCGCCTGGCACGACATCCTGAAGCAGTATCACGGCCAGCCCTATCCGGTGCTCTACCGCGCCTTCGGCAACCTGCGCCACAGGCTCGGTCGCAGCAACGATCCGCCCTGGTACCGCTACGCGCTCTCCGACACGCCGTTCTCGTGGGAGGCGAAGCCTGCGCCGCTGAACCACTCGGATCCGCGCCACATCAAGACCGGCGGCTGAGGGCATTCGAATGGCAGCGAGCGAACCCGTGCGGCGCATGGTGGTCGGCATCACCGGCGCCTCGGGCACGGTCTACGGCATCCGCGTTCTCGAGGCGTTGCGGGCGCTGAAGATCGAGAGCCATCTCGTGATCTCGAAGGCGGGCGACCAGACGCGGTCGCTCGAGACCGACGTCTCGGCCTCCGAACTGCGGGCGCTGGCCGATCACGTCTATGCGCCGGGCGATATCGCGGCTTCGATTTCGAGCGGGTCGTTCCAGACCATGGGCATGATCGTGGCGCCCTGTTCGGTGCGCACCCTGAGCGAGATCGCGACGGGGGTGACCTCGGGGCTCGTCTCCCGCGCCGCCGACGTCTGCCTGAAGGAGCGTCGGCGGGTCGTGCTGATGTTCCGCGAGACGCCGCTGCACGCCGGCCACATCAAGAGCATGCTGGCCGTCACCGAGATGGGCGCCATCGTCGCGGTGCCGTCGCCGGCCTTCTACACGCGCCCCAGGACGGTCGACGATATCGTGACGCATTCGGTCGCGCGCGTGCTCGACCTGTTCGGTCTCGATACCAAGACCTTCCCGCGATGGAGCGGCCCCTCCGGGGTGGACAGGCCCGCCACCGCCAAGCGCCGGAGCGGCAAATGATGATGCGACGCCTGGCGATCGCCTTCCTGATGGTGGCGCCGTTTGCGTCTCCAGCGCGCGCGCAGCAACCGTCGGACGACGTCCACGTGGTCGAGTCGACACCGGCAGCCCATGCCCGGATCGGCCTCAAGAGCAGCGCCTTCTTCGTACGCTTCGACCGGCCGGTCGATCACATCAAATCGACTCTCGTCATCAAGCAGGGCGACAAGGTGATCGAGCGCCTACACCCGCGTCTGGAATCGGCCCCTGAAGTGCTGTTCGCCGCTGCGCCGACCCTGCCGCCCGGCAACTACGTGCTGCACTGGGCGGTGATCACGCTGCAGGGGACGAAGGCCAAAGAGGGCGACATTCCCTTCCAGGTCTCCGACCAGTAGGCGCCGCATGCCGGCCGTCCGTTCAGGTCACCTTGAGGATCCTGCGGCCTGCGAAGATCGTGAGGAAGGCGACCGCCACGCCGAGCGCGGCCTCGGCCACCCGGTCGACCAGGATGGGCGGCCAGGGGGCGCCGCGGCTCAGGTTGCTCATGCCGATGGCCAGCGGGCAGAAGAACAGCAGGGCGACCCCGTAGTTGCGCGAGACTGCGATCTCGGCGACGGCCTGGCAGATCACGATGATCGCGATCAGCGCGAGAGGGCCGGGTTCGAAGGAGAACAGGAAGCCAGCGATGGCCACCCCTCCCAGTGTGCCCAGCATCAGGTGGATGGCACGGCGCCAGACATCTTTCGCGGCCAGCGCCGGCATCAGGGCGGCGACGGTGACGGCAGCCCAGAAGGGATGGCCGATGCCCAGGGCAAGGGCCAGCGACCACGCCGCGAGCACGCCGAGCGTCGCAGCCGCCAGCACGACCAGATGCTGGCGACGGTCGAGGTCGGCATAGCCCGACGCGATGCGTCGTCGCCATCCGTCGGGTTTCTCCTCATCGGGCGGCGCGCCGATGGCGTTGATCGCCGCCAGCAGCACCGAGAAGCCCGCGCCGCCCGCGCCGACCACGAGGGCGAGCGGCAGGCTCTCCCATTTCGTGGGAATGGCCGCGATGATCAGCAGCACCAGCACGAAGAACATCTCTCCGCGCGGTATCCAGCGCATCGCAGAGCCGAGCGTTACGCCGGCGCCTACGGTGAGGGCCAGCAGGACGCCCAGCACCGCGAGTGGGGCGTGCGAAGCGGACCAGGCCATGGCGATCGCCATGGTGACGACCAGGCCCGCGCCCGCGACGACCTGGCTCTCGACGCGCTTCTTCGCCGGCTCGCTGTGGCCATAGAGCATCGCCAGCCCGCCGAACGCGGCATAGACCGCGAGATCGAGACGGCCGATCGCGTCCAGCGCGAGCAGCGGCAGGCCCACAGCCGCCGCGACGCGGACGGCGGCCTCGATGTCGTGGCGATGGATGTCGGCGAACAGTCTGCGCATCACCCTTTGTACCCGAGAACCGCGAGGACGGATTGACCATGCCCTATCAGGATCTGCGCGCCTTCCTGACGGAACTGAAGAATGCGGGCGAGCTCGTCGAGATCGCACGGCCCGTGTCTCCCAAGTATGACATCGCCAAGGCGCTCGCCAAGGCGAGTGCGATGCAGGGGCCGGCGCTGCTGTTCACGCAGACGGGCACCGACTTCGCGCTGGTGGCCGGCATCTACGGCAACCGAAGGCTGGCGCTGAAGGTCTTCGAGGCGTCGGAGGAGACGATCCACGGCAAGGTCCTTCAGGGCATCAACAACCCGATCGCGCCCGTCGACTTCAAGGGCACGGCGCCCTGCCAGGAAGTCGTGCTGACCGGCGATGCGATCGACGTGACGAAGCTGCCGGTGCCGATCTACAGTCCCAAGGATGGCGGCCCCTACATCACCGCCGGTATCGTCGTGTCGGAGAATCCCGAGACCGGTATTCCCGACATCGGCAACTACCGATTTCAGGTGCACGGGCCGAAGGAGCTGGGCGTGTTCTCCGCGCCGAATCATCGCTTCGGAAAGAACATGGCCCATGCCGTCGCGATGGGGAAGGAACTGCACGGCGCGGTCGCCATCGGCGTCGATCCGCTCACCATGTTCTCCTGCCAGGTCCAGTCGAGCGACGCGACCAACGACTGGTTCGTCGCCGGCGGCCTGCGCGGCGCGCCGGTCGAGCTGGTGAAAGCCGTCAGCAACGATCTGAAGGTGCCGGCCTGGGCCGAGATCGTGATCGAGTTCGTCGTCGATACGAAGACCCAGAAGATGGAAGGCCCGCTGGGCGAATATACCGGCTACTACACGCCGGCCTCGCCCAAGCCCGTCGCCAGGATCACGGCGATAACCCATCGCAGGAACGCGATCTTCCAGGGGCTGCTGACCGGCAAGCCGATCACCGAGAACCACGTCCTGAAGCAGATCCCGTTCGAGACCTCGATCCTGCGCCAGCTCCAGGTCCAGTTCCCGACGATCAGCGACGTCTCCATCAACAGTTCGGGGGGCGTCCAGACCTATGTCGTGATCGCGATGAAGCCGCGCTACGAAGGCGAGGCGCGGCAGGCCATCCTCGCCACCATGGCCGGCAACCTTCATCCCAAGTGGGTGATCGCCGTCGATCCCGACATCGACATCCGCAACGCCGCCGAGGTCGAATGGGCACAGTCGTTCCGCGTCAAGCCGAACCGGGACGTCTTCGTCGTCGACCGCACCGCCGCCGCGCCGCTCGATCCCTACACCGACGGCGGCTACTCGTCGTCCGTCGGCATCGATGCCACGAGGCCTTTCGGCGAGGAATTCCCGGAGGTTTCCGAGGTCCCGGGCTGGAAAGACTTTCCCCTGCCCGAACTCGACGCGGCAATTCGCAAATAGTGCTGCCGGGAAGCGTCGGTTGGGCTTGGCGGCACGGCGCGTTTCGGCGACAGTCCGGCCACAAGAACCGACCGGGAGGAATGAGATGACCGACCACAACCGCCGCGGCTTCGTCCGCGCTTCGGGCGCTGCTGCAGTGCTCGCCACTCTGGGCCTTGCCGGCCGCGCCGGCGCGCAGGGCACCGCGCCGCTCGAATCCGTGCGCATCGTCACCGGCTTCCCGCCGGGCGGCACGTCTGACACGCTGTGCCGCCGCGTCGCCGAGGGGCTGAAGGGCACCTCCTACACGAAGATGGCGATCGTCGAGAACAAGCCGGGCGCCGGCGGCCAGATCGCCATCCAGTCGATGAAGGGCGCGGCGACCGACGGCAGCGTGATCCTGCAGACGCCGGCCTCGATGCTGATGATCTATCCGCACATCTATAAGAAGCTGGCCTACGACGCCTTCACCGACGTGACGCCGGTAACGCTCGCCTGCACCTTCGACTTCGGCTTCTGCGTCGGCCCGGCCGTCCCCGAGAGCGTGAAGAACATTCCGGAGTTCCTGGCCTGGTGCAAGGCCAACCCCGACAAGGCCAATTACGGCTCGCCGGCCTCAGGTTCGGTGCCGCACTTCATCGGCGTGCTGCTGGGCCAGGCCGGCGGCGTCGAGCTGAAGCATGTCGCCTATCGCGGTACGCAGCCCGCGGTGCAGGACATGATCGGCGGCCAGATCCAGGCCGTCTCCGGCCCGGTCGGCGAGTTCACCCAGCAGGTCGCCGCGGGCAAGGCGCGCCTCCTCGGCGTCTCGGGCGCGACCCGCAGCCGCTTCGCACCGAACGTGCCGACCTTCGCCGAGCAAGGCTACAAGGACCTGGTCTTCTCCGAATGGTTCGGCTTCTTTGCTCCGGGCGGCACGCCGGCGCCGGTCGTGATGCGCGCCAACGAGGCGCTGCGCGCCGCGCTCGCGCAGAAGGACGTGATCGACGGCCTCGCCGTCATGGGCCTCGAGGTGAAATCCTCCACGCCGCAGGAACTCGGTGCGCTCCTCAAGGAGAGCTACGACCGCTGGGGGCCGATCGTGAAGAAGATCGGCTTCACCGCGGATTCCTGACGCGGCCAATAAGCGGAGCGCGCCACTCCAGTGGCGCTCATGATCATGAGGCGCCACTGGAGTGGCGCGCTCCTTTGAGGTCAAACCCGCTTCGCGTCGTCTCGTGCGTAGGTCGCGACGGCGCGGTCGACCAGCGTCTTGCGGTCGATCTTGTTGGTTCCCGCGAGCGGCAGCTCGTCGACGAACCACACCGCACGGGGATGGGCGTAGGCGGGGCCGTTGTCGAGGGCGAAGCGGCGCAGGGCCTCCTCGGTCGGCGCCGTACCGGGCTTCGCGACGACGAAGGCGACCGGGAGCTGGTACTTGATCTCGTCCGGGACCGGCACGACGCAGGCCTGCGCCACCTCGGGATGCCGGCCCAGCAGCTTCTCGACTTCGCCCGGATAGACGTTCTCGCCGCCGCACTGGAACATGTCGTCGGCGCGGCCGACGAAGAAGACGAAGCCGTTCTCGTCGCGCCGCATCACGTCGCCGGTGTCGTACCAGCCGTCGATCAGGCGCTTCTTCGTGTCGGCCTCGCGGTTGAGATAGCCGCTCATCAGCGCCGGCGTGCGGATGTGCAGCACGCCCTGCGTGGCGCCGGTTTCCGCGCCGCCGACGAACTTCACCTCGATGTTGGCGCGCGGATAGCCCAGCGCACCCATGGGCTTGGGGATACCGTCGGGATGCGGCCCGAAGCCCAGCGGGCCGGACTCGGTGGTGCCCCAGCTGTTGGCGGTCTCGGCATTGGGGAACAGCCGGTGCATCTGCTCGAAGAACTCCGCCGTCGAAGGCGCGGAGCCCGTGACCGCCGTCGTGACGCAGCCGAGGTCCGCCTTGGCGAGTTCTTCGGTTTCGCGCATCACCAGCGCCAGCATGGTCGGCACGGAGGTGATCATCGCGACGCGCTGGCGGTCGATGGCGCGGATGAAGCCGCGGGCCGTGAAGTTGGTCATCAGCACGATCGTGCCGCCGTTGATCATCGCCATCTTGGCGCTGAACAGGCCGTTCATGTGGAACAGCGGCGCGGCGATGATGATCTTCTGTCCCTCGATGCCGGGCCGCTGCTCCGGCGTGGCGCCGGTCGCCCAGAGGTAACCGCCATGCGTCAGCGGCACGCCCTTGGGCAGGCCGGTGGAGCCGGAGGTGTAGAGGATCATGGCGACTTCTTCCGGCGCCATGTCGACCGGCTCGAAGGACCCTGCGTCGAGCAGACTGTCGAGCTCCTCGATGGCAACGGTCGGCACCAGCGAACCGACCAGCGGCGCGCGCTCGGTGTCGGCGATCGCCAGCTTGACGGACGAGTCCTTCATGATGTGCGCGACCGTCTCGCGCGGCAGCTTGTGATTGACGCAGACCGACACCAGCCCGGCCGCCATCGTGGCCATGTAGAGCATGAGATAGTCGGCGCTGTTGGCCGCGACGATGGCCACGGAATCGCCGCGCCCGAGCCTGCGCTTCAGCAGCCCGCGCGCCAAGGCGGCGATGCGCAGCCGCGCTTCGCCGTAGCTCAGGCGAAGCTGTTCGTCGCCCTCGGGCGAGACCTGGATGATGAAGGGCCGGTCGGCCGGCGCCTGCGGGTCGAGAATGGCAGCGAGATTCCTGGGGCTCATGATTTCCTGATCGATCAACGGGGGCTCGCCTGCAAGCGACATGCCGGATTTCAGCCGCGTCGATGGAATTGCGAGCCGCCATACGACTGGTCGGTCGGCACGATCTCCATGAAGCTCACATCCATGCGCTGCGGCGCGCCCAGCACGAACATGACCGCCTCGGCGATGTCGGTTGGCTGCAGCGTCTCGAAGCCTTCGTAGAAGCGGCGCCGTCCTTCCTCGCGGTCCTCCATCAGGCCGAGATGGGCACCGGTCTCGACCCGGCCCGGCGAGATCTCGGTCACCCGCACGCCCGACCCGTGCAGGTCGAGGCGCAGCGTCTGGCTGAGATTGTGGATGGCGGCCTTGGTCATGGCATAGACCGGCATGCCGGGCAGCGCCCAGGTGCCCGACGTCGAGCCGAGATTGACGATGTGGCCGAGTCCGCGGGCCCGCATGCCGGGCACGACGGCGGCCAGGCAGTTGAGCGTGCCGCGCAGGTTCACGTCCATCAGCGTTGCGATGTCGTCGGGCGCAGTCTCCCACGACAGGCCGCCGCGCACCGGGGCCGAGGCGTTGTTGACCAGGATGTCGGCATCGAGCGAGCCCAGGGCGCTCAGCACCGCGTCGCGATGGGCGATGTCGAGCGCGATCGGCCGGCAGCCGGTTTCGAGGGCCAGTTCCGTCAGGTCCTCGGTGGAGCGGGCGACGGCATAGACGTCCAGTCCGCCGATCGCGAGCTCGCGCACGACCGCCGCGCCGATGCCGCGACTCGCGCCTGTGACGATGGCAGTACGATAGCGATCGAGTGACACGGCTTCCTCCTTTGCCCGGCGCGAGCGGCCGCCTAAACTGCCACCATAGCGCATCGAAGCTGGAGCACGGCATGGCCAAGAAAGTCTTTCCCGACGGCACGGAGGTGGCGGGCTTCTACGTGCGCACCATCAAGAGCGGTCCGTTCGTCTTCGTGTCGGGCACGACCTCGCTCAATCCCAAGGGGCAGGTGCAGGGCAAGGACGCGGCCCAGCAGACGACGATCACCATGCGCAAGATCGAGGCCGGGCTGAAGTCCGCCGGCGCAAAGTTGAGCGACCTCGTGCGGACGACGATCTACGTGACGGATATCCGCGACATGGGCGCCGTGACGACCGCCCTGGGCAAGTCGCTGAAGGGTGCGGTCGTCACATCGACGCTGGTGGCGGTGAGTGCGCTTGCAGTGCCGGGCCTGCTGGTCGAAATTGAGGCCACGGCCGTCGTCGAGGAGTGATGAGGGACGACGGCTGATCGGGGAGAGTTGGATGAGCGGTAAGAAATCAGGGCTGCTGGGGCGCCGACAGGCGCTGATCGGGTCTGTCGGGGCGGTTGGAACGGTGCTGGCGGCGCCGGCGATCGCCCAGCAGCGGGTCAAGTCCGGAACCGTCAACATCGAGCAGGTCCAGGTGGCCTTTTTCGGCAGCGGCAACGTCGGCAGCGGTACCCTGCACTATGAAGGCCGCAGCTACCGGTTCTCGGTCGGCGGCCTGGGCGTCGGCGGGTTCGGCGTCTCCAAGATGGAAGCCTATGGCGACGTCTACAATCTGAAGGAGCTGCGCCAATTCCCCGGCGCCTACGGCCAGGCGCGCTATGGCACGGCCTACGGCGACAAGGGCAAGGGCGAGATGTGGTTGGAAAACACCAACGGCGTGATGATCGACCTGAAGACGCGGCGCCAGGGCCTGGCCGTGTCGCTCGGCGCCGATGCCGTCATCATCGACTTCAAGTGAGGCGGTCCATGACGACTTTTAGCCGCGCCCTGGCCGGCGCCCTCGTTCTCCTCGCCGCCGCCCCGGCCGTGGCGCAGGACGAGACCCAGACTTTCAACGCCTTCGCCGTGGTGCTCGCCAACGGCACGGTCGTACGGGCCGGCGACAAGCAGCTCGCGGTGGCCGGCAGCCTCGCCGGTCCCATGTTCATCGAGACCGATGAGGGGCCGCAGCAAGCGGGGCGCGTCGGTTGCGCCCTGTCGTCGAAGATCGACCAGGGCAGCCGCAAGACCAGCGCGACGGGGGCCTGCACCTTCACGGCCTACGACGGCGCCACCGCCTGGGGCGAATGGGATTGTGCCGGCTACGAGCTCGTCGGCTGTCGCGGCACGTTCAGGCTGACCGGCGGCACCGGCCGTTTCGAAGGCGCGAGCGGCGAGAGCACGCTCATCTGGCGCCCGACCGCCTACGAGCTGAAGAAGCAGCTCGACGGCATGGCGCTCGACAATGCCAGCGGCATCGTGCTGTGGCGTGAGTTCAAGCTGAAGGGCAAGTAGTCCTTCAGCCGGCCGGCGGGTAGGGGATGCGGGTGCGCTGCAGGAGCTCCTCCAGCGCCTTGATGCCCTGCTCGTATCGGCCCTTCTGGCAGTCGATTCCGGCCCCGAGACGCGCCAGATTGGGGCCGCTCGAGCCCTCGCCACGCTGCGTGTTGTAACGATCGTAGAGTGCCCCGAGCTGGGCGCAGCGTGCCGCCAGTTGCTCGTTGGTCGGCTGGGCGGATAGCGACGCGGGAGCCAGCACCGGGGCGGCGACGGCGCACGAAATCAGGATGGCAAGACGGGCTCTCATGTCCCGCAGTAGGCCACGAATCGGGCGACCTTGCACCCCTCCGGCGGCGCGAGGTACTGTCGATCGCCTCTTTCAGGGAGGCCAAGGGGGAGAGCAAAATGACGACGCGATCGACGATGCAGTGGATGTTCGTGATGGGCATCGCGGGTCTGGTCGCGGCCTGCGGCATGGCGAAGAGCACGCCGGGCGAGGATCCCCGGACGGAAACGAATGCGACTCAGGTCACCTGGACCGACGGCAAGCCCGCCATCGCCATCAGTTGCAAGGAACCCGGCGCCTGCCAGACGCGTGCCGTCGCGATGTGCGGCAGCACGGGCGGCGATTACAAGACGTTGAAGATGGAGAACATGCCGACGCGCGGCGACATGTCGGAAGTGCGCGGCGCCGCTTCCGTCGTCATTCGCTGCGGGGCCTAGCGCTGGCCTGACCGTCGCGCTTCGATCCCCAGAGGCTCGCCATCTCGGGCAGGGATTTCGAGGCGTCCGCGCCCGACGGGAGCGGGCCTTCGTGGTTTGATATCCACGCCACGACATCTTCCGTTACGGCCGGCCCCGCCTTGTCGCGCATCAACAGGTGGTAGCCTTCCTTGTAGAAGGCGAGCTTTGAATCGGGCCGCGGCGGCATGATCTCGATCGCGGCCTTGACCGGCGCCTGCGGGACGATGCGATCGCCCAGCCCGTACATCATGAGATAGGGCTCCTTGACGCGCGCCGCGGAGGCGCGCGCGTCGTCCATCAGGTCGACCAGTCCGTAGGCCATGTCGAGGCGGGGCTGGCGCAGCATCATCGGATCGTTGCGCAGCTTGTCGATGGTCTTGGGATTGTCGGTCGGCTTGTAGTCGATCGAGGTCGGGCCGGCCGGCATCCAGGGGATGGTGTGGGCGAAGAACCACAGGCCGGCGCTGGCCACCGGGCCGAACGTGTCGCGCGAGCGGACGGCCGCGGCCGACAGGACCAGCCCGTCCGATTCGGTCCCGCGATCGGCCGCCACCAGCACCACGGCACCCCCCATGCTCTCGCCGGCGAGGTAGAAGGGCACGCCGGGATGGCGGGCCCGCACCAGGGCAGCCACCGCCTTCGCATCGTCCACGAGCGTGTCCGTGCCGGGCCAGCGGCCGCGGGTCGGACTGCCGCCGAAGCCGCGCTGATCATAGGCGTATGTGGTGATTCCGGCGTCGGACCAGCTCCCGGCCGGCTCCTCCCACGCCATGCGGTAGTCGCCGAACCCGTGCAGGGCCAGGATGACCGCCTTGGGGGCGCCGTTTGCCGCAGGCCAGACCGACAGCGGTAGCGCAGTCCCGTCCGCCGCGACATAACGGTCGTCGGTCAGCCGCGGCGCCTGCACCGGGCCGCCCGCCGGAACCACGGACGGGGCGCAGGCTGAGAGCATGACCGCGGCGGCGGAGGCCGCTATCATTCGCCGGCGTAACAGGAGTGGGATCGTGACGGAGCCGTTTGAAATCATCACTGTCGATACTGACCGCGTCGCCTGCGATGGCGGTGGCGGCGCGTTGGGCCATCCCAAAGTGTACCTCAACCTGGGCCCGGAAGGACACGTCGAGTGTCCCTACTGCAGCAGGCTCTACAAGCTGCGCGAAGGCGCAACTCTCGCCCACGCTCACTGAGGGGCCGACCCCATGAAACAGCTCGGTGAAGGCTGGAACTGGCGCGACCTCAAGGTCGGCGACAAGTTCGTCACCTATGGCCGAACGATCTTCGAGGCCGACCTCCTGAATTTCGTGACCCTTTGCGGCTTTTCCGAGGAGCTGTTCACGAACAGGGAGTACATTCGCGAGCACGCGCCGATGCGCGGCGGGCACCCCGTGCCCGGTGCCCTGGTCTATTCCATGGCCGAAGGCCTGGTGATCCCGACGACCCTGCAGGGAACGGGCCTCGCCTTCCTGTCGATGGGCTTCGACATCAAGGGCCCGACCTACGTCAACGACACGATCCACGTCGAGATCGAGGTCACCGAGATCAAGCAGACCTCGAAGGACCCGATGCGCGCGCTGGTGCGGACCACCAACCTGGTCAAGAACCAGAAGGGCGAAACGGTCCTGATCTACACGCCGCTGCGCATGATGCAGGGAAGCTGACGTCCGATGCCGATGCCGACCGATGCCGAGATCGCCCGCTACCGCGAGGATGGTGCGGTCTGCCTGCGCAACGCCATTCCGATGGAATGGATCGAGCGGATGCGCGCGGCGGTGGACGACGACATGAAGAGTCCGGGGCCGATGGTGCGGATCAACACGCCGCAGGGCGCGCCCGGCCTGTTCTTCGTCGACTTCCAGCTCTGGCAGCGCCACCCGGCGGCCCGTGCCTTCGTCTACGAATCGCCCGCGCGCGAGATCGTGGCCCGCCTCATGGGCTCGCAGGAGGTCGTCTACTATCACGACCATCTGCTGGTGAAGGAGCCGGGCACGCAGGAACGGACGCCCTGGCATCACGACCAGCCCTACTATCCGATCGACGGCGAGCAGGTCATCTCGCTATGGACGCCGCTCGATCCGGTCGACCGCGAGACCTGCGTGGAATACGTGAAGGGCTCGCATCGCTGGGGCCGCTGGTTCCAGCCCAAGTTCTTCAAGCAGGGCGGCGTCGACCTGCAGGTCCAGGACAGCCGCTTCGAGCCGCTGCCCGATCTCGATGCCGAGCGCGGCCAACACGAATTCCTCGCGTGGGACATGGAGCCGGGCGACGTCATCGCCTTCCACGCGCTCACGCTGCACGGCGCCTCCGGCAATCGTTCGAGCGCCCGCCGCCGCCGTGCCTGGGCGACGCGCTGGTGCGGCGACGACGCCCGTTACGGGGCGCGCGTCGGCCAGATTTCCCCGCCCATCGAGGGCCATGGGTTGAAGCCGGGCGACCGGCTCGAATGCGAGACCTTCCCCAAGGTCTGGCCGGCCTGATCGCGCGCAGCCGCGCTCCTAGGAGTCTGCGCCGAAACCGTCCAGCCAGTCGCGGGCTTGATGCAGTTCGCGAAAGATCTTCACGGGGCGGTCCCCCTCGGCCAGCACTTCGAACAGGCTGGCCTGCTGGTAGGCATGGTCCGTGACCGCGACGATGGCGAGGGGGCCGAGCTTGCTCACCTGGAGATAGGCGCGGATGCGGGCCCCGAGCGCCATCATGTCGGCGTCGCTCAGCATCACCGTGGCGTGCGTCATGTCGAAGATCTTGCGGTAAGGCAGCACCTCGGCGATGGCCACGCCGTCGAGATACTGTTCGATGTCCCTGAGCCGCAGCTCGTCCCGCGCGACGGCGATCACGAGTCGATGCGGCTTGGAGATCGTCCACTGGACCGGCATGGCAACCGACTATGCCGGATCGACGGCAGGACCGACAAGCGCCCGCGTGTTACGGAACGAGGACGGCCTTGCCGACGACGGTGCGCTCCTCGATCAGGCGAAAAGCCTTCACCCAATCTGCAAGGTCGTAGGTCGCCGCAACCGTCGCCTTGAGCTTCCCCTCGGTGAACCACCGGGTCAGTTCCTTCTGGGCGGCGGCCACCAGCGCACGGCGACCGGCGAGCGCCTCGGCCTCCTTGGGCGACGGCACGCCCTTGCCGCCCCAGCCGTTCCAGTAGCCGTAGTAGAAGCCAATCACCGTCACGTTCTTGACCAGCAGGATGTTGGCCGGGATCTGCGGGACGGTGCCGCTGGCGAAGCCCATCGGAATGATGCGTCCCTCGGGCGCCACGCACCGCAGCGACGCATCGAACGCCGATCCGCCCACCGGATCGTAGATCACGTCGGCGCCGCGTCCGCCGGTGATGTCCAGCACCTTGGTGCGCAGGTCCTCGGCGCGATAGTCGATCAGGTGATCCGCACCGGCCTCGCGGGCCGCTTTCAGCTTGTCGGCGCCGCCGGCGCTGGCGATCACGATCGCGCCCATCGCCTTGCCGACCTCGATCGCGGTGAGGCCCGAGCCGCCGCCCGCACCGTGCACAAGGAGCACTTCGCCGGGCTGCAGGTTGGCTTTCCACTTCAGGGCGCCGTAGGCGGTCGGGTAGAGCGTCGGAAAGTTGGTCGCCTCGGCATAGGGCATGATCTCGGGGATCGGCACGAGGTTCGCGGCCGCGGCCGTGGCGTACTCGGCGAATGCGCCCTGGCTGACGCCCGTCGCGATGCGGTCGCCCACGGAAACGTTGGTCACGCCGTCGCCCAATGCCACGACATGGCCAGCCAGTTCGTTGCCGGGCACGTAGGGCAGGGCAGGCTTGTTCTGATGCTTGCCCTGCACCCCCAGCATGGCGGCGAAACTCACGCCGGCGGCACGGACCTTGACCAGAACTTCGCCGGCCTTCGGCACGGGCTGGGGAATGTCCTCGACCTTGAGACTGTCGATTGGACCATAGGCATGACAAACCAGCGCCCGCATATCCCTACCTCTCGAATAGTTCTCGAACTCTATTTCTTGAATTGTCCGTGCCGGCCTTCGCCCTGGGCGAAGCGTGCCGCGCCGCCCTGCGATTCCTGCCGCCTTGCGTCGAGCGACAGTTCCATCTCGCGGCGAATCGCCGAGGCTTCGTCTCTGTCGAAACTCTCGTAGGCCGACTGGCGGTCCGACGTCATGGCGATCGGCGGGAAGCCTGCGATCTGGCGGGCCAGCGCCTCGGCCTCCGCGCGGGTCGTGCCGCGTGCCACCTTGCGCGTGGCCAGGCCGATCGCGATCGCCTCGTCGGCGCCGACGGCGCGGCCGGTCAGCAGCATGTCCATGGCGCGGCCCTGGCCGACGATGCGCGGCAGGCGCACGGTCGTGCCGTCGCTCATCGGCACGCCCCAGCGGCGCGAGAACACGCCGAAGGTGGCCGTCTCGTCGACGATGCGGATGTCGCAGAACAGCGCGACGCCCAGGCCGCCGGCGCAGGCATGGCCCTCGATGGCGGCGATCACCGGCTTGGACAAGGGCGCGCGCAGCGGGCCTTCGTCGCTGCCGGCCCAGGGAAAATAGTCGGTGCCCGCGCCCAGCTCCTTGAGGTCGGCGCCGGCACAGAAGGCGCCGCCCGCGCTCGTCAGCACGGCGACGCGCGCCGCGGCATCGGCCTCGAAGACACGCAGCGCGTCGGCAAGCCCGTGCGCCGCCTCGTTGTCGAGGGCGTTCCGGGCCTGCGGCCGGTTGATGATGATGGTGGTCACCGGCCCCTGGACCTCGACCAGAATTTTCGACGTGCTCATGCCTTCGTCTTAGCGAACCGTGATGAGCTCGTCTTCAAGCTGGGCGTTGGAGCGGGTCGGTGTGCGGAAGTACCACCAGTTCTTCTGGGCGGTCCAATGCTCCTTGCGTGCCGTGCCGCCGCCCCAGACGCAACGCTTGAAGTCGCGCGTCGCGGCCATGAAGGCCCGGTCGGCCTCGTCGAGCTTGAGCGCGTGGTCGCCCATCTCCTCGCGGCTGAACATCGGCAGCGCCTCGAGGATGAGTTCCCGCACGTCGACGTCATTCAGCCAGTTGTCGAGATCGAACGTGTAGTCTTCCCGCTCGAGGCCGCGGGCGAAGGTCGCCCACTGGTCGATCAGTTCCTGCAGATCGGCCACGTTGGGCGGGCCGGGCGGTGGTGACGGCGGGTTCAATCGTTCCCTCTTTCGGATTGCCGACGGTAGTAGCGCTCGCCGTCGTTGGGTTTGAAGAAGGTGCGTATGACGCCATTGGCATTGAAGGCGATGAAGGCACCGGTGTCACGGTCGAAACGCGTCACGACGCCATCGCGCCGCACCGTCTCGAGGATCGGTCCGCCGACCTTGGCGTCGCGCAGAAGCTGCGCCTGACGCAGATAATCCTGTTTGGTGATGCGACCGAACTCGCTGCCATGCTTCTGGTAGTGATCGTCGAGGCGGCGCTGGTCGGCGAAGCCCACGCTCGCGCCCCAGCCCTGGCCCGCCTCGCGCGCCTCGGCCGAGATCGCAGCCCCGCGCGCGGCTTCGCGCTGGCCGCGCTCCGAAGTCTGGGTCCAGAAGAGGAAGATCGCGACCGCCGCCAGCGCCGCCGTCAGGAGACGGCGCCACGGCACGCCGCGGGAGCGGAGGTTCATGCTCCTATTGTGCGCCGCCTTTGAACCAGCGCGCAATCATGCGGCGCTCGGCATCGGTGATGTTCGTCATGTTGCCGGGCGGCATGACGCGCGAGGCGGCGGCCTGCTGGTTGATGGCCGCAGCCATCGCGTGAATTTGTGCGGGGGTCTCGAGCAGCAGTCCCTTGGGCGGCGCCAGGAAGCCCTCCTGCGTCGGTTTCGCCGCGTGGCAGGGCGTGCAGCGCGTCTGGATGATGGGCTGGACCTCGGCGAAGGCGACCGGGGCGCCACCGTCGGCGCTGGGACGCGGCAGGGCGAGCAGGGCGGTGAAGGCTAGGAAGACGAAGCCGGCGGCCAGAACCAGCGGGTTGGCGTTTCCCTTGTGGCGCTGCACGAACCAGACGCGGATCAGGGCGCCGGCCATCGAGATCGTGAGCAGCAGCACCCAGTTCCATTCGTGGCCGTAGAGGCCGGCGTAATGGTTGCTGATCATCGTGAACAGCACGGGCAGTGTGAAATAGGTATTGTGGACCGAGCGCTGGCGGCCGCGCAGCCCGTGGATCGGGTCGGGAATGCGGCCTTCTTCCTTGGCCTTCACCAGCTCGCGCTGGCCGGGGATGATCACGAAGTAGACGTTCAGCACCATGATGGTGCCAAGCATCGCGCCGAAATGGATGTAGGCACCGCGGCCGGAGAAGATGTGGCAGAGCGCCCAGGCGGCGGCGACGCAGTAGACGAAAACCAGACCGCCCAGCACGACCTCGTCCTGGCCGAGGACCGAGCGGCAGAGGAAATCGTAGACCAGCCAGCCCAGCACGAGGAAACCGAGCCCGATGGCGATCGCCTGTGGCTTCGTCAGCGGCAGGACCGACGGGTCGATCAGCGCAACCTCGGCGCCGTAGTAATAGACGAGGCAGAGCAGGAAGAAGCCGGTGACGAGCGTGGTGTAGGCTTCCCACTTGAACCAGTGCAGCTCGGGGGGCAGCCGCTCGGGGGCCACCTTGAACTTCTTGGCGGTATAGAAGCCGCCGCCATGGACCGCCCAGACCTCGCCGCCGATCCCCTTGGCCTCGTCGGCTGGGTCGAGCGGCTTGTGCAGGTGGTTGTCCAGCCAGATGAAATAGAAGGAGGCGCCGATCCAGGCGATGCCCACGATCATGTGGGCCCAGCGCAGGATCAGATTGAGCCACTCGACGACGTACGGGTCCATTGATCCTCTGGTGCGCAAACCTAGTGCGCGGTCTCGGCTTCCCGTCCGGCGGCCGTGGCGTCGGCCACTGCCGCCGCGCCACTGCGCATGCCGTTGAAGTAGGCGTTGAGCGCAATCGCGGCGATCGAAGCCAATAAAATCCCGCTGTGCAAGAGGGGACTGAGGGCTTTCGGCATGTGCCCGAAGAATCCCTCCGAAACCTGCGGGATCATGCCGAGTCCGATGCTGACGGCTACGATGTAGGTGTTGCCGGGATTGCCGCGGAAGTCGACGCGCGACAGGACGCGGATGCCGGTGGCGCAGATCATGCCGAACATGACAATGCCGGCGCCGCCCAGCACGAACTGCGGGATCGAGGCGACGATCGTGGCGAGCTTGGGGAACAGGCCGAGCACCAGCATGATCACGCCGCCGGTTGCCGTGACCCAGCGCGAGCGCACCCCGGTGATGCCGACCAGGCCGACATTCTGCGAGAAAGAGGTGTAGGGGAATGTATTGAACACGCCGCCGATCAGGGTGCCGAGACCGTCGGCGCGCAGGCCCCGTGTCATTTCCTCCCGGCTGATCGTGCGGTCGGTCACCTCGCCCAGGGCGAGGAATACGCCGGTCGACTCGATCATCACCACGATCAGGACCAGGCTCATCGTGAGGATGGCCAGCAGGTCGAAGGTCGGCCAGCCGAACTGGAACGGATGGACGAGTTCGACCCACCTGGCCTGGGCGACGCCGGCGAAATTCACCTCGCCCTGCGCGAAGGCCACGCCGAATCCGACGATCAGCCCCAGGAGGACGGCAATGTTGGCGAAGAAGCCCGTGCAGTATTTCGTGGCGCCGAGGATGACCAGAAGCACCAGGAGCGACACGGCGAGATAGAGCGGGTCGCCGAAGCGCGGATTGCCGGCGCCGCCCGCCGCCCAGTTGATGCCGACCCCCAACAGGGAAATGCCGACCACGGTGATGATGGTCCCGGTGACCACCGGCGGGAACAGGGGCAGGAGCCGGCTGATGAACGGCGCCGCCAGAATGCCGAACAGGCCGGCGCCGATAACCGCGCCGTAGATGCCGAGCAGGCCGAGACGCGGATCGGCGGCCATCGCCAGCATCGGGCCGACCGCGGCGAAGGTGACCCCCATCATCACCGGCATCCGGATGCCGAAGCCGCGGATGCCGAGGCTCTGGATCAAGGTGGCGATGCCGCAGGCGAACAGATCGGCATTGATCAGCACCGCCACCTGTTCCTTGGGAAGCTTCATCGCCCCACCCAGGATCAGGGGAACCGCGACGGCGCCTGCATACATCACGAGGACGTGTTGCAAGCCGAGGGGGAGCAGCCTGCCCAGAGGCGGCTTTTCATCCACCGGGTCGACGGTGTGGTCAGGCATCGATCTTCTCCCCCCGAGCGATGTCGCCGCTTACACGAGCCCGGGGCGCAGCCGGCCTGCCAGCCGGCAAAACGCCAATTCAGACTCGCCTAAGGAAGTGGACGGCGGTAAATCGCCCTTTCGACTGTATCCGAAAGAATTTCGAGGGGAACGAGAATGGCGGCTTTGGACCTTCCGGCGGGCGTGACGATCGACGGTGCCCTCAAGCCCGGCTTCGAAAAGGTGCTCACCAAAGAGGCAGTCGCCTTCGTCGCCGACCTCCAGCGCAAGTTCAATGCCCGCCGTGAGGAGCTGCTCGCCCTGCGCGTGGAGCGCCAGAAGCGTCTCGATGCCGGCGAGAAGCCGGACTTCCTGCCCGAGACCGCCAAGATCCGCGAGAGCGACTGGACGGTCGCACCGCTGCCCAAGGACATTCTGGATCGCCGGGTCGAGATCACCGGACCGGTCGATCGCAAGATGATCATCAATGCGCTGAACTGCGGCGCCAACGTCTTCATGGCCGACTTCGAGGATGCCTCGACCCCGACCTGGGCCAACATGGTCGAAGGGCAGTACAATCTGGCCGACGCCGTCCGCCGCCAGATCGACTATGTCGATCCGGTCAGCGGCAAGTCCTACAAGCTGAACGAAAAGACCGCCGTGCTGTTCGTGCGCCCGCGCGGCTGGCACCTGCTCGAGAAGCACATGACGGTCGACGGCAAGCCGATGTCGGGCTCGCTGTTCGATTTCGGCCTCTACTTCTTCCACAATGCCAAGGAAGCGCTGTCGCGCGGCACCGGCCCGTATTTCTACCTGCCCAAGCTCGAGAGCCATCTCGAGGCGCGGCTGTGGAACGACGTGTTCGTTGCCGCCCAGGACGCGCTCGGCGTGCCGCAGAAGTCGATCAAGGCCACGGTGCTGATCGAGACGATCGTCGCCACCTTCGAGATGGACGAGATCCTGTGGGAGCTGAAGGATCACTCGGCCGGCCTCAATTGCGGCCGCTGGGATTACATCTTCTCCTTCATCAAGAAGTTCCGCGAGCAGGAGTGGGCGGTGCTGCCCGATCGCGGCACGGTCGGCATGACCTCGCACTTCCTGCGCTCCTACAGCCAGCTCGTGATCAAGACCTGCCACCGCCGCGAAGTGCACGCGATGGGCGGCATGGCGGCGCAGATTCCGATCAAGAACGATCCCAAGGCCAACGACGAGGCGATGGGCCGCGTCCATGCCGACAAGAAGCGCGAGGCCGGCGACGGCCATGACGGCACGTGGGTCGCCCATCCCGGCCTGGTGCCGATCGCCAAGGCCGAGTTCGACGCGGTCATGAAGGAAGCCAACCAGATCGCGCGCAAGCGCCAGGACGTGCACGTCACCGCCGCCGACCTGATCCAGATCCCCACGGGTCCGAAGACCGAGGCCGGCCTGCGCCAGAACGTGGCGGTGGGCATCGGCTATGTCGAGGCCTGGCTGCGCGGCATCGGCTGCGTGCCGCTGTTCAACCTGATGGAAGACGCCGCCACCGCCGAGATCAGCCGCGCGCAGGTCTGGCAGTGGGTGCGCCACAACCAGAAGCTCGACGACGGCCGCGCCATCACCAAGGAACTCGTCCGCCAGATCGTGCGCGAGGAGAACGACAAGGTGAAGGCGCAGATCGGCGAGGAAGCCTATGCCAAGGGCCGCTACGAGGACGCCGCCCAGCTGATGATCGACCTGGTCGAGCAGCCGCAGTTCTACGAGTTCCTGACCCTGCCGGCCTACGATCGCATCATGGCCGACGAGAAGGCGGCGGCCTGAAGGACAGACGATGATCAAGACCGTTTATGACGTCGCCTCCGCGGGCAAGCCCGATGCGCCCGCGATCGGCGCGCCGGGCCGGCCGTGGCTCACCTATGGCGACCTGAAGAAGCTGACCGAGGATACGCTGGCCACGCTCAACGGCGTCGGCATCGGCCGTGGCGACAGGGTCGCCATGGTGGCGCCCAACGGACCGGAGATGGCGTCCTCGTTCATCGCCGTTGCGTCGGGCACGAGCTCGGCGCCGCTCAACCCGGCCTATCGCGCCGACGAGTTCGAGTTCTATCTCGACGATCTGAAGCCCAAGGCGGTGATCGTGCAGCAGGGCATGGACAGCCCGGTGCGCGGCATGGCGGAGAAGGTCGGCGTGCCGATCATCGAGCTGATCCCGACCGCCGACGGTCCGGCCGGCAGCTTCACGCTCGACGTGTCTGCGCTGAAGCCGGCCAAGGCCGACAAGCCCGGCATGTCGGTCGACGGTGAGATCGCCCTGGTGCTGCACACGTCGGGCACGACGGCGCGGCCCAAGATCGTGCCGCTGTCGACGGCCAACCTCGCGGCCTCGGCGCGCCACATCGCGGCGTCGCTGGCGCTGACGTCGAACGACCGCTGCATGAACATCATGCCGCTCTTCCACATCCACGGGCTGATCGCCGCGACGCTGTCGTCGCTGGGCGCCGGCGCATCGGTCTCCTGCACGCCGGGCTTCAACGCGCTGCGCTTCTTCGCCCAGCTCGATGAGGTGAAGCCCACCTGGTACACGGCGGTCCCTACCATGCACCAGGCGATCCTCACGCGCCTGCGCAGCCATACCGACGCCGCGAAGGCCGCCAAGTTGCGGTTCATCCGCTCGTCGTCGGCGTCGCTGCCGCCGCAGGTCATGCTTGAGCTCGAAGCCGCGTTCGATTGCCCGGTGATCGAGGCCTATGGCATGACCGAGGCCAGCCATCAGATGGCGTCCAACGCGCTGCCGCCCGGCAAGCGCAAGCCGGGTGCCGTCGGCCTGCCGGCGGGTCCGAAGATCGCCATCATGGACGAAGCCGGCCACTTCCTGCCGCAGGGCACGATCGGCGAGGTCGTGATCCAGGGGCCGAACGTCACGGCGGGCTACGACAACAATCCCGACGCCAACCTGAAGGCCTTCGCCGATGGCTGGTTCCGCACCGGCGACCAGGGCCGCTTCGACGAGGATGGCTACCTGTTCCTGACGGGCCGCCTCAAGGAGATCATCAATCGCGGCGGCGAGAAGATCAGCCCGATCGAAGTCGATACGATCCTGATGGATCATCCCGCGGTCGAGCAGGTCGTGACCTTCGCGATTCCCCATCCCATGCTGGGCGAGGATGTCGGCGCGGTCGTTGTGCTGCGGGCGGGCCAGGAAGCGACGGAGCGCGAGCTGCGCGACTTCGTGGCCAAGCAGGCCGCCGACTTCAAGGTGCCGCGCAAGGTCGTGTTCGTGAACGAGATCCCGAAGGGCGCCACGGGCAAGCTGCAGCGCATCGGCCTCGCCGCCAAGCTCGGCCTGGGCGAGGCGAAGGCCTGAGGACCGCACCGTGACCTCGATCTGCGTTTTCGGCGCCGGTGCGATCGGCGGCCTGATGGCGGCCAAGCTCGAAATGGCCGGCACGCCCGTCACGGTGGTGGCGCGCGGTGCTCATGGCGACGCGCTGCGCACCCGGGGCCTCGTCCTGCTGAGCGAGGGCAAGGAGACGGTGACGGAGCCCCGCGTCGCCACCGATCCGAAGGAGATCGGGCCGCAGGACTATCTCGTCCTGACCCTGAAGGCGCATTCGCTGCTGCCGGCGATGGCGCAGCTCCAGCCGCTGATCGGGCCGAACACCACGATCGTCGCGGCGATCAACGGCGTGCCCTGGTGGTACACCTACAAGCTGGGCGGCGAGTTCGAAGGCAAGCGCATCGAATCGGTCGATCCCGAGGGGGCGCTCACGGCCGCGCTGCCGCCGTCGCAGGTGCTGGGCAGCATCGTCTATCCGGCCGCCGACGTGGTCGAGCCCGGCGTGATCCACCACACCTACGGCGACCGCTTTACCTTGGGCGAGCCGGACGGAAGCCGCAGCGAGCGCGCGTCGAAGCTGTCGGAGCTGCTGATCAAGGCCGGCCTCAAGGCGCCGGTCCGGCCGCGCATTCGCGACGAGCTTTGGGTCAAGCTCTGGGGCAACATGGCCTTCAATCCGATCAGCGCGCTGACCGGGGCGACCCTCGACAAGGTGATCGGCGACCCCGGCACGCATGCCGTCTGCCGCGCCCTGATGGTCGAGGGCCAGGCCGTTGCCGAGAAGCTCGGCGTGAAATTCGCCATCAACGTCGACAAGCGCATCGCCGGTGGTGCCGAAGTGGGGTCCCACAAGACCTCGATGCTGCAGGATCTCGAACGCGGTCGGCCGCTCGAGATCGAGGCGCTGCTGGGCGCCGTCGTCGAGATGGCGGAATGGGTCGGTGTCGACATGCCGATCGGCCGCAGCGTGCTGGCGCTGGTCCGCCAGCGCGCCGCGATGCGCTGAGGTGATGAGGCGCTGAAATGGAGAAGGTCGAGCTCGTCTTCGATCCCGACAACGCGCGCGCCGCGGGCTATGTGGGCGAACGTCTCTCGATGTTCAATGCGAGCCGCACCGGCAGGTCCGACTACTATCCCTGCAAGATTTTCCTGAAGGGCGAGAAGGGCGAAACCCTGGGCGGCCTTCTCGGCTACCTCTGGTCGGACTGGCTGTTCGTGTCGATCCTCTGGGTCGACGAGGCGCTGCGGGGGCAGGGCCACGCCACGCGCCTGATGGACGCCGCCGAAGACTATGCGCGCCAGCGCGGCTGCCACTCGGCGCATCTCGACACCCACACCTGGCAGGCCCGCCCGTTCTACGAGAAGCGCGGCTACGAGGTCTTCGCCACCCTCGACGACTACCCGCCGGGCCATAAGAAGTTCTTCCTCAAGAAGAGCCTCTAGCGGGCCGCCGGGACGTCGGAATCCCGGCCAATAAACGAAACAAACGAAATAAACGAAACAAACGAAGCCGATGTCGCACCCGCCCGGAATTCGGGCCGTGGTGGCCGCCGACGGACCGATATTGCTCGCCAGTTGTTTCGAAAAAGACAGTCAAATCAGTCCGTTAGAGAGGATTTTTGCCAAGGGGGCGGCAAGCCGCGCACCCGCTAGTTGCAGCAGAGGCCTATGCCCCGCAGCGCGGCCGTCACTCGGCGCCTACGAGGTCCTCGCCACCTTGGCGTGGCCGGGGTCTTACCAAGGGGCGATGGCGGCGCTAGGTTATGGTGATGAACAAGGTACTCATGGCGGAACTTGAGAAGCTCGACGCCAACGAGCGCCTGCGTCTTGCCTACGACTTGCTAGACAGCGTTGCCCAGACCGAAGCTGCTCGCCCCATTACTGATGCCCAGCGACAGGAATTGCGCCGCCGGCTGGCGGATTATCGAGCCAACCCTGACGAAGCCGTAATGACCCTCGCTGACATCCGCCGCGAAGCTGGCCTCTTGTGATCCGTGCGGCTAGCGGTCGTATACCGTCTCGCGGCCAGCCGCGAAGTAGTTAAAGCTGCCCTGCAGTATGAACGGCACAGGCGCGGATTGGGCGGTGTCTTCCTCGATGAGATTGCACGTATCGAGCGGCACGTCTCCGATGCACCCGGCCTCTATCAACTCGTAGAAGCGCCGATACGCAGGGCCACGCTGCGCCGGTTTCCGTTCGGGCTCTTCTATCTGGAAGAGTTGGACCGTATCGTCGTTCTCGCTTGTCTCGATCTGAGACGGGATCCGCAAATGATCGGAGACACTGTCGCGCGTCGCTGACGGCTCAGCGAACGCCGAGATCCTTCAGCCGCTTGTCGAGTGACAAGAGGTCGGCCCAGCTCTGGCGTTTGCTGGCGGGGGTGCGGAGCAGATAGGCGGGATGGAAGGTGGGCAGCGCCGGGACTTCGCTGCCGTCGTCAAGCGTGAGCGTCGTCCATTTGCCGCGCAGGCGCGTGATGCCCTCGGTCGTGTTCAGCACGGCCTTCACCGCCGTGCCGCCGGCCAGCACCACGATCTTCGGCCTGGCGAGTTCGATGTGGCGGCGGGTGAAGGCGAGGCAGATCGCCTGTTCCGAGAGGGTTGGCGTGCGGTTGCCCGGCGGCCGCCAGAACAAAATGTTGGTGATGTAGAGGTCGCGCTCACGGCTCATGCCGATGGCGGCAAACATGCGGTCCATGAGCTGGCCGCTGACGCCCACGAACGGCTTGCCGAGCCGGTCCTCGTCGGCGCCCGGCGCTTCGCCGACGATCATCACCGGCGCGCCGGCCACGCCATCGGCAAATACGGTGTTCTTGGCCGTGCGCTTCAGCGCGCAGCCCTCGAAGGCGCGCACGGCTTCCTCGAGTTCGGCGATGGTGGTTGCCCGGCGCGAGATCTCGCGCGCGTCTTCGGCGAGCTGCGGCGATTCGAGCGGCACGGGCGCGCGCACGACCGCCGGTGCGGTCGGCGCGCGGATCGGCGTCGGCGCTGCCGGTGACGAAGCGGGTGTCGAAGCCGCGGAGGCCGCCGGGGCAGCGGCAACGGCGGCCGGCGGCGGAAGCGCAAAGCGGTCGATCGCTTCCTCGCCGATCGTCTCGTCGATCCCGTGATCGACGTACCAGCGCAGCAGCGCGGCGGCGTCCTGCGGAGCGAACGCCGCTTCGGTCATGCCAGGCTCTTGATGAAGGCGCCCAGGATCGGCGCCCACATCGCGGCGTCGGCATGGCTGGCCATATGTCCCTTGTCCGACGGCATCTCGACATAGGTGAGATCGACGCCGGCCTTGCGCATGTCGAGCGCATGGCCGGCGCAGTCGGTGAGGTCGAACAGCTTGTCGGTCTTGGAGATGACGTAGAGGACCTTGGTCTGCTTGAGCTGGTCGTACTGCTGAGTGATGTCGAAGCCGTCGATCGCGCGCCGCAGGGTGACCAGCGAATGGCCGTCGTAGATCTGCGCCCAGCTCTTGGCCGCGACCTTGGCCTCGGCTTCGCCCTGGCCGTAGTTCAGCAGCGTCTCGTAGCGGATCTGCTCCAGCGCAGCCGGAATGCCGCCGTTCTCGTAGTACCAGCCGCCGTTCCAGTTCGGGTCGCTGGCGAGGCGCTTCTGGAGCGCCTCCAGCCCGCCCAGGCGGCCGGGCGCGCGCGGTGCGGTGACCGAAGCGGCGATGCCCCTCATGAAGCCGGGGTAGGACGCCGCCCACTGGAACGACTGGAAGCCGCCCATCGAGGGGCCGACCACGGCCACGAGGCTCTTGAGCGCCAGGGAATCGACCAGCAGCTTCTGGCTGGCCACCATGTCGCGCAGGGTGATCTCGGGGAAGGTCGGGCCGTAGGGCTTGCCGGTGCCGGGATCGATCGAGTTGGGACCGGAGCTGCCGTGCGCCGAGCCCAGCGCGTTCACCGAAACGACGAAGTGGCGGTCGGTGTCGATCGCCTTGCCGGGCCCGATCAGCCCGTCGAACCAGCCGGCCGACCCTTCCGGCACGCCCCGCCCGTGCTTGCCGGCGGCATTCCTGCCTGCAGCGTGATGGGAGGAGGTGTAGCCGTGCACGACCAGGATCGCATTGTCCTTGGCTGGCGACAGCGTGCCATAGGTTTCGTAGGCCAGTTCGAGGACGGGTAGCGTCTTGCCACTTTCCAGCCGGAAATCGCGTGCAGAGAAGGTCTTGCTCTCGATATCGTTCAACTCAGGCACAGGAAATCCCCTTTTCAGCGGGTGGCGATCCCGCCCCCGACACGCTATCTAAATCAGAGGATTGCCGCCGCACAGGCGCGCGTCCACCGGGAAAATGGAATTGCAGGGCCATACAGCATGACGCGCGAGGCGATGGAATACGACGTGGTGATCGTGGGTGGCGGTCCGGCCGGACTGTCCGCGGCGATTCGCCTGAAGCAGCTCGCCGCCCAGCGCAATCACGAAGTGTCGGTCTGCGTGCTGGAGAAGGGCTCGGAGTTGGGCGCCCACATCCTGTCCGGCGCCGTGGTCGATCCGATCGGCCTCAACGAGCTCATTCCCGACTGGAAGGAAAAGGGCGCGCCGCTCGAGACCCAGGTCACCGACGACCAGTTCCTGTTCCTGACCAAGAGCGGCTCCTACCGCTTCCCCAACTTCCTGCTGCCGCGGCTGATGAACAACCACGGCAACTACATCGTCAGCCTGGGCGAGGTCTGCCGCTGGCTCGGCCAGCAGGCCGAGGAGCTGGGCGTCGAGATCTATCCGGGCTTCGCCGCGGCCGAGGTGCTTTACCACGAGGACGGTTCGGTGAAGGGCGTCGCGACCGGCGACATGGGCGTCGGCAAGGACGGCAAGCCGAAGGACAGCTACACGCCCGGCATGGAGTTGCATGCCAAGTACACGCTGATCGGCGAAGGCGTGCGCGGCTCGCTGGCCAAGCAGCTGATGGCCAAGTTCGACCTGCGCGACGGCGTCGATCCGCAGAAGTTCGGCATCGGCATCAAGGAACTGTGGCAGGTCGATCCGGCCACCTTCCGCAAGGGCCTGGTGGTCCACTCGCAGGGCTGGCCGCTGTCGGAGACGAACAGCTCGGGCGGTTCGTTCATGTACCATTTCGGCGACAACCTGGTCGCCATCGGCCTCGTGGTGCATCTCAGCTACGAGAACCCGTATCTCTCGCCGTTCGACGAGTTCCAGCGCTTCAAGACCCATCCCGACGTCGCCAAGTATCTCAAGGGCGGCAAGCGGCTGGTCTACGGCTCGCGCGCCATCAACGAAGGCGGGCTGCAGTCGATTCCGAAGCTCACCTTCCCGGGCGGCGCGCTGATCGGCTGCTCGGCCGGCTTCGTCAACGTGCCGCGCATCAAGGGCAGCCATAATGCGGTGAAGAGCGGCATGCTGGCCGCCGAAGCGGCCTTCGAGGCGCTGGCCGGCGGCAAGACCGGCGGCGACGAGCTGATCGCCTATCCGGTGAAGCTGAAGGCGTCGTGGGTCTGGAAGGACCTCGACAAGGTGCGCAACGTGAAGCCCGCGCTGAAGTGGGGCACCACGCTGGGCACCCTGTATGGCGGCATGGACATGTGGCTGCACGATCTCGGGCTGCGTGTGCCGTGGACGCTGCGCCATCACAAGGCCGACCACGAGACGCTGCGGCCGGCCAGCGAGTTCCAGCCGATCCAGTATCCCAAGCCCGACGGCGTGATCTCGTTCGACAAGCTCTCCTCGGTGTTCCTGTCGAACACCAACCACGAGGAGGATCAGCCGGTTCACCTGAAGCTGCGCGATCCGTCGATCCCGATCGCCGTCAACCTGCCGCTCTATGCCGAGCCGGCGCAGCGCTACTGTCCGGCTGGCGTCTACGAGGTCGTCACCGCCGACAACGGCCAGCCGCGCTTCCAGATCAACGCCCAGAACTGCGTGCACTGCAAGACCTGCGACATCAAGGATCCCGCGCAGAACATCGATTGGACCGTGCCCGAAGGTGGCGGCGGTCCGAATTACCCCAACATGTGAGCCTGATGAACCGCACCCCCTTTGCGCTGCTTTCGGCAGCGCTGCTGTTCGCTCTTCCTCTTCCCGGCCAGGCCCAGCAGGGCCCGGCCCCGCAAGGCGGCGCCCGCGCGCCGACGACCCGACCGCCGGCCGTCCAGCCCGGACAGCTTCTGACTCCCATCTCGCTTCAGGGCCGCTACCTCGCCGCCCGGGTGGGCGAGCAGGATCATGATTACGATGCCGCGGCCGACCAGATGGATCAGGCCCTGGCGCTGACGCCGCTCGATCCGGAACTGATCTATGCCGTGTTCCGCCTGCGCATGTATGCGGGCCGTGTCGATTCCGCCGCCGAGCTGGCGCCCGCGGTGCTGGCGACACGCCCCGGCGACGGTTTCGCCAACCTCGTGATGGCGATCGAGTCGATCAAGAAGGGGGACTACAAGGCGGCCGAGCGTCAGCTCACCCAGATCGGCGCCGAGAACCAGCTGGGCGCGCTGCGCGAATATGTGATGGCCTGGTTGAAGGCCGGCGAGAAGGATTTCGCGGCCGCTCGTTCGTTCCTGGCGCGCCTGAAGCCCGCAGCCGGTGAGCGTGCCGAAGCGCCGGCGCTGGTGATCGAGGCCCAGATCGACGAGATGGCGGGCGACAAGGATGCCGCCGAGGCGAAGTACCGACGCGCCATATCGATCGACCGCAACGGCCTGCGCACCACGATCGCGGTGGCCGAAGGCCTGCGCCGTCTCGGCAAGGCAGACGAGGCGCGCGAGATCCTGAAGACCTACGGCACGCGCTACAGCGATTCCGTCGTCATGGACGGGCTGATGGGCCCCAATGCGCCGATGCCCAAGCCGCCGTCGCCGGCCTCGGGAATCGCCGACATCCTGTTCGACATCGGCGGCATCCTCGCCGCCGACCCGCGCAACCAGCGCACCGACCTGGCGCTGATCTTCTATCAGCTCGCCACGGCGCTGAAGCCCGAACAGGATTTCGCCTGGCTGATGATCGCGGGCGTCTACGAGCAGTTCGGCCAGATTCCCAAGGCGGTCGCCGCCCTGGGCAAGATCGCTCCGACGTCGCCGCTCTACTGGCAGGCGAGGCTGCGGACGGCGGCACTCGACGCCCAGGAAGACAAGTTCGACCAGGCGGTCGCCCGCCTCAAGACGCTGGTGGCCGAGAAGCCTGATCGCATCGACGCGGCCCTGACCCTGGCCGACCTGCTGCGCGGCAAGGATCGTTTCGCCGAGGCGGTCGCCGCCTACGACACCGCGATCTCGCGCCTCGGCAAGCCCGACGAGCGGCACTGGCAGGTCTATTTCGGCCGCGGCATCGTGCTGGAGCGCACCAAGAACTGGCCCAAGGCCGAGGCCGACATGAAGAAGGCGCTCGAACTGTCGCCCGAGCAGCCCTACGTGCTGAACTATCTCGGCTACAGCTGGATCGACCAGGGCCTGCACCTGCAGGAAGGCATGAAGATGCTGGAGCGCGCGACCGAGCTGCGCCCCGACGACGGTTCCATCACCGACAGCGTGGGCTGGGCCTACTACCGGCTCGGCCAGTTCGAGAAGGCGGTGGAGTGGCTGGAGCGCGCGACCGAGCAGAAGGGCGACGATTCGACGATCACCGATCATCTCGGCGACGCCTACTGGCATGTCGGCCGCCGTCGCGAGGCGCGCTTCCAGTGGGAGCGCGCGCTGCATCAGAATCCCGACAAGGACCGTCTGCCGGTCATCCAGGACAAGATCGCCAACGGCCTGAACCCGTCGAACGACAAGCCGACGGTCTACGAGAAGGCCGCCGACAGCAAGCAGGGCGGCTGATCGAAGGGCAGGAGGCGTGCCGCTCGCGCGGGCCAAGGTCAATCTCTGGCTGAACGTCGTCGGCCGCCGTGCCGACGGCTTTCATCTGCTCGACTCGCTGGTGGCCTTCACCGATCTCGCCGACGAGCTCGAGGTCGCGCCTGCGTCGACCTTGTCGCTGGACGTGGTGGGACCGGAAGCGCCCGCGCTCGACGGGGATCCGGACAATCTCGTCCTGAAGGCGGCGCGCCTGTTGGCCGGCCGGGCCGGCGTGGCGCCGCGCGCCGCGCTGCGTCTCACCAAGCGCATTCCCGTGGCGGCCGGCCTGGGCGGCGGGTCGGCCGATGCCGCGGCGGCGCTCCTGGCCTTGATCGACCTGTGGCGCGTGGCCATGCCCCAGGAGGAGCTGTTCGATCTCGCCGCGGTGTTGGGCGCCGATGTGCCGATGTGCCTGGCCGGGCGGCCGGCCCTGGCGACCGGCATCGGCGAGTGTCTCGCCCCTGTTCCCGCCTTGCCTGACTGCGCCATTCTGCTGGTCAATCCCGGGGTGGCACTCCCCACGCCCGCCGTCTTCGGCGCCCGACAGGGAAGCTTCTCGCCGGCGCGGCCGCTCGGCAGCGGCTGGCGCGATCTGGCCGATCTGGCGCGCGACCTCGGGCGGCGCGGCAATGATCTGACGCAGGCCGCGATCTCGCTCCGGCCGGAGGTTGCGGACGTCCTCGACCACCTGCAGCGCAGCGAGGGCGCCGCCCATGTCGCGATGAGCGGCAGCGGGGCCACCTGTTTCGCCCTCTACGGCTCGGTCGAGGAAGCAGAGCGTGCGGCCTCGCGGCTTCCCGCGTCCTGGTGGCGGCACGCCGGCCGCCTGGCGTGAGCTACGCCCGGGCGCGGTGGCGGACGACCAGGAGCGTCGTCAGGAGAAGCACGGCGCCCGCCTGATGCAGCGTGGCGATCGGGATGCTGACGCCGCTCAGGATGGTGGCGACCCCGAGCCCCAGCTGCACGAAGGCCATGCCGGCCGCTGCAAGCGTCTCCGAGCGTGGTGCCCGCCAGGCCATGACCAGCACGCCCAGCACCAGCAGCTTGGCCAGCCAGCGATGCACGAACTGGATGGTCGTGCCGTTCTCGAAGAGGTTGATCCACGCCGGTGAGAGGTCGAACAGGCCGGGCGGAATCCAGTAGCCCGACATGTCGGGGAAGGTGCTGTGCGCGGTGCCGGCGCGCAGGCCGGCCATGAAGGCGCCCCAGACCAGCACGACCAGCAGGAAGGCGATCAGCGCCGTGGCCTTGCGCGCGGTCTTGGCGTCGCCGCGGCGCACGCCCCCGGGCGTCAGTTCGAGGATCAGCCAGACCGTGTAGGCGTAGAGGACGATCGCGAGCAGCAGGTGGGCGGCGAGGCGGTAGTGGCTGACCGAAGGCCGGTCGACGAGACCCGAGGCCACCATCGCCCAACCCATCGCGCCTTGCAGGCCGCCCAGCACGAGCAGGGCAAGGAGGCGTGGCTTGAGGTAGGGGGTGAGGGCGCCGCGCCACCAGAACCAGGCCAGCGGCAGGGCGAAGACGAGACCGATCAGCCGGCCCCAGAGACGGTGGATGTACTCAAGCCAGAAGATCTCGCGGAACTCGGGCACGGTGAAGTCGCGGTTCACCAGGCGGCCCTGCGGCGAAGACAGATACTTCTGCAGCTCCGCCTGCCACGCCGCATCCGAAAGCGGCGGAAGCCAGCCGGTGACCGGCCGCCACTCGACCATCGAGAGGCCCGATTCGGTGAGCCGCGTCAGTGCGCCGATCACGATCATGAAGAAGATCATGCCGGCGACGACGATCAGCCACTGGCGCACGGAGGCGGGGACTTGCTGCATGGCCGCCGGAACATGGGCGAAGCGCGGGCCGCCGTCATCAGGCATAAATGTCGCGAAGGGCGTCGTCATCGGGCGTCTTGCGCTCGCCGTCCGCCTTGTTTAACGGTTCGCATACGAACAATTTTCATCCATCGTTCCGGAACATCGCAATGACTGCGTCCCCGCTGGCCCCGCCGGTCACCTTCGGGTCGAGCTTCAGTGATTTCTACGATCGCGAAGGCCTGGTCGGATTGGACGCCGCCTTCGTCGAGTGGCTCAAGGATGCGAATGTGGACGTCCATGCCCGCCTGTTGGCGGCGCGGGCCGCGCCGGAGGCGATGGCGGCCAAGGACGAGTCCAATCTCCTGATCGAGCTGGCGCGGCCGCTCGAGGATTTCATCGGGGCGCTCTTCGGCGTTGCGGGCGAAGCGGCCGACCTGCGCGCCCGCCACAGGCGACTGGCCCCGCTCTACGACTGCAAGCGCCTGTTCGTGCAGCGCTACGCCGCCCGCGCCCTCAAGCCCGAGGCCGCCGCCGCCCTGAACGGCGCCGCCGTCACGGAAGCCGTGAACCTGCCCGTCACCTTCGAGGCCGGCCTCGAAGCCTGGGAACTGGCCTTCGCGCTGGCCGTTCGCGAGCTGATCGGAGCCGAGTTCAAGGTCGAGGCGCCGACGCCGGAGGTCGAGGCGCTGACGCGCTACGCCGCCTGGGCGCTGCATCATCCCGAGGGCAGGCGCCGGCATCAGGACGGGCCGCTGTTCAAGGTGCCGCACAAGCTCGACTTCGAGCATCTGGTCCCGATCGAGACCGAGATCGTCGATGGCGTGACGCGCATGAAGCTGCCGCGGCCGATGCTGCGCCATCGCGAGGGCTTTGCCCTGACCGACCATGGCTTCGACCTGGTGCGCGCCCTCGACCACGCCACCTACTGCATCTGGTGCCACAACCAGGGCAAGGACAGCTGCTCGCGCGGTCTCAGGGATCGCAAGACCGGCGCGTTCCAGAAATCGCCGTTCGGTGTGACGCTCGCGGGCTGTCCGCTCGAAGAGAAAATCTCGGAGATGAACCTGCTGAAGAGCGAGGGCTTCTCCATCGGCGCTCTGGCGATGGCGGCGGTCGACAATCCGCTGCTGGCGGCCACCGGGCATCGCATCTGTAACGACTGCATGAAGGCCTGCATCTACCAGAAGCAGGAACCGGTCGATATCCCGCAGATCGAGACCCGCACCCTGAAGGACGTGCTGGGCCTGCCGTGGGGTTTCGAGATCTACTCGCTGCTGACGCGCTGGAATCCGCTCAACCTGCGCCGTCCGATTCCGCGTCCCTCCACGGGACGCACCGTGCTGGTGGTCGGTCTCGGTCCCGCAGGCTTCAACCTGGCGCACCATCTGATGAACGACGGCCACACCGTGGTCGGCATCGACGGGCTGAAGATCGAGCCTCTGCCCGAGACGCAGTCGGGCGTCGCCCTGGACGGCACGCGCGTGCCCTTCGCGGCGGTGAAGGACGCAGCGACCTTGCGCGAGAATCTCGGCGAGCGAGCGATGGCGGGCTTCGGCGGTGTCGCCGAGTACGGCATCACGGTGCGCTGGGACAAGAACTACCTGAAGATGGTGCGGCTGCTGCTGGAACGTCGCGCGCAGTTCTCGATGTTCGGCGGCGTGCGTTTCGGCGGCACGGTGACGGTCGAGAGCGCCTTCGCGATGGGCTTCGACCACATCGCGCTGTGTGCCGGCGCGGGCAAGCCGACCGTGCTCGACCTGCCCAACGGCCTGGCGCGTGGCGTACGCGCGGCATCGGACTTCCTGATGGCACTGCAGCTCACGGGCGCGGCCAAGAAGGACTCCATCGCCAACCTGCAGATCCGCCTGCCGGTCGTGGTGATCGGCGGCGGTCTCACTGCAATCGATACCGCAACCGAATCGCTGGCTTACTATCCGCTGCAGGTCGAGAAGTTCCTCGCCCGCCACGAGACGCTGGTTGCCGAGCGCGGCGAGGCCGCGGTAGGCGCGAACTGGTCGCCGGAAGAGCGCGAGATCGCCGGGGAGTTCATCGCTCACGCCCGTGCGATCCGGGCGGAGCGCGAACGGGCGGCGCGCGAGGGCCGCGAGCCTGCGATCGCCAAGCTGGTCAATGGCTGGGGCGGCGTGTCGCTGGTCTATCGCCGCCGGCTGATCGACTCGCCGTCTTATACGTTGAACCATGAGGAAGTACTCAAGGCGCTCGAGGAAGACATCCGCTTCGTCGAGGGCCTGTCACCCGTCGCGGTCGAGATCGACGAGGCGGGACAGGCCAGGGCGCTGAAGGTCGCGGGCGAGCAGAACGGCGTCCCGGTCGAGGCGACCCTGCCGGCGCGCACGATCCTCGTCGCCGCCGGCACGCAGCCCAACACGGTGCTGGCGCGCGAGGATGCGACCCATGCCTTCATCGACGGCAAGTATTTCCGCGCCCTCGACGAGGCCGGCAATCAAGTGACGCCCGAGCGAGTCTGCAAGCCGGGCGACGTGCGCGTGCTGATGTACCGCCACGCCGACGATCGCTTCATGTCGTTCTTCGGCGACCTGCATCCCTCGTTCGCCGGCAATGTCGTGAAGGCGATGGGCGGGGCCAAGCAGGGCTATTCGGTGCTGACGCGGGCGATGACGGCGCTGCCGCCGCCCAGGCGCACCCCGGCGGAGATTCTCGATGAGGCGAACCGATCGTGGCGTGCCCGCGTGGTCCGCGTCGACCGGCTGACGCCCACCATCATCGAAATCATCGTCGAGGCGCAGGCGGCGGCCCGCAACTTCGAGCCCGGCCAATTCTACCGCCTGCAGAACTATGAGGCGCGCTCCCTGCGCGCCGAGGGCACGCTCCTCACCATGGAGGGCCTCGCGCTCACCGGGGCCTGGGTCGACAAGGAGAAGGGCCTGCTGTCGCTGATCGCCCTGGAAATGGGCGGCTCGTCCGACCTGTGCGCGATGCTGAAGCCCGGCGAGCCGGTGATCGTCATGGGACCGACCGGCGCGCCGACCGAGATCGAACCGGGCGAGACCGTCGTGCTGGTGGGCGGCGGCCTCGGCAACGCCGTGCTCTTCTCGATCGGCCAGGCCTTCCGCAAGGCCGGCAGCAAGGTGCTCTACTTCGCCGGCTACAAGCGCATGATCGACCGCTACAAGGTCGAGGAGATCGAGGCCGCGGCCGACGTCGTCGTCTGGTGCTGCGACGAGGCGCCGGGCTTTGCACCGGGCCGGCCGCAGGACAAGTCGGTCGTCACCAACATCGTCGAGGCGATGCGCCTTTACGCGTCGGGCGAACTCGGCGACCAGCCGATCCCCTACAGCGCCGCCGATCGCATCGTGGCCATCGGCTCCGACGGCATGATGAACGCGGTGCGCCTGGCGCGGCATGCGGCGTTGAAGCCGTACCTGAAGCCCGAGCACCTGGCCTTCGGCTCGATCAACTCCCCCATGCAATGCATGATGAAGGAGATCTGCGCCCAGTGCCTGCAGCTCCACCGGGATCCGGAGACCGGCAAGGAGACGGTGGTCTTCTCCTGCTTCAACCAGGACCAGCGGCTCGACCTGGTCGATTTCAACAATCTGCGCCAGCGCCTGCGCCAGAACTCCGTGCAGGAAAAGATCGGCGCCCTCTGGATCGACCGCTCGCTGCGCCAGCTCGGGGTGCGCGGCTAGACGAAGATCTTCCGCGCCACGATCATCAGCAGGGCGATCGACGCCACGAGGATCACCAGCAGCGTGAGCACGATGCCGGCCGCGCGGCCGGGGTTGGTATCCGCCGTGCGGGCAAGCCCGAAGGCATGGGCGAGCCGCGCGACGATGAAGCCGATGCCCAGCGCATGGACCAGCACGCGCGAGCCGCCGTTGATCTCGAGCAGCGCCAGCAGGACCAGGACAAGCGCGGCGTATTCGGCGAAGTTCCCGAAGACCCGGCTCATGCGGCTCATCTCGGCATCGCCGCCATCGCCGAGGCTGACCCGGCTCCGGAAGCGCTGACGGATCACCAGCGAAGCAAGCAGCACACAGAGAAGCCCCGTGAGGGCGGCATAGAAGGCGGTGACGAACGGCAGGGCCGGCATTGCCATGAGGGTATCTCCTAGGGAGCGCGGACGAAGCGGAACAGGACCTTGTCCTGGCTGTAATAGCGCAGCTGGTCCACGATCTTGGGAAAATACTCGCTGCCCACCGTCACCGGCATGAAGGCGTCGAGGTCGAGGGGGCGCACGCCGACATGGAAGCCCGCGTCGCTGAACGCCTTGGCGACGGCGTCGAGCGAGTGGTCGTAGAGCGGGATCGACGAGGTCCCGGCGATCACCTTGCGCCAACGCGGCCAAACGGCGCTGTCCTTGTGGCAGCCCATGGCCGCGACATAGGTGCCGCCCGGCTTCAGCGCCGCCTTGATGTCGCTCGCGTGCGCGGCGAGGTCGGGCAGCAGGTAGAGCACTTCGTGGCTGAAGGCGAAGTCGAACGTCCGGCCGAGCGCGGCCGCACTCTCGCTCACCTTGTAGTCGATCGGGCGATGCCCCTTCAGCAGCGCGGCGCGGTCCACCGACTCCCGCGCGATGTCGATGCCGACGCCCGCCTTGAACGGGTGGCGGTCGTACAGCATCCGCAGGAAGCCACCCTGATTGCAGCCGTAATCGAGCAGGGTCGACGAACGCAGGTCCTCATGGATCGAAACGTCGATCATGCGCCGCCAGATCGGCGCATGGGCGGCGCCCATTGCTTCCTCGTCGGCTTCGTTGCGGTTCCAGGTCCGGATGATCGAAGGCCGTTGCATCGCTTCCTCCTGTGAGGAGGCGAGCCTATCACGCCCCCGTTACGCCCGTCCGCGCCAGGGGTGCACGAGCAACGGCCCGGCGACCAGGCTGCCGAAGGTGACGATGCCGACCGCGATGGCTGTGAAGACTCCGGGCAGGCCCCAGCCGAGATGCTCGATGGCGAACCAGCCGCCCAGCGACGCCACGAACAGGCGCGTCACGCCGGCGGCGAAAGGCGCCTTCATGCGGCCCGCGCCCTGGCTGGCGAAGGACAAGGTCATGCCGATGCCGAACACGAAGTAGAACGGCGCGACGCGCGTCACGTAGGCCACGGTCGCGGCGATCACGTCGGGATCGTTGGTGAAGAGCCGGGCCCAGCCTTCCGGAAACAGCGCCACGACCCAGCCGAAGGCGCCAATGCCGAGACCGGCCACCAGGCTGCCGATCCAGGCCGCCCGCACGGCACGTCGCCAGTCGTTGGCGCCGGCGGCCACGCCCACGATGGTCGTGAGGCCGGAGCCGATGCCGAAGGCCAGCGGCACGAGCATGAATTCGAGCCGCACGCCGATGCCGTAGCCGGCCAGCGCGGCGATGCCGAAGCGGCCGACGAGGCCGGTGACCAGCATGGCCGTCAGATTCGCCGTGAAGGCGGAGAAGGAGGCGATCAGGCCGACCCGCAGGATCTCCCAGAACAGCCGGCCTTGGAGAGGAATGCCGGTCGTTGCCGGGACGAAGCCGAGCTTGCCGCTCCACAGGGCGCGCGCCTGCAACAGGGCCGAGACGGCCGACGTCAGCAAAGAGGAGACGGCGGGCCCCGCCATGCCCATGCCGGGCCATCCGCCGATGCCCAGCGCCAACACGTAGGAGAGGGGCACCTGGGCGATCGAGGATAAGAGCATGTAGCGGCCGGGCGTGGCCGCGTCGCCGCCGCCGCGCAGCAGGGCCGACAGGAAGAAGTTGGCCCAGATGAACAGCGAGCCCGTGAACAGCACGTGGGAGTAGGTGAGGGCATTGGCGAGCGCGGCGCCTTCGCCGCCCAGCATGCGATAGAGCGAGGGCGCGGCCGTCCAGGCGAGCAGGGTGAAGAGCAGCGCCAGCGCCGCGCCGAGGACCAGCGCATGCAGCACCAACGCTCGCGCATCCTTGGTGCGGCCGGCGCCCAAGGTGCGGGCCGTGGCCGCCGCCACGCCACCGCCCATGCCGCCCGCCGCCATCATGGTCATCATCATCATAAGCGGGAAGACCAGCGCGAAGCCCGCCAGGGTGTCGGTCCCCAGCCGGCCGAAGATGAAGGTCTCGGCAATGGCCACGAAGGTCTGCACGATCATGACGGCGGTCGTGGGGGCCGACAGCTTCCACAGGCTCTTGCCGATGGGCGCGGTGAGAAGGGGGTGCGACAGGGCGGGACTCCAATTGCGTGCATATGCACGATATCAGGCCGCGCCCTCGTGTCACCTTACAAACGCTGCGCGAGGCATTAGCTTTCGCGCATGACCCAGACGGAACGTCCCCTCGCCAAGCCCTCGGTCCAGGCCGAGAATGATCGTGTCATCGTGACGGAGTGGCGCTTCCCGCCGGGCAGCCACACCGGCTGGCACCGTCACGACCACGACTATGTCGTGGTGCCCATCACCACGGGCGAGCTGCACATCTTCGACGGCAAGGCCACCGTGCCGGCACCGCTGAGGGCCGGCGTGTCCTATTCCCGGCAGACCGGGGTCGAGCACGACGTCATCAATCCCAACGATTTCGAGTTCGTTTTCGTCGAAATCGAGATCAAGGCCTGACCTTGCCGCCGGGCTGCCCCGCGCCCGCTCGCATTGACTTGGCCCCTTCAAGGGGTCATATGGGGTCCGCCCAGCGGTCTAGCTCGATCCTCGAGCCTTATGCGACTGCTCCAAGTCCAGCGGAAAGAATGGACTAAACCACGGAAATTAAATGAGTTTTGAGAGTTTGGGGCTCAGCGCCCCGGTACTGCAGGCAGTGGCCGAAAAGGGCTACACGACGCCTACCCTCATCCAGGAAAAGGCCATCCCCATCTGCCTGATGGGTCGCGATGTCCTCGGATGCGCCCAGACGGGCACCGGCAAGACTGCCTCCTTCGTCCTCCCGATGATCGACATTCTCTCGGAGGGCCGCGCCAAGGCGCGGATGCCGCGATCGCTCATCCTTGAGCCGACGCGCGAACTGGCCGCCCAGGTGGCCGAGAACTTCGAAATCTACGGCAAGTACCACAAGCTCAACATGGCGCTGCTGATCGGCGGCGTGAGCTTCCCCGACCAGGAGCGCGCCCTCGAACGCGGTGCCGACGTCCTGATCGCGACCCCCGGCCGACTGCTCGATCATTTCGAGCGCGGCGGCATCCTGCTGAACGACGTCAAGATCCTGGTGATCGACGAAGCCGACCGCATGCTCGACATGGGCTTCATCCCCGACGTCGAGCGCATCGTCGCCACCCTGCCCCCACTGCGCCAGACCCTGTTCTTCTCGGCCACCATGCCGCCGGAGATCAAGCGCCTGGCCGACCGCTTCCTCAGCAATCCGAAGGAAGTCACGGTGTCGGCGCCGGCCTCGGCCTCCAAGAACATCGTGCAGGGTCTCGTGGTCGTGCAGGAAGACGACAAGCGCGAGGCGCTGCGGGCCCTGATCAAGGAACAGGACATCAAGAACGCGATCGTCTTCTGCAACCGCAAGAAGGACGTGGCCATCCTGCAGGGGTCGCTCAAGAAGCACGGCTTCAACGCCGGGGCGCTGCATGGCGACATGAGCCAGCCCGCGCGTATGGAGACCCTGGAGAAGTTCAAGCAGGGCGAGATCCAGATCCTGGTCGCGTCCGATGTCGCCGCCCGCGGCCTCGACATCGTGGCGATGAGCCACGTGTTCAATTTCGACGTTCCGCTCTCTCCCGAGGACTATGTCCATCGCATCGGTCGCACCGGCCGAGCCGGCAATACCGGTCATTCGTTCACGCTGGCCTCGCCGGACGAGGGCCCCCTCGTCGAGGCGATCGAGAAGCTGATCGGCACCACCATCCCGCGGGTCGAAGTCCCGGGCATGGAGCTCCTTGCCTTCGAACCGTCCGACGGACGCCGTCGCGGGCGAGGCCGTGGACGCGCCGGGTCGAGCAGCAGCAGCCGTGGCCGTAGCAGCAGCAGCCGTCCGCCGAAGGAAGCGCGCGCCGAGCAGGCCGCCGGGCCCGAGCGCGCGGCGCGTCCAGCGCCGGAAGCCCGTCCCGAGCGCGAAGTCCGTCCGGAACGCGAAGCGCGTCCGCCGCGTGAGCCGCGGGCGGAGCGCCCGAATCGCGAGCCGCGCCCGGAGCGCGAGGCACGTCCCGAGCGCGAGCCGCGCCCCGAGCGCGAAGCGCGTCCGCCGCGGGAGCGCCGCCCGGAGCGGTCCGACCGTCCGCGTCAGGATCGTCGCGACCGTGACGACTCGCCGGCTCCGATGGGTCTCGGCGATCACGTACCGGCTTTCCTCGCCCGCTCGGCGCGCTAGTATCGCGCGTCGCGGCGGAGGGCGTACATGCAGACCATTTTCGTCATGGTGAAGTGCGAGCTCGGCAAGGCCTATGAGGTTGCCGACAGTGCCGTCGCCGTCGAGCAGGTGTCGGAGGTCTATTCGACCTCCGGGCAATACGATCTCCTGATGAAGTGCTACCTCGACGAAAAGACCGACATCGGCCATTTCGTGACCAGCGAGATCCAGACGCTGCCGGGCGTGAAGGATACGTTCACCCTGATCACCTTCAAGGCGTTTTCCTGAGCACGGCCCTCCCGCGCCAGCATCTTCCGCGGGGCGAGGACTTCCTGCTCCTCCCGCCGTCCATTCAGCCCTACGCCTATCGCAACGTCGACAGGCTGTTCGCCCACCGCACGATCCGGCGCGGCCCCAATCTCCGCGAGCTGCCGCGCGGGACCGAGATCGCGCCGGTCTACGTCGCCGGCGGCCGCCAACACGACGTCGCCTCGTTCATGGACCGCAATGTGATGGCGGGTGTCCTCGTGATCCATCGCGGCAGGATCGTGCTGGAACGCTACGGGCTTGGCCTCCAGGAGCACGACCGCTGGTCGACCATGTCGACGGTGAAGTCCATGACCGCGATGCTGGTCGGCGCCGCGGTCCGCGACGGCGCCATCGGGTCGATCGACGATCCGCTGACGGACTATCTGCCGGCGCTCAGGGACTCCGCGTACGAGAGCGTGACTCTGCGGCATGTCCTGACCATGTCGTCGGGCGTACGCTGGACCGAGGTCTATCCCGACCGCAATTCCGACGTGAACCGCTACAGCAAGTCGCTGGCCGACAAGGTGCCCGACGGCGCGCTGAAACTGATGGCCTCGCTGCCGCGCGCCCATCCGCCGGGCAGCACCTTCCTCTATAATTCGGGCGACACGTTCCTGCTGGGCGCGGCGCTCACGAAGGCCGTGGGCAAGCCGCTGGCCGACTACATGTCGGAGAAGGTCTGGCAGCCGGCCGGCATGGAATGCGACGCCTTCTATACGCTGGAGAGCGATGGCGGGCAGGAGATCGGCGGTAGCCGCGCCGGCATGGTCCTGCGCGACTTCGGCCGCTTTGCCGAGTTCGTCCGCAACGATGGTGTCATCGACGGGGTGCGCGTGCTGCGCGAGGGCTGGGTCGAGGCCGCGGCGACACCGGCCTTCAAGGTCCCCGCGCCGTCCGTCCCCGACATCACGCATTATGGTTATAGCTGGTGGCTGGGGGATGGCGTGATGGCGGCGCTGGGTCATGCCGGTCAACGGATCGACATCTTCCGGGGCGAGGATTTGGTGGTGGTCACTCTCGCCGCCCTGCCGCAGCCGCCCTATGTGCCGGCCACCGACCATGATCGCCGCGCGGAGATCGTGATCTTCACGCAGGCCGTCAGGGCAGCCTGCTCGACTTCCAGCGAGTGAGCCGACGCATGTCCACGATGGCCTCCAGGAAGCTCGACATGTGCCTGGGGGCCGGTGACAGGACCACTGGTTCTTCGCGCTGGTCGTCACCCACATGGCTTTCGTGGTATCGGCGCTGATGCCGACCTACATCGACAAGATCACGTACGAAAAGAAGGCGGAAGGCCGTTGAGCACCGGTGGCAAGGCAGTCCTCGCCATCTGGGTCGACATCGAACAGGCGGACGATGCCTTCTTCGAGCATTGGCACAGTCGCGAGCATCTCGCGGAACGCGTCTCCTGTCCCGGCTGGCAGCGCGGCAGCCGCTTCAAGGGAGTGACGCGACCCGGCCGCTACCTGCTGTTCTACGATGCCGAGAATGCCGCCGCCTTCGACAGTGAGACCTACTACGCCCGACTGCGCAGCCCCAGCGAGATGAGCCGCGCGATCTTCCCGAAGTTCCGCAACACCTCGCGCACCGTCTGCGCGGTCGAGCAGCGCTGGGGCGAGGGCATCGGCGCGGCCGTCCTCACCTTGCGCATGAAGGGCAGCAACATCGCGCCGTTCGACAGACTTGCCTCGCCGGAGACGGCCCGCGTCGACCTGCTCAGCGGCCGCGCGAACGTCGGGCAGGCGCGGACGGCCGAGAAAGACCTGCGCGGCGCGCCCGACCTGCAGATCGAGCGGGCGCTGGTCGCCTTCTTCTGGTCGGTCGAAGCGGCCCAGGCAGCACGTGCCCGGCACGCGCCCGAGGGTGAGGTCTTCGCCCTCCGTCACACCGTGTCGAAGGGCGATCTTGTCTGACTCATGTTTCTCGCCCCCGTTTGACGGGCGAAGAAATGATCTTCGCTCTTAAGCCAGGTTAATTGATCAGTCCGTAGAACTTGCCGGCGTTGGTGCAGGTGATCATCTTCACCTGCTCGGCCGGCACTTCGGCGAACTGCTCCTTGATGTATTTGTCGGAGTGCGGCCAGACGCCGTCGCCGTGCGGGTAGTCGGAGCCCCACATCAGGCTCTCCGCGCCCATGTCGTCGATCAGCTTGGCGCCGATGCGGTCGAACTGGAACGTGGCCTTGCACTGGCGGCGCCAGTAGTCGCTGGGCTTCATCTTCATGCCGAGGTCGGTGAAGCGGTCCTCCCATTCGAAGTCCATGCGGTCGAGCGCGTAGGGGATCCAGCCGCAGCCCGATTCGCCGAAGGCGATGCGGACGTTGGGGAAGCGCTCCAGCACATTGGCACCCATGATCGCGGCCAGGATGTTGACCAGGTTCATCTGGAAGCCCGAGACCACGGTGAAGAACACCGAGCGGCCGACCCGGCCGGGATACTTCTCGATGGTGCCGGGCGGCACGTTGGGGAAGGTGTGGAAGTGCAGCGGGAGCTGCACGTCGTTCACCGCCTTCCACAGCGGGTCCCACATCGGATGCCACATCGGCTCCATGTCCCAGGAGCAGGAGAGCTCCAGGCCCTTGATGCCCATTTTGGCGACCCGGTAGATCTCTTCGACGGCGGCGTCGATGTCGCCGTAGGGCAGGCAGGCCAGGCCGATATGCCTGTCGGGATAGTGGCTGCAGAAATCCTTCAGCCAGTCGTTGTAGATGCGCAGCATCTCGTTGCCGGCCTCGCGGTCGTTGAGGCGACTGGCGGCGCCCAGGATGCCGTAGATCACCTCGGCGTCGACGCCGTCGCGATCGAGGTCCTTGATGCGCAGGTGCGGATCGGAGATGCGCCGGATGTCCTTGGCGCCGTCGGCATAGAGGCCGGTCTCGGCCATGATGTCGACGCGCCCGTGCTTGCCGGGTACGAACTTGGAGCCGGACGGGCCGACGCCGTTCTTGAAGCCGAACGAGGCGCCGTTCTTTGCCACCCATTTCGGCCCGTCGTCGGTGTCGGTGACGTAGGGCATGCGGTCCTTGAGATCGCGCGGCGCCATCGACGTGAACAGGTCCGGCGGCATCCACGGCAGGTCGAGGTGGCTATCGGCCGAAATGCGCTTGTATTGCATGGCGTTTGGCTCCCTTTGTTTTTGATGCGGGAATTATGCGCCGTCTGGAGGACAGGGCAATGCTCCTACTGTTTCGCGGGTCGGCTTGTGTGCTACGGCTCGCACCATGACTGACACCGCTGCTTCCCGTCTCGATGGGGACTTCGACTACATCATCGTGGGCGCCGGTTCGGCCGGATGTGTGCTCGCCAACCGGCTCTCCGCCGATCCGCGAAACCGCGTGCTGGTGCTCGAGGCGGGCGGTCGCGACAACTGGATCTGGTTCCACGTTCCGGCCGGCTATCTCTTCGCGATCGGCAATCCACGCGCTGACTGGATGTTCCAGACCGAGAAAGAGCCCGGGCTCAACGGCCGCGCGCTCAACTATCCGCGCGGCAAGGTGATCGGCGGCTGCTCGGCGATCAACGGCATGATCTCGATGCGCGGCCAGTCGCAGGATTACGACCACTGGCGGCAGCTCGGCCTCACCGGCTGGGGCTGGGACGATGTCGCGCCGGTCTTCCGCAAGCTCGACAACCACTTCCTGGGCGATACCGAGCATCACGGTGCCGGCGGCGAATGGCGGGTCGAGGAATCGCGCGTGCGCTGGGAAGTGCTCGACGCGGTGATCAAGGCCGCGACCGAGATGGGCATCCCGCAGACCGCGGACTTCAACACCGGCGACAATACCGGCGTCGGCTATTTCCACGTCAACCAGAAGCGCGGCATCCGCATGTCGGCGGCACGCGCCTTCCTGAAGCCGGTGCTCAAGCGGCCGAACCTCCGGCTGGAAACCGGCGTGCTGGTCGAGAAGCTGTCGTTCGACGGCAAGCGCTGCACCGGCGTGGTCTACCGCCAGGACGGCCGCCTCGTCGAGGCGCGGGCCGGCGGTGAGATCATCCTCGCGGCCGGCGCGATCGGCTCACCGCAGATCCTGCAGCTTTCCGGCATCGGTGCCCCCGACTGGCTGGGCGAACTCGGCATCCCGCTGCTGCAGGCGCGCGAGGGCGTCGGGCGGAACCTGCAGGATCATCTGCAGCAGCGCGCCATCTACAAGGTCAACGGCGTGAAGACGCTCAACATGAGCTATCACTCGCTGGTCGGCCGGGCGCTGATGGGCATGCAATATGCATTGCTGCAGAAGGGGCCGCTCACCATGTCGCCCTCGCAGCTCGGTATCTTCACGCGCTCCTCGCCGGATCAGGAAAGGTCGAACATCGAGTTCCATGTCCAGCCTTTGTCCCTCGACAAGTTCGGCGAGCCGCTGCATCGCTTCCCGGCGATCACGGTGAGCGCCTGCAACCTTCGCCCGACCTCGCGCGGCACCGTCCGGCTGCGTTCCGCCGATCCGTCGGCCAAACCGATCATCGCGCCCAACTATCTCGCGACCTACGAGGACCGCACCGTGGCGGCCGACGCGATCCGCGTGACGCGACGCCTGATGCGCCAGCCCGCACTGCAGCCCTACCATCCGGAGGAATATCTGCCGGGCCCCGGTGTCGGCGACGACGATGCGTCTCTCGCCAAGGCGGCCGGCGATATCGGCACCACGATCTTCCACCCGGTGGGCACGGCGAAGATGGGGCTGCCGTCTGATCCCCATGCCGTGGTCGACGAACGGCTGCGGGTCATCGGACTCCAGGGGCTGCGCGTGATCGACGCGTCGGTCATGCCGACCATCACCTCGGGCAACACAAACACACCCACGATCATGATCGCCGACAAGGCGGCGGCAATGGTCCTCGCGGACAACAAACAAGGAGGCATGCGTGCGTAAGGCAATACTTGGATTGATCGCGGCGGTCGGCCTTACGGTGCCGGCCGGTGTCATGGCACAGCAGCCTTCGACGCTGCGGGTCGTGGCGCATTCGGACCTGAAGATCCTGGATCCGATCTGGACCACGGCCTTCATCGTGCGCAATCACGGCTACATGATCTACGACACGCTGTTCGCGCTGGACGGCGATCTCAAGATCAAGCCCCAGATGGTCGACACCTGGAAGATGAGCGACGACAAGCTCACCTGGACCTTCACGCTGCGCGACGGGCTCGAGTTCCACGACGGCCAGCCGGTCACCACCGAGGACGTGATCGCCTCGCTGAAGCGCTGGGCGTCGCGCGACAGCCTGGGCACCATCCTGTGGGCCAAGGTGGCCGAACTGAAGGCGGTCGACGCCAAGACCTTCCAGATCGTGCTGAAGGCGCCGACCGGCGTCGTGCTGCAGGCCTTGTCCAAGCCCTCGGGCAATCCGTTCATCATGCCCAAGCGCATCGCCGAGACGCCGGGAACCGACCAGATCAAGGAGTTCGTGGGCTCCGGGCCCTTCATCTTCAAGGCCGACGAGTGGAAGCCCGGCGACAAGACGGTCTACGTCAAGAACCCCAAGTACAAGCCGCGGGCCGAGCCGCCGTCAGGCCTCGCCGGGGCTAAGATCGCCAAGGTGGACCGGGTCGAGTGGGTGGCCATCCCCGACCAGCAGACCGCGGTGAACGCGCTGCAGGCCGGCGAGATCGACATCATCGAAGCGCCGCAGCACGATCTCTATCCGCTGCTCAAGAAGGACCGCAATGTCTCGATGGTGACCACCAACAAGTGGGGCAACCAGTACATCTATCGCTTCAACCAGCTTTTCAAGCCGTTCGACAATGCCAAGAACCGGCAGGCGATGCTCTATGCGCTGAACCAGAAGGACTTCCTGAACGGCGTCATCGGCGACCCCGAATACTACACGGTCTGCAAGGCCATGTTCATGTGCGGCGGTCCGTACGAGGCGACGGCCGGTTTCGCCGACAAGTACGAGAGCGACTTCGCCAAGGCCAAACAGCTGCTGGCCGAGGGCGGCTACGACAACACGCCGGTCGTGCTGCTGCATTCGACCGATCTCTATGTGTTGACGAACATGGCCCCGATCGCCAAGTCGCTGATGGAGAAGGCCGGCATGAAAGTCGACATGCAGTCGATGGACTGGCAGACGCTGGTTTCGCGCCGCGCGAAAAAGGATCCGCCGGACAAGGGCGGCTGGAACGTCCTCATCACCTCGACCTCGGGTGCCGATTCCCTAGATCCGCTGACCTACAGCTTCATCAGCGCGGCCTGCGACAAGGCCTGGTTCGGCTGGCCGTGCGACGCCGAGATCACGCGCCTGCGTGACGAATTCGCCGACGAGGTCGATGAGGCCAAGCGCAAGCAGATCGTCGAGAAGCTCCAACTCCGTGCCGCCGAAGTGCCGACGCACGCCTTCCTCGGCCAGTACAACAACGCCATGGCCATCCGGAAGAACGTGACCGGCAGCGTGGTCTCGCCCGTGCCGGTCTTCTGGAACATCGAGAAAAAGTAGCGGGCAACCTGACGCCGTCGTCGGTCAGACGACGGCGTCACCCGCGATCTGGGTGCGCTGCATGCGGCGGTGGAAGGGGCCGGCATCGTGGACCGCTAGATGCTTGGTGCAGCGATTGTCCCAGAAGGCGAGCGAGCCTGCCTCCCAGCGGAAACGGCAGGTGAATTCCGGCCGGTGACCGTGATCCATGAGGAAGTCGAGCAGCGGCTTGCTCTCGCGGTCGGTCATGTTCTCGAAGCGGCAGGAATAGGAGTGGTTCACGAACAGGCACTTTCGGCCAGTCTCGGGATGCGTTCGCACGACCGGATGCAGGCTCTCGGTCGGGCGCCAGTTCGAATCCTCCCGCACCTTGATCGAGCGGCGCGCGTTCAGTCCGACCTGGGGACCGGCGACGCGGATGTCGCTGTGCACGACGTGCAGGCCGTCCAGCATCGCTTTCATGCCGTCGGACAGGCTCTCGTAGGCGAGGTACTGGTTGGCGAACAGCGTGTCGCCGCCATAGGGCGGAACCTCGAGCGCATAGAGGATGGCGCCCATCGGCGGCTCGGGCATCATCGTGGTGTCGGAATGCCATTCCTCGCCGACGATGCGTTCGTCGCCGGGGGCGCGGACGACGCGCACGATTTCCGGATCGCCTGTGCCGGTGTTGAAGTTGGGATGGACGAAGAGGTCGCCGAAGCGGCGGGTGAAGGCCTTGTGGCTGGCATCGTCGAGCCTCTGGCCGCGAAAGAAGATCACCAGATGCTCGAGCAGCGCCCGGCGGATCTCCGCGACCGTCTCATCGTCGAGGCGGACGCTCACGTCGACCCCGCCGATCTCCGCTCCGAGCGCGCCGGCGATCGGTGAGACCGTGATGCGTCGATAACCGTTCATGGCGCGATGATGAAGTCGGCGCATCGACCCTGCAAGGCGCGGCGGTCCATCGTTTTCGCCCGGCGGATGAAGCGGGTGCTCGACGTTCGAAGCCGTACGGTCTGCCGTTGCCGATCTGCACCACTTGGCGGCGTCGGAGCGGCGAGTGAGGCGGCAATGCAACCAAACCGGGGCACCGGAGTTGTCCGTTGGTGGTTCCTTAAGTGAGCGGGGAAATTGGAATGAAGAAACTCATTGCAGCAGCGGCATTCGTGGCTCTGGCACCGGCAGCGGTCCAGGCGCAGTCAATCAACGCGCAGGAAGGCTTCTATATCGGTGCGGGCGGCGGTGCCGCCTGGTTCGTTGGCTCGAACTCGAATGCGAACACCTGGACGGGGTGGTCCGTCGGCGGCAAGGCTGGTTATGACTTCGTTGGCCCGCGCCTGGAGCTGGAGGTGGGCTACGGCGAGATCCCGACCTCGGCCAACATCCCCGGTACGGCGATCAACGGCAAGGTCGGCCAGCTCAACGTGATGGCCAACGTGCTGTACGACTTCATGCCGACGTCGGTCATCACGCCCTATATCGGCGCCGGTGCGGGTGTCGCCTTTATCGACAGCAATTCCTCGCTGGGCAGCACCCAGTTCGCCTATCAAGGCATGGTTGGCGTCGCCTACAATGTGAACGAGCAGCTCCGCTTCCTGATCGAAGGCCGCTATGTCGGCACGACCAGCCCGAGCGTGAACACGCCGTTCGGCAATGTCAGCTTCCAGAACAACAACATCCTCGCGCTGGCCGGCGTGACCTACAAGTTCGTCTCGCCGCCGCCGCCCCCGCCGCCGGCTCCGACGATGGTCGCGCCGCCGTCGTTCATGGTGTTCTTCGACTGGGATCGCGCCAACCTGAGCGACCAGGCGCTGACCACCATCCGCCAGGCCGCCGGCGCTTACAAGCAGAAGGGTAACGCCCGCATCACGGCGACCGGTCATACCGATACGTCGGGCGCGCCTGCCTACAACATGGCGCTGTCGCTGCGCCGCGCCAACGCCGTCAAGGACGCGCTGGTGCGCGAAGGCGTTCCGGCGACCGCGATCGCGGTGGTTGGCCGTGGCGAGCAGGGCCTGCTGGTGCAGACCGGTCCGAACGTCCGCGAGCCGCAGAATCGCCGCGTCGAAATCGTCATCCAGTAAGGTGATCGTTGACGCCGCATCGGCAACGCGCCGGTGCGGCGTGCGTTAGAAGAAAGCCGGACCTCACCGTCCGGCCCTCCGGTTGCGGCCTTCCAACCCCTCTCCCCGAGTGGCGTCGGCTGCAACCGGAGACCTTCTATCTTCCCCATCCTCGTTTGATCCAGGCCGACAATCCGCGCGATTGCCGGCTTTTCCATTTTGCGCAGTCGCCGTCGGGCAGGGAGTCGTGGCCGACTGGTGATTCTGCCTTGCACGCGATTCCGTGAACGCAACCGGGCAGCGCCTCCAGTCGTTCTGTCGCTAACAATTCATGCGCAGGAGACTCTCATGCTGAAGTTCACCAATATCGCGATCGTTGCGGCGCTCGGCCTGGGTGTCGCCGCCTGCGGAAACAATCCCACGGACCGCGCCCTGACGGGTGGAGCGATCGGCGCCGGCACGGGCGCCGTGGTGGGCTCCACGATGGGTTCCCCGGTGGCCGGTGCGGTCGTCGGCGGCTTGGGTGGTGCGGCCATCGGCGCCGCGACCACGCCGCGCAACGACGGCTACTACCGCTAAAGAACGCTCTCGGACCGACGGGGTGGGTGCCATCGGGTGCCCACCCTTTTTCGTGTGCGCCGGTCCAGGGGCAGTGCGAAACTGGGGGCATGGCCCGTCTTTTTGCGCGCAACATCGAGAATTTCGCCTGTGAGCGCTGTGGCGCCGAGGTCGAGGGGAACGGCTTCACCAACCACTGTCCAGCCTGCCTGTTCAGCAAGCATGTCGACGAGAATCCGGGAGACCGGGCCGCCGACTGCGGCGGGATGATGGAGCCGATCGCGGTCGAGCAGGCGCGCGGCCGCTACGTCATCGTGCACAGATGCCTGAAATGCCGACAGGTGAAGCGCAACAAATCTTCCCCTGCCGACAGTTCGCGCGCGCTGGTCGAAGTTGCCCGTCGGCGGGCGATGTCCTGACCGCTCCTGCGGACGGGATCAGCCGAAGGAACGCAAGACCTTGCCGGGCCGCGAGGCCGGGTCGGCGCAGAAGCCCGTCTCGTCGGCGGCCCGATTGCCGTTGATCCACACGCCGTGGAGCCCGACCGCGCCGGCGGTGAGGCGCGCCGCGCCCGCGGGCAGGTCGTGGGTTCGCCGCTTCGGGCCGCGCGCCACGGTCTTGGGATCGAACAGCATCAGGTCGGCGGCGAGGCCCTCGCGCAGCAGGCCGCGATCCTGGATGCCGAACAGCTTCGCCGGCTGACCGGTCAGGCGATGCACGGCGTTCGGCAGGTCGAGCACACCGAGGTCGCGGCTCCAGTGACCCATCAGATGCAGGCCGAAGCCTGCGTCGCAGAAGAAGGTGAGATGGGCGCCGGCGTCGCTCAGCGAGATGTGGGTGTTGGGATCGGCCAGGATGCGGCCCACCGCCTCGTCGTCATTGTGCAGAAGCTGCGCCACGAACATCGTGTCGAGGTTTTCCGACAGGGCGAAGTCGAGGATGAAGTCGAACGGGTCCTTGCCGGCCTGCTTCGCGAGTTCGCCGAGCGTCGCGCCTTCCATCGCGCGGTTCTCGTCCTTCGCCGTCTCGACGACGAACAGCTTGTCCCATTCGCCGTTGAACAATAGCCGGCCGCGCTTGGCTAAGAGTTCCTCGCGCACCGAGGCGCGCCAGGCCGGGTCGCGGTAGATCTTCGCGAGCTCGGCCGGATCGTGCGCCGCCATCGCCGGCTTCCACGCCTGCATGCTCTCGAACAGGTAGGGGCTGTGGAAGGTGAAATCCATGCTGAGCGGGCAGCAGGAGGTCTGGGCCACGAGGGTGCGGCCGCGGGCGCGGGCCGCGTTCACCTGGTCGAGCGTGGTGAAGGCGGCTTCGGGATTGGTGTTCGAATGGAACAGCGCGGCGATCACCACCGGGCGGTTGGCTTCGGCGGCGATCTCCTCGAGATACGGGATCGTCGTCGTGCGGCCCTTGGTCAGCATGTAGACGCCGGTGCCGCGCTCGCCCATCGCCTTCACCAGCGTGCGCAGCTCATGGTCGTCGGCGAGGCGCGACGGCATCGGCGTGCCGCCCTCGCCGTTGTGGGCTTCCGACGTCGAGGAGGCGAAACCGATGGCACCGGCCGCCATGGCCTCGCGCACCAGATCGGCCATCTTCGAGACCTCGGCCTCGGAAGCGGCACGCTCGGTGGCGTCGGTGCCCATCACGAAGGTGCGGATGGCGGAGTGGCCGGCGAAGCAGGCGACGTTGGGACCGACGCCGTTCTTCTCCAGCATGTCGAGATATTGCGGGAAGCTCTCGAAGCCCCAGTTGATGCCGGCGCGCAGGGCGTCGAGTGACATGCCCTCGACATGGGTGAGGTGGCGCATGGTGAGGTCGCGGTCGGCCGGCTTGCAAGGCGCGATGGTGAAGCCGCAATTGCCCAGGATGGCCGTCGTGACGCCCAGCGCCGGTGAGGGATCGACGAAGGGATCCCAGGTAATCTGCGCGTCGTAGTGGGTATGGCCGTCGATGATGCCCGGTGCCAGCGCCAGCCCGTCGGCCTTGACCGTTTCCCGGGCGGCGCCGAGCCTGGGGCCGATGGCGGCGATCCTGCCATCCTTCACGCCGAGGTCGCCGTGAACCGGCGGGGCGCCCGAACCGTCGTGGATTTCCGCATCCTTGATGATCAGATCGAACATGTTTTTTTCCTCCCGGATTGACCCTAGTCTGTCGCCAAGGAAATGGAACGGGAGGATTGCATGACAGGCATGACGCGACGCGGCTTCGTGGCCGCGGGCACGGCAGGTGTTGCCTTCGGAATGGCGCCGGCGATCGTCCGCGCGCAGGACTATCCGACGAAGCAGGTCAGGGTGGTGGTGCCTTACCCGGCGGGCGGCGGCACCGACCTGGTGGCGCGCCTGGTCATCCCGCGCCTCGCCGAGCGCTGGAAGCAGACCGTCATCATCGACAACAAGGGCGGCGCCAGCGGCATCCTGGGCAGCGAGATCGTCGCCAAGGCCCCGCCCGACGGTTACACGCTGCTGGTCACCACCAGCGCCCACACGATCAATCCCTATACGACGAAGGTGCTGCCCTACGACACCGAACGCGACTTCACGCCCGTGACGCCGCTGATCGAAGGCGCGCTCGCGCTGGTCGGTTCGCCCAAGGCGGGCATGGACTCGATGGAAAAGTTCATGGCGGCGGCGAAGGCCAATCCCGGCAAGTACCAGTTCGGCAGCACCGAGAACACGACCCGCATGGTGGGCGAGCTGTTCCGGGTGAAGAGCGGGCTGAAGATCGAGAACGTGGCCTACAAGGGCGCGGCGCCCATGATGCAGGAGCTGGCCGGCGGTCACATCCCGGTGGGCTTCACCAGCCCGCTCACGGTGATGTCGCACCACCGGGCGGGTACCCTGCGCATGCTGGCGGTGAGCGGCACCAAGCGGCTGCCGGGCCTGGAGGACATCCCGACCATCGCCGAGGCGGGCGTGCCGGGCGTCGACACGACGGCTTGGTTCGCGCTGTTCGGTCCGGGCAAGATGTCGCCCGCGCTCGCCAACCGCATGCGCGACGATGTCGTGGCGGTTCTGGCCGAGCCCGAGATGCAGGCCAAGATCCGCGACCTGTCGAGCCTGCCGGGCGGCGAGTCGCCGGATGCCTTTGCCCAGCGGATCAAGAAGGAGCTGGTGAGCTGGGCGGAAATCGCCAAACTGGCGGGCATCCAGCCGGAGTGATCTTGGCTGGGGGCGCGCCACTCCAGTGGCGCGTCTTTGGGGATTTCGACGTTGATCGCGCCGCTGGAGTGGCGCGCCCCCGGCGGATGAGGAGCGACATGATCCGCTTGCTCGTGATGGTCGT